>CAVSPA010000005.1:0-751606 GCA_963729715.1 uncultured delta proteobacterium
TATCTGCAAGGTCATTGAAGGAATCAGATTTGTTGATGGTGTAATAATGAAAGAAGCTGCTTGAATTTGAAAAGGGTCAGGATACGTTGAAAAATGTCTCATCCACAACTATTGACAATATCCCGGCGGCACCTTGCGCAACACCAGTCTCAGGGTAGAATCGGAAAGGCGCTTCTTGTCCGAGTACTGCCCGGACGACATCCCTAACGGCTGGTATACGACTACTTCCCCCGATGAGAAGAACAGTATGGAAGTTGCCGATGTGCGCCTCGCTGATTGCTTGCCGTAATACCTTTTCTGCACGTGCAAGAAGTGACTTACTCAGATCGTAAAAAGTATTTCTAGTAAGCGTTGTATCAAGGTCACAATATTTCTTAGAGGTAGACTGGAAGAACCCTGGCAAATATATATGGATCGACTCAGCAACACTCAATTCCTCCTTGGCCCTGATAGCTGCATCTCGGAGAATGATCTGCTGAGATGGATTCAATCGGTAGCTATCTCCCATTCGCTTCCGGGCTGATTCGAGAATATAGTCGCAGATTAGTTGGTCAAAATCATCCCCGCCCAACTTCCCATCACCCGCGCTAGACACAACTTCGTAAACACCATCACCAGTTCTCAAAACGGAAACATCCAGAGTGCCTCCTCCGAAATCGAAGGCCAGGATATTAGAGTCAATGTGGCTGTCGACATCATGGTGTGAAAAAACAGCAGCTGTTGCTTCATTTAGCAACCGCAAGACGTTGAACCCCGCAATCCGTCCAGCCTGTTTAATAGCCAAACGTTGATTGATATCGAAATGCGCTGGAATGGCGATCACCGCATCATTAATTTCTTCGCCCAGATACTCTTCAACCTCCAGCTTCATCCGTCCGAGAATCAAAGCTGCCACTTCTTGAGGCTGGGTTTTCCACGACCCCCAATCGCGTTCCCCCTCTTTACCCAATGATCTTTTAATGGAATTGATGGTTACATGTTTACTGTGGTAACGGTTAGGATGAGTTTGCGCCTCCCAGCCAATAAAGAGTTCTTCCTCGGGAGTCACAAGCACCAGAGATGGCATGCTCAGATGGCCCTGACGATCGGGAATGATTATCGGATCGCCATCTTTCATGCATGCTGCTACTGTTTTAGTAGTCCCAAAATCGATGCCGATGATGCTCATCCCCCCACCTCCATAGGAGAAAATTGTGACTAGAATTGAGGGACACTTCCAATATTAATTGCATGTTCTTTTGCATTGTTAGTTTCGATATGACCTTTCCCCGAAAAAGTGGACACACAGTTAAATTTCATTAAGGAGTCTTTCGTACTGCTGCGGGCTCCTGTATCCCAATGAAGAATGCCGCCGCTGATGATTATAAAACATTTCCACGTATTCAAAAACACTGAGCCTCGCTTCCAGCCTCGTACGGTACCGCTCGCCATGGACCAACTCGGTCTTCAACGTACCAAAGAAGGACTCCAGATAGGCGTTATCGTAGCAATTGCCGCTCCTACTCATGCTTGCCCGCATGCCGTATCGTTTCAGCAGATCCTGGTACACATAACTGGCATATTGCCTGCCTCGATCGGAATGGTGGATCAACCCTTCAGGTCGGCCTTGCCTTCCTACTGCATCTAGGAGCGCACGGGATGCCAGCTCCTGGGTGATCTTCTCCCCCATGGCCAATCCGATGATTTTTCTGCTTTGCACGTGCATCACTGCCGCCACATACAGCCATCCCTCGGAAGTGGGAACAAAGGTCATATCCGCTGCCCATACTCCCTCTGTCTGATGCTTGTCAAGCAACAGGTTTGCGGCCAAAGCATAGGTATGGTTTGAATCGGTTGTCCGCCGGAACCTCCTCTTCTTCACCTCTGCCCTTACCGCGTGGTCTTTCATGATCCGGGCTACACGGTTCTTCCCGCATCGAAACCCCTGCTCTATAAGCTCCGCCCTGATCCGAGGACTCCCGTAAAGCCTCCGGCTCTGTTCGTGGATTACCCGTATCCGGGAAAGGATTCCCTCGTTCTCTTTCCCACGGATACTTGGTTGGCGATTCTTCCAGGCATAGTAGCCGCTTCGGGACAGCTTCAGTACCTCGCACATACGTTTTATCGTGTGGACCGCTTTCTCCCTCTCCATAAAGCGGTACTTCATTTCTGCCGTTTTGAGAATGCCAGGGTTTTTTTTAAAATATCCCTCTCTTCTTTCACCCTCTCCAGTTCCTTCTGAAGCCGCCTTATTTCCGCTTTCTCTGGCGCTATACGACCTTTTCCTGCAAACGCCTTGTCGCCCTTGGCCAGAAACTGCCTCCTCCACAAATGAAGCAGGTTAGGATGGAGCTCCAGTTCCCGGGCAACCTTACCCACCGCCATGCCCTTCTCGGTGACCATTTGCACCGCATCTCTTTTGAACTCCCTGCTGAAGTGACGATGTTTCTCCCCCATGATCATGAACACCTCCTGTCCCATAATACAAATTATTAGGTGTGTCCATCAAGTCGGGGAAAGGTTAATAAGAAATCTACATAAATCACATTAATATCGCCGAAACGAAACAAATATGGTTCTGAAATTGACGACAGTACTGTGATCAAATGGATTCTATGCCCGCAAGGCGTCATTCTAAGCCAAAAAAAGTGTGAGGATTGTGCAATCTGGAAGACAACGCTCGGCACATATTGTCGACCTCGAAATCATGACTTCCTTTGCTTTTTGGGCATTAATATTGTTGTCTTGGCGTAGCTAGCATTCACATGGATCTTTAACAACTCCACGTTGTATCCAAATCCTTTCAACATTCTTGTGGTGTTATTAAGATTAACTCTCGAAAAAAAAGGTAGATGAAGCTCATCTCCCTTCGAGTCGCTAATAACGGCAAAAATCACTGTGAACTCATTTTCTGCGGGTCTAGACTCCACTTTGATGATGTCGATGAATGGGGGATTCAGTCTTTCTTTTACTTTCTTGCGAAACTCAGGATCCAGTTGCAACAATTGAGCAGAGACAAAGCCCTGCGAAAATAGATGGCTAAAAACGTTTGATTTTCCATAGATCTTTATGTGTATTAACTGTTTGTCTAAAGAAAGTAGATCACAAACCTCTACTTGCCCGTGCCCACCTCCATGAAATATTCTATTCTTATCATCTAATAAAGCAAATCGATTGGGATAGGCTTCAGCTATACCTGCATTGTAGGAGCCTTCGCCACCACCACTGTATTCGGGAAGTACTAAAGATGAGAGGTCTATTTTTGCGAAATCATCATTTGTTTTTTGAACGAAATCAGTATTTACACTGAACCACTTGCCATCATTAAGTACATACTTATTTCCTTCACAATCTATTTCCGAGTATAGACATTTATAAATAGGCCACGATTTAAAAACCTTGTTGTGATCTTCATCAGCACAAGAAACTTGATGCTGCTTTAGTAAATCTAACGTTACAGGCTGATCATCTTTCAGTGTACTTAGGAATCCCAACAAATTCACATCTGGATGGATTGTTCTCCCGCCATCTGTGAAAAGAAACCCTTTAACTAAATCCCACTGAATGATCTCTGGGATAGACAGCCAAAGGTTCGAATAATCCTTTTGTGCAAACTTCTCTAGCAGCTTGCTTTCAAGGGTTACAACGATTGGAGCAGAATTCTTGACAATCGAAATATTATTGACCCATTGATAGTCTGTAGCACTCAAGTCACAATCAAATCTCTCCTTATACGACCGCAGTAGAAAGTCAAGATCGGATAGATCCATCCGTACAGAAACCGATAATGAGTCAGTTCCGGTCATGCGGCTTCCTAGACGCAAGTCGCTTGGTGCACCAACTATCGCTTTTAGCATGTCTTGCTCAACATCAAGCCCAAATTGATCTGACGTTGTTTCATATCCAGATTGAATTCGCGTGTGACTTTGTATGGTGTCGAGCGATTGCTTATCTATGCATCTAAAACTTTCCTTATCTACAGAATTAAGAGCCACGAGAAGGCCAAAGCGCTCTTCACAAACACCGTCTCTAATGAGAAAACGGCCACCTTGCCCGAATGTTAGAACGAAGTATCTGTCTTCAACTTTGATAAGCAATGCCGCAGATACATTTGAGACATTACCAATCTTCCTTATGTCCAGATACGCCGCAAAAAGCGATGACCACTTGGGAGGATAACCCATCTTAGGTTTGATATACAAATGTCCTTTACCACAACCGGGAATCTGTATTTCAAGAGGTCCTTCGCAGCCCTCTTGATTTATTATTCGAGAGCTTTGATTAAATGTTTCCTTCACGAGAAAGACGTTAAGGTGATTGACTTTCTTCTCGATGATCATTCAATCACTCCATGTGGTTGAACTAATATTTAAGATAAAATGCATTTTCTTAAAAATACTTTTTAAGCAAAATTAGGACTACTACAACCAATAAAGCTATCACAATCCAGAGTAGCCTATTTGTCCCTGTTTGGGTGCTGTTTTGAATATCTACAGCCAAGACTGGCCTATGTTCAGGTATTTCATGCTTCGCCTGATTTTGCATTGCGTCTTGGTACTTACTACCATCGGAACTGCCTGTACTCCAATGATGGGGGCTGCTTTGATGAACTTTATTCTTAAGGTCGCGATAAAGCCACCTGTTTACCTCTGACTTATCTACCTTAATTCCGTATTTCCTCACTATAAGAGACGCTATTCGCTTAGCCTTAATTCCCGGTGATCCTTCTATTATTTGAAGGATCAAGTCACCTACGCTTGCAGTAGAATCAAGTTTTACGCTCGATTCAGCTTGCAAACCAGCACTTTCACTAACTGCACGTACCTTTGACTCCTGACATCTGTGCAGATTCTTAGTCCACTTATCGAAAGGTACATATTGTCCATTGGGCATTTTTCTGAGGCTTATGTCTCGACCGCAATGCTTGCATGGAACTCTCAAAGACATAACACAACCCCATCCTGCGAATTATTTATACGGAGCAGTTGAATGACACATAGGATACTTCGAACAGCCATAGAACTTACCATACCTACCACTACGGATAATCATGGCTGATTTACATTTCGGACAAAATTTTTGTCCATTAGCCAAGGGTACCCTTTGTTGTCCAAAGTTTGTTATCTTAATCTTCTTGCAGTAGACACAAATCCTGCCATAACCAGTCGAACAGGCCGGATCTTTGAATTCTTCTCCCTCCCGTTGGAGAATCCGTTCAAAACCAGCAGCCAATTCCGTTGCAAACCAGCACCCTATTCCGGAACATGCCAGCAGGTGATTCCGGAACAAACCAGCAGGTTTCCGTGATTTAGCGGAAATGCCTGCTGGCATAGCGGAATAAAAATCATACTGAACAATTGACCTAATCAGCCATAATACCCTCTTAAAAAACTGGAGGGTGTATGGCACAGGTAAGGATCAGTATGAGAAAGATAAAAGAAGTCTTAAGATTACATTTTGAAGCCGGGATATCCCAAGCCAAGATATCAGATATTGCCAATATCAGCAGATTTACAGTTCAGCAATATATAATGAGGTTTACCGCTGCCGGGCTGAGCTGGCCATTGGACATGAGTGATGATGAACTGGAACGGAGATTGTTTCCCAGGAACAAGGGGAAAAATAACCGAGAGGAACCAGATTACCGCTGGTTGCTGCAGGAGATCCGCAGGCCAAACGCAACACTGTCTGTCTTATGGGAAGAATACAAGCAACAGCACCCGGCTGGTTATCAATACAGCTATTTTTGTGATTTGTTCAATGCTTACCGGGAAAAGCTGAACTTAAGCATGCGCCAGGTTCACAAAGCCGGCGAGAAAACATTTATTGATTTCAGCGACAGTCCGATAAAGATTATCACTCGGGCAACCGGGACAGAGACCGATACAAAAATCTTCGTTTCTGTCTGGGGCGCATCAAGCTACATGTTTGCCAAGAGTTGCCTGGATGAGAAGTTGCCAACCTGGATAAGATTAAATGTCAACGCGCTGGAGTATTTTGGGTGTTGCCCAAGGGCGATGGTACCGGATAATCTCAGATCGGCGGTAAGCAGGGCATCCAGATATGAGCCTGATATAAATCCCACCTATGCGGAGTTTGCAAGACATTACGGGACAGTGATTTTTCCGGCAAGACCTTATCGGCCAAAAGACAAATCCAAAGCTGAGAATGGCATAAAGCTGGCGAAGCGGTGGATATTGTTCCGGCTGCGCAATGAGCGCTTCTATTCGCTGAGCGAACTGAATGATGCGATCGGTGTATTGCTCAAAGAGTTTAACAAAAGAAAAATGAAAAAGTTTCAAAAAAGCCGGCAGGAGCTTTTTGAACTTTTAGACAAACCACATGCGCTTAAACTTCCGGATGCACATTACGAATTTGCTGAATGGAAAAAAGCCAAGGTACAGTTTAATTATCACGTCAGCTATGAGGGGCATGATTATTCGGTACCTTATACGCTCATTCATAAAGAGGTGGATATTAAAGCCACGCCTGTCCTGATAGAGGTTTATTACAATGGCAAAAGAATCTGCAGTCATGCAAAAAGCAGCAAGCCTTACGGTTATACAACCGTCCCAGAGCATATGCCCCGGAATCATCAAAAATATCTGGAATGGACCCCGGACAGGATTCTGCATTATGCGGCGAAGTACGGGCAATCGGTTAAGGCGCTTGTTCAAAGGGTCATGGACTCCAGAAAGTTTCCTGAGCAGGCATATAAGTCATGCCTGGGCATCATCAGGCTTGAGAACAAATATACGGCGGCCCGCTTGGATCTTGCCTGCAATAGAGCGCTTCTATACAGGGCTTATTCCTATAACAGCGTAGCTGCCATTCTCGAGAAAGGGCTGGATAAACAAACTCCTTTGTCACAGATAAACAACGCCGTCATTAATCACGAAAACATCAGAGGTTCGAATTATTATCTGGAAGGAGGAAACAGTGTACGCGCAGACAATAAGCAAAATGAATGAAATGAAATTGCACGGTATGGCCAGATCTTTTCAAGAACGGCGGACAAAACCGGACCATCAGGATTTAAGCCATGACGAGTTTACCGCCTTGCTGATTGATGACGAATATATACAAAGGCAGAACAATCGTCAGCGCCGTTTGATGCAGAGGGCAAAGCTGAAGTTTCCCTCTGCTGCTCTGGAAAACATTGACTATCTCAAGAATAGAAACATTGCCAAAACGAAGATTACTTCTTTACAGAATAACCAATGGTTGGAAAAACATCAGAACATTTTAATCTCAGGGCCAACCGGTGTTGGCAAGAGTTACCTGACATGTGCTTTCGGCCAGTGGGCCTGCCGGAATGGATTCTCTGTTTATTACAGCCGCTGGCCGAGAATGCTTGGCGATATCCTGGCTGCAAGAGGCGAAGGCAATTATCTAAAATATCTGCAGAAGCTGACTAAAGTCGGACTGCTGATCATTGACGATTTCGGCTTAAACTCACTATCTGATGCCGATAAGAAAGATCTGATGGAGATTGTCGAGGATCGCTATATGACCGGTTCAACAATTATCGCAAGTCAGTTGCCGATCAAAGACTGGCATGCTTTTATCGGTGATCCCACAATCGCCGATGCTGTTTGTGACAGATTATTCCATGTCGCTCATAAATTTGAATTGAAAGGAGACACAATGCGAAAAAAAATAGAATCTATTGATTGATGCCAGCAGGGTATGTTATTTAAACCCCGGTCAGCTTTCAGTATGCAGCAGGGTGCTGGCTTCCTCCGGAATCACCTGCAGGTTTCAGCGGTATTTCCATCCCGTAGAATTTTGCACTTAGGACACTCCTTAGCGCCGTTGTTTTGAATATTATTAATGGTCTCATGTATCGACCGAAGTATATCAATATCATCATTCTTTTTAGCTGTTACCGCTGCCAATAGTCTCTTATCCAAGGTCGCTATCGGGTTCTTGCCAATGTTGAACCTGTTTATTCTGATGAATTTGTATCCATAGCTCTCAAGGATTTTTTGTCGGCAAACATCTTCTGAAGAATAATAATGGTGATAATTGAACTCGCTCACTTCGTTATAGTTGGTAAAGTGCTCCTTGAAACCATCATATTCAATGACTATTTTGTATTCTTGATCTTTTTCGTTCCTGTAAACAAGAAGGAAGTCGACCTTATATTTCGGATGCTGATAAGTCTTTTTGGGGTCGAGCTGCCGCAGATACTCACCAATATTGAATTGTGGAACAAGCGACACCCTTCCGAATCCTTTGTTTTGTTGCCAGAAGCCTGTTTGTAAAATCCAGTTTAGGACTTCTTTCTCCATCGGCGAATTCGGGTCTACCGCATCGGGCAATGGTTCTTTTCTCGACTCCTCAAGTTCATTCCAGTAATATCTCAGCGCCTCGCCAATCGAACCAGTAAAAGCAGCAAGTGGTTTACTAACAACGAAGTGCATGCGCTCTTTGGCCCGACTGAATCCAACGTTAAGCCTTTGCGCTTTTATTTTACCGTCTTCCTCGATATCTATTGCATTCAAATCCTTTATAAACACACCCCACAACCTGTCAATTGCCGCGTTGGCTACCATCGAATAATAGATGATGTCGCGCTCTTCGCCCTGACAGGTATCAAATGTCATAATTTTAAGATTCAAATCTTCAAAATAATAATCCCTGTCCGGCAACCTACTGACAGCCTCATGAATCATCTTCTGCTGATTGGTGTGGGGCGTTATGATACCTACCGAAACTTTATTGCCAACATCTTTGAGCCTCCTAAGCTCGCTAATAAGAAAATCGACCTCCAAGCTATTTGTTTTGGGTATGGGCTCAATTTTCCCGTCGTGGTCTAAGAAGTCGAATTTCAGTACATCATCAATTACCTTCCCGCTATTTTCATCACTTGCAGGCTGTTCTTGTAAAAATGACTGTTAGAGTAGGCAATGATTTCCTTATAGCCCCTAAAATATTTATTAAGCTGGATGTTGAAATTGCTTATGAACTCAAAGAATTCCAGAATGGAAGTCTTGATGTTGAAATTGTCTTGTCTGATAAGTTTCTGTGGTTCATTGGACACATTCTTGATAAAAGCGTCGCGCAGGTTGTTCAAATATTCTCTATTTGTATCCGAACGGGCCTGAGCTGCCTTCACGTTGCTAAACTGCTTTTTGTCTCCAAGAATAAGCACCTTCTTGGTCCGCAATAGTGCGGGAAATGCTTGGGCGATACTTACCTGCGATGCTTCATCAATGATTACCAGGTCAAAAATCTCCGGCTGGAGCGGTATGTATTCAGCATAGTCCCTGATTCCGGCAAGAATGCATGGAAACGATTCCCTTAATTTGGAAAATTCATCACGAGGGAATTTCTGCTTCTTCTGGATAATTCTTCGTAGTGTAGCCGCTGTTGCCTTACTGTGTTCGGCGAACTTAATAACACGCTTGTCCATTTCGTATGTCATTTGAACAGTGACAAGCTTCTCAATCTTACTCTTCGCGGTTTCATAGTCAGTTTCGGGAATATTAGAGAACGCTTTATCAAACCTTTGCCTGAGCGTTATAAAATGTATGAGTTGTTTAAATGCATCGTGGTCCATCATAATCAACTTATTGTTGCTACAATCTGCAAGCCGAACAGGTTCGATCCCTAACAGTTTTGCAGAAGAGGGATACTTCTTCAGGTTCTCGTTCAGATATTTGATATCCTCATCAATGCCCGCGAATGTTTCAAATTCCTGAACTATTGCTTCATTTTTGAGAATGGTGTCGATGACGGAAATAAAGTCGTAAGAGATACCAAATCCTTCAGGCTGATTAGCTTTCGCATAGATGTAGATTGAGGAAATATTCTTTAAGAGGTTGAGATGTTTGTGTGGTTGCTCGATTCTGATCAGTGGCAATTCATTCTTAAACCTTTCGTTTAACGCTCTAACTTTGCTACCTTTAAAAAGGTAGCCGAATAGATCGCTCTTCAATGTTTTAAAAGACTGGATAAATTCTTGCAACTTGACTAAATTTGCATCGTTAAATTTTTCACACTTGGAAAGTGCGCTTCTGTCGGTGAACCGCTCCTTGACCTTGGTCTGGACGCTTATAAATTCTTTGCTAAGCCGAATGAGTTTACGTAATGTTTCCGTCTTGTGACAATCCGTTGCAGGAATCTTGAGAAGAGACAAAAAACAATTTTTTCCACTTGCCCCATTGTTACAGAATGTATCGTTTAGGCGCCCAAATATTTTCCTGAACTCCTCCAATTCTACACACGAATCTTGATTGTCTATAAATTCTCTTAAATCAACTAGTGGGCTTTTCTGCTCATAAAGCTTTTCTAGGGTAAAGCAGCGGGCAATTTCGTTTATATCGATTTCTTCACTCACCAGAATCTCTGCCTCAACATCCTCCTTGAGCGACTTCACAGCTTTGGATATTCCTTCGTTCAGCTTTTCCAAGTCATTCTTGACTGCTCGGTAATGGGTCTTTATGTTATTGATTACGGCAGGAGCAAGTATTTGAGCATATGTGCTACCAGTTTTACCGAGACGAAGAATCGGATTCTGAAAATTCTTGTCATGTCTGACCTTATTGAGTGTAGCGGATATCTTGTCTTCAACAACATCAAGGGCTTCTTTTTTGTCTGACAAGACAAGTACCGTTTTGTTGTTCAAGACACAATCGCAAACGATCGCGGTAATCGTATGACTTTTGCCGGTTCCAGGTGGGCCCTCTACTGTAACATAGTTGCAGTTAGGGCGCTTTATCGCCATCAAAATTTGGCGCTGTTCTTCGTTGAGTGGAATCGGTGATTCAAAAACAAGTTTTTCGCCCGTATCGAGCCCATCCCATTCTTCCTCTACGCGCGAAATGGATGACTCCGGGTCTTTGTGGATGAAGTCTTCAATGATTTTCTGGAAGGCCTTAGCTAATTCGCTATCTTCCTCATTGAGAAGGCGAAGAATTTCCTCATAGTCATTTACCAGTGCTTCATCAGACTTGTCAAACAGTGCCAGGTAACATGTATTCGAAATTCGCACATGCAAGCTCTTAGCCGTTTGTGACGAATTGTCGACCAAATTAATGTTTGTATCGCACCCGAAGAAACCGATCATCTCCGAGAGGATTTCGGCCATGAGTGCATTGAAGTCATCCCCATGGTTGCCGAGATAGATTATCCTCTCCTTGACGGTTCTGAGAGCACCAATCTTGCCAGTCTTGTTGCGATATTCCTGGACTATAAATTCGACGGCCTTTTTGTTAACATAGGCATGTGCATCGAACTCAACAGCAAAGCTATCTCCTTGCCTTTGGAAGTCAACCGGGATATAGAATATAGGGTATTTAACTCCGCTGAAGGTGATATCGCAGAAGTAAAGATATAGTTCCTGTGTTTCAAGGATGTTCTTGTTTCTGACAATCTCGAATATCTCGTTGAAAAGGTCAGTGACTTGGTAGTTCTCGAAAAAAGATAATAAAGTGTTTTTAATTTCGTAACTATCAAGGACCATCTTGAGTTCATCTATTGCTTCAGGCATTTCTCCTGCAATCAGTTGCTTGGTGATATTGGAGATCTTGCTTTCAATTCCTCTGACGAGAATCGAGGTGAGTTCCTCCTCCATGAGGTAAATGCTGTTTTCGTCACCGATGCCGGCGCTTTCCAACGATTTTGAGATGCTGCCTATGAATGGAGAAACCAATACAGCCTGAATGGTTTTTGCCGTTTCCTCTAATGCAGTTGTCAGAGCCTTATCGAACTCATCCTTGTAAGACAGTGCATAGTTCTCGACAATGTTTGCGATTTTTTTGGCAAGCTCGTCGGTTTTTTCAGTACCGACGTTCTTCATTTGGTATTTGATGAGATCAATGAGGTTGGTGGATATGCTAGACTTATATAGTCCTTTCGGGATCTGTTTCAGCGTTTTACTGCCAAAAGAATTACCAATCGATTTCCATATAGCGTCCTTGAAACTGGGGTACTTGTCAAGCCTGATACCAACCAGTAGGTTATCTTCGTTTCTCTGCTTTATGGTCCTCCTGGGATTCTTCCTCTTGTGAAAGTCCGTCTCCAGGAAGTCCATAAAATATTTAGCAACTTCCTTAAGATATATCAGACCATTGTTATGCATAGATACCTCTGAGAAACAATCTTAAAGCCTAAACATTATTTACTGTTAGTGCATTAGTTTCCCAAAATGCAAAACCATGCATTCGCCCGGCTATCTTTAATATACCAGTGATCAATATCATAAATAACAAGGAAATGACATGGTTGATATAGATTGAAGCCAAACATTTTTTACGAAAATGACGATTAAAAATAACCATACTTGTTTATCCCTAGGACTGCCTCGCTGGTAGAAGCAGTCCTTAGGGAATTATACGAGAATTTAGCTTTTCCCAGCGCCGTAACTAGGAGTGTTCCGATGACACCCCTGGCACATTGCCACAACGTTGCTGAGCGAGTATGGTCCCCCGGCAGTGATTCGGTGGATCTCCCATTCGCCACGCAACATCGCCGAGCATCGCCCACTATGGCCGCAGGTTTTCATTTTGCATTCACATTTACCTCCAGCACGGTTATAAACATCGTCGCGGAAAGCCATAATATCACCTCCTTTCATTTGGAATTTAACTGCGCATTCAATGTCAGGCTGCTCCAATACATCAGGCCTTGATATTCTGCTGCAGTCACATCTCCCCTTTATCTATTGTAATATTTATTATGATATTGTATGGTTTCATTATCATATCGCCCTGTTCCGTCGTAATAAGGGCTCGTCGGATCGTGCCTGTAGTAATTGTGGCCTTCTTGCCTGGTATAAGGATTTATATTTCCTTTGAAGCTGTAGTTATCGGTGACAGTGTGATTTGGGTGGCTTCTGTAATATGGTTCAACATAAGTTCCATTAGTACCGTAGTACCCATTTACTCTATCAGCCCAAGCCTTCTCACAAATGAAAGTAAAGGCCAAACACGATGCGATGATTATCAACATTGCTTTTTTCATTTCCCCTTTCTCCTTTCGAAAACTGGATTTTAGTTGCCTTTATTTATTAAAACGGAATTGGCAAAAGAAACCGGACACATTTTAGAAAAATTTCATCATGGATGCTGAGACAGAAGTCCTCATAGACCAATGTAAACTTGGCGATTCTGAAGCTCTCCATAAGCTTTTGGCACGTTATCAGGGAAAGATTCTCAGGATTGTACGCCTGAGGTTGGACAATAAGACCAGGAATTTATTAAAAATGCAGTCAATGGATGTTCTGCAGGAAGTCTTCATCACAGCATTCCGCAATATTCATGATTTTAAGTCCATGAGCAAAGGTTCCTTTTGCCACTGGTTAGGTAAAATTGTTGAAAATCGGATCAAGGATCTTCTTGATCATGCGCTGGCTCAGAAAAGAACTGCTCCAGGTGGAGAACAGTCGTTAGACGAGATACATGAGATGGGTTCAGATGATGGTTTAAGACTAGTCGATATTATACGTGCTACAAATACTTCTCCAACGCAATATCTCCTTAGGCGAAATATTGCTTCAGCTATTGATGGCATCATGTTGAAGCTGGATGGTCACGAGCGAGAAATAATAATTCAACATAAATATGAAGAATTAACATTTCGCGAGATAGCCGAGATGTCGCAAAAAAAAGAAGACGCTGTAAGAAAACAATTCAATCGTGCTTTTATAAAACTTATGTCATTCGCAGATAAGGACCCAACACTTCAAGAGCTTCATCAATGATAGGAATACAAAATTTACAAGAAGACGTCATAGACGAATTCGTAGAAAAATGCCTTTCTATGGATGATTCAAATGTCTTGAAGGAATACTGTGACAAATACCCTTCATGGGAAAAGGTCTTTGAACAAAAATACAACCTCATTAAAT
This sequence comes from uncultured delta proteobacterium, assembly GCA_963729715.1. Taxonomy (GTDB): domain Bacteria; phylum Desulfobacterota; class Syntrophia; order Syntrophales; family UBA2185; genus Fen-1135. The sequence continues at coordinate 13,835 of CAVSPA010000005.1, forward strand.
TGTTAAATGACAATTTCGATGTTGAGAATCTTATAGGAAAGAAGATAGGAGATTATGTAATTCACGAAGAAATAGGTCGCGGTGGGATGGGCATAGTTTACCTTGCCTGGCAAGTCTCACTCGAAAGATTTGCGGCCTTGAAGATTCTGCCTTTTGGCTTGTCCTTTGACTCGGGATTACTCACCCGCTTTCAGAGGGAAGCAAAAATCATTGCCAGATTTGCCCACCCAAATATTGTCCCTATTTATTCCTATGGTGAAGAAAAGGGCACTTATTACATTGCAATGGCCTTTGTTCCCGGACTTTCCCTAAATAAAATCATAGCTGGCCTAAAAAGAATACCACCGGCCCAAGTCAACACTGAACGTGTCAGGGATATCATCCAGACTCATGGAGATTTCATCAGGCTTAAATCAGATTTCACAGGAGATGGTTCACAGGATTCCATCATCGTCAAGCGCGACGCATCTTTTTGGAATATGCCTTACCCTAGATTTGTCTTTTCGATGTTCGCAGAAATATTGGATGCAATCACATACGCCCACAAGAACAACATTTTCCATGGCGATATCAAGCCTTCGAACATAATGCTTACGGCGGAAGGTATTCCCGTGCTCGTAGATTTTGGACTGGCAAGAGATATCAAAGCACTTGTCACCACACAGTCGAGTGATTTTCTCGGCACAATAGCCTATTCTGCACCGGAACAAATTCAATCCAACCGAATTGATCATTATACAGATGTCTGGTCATTAGGGGTTACTCTGTACGAATTGCTGAGTCTGAAGCATCCCTTCTATATAGAAAGTTTATCTAAATCGATATCTAATATTATCCATGAAGATCCTCCCCTGATCCGCAGTCAAAATAAGAATGTTCCAAAAGACGCAGACGCTGTTGTCATGAGGTGCTTAGAGAAAAAGCCCGAAAAGCGCTATGTCAGCGCAGAACTCTTGAAAAGGGATGTGATAAATTTTCTTGATGCGAAACCGGTCAGTGCAAAACCTGTCGGGGTAATTGGCAAATTCTTAAAGTGGATTAAAAGAAATCTCGTCATCTCTATATTAATTTTTGGTTTGCTCTTTGCCGGAGCGTTAAGCTCGTTCTTGTACCTTAGGAATACAGTTGAGAATTTAATAAATGAGGGATCCGTCTTTTATGACCATGGCAATTACATCGAATCCGAGAAAAAATACGAACACGCCCTTTGGTATGTGAATATGTTTCCATATTCTGAACAGCGCCAAAAAAATGTTCTAAGCAAACTCGGTGACGTATCTTTAGCAAAAGGGAACTATGAAGAAGCCAGAAAATACTATGAAAGGATCCTTGAAATAGACCATTCTTATACCTCGGCCCTTTCGGGCTTAGGACAGGTTCATTTAGAAATGGGGCATTATGAAGATGCAATAAGATATTATAACCAGGCGATCCCTTTATCTCCGATGGATAGAGATGCCCGCTACGAACTCGGATTGGCCTATGAATATGCAAAGCGATACGGGGAAGCAATCAAGAGTCTTCAAGCTGCGCTTAGGATTGGCCCAAGAGATGAAGGGGTGCTGAAGGAAATAAATTTTGTGCTGAATGAATTACACATTTCAAACGCGTCAAAAAAAAGAAGGTATTTGGAGAAAACCGGCTTTTCTGAACAGGAAATTGAGTCCATACTAAAGTGATCCAAAGATATTCATTGAGGGCTTCATACATATTAAGGATACATGCTCGTTTCAGCCGCTATATTTAAGAAAATATTTTTAGTACTTCATACATTATCTAAAAAATTTCTGTTTCTCGCGTCATCAATGCCTGATTCTCGAATATAGTTTCTTGTGACTTCCATAACCGATACTAATACACATACATTTCAGATTAAAATTCCGGAAGCTTGTATTACCGAACATATTACTTACCAAATGGGTGTGACTGTGGAGAGAAAGTAACGAAAAGCAAACTTGGGAGATAAGAAATATTTGTAACGATATTGAAATTAGTTGTGAGAATCTGTGAACTGATCAGAGATATCTGTGACTTAATTATGACCTATTTGTGCACTGAATGTACCCCGAATGAGCATGACTTGTGCTGTAGTCATGGATAGACTGTGACGCTATAAGAAAATTTATTATTATATGTGTTCACCTGAATCTTCTTTGCTTCGAAGTCCTTCACTTCGTCCGCTGCCAAGAACCTACAGCGACCTTCGTTCGTGTTGAATCCTCTATGAGAGCTCCACCCGCTGCCAAGAACTTGCAGCGAGTTACGCTCTCACCCTTGAAATTTTATGAAACCCTTTGACCTGCAACTCCAGAAATAAAACCGTGAGGACAGCTTAATATTATCTTAAACAATGCCCGCCAGGGAAACCCTGGAACCCTACCTGACAGAAGTTTGAATTTATATTATTATTATATATAGTATACCTCTTCACCACTATTTCACATGTCCGACAAGAAGAACCCGCTAAATTTCATAAGTCTTTGTAATTATTCAGTATCACGTAAATTCGGAAATTTATATTATATAATAGTAATAGCATTCACATTTATATCACTATTTCTCTGTTTCAAGGCAGAAGTTGGTGACGTATAACTCACTTGTGTGAGTAAAAATAACGGGGAAAAGTTGTAAAAATTGTATCCGGGAAGTAACGCAGCAGGGCAAAAAAGCCTGGAGGAAATTTCATTCCAGGCTTTCATCTTTATGAGAGAGGTCACCAATCATCAGACCAATGATCCTCATTCTTCCCATACCGCGGTTTCAACCAGTGTATCGTCCTGATCCAGCCCTGCCGTCTACGCCAGAATATTTCAGGCTGGGTCTTGAAATGCATTACGGGGATTGGAACCAACAGAGGTGTATAGGTTCTGTGAGGATCCAGCGAGGAGCGTAAGACGTATGGTCTGCCAAAGGGATACTTCTCCAGATCGTAGTCAGGACTCAGCAACCTTCTCTCATGCAAAATCTTGATAATTTCCTTTGTTGCCTCCCATGTGGCGTAGCCGTTTTTGTACTCAAACAGGAAGTCAGCTACCATCCATTTTTCTTTGTACACTTGCTTTGCCATTTTATAGAGGGAATAAGGATAGACATACACCATATCCCCCCGGGAGAACGCATGGATTTTAGACTTGCCATTCTTTGTTTTTTTGCCGCTGTAATCCATTATGTTAACCCATCTCTCTATCTTATCGATCAGGTCCTGACCCTGAAGCCACTTGGAGCAAGGTAATAGAACGTAGGGCCCGTATTCCTCTGTTGTGTTTAGATCCTTTTCTAGCTCGCTGCCGCGGGCCCTGATATCCGCCTGTCTTAAACAGTTCACTATTTTTTCATCCTCTATTATGCCTCCGTGATGCAGGCGGATGGCCTCCAATATTTTGGTATTTTCCAGCCACTCGACGGGAGTGTTAGTTCTTTTGAATATTTCTACAAGTGCGTTGGCGCTTGTATCCGCATGCTGATAACGGTTACGGTCCTCGATACCACGGTTCTCATTGTACCGCGGCAGCTTCCCAATATCGTGGGCGAGGCCAGCAATGATATTGAGTGGGATTCCGGCTCTGTACTCAAGATCATAACCTCGATTGGCTGTATATTCCCCGTGGATCTTAATCATATTTCGTGCAACCCGTACCGCATGCGAGTTGAGGCTAACCCTTGCCAGGCGCTCAGCCGTTTTCCCGCTCATGGTTTCTTCCCCAACCCTGGCAGACGGGTAATCACCCTCTTTCGCCAGGATGTCCAGAAGCGCACAGAGCGGACGGAAGGTCCCGCTGCCATTGAACTGTCGGATATACACTTTTATATAAGATTCCCACAAAGACCGGTGCAGCGAGTTCGTGGGGTAATACTCAAAATCCCCTATTTTGACTCCGCCGGATTTTATTATCACTTCATCTTCTTTGTATCTCATATTGAACCACTTCCTGTTGCTTTCCAAAGTTCGTCTTGACGAGCCTCTCGGTCGGCTTTACATAGCCATGCAGTCAGCCTGTCATCCCCGATCGAGGCGTGATGATGCCTGATAGCCCTCAGAAGCATCAATTTCCATGGCGGGTCGGCATTATATTTATCCAACATGTTTAAGATGATATCGGCGCTTACCTCGGGGTGCCGGAACCTGCTCTGCCATGATGTTACGAATTTGGGTATCTTTCCAAGGTCGTGGCCCAGGCCTGCAAATAGAATCAGCGGGATGCAAAATCTGAAGTCGAGATCATGATGATAATACCTCCTGTATTGAGTTGCTAAATTCTCCGTGACATTGATTGAGTGCTGTAACAGCGTGACCGTACTCAAGGCTTTGGCTATGTCGTTAGCATACTTTTTAAGAACTACGGACGGGCAGTCGCCCTCGTTGGCAAGCAGATCCAGCAGATCACACAAAGCGGGGAAAACCCCGGGATCCACGAAACGACAACCACCATACGGTTTCATATACTTGCTATAGAGCGGCACAAATACAGCAGGAAGTTTATATTCTTTATCCGTGCTCATTGACTATTCCTTCTTCTTTCGTTCCCTCGGTTTTTCGTCGTTCCCGCAGGCGGCGCATGCATTCCTTCTGCTTCACCTTCTTCATGAGTTTGTACAGCAGGTTTTGAGCCCATCCAGTTCTCGCTGAGTACTCAGCGGCAAGGCGTCTGGCTGTAAGTTTCCTTAACTTCTCTGGGTCCTTTTCGTTCCGCAGCCGGCTTTCCGCCCACTTGATGGCCCGACCAAATTTGTTTTGATACTTTTCCTTTTCGGTGAAATTACCCTTCTGGATGTCTTTGACTATCTGTGCCAGGGCATCAAAGAGCTGTTTGTCATTTTTCAAATCATACAAAATCCCCTGGATGGTCCTCAGCTTGTATTCTGCCGGCAGCCCTTGGAGAAGTTGATTTATGTATTCCATCTTGCTTTCGATATCCACCTGAACCATACCTATGCCTCCTTTTCCATGTGATTCCTGCCAACGGACTGTAAAAAAATTGATTCTGTGAGCTGAAACCTCAACTCAGCTACCTTGCTATTTCCTATTCCCACCCTCGCCGGGTTTTTCCCAAGGCGATATCGGTGGATCATGCAGTCATCAGACTTACACTCTCGCACGAAATCCTTCCGCCCCCCCATGCACTCCAGGCAATATTGGCGGAGGACTTTGACACGAGGTCTTCTGTGACCCAACCTGTACTGATAAAACGGACAAGGCTCCCCCGTCACAAAGACAATATGTCCTGTGCAGTCCTGGACATCCTCATTACGTTTGCTCTGGACGCAATAATGGCACCAGGCATGCACTGTCTTTTTGGGTGTTGTTGTTTTTTTCATTCTTCCGCCTCTGGTTGATTCCGTTGGATATGAGAATAGTAATTGTTGCTTGATATGCACCAATGTTGAGGCAGCATCGAATTTATCGGCCATTTTTATCTTTCTTAAAGATTATTGTGACGCGCTCCGGTGGTTCCGCTTTTCGCTCAAGGTAAAGGCCGCCAGAAATCGAACTATTCTTATCTCCGACGACGTAATGTTGCCGCCGCCCGGTGCAATTTTTGTCTCTAGTCGCCGTAATCTTAATTTCCATGTTTTACCTCCTATTGACCTAGTTATTCGTTTCCGGGTTATTGCCCAGGACGTCTCGCTTTGTCGTCAAACTATGGGTATGGTTTATGCGTTCTCTCGTTCGCACGAAGACAAAAATTCCAACACCCCCTCCACGGGGTAAAGGCATTTCCGCCCGATCATTGTGCGCCGAGGCCCTCTCCCCTGTACAGCCCAGCACGCAAGCGTCTGCCTGGCCACACCTAGCTCAGCTGCTAACCGACTCCGGCTGAAGTACCGTCGCCCCGCAATTTCAATGTCCGCTTTGATTATGTTGTCTTCCATTTCTTCCTCCTTCTTTTTTGTTGGATTCTTTTTGCATGTATGATATAATGCAACTTATTTTGTTGCATAATATCATAATAAAATTAAATTGCAACAATTATTTGTTGCATAACTATAATTTTTATGCTAGTATTGATACCAGGAGATAACCATGCAAATCTACGAAGTATTAAAGATGACCAGAGAGGCCTTGGGGAAAACTCAGGAAGAAATCGCTGCGGCGCCGACGGTGAATATAAAGAGGCAAGCATTGCAGAGATACGAACACGGTGGGGGATTACCCCAAGCCAAGCTGAGGGAGATTTCAAAATTACTACATATTGATCCCGAATACTCGGTAGGAAGCGCATCATACCCATTCAGAAGCCGAAGTGATGAATTGATAAAATGGTTTGCAAAAGAAGGTGGGATTTTCGAAGACACGCTTCAACCCCTTTCTATGGTCGCACATTTCAATAAACGTATAAGACTAATTCACCTCGTTGCTCCCGATGAACTAATAAGGAAACTATACAAGATACTTGGTTTGCAGTGGATCTATGCACTGACTTTTATGGACGACCTCGGTAACATTTTTCTTCTTAGAGGGAAGAAGGATAATGATTTAATTAACCTTTCAATTGCATTGCCGCAGTATTTGATCAAAGTGATTAAAGAAACAAATTGCAGTTTCTTTGTTGGACAAAAGAAAACGGATAAGAAACTCCTCGATAAAATACGAAATTGGAATGTGACAAAGAAGGACATGCAACGTATTTTTGACGAAGCAAATTTGATGGAAGTAGATCCACCAGAAACTGAGGAAGAAAAAAAGCAGCTAAAATATCAACGAAGCCAAGGGATGAAAGCCTTTTCCAATGCAGAGACATTTGTCATGAAGAATATACGGGAGACAATGCAAAACAAAAAACTCACCTACGATGGTATATTGAACATCACTGAGGCCCTTCAAGAAGGGAAAGTCACTGAGGATGAGTTACTGAACTTTATCAAAACGAAAAAATAGGTTAATACATTATGGCTATCTATCTTGAATGTCCTAAATGCCACCGCAAACAGAGCATGACAAACAAGGCATGCCGGAATTGCAGTCACAAAGTCAAAAAGGACCGCAGGTGGAACAAGGTTGTCTACTGGGTTTATTTGCGCCACAAGGGCCTGCAGGTATGGAAACGTATAGGCGAGAGCTTGACCAGGGCAAGGGAGGAGGAGGCGCGCATACGCCTCAGACTCGTCGATGAGGAATATGAGAAACAAGACAGGAAGATAAAGATAGAAGATTTCTTTGTTGAACACTATCTGCCCTGGGCAAAGATTGAGAAGGGAACTTGGGCGAAAGATGAGGAGAGATTCAAGAATCACCTATCCCGTTTTTTCGGCAATAAGTACTTCCAAAACATCAAGACTGTTGATATCCAGAGCTACAAGGAAAGAAGATCCGCAGAACGCACAAACTATCTCCTCTCCGTCGATGAAGAAGGTAAAGAAAAAGAAAGACGGTTCACGAGACCAACAACGATAAACAGGGAACTCGCGCTTCTCAAAAAAATATTCAACCTCGCCGTCAGTCTTGGCAAATATAGGGGAAGAAATCCCGTTTCTGATGCGGGTTCGATGTCCGACAAAGATTCATATGTTCCGAGAGCACTCAGCGAACATGAAGCAGCAGTCTTCTTGGATGCGTGCTGCGCCGAAACAAGGCCAGTCTTCGAGTTCGCTCTCGCCACAGGCATAAGGATCGGAAGGATATTATCGCTGCGTTGGGAACAGATAGACATTCAGAACAGGAGTATACTTCTCACGAGAAAATCCACGAAGAAGGAACCTCACACTCTGCCGCTTTCCGACTGGGCGCTAGATATTATCCAGAATAAGCCTAGACATCTGCAGTCCCCTTTTGTTTTTTTCCGGCTTGACAATGGAAAGCCTTTTAAAAATCTGAGACACGGTTTCAAAAATGCTTTGCGGCGCACAAGTCTGGATACAAAGATCAGGATCCATGATCTTCGACACACGTACGACACATGGCTACACGCTAGAGGAACACCAACGGCAATCGTGAAAGATATGATGGGTCAGAAGACGCTAACCATGGCCTCACATTACAATCAGTCGGACCACTTGACAATGCTCCACTTTTCCAACAAAATAACGCGTCCTACTGAAAAGTATGCTAACCATATTGCTAACCAAGCCCAGAAATAGCAAAATAAGAAGAGGTTGCTGACATCAGCAACCTCTCGATTTTATTCTGGTGCCGGAGCCCGGAATCGAACCGGGATGCCCTTGCGAGCGGGGGATTTTGAGTCCCTTGCGTCTACCAGTTTCACCACTCCGGCACAGCCTGTGTCTATTGTAGGGCTTACCAAATGTCAAGAAAAATGTATTGACAACCGCGAAATCCCTATGCTAATTTTCAATTTTTATTGAAGATGCGCCTGTCGTGGGGCTGTAGCTCAGCTGGGAGAGCGCTTGAATGGCATTCAAGAGGTAACGAGTTCGATCCTCGTCAGCTCCACCAAAATAAACAAGGGTTTAGCCGACCAAGGTTAAACCCTTTTTTACTTTTGTGGCAGGTTCGCTTTGGTCGGTTTCTGCAGAAGTAACTTTTTTGTTTTTCGCTGATGTCAATCCATTTAGTATCTGAATTTCTTCCCGTGCAAACTTCTTCGAGAGATGAGAATATCTTATCGTCATTTTGATGTCCTTATGTCCCAGGATTTCTTTGAGCGCCTTCAGTGATCCTCCACGCATGATGTCGTGACTTGCGAAGGTATGCCTGAGATCATGAGGCCGGAAATTAGTTATCCCGATGCCCTTCAGCACGCTTTTGAAGGAAGTCTTGATATCGTGGATATGTGACCCATTTCCGTCCGGGAAAATATAGTCTGACGTGAACTCAAGACGTTTCCGGATACCTTTGAGGCAATCTTCGAGGTCTGTGTTGATGGGAATTTGCCGAGCTATATCCGTTTTCGTCCTCTCAAGGTAGATGAACCCGTTCCGGATCTGAGACCACTTCAAAGAAAGTATCTCGCTTTTTCGCATGCCAGCGTTGAGGGCAATGATGATGAAGTCCCGGACATGAAGAGATTGCTGTCCCTAGATGATCTTTCCATTTTTGGATTTGCGTGTGGGAGGACAGTAGATCAGAAGTTTCGATATCTCGTCTTCTGCTAGGATCCTCGGAACCAGCCGACAGAATCTGTTAATTTTTATGAAAAGCCGAAAAATTTAATATCACAATTCTTCTGTTCACCAGTAAAATTGATTTGACATGAAGCGAAAAAAGAATATAATCGCTTCACCAATTGAAGCAATAAAAGGTGACAAATGACTCGGTACTTATGGGAGCGTCCAGATTGGACACACTTTAGATGGAAGAACGAAGACATTCTTCTTGCGCTGGGTGAATGCCGGCTGCTGCAAGGAAAACTCTTGAGTAAAGTGGCCGATCTTGGATTTACCCTTGAAAACCAAGCTCAGGTTGAAATATTAACTGAGGAGACCTTAAAGACTGCATTAATCGAAGGAGAGAGCCTCAACGTTCAGGCCGTCAGATCATCGGTCGCAAGAAAACTCGGGCTCCCTTCGGCGGGACTTAGAGTGGACCGTTATATCGACGGACTCGTATCTGTTCTCCTTGATGCCACAAGAAATCATGAGGAGCCTCTTAGACAGAAACGTCTCTTCGGCTGGCAAGCTGCACTTTTTCCGACCGGCTATTCGGGTATGCACAAAATCAGAGTAGGAAAATGGCGGGGGGATAAGCCTATGCGCGTTGTATCCGGCCCTGTCGGCCGTGAAACTATTCACTTCGAAGCTCCTCCCTCTGATCGCATATCCTTTGAAATAGGCAGGTTCCTTGAGTGGTGGAAGGTTAGCAGGGGCAATGTGGAGGGGTTGCTCCGGGCGGCAATTGCTCAATTCTGGTTTGTGACCATCCACCCATTCGAAGATGGCAATGGTCGGATCGCCCGAGCCTTGACCGATATGGCCCTATCTCAGGATGATCGGCAATCGATCCGCTATTATAGTCTTTCTTCTCAGATTATGACAGAGCGGGACGCCTATTATAATGTTCTCGAGCACTGCCAGAAGCGTGATGGTGATATTACTGACTGGCTAAGTTGGTTCCTTGGCTGTTTCTGCAGGGCCATCAACCGCTCGGAAGAGATGCTGGCGATAGTCCTTAATAAGGCCTCATTCTGGAGATCGCATGCGGAGGATTCACTAACGGAGCGACAGCGCAAAGTTATAAACCGGCTGTTGGATGCAGGAAAGGGCGGTTTCGTAGGCGGACTTACAACCAGAAAATACGTTTCTCTTGCCAAAGTCAGCAGAGCCACAGCCTTCAGGGAGATAGATCACCTTGTAAAGCTCGGGATCATTAAACAGAATCCTGGCAGGGGTCGGAGTGCAAGCTATGAGTTGAACTGGACGGGTTTGGCGCCGTGAACACCGACATGGAAGATATTATAACTATTCTTGATGGATGTCGCGGAATAGTTGATGAAATCAAAAGTTCTTCTGATGCATCGAAAATTTTTCTTTCTACAACGTTTTGAATATTCTTGGCTGATGAAAACATTCTTGATGCGATTCCAAGACATTTGCTTCCCAATCATGCGAGCCAAGCAAGGTCGCCGCGGTTTATAAAGCTCTTGGAAGAGATAGCAAATATGTAACATGATGCGTGATAATCAAGTTCATAGAATAATGGATAAACAGTCATGAAGGACTGCTATGAATTGCTGATATCACTATGAAGCTTCATTATATCGGCCTGCATACGAGAGCCTTCTCAACAAGATAGTCAACGGTGACTTGATTCACGCCGACGAAACAACTGTGAACCTGGCTGGAAAGATTGGGTACGTTGGGGCTTTCACAAGTTTGGAAGATGTGGCGTTCATCTATGCGCCCTCTCGGGAAGGCGACTTAGTACAGACGCTTCTGAAGGACTTTAAAGGTGTGTTGCTCACCGACTTTTATGCTGCGTATGAATCGATCAATTGTCTACAGCAGAAATCCCTGCTGCACCTTATCCGAGATCTAAACGATGATTTGATTAGGGAACCGTTCAACCAAGAAATGAAGATTATTGTGACTGATTTTGCCAATCTGCTTAAACCGATCATTGAAACGGTGGACCGTCACGGGTTAAAGGCCCGCTTTCTCCGTAAACACAAAAGGAATGTCGACCGGTTTTTCAATAACTTGTCTCATAGCACCTACCAGACTGAAACAGCGGCAAAATGCAAGAAACGCTTTGAGAAAAACCGATCAGAGCTATTTACCTTTCTGCATAAAAAGTGAGGGTAACACTTACAGGAAGGGCGCAACAACCGGATGAACCACAATTTTACCTCACTTTTCCTATCGGGAAGGCCTGACCGCTTATTGATATCGTGGGATACTGGGCTTTCTTGAATATCTTCTCGGCCAGGGTAGGCACTTCATTGTCCACATAATCTGCAAGCTCTGTCGTCCTCACGTAACCTGTATTTCCCTTGTCGGCTTTTCCTTTCAATCCTTCTGCCAGCACGTAAGTAAACAATCCATGACCCTGATAGCCCTCCAGCGCTTCCTGAATCGAAGTAGATGCAGAAAGAATGGTAGAACCCACCGCCCGGCTCAGGATCTTCATCGCCGTGTCCTCGCTCATGCCGCGTGTTAGCATCGCCACTTGAATAGCCTCACCCAAAGCCCCCGCATTGCACGTGTCGATGATAATCAGTTTTTTTGTGGCAGGGATATTACCGATAAGTTCCTTAAATACTGACTGACCAATAGCGTCGGTCTTGAGTCTCTCTGTCCTTGTTGATCCTACATTCGAGGTGATCAGAAAATATTCTCCATCGTCAACTGTGCCGTGGCTAGCCACATATAAGACAAACAAATCATCAGGATTTAAAGTCTGCATGGCCTTAAGTTCTTTTAAGATGTTTTCCCTTGTCGTTTCTTCTTTGGAGGAAAGCCTTTTTACTTCCACCTTGTCAAAAAGAGACGACGCACCCTTTTTCAGGGTGTCGGCAAAGAGTGTTGCATCTGCTACGGCATAATTAAGTTGGAGTTTAGGGTTTTTATACTCGTTGATGCCAATTATCAGAGCATAAAGAGACGGTTTGCCAATTGTTTTAAATGCTGCTGTTATTTCATAAATAGCGTCGGTGCTCTGCATGGTGTTATCGGCATTAAAGGCGATAGCCCGTATTGAGTTCACGCCTGGGGAAAGTTTGAGTTTGTATGTTTTAAATATTTCGTTCTGATTAGAGGCGACAACTTTTACACCTCTTGCACTGTCCAGTATAACAGCAGAGCTGTTGAGATAAAGCCTGACATCGCCAATCCCTCCGCCGGCATCGGTAATTTTTAAAGTTACGGGGGTTTCATTCTTGTCAATGTTCTTGGGCGTATCAACTATCGCGACAACAGGGGGAGGTTTTACATCCGCCATCTTTCTAAGTTCCCCCAAAGACCCGCCGGAAAGCGCAACCCGGACGAGGTCAGGACGAAAAAAAGATTCCCTGAGTTGCGAAATGGTGAAGGGCTGCCCCGCAACACTGACATTCAGATACTCATCGCCTTTTTCGGAGGAGTTGTAGTAACCGCTCGGCGTGGTTACAAGCCATTCGCCATCATCAAAGGCGATCATTGCGGCAACTTCGTCACCGCTTGCAACATTGAACAGCCTCAGCGAAGCGGCGGATGCGATTGCTACGAGTTTTCCGTTTGGGGAAAAAGCCGCGTGAGCGGGACTCACTCCCAAGATGACTTTCTCGTCGGGTCGCTTTAATTGCCTGATCAATGCTCCGGTTGCGATATCCCATAATTTGTATTCTCCGAAGTTGTTCCCACTTAGCACGAGTGCGCCATCAGGAGAGGCCACAAGGCTAGTGATTCTTTGGTAATCCTTCTCATGCGCAAGAAAGGTGCCATGGACGGCAAATCTGACAATTTCCTTTGTTTGGTTTCCGGTTGCAATGTCCAGCAACACAATGGATATAACTGCCTCAGTACCCAAGACACCCTTGAATTCAGAAAGCGAAGCCAGAATGTGTATACGATCTGGCGAAAATACAACTGCATCTGCCCTCAGATCGGTCTTGTGCCATAGCTCCATACCTGTTTTGATATCTAACAACCTGAAGCCCTTGTTATCCGAACTGAAAAACGAATTAACAAGAGCAATGTGCTTGCCATCTGGCGAAATAGCACCAAGATTGTATCCGTCAAACACCCTGAGCACTTCGCCCGTTTGGGTATTTGCTAATTTCGTGGTCTGAATTATATTGAATAAATTGCCAGACTGGGCTGTGCCTGACAGAAGCTTTCCGTCTGGCGAAAATGATAATTGCTGTCCAAAATCGCTACCGATAGTGCGTATCTCCTGCCCGGTACCCGCATCCCACAATTTTGTTATATCGCCGCTAAGCAGATTGTTTCTACCCGATGCTGCAATCATCTTTCCATCTGGAGAATAGGCCACATCAAAGACTCCATATTCGACGGGGAACGTGATGATTCGCGCACCTTTGGCATTGACCACATCCCATACTCTTAGCGACGGCCTGAGTCCGCCCGAGACCAGATTTTTCCCATCGGGCGAATAGTCAAGAGCGTCAACCGCCGAGACTTTGCTTTTCACCTCCATTTTCCTATCGCTGGCGTCAAGACGTATCTGTGGGGTAGTCATCATCATGTTCGCACACCCCGTAACGATTGCAAGACACGCTGCCAATATTATTCGAAAAGCAAACATCAAATCCCCCTATGATTAATTATATTCAAAAAACAATGGGTCAAGATTAATGAATATTATTTCATCTGCTCCAGTTTGCCGTTTTTAACTATGAGTATAAAAGCAGTCTTTTGAGATTTAGTCGAGTAGGCCGGTTCCTCCCGATGCTACAGGTTGATGTTTGTCTTCTCCGTTTGCCGACTGGTTCCCCAGCAGTGCCACATTATTTCAACTATTAACGATTGAAATCTCGCATAGTTCTTAAAATAACTCAATCAAACAAGGAAGGCAGCCGCAGGCTGCATACACGGGGAATAAGCTGTCAAGATTTTGCACCTTTCAACCCGTACTTCGTAAGATTGATCAATGGAAAAATGAAATGTGCCGGTTATTGCATCCGCCTACAACTCCTCAAAAAAGTGATGAGATCATTCCGATGAGTCGAGTGGCGCGAGGGGATTTCACCCTCACGCTCTCCCAAAACTGGACGTGACAGTCTCCCGTCATCCAGCTCCTATTGTCCAGCCTTACCTTTTGAGAGTTGCCAATGAGCAAATAGCTTAGGCTGCCTGTGAAATACGCCTTGCAACCATTGCCTCGCCCTCTGGTTATTCCTCCTCAATCTTTTGTATTTCCGGGATGCCCACCGAACAAGAATATTGTTCAGTTGCTGAAAAACACGGTAAAGAGCTGATTTATAGAAACTGCCGTAATAGTTAATCCAACCCCTTAACACTGGGTTGACCACTCGAGCCAGCTCATCCAGAGATTTGTCTGTTTGCCGGTGCATTTTCCATTGCCTCATAGCATCGCATATCGATTTCTTGGCTTTGTTGCTGATTGCAGGCATAAATCCGACAAATAATTTACCCTTTCGATTTTTCGCTCTCCGGGGCCGGAATGTAAAGCCCAGGAAATCAAATTTCTGCTCAGGATAATTTCCTCGCCGATCATCTTCCTTACAGTAAACAATCTTCGTCTTCTGCAAGTTAAGCTCCAACCCACATTCAGCAAAACGCTTTTCAATCGCTACACGAAGCCTCTCAGCTTCGGCCTTGCTCCGACAATGACATATCCCATCATCGGCATACCGCTCGAATGCAATCTGAGGATACTGCCTCTTCATCCACGTATCGAACGCGTAATGTAAAAAGAGATTCGCAAGTAATGGACTAACCACTCCCCCTTGCGGAGTCCCTTTATCCCGATTAATCAGGCTGCCAATTGCCAATTGCGCCGGGGCATTCAGCCATCTTTCGATGTACAGAAGCACCCATTTGCAATCAGTATGTTTCCTTACCGCCCGCATCAACAGATCATGGTCGATATTGTCAAAGAAACGTTTGATGTCGAGGTCAAGTACCCAGTCGTATCGCCAGCACCGCTGACGTGCAACCCCTATGGCCTCTCTCGCGGACTTCCCTGGACGGTACCCATATGAATCCGGATGGAAATATTCTTCCAAGATCGGCTCCAGGTATCGTTTGACTACCGTCTGGGCAATGCGGTCTGCCACTGTTGGTATTCCCAGTGGCCTAGTTCTCCCATTGTCCTTCGGTATATCGACCCGACGTACAGGTGGTGGAAAATAGCTGCCTGAGGACATCCGATTCCAGATCTTAAAAAGGTTATCTTTCACATCCTCTTCAAATTCTGCAATGGATTGCCCGTCTACTCCGGCTGCTCCTTTGTTTGCCTTCACCAGTTTGTAGGCTTCCCATACTTCCCATTTCGAAATACAAAACGGCTTTGCTTTATTCACGAAGCTCCTCCCATTTCTGGTTGACTTGAAAATAAAGCTGAACAACGCAGCCCCTTCAGTCCAGTTCCATTACAGAACCTTCATCCCTAATACTGGCTGCTCCGCCCCCGTGTCCCGCATTGGTACTCTCATTCTTGTGGTTTCCTCCACTTGAATTTCTCCCTTAGCATCGGGACGACAGGTTCCCACGTTCCACACAAAAGCCCGGATCAGGTTCGCGCTACCTTTATGCCGGATGCCGCCCAATCAGTAAACAGGTTCCCTTCGGGCTTATCCTGGAGTATCGTAAGTCCCCCAGTTCTGACATCATCCTCTTCATTTCGACACCTCAGAGGTAGTTTGCTTGCGCTCGCCTCCCTGAACCTCACCTGACAGGGTCATTGCCCTGCCTTTTCCTTAACGCTCACCACCAAGGCTTTTAACCTCAGCAGCTTAAGGTGGTTTGAAGCCCGCTCCTGCAAGCTGGCTTCGAGGGACCTACCCTCATCTCTTGTGCAGCCTCGTGGCGCACTTACGTATTGAAATGGACAAACAACAAAAAAACAGGGCCATTACTGACCCTGCATCCTGTAATTGTTTCAAAGGGCAAATAAGATCATTCGCAGGATAATTTTTATATCTACATTGCCAATCTTTCAAAGTTACGATCGTATCCCGATATATCCTTCAAGCCTGTAACTCTCTCGCCTTTTCCACCTCAAAACGGCTCCCGATATAAATCGGACAACGCTGATGAAGTCCCTCTACCTTGATGGACATGATATCCTGTTTACCGTCCGTAGCCATACCACCGGCCTGTTCAATGATGAATGCCATGGGTTGAAGCTCAAACAGAAGCCGCAATTTCCCGTGGGGATTCTTATTTTTTAGTGCAGGGTATGCAAAGATGCCTCCTCTTTTTATCAGCACCTGATTGATATCTGGCACAAATCCTCCGCTGTAACGGAGCTTGTAACCTTCCTCCTCCAGAAATTCTATGTACTTGAGGTGTTTCGTGGTCCAGTCTTTTCTCAATCCTCCCAGGCTGTATATGTCCCCCTTTTCCTTTAAGGTTATGTTTTCCTCAGAAAGAACGTATTCCTCTTCTCTGTTCAACACAAATTCATGGGTTCCCTTCCCTGCAGAATAGACCATCGTAGTCAACGGTCCATACATAATGTACATGGCTGCTGCCAATGTTTTTCTCCCCTCGGCTA
The DNA here is from genome assembly GCA_963729715.1 of uncultured delta proteobacterium. Taxonomy (GTDB): domain Bacteria; phylum Desulfobacterota; class Syntrophia; order Syntrophales; family UBA2185; genus Fen-1135. Next base: position 30,408 of record CAVSPA010000005.1, read on the forward strand.
ACATCGACTCTCTATGAATGCCTATTATCGTTCCTACGGACAGATTGGCATCCACTAAAGAAGAACCGGCCAAAGGGTCTGCAGTGACGAAATATTTTTCTTCTCCCTTGCCGATCTTAATCACTGAATCCTGTTCTTCTGAAGCATATTCTCTGACAAACCCTGAATTCTGGAGTTGATTCTTGAGAATCTCATCGGCACTCCTATCCAAAGTCAATTGCTCTTCACCGTGACGGAAAATGCGGGTGTCCCCAAAACCAGCCATTTTCCGAGTCGATTCTTGAATTTTAGCAGAGATATATTTCCCCATAATGGCTATCTGCCATATTAATCTGCGCAATTCCATTTCCACACCTGATTTCCACATATGTCTGCGCAGGTCAATGATAAATTTTGTATAGTCGGAAATACCCTCTCCCATGGGCGTTCATCCTTCTAAAATATTTGTCTTCTTATAACAATTAATAATCATTTTAACCAGCGCATTTTAATTCTTCCGAGAAGATACCCATCAATTATTAACGCATGAAATCCTGCTTATCAATCGATCGGAATGCGACCTTTTTCAATGGTCTCATAGGTCTCCTAATATTGACCTCCGGCCGTTGTATCTTTCTCTGTCGTAATAATTTTCTACATCGACAAGTTTCAGATTATCAACGATTTCCTTGAGAGAAATGCTTGCAATTTCACCTCGTGTAAGGCTTACCATACGACCGTAATCGTCATTGACAATCATGTCAACTGCTGCTATTCCAAACCACCTTGCCATCAACCGATCACGAGCCGATGGCGTCCCTCCCCTCTGCAAGTGGCTCAAAATGAGAGATCGTGTTTCGAAGCCCGTCCTTTTTTCAATTTCAAGCGCGGCAGAGTTTGCTATGCCCCCCAGTGTGCAATGATCGAAGTCATCAACTTTAGTGTCTCTGAGTAATTCCTGCTGCCCTTCAGGCTTTGCCCCTTCAGAGACTACAATAATTGAATAGTTTATTTCCCGTCCTTCCCGTTCACGAAGGAGTTCGCACACCACGTCAATATCAAAGGGGTGTTCAGGTATCAAAATAATATAAGCGCCGCTGCACTCACCTCCGTGAAGGGCAAGCCAGCCCGCATGCCGTCCCATCGTTTCAACAACAAAGATGCGTCTGTGAGAACCAGCGGTGCTTCTCAACCGATCAATTTCCTCCATAATCACATTGACAGCCGTATCATAACCGAGTGAATATTCAGTTCCCGTGAGGTCATTGTCGATGGTCTTCGGAATGCCTACCGTCTTTATACCTAACTTATGCAATTTATACGCAACACCGAGGGTATCTTCTCCACCGAGTACAACAAGAACATCAATCCCAAGCTTTTTTATGTTATCTATTAATTTTTCAGAACGGTCATTCTTCGGATTAAACGGGTTTGTCCGTGACGTCCCCAAGTTGGTTCCGCCATAGCGGTCCCATGTGCGAACAATCTCTTCATCCAGATATTTGAGGTGTCTGTCACAGCTTTTCGGATCGCTGGGATCAACCTCAACCAATCCCTTCCATCCCTCGACTACACCTACAACATCGAAAGAAACCGAACGTTTGTCAACGAGCCTGGGATCAAGAGCGCTTTTTGTTACCCATTTTACCGCACCATTCAAGCCAGGGCAATCTCCTCCACCGGTCAAATTTGCTATTTTCGTTGTCATGCTCGTTTCTCACTTCTTAAGTGTTGAAAATTCAGAATGCGGTTATTTTGAATTGTTATACGTGAATACTGTTTCGTATCTTCTTGTTTTTGCTGTCCTGCTTTTTCTTTTACCTGTTTGCCAAAGTCGTACATGGACTTTCCCATTTTTAAGCTCCTATTTTTATCTTTCTTTCAAACATTACAGAATATGCTGAAAATGCAGAGACGTTCCAAAACAGAATATCGTAATGGAACGCCCCTTTCCTTACCCAAGGTTTAATCAACTGAGTTTCACGTTTTCTGCTGCAGGGCCTTTTTTACCCTGGACAACATCAAAGCTTACAGATTGACCTTCAGTTAAAGTCTTGAAACCAGCTGCTTGAATGGCACTATAATGGACGAAAACATCTCCACCATCATTCTTCTCGATAAATCCAAAACCTTTACTCTCGTTAAACCATTTTACTTTACCTTCTGACATAATTAGTCTCCTCCTTTCTTAGAATTTACCAAAAGTCGAATTACCAATATTACAGAAACGAAAAAGCCACCAAACTCTAAAGAGCATGGTGGCCACCTTTGCACTTCAAATTGTTATAACTCAACTTTAACTGTACCATACTGACTTAAGACCATAGCGAGGTACAGGATATGTTTACATGGTACTTTACTGTTTGCTCAAAGGCAAGGCATATCTCATTATATTTTAGTAATTTATTCACACTCCGATAAAGCGGTCAGCTGGTCGGAAATGATACGTAACCAATATAGTGCCTTCGCTTGCAAAAAATTTTGCAGACATATGCACAAGATGATGATTGCCGCTTTTTATCAGCACTATTCCCTTTTTTTGTCTGATTGTAGATTTCAGTCAATAATGATTAGCGTTTGAAAGGAAGTGTGCCAGTCTAAATTACCAAACGCTTGACAAGGAAGGACTCAATGCATTCCAAGATAGAAGAACGGCAATCGGTAGTGTAAAATCTTTTGTGTAAATTCATGATGGTAGAAAAAAAGGCGCTTTTCCTTTACAAGGGTTTATCCCAAAACCTGAGAGAAAGGAGAAAGCGCCATGAAACTGGAGATTACAGTAGCCGAAGTTAAGGAGATTTTCAAGGAGATTCAGGAGCAGCCGGAGCAACTTTTTGAGATGGTGCGATTGGACATTAAAGAGACCGTTGGGCAATATCTGACAGCGCTGATGAATGCGGAACTCACCCACTTTCTGGGGAGAGAACCCTATGAACGTGGTAAGGATGAAATAAATCATCGCAATGGCACCTATGATCGTAACTTCACATTAAAAGACATTGGGGAGGTAAAGGTCAAAATTCCCCGAGACCGGGAGGGTGATTTTAAGACCAATGTTATTCCCCGGAGCAAGCAGTACGAAGAAGAGATAAGCCGGGATTTAAGCCTGATGTTTTTAACGGGAATCAGTACCCGGAGTCTTTCCATGATCTCCCGTAGATTGATCGGGCGGCGTATTTCCCATACAGAGATCAGCCACGCAAATACTGATCTGACAGAGGCCGTTGAGAAGTGGAGGATGAGAGATCTATCCCAGGAACCCATCAAATATCTCTTTGTGGATGGTGTGACTTTCCGTATGCGTGTGGGAAGAAGTGTTGAGTTAATACCTGTTCTGGTGTCTATCGGTGTTACAGAAAGAGGCCACAAGCTGGTTGTAGGTTTGCAAGCCGGGGACAAAGAGTCTGCTTCCTCCTGGAGGGAGTTTTTCAAGGATTTAAAAGTTCGTGGATTGGATGGCCAGAAAGTTACCCTGGGAATCATGGATGGTTTATCGGGATTGGAATCTGTTTTTGAAGAAGAGTTTCCCAAAGCCAAGATCCAACGCTGCCAGGTCCATGTTGCCCGGAATGTTCTGGCCAAGGTACCTAAGAAACTGAAACAAGCTGTGGCGAATGATGTAAGAACCATCTTCTATGCCTCTTCAAAGGAGACGGCGCTGGAATCTTTTGAAATCTTCAAAAGGAAATGGGAGAAGGATATCCCTTCTGCCGTAAGTTGTTTAGAGAGATCCATTGACGCCTGTTTGTCTTTTTTCAACTTCCCCAAGGAAGAGTGGATTTCATTGAGAACCACAAATATCATTGAACGGTTGAACAAGGAATTTAAACGGAGAACAAAGTCCATGGAGATATTGGCCGGAGAGTCTGCCTGCTATCGTCTCCTGGCCTTTGTCTCTTTAAAAATGGAACTGCATTGGAGATCAAACCCCGTAGGAAAAGTGCAAAAAAACCTGCCATTCTTTCAAGAAGTGGCCTATGAAAAATTTACACAATAAAATTGACAGTACCCGGCAATCAGCATTTGCATGCTTTAAATGGTTATCATTGGCTTGGCACAGGCCAAAATTCGCTTATTGATTTTCAATGGTCAAAGCTTATTTGTTAAACTGGCTATAAATATTCCCCTTGATCCCCCCTTCAAATGGTTGTTGGGTAAGCACCTCATGAACAGCTGCTTTCACTTCATTCAATATCTTCTTAGATTTTGGCAGTAACGCAGCCCACTCCTTGCTATCTTTGCTTAGTGTATATATCCTGACTGGTCCTTGTTTTGTGTGGTACCATCGATAGCCATCTATAAATCCGACATGAAAATCCCGTCCTTCATCCCGATAATATAATTGTACTCCGTGGCGATCATTATAATAAAATTCTCCTGAGGATCGTTTGAACTTAAATGAGGGGATCTCGATCCATTCGATATCATAATTTGCAAAAGGCTTGGTTGAGAGAGAACGAAAAACAATGTTGATCTTATTCTCTCCGGCCCAATGCTTGAATCCTTCTGTGTCCAAATCATATCCTAGATTTATCATTCCACTGTATGCGCAAACACCTACAACAAAATCAAACCTGGTTGTTGCCAACGCACACTGTCCCAGGAATCGTTGGATTTCTCCGTTTGGCCTTCGGCCTTTCGTGAACGATACGAGTTTAATTTCGACAGCGAGTTTACAATTACTGGTGTCCTGAGCAACCAGATCGAAATTGTTCTGAGTTCCGAATGCATTGACGGTAGCCCAGCCCTTGCTCTCCTTCCAGCATTTGTCGCAACCCTCTTGAATGCGCCCTTTGCCTTCACGAGCGCTTCCACAATCGGGAGCACATCGGATTCTTTTCCCCCATGGATGGCTAAAGAGAAATACGTCTGTTTCTGTTCTGCTAATCTCAGATGCGATAGGCAGCACAAATTTTTGTTCAAAATAAGTTTCATTTAACATGCGTTCTGGTTTCCTTATGCGCTCGTTTTCCAATCTGGCAATTAATTTGTCTTTGAATGATGTAATAGGCATCGCACTACCTCCGTCTAACAATCAGTCTGATCATGTGGTATGTCTGATGGAAATTTGTATTTGAAGCTGCCGATCCCTCTCTATATGCGGGCGCCATTGATGTACCAACGTATGCCATATTTATATAAGCTGTCAAGCATACTTCATCTCGTGACGCTTCATCAAACTAACCTCTACGAGCTATTCTTGAAATGATTTTTTGTTGTAGTTGAATAATTTTCTCAATCTGTCCCAGACGCCTTTGAATCGCATTTTGAGTAAGTCCTTTGCATCGCGTCTTTTCTAATTTGTGTGTTTCTAAATCCAGCTTCCTCTTGCGCAATTCATATTTCTTCTGAAACATCTCACTCTTCTTAGTCAACCGCTCCAGGAATAACTCCAGCCATTTTTGAGAATTCGCCAGCTTCTTGTCAGTCAGTACTTTGAGAAGCTCGCGCCTATTCTGTTTCTCCAAAAGCATCTCGGCCTTTATATCTAGTTGTCTCTGGCGCAGCTCCCAATTCTTCTGTTTCTCGAGGAGGAATTCTTTCAGAAAATAGATTGCGATCTGTCTATAGAAATCATTTTTCACAGTTACTACCGATTCATCGTCGTTGACGTCGAACTCAGCCGGCACTATGTACCTCTCCAATATATTGTCGCCCTCCTCATCGAACTGGCTGATCTCCTTCTTCTTGCGGAAGTATTCCGTTATACGTTTGTTCTTAGCCTTCTTTATGGAACGATGCAGTTGATGCATATCGTCTCGATCAGTCTCCAGAAGATGAAGCCATGCATCTTGAAAAGCATCACCGTTCGAAGGAATATGCTCCTCTATTATTCTCGATATCTCTGCCACGTTCATATTGCCTCCATCATCAAGTGTATGATATGAATAGTTAGATTCTCTTATAGTCGAACAACTTGAACGATAGCAAAATCAATTTACCATTTCCGCGGGCAATACGTTAGACAGCCTCCCTGCTCCAGTCTAACTATTCCCTGTTCCTTGAATTTGATTCCCTGATATGCTAGAATAATTTCCTGATACGTTGAGTAGGGAATTTTATCTGTAACCGAGGGGAATGAGCCTTCATATTGCCAGAGGTTTTTTCTTTTGAGTACCAGAAGGGGCAAGATTCCCTGTAAATTCCCTGTTTATCAGGGAATTCGGAGCGCGAGGAGCGCTATGAAGAGACTGCCTCCGCCACCATATAATTAATGGAGGGTTAGATTGAAGCGGTTAACCCTTTTTTAATGCTACTCTTTGCAGTGCCTTTTATTTTACCGGACATCAGGGACGCTACCCATGAAGGAACTTGATGCGGAGACTCTCGCGCAATTCGACGGACAGGAGGGAAGACCTGTCCATATTGCATACCAGGGAAAGGTCTTCGATGTAAGCGGCAGCAAACTGTGGCAAGGCGGCCTGCACATGAAGCGCCACCATGCGTCCCGAGATCTAAGCGCAGAGATTGAGGCAGCTCCTCACGGTGAGGAGGTCTTTGAAAGATACCCGCAGGTGGGCATTCTAAGGGAGAAGACGGAGCCCATGAGGGCTATGCCGGCGATACTCTCGTCCCTTATCAGCCGGTTTCCTTTTCTCGAAAGACACCCTCATCCCATGACGGTACATTTCCCTATCGTCTTCTTTTTATCCGTTGTCCTCTTCAACATTCTATATCTCTCTTACAGCGTAGATTCATTCAAGAGCACCTCTTTGCACTGTCTCATTGCAGGGCTGTTATCTCTGCCCCTGGCCATGCTGACGGGATTGTTTACCTGGTGGCTGAATTACCTCGCGCGGCCGGTACGGGCAGTGACGCTGAAGATTATACTATCCGCCGGTCTTTTCATTGCGGGAGCAGGCGCCCTTCTCTTACGGATATTCGTGCCCGGCGTACTTGAGACCCAGGGGATTGCACGGATTATTTACTTGATGCTCATCCTGTCCTTCGTACCGCTTGTATCCTGTATAGGATGGCTCGGCGCGACTTTAACCTTCCCTATCGCGAGGAAATAACGCCGGGACCTTTTTCCTTCGCGGACACGCTGAATTGCTCTGCTTCTTTATTTCTTGCCTATAACAGGCAGAAATTCTTACAGAATATTTTTATTTGACTTGTAACGCAATTTCCTTTAAAAAACAGCAGACTCAAATCCACTATAGCGCCGTATATCTTGTGCTATCCCATCTCACAAAAGGAGGATAAAATGAAACGCTTGTCTTTCTTCATCACGCTAATCTTTATCGTCAGTCTTTTTTCAGTAAGTGCGTATGCCCAGGGGGTACTTAAGCTGGGTATCCCTCTGCCCCTCACGGGCACTAACGCGAAATTCGGAGAAATAGAAAAGAAGTCCTATGAGATCGCCATGCAGGAAATAAACGCCACGGGAGGCATAAAAGGGAAAAAGATAGTCCTGGAATTTGAGGACTCTGAGGGCAAACCGGAAGTGGCGCGGTCCATAGTTGAGAGACTCGTCGATGTGAAAAAACAGCCGGTAGTTTTCGGTGAGTACAGCTCTTCCTGCTCTAAAGCGATTGCAGCGGTGGCCGAGGAAAGAAAAGTCCCTTATCTTGTCGTCACCGGCGCAACGGATGATATTACCCAGCAGAAATACAAATACGTCTTCCGCCTGAACCCCACAAACGCATACTATGCAACAGGACTTATGTCGTTCCTTAATACAGTCGTGAAGCCAAAGACGATCGCAATTCTTTATGAGAGCTCGGACTTCGGGACCTCCGGCGCCGAGGACATGGTGCATCAGGCGAAAAAAGCCGGCATAAAAGTCCTCTTAAAAGAGCAGTATGAAAAAGGCGCGGTGGATTTCAGACCGATTTTATCGAAAGTAAAATCTGAAAAACCTGATGTCATCTATATGGTGTCGTATGTTATGGATGCGGCGCTGCTAATGAGACAGATAAAAGAATTGCGGATCGACGCAAAACTCTATGCGGGCGGCGCGGCCGGATTCGCCATCCCGGAATTTATACAGAATGCGAAAGAGGCTTCAGAGCTTGTCATGACAGCCACCCTCTGGAGTCCCCAAATAGCGTATCCCGGGGCAAGGGAATTTGCAGAAAAATACAAGAAACTCTACAGGGATTACCCCTCCTATCATGGTGCAGAGGCGTATTCAGCCCTTTATGTTATAAAGGATGCCCTTACCCGGGCAAGATCCTGGAAGCCGGATGACATCCGCGTGGCCTTGAGATCGACAAACATGATGACTGCCTTCGGCCCGGTAAAATTTCAAGATAAGGAAGGCTATACGAACCAGAACTTCATGGACACCCTTGTGATGCAAGTCATCAAAGGAAAACACGAAACCATCTGGCCACAGAAATATGCAAGCGCGAAATACGTATACCCTATCCCGAAATGGAGAGAACGAAGGTAGCGGACGGGGGATGAATGGAGCAGCTTGAACTCTTTTTACAGACCCTGATATCGGGGTTCATGTTAGGGGGCCTTTATGCGCTGATTGGCCTTGGTATGGCGCTTATTATGGGCGTCATGAGGGTTATCAACCTTGCCCACGGCGATTTCATGATGATAGCCATGTATATCGCCTACTGGCTTTTTACGCTGTTTGACATAGACCCCTATGTCTCTGTGTTTATTGCTGCCCCAGCACTCTTTTTGTTCGGCCTTGCAATTCAAAAGTACCTGTTAACCCCTGTCATGAAGGTGGAATCCATACTGCCCCATAACCTGGTGATACTCACCGTGGGTCTGGCTATGGTATTTTCCAACCTTGCAACGGTATTCTTCACAGGAGACTATCGGTCCACACCGGTAAGCTATGCTTCAAATGCCTGGTATCTGACGGATTACTGGCCGGACTCTCCGATAGAACTGTCCCTTTCCATGCCCTGGACATTGTCGTTTGTCGTTGCGGTTATTATCACAATAGCCTTATGGATATTCCTCACCAAGACAGATACGGGGAAGTCTATCAGAGCCACAGCACAGGATGTCGATGCGGCGCTCCTGTTGGGCGTCAATGTAAACCGGGTGAGGATGGTAACCTTCGGCATCGGATTGGTCCTTGTTGCGGCTGCCGGCTGTCTTTTCATCCCCATATATTATCTCTACCCGGCGCTGGGGAGGCAGTTCACGAATGTCGGGTTCGTTATTACAGTCATCGGCGGCATGGGTTCAACAAACGGCGCCGTAATCGGGGGATTGATCCTCGGCATTTTTGAGTCCATGACGGCCACCTATATCGGGATGGGATGGGCGCCTGCGGGAAGATTCGCAATCTTCGTGGCAGCCCTCGTATTTCTGCCCGGAGGGATAGCATCGATCATCCGGAAGAGGAGGTTAGGAAAATGAAAAAATACCTGCCTCTCATAATCTTTGCCGGCCTTTGCGCCGTCCCGTTGATGGATCTCAGTTCATATGTCATGCACATACTCATCCTCGTCCTCATGTGGTCCGTAATCGGTATGGCATGGAACATCCTCGGCGGTTATACAGGCCAAGTCTCCTTCGGACATGCAGCCTTCTTCGGCTTTGGTGCATACACAGCGGGCATCCTCTATTACCATTTAGAAATATCGGCTTGGTGGGGCATACCGGCATGCGTCCCCATACTCACGGTGCTCTCTCTGGTTGTCGGATATATCTGTCTGCGGCTCAGGGGCGCCTACTTTGCCCTTGCCACCCTTGCCCTCGGTGAAATATGCAGGGTAACCACAGAAAACCTTGTCGATTTCACCCAGGGGAACATGGGAATAATGATAAGGGAAAGGACATGGGTAGACAAGACTTGGTACTTCTACATCATACTCTTCATTGCCGCGGGAACATTTGTCCTCATTAAGATAGTCATGGAATCCAAGCTCGGATATTATTTCGTGGCCATCAGGGAGGACCAGGATGCTGCGGAGTCCCTCGGAATAGACACAACCTTTTATAAAACAATCTCCCTTTGCCTAAGCGGCGTCCTCACCGGTATCGCAGGCGCCTTTTTCATGAACTACATGGGATATATTGATCCCGGTGTCGTATTTCCCCTCTACGACATTTCCATAACAACAGTGATGGTCGTTATGGTGGGCGGCGCTGCCACTTATTGGGGCCCCGTCGTAGGCGCTGTCATCATGGTTTTCCTTGCCGAAGAAATACGCTCCCTCCCGTATATAGGGGCCGCACACATGACTATCTTCGGCGTCATTCTCATACTGATTATCCTGTTCGTGCCCAATGGTATTGTCGGCGATTATCGAAGATTACTGAAACCCTTCAAGCGCAAAAAGGAGGCGTCATCATGAGTCTCATTGAGGTGAATAATGTCTCAAAACAATTCGGCGGGCTTGCCGCCCTTACCGACGTTTCCTTCGTGCTCAACAAGGATGAAATACTGGGCCTCATCGGCCCGAACGGCGCGGGAAAAACGACCATGTTCAATGTCATCAACGGATTCTACCGCCCCACGAAAGGCGACGTACTCTTGAACGGCAAGAGGGTTTCAAACCTTAGACCTCATGTACTTTGCAAGCTGGGCGTGGCAAGAACATTCCAGGTGGTAAGGCCGCTGCAGAGGATGTCCACCCTCGACAATGTCATAGCTTCGGCTTTCATAAGGACGAAGAGTAAGGCGGAGGCGGAGAAGGTGTCCCTCGAAGTGCTGCAGTTTACCGGCCTTTCCGACGACATAAATGTCCTCTCCAAGGGACTCCCCCTCGGCAAAAGAAAAAGGCTCGAGATTGCCCGCGCCCTTGCCACACAGCCGGAGATCATCCTGCTCGACGAGGCTTTTGCAGGACTCAACCCGACAGAGATTAATGAGCAGATCGAGATTGTGCAAAAGATAAGGACGGAAAGGGGAATAACCATCCTGATCATCGAACATCATATGAAGGTGATCATGGCTGTATCCGACAGAATTATCGTACTTAACTACGGTGAGAAAATAGCGGAAGGCACGCCTTCAGAAATCGGCCACAATCCCGTTGTCATTGAAGCCTACTTAGGAGAGGAACACAGTGCTTGATATCAAGAACATTGATGTTTTTTATGGCGACGTCCAGGTGATCTGGGACGTTTCCTTTAATGTAAGAAAGGGAGAGATAGTAGCCCTCATCGGGGCTAACGGGGCGGGAAAGTCTACGACCCTGAAAACTATATCGGGCATATTGAGACCAAAGAACGGCGAAATCCATTTCAATGATATACCGATTCATAAGGTGGAACCTTACAAGCTGATTGAAATAGGGCTGGTCCATGTGCCGGAGGCAAGAAGGCTCTTCGTGGAAATGTCCGTCGAGGAAAATCTCGACATGGGTTCGTTAAAAGGAGAGGCAAAAAAGGAGCGTGAAATAACCAAGCAGTTGGTGTTCGACCTCTTTCCAAGACTTCTTGAGAGAAGGAGGCAGCTTGCAGGAACCTTAAGCGGAGGTGAGCAGCAGATGCTTGCTATCGGAAGGGGCCTCATGGCAAAGCCGAAACTGCAGATGTTTGACGAACCGTCCCTCGGTCTTTCTCCCATCCTTGTGAAGGATATATTCAACGTCATAAAGAGAATAAAGGAAGAAGGAACAACAGTACTGATCGTGGAACAGAACGTAAAACAGACACTCGCCATTGCCGACCGGGCCTACGTCCTGGAAAACGGAAAGATAGCTCTTCAGGGAACGGGTGCAGAGTTGCTCAGCAACGAGCATGTCCGCACAGCCTACCTCGGTGTTTAGCAGAGTCAGGCCTGACCTTTTACACTGCCGCAGAAAGATCGCAGTTGCATTGATCCTCCATTTATCTGATCAATCCCCTTGAGTCTAAGACTCCCTTTACTGCGCCGTAGATCAACTCACCGAATAATTTACCGGCATTTTCTCAGTAATTATGATATGCACGCAGCGAAGAAATAACCGAAAGCGTCTGCGCCGATGGTAACAGAAGCGGCGGCAGGAGAATTCAGGGAGAACGTATGGCAAGGAAGAGCAGAAAGAAACAGGCGGCAGTTCCGTATGAGTTTATTCAGGAAGTAAATAAAATGACCAAAGATGAGATCGTCAAACGCTTCATCCAGGAGGAGAATGATCTTAGAGCGATGAAAAAGGTCAAAAAGGAGGACGAACAAATCGCTGAGCTCGCTTCTCAGATCAAATATAAAGAGGAGAACATCAAAGACAAAATAGACGCCCTCAAAGAGAAGATGAAAGCGATCAGGGAAGAAGACGAAGAGTTCGTGGAGCTCAAGGAAAACAAGAAAGCCCTCGAAGGAGGCTACCGCGATGAAATGAAGCAGCGCCGAGCCTATCGTGATTACCTATACGAGACAATGCAAAAGATCTATCAGGAATGATACTTTATCAGACACTGCATCTTCCTCGGATATACGTGATATGAACCTGTCAGATGTCCAATTTCCGCGACAGTTGGAAGCCGATGGCAATGCCGGGGCCATCCGTCAGGCGCTGATGGCTAGTACCGTGAAGCTCTGGCCCGGCGGTCATCTTGATGTTTCAGTGATCACGATGAGAGACCCGCTGAAAAAAGCACTCCAGAAGGCCAAGCTCAGGGGGCAGATTCGCTGCGGATTCGAAGCGATCTCAGACAAGCTGGAAAGCGAAAGAAAAGGGATTGCAAATGTCCGGAAGCGCCACAGCGCCCCTTACGGCGATCGTGTTTCCAGGCTGCTTTTATTCTCCAATGACGGGGCGGAGCGTCTCTACCGGCATATTGAGCATCTTCTGCTGGCGCACGCCCCCAGACTGTTAGGCTGTCTCCTAAATATCGACGGCATTGCCCTGGGTAATATAATTGCCGGCAAGGACAGGCAGATCAAAATCGTGATGGCGGAGCACAAGGAGGCCGTTTCTGACACACTACGCGCTATTATTGCCGGTCAAGTAGAGTTCAGGTGAGTTTTTTCGGTTTAGATTTTCTTTTTCAGGCGAGCTTTGTCCTTACTGCGTCGGCAATTATCTCGCAGTGTCTTACTGTTTCCTCTTTTGTAGGGCCTTCAACCATAACGCGGCACATATTCTGCGTTCCCGAATAACGAACCAGGACACGGCCTCTGTCTCCCAAAGCATCCTCTGCGCCCTTGATCGCTTTTGCTATCTCCGGCACTGTTGACAAGTCAGGTCTTGCCTTGACGTCTATGTTTATCAGCATCTGCGGAAATAAGGTCATGACCTTCGCGAGTTCGGAAAGAGGTTTCCCTTCTCTTTTCATCGCGGTCAGCACCTGCAGGGCTGTGATAATGCCGTCTCCCGTTGTATGGTGCGGAAGAAAGATCAGATGGCCCGAGTCCTCACCGCCTATTGCCGCACCCCTGGCGCGCATTTCTTCGAGGACGTTCCTGTCCCCCACATTGGTCATTACGGAATCTATACCCATTTCGTGAAGGGCAATGCCCAGGCCGATGTTGCTCATCACGGTGCGCACGACCAGATTGTTGGTGAGGGTCCCATCCTTTTTCATCATGCTCGCACAGATGGCAAGGCTCTGATCACCCGTCAAGACCGCACCCTTTTCATCAACGGCAATGAGACGGTCGCCATCGCCGTCGAATGCAAATCCGACATCTGCTTTTCTTTTCACGACTTCGTGGACGAGCTTCTCCGGGTGCTGGGACCCGCAGTTGACATTTATGTTGACACCGTCAGGATGATCAAACAGAGTGGTCACCTGAGCCCCCAGCTCAAAAAAAGTCTCCGGCGCTATTCTGTATGTCGCCCCGTTCGCGCAATCGAGGACAATTCTCGTTCCCTCGAGGGTATATTCCTTGGGAAAGGTATGCTTCAAAAAAACTATATATCTTCCTCTCGCGTCATCGAGTCGATTCACTTTGCCCAGATCTCCGGGTGCAGGGCGCTCTTTATGTTTGTCGTTTGCAAATATGAAGTCCTCTATGGCAAGCTCTTTTTCATCGGGAAGCTTGAATCCTTCCGAAGAGAATATTTTGATGCCGTTATCTTGAAGGGGATTGTGAGATGCGGATATGACGATACCGGCGTCGGCCCTCATGCTGCTTGTGAGAAAGGCGATGCCCGGCGTGGGCATGACGCCGATCATAATGGCATTCACCCCCATGGAGCAGATTCCCGACACGAGGGCGCTCTCAAACATATACCCGGAGATGCGGGTATCTTTTCCAATAATGACCTTCGCCACATGACCTTTCTTCTTGAACAGATGGGCCGTAGCGCGGCCTATGTTCAAGGCCATTTCGGCAGTCATCGGATATTCATTGGCAATGCCCCGTATGCCGTCGGTACCGAAAAGCTTTCCCAAAGAAGTACTCCTTCAGTTTACGCCGTCAAGACTTGCCCCGGCACAGTGCCTCTCATGACGGTCTTTTTTCTACAACAATCAAATTTATTTTGCAACAAGGATGCCTCTGTGGTCTCATATATGCTGATTGGTGCCGAAGCGCGTCAAGAGAACCGCCCCCAGGCCAAGGACGATAGCGCATACCTTGACCATCCAGCCCACATAAGGTATCCATCCGATCAACCACAGGATGATAAGCCCCCATATGCTCTCACGCATCATGCTTTGATCATTCCTCTTGAGGATAGCAAATAATTTCCTTCCGACAAGCTGTGAAACCGAAATGAAACCGATAAGTGCTGCGCAGAGAACAATGGTCATTTCGAGGGGAATCAGGACTATACCGATAACCGAAATCGCCAGCAGCACTGCCAATGGGACAATCAACACCAACCCGCCAAGGCCCCACACAGTAGCCTTGAAGGGCTTCTCCTTGATGGCTGCCGAAACCAGACACACCGGCTTCGGAATCAGAAGCACGGTCACGATGGTAATGATCAGGAGGCCGAGAAAAATGGATATGGAGATAATGGCAAATATCCACGACCACCCCTCCCATTCTTCGCTGAGGGCATTTGTCACGGCTTGAGAGATATCATTGGAATTGATCTCCCTAACACTGCCATGGACTTCTGCGCCCCTCCCCCTGACAATGATCCCTCCGAGGCAAAAGATGTTCCCGCCGACGACGGCCGTGTTTGCAAGGACTACTGACCCTCCGATGGCCGTAACGTGATTTTCAACGGTGCCTTCCACGGTAATCTGTCCGCCCACGACCACGACATTATTAACCTTCGTGCCTTCTTCAACCGTGAGATCGCTCCCGATCTTCACGACGCTCGGACTTTCGGCCCCGGCTGTTGTCGCCGAACAAAAGACGATAACGAGAATCAGAAAGAGCACTGTCTTCTTTTTCATATCTTTTCCTTCACGGCTCTATGGATCTTAATATGTCTGCTAAACACCATTTACTGCCCCGGTCCTTTATGACAATCGTTTGCGGCTGCGAAAATACTCAATGACCATGGGAAGTACAGATACTACGATAATGGCAAAGATGACAAGAGTGAAATTACGCCGGACAGCAGGCAGATTGCCGAAATAATAGCCGCCAAGGATGAACAACGCAACCCAGACAACGCTTCCGACGATATTGTATATGAGGAAACGCAGGTATGACATTTTCCCGATGCCTGCGACGAAAGGCGCAAATGTGCGGATAATCGGTATGAATCTCGCAATGACTATCGTTTCCCCTCCGTGCTTTTCATAGAAATCATGGGTGCGGTCAAGATATTCCTTGTTCAGAAAACGGGCGTTGTCCTTATGAAAAACTTTCGGACCAACAAATTTTCCTACGGCATAGTTAACCATATTTCCTGCTACGGCGGCGATTGCGAGAAGGACCAGAAGCCATTGAATCTGGAGCAATCCCAGAGCGGCAAAAGTGCCGAGCCCAAACAGTAGAGAATCTCCGGGCAAGAAGGGTGTTACGACAAGGCCTGTTTCACAGAATATGACGAGGAAGAAAATGAAATAAGTCCAACCGCCAAAGAACTGAATGATGGAAGCGAGATGCCGGTCAAGGTGAATGAAGAAATCTGCAAAATTGATAATCAGTTCCATTTACTTTATCTAAAAAACCATGATTGCTATGTGCAAGATATCTGTTTGAGTAGTATATAAAAGAATTTGCCATGTCAACAACAAAGAAGGTCCATGCATAAGCAAGTGCTTACATCTTTTTGTGCGCTCGCTTTTTTAATTGATATTTGCTCCGTTCATGTAATAGACTTTTCTAAAGAAGAAGATTGCCATTCTCGTAAAGAGGCCCGGGAAATGCACGAACTGTCTGTAACAGAAAGTATCCTTAAAATCGTTCTTAAGCACGCCCAAGAGAATGGAGCCGAAAAGGTTCTCACGATCAGCCTTAAGATAGGCGATCTCAGTGAACTTGTCGGTGAGTGCATCCAGCACTACTTTGATTATCTGAGTAAAGGCACCATCGCGGAAGGGGCGGTTCTCGAGATTGAAAGAGCGCCCATAGTATTTGACTGCACGGAATGCAAGCATACCTTCCAGGTATCTCTCAGTGACACGAAAGATTTCACGTGCCCGGAATGTCATGGGGCCAAGGTCACGCTGGTTTCCGGCCGTGAATTTTATATCAAGGACATAACGATCTCGTAATAAGGAGCGATATAATGGCAGACATACGCCTGATTGAAATCAAGGAAGACATCCTTTCCGATAATAAAGACCTTGCCGATGAGATCAGGGATATGCTCAGAAGGCAAAAAGTTTTCATGCTGAATCTGATGGCTTCACCTGGCGGCGGAAAAACGAGCCTCATCATAAACACGATCCGCAGAATGAAAGGCGCTTTCAAAATCGCAGTGATCGAGGGCGACATAGATTCCGTGGTCGATGCGGAGAAGGTCGTCAAAGAAGGAATCCCGGCAGTCCAGCTGAAGACGGGGGGGTTTTGTCATCTCGACGCCTCCATGATCAAGCTGGCCCTCAACGAAATAGATTTAAGAGGTCTCGATCTCGTCATCATTGAGAATATCGGAAATCTCGTTTGCCCCGCCGAATTTGATACGGGCTCCCATAAGCAGGCGATGATCCTCAGTGTCCCTGAGGGCGATGACAAGCCTCTCAAGTATCCCATGATGTTCAGCGTATGCGATGTCCTCGTAATCAATAAAATAGATTATCTCGGTATCGCCGATTTTGACATGAATGCCGCAAAGGAACGCGTCGTCAAACTAAATCCCGCAATCAAGGTCATCGATGTTTCGTGCAAAACGGGAGAAGGCATAGAAGAGTGGACACGCTGGTTGGAAAAAGAAATAAAGACTTACCGGAATTCGACTGCCCCTTGATGACAACGCTGTTATAGCGGACATCGCCGTAATGAATTTATCAAACATGCACTGAGCCTGCTTCTTCGCAGATTGTTCTGTCTGCCGCTTCTAAGGCCTTTTGGTGCTCGTTGCGCAAATTTTATTTCATCGTCGATCATGACACACCTTATTTTTTGTTCTCCGAACTTCGCATCCGTCAAAAAAAATTTGCAAAATTAAAAAAAGTCCTTGAAAAATTCGTTAAAATTTCTTATGAAGGTGTTAACATACAATATAGAAACGAGGCGAGATTAAAAGGCAGCCCAACAGGTAACACTGCAAGACTCCATACCACAGGCTTTCCGACGTCCGTGGAACTTGTTAGGGCATAGAACAATTGCACTGTCGATTTCCGGGAGCAAAAACCATATCCCGTTTTAGGCGGGCGCTGGGTTTGACTTCTAAAAATATGAAGTATCGTTTGTTGCTCCACGTGAACCTGTAGAAGGAGGTAGTGCATTATGCCGTTAGCCAGAGCTCGCACCGATCTTCCGGTCCTATTGCTTCACAATATCGATCAGGCATGGGATCCCGCCGATATAGATATCACACTTAGGGAAGTCGCAGATCTTGAATCAGCCATAGAAGAGCAGGGGCATCCTGTCACCAACGTGCCTGTCTTCAACCATGATCTCAGTTCGTACCTCAGCGCCTATGACCCTGACCGGCATATCGTCTTCAACTGGTGCGAAGAGATCCCCGGTGTAGCGAACAGCGAAGCGCTCGCTGCGGAAACGCTCGAGGACTTGGATTTCACATACACGGGCGCAACGCCGGAAGTGCTGCGTTTCTGTTGGGACAAAGAGATGGTCAAGCGCCTGTTGGAAAGAGCCGGCGTACCGACGCCGCGCTGGCGTATTTATGATTCCCTGAAGATCGATGACTGGGGCTGTTTTCCGGCAATTGTGAAGCCGTCTCGGGAACACTGCAGTCATGGGGTAACTACGGATGCCGTCGTTGCCTCGCCTCATGAACTGAAGAATCGGGTCGCTTATATCCTCGACACATTCCGTCAACCCGCTCTCGTTGAGGACTTCATCGACGGCCGCGAATTTCACGTTTCCCTCTGGGGCAACGGCAGCGTCCGGATGCTGCCGCCGGCCGAAATGGACTTCGCCCTCTTCGACGACGTGCGTGACCGTCTCTGCACCTACGATTCCAAGTTCATGCCCGGCTCATCCCACTACGTGAAAATCGGTCTGCAATTGCCTGCGCCCCTCGATGAGGCCGAGTACGAACGACTCAAGAAGACAAGTATCCTGGCATACAAGACCAGCGGCTGCCGCGACTATGCCCGGCTTGACATCAGGCTTCGGGATGGTATTTTTTATGTCCTTGATGTTAATCCCAATTCCGATATCAGCGCCGAAGCCAGTATGGCGTGTGCCGCCGAATATGCGGGCTATTCTCATGGGGAGATGATCAGCCATATCATCAACCTTGCCGCCAAGCGTCATCCTATCTTCAGAAAACGCCCTGCAAGAGCAGCAGCGTTATCACAATCTTATCAATACGCGTAGCTTTCCCTTCCTGCTTTCATCAACCGTCCTCACATGACACGCATCTTGTTCATCCCCCATCTGATCTGCCGCAAGAGCGTCCTCATCGTTTGCAATCTTAGTTTCGGGCCGCCTCCGCCCATTCCATTTATCCCCCGCTGATCTTATCCAGTCCCGTCTTCCACAGGCGGACGGGCTTTTTTCTTGACATGCAAAAGACTTGTTCCTATACTTGGTTCGCCAATAAAACCACCCGTCCCGACTAATATGCCGAATTCCTGCACAAAATTCGGGAAGATGGATTGACAGAAAAAGCGCCGTGTTCCGGGAGAGTGCATTGCGTTTCCTCCTGTCGGTTAGTCTTTGGTCTTTGTTTGAGCTTGTTTTTTGATCCCTTGTAACCTCTTCTAACATGGGAGGCGGGGAAGGGAAATGGATGGAAAAGAAAGTGGCAGACATAATGCAGCCTGATACCCGCTATTCCCAAGTATTCAATACCGTGCTCTGGAAAGATATCCAGGATAGAATCTCCAGGGCTTTAGGCGTCAGCATAAAGGTAGTGAGCGAAGACGGATCAATCAATATCCCGGAAAGCAACTTTTCCGCCGTATGCGAGCTTCTGAAAACCTCAGAAAAAGCCGCCGCCCTTTGCGCGGATTTCAAATGTAAAAACATGAATGAAGAAACCGGCGCCGTCAAGTGCAATACGTGCGGCTTCTCGCACCTCTGCATCACGGCGGACTGCTTTGGAAAAAAAATGTTTATCATGGTCGGACTCTGTGCGGACCCTTCATGGAGCAAAACAGGTCTGAAGAAAATAAGCCGCGATTACGGGATCGACTACGTGATGCTCAAGGCCGCGTATGAGAAATCGACGTTTCTCGCGCCGCACAAGATAAGAGAACTGGCTGACTTAATCATGCACCTTTTCAACGTGACAGTCGAGCTTGCCCTACAGCAGTACGTCACCGAGAAGGTAACCAGGGAAAAGGAAGAAGAACTTGCCAAGATGACGGCATTGATGGAGATAAGCATAGTAATAAACTCCACGCGCTACCTGAAGCAGCTGTTGAAGATTGTCATGCAGTCCGCCGAGCGTGTCATGCAGGCAGAAGCAAGCTCCGTATTCCTCATTGACCGTCAGACAGACGAGCTTTACTTTGAAGTCGCCACAGGCCCGAAAGAAGAGGAAGTCAAGAAGATCAGGCTGAAGAAGGGCGAAGGTATCGCCGGTTGGGTGGCCTCTACCGGGTTGTCGCTGCTTGTGCCGGATGTGTCAAAAGACCCGCGTTTTGCCAGACGCGTGGATGCGGAAACACATTTCATCACCCGATCAATCCTCTGCGTGCCGCTCAAAGTGCGAAACCAGACAATAGGCGTGGTCCAGGTAGTAAACAGATTGGGCGCGGCGAGCTTCTCGGAAAGCGAGATAAAATTCCTGGAGGCACTGGCGTCGCAGGCTGCCATAGCCATTGAGAACACGAACCTGTATGAACATCTCGAAGAGCGCGCTGAACAGTTGAACAAAGAATTGAAGAAGGTCAACATAACCCTGGCAATAGAAAAGCAGCGTATCGAATCCATAGTGCAGAGCATGGAAGATGCGGTTATTGCCGTTGACCGGGAAAATAAAATAGTCATGGCAAACAGACTCGCCGAAAAGGTGTTCTCGATAAGATCAGAGCAGGTGATAAACAAAGCCATCAGGGAAAGCATTTCGAACAGAGAGGTTATAGACAATTTCTCGAAGGTCTCAAGGTCAAAGAGTTCCCTGCGCGAAGAGGTAGTATTCAAGATAGGAGGGAGGGAGCATACATTCGCTGCTGTGTTCGCGCCCATAATAGACGAATTGGGAGAGACGGCAGGAACGGTCGCGGTGTTCAGGGACATCACAGAGTCAAAAGAAATTGACAGGATGAAGACCGACTTCTTAAACATGGTCTCGCATGAGCTCCGGACGCCTCTGACACCGATACAGGCCTATAGCGAGCTGATAATGATGAGGAACCTCGACGCGGAGAAGATCAAGAGCTATGCAGGCATCATAAACAAAGAGACCCTGCGTCTGGGCGCGCTCATAGGCGACCTGCTTGACCTGTCGAGGATAGACGCGGGAAAGGGCCTGAGTATCTCCCCGGAGGAAGTAGACTTCAGGGAGCTTTTAAACACTGTATACAATACGTTCAAGAGCGCTTCGGCCAAGCACAGAATATCTCTCACGGCGCCCGAGAAGGCCGAGAAGATAACGGTCGACAGAAATAAGATAATACAAGTCATGAGCAACCTCCTTTCGAACGCCGTCAAATATTCACCGGATGGCGGTGATATTCACATCACCATGGAAGACAGGAACAACAGAATTTATATTTCGGTCTCTGACGAGGGCCTCGGAATGCCGACGGACGCGCTGCCAATAATATTTGAAAAGTTCTATAGAGTGGACAACCCCGCCGTGAAGAAGATCGGGGGCACAGGCATAGGACTCTCGATAGTTAAGTACATCGTGGAATTGCATGACGGCGGCATAACAGTGGAAAGCGAAGAGGGAAAAGGAAGCAAGTTCACTTTCTTCATTCCAAAGGCAAGAACAGCGTAGTTCGCCCTCGCTGTAAGGCTCGTCCATATCTCGGCGCCGGCCGGCGCTCAGTCCCATCCCCCCGCCACGAGAGCACATTTTGCGATTCCCGGAATTTCTCTCAATTGATATTCTTAAGTCCTCAAGGCTCTCATCAATACTCTCGCATAACATTGATATTCAAAGATCACATACAGCCAATTACGGCATTGTCTGCGCTCCTGCACAGACGGCCTGCCCGAGAGAGATGCATCCGTCGTTGGTGGGTATTGCAGTATGAAAGAATACGTCAAAGCCCGCTTTCTCAAGTTCCGCAATCATTCCCTCAGTGAGAATGCGGTTCTGGAAGCACCCGCCGCTCAGGACGACGCGATTCAGGCCTGTCTTGTCACGTATCGTCCGGGCCATTTTGCAGAAGGCGACCTGCAAGGTAAGGTGGAAGGAAAAGGCGAGCTCACCGCTGTCCTTTCCCGCCTGAAGCCTTTTAGTGATTGCCCGGATCATGGGCGAGAAATCAAGGTGAATGATATCTCCGGTCTCTTCGATGGTGAATTGCATGACTCTGCCGGTCCCATACCTCGCCATGGCTTCGAGTTCCATCG
Organism: uncultured delta proteobacterium; assembly: GCA_963729715.1. Lineage (GTDB taxonomy): Bacteria > Desulfobacterota > Syntrophia > Syntrophales > UBA2185 > Fen-1135. The sequence continues at coordinate 52,255 of CAVSPA010000005.1, forward strand.
CCGCCTGTCCCTCGAAGGTAACTTTTTTGCGAAGCCCCAAAATGGCGGCAACACCGTCGAAGAGCCTTCCCAGGCTTGATGTCAGGGGGGAATTGAATCTCTGCTTCATTATCCTGTCCATCGTTTCATAGAAGGATTTCTCGGGAACTATATCCAGGCTTTTCGCGACATCCGGCCAATCGTCGCCGTATGCCTGTTTAAGGAGACTCACGGCAATCCGCCATGGCTCTCTGATGGCCTTCTCACCGCCGGGAAGGAGGTAATTCGTTATATGGCCGATGCGCGTGAATTCCGCTTCGGACGCAATGAGGAATTCACCTCCCCACACCGTGCCGTCTGTGCCGTATCCGGTCCCATCCATGGCGATGCCGATGACCTCTCCCTCTACGCCACTTTCCGCCATACAACTTACGATGTGGGCATGATGGTGCTGGACACCGATGACACGAGAAGCCGGAAGGCCCTCTGCAAGCATTGTGGTGTAATAGGCGGGGTGAAGATCGCAGGCAACTATGCCGGGTTCACATTCTGCGATCTTTTGCATCAGGCCAAGGGTCTCACGATAAAAATCTCTGGCTTCCGGGGTTTCCATATCCCCGATGTGGGGGCTCAGAAAGGCAAGGTTTCCTTTCAAGACGCACAGTGTCGTCTTCATCTGCGGGCCCAAGGCCAGGACGGGAGGATAAGACTTCGCAAGCGTGATGGGTAGCGGGGCAAAACCTCTGGACCGGCGGATGATCCTTCTCTCCCCGCATGATACGGTTGCCATGGAGTCATCGCACCGCACAAGGATATCTCTGTTATGCACGAGGAAGAAATCGGCTATGCCGTCCAGACGCTTTATTGCCTCCCTGTTTTCGATGCAGATGGGCTCGTCTACCTGGTTCGCGCTGGTCATGACGAGTGCATGAAAATGTTTTTCGAGGAGCATGTGATGAAGCGGCGTATAAGGGAGCATGATTCCAAAATCAGACACACCCGGGGCAACTGCTGGGGAGACCATAACACCCCCCCTCTTCCGGGCAAGGACTATAGGACGCTGGGGAGAGAGAAGAATAAGCTCCTCCTCCTTCCCGATTTTGGAAATCGAGCGGGCCGTTTCCACATCTCTCACCATGATGGCGAGCGGTTTTTCCTCTCTCCACTTCCGTGACCTCAGCCTTTTTATGGCTTCGTCATTCGCGGCATCAACGGCAAGATGAAAACCTCCAAGACCTTTTATGGCGACTACGTGGCCGGAAAGAAGCAATTCGATGGCTTTCCCAAGGGGGTCTCTATGACAGAGGGGGTTCCCTTTTCCATCAAGAAGTTTAAGTGACGGCCCACAGGCAGGACAGGCATTCGGTTCGGCGTGAAAACGGCGGTCTGCCGGGTTTTCGTATTCCTTCTGGCACATAGGACACATCGGGAAACAGGACATAGACGTATTGATCCGGTCGTAGGGGACATCCTTGATAATCGTCAGCCTAGGGCCGCAGTTTGTGCAGTTGATGAAGGGATAACGGAATCTTCGATCGGTGGGGTCAAAAAGTTCCTTTAGGCAATCGCCGCAGGTGGCGATGTCTGGCGCAATATAAACCTTCCCGGGTCCCAGGGCTTCGCTCTCAATAATCCGGAATGCCTTGTCGTTCTTTATTTCCACTTCTTCGGAGAAAGTTCCCGAGACGTTGGCAAGGGGCGGGAGTTCTTCGTTCACGCCGGACATGAAGGAATGGATGGCTTCCCCAGGGCCTTCCACCTCAACTACGACGCCGTCCGGACGGTTTTGAACGAAGCCGGAGAGCGAATGCCTTGTTGCCATACGAAAGATAAAGGGGCGGAATCCCACCCCTTGAACGACGCCGGAGAACAGGTAGCGTACTCTCTTAATCACTGAATTGTTTTCGCTCCCGCACTTGTTATTTGCCGACTCATATCATTTTCTTCTACCAAAAAGAAATAGCGCCTCTTAAGAATCGAGATGATACTTGTAATAGGCCGCGCAGGTGCCCTCTGATGACACCATGCAGGGGCCTATGGGATTGGTCGGGGTGCATGTCTTTCTGAATAACGAACACTGACCGGGAAGCATGACGCCCTTGAGGACGTCCCCGCAACTGCAGCCCTTGGTCTCTTTTGAGTGAATGGGGGGAACCTCAAATCTTTCCAGCGCGTCAAAGGCTTTAAACTCATCCCGCAGGAAAAGACCGCTTGCGGGTATTATGCCAAGCCCCCGCCACTCCGCATCTCCTGTTCGGAAGACCTTGTTGATGATATCCCGTGCACGGGGGTTTCCCTCCGGTTTGACGCCCCTCGCATACTGTATGGTGACCTCTCTTTTCCCTTCCGCAATCTGGCCTAAGATCATCAGTATCCCTTCCAGAACGTCAACGGGCTCAAAGCCTGTAATGACGGCGGCCCTTCCTGCTTCTGCGATTACATTATATGGACTCAAACCTATGATCGTACTTACATGCCCGGGACAGATGAAACCGTCGATATTTAGGGAAGGGTCATCGATGAGCGCCTTGAGGGCAGGCGGCACTACTTTGTGCACGGAGAAGACGGAAAAGTTTTTAATCCCCTTTTTTCGAGAGAGGCCCACGACAGAGGCTACCATGGGTGTCGTTGTTTCAAAACCGATGCCCATCATGACCACTTCCTTTGCAGTGTTCTTCTCGGCAATGTCAAGGCAATCCGTCGTGGACGCAATCACCCGGACATCCGCTCCCGCCGCCCGTGATTTTTGCAGGCTTGCGCATCCTGTGCCCGGAACTCTGAGCATATCACCAAAGGTGGCAAAAATCGTATCCTTCATTCCGGAAAGGTAAAGGGCCTTATCAACATCTTGGATGGAAGTTACACAGACAGGGCAGCCGGGCCCCGAAACAAGCCTTATATTCCCCGGGAGTAGCTTCTTGATTCCGAAGCGGCCGATCACGTGGGTATGGGTTCCGCAGATCTCCATAAGAGTAATCTCTTTGCCTATCTTCCCGGCGATCTTTTCTATGGCGGCGATAAGGCCCTTTACAAGGGACCGGTCTCTGTACTCATCAATATATTTCATTTCATACTTTCGTTTAGAAATAAGCTACCCCGAAATGAATTGAAGCTCTCTGCAGCAAGCTGCGGAGAATCTTCGATTCTTAAGGAATATGATCGTTCGTCATTCAGTCGTTACCGAATTCAAAGAGCGGGCGTTCGGCGTGCACAGATTATTTCCGTCGGATGCTTTCTGCATCGAGATATTCCAGCGTCGTTTTCCAGAAAGAAAGATTGTACTTGGTTTTTTCGTACAGCCTGGCATTTACGATGGCAAGGCCGGCGAGCTCGGCCACTGCCGAGAGGAAGGCCACTTCCTCCCCGCCATACTGTCTCGTCTCTTGCGAATACAGCCTCAGGATCCCGATCACGCGCATCCCGGCGATGATAGGCAAGGAAAGGATCGAGGCAATACCTTCCCGGGCATTTTCTTGCGGATACTCGATTCGCGGATCCGCCGTCGCATCGAGGACCAGCACAGGCACGCCCTTCAGTGTCTCGCGGATGCTCTTTTCCATATGGACAGGTCCCTTTTGGAGGTAGCTTTCTCTCAGTCCTTCAGATGCAACCAGTTCAAGCTCCCGGGTTGTTTCGTTTACCAGTCTCAGCGAGCACGCCTTCACCTTCATGATCGTAAGCACCTTTCCGATCAACAGGTCTATCACCCGCCGTGAGTCCAGAGTGGATAGGATGGTCCTGGCGATATCATGGAGCGCCCGGAAATACTCGAGGCCCTGAGAAGGATCGACCGGTTCCATGGCAAACGGCCTTAATCGTTGTTTCGGCCTTTTTCGCTCCTCAGGAAGGTCGATGCCAACGTGTTTGAGAAGGGAAGAAAGTCTGACGCCCTCATCCTCATAGATCTTCGCATTGGCGATGGCGAGCCCACCCATCTCTGCCAGTGCCGAGACCAATTCGATCTCTTCAGCGCTGAAGTCCCGGGGCTCTTCTGAATAAAGCCTGAGAACGCCGATGACCTTATCTTTTGCAACTACAGGAACTGACAGGATCGTGTTGATGCCTTCTTCTATCTTCTCGGTTCTGTACTGAATTCTCAAATCGTTGTGGGCATTTTTGACAAGGACGACTTTCCCTTCCATAACTTCCGGGATGCTTTGGTCTGGACTCAAGGGGCCTTTGTCAAGATACTTTTTGCTGAGGTTATGCGATGCAACAAGCTCCAGACGTTTGGTCTGGTCGTCGAGAAGCCTCAGGCTTCCGGCCTTTGCCCCGAGGGCGCTGACAGTTTTCTTCACCAAAATTTTGAGTATTTCCTTGAGAGAGAAAGAGGAAAAAATGGTTTGATTCACGTCGAAAAAAGTCCGCAGGTATTCGCTCGTCTTCTGTTCCGCCATCATTCACCTTCGCCCTAAGAGGATATGAATTCGCTTTCTAGTATAGGGCGAAATGATCTGTCTGTCAAGGGAGTGACAGGGAGTCGAATTGCCTCACATTAAATGTTACCCAAGGTTGTGAATAAAAGAGATCGTTGACTCATAATTCGATGTTACCGAACATCGACTTCCGAAAGGAGGGTAATCGATGAGTCCACGATCGAAAAAAGAGTACACCAGGGCAATCCATTTACGCTATAAAAATGCTTCCCGCCATGAAAAAACAATTATCCTGAACGAGTTCTGCACAACGTGCGGATACCATAGGAAACATGCCATACGCCTTCTCAGGAGATTTAAACGCTTCACAAAGCCAAGACCGAAGAAGCGAGGGAAGCCTCCCGTTTATCAAAATGAGGAGATTCTGAAGCCCTTAAAACAGATATGGCTGGCAGCGAATCTCCCCTGTTCAAAACGCCTAAAAGCTATTTTACCGCTCTGGCTGCCAAGCTATGTCCAACTCTTTGGTAAACTTCCTCCCACGGTTGTTGAAGCCCTGGTGAAAATCTCCCCGGCCACCATAGACAGGCTCCTTCAACCTACCCGTATACAATACAAGAAACGTGGCAGATCCACTACAAAGCCAGGGACCCTCCTGAGAAAACAAATCCCTATACAAACAAACCAGTGGGATGAATCAAAACCGGGATTCCTTGAAGCCGATACCGTAGCCCATTGTGGCGAGTCATTGCTGGGAATGTACGCATATACCATAGACTGCGTGGACATCGCCACCGGATGGACAGAACAAAGAGCTGTGTGGGGTAAAGGAGAAACAGGTGTCCTTCAACAAATCAAAGACATAGAAAAAACGCTCCCCTTCCCACTCCTTGGCTTCGATTGCGATAACGGATCAGAGTTCTTAAATTATCACCTCGTGAGGCATTTTACCCAACGAAAACACCCCGTAAAATTCACCCGCAGCAGACCGTACCACAAAGATGACAACGCACATGTAGAACAGAAGAACTGGACCCATGTGCGTCAATGGCTCGGCTACCAGAGATTAGATAATCCACGGGCCGTACCCCTTCTTAATAACCTCTACCGTAACGAATGGAGGCTCTTCCATAACTTCTTCTGCCCCTCCGTGAAACTCATTGCCAAAGAACGTATCGGTTCTAAAACTGTCAAACAACATGACAAACCGAAAACACCTTATCAGAGAGTCATGGACTCTCCTCATTTGCCTGAAACAGTAAAACTCTCACTCTCTAAACAACTTGAAAATCTTAACCCCTTTCTGCTAAGAAAAACCATGGAAACAAAACTTAAAAAAATCTCCTCCCTCTGAGTAACATATATTATGAGTCAACGTTCCTCACATGAAGCTATCCTTCGGTAACATTTATTTATGAGGCAATAGGGAGTGACGGGGCTTCTTGCGATTGCGAACTGGCGCTGCACCGCAGGGGCAAGGCATAATGCCAACTATTAATAACTATCTTTTCTCTTTTCTGAGGAGGAATTTGAATTTATTGCCTGACCATTCGCCCTCATGTTTCGAGCCGTCCGGGAGGGTTAGAACCCCTATGCCGTAAAACTTATCTTCTTTCCATTTCCCTTCATACATAGAGCCGTCCGGGAATGTCAAAGTTCCCTTCCCATGGAACATATCATTTTCCCATTCGCAATCGTACTTCTTGCCGTCCGGTAGTGTTAACACTCCCTTCCCATTTCTACTGCCGTTTTTCCACTGTCCGATATATTTGCTTCCATCAGGCAGAGTCAATGTCCCTATCCCGTTGATGTCCCCTTCCTTCCATGCGCCTTGATAACGGGTGCCATCAGCAAGCATCAAGACCCCCTGTCCGTTTGGAAGGCCCTTGTCCCAATCGCCCTCATACTTGCTTCCGTCGGGCCATTTGAAGATCCCCTTTCCATGAAATACGCCTTCCTTAAATAGGCCATTAAAACTGCTCCCGTCCGGATGACCGTAAACTCCCTTACCGTCATGGGCATCATTCTTCAATGCAAAGTCAACTTGTCCGCTTTCGAAGATTTCTTTGACCAGCTTTTTCAATGCCCCATTCCTCCGTCACACATGCGCAACATTCCTATCCGACAAATTTGCCGTTCTCAAACCGACCCTGATATTTCCTACCGCCGGGAAACGTCATAGTTCCCTGGCCGTGAGGCAGGCCATTTTCCATTTCACCTTCATATTTTCTTCCATCCTTCAGGGAAAGTACACCTCTTCCATGATACTTGTTGTTCTTGAACTCGCCCGAGTATCGGTCTCCGTTTGGATATGTCAAAACCCCTTTCCCATTTGACAACCCATTCTTAAATTCACCCACATATTTTGTGCCATCAGAAAGGACCAATGTACCTTTCCCTTCATATTTTCCCATTTTGAATTGACCTTCGTATTTTTTTCCATCCGGGTAGATATCTAGTCCTTCACCATGGAATTGATCACTCTTCCATCCGCCTGTGTATTTTCGTCCACCCGCCAGGGTCAATACTCCTTCACCTTCTCTCACATCCTTTTTCCAATGCCCTGTATAGACGGAACCATCCGCGAGTGTGAAAAGTCCCTGCCCATTCCTCTCTCCCGCTTTCCACTCGCCCATATACTTCTCACCGCCGGGAAACATCATGGTTCCCTGCCCGTGAGGAAGATCATCCTTCAGTTGACCCAAATAGCTTCGGCCATCAGGATAAGTTATCGACCACTGTCCGTGAGAGATAGCGGCCTTCTTTCCGAAAGTCTCGGGCTCCTCTTCTGCCTTGCGTCTGGCCTTTGCCTCTTCTTCCTCGTCAGCCCTGGCTTTCGCTTCTGCTTCCATCTTCTTTCTGGCTTCTGTTTCCGCCTTAGCTCGCCTTTCAGCCTCTTCCCTCGCCTTCGTTTCTTCTGCAAAGCGCGCCTCTATTTCAGCCCGCATCTTTACTTCTGCTTCTGCTTTCGTTCGTGCTTCCGTTTCCGCCTTTAGCCTGGCCTCCGCTTCTTCCCTTGCCTTTGCCTCTGCTGCCAAACGTGTTTCTATTTCAGCCCGCGCCTTTGCCTCTGCTTCCGCTCTTGCTTTCGCTTCTGCTTCCGCCCTTTTCCTCGCCTCTGTCTCCTGCTTCGCCTTCGCCTCTTCTGCCAAACGGGTCTCCACTTCAGCCCGCGCCTTTGCCTCCGCTTCCGCCCTGGCCTTCGCTTCTGCTTCCGCCTTCCTCCTCGCTTCTGCCTCTTCTTTTGCCCTTCTCTCCGCTTCTTCTCTTGCCTTTCCCACTTCCGCCAACCGCGCCTCTACAAGAACTCTCGCCTTGGCCTCTTCTTCCGCCTTCGTTTTCGCTTCTTCTTCGGCCTTCCTTCCTGCCCCTGCTTCCGCCCTGGCTCTCTTTTCGGTTTCCTGTCTCGCCCGCATCTCGGCTGCGAGCAGGTCTTCCACTTCGGCCCTTGCCCTGGCCTCCGCCTCCGCCTTCGCCTTTGCTTCCTCCTCAGCCTTCTTCGCCGTCTCTGCTTCTTCTCTAAACCGCGCCTCCGCCTCTTCTCTCGCCCGGAGCTCGGCAGCCAGCCTGGCTTCCACATGGGCTCGTGCCTTGGCCTCCGCTTCCGCCTTCGTTCTTGCTTCTTCTTCCGCTTTCTTGCCGGCGCCGGTCGCCGCTGCGAATCGCGCTTCGGCTTCTTCTCTATTTTTCAGTTCAGCAGCCAAACGCTCTTCTACGCGAGCCCGCGCTTTCGCCTCCGCTTCCGCCTTTGCTTTTGCTTCGTCTTCCGCCCTCTTCGCGGCCTCCGCTTCCTCTCTGAACCGCGCTTCCGCTTCTTCTCTCGCTCTCAGTTCGGCCGCCAAGCGCCCTTCAACATCAGCACGCGTCTTTGCCTCCGTTTCGGCTCTTGCCCTCGCCTCAGCTGCCGCCTTCTTCCCCGCCTCGGCTATCTCTCTGAACCGCGCTTCCGCTTCTTCTCTCGCCTTCAATTCTGCAGCTAGGCGGGCTTCCAGTTCTGCTCTTGCCTTCGCCTCCGCTTCCGCCCTGGCTATTGCTTCCTCTTCTGCCTTCCTCCCGGCGCCGGCCGCCTCTGTAAGCTTCGCTTCCGCTGCTACTCTCGCCCTCAATTCGCCTGCCAGCTGTTCTTCCACGTGCGCCCGCGCCTTTGCTTCCGCTTCCGCCCTGGCCCTCGCTTCCTCTGCTGCCCTCCTCCCGGCCTCCGCTTCCTCCTTCGCTAATTTTTCAGCTCCTGCTCTATCCCTTAGCTCGGACGCCAATCTGGCTTCCACGTGCACCCGCGCCTTCGCCTCGGCATCCGCCCTCGCTCTTGCTTCCTCCGCTGCTTTTTTCTCTGCCTCCGCTACGCCTCTGAATTTCTCTTCGGCTACTTCTCTCGCACGAAGCTCGGTTGCGAGCTGTTCTTCCACGCGCGCCCGCGCCTTTGCCTCAACCTCTGCCCTTGCTTTCGCTTCCTCCGCTGCTCTCTTACCGGCCTTCGCTTCCTCCCTTGCCGCCCTCTCGGCTTCTTCTCTTGCCCTTACCTCGGACGCCAGTCGGGCTTCGACGTGCTCACGTGCTTTTGACTCCGCTTCCGCCCTCGCTCTTGCCTCCTCCGCCGCCTTTTTCTCTGCCTCCGCTACTCCTCTAAACTTCTCTTCGGCTTCTTCCCGAGCCCTCGTCTCCTGCGCCAGCCGGGCCTCCACTTCAATTCGCGCTCTCGCTTCCGCCTCCGCTCTTGCCTTTGCCTCCTCTGCGGCCTTTTTCCCTGCACTCGCTACGTCCCGGAACTTTGCTTCCGCCTCTTCTCTCGCCTTTAATTCGGCTGCCAGGCGGGCCTCCACGTGAGCCCGAGCCTTCGCTTCCTTCTCCGCCCTTGCCTCCGCCTCCGCCCTTGCTCTTGCCTCCTCTGCCGCCTTCTTCCCTGCTCCGGCTGCCTCTGTGAATCGTGCTTCCGCTGCTTCTCTTGCCTCCAATTCCGCTGCCAGGCGGGCTTCCACTTGAATTCGCGCCTTGACTTCCGCTTCGGCCCTTGCCACCGCCTCAGCTACTGCCTTCTTTCCAGCCTCCGCTTCTTCTCTGAGTCTTGCTTCCGCCTTCTCCCTTACCTTCAAGTCCGCTGTCAACCGAGCTTCTGCTTGAACTCGCGCTTCAGCCTCTGTCTCCGCCCTTGCTATGTCTTCCGCTTCGGCTCTTGCCTGCATCTCTAAAGCTAAGCGGGCTTTCCCATCAGATTCACTGCCGCCCTTCCACTCGCCTTTATATTTCGTCCCGTCGGAATATGTGTATTCTCCGTTACCATGCGGCAGGCCCTCCTGCCATTCGCCTTCAAATCTGCTGCCATCGGGCCATAAGTACGTTCCCATTCCATGCGGGAAGCCATCCGTCCATTCTCCCGAATATTGGCTTCCGTCCGGCCACGTAAATGTTCCCTGTCCACTAAATGGATCATCCTTCCACGCAATCTTGTATTGCTCTTTTCCGGATGATCCCCTCGTTAAACGCTGCAACATTGTTTCCTGCCTCTTATCCTTATCTCTCTTTGAGTCTGATAAGATTCTCTTGGTGCGTTAAATATAGTAGAATTGGTCAAATGTGTCAAAAAAAATAATAACTTCAGAAGCGCCGATGGAATTACGGTACGGAATATCTTCTGGCGATTTCAAGACTAAGTAAGAAAAACATGATTCTCACCGTATAAAAACTTGACGAGAAAGTTCAGCCAAAATAAATGGGGGACACAGGGGGTTTATACTTGCATAGTAATGACGATACTAAGAGACATTTGAAAGACAACGACGGCAAGCACGTCACGCGCGCCCACGGCCTTTTTTGTTCTGTTTTTTTGTTCTTGACAGTCAATTGCTTTCTTTCTATTATTTTTGTGACGAGATAGTCGAGAGTCTCAGCAACTATGACTCTAAGAAAGGCCGATTATGAAAACATCAGTACGATGGCTCATCAGTTTCATCTTGGTGTGCAGTGTCGTCATATTTTTCTCCGTACCGTATATAGCTCCAGGACAGGGGAGCGCCAGAGCAGACCAGGATGACCGTGCCTTAGATTTTACCTTAAAAGATTTGGATGGACGAAACGTCAATCTGAGCGATTATAAGGGAAAGACAGTCGTATTGTATTTCATGGCAACCTGGTGTCCCGAATGTCGCGGCGCGATTCCACAGCTCAAAGAGCTCTATGCCTCATACAACCCAAAAGGATTAGTCCTTCTCTCTATCGATGTCATGGAATCGAAGGAAAGGGCAGCAGCCTTTTCAAGGAAACACAACATCCCCTATCCCATCCTCCTGGATGAAGAGGGAAAGGTCTACAGGAGTTATGGCGTCGGCGGCGTGCCCGTCAAGGCCTTGATCGACCGGGCCGGCCGGATCATTTGCTGGAATTGCCGCTCCTTCGACAACCTGCTCACGAAGCAGTTCGAAATGCATACCAAGTAGCTGGCGCAATTTCCTGCCTGCCATATTTTTGACCTCTTGTTTGTGAAGCCATGAGGACCCGCAGCTTTCCAGTTTCTCAAAGGACCTTAAGTGTAAGTTACGGTTTGTCGTGCACAGTCACTGTAGATAGCGGAAAAAAATGGAGGCCCGTAAAAACGCGCCTTAAGAGAATTTTGATAACACCGGAATGTGTCTTGTTCTTGAAATTTCGACTGTGCCGAAATTGACATAATCACGCTGCCCGGGAGCGTGATAAAGGCAAGAAGAGTTGCCCTCTCCCCCCGCCTCCTGTCGACAAAGGAAAGACGCGGGCAATAGTGTCACTTGGGTTCTGTGGGATACCCGGCATCCGTCCAGGCATGAAACCCGCCCAGAAGGGCGCTCACTGATTTGAAGCCCTTGTCCAACAAAAATTGTGCCGCACGGGCACTGGTGGCTTCATTGTGTCAGGTACAATAGGTGATGATCTGTTTGTCCTTGGGGATCTCTTTGTACCTTTCCTCCATCTGAACTATGGGAATCCTCACTGCCCCTTTTATCTTGATCCTGCTGCCTGCATAATCCTCGCCTGTTCGGACATCGATAATTACCAAGCCTTCCCCTTTATCCAGCTTTGCCTTCAGTTCTTGAACCGTGATCCTCGGTATACCATCTGTTGCAGAGAAAGCTGCCGGCACAATTAGCTGATTAGAAAAGACAATACAAAGAGAAAGCAGCAGTACTTTCCACAGCCATCGCAATGCCATCACTGTCACATCCTTTCCAGGAGAAATGTATTACTATATCTGAGAATGGTTAAAGGCCTTCCCTGATAGCGGGAAGGCCCGGATATCGTCCGTGAAGCGCCTTCGAAAGCCTTACGGACGGAATTAGCAAATAATATCTTCGAATATCAGTTTGACTGCTGAAGCCGCACCATCCATCCTGCCTACTTTGCAGAAGGAAGGCTAAAATCCTTCAGAAAACTAAGACCAACTTCACAATGGGCAAACATCTTAAACCGGCTAAAAAAATTGGGTGGGTCGCCGGTTATTACTGAAGTCCTTTAACTGCGCCGGGGAAACAGCATTCCCACTTTGGCTGGCCATCTTCTTCATTACGAAGTTTCATTGTCATATTGCCCTTGCTGATTTCTGTAGCTATGATAGAGGAACCAAATTTCTTGCCTCTGACCATAACGCTGTCACCGGCCATAAATTTAATCTTCTGATTTTCAATGAACCACTTGGGTCCCATATAAACAGTATAAGCATTACCCTGGTCTGTCTTGAACTTCATCTCCAGACCACCTTTCACTCCGGCCATCTTCCCCATTGCGACTACTTTGCCGGATTCAACCACGATAGCCTCGGTTCCTGTAAAGCCTGATTCGGCTGTAACAGTTCCGGGAAGCCCAATAGTCCATGCACCCCTTGATACGCTAGGTGATTTCTGAGCAAATGCCACTGGGACAAACATCATACTAATTGCAACAACTACGACAATCCCTATTGCCAATCTCCGCATAGCTTCCTCCTTAAGATAGTTAAATAAATTGTTTGGACCCACCCTCTTTTTTTGAGCTTAATGCTTTTATCTACAGAAGATTTACCCTGCTGTCAATAAACGGTTTGCTTGAGGTTCATGATAAAATGATATCTTGAAGCGTATATTAATGCATAAATTACGTATTTCAATAGTGGTTTAATAGACGTATAGTAGTAGGCTAATACTACCATGGTGGAGACGCAGAAATACACCCGCAATTCTGTCCGAAATAGCCCCCATGAGTCGTGCCATTATATGTTTATTGCTTGCCGCCTTTTCTTCCCACTCAAGTCAGAGGTAAAGAACCCCGTGCTTCCGCACGGGGTATCCAGGGTTTGATTTTCATGAAATCTTGATTAGCCGCAGGTACGTGCGTACTTAAGGCTGCAGGGATTTTTCTGTTGCATCCTTGCAAATTAAATTTGTATAGAAGGCAGAAACCTTCAATCGAGTATATGCCGCGTGAGGAAAAGAAATGGTGAAGTCGTTGATTAGCCTGGATGGGAGAGATGATGGATAAGAGACCATCAATCATAGGGAGGATGTTCGATAGAATTGCGCCTACCTACGATCTGCTCAACACGATTCTGTCTTTATCTCTTGATAAAGCATGGAGAAGGACGGCCATAAATCTCCTGGAGATCCGTGCCGGTGACACAGTTCTCGATATAGCGACCGGCACCGGTGACCTCGCCCTTCCCGCCTCTGCTGGCGGCGTAAACGTCATAGGCATCGACCTCTCCAAGCAAATGCTCCTGCGTGCCCTTGGGAAGGCCGATCGGCAGGACCTGCGTACACGCTACTCCGTGGTGCGGGGTGATGCCCTTTCCATGCCCTTCCGCAACGAGACATTTAACTCGGCCATGGTGGCTTTCGGTATAAGGAACATGAATAATCTGGAGGCTTTCTTCGCGGAGATACACCGGGTATTGTGTATCACCGGCCGTTTTTCCGTACTCGAGTTTTCCCTGCCGGAAAGTTCGCTCTTCAGATGGATATATGGGGCTTACCTGACATATGCGGTGCCCATAATAGGCGGTCTGATTTCCGGCGACTATGATGCCTACCGGTATCTGCGGGACTCAGTGAGGGGGTTCCCTGTTCCTAAGGCACTGGAGGACATGATTAAAGGGCAAGGTTTCCGAGTTGTCCGCTCAAGGTCCGTCTTCGGGGGCATATCCCATCTTTACCTGATAGAAAAGCAATGATGAATTGTCGGAATTGTGGGCAAGCTTACGTCATTTCTCAAGGGCAAGCTTTAAGACCTCAAGCATATCATCTACGAAGTAAAGTTGCATATCCTTCTGGACTTTCGGGGGGATGTCCACCAGATCCTTTTTGTTCCACTTGGGCAGGATTATTGTTTTGATGCCGGCACGATGAGCAGCCAATGCCTTTTCTTTAATGCCGCCGACAGGGAGTACCAGTCCCCGTAAGGTAATCTCGCCAGTCATGGCAAGGTCTTTCTTGACTGTCTTCCCGGTTAAAAGCGAGGCCAGTGCCGTAAGCATGGTAACGCCTGCAGACGGTCCATCCTTCGGAATTGCTCCGGCGGGTACATGAATATGAATATCATTCTCTTCAAAAAAATCTACTGATATACCCAGATCGCTTGCATTGGCGCGAATGAAACTCAAGGCGGCCGTGGCTGACTCCTTCATGACCTCTCCTAGTTGACCGGTTAATGTCAGACCCTTCTTCCCTTTCATGGCCGTTGCTTCGATAAAGAGAATATCGCCGCCTGTTGGCGTCCATGCAAGGCCTGTCGCCACGCCGGGTTTCGACGTCCGCGCGCTGACTTCGGACATGATGCGTACGGGGCCCAGATACTTGTGCAAATCCTTAACGGAGATGGATGCCTTTTTAAGTTCCCCTCCGGCCACCATGCTTGCTATCCCCCGGCATATCGTACCGATCTCCCTTTCAAGATTCCTCAGTCCAGCCTCCCGCGTATATCCTGTTATTATGAGCGTTATGGCACTCCTTGTAAAGCTGATCTGCTGCTGGGAAATACCATTGGCAGCTGTCTGCCTGGGGATAAGATAGCGCTCGGCAATTTTTACTTTCTCGTCAAGCGTATATCCAGGAAGTTCGATAACCTCCATCCTGTCACGCAGGGGAGGAGGGATCGTATCGAGGATGTTGGCAGTGGTTATGAATATGACGTGGGAAAGATCAAAGGGCACATCCAGGTAGTGATCCATGAAGGAATAATTCTGCTCCGGATCGAGTACTTCGAGAAGGGCCGACGATGGATCTCCCCGGAAATCACTGCCTACCTTGTCTATTTCATCGAGTACAAATACGGGGTTATTTGATTCGGCCCGCCTTATGCCTTGGATAATACGGCCGGGAAGGGCTCCCACATATGTCCTGCGGTGTCCGCGGATTTCCGCTTCATCCCGCACACCCCCGAGAGCAATACGGACAAACTTGCGACCCAGGGCATGGGCTATGGAAAGTGCGAGTGACGTCTTGCCTGTGCCGGGAGGCCCCACAAAACAGAGGATAGGTCCTTTGGAATCTGGTTTGAGTTTGCGTACGGCAAGATACTCTATGATGCGCTTCTTAGCCTTATCCAGGCCGAAGTGATCGTCATCCAGAATTTTTCTGGCCTTCTTGATATCGAGGTTGTCCTCCGTGCTTTCATTCCACGGGAGTGCGGTTATCCAGTCGAGATAGGTCAATGCAACAGTATACTCGGCTGAAGATGGATGCATGCGCGAGAGTCTTTCAAGCTCCCGCTCGGCCTCTTTCTTCGCTTCTGCAGGAAGATTTTTTTTCTCAATCTTGGCCCGGTATTCTGCGACTTCAACATTTGTTTCATCTGTCTCGCCCAATTCCTGCTTTATCGCCTTGAGCTGCTGACGGAGATAGTATTCGCGCTGACTCTTGTCAATATCGTCTTTCACCTGAGACTGAATTTTGTTGCCCAGTTCCAGAACTTCCAACTGGTGGCTTATGAGCCTCGTAACTTCCTTCAGGCGCTCTTTAACATCGAGTATTTCCAGAATTTTCTGCTTTTCGGCAGGCACGGAATTTACGATTGAGGCAATCACGTCGGCAAGCACACTTGGAGAAGTGATCGCCTTGGCCATGGCGCCAAACTCCTGAGGCAGAACGGGTGACAATTTAACCATCCTGTCAAACAACCCGTTAAGATTTGCCATAAGCGCCTCTATCTCGATATCCTTTTCGACCTCATCTGCAACTACTTCCACCCGGGCCCGCATGTAAGGCTTGCCGTCCACAAATTCCGTGATCTTAAATCTGCTCACGCCCTGCACGAGAAGGGTCGCCCCATTCTCGCCCGTTTTTGCCATCTTCACGATCACAACACTTGTCCCTATTGTGTAAAGATCCTCGGCCTGGTTCTTGATCTCCGCCGGTGCTTTCTTGGACATGACGAGTCCCACGATACGGTCTGCAGCCATTGCCTCATCAACGAGCGTCATAGTCTGCTCGCCAAATACCTCCAGCGGAAACACCATATTCGGGAATACGACGACACTGAATAACGGCACGAGCGGTAAAATGTCCGGTATCTTGAGAACTTTTAATTCATCAGTTGATTTTTCTTCTGCCATGGAAACCTCCAAACTGAATTCCTTATTGACCCGTCCAACACGAATTATTCCCCGTCTTATCAGTCTCCCTGAATAGGTATTTTGAGAACTCTGTTGAGAGGCAGTTTTGCCATGCGTATCTGAAGAAGCCCGTCTGCGTACGTCGCTGTGATTGATTCGGTATCGATGGGCAGCGGCAGGGAAAGATTTCTTTCAAAGTAACCGTACGTTATTTCTGCAAGATGATATCTCGTGTTTCGCCCGACCGGCGTTTCCCTCTTCCCATAGATTCTCAGTACCCTGCGATGAACCTCCACATATAGATCCTCTGTCTTCACACCGGCAATATCTGTAACTATCATGATCTCATCAGGTGATTCATATATATCCACCTGCGGCCGCCAGACATTTTCGAAAACCGTAAAAGTCGAATTGATCAGAGAAAAAACCTCATCGATGCTCTTTCTTAATTCTGAACTGATATCTACGATGTCGTCCGTAAATCTTACTTTTATGAAACTCATCTCCGTCTCCTTGCGGTCGTAGGTAAGAGAAATCATCTGGTTTTAAAATTAGCATTGATAAATATAGTTTGTAAAGACATTCTGTGCCGGGCTCTCCATAATTGTTTTTCTTCATTTTTCCCCGGCACCGTGCTATACAGCCCCGATCCGATAATCCATCTATTATTTGGAACGATGTAACAAGTCCAATAATATTCCCTGTGATCAAACAAAAACTTTTCGAGGTTTCTTATGCTTCTCAAACCCTGGACAATTATTTCAAGCCATGTTGACAAATCCTACCGGCTTTTCAACCTGCGACGTGATAGCGCCCGTTCTCCGCGTACAGGCGAAACGCACGATTTTTATATTCTCGAGTCGCCATCTTGGGTAAATATTATTCCCCTTACACCTGCGAAGGAGGTTGTATTGATCCGACAGTATCGTTTTGGCATTCGGGATATGACCCTGGAAATCCCTGGCGGACTCATGGAACCGTCGGACTCACCGGAAGAAGCTGCACTGCGCGAACTGAGGGAAGAAACAGGCTACCGGGGAGAAAAACTGATTCCCCTCGGGACAGTACATCCAAACCCCGCCATTCAGAACAATCTCTGCTATACTTTCCTTGCCGCAGATGTCTTTTCCGTAGGACAGCTGCTTCAGGATGATCGGGAGGACATAGAAGTGGTCCTCCAGCCGCTTTCAGAAATTCCCCGTCTAATCCGAGAGGGGACAATTTCTCATGCGCTGGTTATCGCGGCATTTTACCGCTTCTACATGGAGTACAGGCCAGACATGAAATGATTAAGAGGATAGGCATGAACGATGTGCTAAAAAATCGTATCCGGGCGGCGCGTGGTGAAATCCCACCTGATCTGGTGTTAAAAGACGGCAAGGTGACCAATGTATTTACTTGCGAGGCCGTCGAAACAGATATGGACATCTCAACCCGTCATTCCTGAATTGAAGATCACGGATAGGGGGCTGGTGGACGTAGAGGAATTCAAACACGTGCCTCTATTTGTATGAGATATACCCACCGCCCTGCAACCGAAGTTACCTGCTGGTCTAAATATCTTTGATGTCTTTCGTAAATTTCAATCGCCCTTCTTTGATCATGGCCTCCTTGTTTTTCATGATCCACGAAACGGTGACTTCGCTTTTTTTCATCCTGAGGAGCTGAGCCCCTATGGCTGCCTTCTTCGCTTCAAAGTCCTTGAGATCAAGCTTACCTCTTTCCTTGAACTTCACTATTACAACGTTTCCGTTGATGTCATAGACAGTGTCCGGATAAGGGTTCTTTTCAGAAAGCTGAAAGAGAGCAATACTCATGTCCCGAGAGAAGCCGACTTTCGGCATTGCGGAACTAGGCATAAATAGTCCCGTTTCTTCAACCTTCAGGCCCTTTTCCTGGGCGATCTTTGTGAGCACCTCTCCCTTCTTAAGGTGGTCAAGGATATCGATCGCGTCCTTCTTACACATGCGAGCGGACTCTTCTTCCAGGTATTGCTTCTCGACCTCCTTCTCGATTTCATTGAAAGCTGGGACATGGGCGGGTCTTCTATCAATAAGTTTGAGAACGTAACATGCCTTATCATCCGAGACTACGGTACTTATCTCATTTTTTTGAAGGCCGAAGGCTACTCTTGCAAAGTCCTGAACCTGCCGGAATTCTTGGGGGGGATTTTTTGCACTGAAAAAATTTGTGCTGTTGACCTTGAATCCATTCTTCCCTGCGAATTCGTCAAAGTTTTCTTTTTGATAAATTTCATCGTGGGCCTTCTTGGCTTCCAGGGAAGCCACGCGCATGCCATGGACTTGCTTCAATGCATCAACAATACCACTCTTGACTTCTGCAAAAGCAGCGACTGCGCCTCCCTTTTTCATAAACTTATCCTTGTTGCGGTTATAGTAATCGGTCGCTTCCGCATCAGATACCGTCACAGAGGACATAAAGTTCCGGCCTGGAAATGAGATGTATTTGATCTCTATCTCATCCGGAACGCTGAAGGCATTTTCATGTTCCTTCATATACGTCTCCAGATCGGCACGGCGAGAGCTGATCTTCTGCCTGTAACTCTTCGCTGAAAGGCTGAGATATTGTACATTAATCTTTTCATTCTGAAGCCGGTAAAGATCAAACACTTCTTTCTCTGAAACCTTGACAGCGCTCTGGATAATGTCTTCCAGTTTTACCGTTGTTATCAACATTCTTTGACTGTCTTCAAAATCGGTCGCCGTCATCTTGTTCTGGCGCAGGAGCTGATTATAGATCCTTTCGTCAAATACGCCGTCCCTTTGAAAAGCAGGAGTGGAGAGGATTGATCCCTTAATTTCTTCCTCCGAAACCTCTATGCCTAAGTCCTTAGCCTTTTGAAGGATAACGGCTTGATTAATGATGCTGTCATATGCCTGCTGCTTAAGATTCAGGCCCTTTAAAATATCATCCGTAAGCGCTCCTTTGTATTGCTCTCTGTAGGCATCAAGAAGCTTTTGGTAATTCTTATGAAATTCTGCATAGGGGATGACCCTGCCGTCGATCATGGCGATGGCTTCCGCCTTTTGCCTCCAACGGGTGGAGCCGAAATAAAAGATGAAGACAATAATAACCATTCCCAGTAGAATTTTCACGAGCCAGTTCTTGGCATGTTTCCGCATTAGATCAAGCATTGCTTATTTCCTTATTTGTGATATTAGGCACAAATCTGTATTACAGCCGTTCGCAAAATGCAATACATTTTTAAAAAGTCGTTGATTAGGAAAGCGAAATACTGTATAGGAAGGTGTTTCGTGATAGGGTCGCGCATAATATCGATACGATGAAGAAGGAGGAAGGGTCTTGCTTTTTGATTATATTTTAGGAAAATTTTCCAATGATCTGGCCATTGACCTCGGAACGGCCAACACACTGGTCTATATGAAGGGTAAAGGGATTGTACTGAATGAACCTTCCGTGGTAGCCGTTTCGAAGGATTCGCGGGGAACGAAGAAGGTCCTTGCCGTCGGCCTGGAAGCAAAAAAAATGTTGGGACGAACCCCCGGCAATATCGTGGCCATCAGACCCATGAGGGAAGGTGTAATTGCTGATTTTGATATTACGGAAGCCATGTTGAAGCATTTCATACATCGCGTTCACAATCGCAGGGCTTTGGTCCGCCCGCGGATTATCGTCTCCATACCGTCTGGTATTACGCAAGTGGAAAGACGCGCCGTCAGGGAAACTGTAGAATCGGCAGGCGCCAGAGAAATGTATTTCATCGAGGAGCCGATGGCTGCAGCCATTGGAGCTGGATTACCTATAATGGAGCCGACAAGCTCCATGGTTGTTGATATCGGCGGCGGAACCACCGAGGTTGCCGTAATATCGCTGGCGGGCATTGTCTACTCAAAATCTGTCAGGGTCGCCGGCGACAGGATGGATGAAGAAATCGTGCAGTATATGAAGAGGAAATTCAACCTCCTCATAGGGGAGCGATCGGCGGAGATCATAAAAATGACCATCGGATGCGCTTATCCTGATGGAGAATTGCGAAAGCTTGATGTCAAAGGAAGGAATCTCATATCGGGTATTCCCAAGATAGTTGAGATCAATTCTGAAGAAGTGCGGGAAGCCATTATGGAGCCTGTGAGTATCATCATCGACGCTATAAAGGACGCACTGGATAATGCCCCTCCGGAACTGGCCGGGGATATTGTTGACCGGGGTATTGTCCTGACCGGCGGAGGGGCCCTTTTGACAAATCTCGACCTTCTCATTAAGGAAGAAACGGGACTGCCCATCATCGTCGCCGATGATGCCCTGACGGTGGTAGCCAGGGGCGCTGGTATGGCCCTGGATCATTTAGATGTGCTAAAAGAGGTTACATTTCAGGTATAGTTCCACACCTTTCGGAATATTCTAATTTTCAAATAGGACCAGGACAGATTATCATTTTGTGTCCGAAAGATGAAATCTATCACGATTCCCGAAATATAAGTTGCCTCCGTTGCAGGGCCGGTTCGAGGGACAATTTCCCCGTCGTTGCCGCCCATATTTTTGCTGTAGAAATATGTTGCTTCCCAAGAAACATCAGCCGCTCATAATAGCATGCCTCCTGGTAGTTATCTCTCTCATCATATTATCTTACAGCGTGAAACAGCCGACGAGTGTCGGTTTTTTCAGGGAACTGATCCTGGAAACTGCCGCTCCATTAGCCGGTATGATAACCGTCTCTTTCAAGGATATTGCAGGCGTCTGGAAGAGGTATATACTTCTTGTGGGACTGGAAGATGAAAACGGACGCCTGAAAAGGGATAACGCATTATTGATACAAGAAATAAATCGATACCGGGAAGGCTACCTCGAGAATATACGCTTGCAAAAACTCCTTTCCCTTAAAGAGAGGACCAATCATCATACGATAGCTGCGACGGTCATCGGCAAAGACCAGACCTCGATAGTCAAGACGATTTTGATTAACAAGGGAACGTCACATGGCTTGAGGCTCGATCTGCCGGTCATCGCTGACCAGGGGGTTGTCGGGAGGATTGTTGAGACGTCCGCCCATGTGTCGAGGGTCCTGCTTCTCATAGACGAAAATAGCAATAGCGATGCTCTTATTCAAGAAAGCAGGATACAGGGAATTCTTCAAGGGGCCGCTTCCCTTGGATGTTCTCTTAAATACGTCCCGAAAACGGAAACTGTAAGCGTCGGAAATATAGTAGTTACTTCCGGGCTGTCCGGTCTCTTTCCCAAGGGCTTGCTCCTCGGCGTCGTGAAAAACGTGGAGAAGACGGACAGCGGATTATTTCAGCAGATTGCTGTCGCTCCCTTCGTTGATTTTTCGAAGCTTGAAGAAGTGATGGTAATTGTGCTGGATAAAACTGATAATATAGGAAGAACCCGTAAACTGAATTAAGAAGGGCGTCTCCGTGTCCTGACTTTCTGCGGATGCCCCATAGGTAATAAGAAGTGACCTATTATATATCATTGCCTTTTTTTTCTTTGGCGCTCATAGTTTCGCAGATGATGATTGAGGATATTGTCTTCTCCGGGAAAATAGCTGTGGAACTGTCCTTGATAGTGGTAATATATGCAGGCTTCCGATTCGATGTGCTGAGAGGGGGAATTCTGAGCTTTATCCTTGGATTCATACGTGACTGCTTAACATGCCCGCTTTCCGGACTTTATACTCTCATATATGTGCTTGTATTTTTGATTTCAAAGCTCGCTTCTCTCAGGATATCGCCGGGACAGCCATTCTTGATTGCGAGTTTGACACTTGTATGTGCGCTTTTTGAAGGCATGATAATCATTTTATTTCACCCGTTGTTATATGGGGGCGGCATTTCCACCCATGCAATTTTAGCTTATTTACCACAGATATTAATTGTCAGCGTCCTTAGCCCTGTTTTGTTTAGGGCCTTCCATTGGACTGAGGCGGCATTGAATGGCAGAGAATCACAGCCGGTTAAGCGGACATGAACCCGGCGATTTCAGAAAAAAGTTCAAGGTAACATTCGCTATTGTGTCTATCATGTTAGCGATCCTGACAATGAGGATGTGGCATCTTCAGGTAATCAGGGGAGATGAACTGACACAGAGATCGGAAAACAATAGCGTACGCTTGCGGAAAATTAAGCCCCTGAGGGGCGTGATCCTGGACACCAATGGTCAGGTTCTGGTCGATAATCAGCCATCATTTGACATCATTTTTGTGCCTAACCGCAACCGGAATATCGATGAGGCCGCATATAGGTTAAGGCAATTATTTGCTCAAAGATCCCTCACGCTTTCGGCAGACCTGCCTGCCTTGGGGAAGAGAGGCTGGTTTCCGCCTGTCAAACTTGAGAAAAACATTTCAATGGAAAAACTTGCCATCGTGGAAACGCATGCCTCTGATTTGCCGGGCATAACCATTGATGTGGTGCCTATCAGACAATATTTAAATGGAGAAATGGTAGCCCATATAATAGGTTATACTGGTGAGGTCAGCCGGGAGGAGTTGCAAAAGGACATGTCGGGTGATTTCAGTGTGGGTGATATTACGGGCAAAGACGGCTTGGAGAAACAGTTGGATCAGTATCTTAAGGGCAAGAGCGGAGCGGAGCAGGTCGAGGTGAATGTAATGGGCAAAGAGGTCAAAGTAATCGGCAAGATTGAACCTGTTTCCGGATATAATGTTATTCTTACCATTGATGCCCAGCTGCAGAAGGTGGCCTGGGAGGCCCTTCAAGATAGAGCCGGATCGGTTGTTGTCATTGATCCCCGTGATGGCGCTGTCCTTGCACTTGCAAGCTCGCCGGCTTTTGATCCAAACCTATTCAACGGAGGAATCTCGGCGGAAGATTGGGACGATCTCTCGAATGATTCATCACACCCCATGGGAAACAGGGCCATCGCCGGTCAATATCCTCCCGGATCCACGTACAAGCTCATTGTGGCGGCCGCAGCCCTGGAAGAGGGATTGATCACACCGGATACAACGTTCAACTGCAACGGATCATTTCAGTTCGGCAACAGAACATACAAGTGCTGGCAGAAGCACGGGCACGGTAGGGTCAATCTGCATCGCGCCATCGTCGAATCCTGCGACGTATATTTCTACAATGTGGGCAAGCTTGTCGGCGTTGACAAACTGGCCGAATATGCCCGCAGATTCGGATTGGGCCAGCCAACAGGAATTGATCTTCCCCGGGAGAAGAGCGGCCTCATCCCGACCAAACAGTGGAAACAGCAGAGATTCAAAGAAACATGGCAGCTGGGCGAAACTATATCGATCTCCATCGGGCAAGGCTTTAATCTTGTGACGCCAATTCAATTGGTGAACGCCTATGCTTCATTAGCCAATGGAGGAACTATCTACCAGCCTCGGCTTGTAAAGCGCATCGAAACTGCCGATGGCCGGGTACTAAAGGCATTTGAACCTCAGCAAAAAGGCAGTATAGGCCTGAGCGAGAAGAACATTGAGATTTTGAAGTACGGTCTATGGGGTGTGGTGAATGAAGGAGGGGGAACGGGTCACGCCCTGAAGAGAAGGGAAGAGGACGTCTCTGGAAAAACAGGCACCGCCCAGGTTGTAAGCATGCCGGATAATGAAAAAGGGCACAGGCGGAAATTCATTGCTTCTAAACACGGTGATCACGCTCTTTTTGTGTGCTACGCACCTTATAAGAATCCGGAAATAGCTATCGCCGTCATCATGGAGCATGCCGGCCATGGAGGCTCCGCAGCCGCTCCCATAGCAAGAAAGATAATCGATGCCTACTTTGAGCGTAAGAATTCCGCAAATAAGAAGAGCCAGCCGCCGCTGACCATCAGCCAGAAATCGCAGGCAGGTGACAGCCGATGAAAATCGATCGCCGGCTACTTTTCAATTTTGATTGGACGCTGCTCTTTCTCATACTGGCGATCAGTGTGGTCGGTCTCTTGAATATCTACAGCGCCGGCTACAGCCTGGACAATTTCAGGCAGGAGACCCTTTATCTAAAACAAGCGCAATGGATCTTCATCGGCCTGGTACTAATGGGGGTCATCATATGCTTTGATTACAGATTCATCTGTCGGTTTGCCTATGTAATCTATGCCGCTTCTGTTCTGCTGCTTGTCCTGGTATCGCTGTACGGATATGCCACCCACGGTTCTCAGCGGTGGATCATCTTGGGAGGATTTTTCTTCCAGCCCTCAGAGCTGGTAAAGCTCTCGATTATTATCGCCCTAGCAAAATATTTCGATGACCATATCATAGAAGGACGCTACAAGTTAAGAGAGCTCTATATACCGTTTCTTATCGTGGTGGTCCCGTTTCTCTTTATCTTGAAGCAGCCTGATCTCGGCACCGCTTTGATCCTTATGTTCCTTATACTGTCGATAACTTTTTTCATCGGTATAGAGTGGAAATCACTGCTCTTAGCCTGCACCGGGGGGATAATGCTGATACCGATGTCGTGGCTGTTTCTGAGGGATTACCAGAAGGAAAGGGTCATGACATTTTTCAATCCGGAGAATGATCCCCTGGGATCGGGTTATCATATTCTTCAATCCATAATTGCCGTCGGTTCAGGAGGTATTTTCGGTAAAGGCTACCTGAAGGGAACCCAGACGCAGTTGAAATTCTTGCCGGTACAGCAGACTGATTTTGTGTTCTCCGTTTTTGCGGAGGAGTGGGGCTTTATCGGAGGAGTTGTCCTTGTCGCCATGTTTCTCATACTCATACTGTGGTGTCTGAAAATTGCCTTGCATTCGCGGGATCTCTTGGGAATGTTAATGTCGTTCGGCATAACAATGCTTGTCTTCTGGGAGGTATTCATCAATATCGGGATGGTGTTGGGCATGCTTCCCGTTGTCGGCATCCCGCTGCCTTTCTTAAGTTATGGAGGTTCGTCGATGGTTGTTCTCATGGCGGCCATGGGCTTGTTGTTAAATGTCAGCATGAGAAGGTTTATCCTCTATCCGTAATATGTATGGGAGAGTAAGATTTATTTGTCATTGGTTTTGATGTCATTGAAGTCATCAGGACACGAAGGTGCCAAAGACTGGGGGCAGGTCGATGTTCAGCAAAAAGAAGAAAGATGAAGAAATCAAGGCCTTTCTTGGAAAAGGCGCAGAATTTACGGGAAAACTGATATTCAATGGAGCTGTCCGCATAGACGGTGATTTCAACGGCGAGATATTTGGGGAGGGAACCTTGGTCGTAGGTGATGGCGCTCACGTAGAAGCGGATATAAATGTCGCAAGCATCATAATCAGCGGCGATGTCCATGGCCAGATTGAATGCAAGGAAAGGATTGAAATCTATCCTCCAGGAAAAGTCCTTGGGAATGTAAAAGCGCCGCGATTTATAATGAGGGAAGGCGCCGTCTTCGAAGGAACGTCGAGAATGGAGAGCAGCAGCAAGTTGGAAAAACACAAAGTCAACAGCAAATCCAAAGCATTAAATGCGGAAGAGTGACATCCCGGCGGGACAAAACCGCATTCACCCAAAAAGTGCTTGACATTAACGCACGGTTGTGATTAGAAGACCGCGATTTTTACACGCATCTTTGGGGGTTCTTGAGGTTACTCGTGTACTCAGTTCATATCGCTTTATTTCAGGAAACATTTCTCAAAAAAAGAACCGTCATAAGCTTTTTAGGATCGAAAAAAGGCTAAACTGAAAAAGCCGAGTGGCAGGAGTCTATCCTTTCACGGGTTTTCTGAACTTCAAAGCAATCTTTTAGTGTGAGGCAGAACAGTGATCAAAATAGATTATACAATGTTAATCCAAATGGTCAATTTTCTTCTCTTGATTGTCATCCTGAATCAACTCCTCTATAAGCCGATCTTGGGCATAATTGACAGAAGAAAGAAACAAGCACAGGATACTGAAGAAGAGATAAAGCGCCTCAATCAATCAGTCGAGGAGAGAATCGCGGCGTACGAGGAGAAGCTTCGCCAGGCAAAGACGGACGCTTTGGAGAAAAAGACCGAGATCATCAAGGAAGGGGCCGAGCAGGCAAAGGGCCTCATCGAGGCCGCAAGAAGCGAGATCCCGGGGATGATGGAACAGTTTCACGGTGAGATGAACAGGGAAGTCTCCGAAGCCAGAAGCATTCTTACCGGTCAGTCGCAGAAAATATCAGTTGAGATTGCCGAGAAATTGTTGGGAAGGAGTCCCCGATGATAAAATGGTTTTCGGAGGATCTGCTTAGTCGATCTTATTTACGCTATTTTCTTTTATCAATCCTGGCCCTTATTCTCACCTCTACCGTCGCATATGCCTCGGAAGGTGGAGGTCATGAAGACACTGTGAAGCTCTGGATTGATTTCGCCTGGAGGATATTTGACTTTACTATTCTGATTGGGTTCCTTTACTGGGCTGCTGCAAAAAAAATCAAGGAGTTTTTCTTCGACAGGCGAGACAACATCAAGGCCACCATCGAAGAAAAAATAACTGAAAAGGATGAGACGGAGAAGAAATTCAGGGAATACTCCTTGAGGCTTGACAAGGCCACTGAGGAAATAAAGGGCATCTTCGAGATGATAAAGGCCCAGGGATTGACAGAAAAAGAAAAGATAATCGAAGACGCCAAGAAGGCAGCCGCGAAGATGATAGAAGATACACAGGCGAGAATGGAACAGGAACTTAAGGCTGCCAGAAACCAGTTGCGGTCGGAAGCCGCGGAGCTGTCCGTGGCAATGGCAGAAGAGCTTCTGAAGAAGAATATAAACCAGGGGCTTCACGAAAACATGGTGAAAGACTATCTCGATAAGGTGGTGAAAAAACATTGAGCAGCAGCAATATCGCAAAGCGTTATGCACGGGCGTTTTTTGACATAGCCAGGGAAGATGGGCTTTATGAAAAGTACTACGGCGAATTGACGCTTTTTTCTTCCGTTGTCAAAGAGAATAAGGATTTGCGGGAATTATTGTTGAACCCTATATTCGATCATGCAGAAAAAAGAGCCGTTGTGGATTCGCTTCTCGCTAAGATAAATATATCCGTCATAACGGCAAATTTCCTGAAGCTCCTCGTGGACAAGCGAAGAATAGGCATTCTTCCCGATATAGAAAGCTGTTACCGGAAATTTATGGACGATGCCCTGAAAACAATCAGGGTTGATGTCAAGACCGCCTTCCCTTTATCTACTGAACTTTCCGAAAAGCTGCAGAAGCGCATGGAGGAAATAACGGGTAGAAAAGTGGAAATGGCTGTTTCAGAAGATGCATCATTGTTGGGTGGCATAGTCGTAGGCGTAGGGGATACGATGTACGATGGCAGCATTAAAACTCAACTGCACAATATCAGGAATCTCTTAGGGGAGGAAATATAGAGCATGGAGAAAATCAGGGCAGAAGAAATAAGCGACATCATCTCCAAACAGATCAGAGACTATGAAAAGAAACTGGACGTAAGCGAAGTTGGAACTGTCCTGTCTGTGGGAGACGGTATTGCCAGGGTTTACGGCGTGGAAAATGCGATGGCCATGGAATTGCTGGAGTTCCCGGGAGGGATACTCGGTATGGTCCTCAACCTGGAAACCGACAACGTCGGTGTCGCCATCCTGGGAGAGGTCACCCATATTAAAGAAGGGGATATTGTAAAGAGAACGGGCAGGATCGCCCAGGTTCCCGTGGGAGAGGCGGTGCTCGGCCGGGTAATTGATGGCACCGGTGCGCCGATTGACGGCAAAGGTCCCATTGAGGCTACCGAGTTCCGCAGGATAGAGATGATCGCTCCCGGCGTCGTGCAGCGCCAGCCCGTCAACACGCCTATGTATACCGGCATCAAGGCTATCGATGCCATGACGCCCATCGGAAGGGGTCAAAGAGAGCTTATCATCGGCGACAGGCAGATCGGAAAAACCGCGATCTGCGTGGACTCCATCATCAGGCAGAAGGATACCGGCGTTAAGTGCATTTATGTCGCCATCGGCCAGAAGAAATCCACAGTGGCCCAGGTGGTGGAAAACCTTCGCAAGAACGGTGCCATGTCCTATACCTGTGTCATCGCGGCATGCGCCAGCGATCCGGCGACCCTGCAATACATCGCAGCCTATTCCGGTTGCAGCATCGGCGAATATTTCCGGGACAGGAAACAGGATGCACTGATCATCTACGATGATCTCTCCAAACAGGCTGTCGCTTACCGCCAGATATCGCTGCTTCTGAGAAGACCCCCAGGACGTGAAGCCTTCCCGGGAGATATTTTCTATAACCACTCCCGTCTGCTGGAACGCGCCGCCCGTGTGAGCGAAGATCTCGGCGGCGGATCCCTTACGGCCCTGCCCATAATTGAGACCCAGGCAGGCGACGTCTCTGCGTATATTCCGACAAACGTTATTTCCATCACAGATGGTCAGGTGTATCTCGAACCGAGCCTATTCTTTTCCGGTATCAGACCTGCAATCAACGTCGGTCTGTCAGTTTCGCGAGTCGGTGGCGCAGCGCAGGTCAAGGCCATGAAACAGGTTGCAGGGAGGCTGAAACTCGAGCTCGCCCAGTATCGTGAACTGGCGGCCTTTGCCCAGTTCGGTAGTGACCTCGATAAGGCAACGCAGGCGCAGCTCGAACGAGGCGTGCGTCTGGTGGAGATATTGAAGCAGCCCCAGTTCCAACCCAGGACGCTGTCGCAGCAGGTTGCCATCCTTTTTGCAGGCACCAGGGGCTTTCTGGACAAATACCCGGTCGACAAACTGAAGGAATACGAGCCTCAGCTCCTGAGCTTCATCGCCAGTAAATACCCCGAAGTCAACCGGGAGGTTGAAGAGAAAAGGGAGATCAGTGCAGACCTCGAGAAGAAGATGAAAGACGTATTGACGGAGTTTGAAACTGTTTTTGTCACGGCGTAGAAAATCGGAAGACATCTCAGGAAATAGAACACGTAAAGGGAAAAGGGAGCGTTAATGGCTTCATTAAAGGATATCAGAAGAAAGATTGTCGCGGTTTCCAAAACGAAGCAGATCACCAGAGCCATGAATATGGTGGCTGCCTCGAAACTGAAAGCCGCCCAGTTGAGGATGGAGAATTTTCGTCCTTATGCATTGAGGTTCATGGATGTGCTCACCAGCCTGGCACTTCGTGTAGACCCTGAAACCCACCCCCTGCTCGCTGTCAGGGATCCGAAGAGAATAAGGGTTATCATCATGACCTCTGACAGAGGCTTGTGCGGCGGTTTCAATACGAACTTGATCAAGGCCGCGGAAAGATTCGTCCGGGAGAAGACCGGCGAAGGCAAAGAGGTGCAATTGATTGCCGTCGGAAGGAAAGGGAGAGATTATTTCCGAAAAAAAGTGAAGCTCGCTAAAGATTGGTCTGACGTCTTTGGCAAATTCGATATAACCCTCGCCGTAAAAATTTCCGACGAAATCATTCCCCCCTTCATGCAGGCAGAATATGACGAACTGTATGTCATATACAACGAATTTAGGAACATTGCCATACAGAGGCCTGCGGTCGTGAGGCTATTTCCCTTGCCCCCCATCGGAAAAGATGAAGATACGGAGCCTAACGCGAGAATCGATTACATTTATGAACCCTCGGATGAAATCCTGCTCGGGAAGCTCCTTCCCATGTACGTTCATGTTCTGATCTTCCGGGCGCTCCTCGAAACATCCGCCGGCGAGAACGGCGCACGGATGGTCGCGATGGACAACGCAACAAAGAATTGCGAGGAGATGATCCAAAACCTTACGTTGAGAATGAATAAAGCGAGACAGGCAACCATTACGGCCGAATTGATGGATATTGTCGGCGGTACGGAAGCCCTGTCGAAGAGCTGATAAATTAGCCATCATAGATTAAGGAGACAGGTATGAATATTGGAACGATTGTGCAGGTAATAGGACCGGTAGTCGATGTGGCGTTTGATGAAGGGAATCTTCCAGAGATCCTGAACGCAATCACTATCACCAACCCCACGATTGATGACAAGGAAGACAATCTTGTTGTTGAGGTTGCCCAGCATCTGGGTGACAACGTCGTCAGATGCATCGCCATGGACATCACGGATGGCCTCGTCAGGGGTATGCAGGCGAAGGATGTGGGCACACCTATAATGGCCCCCGTTGGTCCCGAATGTCTGGGCAGGATTCTGAACGTCGTCGGCAGGCCCGTCGATGGTCTGGGACCGGTGGTCGCAAAGACTCACTCCCCGATCCACAGGGAAGCCCCGGCATTTATTGAACAGGACACATCGGTCCACGTTCTGGAAACCGGCGTTAAGGTCATCGACCTTCTCGTTCCCTTCCCGAGAGGCGGAAAGATGGGGATGTTTGGCGGCGCAGGTGTCGGCAAGACCGTCGTCATGATGGAGATGATCAACAATATCGCCATGCACCACGGTGGTATTTCCGTATTTGCAGGCGTCGGCGAAAGGACACGTGAAGGCAATGACCTCTACCTGGAAATGAAACAGTCGGGCGTTATCAAACAGGCCGCCTTGATCTATGGCCAGATGACGGAACCCCCGGGAGCTCGGGCGAGGGTGGCCCTCACTGCTCTCACGGCGGCAGAATATTTCAGAGACATTGAAGGCCAGGACGTGCTTCTCTTCGTCGACAACATATTCCGATTCACTCAGGCCGGTTCAGAGGTCTCGGCTCTTCTCGGCCGCATGCCTTCAGCGGTCGGTTATCAGCCGACACTGGCTACAGACCTGGGAGCATTGCAGGAGCGCATTACTTCTACAACAAAGGGTTCAATAACGGCCGTTCAATGCGTATATGTGCCCGCGGACGACCTTACAGACCCGGCGCCGGCGACTACCTTTGCGCATCTCGACGGTACAGTCGTTTTGTCGAGGCCGCTTACGGAACTCGGAATTTATCCCGCCGTGGATCCCCTTGATTCATCATCCCGTATTCTTGATCCGAATGTCTTAGGCGTTGAGCACTATCAGGTTGCACGACAGGTGCAGGTGACTTTACAGAAATATAAGGACCTCCAGGATATTATCGCCATCCTCGGTATGGACGAACTTTCCGAAGAAGACAAGCTGACGGTCAGCAGGGCGAGGAAGATCCAGAGATTCCTGTCCCAGCCCTTCTTCGTAGCCGCTCAGTTCACCGGCAGGGAAGGCAAATTCGTCTCCGTTGCCGAAACAGTAAGAGGGTTCAAGGAGATCCTGGAAGGAAAACATGACGAACTGCCCGAGCAGGCATTCTACATGGTTGGCGGTATAGACGAGGTTGTTGAGGCAGCGAAGAAGATGTCAGAGTAATGAGGCCGGAGGATTGCACATGGCTGACGAATTGATGTTGGAAATTGTTACCCCCGAAAAAATGGCCTTCAGCGGCAAGATAGAAGAAGTGACGATACCGGGTTCCGAGGGTGAGTTCGGTGTGCTCCGGGGCCATGCGGCGCTCCTGACTTCGATCGATGTCGGTGAATTGAATTTCACGAAAGACGGCAAGAAGACATACTACGCCGTTAATACCGGCTATACCGAAGTCACCACAGGCAAAGTTACGATCCTCGCGGAAACTGCGGAAAGGGCGGACCTCATCGACAAAGAACGGGCAAAAAAGGCAAAAGACACGGCGGAAGCAAAGTTGTCCAAGATGGCCAAGGAAGATGTGGAATACGAACTGATGAGAGCAGCCCTGGCTAGGGCGATTACAAGGATCAGCGTGGCCGATAAGCACGCTTAGTGCGCAAATAGATACAAATGAAGAAAGCCAGAAGTTGAGATTTGAACTTCTGGCTTTCTTGTTCTGAGAATTCCTGCTCCATTATTTTTTCCCCACAACACAGATATCCGCTATCTCAAATTCGCGTGTACCTCCCGGCGTCTTGACGCTGACTTCGTCACCCGCACTCTTCCCGATCAGCGCCTTGCCTATAGGTGAGGTCACGGAAATTTTATTCTCTTTGAGATCTGACTCGAAGGGGCCTACAAGCTGATAGGTTATGCGGCTCCCCGTATTCGTGTCCTCCAAAGTGACAATCGATCCAAAAACAATCTTGTCTGTCGTTAAACCATCGAGGCTCACAACATATGATGTGGCGAGATTATTTTCGAGCTCCGCAATCCTGCCCTGCAAAAAAGACTGCCTTTCCTTGGCCGCGGCAAATTCCGCATTCTCCGTTATGTCTCCGTGCGCCCTAGCCACTTCGATGTCCCGGATATTTTCAGGCAGCGAAACTGTCTTTATATATTCCAGTTCCTTCTTCAATTTTTCGTATCCCGCTTTTGTAATAGGCATTTTTGCCATATATTCTCCCTGCCTTGCGCACTTGTATTTGCCAGGATCATAAATCTTAAAAACAGAGGTTGACTTCTAATAGAGAAATAGACAGCTGTCAAGAAAGATTTACCATGCCCTACCCGGGGGCTGGGGGTCTTGCTATGTCTCCACAAGTATGCTAAAAGGAGCATTCTTTAAGTAGATGCAGAAGTCCACAGGCGAATAACATATCCATGATTGATAGCTATAACAGAGAGATTAATTATCTCAGAGTTTCCATCACCGACAGATGCAACCTTCGTTGCAGCTATTGCATGCCCAAGGAGGGCGTTTCCCTCATCGGACATGACGACATCCTGAGATACGAAGAAATACTGCGGATCGTCCGCATAGCAGCAGGCATAGGTATCAGCAAAGTCAGGATAACAGGAGGTGAGCCTCTGGTCAGGCGCGGCGCCTGCGATTTTATCGCCGAGGTCGCGTCCACTGACGGTCTCAATGACATCAGCCTCACAACGAACGGAATACTCCTGGCGGACTTTGCGGCAAAACTTTTTGCCGCGGGCGTGAAAAGAATTAACATCAGTCTTGATTCCCTCAATGCCGAAAAGTATGCCCAAATTACCAGGGGTGGAGACCTCAGTACCGTGCTGGCGGGAATCGATGCGGTTCATAGGATCGGTTTTTCCCCTATCAAGATCAACATCGTGGCAATGAAGGGATTTAATGAAGATGAGATAATGGATTTCGCCGAACTCAGCCTTCGCAAACCTTACCAGGTCAGGTTCATTGAACTCATGGACGTGGGCCGCCCTGCCCTCGATCACGGCAGCCGCTATCTTTCCAACACTATTGTCAGGGAATTAATCAACAGGCATTATCTCCTCGAACGGGCCAACGGCACAAGAACCAAAATGGATGGGCCTGCAGAGATGTTCAGGATCTCAGGCGGCGCCGGAGAAATCGGTTTCATAAGCCCTTTGAGTCAGCAATTCTGTGATTCATGCAACCGCCTGAGGCTCACTGCGAACGGCCACCTCCGCGCGTGCCTGCTCTCGGACGAAGACGTCGATCTGAGGGGCCCGCTGCGCAGCGGCTGCAGCGATGCGAATCTGTCGGAGCTCATCAAGGGGGCTATCGCGAAAAAACCCGTACAACATGCCCTTGCCTGTGATGAAGGCCACCATATAAAGAAGTGTATGAAAGACATGTCTTCCATAGGCGGTTGACATGCAATGCAGGCAATGAAAGACACCTGCGTGAGAAGATAGAGACTGCCTCCTGACCCTATCGCGTCTCCCAGTCAATATCCCCGTCGTCGTAAGTCCGCGCCAGGATTTCCCGGGCCTTCTCCATATCCTTTGCGAGAACCAGAATATCCACTTTACCGAGACCATCGATCGTTATCGCGTAGATCGGTCCTACTGCTTCGTATTTCAATTTTGCAGGTATGCCTTCCGTCGTGAGTCTCCCCAAGACAATATTGGCATTCGTCATTCCCGACGCGGTACAGGCCACTTCCCATTTTTCCTCATCCATAGAACCGTTCCTCACTCCCCGGCAATGACATCAGGCGCA
The DNA here is from genome assembly GCA_963729715.1 of uncultured delta proteobacterium. Classification (GTDB taxonomy): domain Bacteria; phylum Desulfobacterota; class Syntrophia; order Syntrophales; family UBA2185; genus Fen-1135. The sequence goes on from CAVSPA010000005.1 coordinate 85,863, forward strand.
GAATTTTGGGACTTATACTGCCAACATGCTATTTTTATTGCAAAAAATACCAACCTGCTGACTGTCACTTATCTTATACCATATCCGCCTCCTGCAAGAAAGCGTCATTTCGGGAATTGACTGTCAAAATACTATATATTGTAGGCTAAAAATTTTAGGATACATTTAGTTGTATTTTTTCTTTACAAGGACTATTTCTTCTGTTATTATTCGGTAAATCCGCTGAGGGTTGGCTCAATTGACCCTGGGTGAGTGGATGGTTGGAAGAGTTTTCGTTGTAATCTCAACAGGAAAGAAGAAAATGAGGCTGAAGAGACTTGAGATAGCCGGCTTTAAATCCTTCCGGGATAAGGTCGTCCTCGACTTTTCGAAAGGGATCTCCGCAGTAGTCGGTCCCAATGGATGTGGGAAGAGCAATATCGTAGATGCCATCCGCTGGGCAATGGGTGAACAGCGTATAAAGAGCCTGCGTGGAAAAAAGATGGATGACGTCATTTTCCACGGCGCTGAGAATGCGGCCCCCATCGGCATGAGCGAAGTATCGATGATCCTCGACAGCAACGGGCGGCAATTCCCCGGGGAATATGCGGAATGCAGCGAGGTCATGATTTCGCGGCGGCTCTTCAGGGACGGCGAAAGCGAATACGCCATCAACAAGGTGCCCTGCCGGCTTATCGATGTCAGAGACTTCCTCATGGGTACGGGGCTCGGCGTCAGAACCTACTCCCTCGTTGAGCAGAACAGCGTTGCCAATCTTGTGGAAGCAAAACCCGAAGACAGAAGACAGTTCATCGAAGACGCTGCAGGTATATCGAAATATAAGGTCAGAAAAGAATCGGCCATGCGGAAGATGGAGGCGACAAAGCAGAACATCCTCCGCTTGAATGATATCATCAGAGAGGTAAAATCACAGCTCAATGCCGTATCGCGGCAGGCCAAAAGGGCGGAGCAGTACAAGGCTCTGAAGAAGGAAGTGAAAGAGGCCGAACTCGTCCTAGCCCTCCACACATACACGGATCTATCCGGACAGAAGGAAACCCTCGGGCAAACGCGCGACTCCCTTAGCAAGAGGGATATGGAATTAACGACCAGCCTGAAAGAACTCGAAGCCTCAATCGAAGGCTTGAAGGCAGAGGTGCTGGAAAACGAAGCCTCCGTTTCTGAACACCAGGAAAAACTCTATGACATAAGAAACTCGATCAACATAAAGGAACAGGGGATCGAACATCTTAAAGGCAAAATAAAAGACATCGCCTCGCAGAAACAGAAAAACACGGCCGAGCTGGAGATGCTCCGCACAAGAGCGAAAAATCTGGCCGACGAAGTGGAAACCATCGCCATAATGGCGGATGAATCCGGCGTGGAGATTGAGAAGGTAAGAGACAATGTCCTCCAAAACCAGGCCAGCCTTGAAGAACTCAAGGCGGCCGCGAAATCGCTTACCGCGGAACTCGAAGAAAAGAAGATCGAGTTCTTCGAGTTAGCCACGGAAAAGGCGAAAGCGAAAAACACCCTTGTCGGCATCGGGAAGGGTATAGAAGATATCCGGAAGAGAAAAGAGAGGGACGTCCGAGAAGCAGACGAAAACAGGGAAAGGCTTGCGGAGACCCACCGGAATCTTGATTCCCTGATTGCGGCCCTAAATACTGATGAGGGCACGCTGGCAAATCTCACGGATAGCGCGGGCATGACTTCCGATGAACTTGAGCGGGCGAAGAATGATCTGCAACTGATCGACGAGCGCATCTCGGAGATGAAGGATGAAGCGGGCATGAAATCATCGCGGCTTGCCTCCTTGATAGAGTTGCAGGAAAGCTACGCTTGGTGTTCTGACGGAACGAAATCGATAATGCAGGCAAAGAAGGTTGCGAGCCCCGACATGCTGCCCGGCGAGACCTGCCTAGGACTCGTTGCTGACGTTCTGGATGTGCCCCGTGAATATGAAACGGCGGTTGAATCCGTCCTGGGGGACAAGCTCCAGTACATGGTGGTCAGAAGTCAGAGAGACGGGATGCTGGCCATCGACTATCTGAAAAGCTCGTCTTCAGGAAGGGGAACCTTCGTCCCCCTCGAAGTCAGACATCATAATTACGGCTCTTCGGCGGAGTATCTCAAGGATGCGGTGAAACTGATCGACGTAGTCAATGTTCATCAGGGCTTCGAGAAAATAGCCGACTACCTCTTGGGAGATGTTCTTTTGATACCGAACCTCAACAACGGCGTCTCCCTCTGGGAACGAAACGGTTTCAGAGGCACCTTCGTTACATCGGAAGGCGACATCATAAATCCGCAGGGAGTGCTGACGGGGGGAAGCAAAACGAACGGCGATAAGAGCCTGCTTAAGACCAAGCGTGAGATCGCCGAACTGGAAGGAGATGTAGATCGTTTAAATATCTCCCTTGCGGAGGACATTGAAAAGAAGAAGGACGCGATATCTCTCATCTTGCAATGGGAAGAAGAGCTGGTCCAGCTGCGGTCGGAAATCCGCGATCTGGAACTACTGGTCAACGGCAAGCAGAAAGACCTCGAGAGATTTGAGGCCGAGATAAGAGGTATCGAACAGAGAATAAAAGTCCTCGATTTCAATTGTGATAATCATCAGGCGGAAGAAGCGGCCGCCCTCGAAGAATGCGCCGCTATAGAGAAGCGCATCATTTCCTCCGAAGCCCAGGAAGACACGATGAACACCGCCATGTCCGCCCTCCAGGAGAAGTTGGCAACGCTGAAGACGAAGGTGGAAGAGCGGGAAGAACATCTCACAGGGGAAAAGATCCAACTCGCGTCTCTCGAAGAAAAGAGAAACGCGGACCTCAAAACCATTGAGAGGTTGGAGGCCGACAGTGCGGGCACGTCCCGTGAAATAGATATCAGGACCACGGAGCTTGTGCAGAGTGACCGGGAGATTGAAGATGTGACCGAGCAAATCTCAACGGAACAGGGTCTGCTCGAACGCCTGTACTCGGAGCATGAGAGCGTCGAAGGCACACTCACGGAGATGAGGCTCTCACAGCAGGAACGGGAAACACTGTTGAGAAACAGGGACACGGACCTCAGGGAGGTCAAGAAGACCCATGACCAGGTCGTAAAGGAAATGAATGAACTGGAGATAGCTTACCGCGAGCTCACCTTTCAGTCGGACAGCTTGCGCCAAGGCATTCAGGAAAAATACTACGTCGATCTCCAAACTCTCGTCCCCGAATTTCAGCGGCTCGATGAACCGGTTCTCGAAGAGCTGACCGCCAAGCTGAATAAGGACAGGCAGTTTGTGGAAAACTTCGGCGAAGTGAATCTGCTCGCGCTTAACGAATTTGAGGAACTCAAAGTGCGCTACGAATTCCTCACAACCCAGGTCGGTGATTTGAACGCCTCGCTTGATTCTCTCCAGGCGACCATTACGAAAATAAACATTGAATCGCGAAAGCGTTTCGCAGAGACCTTTGAAGCGGTCAACGAGTGTTTCAAGGAAATATTTGCGAGGATATTCCCGGGCGGCAAAGGTGAACTGAAGCTGACGGAGGCTGAAGACATACTGGAGACAGGCGTGGACATCGATATCGTCATTCCCGGAAAACGCGCGCAGAGTGTCAGCCTGCTTTCTGGTGGAGAAAAATCGCTCGCCGCCATAGCCCTGATTTTCGCCATTCTCATGTACCGACCTGTTCCGTTCCTGGTCCTGGATGAGGTGGACGCAGCGCTTGACGATGCGAATATAAGCCTGTTTAACAATCTCGTGAAAGACATCTCGTCAAACTCCCAGATAATCATGGTCACCCATAACAAGAAGTCCATGGAGGTCGCGGAATATCTGTTCGGCATCACAATGCAGAAGCAGGGTATTTCCACCATGGTGTCCGTAGCCCTGAACTAAACCGTGTAAAATGCCAATAGAGTTTGTCACTTGCTAATAGAGTGTGTCACTGAATGACAAAATGCCCTTAAGTGACAAACTCTTTTTATCAATAATGCGATATCAAGAAAATAGTCACTTTGCCAAAAGTTCTTGCTATTCCCTCAATAGCAAGAACTTCATTCATTGAGCTTTCCCTCATCGTAAAGGAAAGTTAGTGGCAATACATCAACCTAATCACCATTAGATTTTACTGGAAAATATGAGTTTGTCTGATCGACAAATTGCTTCTTTTAGTTAATTAATCAGCGATGAAGATAGATATGCATATAGCAAATACTAATATACATAACTGCTAATCGGCTTAATCTATTGAATACAGCATGAAATGTGGAAATGCGTGACGATTGCCCGAAATGTCGCATGGGCTCGCTTCATCAGCAGTCGCTATTCCTTTTTACCAGCGACCTCCTTATAACTTTTTACGAGCCGGGTAGCTATCACACCTGCCAGTCGCTTCATGATAATCAGGCTTTCAGCAGGATGCCTCTGGAATACCCGCATCAGCCGCTCTGCGTCAATTTTTAGTACCTTGCTTTCTTTCACGCATTCCGCTGCGGCCGTGTACTCATTAGGTTCTACAAGCGACGACCAGCCGAACACCGACCCCGTCTTGACCATGGGGAAGGAGAAGTCCTTTTGCCCTCGAATGATCAGATTGATCTCTCCTTCTTCAAGGATATACAGAAAATCCGCAACATCACCTTCTCGAAAAACCACATATCCTGCCGGGTAACTCTCCTGAGTGACGAGTTCAGATATTTCACCAATCATGTGTGAAGGGATTCCCTGGAAGAGCTCCACCTCCTGGATAAACATATCAGTCACCTCCTCTATGAATCTTCTTCTTGCTCAATCTTCGCTCAAAACAGAGAGTCCTCGCTCACCAATCAGAATAATCTCGGTGTGGGTCAGACGGGTGGCTACTACCCTTGCTGTCGCTTGCATGAAATTATATCCTAATGTGGCATCTTCATTTAGCAGCTCCCTGAGCGTAGCTCCATCGAAGACGATGGCTTTCGAATCATCGATGCATCGGGCGCCAAGGGTGTACACGTAAGGTTCAATAACAGTTGACCATCCCATGGCATCTCCCTTTGTAACTATGTCCACGGTGACCTGCATAGGTGGTCTGGCAGTACCCATGTAAGTATCCATGCCCAGAACTACCTTTCCCCCTTCCAACAGGTAGAGGTTTTGTGCCGGGTCTCCCTTTTTCCACAACTGAGAACCTGCCCTGTAAGATTCTTCAGTAGCTATATCCGCCAGTTTCTTGATTTGCTCGTCACTGAAGCCATGAAAAAATTTGAATCCTTTTAAGATATTTACCGAAACCATGGATTGTCACCTCCTTTCTGGGAAGAAGAACTCTGTGATTCCAGATCAATCTTTTGTTTCGAATCCCACGGCGGTGAAATAGATTGCGCGATCGAAAAACAGGACGGACCGATTGATGAGATCTATTGCCTGGTGAAGATCCAGAGCTGTATCCAAGAGACCTGCGGAACGCACGAGCAGCCAAATGTGGCGTCTCGTGATGATGAGCGCCTGAATGACTTCCGACAAGGCGAATCCCTCCTGGCGCCGCTGCTTGCCAAGGGCTATGTAAATTTTTTCAATCTCTTTTTTGGTAGTTTCATTAGACATCCATTTGTCAAACTGGCTGTAAACACGGAAAGCTCTCTGATAGAGTTGCTTTTCATCATAGGTCTGATAGGTCTTGGTTCCGAGATGTTCCTTTACATCCTTCAGCCAGCGTTTTGTCAACATGTCGGCATTGTGTTCAACAAGCTCCACCAATTTTCTGGATAGCACTTTCATAGTCTCCCTCCTTCAATAGAAAGTATAGCGTTTCCTGAGGTTAAGTGCTGGAACACGAAAAGAATTTCAACCCTGATCCACTAATGTTAACCTTAAAAACTGCAATACTGATGCCATATACTTTTCTTAAATCATTCTAATGATATATGATGTCTGCGGAACATCTTTGCCTGCATCTAGGGGTAACATTACCCCCACCTGGGGGTTTTATTCCCCGTAAGAAACAGTGTCTTGACGCTTATTTGTTAAGCTGAAGCCAGTAGCGACGTATGGCCAACCAAAGTTCCAGAACTTATGTCAGGAAGCCTTATATACTGGAGAAGGTTGGTCTGGCAGTAAGGAAAAGACTTGACAAAAGATAAGTCAAAAATATTTCCAACAGTACAAATGGAAATCATTGATTCTGAATGATAACGCAGTGCACAAGGTGTTAGCGATAATCCAGACTAGTCCTAATTGGACACTCACTATCAAGTTACATAGAGGTTAGGTCGCACAAATAATGCCAATAGAAATTCTCACTAATGCTAACTTACCAATAGAGTGACAATTTCTATTAGCATTTCGCGTCGGCTAAGATATTGATTTCACATAGCCGAGAGTGACACAGTCTATTGGCAGTTGGCAACCGCGCTTAAGCATTCCATCCTTTACATCTCAGAATAAAAATTGTTATACATTAACCATGTCTTTTCTTCTCGCCCCCTTTGCGGCGGACGAAATGAGGTACTTTTCAGAATTTTAAAAGCGGATGGATAAATGGGAAGCGATACGGAAAGCAAAGGCTTTTTTGAAAGACTGAAGGCAGGCCTTGCCCGGACAAGAAACGCCTTCATCAAAAATATTGATGATATTATCCTCGGAGAAAGGGTCATCAGCCAGAAGCTCTTTGACGAGCTCGAGGAAACGCTTATCATGGCTGATGTCGGCCCTGTTTTCACGTACGAGCTCATCGAAAAAATGAAAGAACAGGCCAAGAGAAACGAGCTCGGAGACGCGGAGCTACTCAGGAAGGTGCTCCGCGATACGATCACAGATACGCTGAAAAGAAATGAGGCACCTCTTCAAAATCCGAAGAATGAACTTTTTACCATCATGGTGGTGGGCGTCAACGGCACAGGCAAGACCACGACAATCGGAAAACTCGCAAACGCCTTGAAAAAAGATGGGGCGTCCCCCATGCTCGTCGCAGCTGACACCTTCAGGGCCGCCGCTATCGAACAGCTTGAGGTCTGGAGCCGGAGGGTGGATGCGCCTCTCATCAAGCAGAAGACCGGCGCTGATCCTTCCGCCGTTGTCTTCGATGCCATTGTCGCGGCCAAGGCCCGGAAAGCCGACGCCGTTATCATCGACACCGCAGGCAGGCTTCACACCAAGGTCAATCTGATGGAAGAGCTCAAGAAGATGAAGCGCATTATAGAAAGGGAGCTGCCGAACGCCCCGCACGAGATCCTTCTTGTCCTTGATGCCACGACGGGGCAGAATGCCATCGTCCAGGCAAAGATGTTCAACGACGAAATCGGCGTGACGGGAATTATATTAACCAAACTCGACGGAACTGCGAAGGGCGGCGTGATTATAGGGATTGCCAGGGAGCTTAACATTCCCGTCCGGTATATCGGTATCGGAGAGAGGCTCGATGACCTGAAACCCTTCAAGAGCGCGGAATTCACGGACGCCCTCTTCGAACAGGACGCCCGGTAATCCGTCCTTGCAGGACTAAAGTCCTGCACTACATTTATAGTGTTTACGTAGTCCAGACCTTCAGATCTACCATGTCAGGACTTGGACTAAAAAAGCTTCTGTATGGGAAAGATATTCGCGATAGGAGATGTCCACGGCTGCATCTCCCAGCTTGATGAACTGATGGCGCAGTTCGATATCGATGCAGTGGAAGACACACTCGTCTTCGTCGGTGATTATATAGACCGCGGCCCTGATTCGAAGGGGGTCATCGATGCTATTCTCGATATCAGAAAAAACATCGGTAACGTCGTCTGCCTCTCGGGCAATCACGAAGATATGTTTCTCAACTATTGTCTTGACCGCAGGAATGAAGGCCTCTGCATGTCCAACGGGGGCATGCGCTCGTTGGCGTCGTACGGCTTTTCCCGGGAAGGTACGGAGGAATTAATCTTGCCGGAAACCCACAGAGAGTTCTTCAACAGCCTCCGCACATATTATGAAACAGACGATTATATATTCGTCCACGCCGGTCTCAGACCCGGCGTCCCACTTGATCGGCAGAACCGCGAGGACCTTTTGTGGATACGGTTCGAGTTTATCAACTCTCCGTACGATTTCGGCAAGACCGTCATTTACGGACATACGCCCGTCTCTTTCAATAAGCCTTTCATCGACAAGAATAAGATCAACATCGATACGGGCGCCGTTTACGGCGGCAAGCTTACGTGCATTGAACTCCCCGATATGAAAATACATCAGGTTTGACTTTCATGAAAATTATCGAATGCGTTCCCAATATCAGTGAAGGCTGCGACAGGAAAAAGATAGATAGCATCGCAGCGGCGTTCTCCACGGTCGAGGGCGTGAGACTCCTTAACGTGTGCGTCGATCAAGACCACAACCGCACAGTCCTTACCTTCATCGGTGAACCGGAGGATATATTGAAAGGAGCCGCCGCCGCCTGCGAGAAGGCCCTCGATCTCATCGACATGCGCAAACACAAAGGCGTGCACCCGCGGATCGGCGCCGTCGATGTGGTTCCCTTCGTCCCTCTGAAAGGCGCGACGATGAAAGACGCCGTTGACCTCGCGCACAGATTCGGCCACGCATTGGGAGAGAAGCGCAGGATCCCCGTCTACTTTTACGGTGCGGCGGCACTTGATCCGAAAAGAAGAGAATTAGCAGACTTAAGAAGAGGCGAATACGAGGCTTTGAAAACTAGGTTTGCCGACCCCCTGTGGATGCCGGATGCCGGCCCGGCCCGCTTCGATCCGCAGAGCGGCGCAGTTGCCTGCGGGGCGCGGGAGCCGCTCATCGCCTACAATATCAATCTCGCCACAGACAATCTCCAGGTGGCAAAGGACATCGCTTGTTCCATCAGGCAATCGAGCGGCGGGCTGCAATACGTGAAGGCCATCGGCGTTCCCCTCGCGAGCAGGAATATCGTTCAGGTATCGATGAACCTCACCAATTATAAAGTGACGCCGCCGCGGAAGGTTTTTGATGTTGTGAAAGAGAAGGCCGCAGCATGCGACGTTTCCATCATCGAGTCGGAGCTGATCGGCCTCATCCCCGAAGAGGCGCTCGAAGGCATCTCCGCCGAATATCTACAGCTCTCTAATTTCTGCGCCGAATGCATCATCGAGACCCACCTGCAGTAGCAGTAAGGGTTCTTTCACGCTGACGCAGATCAACTTCTGTCGTTGATCACTTTTTGGGAAGCTTGGCCGCGAGAACATCCATATTTTCAATAACGGGCGGCTGCGCCAAAAGCTCGGAGGCTTTGGCTATCAATGCTGCCGCGACCCGACCGCCAAGGTGGGCCAGCCGGCCCTCTTCATCGGGAAAGGCATCAAAGATGGCAAACGTTGACGGCCCCGGGCGTGTAGAGAACCATGCCACAGTTGCGGGCTCCTCCAGGACTATCGGCAGGGCTCCACACAAGAGATTTTCCACTTCCTTCTCTTTACCGGGCTTTGCCTCCAGACGTACAAACAGTGCTTTGTGAACCATGTTCCACCTCCTTTTTAGTAAAAAAGGCCGGCCGCGGGTACCGTGGACGTTTCTCTTCTCCACGAGCGCTTCTTCAATTGGCGGCGCTTCCGTGAATTCGTCGGCTGCCTGCAGCGGCTCCTCATTTTCGTAATCGCCGAGCTTCCAAATCATCGCGTCAAGGTCTTTGTCGCACTTCCTTTCCTCACCGCTATCGAACTCCTGTATCTGATCGTCGAGAAGCTTATCCAGCGGTTTCAACTTGTCAACATCCTTGCATTCCATGCCCTCCTCCTTTGATATGGCAGGCGGCGCTCAATGGTTTGGGAGACACCGCTCATGGGAAGAAGATGTATGAATCCGACACTGAGAGCAATGATAGAAGATTGTAAGCCGATTGGTGGGTATGACTAACTGTCGCAGCGGTGTACGGCAGGCTTGTTCTCGGTATTAGCCCCTTTTACGAAAAGGGGAAATGTGGCGCAGCAATATTCCCACCTCACAACACAACGATTGACACTCTTAGCGGAATTATGTTAAAGCCCTTCATCTGAAAGCTAAGCTGTGCCCCCGTAGCTCAGGCGGATAGAGCAACGGATTCCTAATCCGTGTGCCGCGTGTTCGAGTCACGCCGGGGGCACCAATAATATCGAGTAGTTAGTTGATATTCCCCGACCCCAGATTATCAGTAGGTGTCCATATAGGTGTCTTGTCGCGAGATTGCACAAGCTTTTTTATGTCTTCTTCAGTATCTATATTGTAGCGTAGAAAGGTGCTCGTCGTTGTATGTCCACTGGCTGCCATGATCCTGGCGAAATCATGCCCTTGCATCCGCCAGTTTGTGATACACATATGCCTGAAGTCGTGAATCCACAGGTCGGAGATCTTGGCGGCGCGACAGGCGGTTCTGAATGATCTTGTTATTCGCTTTAGAGGCTTACCATTGTACGTGAAAACATATTCACTCTCGGCTGTTCCTCTCATATCTTTTAGCATGCCAAGAATATATGGGTGTATGGGAACGTCGCGCGGTTTCGTGGTTTTTGTATCTTGCGCCCTTAGATGTATCAGTCCCCTTTCTAGGTCGACCCTATCCCATGTCAGTCTCATTAGCTCACTGAGGCGCATTGCAGTATAGAACGCTGTGACAATAACTTGCCACGCATGTGGAGGAAGATTGGAAAAAAGCCTATTCAGTTCGTCTGCAGTAAGGCACCTCTTCCGGACATTATCTTCTTCAAGAGGTTTGACTTTTCTCAATGATTGTATAGCAATATTTTTTTCGTCTGCTGCCATATTCAATATCCTTTTCAAGCAGGCTACCTCTCGGTTAACGGTTGCTGGACGTGTTGTCTGTTTGTTTTTCTTCCATGCCGGGTGTGACATTTCCTTCAATCGCCGGATTCGATACGTCTTGACCGTGTCGGCAGTAATCTCGCTTATTCTCTTCTGACTGAAAAATCTTTTCAAGTGTCGAATGGATAGTTCGTCTCTATTACAAGATCTCTTCTCCTTTACAGTTTCGAGATTGATATACCAATCAGCAAGATGGTCAAAAACTGGATCTTTCACCTTGTTTATGTACCTTCCTTCAGTGCGTAACGATATCACTTCTCGGAACCGGTGTTCCGCAGCTGCTCGATTCGGACCTATTCTTTCACGTTTACGCCGGTAATTGTTATTGTAGTACTCGATCCAATATGTGAGCTTCCCGCTCTTGTATGGATAGCCACAGCCGCCACATTTTTTCCGCGGGACTAATCTGAAACTTTGCTTGCCCGCGACATCAACATCTTTCTTCTTTTCTGTTTCACCATAACGTGCGCGGCATTTCGGACATTCAATCAGTATTGCCATAGTAAGCCTCTTTCAGGAACCAGGTGACCTCCTGCTATTTATGAACTTCAAAACTGCCTCGTGACCGACTCTCTCTTCGCGCATTGCCTTTATGACAATCAGATCCAATTCGGACAGCGTATTACGTAATATATTCCGTTGGGCAATCAGCTGCCTTGCTTCATCATATGTCAAATCTTTGTTCACTTCCTTGAAATCCATGTCCTCTTCTGTAAATAACGGCGCAATGTCCTTCCTTGAAACAGCATCCCAGTTTCGTATCCTATCAAAAAGCCTCTTTGTCACTTCTTTCTGGGCGATGGAAAACACACATTTTGATTTCAGTATATAAAAAATAAGTGCGGGAAAAGACACCGCCAGATTGATCAGGTCCTTTTCCTTTTTCCCCCTGATCAAGAAAATATTGTCCCGGTCATCCCTGAAAGCCAACGCGAAAATCCATGGCAAACCGATTTTCCTGTAAATTTTACTGAGCATTTCCGCAGGCGCGACAAGGCAAATCAGGTCTATCTTCAAACTGAAATCGGCGACAAGGTACAGAGGATCAAGGAGGGATTTGAATATCCCGCCTTGCTGCGCAAACATCTTTATAAGGCCACCGCTTTTGAAAGGATACTGAGACCTGCCGGAGATGTATTCCGGATCCAGGCATATTGTTGCTCCCATCTTCAGCAAGGCTTCTTTCGAAAGGCTTGCCTGTCCCTTTTCATATTTCTGCAGCGATGGTTGAGCTATCCCAGCTGCGGAAGAAACCTCGACTTGAGTCCGGCCCATCGATTCCCTAACAAATTTGAATAGTTCGTTCAAAGCTAGATTGTGCATAAAAATTATAACTTTTCCCTTGACATAATCATATTAATGTATATTATTGCTAATATAAAGCCAGTAATATAGATAAGCTGCTATATAATTATCATACTCTAACAGGATTAGTCAAACAAAAAATGTCAGGCATAAAAAAAGGGAGATAAGAAAAGATGGAGACAAAGGAGGAACATAACAAGATGAGAATCCAACTACTTACTGTACCGGAATCGGCTGATGTATTGAGAGTGAAGACGGTTACGATGCGGCAATGGATAGCACAGGGCCGCCTTCAGGTCGTGCGCCTTGGCCGTCGTGTCCTTGTGGAGCGGGAGGTTTTGGAGCAATTCGTAGCGAGGTCACGCTGCCCGGGGCAGGAGGTCTAGAATGGGAGATTATGTAAAGAAAGATGCCCCGGGGCAACCTGGCACGGAAGACACCCAGGGCACTTCGCGACTCGGAGAAAACCCCGAGGAACGCTTAAAGGATAAGCCGGAACCGGAAAAAAATCAAGCGATCAGTTACGGACAGGCGATCGATATTATACGGGCCATGTCGGGACAGCAAAGCGTCATCACGTGCCAGAGGGTTTTCCTGCATTTGGTGGGAGGTGATTTCCCTGCGGCGGTATTGCTATCGCAGCTCGTCTTCTGGACCGGGCGAGGTGCGGACCCTGACGGCTTTATCTGGAAGACTTATCAGGACCTGGAGGATGAAATCGGATTAACGAAATATCAGGCCATGAGAGCCAGGAATGTATTGGAAAGAATGCAAGTACTTGAAACAAAGGTGAAGAAGGCACTCGGAAGCCCGACAGTACACTATAAGGTCCTTCAGGATAATCTATTGAAATTAATGGTTAGTTCAGTTTCTTCACTATCGAAAGTTAAGAAACTGAACAATCGAAAGTCAAGAAACCAAACTAACGAAAGTGAAGAAACCAAACGAACCATAACAGACATAACAACAGACACCACACAGACAACGACGACAGACGGCACGTCGTCATTATTCAACTGCTCTGAAGGGAAGAAATTTTTCACGCCGCTTCGAGGATGCGAAGCGGACAAAATCATCGACGATGTCATTTCTATGGAGTATGCGGGGAAGGCGAAAAACGTGAGGGCCCTCAGGCAGCACTTGAGGAAGTTAGTCGCCATTGGGAAGCTTGAAATCCCCGAGGGGTGGAATGAGTTGTTAGAGAGAAAAAAGACCGCAGTTGAGAGGAAGGCCGCAAACAAGACGTCTCGCGGGCTAGAGGCTGACGCAGAAGAAGTGGCCAGGGAGGCCATAAAGGAGTTTGGTGTCTTGCTGGCCGACCGGCAAGTCGGATACATAGACCGTGCCCGGGAGGCGAGCCGGGGAATGATTCAATCCCCCATGGTTCTGAAGATCACTGCTGCGCAGTTGTGGGCCTCTGAGCAGCGCAAATGTACACTGCCGAGCGACGAATATGACAATGATAGTTTGAATCCAATGTCAGCGACCTAACCTTCCCGCCGCGAAATCCGCCAGCATTGAAGGTCCTGTCCTTGTTAACCATAAGATCGTAAGGGCTCACGAAAAGGCCGTGACGTCTACACTGAAGCACAATGAGTTACATTGTAGACTAATAGCTTACAGTATCATGCAGACTGTCGGGACTGGAAAATTGTTTGTGCTCAAATTTTAACACGATTTTTCGCGTGATCAGGACAATTATTATTCTCACTGCCAACGGAATCAACCAGAGTGGAAACATGAAAAAAACAACACCCAAAAAGACAGTGCATGCCTGGTGCCATTACTGTGTCCAGAGCAAGCGGGATAAGGATGTCCGGGACTGCGCAGGACATATTGTCTTTGTGACGGGGAAGCCTTGTCCGTTTTATCAGTACAGGTTGGGTCACAGAAGACCCCGTGTCAAAGTCCTCCGCCAATATTGCCTGGAGTGCATGGGGGGGCGGAAAGATTTCGTGCGAGAGTGTAAGTCTGATGACTGCATGATCCACCGATATCGCCTTGGGAAAAACCCGGCGAGGGTGGGAATAGGAAATAGCAAGGTAGCTGAGTTGAGGTTTCAGCTCACAGAATCATTTTTTTTACAGTCCGTTGGCAGGAATAACATAGAAAAGGAGGCATAGGTATGGTTCAGGTGGATATCGAAAGCAAGATGGAATACATAAATCAACTTCTCCAAGGGCTGCCGGCAGAATACAAGCTGAGGACCATCCAGGGGATTTTGTATGATTTGAGAAATGACAAACAGCTCTTTGATGCCCTGGCACAGATAGTCAAAGACATCCAGAAGGGTAATTTCACCGAAAAGGAAAAGTATCAAAACAAATTTGGCCGGGCCATCAAGTGGGCGGAAAGCCGGCTGCGGAACGAAAAGGACCCAGAAAAGTTAAGGAAACTTACAGCCAGACGCCTTGCCGCTGAGTACTCAGCGAGAACTGGATGGGCTCAAAACCTGCTGTACAAACTCATGAAGAAGGTGAAGCAGAAGGAATGCATGCGCCGCCTGCGGGAACGACGAAAAACCGAGGGAACGAAAGAAGAAGGAATAGTCAATGAGCACGGATAAAGAATATAAACTTCCTGCTGTATTTGTGCCGCTGTATAGCAAGTATATGAAACCGTACGGTTGTCGTTTCGTGGATCCCGGGGTTTTCCCCGCTTTGTGTGATCTGCTGGATCTGCTTGCCAACGAGGGCAACTGCCCGTCCGTAGTTCTTAAAAAGTATGCTAACGACGTAGCAAAAGCCTTGAGTACGGTCACGCTGTTACAGCACTCAATCAATGTCACGGAGAATTTAGCAACTCAATACAGGAGGTATTATCACCATGATCTCGACTTCAGATTTTGCGTCCCGCTGATTCTATTTGCAGGCCTGGGCCACGACCTTGGGAAAATACCCAAATATGTAACATCATGGCAGAGCAGGTTCCGGCACCCCGAGGTAAGCGCTGATATCATCTTAAACATGTTGGATAAATACAATGCCGACCCGCCATGGAAATTGATGCTTCTGAGGGCTATCAGGCATCATCACGCCCCGATCGGGGATGACAGGCTGACTGCATGGCTATGTAAAGCCGACCGAGAGGCCCGTCAAGACGAACTTTGGAAAGCAACAGGAAGTGGTTCAATATGAGATACAAAGAAGATGAAGTGATAATAAAATCCGGCGGAGTCAAAATAGGGGACTTTGAGTATTACCCCACGAACTCGCTGCACCGGTCTTTGTGGGAATCTTATATAAAAGTGTATATCCAATACTTCAATGGCAGCGGGACATTCCGTCCGCTCTGTGCGCTTCTGGACATCCTGGCGAAAGAGGGTGATTACCCGTCTGCCAGGGTTGGGGAAGCAACCATGAGCGGGAAAACGGCTGAGCGCCTGGCAAGGGTTAGCCTCAACTCACATGCGGTACGGGTCGCACGAAATATGATTAAGATCCACGGGGAATATACAGCCAATCGAGGTTATGATCTTGAGTACAGAGCCGGAATCCCACTCAATATCATTGCTGGCCTCGCCCACGATATTGGGAAGCTGCCGCGGTACAATGAGAACCGTGGTATCGAGGACCGTAACCGTTATCAGCATGCGGATACAAGCGCCAACGCACTTGTAGAAATATTCAAAAAAACTAACACTCCCGTCGAGTGGCTGGAAAATACCAAAATATTGGAGGCCATCCGCCTGCATCATGGAGGCATAATAGAGGATGAAAAAATAGTGAACTGTTTAAGACAGGCGGATATCAGGGCCCGCGGCAGCGAGCTAGAAAAGGATCTAAACACAACAGAGGAATACGGGCCCTACGTTCTATTACCTTGCTCCAAGTGGCTTCAGGGTCAGGACCTGATCGATAAGATAGAGAGATGGGTTAACATCATGGATTACAGCGGCAAAAAAACAAAGAATGGC
This sequence comes from uncultured delta proteobacterium, assembly GCA_963729715.1. Classification (GTDB taxonomy): domain Bacteria; phylum Desulfobacterota; class Syntrophia; order Syntrophales; family UBA2185; genus Fen-1135. Next base: position 101,846 of record CAVSPA010000005.1, read on the forward strand.
AAGTCTAAAATCCATGCGTTCTCCCGGGGGGATATGGTGTATGTCTATCCTTATTCCCTCTATAAAATGGCAAAGCAAGTGTACAAAGAAAAATGGACGCTAGCTGACTTCCTGTTTGAGTACAAAAACGGCTACGCCACCTGGGAGGCAACAAAGGAAATTATCAAGGTTTTGCATGAGAGAAAGTTGCTGAGTCCTGATTACGATCTGGAGAAGTATCCCTTTGGCAGACCATACGTCTTACGCTCCTCGCTGGATCCTCACAGAACCTATACACCTCTGTTGGTTCCAATCCCCGTAATGCATTTCAAGACCCAGCCTGAAATATTCTGGCGTAGACGGCAGGGGTGGATCAGGACGATCCACTGGATGAAACCGCGGTATGGGAAGAATGAGGATCATTGGTCTGATGATTGGTGACCTCTCCCACAAAGATGAAAGCCTGGAATGAAATTTCCTCCAGGCTTTTTTGCCCCGCTGCGTTACTTCCCGGATACAATTTTTACAACTTTTCCCCGTTATTTTTACTCACACAAGTGAGTTATACGTCACCAACTTCTGCCTTGAAACAGAGAAATAGTGATATAAATGTGAATGCTACTACTATTATATAATATAAATTTCCGAATTTACGTGATACTGAATAATTACAAAGACTTATGAAATTTAGCGGGTTCTTCTTGCCGGACATGTGAAATAGTGGTGAATAGGTATACTATATATAATAATAATATATAATTCAAACTTCCGTCAGGCAGGGTTCCAGGGTTTCACTTGCGTGACCGCACAGCTCGATTTTAGGCTCTGCGCATGATTCCTACTTCAACAGTTCAAGGTCAAAAAGTGTCATAGGATCTTGAAGGCGAGAGCGTAACTCGCTGCAGGTTCTTGGCAGCGGGTGGAGCTCTCATAGAGGATTCAATACGAACGAAGGTCGCTGCAGGTTCTTGGCAGCGGGTGGAGCTCTCATAGAGGATTCAATACGAACGAAGGTCGCTGCAGGTTCTAAGCAGCGGACGAAGTGAAGGATTGCGAAGCAAAGAAGATTCAGGCGAACACATATAATAATAAATTTTCTTATAGCGTCACAGTCTATCCATGACTACAGCACAAGCCATGCTCATTCGGGGTACATTCAGTGCACAAACAAATCATAATTGCCTCACGAATGCCGCTGATCAGTTCGCAGATTCCCTCAACTAATTTCAATATCATCATAAATATTTCTTATCTCCAAATTTCGCTTTTTGTCACTTTCTCTCCTCATTCACACCAATTTAGAAAGTAGTATGTTCGCTCATACAAGCTTCCGGAATTTTATTCTGGAATGTATGTGTACTGGTATCGGTCACGGAAGTCACAGGAAACTATATTTGAGAATCAGGACAATGATGCGAGAAACAGAAATTTTTTAGATAATGTATGAAGTATTAAAAATATTTTCTTAAAAATCAACATGCCCCGCGAGGGCACCACGAAGGCATGAAAATAAGTTGTTTATAGCTCTTTGACATTATATCCTTTCTTCAAAAGGAAGAGGGTCGTCGATATTTTGGTGGTCATACCCCGAGTAGTAATCTGACCCGGGCAGATTAAAAGAACCACGGATTGTTACCCCTTTGGGAGTACGCGTATTAAATTTTTCATCGATAATCTGCCCCCTTTTTTAAAGAGAAAGGAGACATGATTATGGGAGCCATTATTGAGAGATGCTGCGGTATCGATGTCCACAAGAAGAACATCGTTGTTTGCCTGGCGGTGGGCAAACCCCATGAGAAACCGAAGACAACCATCAAGACCTTTTCCACCATGACCCGTGATCTTCTGGCCTGTCGAGACTGGCTGGTATCAGAAGGTTGCACCCATGCGGTTGTGGAAAGCACCGGGGTTTACTGGAAGCCGGTATTCAACATTCTGGAGGACAGCATGGAGGTCATTCTGGCCAATGCCAGAGATGTGAAAAATGTTCCCGGACGGAAGACCGACGTAAGGGATTGCGAATGGCTTGCCCAACTCCTTCGTCACGGCCTGGTCAAGGCGAGCTTTATTCCTCCCAAGCCGATCCGGGAGTTAAGAGACCTCACGCGCTACCGTGAGAAACTTACCCAGAAGCGTTCTTCTGAGATCAACCGCCTCCAGAAGTTTCTGGAGGATGCCAATATCAAGCTTTCTTCAGTGGCAACGGACATCAACGGGGTATCTGCCCGGAACATGATCCATCATCTGATCGAGGATGATATGAGCACTCAGGAAATGGCTGATCTCGCCAGAGGGCGTCTCAGGAACAAGATCGAGGATCTGGAAAAATCCTTGGAGGGTTACTTTTCGGATCATCATCGTATCATCCTGAAACTGACGCTTCAGATGATTGCCTCGTATGACGAGGCCATCGAGAAGCTGAACGATGAAATAGAGAAGAGGATGGAATCTTTCCAGGAGGAAGCTGAAGGTCTCCAGACCATTCCAGGTGTAAAAAAAAAGTTCGCTGAGCGGATCATCGCCGAGATCGGAATCGATATGTCACGCTTCCCATCAGATGCCCACCTCTCCTCCTGGGCGGGAGCCAGTCCGGGCAACAATGAAAGCGCGGGAAAACGAAGAAGCGGCAAAGTGACACAGGGGAACAAATGGCTCAAAAGCGCCTTGGTGGAAGCTGGATGGGCAGCGTCCAAAACAAAAAACACCTACTTGAGCGCCAGGTACCGTCGCCTGGCGGCAAGAAGGGGGAAGAAACGGGCAGCCCTTGCTGTCGGCCACACCATCTTAGTTATGGCTTACCATATTATCAAAGAGCATCGCACTTACAATGAACTTGGTGCTGATTATTTCGACAAGTTAAATGAACAACATCTTGTCAGACGTTTAACATCAAGGATCACTGCCTTAGGCTATGAGGTCAAAGTAGAAAAACTGCCTGAAGCGGCTTGATGCACAGTTTTATTTTCGTATTAATATTCGACAGTTTATTAGAAGCTGGTAAAGTTACTCTTTTTATTATTTTGAATCCACGAAAAGGACTTGACTGATTGTATGTTTAGATATATTTTTGCATAAATTTCAAGCGGATATTGAGGATAATAGCAAGCAAGCTTGTTCTTCACATTATTTGAGAGGGACAGATAAACTGATTTCTCGACACCCCGTTTCTCAAAAGTGAACGGGGTTTTTTATTTTTATTGCTTCTGACAAAAATGCTCACAAAAGTTGCCATTAAAGAGGAACTTTACGACCAGTTCTGGCCGGGAGAAATGAATTACGACGGGAACAACAAGCCGTATGCGCGGCAGATCTCCGATCACAAACGCAAGATCATCGCCCAAATCGAGAACGGAATTGCCGGCGACAAAGATAAGGTGCTTACCGCGGCGCGCATCAATGCTTGTAAAGCCAAATTGCCGTATTAGACCACATTGTTATCGGACAAGACGGCTTCCTGAGTATGCGACGCAGCCATCCGGAATCATTCATTTGAGGGAATAATCTTCGATGAAAAAACTTACTCTTGCCAAACTTGAACATCACCTATTCGCTGCTGCAGACATCCTGCGGGGGAAAATGGATGCCTCTGAGTATAAAGAATATATCTTCGGAATACTTTTCCTGAAGCGCTGCTCTGATGTGTTTCAGGAGGAGTACGAAAGAATAATCAAGGCAAACCTTGAAAAAGGTCGCCCGGAGGAAGAAGCGATCAAACGGGCCGACGATCCTGCCCGCTACACCAATTTCTATGTCCCGAAAGAATCGAGATGGCAGACCCTCCAGCACGCCCACCGAAATATCGGCGATGAACTGAACAAAGCGCTAATGGGTCTTGAACACGTAAACCAGGGCCTCGACGGCGTCCTTGCCCATATAGATTTCACAAAAAAAGTGGGAAAAACGAAGATCCCCGACCAGAAGCTCCAGGATTTAATCGTCCATTTCAATAAGTACCGCCTGAGAAATGAGGACTTCGAGTTTCCCGACCTCCTTGGCGCCGCCTATGAGTATCTCATTGGAGAATTTGCCGATTCCGCCGGCAAGAAAGGCGGCGAGTTCTATACCCCCAGAGATGTGGTGCGCCTCATGGTCAGAATTATCAAGCCTCAGGAAGCCATGCGGATCTACGATCCCTGCGTGGGCTCAGGCGGCATGCTGATCCTGTCAAAGCAGTATGTGGAGGAATACGGCGGCAATCCCTCCAACGTCTCTCTTTACGGCCAGGACAACAACGGTGGCGTCTGGGCCATCTGCAAGATGAACATGATTCTCCACGGCATACCTGATGCGAACATACAGAACGAAGACGTCCTGATGAATCCCCTCCATCTGGACGCCGGAGAGCTGATGCGCTTCGACCGGGTCATCACCAATCCCCCTTTCAGCCAGAATTATTCAAAGGAGGGGATGAAATTTCCCGAGCGCTTTCCCTATGGTTTCTGTCCCGAAACTGGCAAAAAGTCGGACTTGATGTTCTTTCAGCATATGCTGGCCGTTTTGAGACCCGGCGGTATGATGGCAACGGTCATGCCCCACGGCGTCCTCTTCAGAGGCGGTGAAGAAAAGAAGATTCGGACAAAGATCCTTGAAGCCGATATCCTCGAAGCGGTCATCAGTCTTCCGCCCAATCTTTTTTATGGAACTGGCATTCCAGCCTGTATCATGATTTGCAGAGCAAAAGGGGCAAAGGCGGAAGCGAGAAAGGGGAAAATTCTCTTTATCAATGCAGATGGGGAGTACTACTCCGGCCGTGCCCAGAATTATCTCCGCCCGGAGCACATTGAAAAGATCGTCGCTGCTTTCGACGCCTTCAATGATATACCCGGATATGCAACTGTTGTTGAAATAAGTGACGTCGAAGCCAACGAATGGAACCTGAACATCCGCCGTTATGCAGACAACGCACCGCCGCCAGAGCTCCATGATGTGCGGGCGCACCTTGACGGAGGTATACCGCAACGTGAGGTAGAAGATAAAAGAGACCTCTTCGCCGCCCATGGATTAGCGCCCTCCGTGGTCTTCGTCGAGCGGGATAAGGACTATTTCGACTTCGATCCCACCATCGCCAAGCGCGCCGCTATCAAGAAAAAAATAGAGGATGACGACGCCCTAAAAAAAAGGGAGACAGAAATTTTCACGACCTTTGACAGGTGGTGGGGAGAACATATTCACATCCTGCAAAACCTTCCCGCTACGGCAAATGTTATGAAAGCGCGGTCGGCCCTTCTTTCTGCATTTGGCAAAACCTTAACGCCCGTCGGTCTCCTCGACAACTTCAAGGTTTCCGGTGTCATTGCCTCCTGGTGGAACGAGGTTCTGTATGACCTCAAATCCCTGGTTGCCCAAGGATTCGGCGGGCTTCTTGACGGCTGGATCGATACCATCGAAGACGCCATGGAGGATAGAAAAGGAAACAATTTCGAACCAGGAGAAGATCCCCTCGTTGTAAGGCTTGTTCCTGAATATCTGGAAGAACTTGTAAACGCGAGGCAGGAGATCGTCCGTCTCGAACAGGAGAAAGAAGCCTTTGAGGCACAGGAAAACGAGGAATACGAAGGCGAGGATGAAGGCGATGAAGGTGACAGACCCAATTACGCCCAAGAGTTGAAAAAGCAGATTGCTGACCTCAAAAACATCATCAAAGAAGACAAAGGAAAGATCAAGATTCTAACAGGGGCAAAAAAGACGAAAGGCTCTATAAAATTCTATGAGGAAATGGGCGCCGATACGGGTCCGCTACAAGCACATTTAAGAGAGTTATTGGCAAAGATCGCGCCTGCTGAAGAAAGTATCAGGAAATTGGAAGAGCAACTGGCCCCATACAATGACATCCTCGAAAAACTGAAAGAATCAAAGAAGCAATTGAAGACTCTGCAACGGCGGTTCATCGAGCAACTGCGTGAGGCACGTGATACAATGACTGATGACGACTGCGCGGCGCTGGTGCTCAAAATCCTGAAAGGAAAACTTTCAGGGCATCTTGAAGCCTATGTCGCTGCTCACAGACAGGAGGTCGTTGCCGCGTTTGAAAATTGGTGGGATAAGTACAAAGTTACGTTAAACGAGATAAAAACAAACAAAAAGTTTATAGAATCTAGTCTGTCAAAGATGATGCTGAGCTTGGGTTATATCAATGAATGATAATTGGACCGAAGAACAACTTGGTAAAAATGCCTATATAAAAGGGCGTATCGGATGGAGGGGGCTTAAGGCCAGTGAATATAAAAACGATGGACCATTTTTGATTGCAGGAAATCACATTAAAAACGGCCGTGTTGATTGGTCACTTTGCGACCACATTAATATACATCGTTATAATGAATCATGGGAAATTGCTCTTCAAGAAAAGGATATCATTCTGACGAAAGATGGTACGATAGGTCGAATAGCAATAATTGACACCCTGCCAGGGCCATCAACCATCAACAGCACAATGATGCTCATACGAGTCAGGCCACCTTTGATAGCGGAATTCATATATCATTATCTGAACAGTGCTTCGTTCCAAAAGATAGTCGAGGATAGAGTATCTGGGAGCTCAATACCTCACATTTTTCAGCAGGACATGAAAAGGTTGAAAACACCTGTTCCTTCTGAGATTGAACAACGCCAAATAGCCACTTTTCTTGACACCACTAACAAGGCGATTCAGAGGACTGAGCAGCTTATCGTAAAACTGAAATCCATCAAGCAAGGATTGCTCCATGACCTCCTCACCCGCGGTCTCGATGAAAATGGCCAACTCCGCAACCCCATTGCCCATCCGGAACAGTTCAAGGATTCACAGCTCGGCAAAATACCAAATGAATGGGAAGTATACCCTATCAACGAGATTGGCAAGATTGTGGCCGGAACTACACCATCGCGAGTTGTTCCATCCTATTGGGGCGGGATAATACCCTGGATAACGCCAACTGACATGTCCAAGCTAAGGACCGACTACATATCAAGTGGACAGGATTGGCTTACACAGAAGGGTTTAGACAGTTGTTCTGCATATCTTCTGCCTGTTGGCTCTATCGTTGTCACAACAAGAGCGACCCTCGGCTTAGCTGCCATTACTCAACGAGAGCTTGCTACAAATCAGGGCTTCAAAAATATCATCATAAAGGATGGCTGGGATAATAGGTTTGTTTGTTACAAGATTCAAGCTTTGTCCAACGAGATGGTGAGGAGAGCTTCAGGCACTACATTCATGGAAATCTCTGGAACTCAATTTTCTCTTCTTGAAATAGCTGCACCGGCCCCAGGGTCCAATGAACAGGATATGATTGCAAGCGCGATCGCTGCTCATAACCAGAGAATTACAACAGCGCAAATCTATTTAGAAAAGCTAACAGCAATCAAAAAAGGCCTCATGCACGACCTCTTAACCGGAAAGGTTAGGGTGAATATTAACAAAGAGGAATAGAAAAATGAAGATATCCACCATTCTTGACCAGATTGATCTTGGAACGATTGCGCTTCCCCATTTCCAGCGTGGTTTTGTCTGGAATCGTGATCAGGTTAAAGGACTCATCAATTCACTCTACAAGAGATTCCCTATCGGAAGCCTCCTCATCTGGGTCACACCTTCGGAGGGTGCGCCCACGCGTGGCGAAGGGCCGGTATCGCCGGGGGTTGTTAATCTTTTACTGGATGGACAACAGAGAATAACCTCTCTTTATGGCATCGTTCGCGGGAAGCCTCCAATGTTTTTTGAGGGCGATGAAAAGGTATTCACAGGACTCTATTTTCATATAGAGGACCAGGTCTTTGAGTTTTACATGCCCATGAAGATGAAGGACGATCCTCTCTGGGTCAATGTGACGCAGCTTGTGCAAAAAGGTGCTGCCACAGTCTTCGGCTCATTAATGACAAAATTGGAAACTGAAGACAAAAGGACTCAGTGTCTTGCCCGTCTCAATGCTATCGACCAAATCAAAGAGATTGAACTATACGATGAAAAAATCACAGGACAGGATATGTCTATTGACATTGTTGTTGATATTTTCAACCGGATAAACTCCGGTGGCACAAAACTCTCAAAGGGTGACCTTGCCCTGGCAAAGATATGCGCCACATGGCCCGAGGCGAGGACTGAAATGAGAAAGAAGCTTAAAAAGTGGAAAAATGTGGACTTTCAATTCACCCTCGAATGGCTGCTGAGAAATGTAACGACTTTACTTACCGGCGAGGCCTATTTCTCGAGCTTAAAAGATGTTGATACGCATACTTTCAAAAATGGGCTCATCGAGGCGGAAAAAAGGATTGACGCTCTTCTGAACCTGATTTCATCACGCCTGGGGCTTGACCATGACAGAGTGCTCGGCGGTCGGGGCGCCATACCCCTCATAACACGGTATCTCTCCCAGCATGGCGACAAACACCCGGATCATATCGAGAGGGATAAGCTCCTCTACTGGTATGTTCATACGTTCTTATGGGGCAGATATGCAGGATCAACCGAGAGTGTGCTTGCCCAGGATTTGACATTCATAGAAAAAAAGGATGGTGCATTGGATCGTTTAATCGACAGCCTGCGCAAAATAAGAGGAGACCTCACGATTAAAGAACAGGATGTGAGCGGATGGAGTACCGGTGCGCGGTTCTATCCGCTGCTGTATCTTTTAACGCGGGTCGGCGGCGCCAGGGACTGGGGCAGCGGCGTCGAGCTATCCGGGTTCATGCTTGGCAAATTAAGCGCCCTTCAGGTTCATCACATTTTTCCCAAGGCCGTTCTCTACGAAAATAAGTTCGACCGATCAGAGGTGAATGCCGTTGCGAATTTTACATTTCAGACACAGGAAACAAACCTCTGGATTGGAAAGAAACTTCCTGAAAAATACTTTAGGGACATCGAAGAGAAGCACCCTGGCACCCTGCAAACGCACTGGATACCGATGGATAAAGACCTGTGGACGGTGGATGGATATCGTGACTTTCTGAAAGAACGAAGAAAGCTCATCGCGCAGGCGGCAAACAACTTCCTGGAGAGTCTTCTCCACGGAAAGATACCTGAATCGAAGATTGTGGAAGATATAATGCTCAGAAAAGCTGTGGCTGTTCCTGTAAAACTGATTACCGATGAGGAAGAAGACTTGCTTTTGGAGTGTGCAGTATGGGTAGAAAAACAGGGGTTACCCTCGGCAGAAATCGAATACGAGTTGTGTGATGATACAGGCAACCTGCTCGCTGTTCTGGACCTTGCGTGGCCGGAGGGTATGCAGCCGGGTCTCAGCAAACCCGTTGCTCTCCTTTTTAATGGCGGGAGAGATGTTGAGCAGATACTAAACCAGAAGGGATACATCTATTTCACTTCAGCCGATGAGTTGAAGGAATATGTACAAGGTGAGATTCTCAAAGGAGAGAATGCTTAATGCAAATAAATTGCTAAACTGAAGAGGCATGGATGTCTTTACCTGATGAAAAAACCTATGTGGAAATCCCTTTTATCAAGCAGCTAAAAGGGATGGGATGGCAGCACATCGAAGGCGATATTGATGTGCCCTATCTAACAGAGAGGGAAAGTTTCCGCGACGTTTTACTGACTGACAGACTCCGGCAGGCGTTAAGGAACATAAACCTCACTGAAAAGGGCGAACCCTGGCTCGATGACCATCGCATCAACCAGGCCATCAGCAGACTGGAGCGGATCAGTTCCCCGAAACTCATGGAGGCCAATAAAGAGGCTTCTGAATATATTCTTCGGGGTGTTGAGGTCGATGGGCATCCCGTGTTGCACGGAGGTAAAGACAAGACAGTCAGCCTCATTGATTTTGATCATCCCGACCGGAACGATTTCCTTGCAATCAATCAATTCCGCGTTGATCTGCCTGGTGGAAAGACCTTTATTACCCCCGATATGGTGCTTTTCGTCAATGGCATCCCCCTCGTCGTTATTGAATGCAAAAGCCCGAAACTCACTAACCCTATGGAAGAGGGCATCAATCAGCTCCTCAGATATTCCAATCAGCGACAGGCCGTGGAGGAAGAGGAAGGGTGTGAAAGACTCTTTTATTTCAACCAATTCCTCGTCAGCACTTACCGACAGGAAGCCCGTGCTGCTACAGTAGGGGCAGGTTATGAGCACTACATGGAGTGGAAGGATACGAGCCCTCTTCCTATGAGTGTTGTAGCGAAGGAATTGGGGAAAAAGGAGCTGAACAGTCAGGACGTGCTCATAGCCGGGATGCTCCGGAGAACGCATCTTCTCGATATCGTCAGAAACTTTATTCTCTTTGACGAAAGAGACGGCAAACAGGTGAAGATGCTCTGCCGGTATCCGCAGTTCCGGGCAGCGCAAAGGGCGATCGAGCGCTTGAGGACGGGCAAAACGAGAAAAGAAGACGGTGATGCGGACCAGCGCGGCGGCATCATCTGGCATACCCAGGGCTCCGGGAAGAGCTACACGATGGTGTTCCTCGTCCGGAAGATGAGAACCCTCGATGACCTGAAAGACTTCAAGGTCGTTATCGTTACGGACAGGGTTCAACTTGAAGGTCAGTTAAAGGGGAGCGCGGCCCTTGCCGGTGAGACGGTTTATCATGCCGACAGCAAAGACAGGCTTGCAGCGTTGATGCGGGATACAAGCTCCAACATCGTCTTCACGATGGTGCAGAAATACCAGGACCGTGAGACGCCCGTGTCCGAGGACTATGAAGTCCCGGAATATGAAATGCTCAAGGCGGCCGCGTCAGAAGAGAAAAAGAGCGAATACAAACTTCCCCCCAAACCGATTATATTCCCCATCTGGAACGCTTCGGAGAAAATTCTGATTCTCACCGACGAGGCACACAGATCGCATACGAGCATGCTGCATGCGAACATGATGCGGGCGCTTCCCAATGCAGTAAATATTGGATTCACGGGAACACCGATTATCGCGGGTAAAGGAAAGAAGACTTACGAAATCTTCGGCGATTACATTGATCGCTACACGATTGAAGAGTCACAGCGGGACGGGGCGACTGTCAAAATCCTGTATGAAGGACGGAAGGTTAATGCCAAGGTCGAAGACGGGAGAACGCTCGACCAGTTCTTTGATGATATGTTCCGGTCGAAGACCGAAGAAGAAAGAGAGGCCATAAGACGAAGATATGGCAATGTGGAGAATATTCTTGAGTCGCTGAATCTTGTCCAGGCGAAGGCGGAGGATATGCTTCTCCATTACGCAGCAAACACTCTGCCCAGCGGTTTTAAGGCCCAGGTGGTCGCGGTGAGCCGAAAAGCCGCCATCCGCTACTATGAAGCTTTTTCCAAGGCAAAGGAAAAGCTTTTGAAGAGGATCGAAATCCTTGATCCGAGGCTGTTTCGCCTTTCCGAGGATGAACAGAAAAACCTCGACGAAGAGACACGCTTTCTGATGATTGCCGCAAAGCAGAAAGATATTCTTCAAAAACTTGAATTTGCCGCGATTATTTCCGGCGACCATAACGACCCGCCCCACTACAAACAGCATACGGACAAGAGCACACATGAGGTCCTTGTCGGAAAGAATGGGAGATTCAAGAAATCCTTCAAAGAAGACACGCTTGCCGTCATTATTATAAAGAGCATGCTGCTTGTCGGGTTTGACGCCCCCGTTGAACAGGTCATGTATCTTGACCGCTTCATGGAAGGCCACGAACTCCTTCAGGCGATTGCCCGGGTAAATCGCTGCCGCAATGGAAAGACGCATGGTCTCGTGGTGGATTACTATGGGGTAGGCGCCCGTCTTACGGAAGCCCTCGCCATGTACGCACAGGAGGACATCAAGGGTGCGCTTATCAATGTCAAAGACGAACTCCCAAAGCTTGAAGATCGCCACCGGAGGGTGTTGGAGCTGTTTCATAGCCGTGATATTGAGGATCTCACAGATGTGGAGGCCTGCGTTAACCTGTTGCGGGATGTGGAGATCAGAGCCGAATTTATTCGGTGTGTTGGTGACTTTGCCGAGAGCATGGATGTGATCATGCCACGCCCCGAGGCCCTTCCCTATGTCTATGATTTGAAACTCCTCGGATTCATCAACAAGACCGCTGCCAACCGGTACCGCGATTCACAACTCAATATTGCCGGGGTGGGCGACAAGGTAAAAAAACTGCTCGATGAACACATTGTGGCACAGGGGGTTGATCCGAAAGTTCCGCCCATATCCATCTTCGATGAAAACTTTGAGAAACAGGTTGATGCGCTGAAGTCCAGGAAGTCCCAAGCGTTGGAGATGGAACATGCGGCAAGGTTCCATATTCAGAAACATTATAACGAAGACCCTGCATTGTACAAGAAACTAAGCGAAAGGCTCAAAGAGATTCTGGATGCCTTCGGAGAAAACTGGGATGCCCTCGTAGAAGAATTGAGGAAATTTATCAGAGAAACCAGGGCGGGGCGAAAAGAGGATGAAACAGGTTTGGATCCCAAAACCCAGGCGCCGTTCTTGGGCATCCTGGTCGATGAATATGGAAAGCCAGCGGCGGATAAGAAAATGAAGGAATTCTGCGAAGCCGTCATCGAAATCGTGGAACATGTAAAGCAGGAGATTGGCCTCCAGGATTTCTGGCGTCGGAAACACGCGCAGAATCTTTTGAGAACATGGATCATCAACGAGATAGACGACAGAAATATCGTTCCTTATGAAAAAATCCACCGTATTGCGGATCGATTTATCGAACTTGCGAAAACGTTGCATCTGCGTTTGGTAAAGTCATGAGAAATAAATTTACAACTGAGGGCATAGAGTATTCTATAAAAAGAACCGGAAGAACATCCTTGGGAATCTCGGTCGAACGGGATGGGACCGTTATTGTAACTGCGCCCCAAGATGCGGATTCAGCGGCGATAACAAAATTTGTTTCCAGCAAACGTCTATGGATTCATCAGAAACTTGCCTATAAAATCCAAACGAACAAGGAAAAAATTCATCGTGATTTCGTCAACGGGCAAGGGTTCTTGTACCTCGGAAAAAGTTATCGACTGAAGTTGATGAAAAATGGCGATGGCAGGGATTCTGTCAAAAAATCGGACGGATCACATCTTTTGCGTTTCAACCATGGCCATTTTGAACTTCCAGAGAACGAGCAGGCACGTGCGCGCGAACACTTTATTAAATGGTATAAAAAGCAGACTGAACAGCAAATGAGACTTAGAATCCTCCGCTATGACAAGCGGGTTGGAGCTGAGGTGCAATGCATCCGGGTCTTGGATCTGGGCAATCGATGGGCGTCATGCGGGGATAAGGGCACTTTGAATTTCAACTGGCGCACCGTTATGGCCCCCGTCTGGGTTTTCGATTATATCCTGGTTCACGAGATGGCGCACATGCTTCAGAAAGGCCATACGAAGGATTTCTGGCGTCTTGTATCGCGGGTGATCCCCGATTACGAGGAGCACAAAGCCTGGCTGCAGGAACACGGCGTGGAGATGGATATTTGATCTGTGTGATTCTGTCGAAAGAGACATTGCTTAAGCGATGAGCGTGGTCGATCACGTTAGATTAGGTTCCAATAGTATATTAGAGATGACAGAAAAAGGAGATTTAATTGTCTTAGAAAATAATATTATATAGGTGCAATGGATGGCTACAAAATATAAAGGTGGCGACGAGGTTCAGTGCATAAGCGATCCATCGTTAATAGGCACTGTCGTTCAAATTCGTGAGCTACATAACGATATCCAGTACTATCTCGTCAACTTCGGCCCCGCTGGACGAACGGTCAAGCCGGAAGTTGACCTACGGCCGTTTGTTCCTGATCCCACTCCGTATGATAACCTTGTCAGGGGGAATATCGATTCCTACCAGGAATTTCAAAGGCTAATCACCTACCAAAGGATCATACGGAGCCAGCCTCTCGATAATAATATCTATGCCTTTAATGCGTCACGGACAAGATTCTTCCCCTATCAATTCAAGCCACTTTTAAAATTTCTTGCTTCACCCAGACATAGACTATTGATTGCCGATGAAGTTGGTCTTGGAAAAACAATCGAGGCCGGATTGATATTGACCGAACTTCGCGCACGCCGTGATGTGCAAAGAACTTTGATAGTATGTCCGGCAAATCTTACCGAAAAGTGGCAAATCGAACTCAAGAGACGCTTCGGTGAGAAATTCACTATTTTAAATGCAAGACAATTCTTAAAGTTTATTGACGATTACGAACGAAGACCCGATGAAGAGAATTTAAATGGAATAATTTCTTTAGAATCCATTCGCAAGCAGACAATCTTTGATCGTCTGGAAGAAGTAGCCCCAAGTTTTGATTTCGTGGCCATTGATGAAGCACATCACATGAGGAACTTACAAACAAAACTGCGTAAAGTGGGCGTGTTGCTCAGTCGTAGCAGCGATGCGCTTCTAATGTTGACTGCAACACCTGTTCATTTGGGCAATGAAAATCTCTTCAGCCTTTTAAATATTCTTGACGATGATGAATTTCCGGACTTTTTGACTGTGGAGAATAGAATACGCCATAATGAACCGATTGTAAAAACCCAGTTTTGTTTGGGCAGTATTCCTCCGAATGTGGAAGAAGCTATACGGTTAATAGAGTCAACAGGACAGTCTGAATGGATCAGAACCAATCCTCTCCGCAAAGAGATACTGGAATCATTGGCACAATTGAGGTTAGCGCTCTCGGACAAAATTCAATCCAGGCAACTTGTTTTAAAAATGCAGCGGGATATTGCAGATTTAAATTTAATCGGTCATATTTTCAGTCGAACGCGGAAAAGGGATGTACAAGTACATTTCCCGTTGAGAAGGGCGTTCCCAATCCGCTTGAAATTCACTGAACTGGAAAAGCAGTTTTACGATACTGTAACAACCTATGTTCGTATGCACTCAGAACGTAATGTCGCAAATCCACAAATTCTAAGGTGGTTACTTAATATGCCGCAACGACGCATGGCGTCTTCTATCCCAGCTATGGTTGAATTTTATCGGCAAAAATTTCTATCCGTCAGCCAAGATGTGTCGGAAGATAGTCCTTTTTCTGAGGATGATTTAAACAGTCAGTTGTTGCCGGAAGGTCGCTTTAAGGACGTAGAAACAACTTTAAGACTACTTGTGCAAAACTGGCCGGAAGAAGGGCAGGATACAAAATATGAGAAATTCATCGAAATATTGCGCGTAATGAAAAGGGAAGAACAATCGCTCAAAGTAATGGTTTTTGCTTTCTTTAAGGATACCTTAGGATATCTGAAGAAGCGGCTCACTGTTGATGGATTCAAGTGCGTCTTAATTAGCGGTGACGTTCCTCCAAATGAACGCACGAAATTGGTGGATACCTTCAGAGAGAAAAAAGACTTGGAGGTGTTGCTTTCTTCAAGAGTAGGTAGCGAAGGATTGGATTTTCAGTTCTGTGACACGCTTTTCAATTATGATCTTCCCTGGAACCCCATGGAGGTTGAGCAACGGATCGGCCGCCTCGACAGAATCGGACAAGAATCCCCAACAATCAGAATATTTAATTTTTGGATCGAAGGAACTATCGAGGAGCGGATTCTTGGAAGGCTGTATGAGAGGATTAATATCTTTGAGAAGTCGATAGGGGAGTTGGAATTAATACTTGGAAAGGAGGTCAGTAACATTGAGAAAGAGCTATTAATCAAGAAACTCACAGCTGAGGAAGAAGAGAAGATTATAGAAAATAAATTCAAAGTAATTGAAACGAGAATGCATCAACTGAAAACATTAGAAACGGAGGCCGCACAGTTTATTGGAACAGATCAATATTTCGATGAAGAAGTGAAGAGGATCAGACTCCACAGACGGTATATCACGAGCGAACAGATGTACCGGTTCATCCTTGATTATCTCAAAACAAATTGTCCGCGGACACGCTTAGAGTATGATCAATCAAGTAATCGAGGCTCAATCTTTCCCGACAACAACTTGCAGTCAACATTGCTTAAATATGCAGGGGCTTCCTCTGCAACCCGTTATATAAGTTCGCCTCATGATGGCGTACCGATTACTTTTGATTCACAGATCGCCTTTGATTTACCGAATGTTGATTTTATCAATGTCTTGCACCCCATTACCCAGGCGATCGTCCGGAATTACGAAGATGCAGGAGGACTTCAATCCAACGTGCATCATGTGGTTCTGAATACAGATGCATTGCTTAAAGGATTCTATCTATATTTCATTTTCAAACTTAAGGTCAAAGCAGCGCGAAGCAATAATACAATAGAGATGATTATTTTGGATAAAGATCTTAAAGTTGCATGTACTGATGATGATGCCGAAATTATCCTCGGGGATATGGTAGAAAGAGGCTTCGATGCCAAACAATCATGCGAGGTTAAGCCAGATATTTTAGATCAAGCGTACAAAGATGCAAAATCTATTTTTCACGAACGTGTTGAAAAAATACGCAAGGATGCAGAAAGAAACAATGATGCCTTCTTAAATCTTAGGTTGGAGAGCCTTCAATCATCATACGGGAAGAGTATAAAAATGAGGTCTGATCTATTACAGCAAGCCAACGTGAAGAAGAGTCATGCACGGTATATCAGGATGTTGGAGGGAACTATCAGAAGACTGGAAGCAGAAGTGGAGGCCAAGAAACGTAAACTCGAAGAGAATAGAACCGTAGGAGTTTCCTATGACGAAATTGCTGCAGGAATTCTCGAAGTGGCTTAAAAAAGTAACAGGCTATGAAGAAAGCACAGGAGAACTTGGATCTGATCCAAAAGCGGAAGTGCAACTGGCACAACCTATAAAGACAGAAGCCAGATCACCACTCATTCAAAAAAAGAGAGGAAAAGTCAACATCCAGGTAGGGCTTGATTTTGGCACTAGTGCGACTAAAATTATGTATTCCCAACTGGGGCGGCGTGGTACCAAGATTGTAAGATTCAATCATTCACTACCAAATTATCCATCGTTTTGTCTCCCTTCTGTTGCCGCAATCAATGACCAAGGCTGTCTTATTCTTGGGATTGAAGCCGCAAATTATCTCCTTAACAAAGAGTGGGATATTGGTTTTCAAAGGTTCAAGGTCATCGTCGCCGGTAACCATGACCATAACTTCCTTGACCGTGTTTCGAGTGAGAAATTTTATGAATACAGGCAGGCACACAGACTGGATGAAACTTTTACAGCAGAGAGATTAACGGCACTTTATCTGGCCGACGTCATGAAAAAGACGAGAAATATTATCAGCGATTATCCTGAATATAGGGATATGGAAATTGACATGGCCTTTAATATCTGCATACCCATTGATCACATACAAAATAGCCTGGTCAAATCAGAATTTGAGAAAATATTTCTCTGGGCTGAAAATATTGAGGGCCTTGGAGGGGCAGAAGATGCTGAATTTGATATTATTGAAGCATCATACCAACTTGAGAATAAACCCCTTGAAAACGAAAGGCGCGTCCATTCTGTTCCCGAAGCTGTGGCCTCTTTCGCCTCGTATCTTATTTCGTTGCGGCGGCAAGAGGGACTTCACGCGGTGATTGATATGGGTGCAGGAACAACGGACATATCGATTTGCAATCTCAAGGATCCATATAATGAATCTATGAGTTATTGGTACGCGGCGCGCAATATTCCTTACGGAACGATAGGGATAGAGCGTTTTATTGCCGGTCAATTAAAAAAAGAAAAATCGGAATGCACTTGTCATAAAATTTTTAATTGTTTGAACAATATGTCAGGGAATTATAATGAGATGCAGAAAGAAATGGCGAGGAAGCTAAAGCAATTCAAAGATTCAAAGGAATATGTCAAAACATGGGGAATGGCATATGGGCATTTGGCAGGGACAAGTCTATGGGAAAAAGTTGAGGTTTTTTTAAGTGGTGGCGGTGCTTATTTACCGGCTGCGAGGGATATATTTTCAGAACCATGGATTAAATTAACGGAAGGACAATCTGATAGGAAAGTTAAATATAACGTCAGTCCTCTACCAACCCCAGATGATTTCAATGATGCCGCAACCGGTGCTCCCTTTGGAAGAATGGCAGTAGCCTATGGTCTGACAAGACCGATTCCCGTACTGAGCGAATATGTTCTTCCAAATGATTCACCTGATCATACGCCAGTCAGGATCAGGAAAGTGCTACCTGATAGAGATGATCTTTATCCGAAATAAAGGGTCTGCAAAATGAGACTTGGTGATGTCGTCAATTACTGGCGCATTTCATTTTTCCTTTGATCACTCCGCGTATAGCGGAGGGAAAGCTGCTACACAAGCGCATCTGCCACGAATCGCTACTTCAATAATGGATATCCTCTTGGTAGAATCAAGGGTGTTGATAAATAGGCGTAACACACACAATCAAATATCCATGAAAAACGAATATCTTTAAGAAAATGCATATTCTCTTAAATATATCATTTTAGGCCTTTAGAATATTGTTTCTTGGTGTAATCCGCAACCAAGGTATTCCAGCTCGCCTGATGAACTTAAAGGGAAGACATAAATGAACGTGCTTAATCGTATCTTCTCTCGCATACTTGCAATAGTATCACGTGAAAAAGCCGAATCCACTGCAATCATAAAGTATCCATCTAAGGAACAACTAAAGACTAGGAATCATGAAATCGACGATAAAGATACCATAAAGGTGGCAAGTGCTCGCATTGTGTCAATGCCATTTCTGCCGTACGGCAGGAGAGATGATAAACAGTGCGACCATTCCAAGGAATATTGGAAGGCATACAACCAAGGATATTCATATTATAACCGTGGGTGGTATTCCAATGCTAAAGAGATCTTGTTGACCATCTACAATGAAAATCATTCGTCAGGAGCATACTATACTCATCTTCTCAGGACATATAGAAAGCTTTCCTCGAAATATATCGAGAAGAAGAAGTATAAGGAAGCTCTTTCGGCAATGGACGAGATGTTCTCTAAATGCCCAAACACAACAACAACGGACATTAGGAGCTACAATAAAATCGTTGATATACTTAACGAAAAAGATAGCGGTGCTGGACTCTCGAAGAAAGAAATAGTTAAAGATACTAAACCTGATTGTATTATCGAGTCACAGTTTATATCATTAGTTCAGACGGAGAAGAAACCGAAAGGATTCAAATCGTCACAAACTTCCGGTGATGATATTCTAAGGCTCCAAAATAGATCGCATCTGTTACCAACAAATCTTCCTCATATCAATTTTTCAAGAGGATCTATTGAGTACTTAAGTGCCTCCTCAATCCCATTTATCAGTGACGATTTGTACAGATTTAATGAAGCGCCTGATCGTAGTTGCTTTGTAAGCGCGACAAGAGACCTCTCGATTAAACTTTATGACTGGGATCTAATTTTGCAGAAGAGTTTCGATGCACGAACATATTGTAATGCACACTATAGCCTGAGAGACTTATCTATATCGCCCGATCTTTCACTTGTAGCATTTGTGTCGGAATCAAGGGCGTTTGTCTTGGATCACGATTTCAGAGTAATTTCCAGATTAGGAACGCTCCCGAAAGAAGGATGGAAAAGAATAAGCAAGAATAAACCTAATGTCGAAGAGATCTTTTCTCGCCACTTACGGATACTTGGAATCACTCAATCGAATCCCACTACCAATGAAATAAAATCGGCGTACCGAAGACTGGCTTTTGTATACCATCCAGATAAGAACCCTGATGGACCAAAGGCCACTGAGAGGTTCCAAGAGATAACTGCAGCCTATGAAGTTTTGACCAATGAAGATGCTAGGCGTGCTTTCGCGGGGTTGGATGATGAGGAAGAGTGGATACAAGTGCTCGATACCTTGAAGTTCGAGGCAGGTGGTGTGACATTTTCAGTAGAAATTTCTCTTGGCGGTGATGGTCGGGATTGGATTTACGCTCTGGGGTTCACACCGGACTCAAAGCGGCTTTATCTCGGTTGCTACTCTGGGAAGGTGTACAGAGTGAGTCTTGATGGATGTGCAGATATAATCTATACAATTCCGGAAGATAAAGAAAGTATCTACGGCGCAAGTAATCCGATTGATATGATCTTTCACGACAATGGATGTCTCTATATTGCTACTCATTGGTACCTCTATATTCTGAGAGGTGACGATGTCGTCGCATGCATGCAACGTCAAAGAGGAACGTACAAATGGTTCAAGGGGGGGTTCCTTTTTTATCAGGGTAATGCTTTGAATATTTTGTCCCCTAATGGTGAAAGCTTTGGAACTATTCAGTTCAAGAATAACATAAGAAACATAGCGTCCACGGATGATCTTCTCCTGGTGGAGACCGGACTGAAATCTTTTTTGTTCCAAATGCATAAGATCGTTACACAGTAGCAGTGAAAAAGGCGTTAGCCAAAACAAGATATTTACATATGATACACAATGCGTCTTCTTTTTCATGTCTAGGGAGGTGTTCTGAATGAAGATCAAGTCTTTAAGAATTAGGAATTTTAAAACGTTTGACGCTGAAGGCATTTCATTAACTCTTATGGATTTAACAACATTTGTTGGAGAAAATAGCACCGGAAAATCGAACATCCTCGAGGCTCTCGATTTATTTTTTAATTTTAGCTCGACGAAAGTCTCAAAAGAATCATTTCACCATGATGACAATACGAAAGAAATATCAATCGAAATTGAATTTGGAGCGCTATCTGATCTGGAGAAAAAGAGATTCAAAATCCATCTTAATGAAAAAAAAGAATTGGAAATAAAACAGATAATAAAATTGAGTTCTGAGGGAGCGGATGAGGATGATTCCAAGATAAAATATCAGGAGAGCAAGCATGGAACGAGATGGGAAGCAAACTCAGAATGGGCTAGATTAAGCCCAAAGCCGCCAAAGAAGACGGATATCAAATCTTGGTGGAAACAGGATTTGAAAATAGGAGATTTTGATTTCAAAAGCCTATTTGAAAGAAAGGAAGGTGACCCTGATCCAGGAATCTACCAGGAAAAGCTTGAACAACTATGGGATGAGCATTTCGATAATATCCCGAAGCAAAAGAAAACCGAAGATGAAAAAGTTCTTGGCTGGAAAAATATATTGAAAGGGAATCTTCCAAAATATTTTTTTATCCCCGCAGTAAAGGATGTAAATGAGGACCTGAAAGTACTCAAAACCAATCCATTTGGAGAAATAATAGCTTGGCTCACTCAAAATATCACTGCTGAGATAGAAAAAGATTTTAAAACAAAAACTGAAGGAATTTTTAACGATGTGATGAAAACAGTTGATAAAGTGTCAGCGGTCGGATTAAAACCAGCCAGGGGGGGTCGGTTTAAACCCAGCCAGTTTTGTTATGAGTTTTCTTTACCATTTTCGCCTTGTGGATTGCAATCTTTGTTGCGCAGCCGGTAGCTTTTACCGACAATCTGAATAATGTCGGCACGGCTGAGAAACCGGTCGAGAATAGCCGTGGCCGTGGGAACATCGCCGATCAGTTTTCCCCATTCATCCAGGGGTCGGTTGGAGGTCATGATCGTTGATCGTAATTCATACCGGCGCATGATGATCTCGAACAAGTACTCGCCAGCCTGCTTCGGCAGTTTTTTGAGTCCCATATCGTCGATGATGAGCAGGTCAGGCTTGAGATACTTGCGCAAGACCTTGGCACTCTCGTTCAACGCCTCGGCCTGATTCAGGTCACCCACGGTGTCAAAAATGGAACGGTACAGAACCATATATCCCATCTTTGCCGCCTGATGGCCTATGGCCTGGGCAAGGTGGGATTTACCGACCCCTGGAGGACCAGTGAACAGGATGTCCCTTTGTTCCCGGATAAACCGGCACGTGGCAAGCTCCATGATCTGCCTGCGTATTATGGACCGGTTGAAGGAGAAGTCGAAGTCCTCGATACTTCTTAACTCACGGAACTTCGAGGCGATCACCCTGCGTGCAATGGCCCTGTCCTCCCGGATGGCGATCTCATCGTTGACGATCAGTTCCAGGAACTCGGCGCAGCTGAGTTGATTGCCCGCCGCTTCCTGCAGTCGCACTTCCAGTGTGGACAGAAGTCCGGAGAGTTTAAGACGTTTCAGAGCGGATTTAAGTTGTGGATTCATCTTCATTCCTTTCATCGATGGCTTTGAACGATACGGTCATAAAATGCTGATACTCCGTCAAGGGGCGGATGATCTCGTGTTCTTCTGCGAAATCGGGTTCTGTCTGATCCGTGCGCTTGATCAGTTCGCGCAACGGGCGAAGCCGGAACATGTGGGCGGAAAGAGCGGTCTTGCTGGCTCGATTGATGGCCGGGGCCGGATATTTCTTTGCCAGACCGACAAAGCCCAGCAACACCCGGACTCCTTCGATTCCGCGTTCTTTGAGCATGGCCCTGGCCCATTCGGCTGCATGATAGCCGATCCGGCTCGCCCGGGATAACAGGTGCTCCACGCCACGCTCTACAGCCGATATCTTCTCGTCGGCGAGATGTACACGGCTGGTGTTGAACCGACCCGGAGCGACCCTGGAATGCACCGCGATCTGCTCGAACCGCCCGTTGAACACCCGAACCAAACGGGAGTCCCAGCGGACCCATACTTCCCGGCCCAGGTACTCCGGCGGGACAGAGTAATAACCTTTGGCCACTTCCACATGGCCGTCACGATGTACCTGGCGCTTGCCCTCGTGGTAAAAGGGAAAGGGCTCCAAGGGTAGCGGCTGCAACGCAGCCTGCTCCTCTTTGAACATCCGGCGAACCTGTTTCTTCGTCGTGCCGTGGATCCGGGTGTCCGCCACGTTCGTCTCCCACTCGGCAAGGAAGCTCTTCTCTTCAGCCAGAGAAGAAAATATTCTGCCTTTGAGGGCGTTGTTCTTTACATATTTGATCCCGCTCTCGATCTTGCCCTTGTGCCGTGGCGTATATGGTTTTGTGGGAAGAATGACGCATCCATAATATCTGGCAAACTCCACCACTTTCGGGTTGAGATCGGGATCGAACCAGTCGGCGTTCTTCACCGCGGCCTTCAGATTATCGATCACCATGGTTTTCGTGACCCCTCCAAAATGCCGGAAGGCGTTCTCTATGGCGCGGATGAAATCCTCCGTGGTTTGTCTGAAGACCGGCTCAGAGTAGCTCTTGCGGGAGTGGGAAAGCGTAACGCGAAGCACGTGGGATCGGCGCTTCTTCCCCCCCTCGATGATCCATGCACCTGAGCCGAAATCAACCTGGACCTCGGCACCGGGATCCGATTCCATGCGGCGGAAAGGTAAGGGTGTAGATGCGCCGAGCTTTTGTACAAACCGTTTGACCGATGAGTACGAGCCTGTGAAACCGTGTTCGGAAGTTACGTCCTGGAGGATACGCTGGGCGGACAGGCCTTGTTCCAGCTTGGCCTTGACGACATCTCGGAACGACTCACACTCGCTGGGTCTGCCAGGAGACCGCCCCGAAGACGGGAAGAACAGATTCGCAAGTAATCCCCCCTCGGACCCGGCGGTCGAAATGGCTGGGTTTGGCATGTCTGGACAACCAGAGCCGGGGGCCACAATGGCGGGTTTTGACTCCCGATTACGCCGTAACCTGTCATAACGGGCAACCGTCTCCCGGTCCACACCCAACTCGCGGGCAATGCGCCGGTGCGGCCATTTCTTTTCAAGTAAGCCTATGATTGCGTGTATTTTAGCCATTTTCAGTATGTTTGCCATGTACACCTCCTTCTTAAGGAGGCATACAATATTCGCAACATCCTTTAAATGGCTGGGTTTGATTCGACCCTAAGTGGCTGGTTTTGACCGACCGCTAACAATAAAGATATTAATGGTAAATCGAAGATTGCTTTTTTAAATGAACAATTAAATGCTAATCTTGGGGTTAATTTGGAATGCAAGCTGGAATTGAAATTTGGTATACCCCTGATGTCAGAAATTATTTTCCCCTCTCCTCAGTTATATGCTGACGACGGTTATTATTCGTTAGTTGATTTAAAAGGAAATGGTCTTCAGAGGTTATGCATTATTTCTCTTTTAAGGACATATAATGATATAAAGAGACGTACAGAAAATGTAGAACGTAACGTTATAATTGGGATCGAAGAACCAGAAATATATTTACACCCACCGGTTAAGAGAGCAACTTACAAATTATTGCGATCATTATCTCAAAGAAGAGATCAGATTATTTATTCAACTCACGACAGTTATTTTGTGTCTGTGGAACATTTTGATGAGTTAAGACTATTTAAGAAATTGAAAGTGGAAAAGCCAGTAACAAAAATTTATGAATTTGGTATTGATGAATTGGTTAAGTACTATGAAACATGCCATAAGAAAACCGTGGACGAAAAGAGTCTGAGACACAGATTTGCTCACATCTGCGATGAAACAAAAAATGAAGGCTTTTTTGCTAATAAAATAGTTTTGATTGAAGGTGATACGGAAAAATATGCCTTACCAATTTATTTTAATCATGCTGGCTTTGATGTAGATAATGAAAGAGTAGCGATAATATCAGCAGGATCTGTCGATAATATCAGTTACTTATATGCTATTTTTAATGAATTCCATGTGCCTTGCTTCGTAATATTTGATGGGGATAAACCAAAAATTGACTTTGAGGAATTAAAGAAAAAGGAAAACGAAAAAAAGCGAGAGGAGATATTAGGAAAGAGTCGGAGGAATAAGGAGTTATTAGGATTTGTGGGCGAAACATTTGATGAAAAAACTGAATACCTTTTCCCTCCAACTACGATAAAAGAAAAATATGCTGTTTGGGAAAAAGATTTTGAGGAAACCTTTCACAGGTCTGTCGATATTTATGAGAACATAAAAGGCGAAGCGACTAAATTATACGGAACGACGAGCAAGCCTCTGGCGGGCAGGTATTTTGCATCCGAATTAGTGGCAAAATATCCAGGTAAGATAAGTCCATATGTAAATGAATTAATCAAAAATATAAAATCATGTATATGGACTAATTCATGCCTTATGAAATAAAGAACGGCTCGGTTGTAATATCGTAATTAGTGCGTCTATCTTTTCTAGGCTGCGTACGTATAGTAGTATTTAGAGTAGTTGTGACGTTCTTTTCTTATGGAATAAAATCAAATGGTGAAGGTTGTGCCTAAGAGGAGGAACTGATGAAATTCATTCATGCCGCGGATATCCACCTCGATAGCCCACTGATCGGGCTCCAGAAATACGATGGAGCTCCAGTTGAGGAGATTAGGATTGCATCCAGACGGGCGTTCCAAAACCTCGTGGAACTTGCAGTGTCAGAGAAAGCCTATTTCATCCTGATTGCAGGCGACCTGTATGACGGTGATTGGAAGGATTACAACACGGGCCTTTTTCTCTCGTCGCAGATGTCCAGGCTACGAGAGGAGGGTATTAAAGTCTTCATAATCGCTGGGAATCATGATGCTGCAAGCCAAATCACAAAGCATCTCAGGATGCCTGATAACGTAAAAAACCTATCAGTCAAAAGCACCGAAACAGTGATACTTGATGAACTGGGTGTAGCAATCCATGGCCGGGGATATTATGCCCGCGCGATCATCGAGGATTTGGTCGCTGGATATCCTCAAGCGTTGCCGCACTATCTCAACATCGGCTTACTCCACACAAGTCTAGATGGTCGTGAAGGCCACGAACCCTATGCCCCCACAACAATCCAGAGTCTTCTGTCGAAAGGTTATGACTACTGGGCACTTGGGCATGTACATAAACGCGAAGTCGTCTGTAAGGAACCCTGGGTCATATTCCCTGGGAATATTCAAGGACGCCACGTAAGAGAGGTAGGGCCAAAGGGTTGTACGCTCGTTTCCGTAGATGATGCTCACATTGCTTGTACCGAACACAGGGATCTCGATGTTATGCGTTGGATAGTCATCTTCATGGATGCAAGACAAATATCTAGCGTAGAAGACCTCAGAGAACAGGTCTCTGATAATCTGACCCGAGCAATTATGGAAAACCATGGGATTCCATTGGCCATGCGTCTTGAGATCACAGGCCCATCGAAGGTACACCGTGAACTGTTGGCTGACCCCGATCACTGGAAGAATGAAATCAGGGCTGTTGCAACAGATGTTAGCGGTGGTACTATATGGATTGAGAAAATCAGGGTCAATACAAGCGATATGCTCGATTTCGATAGCATTGCAGCAAAGAGTGATGCAATCGGGGAACTGATGAAATCTATGGATGACCTGTCAAACAATGATAGTCTCTTGCAAGCAGCGGTTGAAACATTGAAAGACCTTAACCAGCGATTACCGCATGAATTGAAGACGGGTGACGATGCCCTCAATCTGGAAGACCCAGCAATCATTAAAAATTCAGTCGAGAGAGTCCGCCAATATGTTATGAGCCGCATTTTATCTAAGGGGACTGAATTATGAGGATAAGAGAACTTCAACTGCGTGCCTTTGGTCCCTTTACTAACATGACTCTTAACCTTGAAAAGGGCAATGAAGGGCTCCATATCCTTTACGGACCCAATGAGGCCGGAAAGAGTTCGGCCCTCCGTGCACTCAAAGCCCTGCTGTATGGGATTCCACACAACTCCACAGACAATTTCATCCACAACAACAAAGATATCAGAATCGGCGGTAGGCTTTCGAACTCTGATGGATCAGAATTGGCTTTTCTGAGGCGGAAAGGAAACAAGAACACGCTTCTTGACCTGGATGAAAAGGTCATCAATGATAGCATCCTGGATAAGTTTCTCCAGGGCGTTACCGAGGATGCCTTCAGTATACTTTTCGGCATCGACCATAAATCACTGGTAGTTGGTGGCCAGAATATCCTGCAGGGTGAAGGCGAGATAGGCCAGAGTCTCTTTTCGGCAAGTTCTGGTGGAGCAAACCTGCGCCAGATTCTGCAATCTTTCGAAACCGAAGCGGATGCCCTGTACAGGAGCAGGGGTCAGAATCAAATCATCAATAAGGCGCTGACCCGGTATTACGAGCTTAAGAAGAAAATCTCCGAGCTGTCGTTTTCTAGCCGTGAATGGGCTGAAATGGATAAGGAACTCAAAAAGGCAATGACCGAGAGGACAACTCTGCAGAATGAGATGGACAAGCTTGCGGCAGAGGGAAATCGCCTGAGACGACTGCATGCTGTCATTCCTATGATCGGTACTCGTAGGGAACTTGTTGCCAGACTTGAGAAGATTGGAGATGTTATCATCCTCCCTGATGATTTCACCAATAAGCGTCACGAAGCCCAGCAACAATTTAATACAGCGCAGGAAATAAAGCGCCGGGCTGAGTTGGATCTGGAACGATTGAACGCGGATCTCAGTCTGATCGTGTTACCCCTCAAGATTCTTGACCAGGCAGAAGCCATCGAAAATATGCACCAGCGCTTAGGACAACATCGGAAGGCAACTACGGACCTCGGCACGCTTAAGGGCAGTCTTCAGCAAAACAAAATAGACGTGAAGAAATTAATGTTCGAATTTAGACCTGATCTTGACGTGGAGTCTGCCAGAAAAAAGAGGCCTAAATCAGCCGTCAAAACAAGAGTTCAAAAGCTTGGCAGCCAGCGGGAATCCCTTAAGGCGAGCCTCGATCGAGCCATGAAAGATGTCCGGGGAACCACACAGGCATTGAACAAATTGCTGGATGAGATGAATTCACTTGAATCCCCGAAAGACGTGTTGAAGCTAAAGAAAGCACTCACCAAAGTTCAGAAGAGCGGGGACCTTACGACAAAATTAAAGGAGACAGTGAATGGCCTCAAGACCGAAGAAGCACAGATCAAGAATCAATTGAAACAACTTCCACTTTGGACACTTACATTCGAGGAATTGGGTGCTGTACCTGTACCATCATCAGAGACTATCAGTCGCTTTGAAGATGCATTTTCCGGCCTGGAAGTTCAACTCAAAAACATTGATGACCGTCTCGAAGGCGCTTATAGGGACCAGAAGGAGATTGAGCAGCAGATTGACGTTCTCAAGATTACTGGGGCTGTACCTACAGAGGAGGAGCTTGAAAGGGTAAGAGGTAAACGTCAGGAAGGATGGTCACTTGTTCGTCGCGTTTGGTTGAACAGGGAAGATGTCGAGGAAGAGATTCGCATGTTCGACCCCGAGCGGGATCTGGCGGAGGCATATGAGGTATCTGTTACTCAGGCAGATGATATTGCAGATAGGCTTCGTCGTGAGTCGACGAGGGTAGCTGATTATGCATCACTGCTGACACGTCTAACAAGGGTACAGGAAGATATCGAAAAGTGGAAAGCAGACCGGCATGAGGTAGAACAATCAGAGCAAAAATACTCGGACGAATGGAATAATACATGGAAGCCAGCAGGCATTAAGCCACTGACGCCTAGGGAAATGAGATCATGGCTCGATACATACGGTAAACTACTCCAACGGATAGACAAACTCGATGAATATAAAGCCGACATCTTGCTGACCAAGGATCTCATAAAGGGACACCGGGTCGAATTAAACCAGTGTCTCGAAACTGTTGGCGAAGAACCATCACCTACGGAAGAGTCATTCAACGCGCTCGTTGAGAGATTCGAGATGGTTCTCGAAACACTTGAGAAGATCAACCGGCGTAATGTCGAGCTTGAGAGGAAAATAGCCGACTCGAAGCTTGAACTCCAGCAGCATATGCAAACGAAAGAAGATACAGAGAAGAAGATCGAAGAATGGCAAGTTGATTGGGATAAATCAATGGAAGCACTCGGTTTAGCGCCCGGTATCTCCCCAGAAGAGGCATTTGTCATACTCTCAAAACTCGATGAGCTTTTCACAAAAATTGATGAGCAGGATTCTCTGAAGCAGCGAATATTAGGCATCGACTGGGACACCGAGGAGTTCACCTCAATGGTCAAATCACTTGTTGAGCATGTGGCACCTGAGTTGTCTAATCTGCCGCCAGAACAGGCCGCAACCCAGTTGAACGCAGAGCTGGCTCGTGCCAGAACGGAATCGACTAAGCACGTGCAACTGACCAAGGAGGTCAAACAGAAAAAGAGAAGTCTTCACGAAGCGGAGAATGCCATTCTTCTGGCAACAGAGAAATTGAATAATCTTTGCGTACAAGCAGGATGTGCAAGCCACGACGAGTTGGAAATCCGTGAGAGGGATTCATCGAATTATCAGAATTTGAGAAAAGAGATCGATTCTATCGAAAGGCAGATCATAGAGCTGAGCGGTGGGATAGGCCTACAGCAGATTTTGCAAGAGGCGGAGATGATCGACATAGATACGTTACACGCGCAGATCGATGCCATGGAAAACGAATTGGCGGAACTGAAGAAACAGCACAACGACCTCGGCGAGAAAATAGGAAGCTTAAGAAATGAATTAGGGCGCATTGATGGTTCCTCAGCGGCGACGGCCGCAGCAGAGGAAGCACAGGAGTACCTCGCCAGCATCCGCGAAAGCGTGGATGATTATGTCAAGGTTCGCCTTGCCTCAATTGTTCTCAGACAAGCCATCGAGAATTACAGGGCAAAAAACCAAGGGCCGCTCTTGTCCAGAGCAAGTGAGCTTTTCTCAAGGCTTACATTGGGGTCATTCGCAGGCTTGAAAACAGATTACAATGCTTGTGACGAACCCATTCTCCAGGGTGTTCGGTCAAATGGTAATTCCGTTGATGTGTACGGTATGAGTGATGGGACTATTGATCAGCTTTATCTTGCCTTGCGACTGGCAACAGTAGAAAAATATTTGGAAAGTAACGAGCCAATCCCCTTTATTGTGGATGATATCCTCATCCGGTTTGACGATGACAGGGCCAAGGCAACCCTAATGGTGCTTGCCGATTTATCAAAAAAGACACAAGTCCTTTTCTTCACTCATCATACAAGGCTGGTTGAGCTCTCACAAGGGATGAAAAACGAATCCGGACTGTATGTCTATCAGATCAATTAACGCTCTTATCTTCTGTCCTACGATTACTCTATTTTCGTGGGTTGAAATACAAAGAAAATGTTCGTGTCCTTCCGGTAAGCATGCATGGAAAATAATGGCGAGGGGCAAACCATTGGTTGTGAAATGCGAAAGGAGGTAACCGATGAATCAGAAATCCATGCCCACTACAAGCTAACCCTTGAAGACGTGCATTATCGATTCGAGCAATGGCGTGAGGAAAAGATCAATGCATACGATAAGGTTCTTTGAGGGGTATCTTTAAGAGATCGTCAATTATCTTAAAAATAATCTGTCCTGACCTATATTTAATTTTACAGACACTGTCAAAACAGGTGCCTTTCAGGGCAAAAGATACATCACATTTCAAATTCCCAATCTCCTTTCCGTTATTTTTACCAAATAGACGTTATATTTTGCAGATCCAAGAAAGCCCCCAATGGCACTGCATGCCAATATGAAGTATCGGAGCCATGTGTCAATAGAATCTGAGTTATTGTATTAGAACTCAACCCTCTGACAGGAATTAAATGATTGACAGGCACTCTTACTTTGTGCCGTAACGCCTGTTCGGAATATCCTTCAGAAGATTTTTCACAATTTTTGTCAATCGTATCCGAGATTGTTTTCATATCCACGTATTTAATAAGGGAGACTAGTTCGTTGGCTTCAGCATATGCTGCCTCGGGGTCCTTAATATTTCTTACAGACATACAAATCCTACGATAAATATTTATGAATTCCTTAAAAACACGTTCTTCCTTAATTTGATAGCAAGACCTGGGGTCTAAACCCAAATGCATTGTGAGATGAAGGTTGTCGAGAGCCTTGACGACTTGAGCCCAAGGATTAACTTCGGAGTCACAAGGTCTTTTAAGTGCTGCCGATTGAAACTCTCTCCATCTATATTTTACATCAGTATATACGTATGAGCCAGTCGTTTGTGCCAAATACAACGCCATCTCCAGATTTCCACCCATTCGTAATATTTGGAGCTGCCCTCCATCTTTTCCAGGGATTTGCGGTTGCAAGGGTGCCAAGGGGTCAGCAAGTTTTTCTTCTTGGGCGTATTCTACGGCTTTTTCAATTTCTTCTTCGGAAATGTCAGGCATGGCACTTTTCATCTGATGCTTGAGACTTTCGCGAGGTAAGTTCAGCATGAATCTCCTGAAATCATCGCGCATCAGTTTGATGGCCAGCTCTGAGTCTTCTTTACTCGGTCCGCGGCCTTTCATCCTTGCTTCCGCCATTGTGTAAATTCGTTTTCGGAAATATGGATCGAAATCACAAGGATCGGGAATCATTTCGACTATATCAGCCTCTATAAGAGGCATTAGAAGCGTCATAAGAAAAATGTTTTTTATCGTGTCGTTCCTATATTGAGAAGGAGAGTTAAATGGACTGTATTCTTGAGTCATAACTCTTGGATTCGGGAAAGGTGAAATTATGATGATTTTATCAACATACAAAGAATAACCCACAATAGTGATAGGAACTATCCGCGGATCCATAGTTCCACTGTAAAAAGCGCTCAGTTTATCACTCGGCTTTGGAATCATACTCATTATTTCAGTATCCGGATTCCAGAGCCTCCCGACAACACGGTATAGTTCTTTTATTTTATCATCAGTGAGCTCTCTACGAAAATCATCCCAATTCTTGCCTTTTGAAAAGCCAAATATTTCCCAAATTGCATTAAATAAAATCTGGTTTCTATGTTTTATTGAATATTTTCGTACAGGATCGTCACTGTCTTCTCGACTAGTATGCCTACGTCCAAATTCATCTTGATACCAAGCAAGTCCCCCGTCTTTGCTACCTACATAGATCTCTCCTCCAAAATGCCACATTTCTTTTTGGGGAGGCAATAGCACCTTGTGCAACGATTTCCATTCAGTTGGTTTAAGGCCTTGCTCTGGATAAAGCCATTCCCGTCGGGCAGCCGCAATATATTTCCGGGCTCTTTTTTTAACTATATAATTGATTGCACATACTTCTTCTGGTTTTAATCTCCTGTCTCTAACAACTATATCCCACCTTGTCAGGGTATTTGCAAAATACCTCGGATTAGTCCTGCTGCTTAGGGGATCTACTTCGTTTGGGTTACGAGCATATTCAAGGTTGGTGAGAATAAAGCAATGGTTAAGGTCCAAAGGAAAGATAGTTTGCGAAGCTTTCCATGCTGTGGGGGGATCATTCGGGTATCTGCATTTTTCTGAATCTGGGGCACACGCGAGATTGTATATTGTGACAGGATGATCTGAAATGATAAATTTTACATCTGAGTCTTCTGCGGATACTATTTCCATTACGCCCTCAACCCACATTGTGCAGTGCATCGTTCTAAGGAACTGCATTTCCAACATCAATTCTAAGTGGGAGAGTTGAAAATAGTTGGAGCGGATCCAATCAAGCCCTTTTGGCGTTCTAAGTTTCTGCGCATCCATGTAAACGAATATTTCTTGAAATAATTTAGATAAAATTTTGAAATCTTGGGCCACTAGAGCACGAATTGCCTCACGCCCATCATTATCTATCTTTCCAAATAGAAACTCTTCAATTTCTTCGTTCCTAATGCCGAAAAATTTAGTTGTATATAAATCTTTCTCGTAGAAACAATTCCCCGGACCCCATATATATAGGTCCTTAAGCTTAACTTGTCTTTTGTCAGAAAGCTCTTTGAAAGGTTGAAGATTTAGATAGTAGAGCGAAGTTTGCGCCGTTGGTAGGAAACCTTTTTGATACCAGATGGGGACATAGTGATGTTTCCGTCTTTTGGGGCGCATATGAAGCATGGTAGGTGACAAGGTGTTCCGTTTTTCAAAAAAAATACCATTGCCGATATTTCGCTCTACGAAGTGAGTTGGGGGTAATATATGGTCGGACGAAGTTGGTACTTGCGGTTTAGAAAGACAGCATTTCTTGTATTTTTTGCCGCTACCGCAAGGACAAGGATCGTTTCGACTAATTTTTCTTTTTTTCATGAGAAAGTCTTTTTAGGACATTCTGAAAACTCCATGTGGACCCATGTAATTAGTGCATTTCTGCTGCTGGTAACACTTGTGAGTATTCCGACGCAAGCCGCCACCCGAATATGATTGAAAGCGCCACCCTAATATGATTCATTCCGCCACCCGAATATGACGGAAAGCGCCACCCGATTCCGATCCAATCCGCCACCCCTGATGAAGGGATAAACGACGCTGGATAAATCCGATGAAAGCCGTTAGGACTCCTGACAAAAACCCAGGAGGACACCGTGGCGGCAGAAAGGTTATCCATGCGCACCATAAAAGAAGTTCTACGATTGAAGTGGGAGAAAAAGTTCTCCAACCAGCAGATTTCACAAAGCTGCAATATCGCCCGGAGCACAATCAGGGGATACTTGGCACGCGCTCAAAACGCCGGTCTGAGTTGGCCTCTGAGCCCCGATCTCGATGACGGCTCCCTTGAAGCGCTGATGTTTCCGCCAGCACCAACAAAAGCCCCTGACAAGGGAGGACTACCCGCAATGGAGTACCTCCGTAAGGAGCTGAACCGCAAGGGGGTAACCCTATATCTTCTGTGGCTGGAATATAGAGCAGCCAACCCGGATGGGTATCAATACAGTCAGTTCTGTCTCCTTTATCGCCAGTGGACGGGCAAGCTGGATGTTTGCCTGCGCCAGACCCATCGGGCCGGGGAAAAGGTCTTTGTTGACTATGCCGGTCAGACGATCCCTGTTACGGATCCGGTTTCCGGGCAAATAAAAGAGGCGCATCTTTTTATCGCCGCCTTGGGCGCCAGCAGCTACACGTTTGCGTGGGCCTCTTTCTCGCAGGATCTTCCTTCCTGGGTCGATGCCCATATCCGGGCATTTAACTTCTTCGAGGGCGTCCCGGAGATCCTTGTTCCCGACAATCTCAAATCCGGCGTGAACAAACCCTGCACCTACGAACCGGACATCAATCCGACCTATCATGATCTGGCGGAACATTATGGAGCGGTAGTCATTCCCACCCGCATCGCCAAACCGAAGGACAAGGCCAAAGCAGAATCGGCGGTTTTTGTGGCGGAACGGTGGATCTTGGCGGCGCTTCGGAACCACACTTTCTTCGGCATCGTGGAACTGAACCGGGCTATTGCCGAAAAGCTTCAGGACATGAACAGCCGCAAGTTCCAAAAGATGGACGGCACCCGGAGGAGTCTTTACGAAACCATTGACCGGCCAGCTTTGAAACCGCTGCCTTCTTCTCCTTATGAATATGCCGAATGGAAGAAGGCGAGAGTCAACATCGATTACCACATCGAGATCGACGGTCACTATTACAGTGTTCCCTATCAACTTGTAAAAGAACAGGTGGAGGTCCGCTTCACGGCGACCACCATCGAGGCGTTGTTCAAAAACCGTCGCGTCGCAACCCATCCGAGAAGTTACCACAGAGGTGCGCACACAACGCTGGCAGAACATATGCCCAAGGCACACCAAAAATATTTAGAATGGACTCCTTCCCGGATCATGGACTGGGCAGGTAAAAACGGTCCCAACACCCGTAATCTGGCTTCCTGCATCATGGAGAACCGTAAACATCCGGAGCAGGGTTTCCGCTCCTGTCTGGGCATCATGAGGCTGGTAAAGCGATACTCATCCGAGCGGGTGGAGGCAGCCTGTGGACGTTCCCTGCTGCTGAGGGCCTACAGTTACAAGAGCGTCGAATCGATCCTGAAAACCAACCTTGACAAACAGGAGTTGCCGGAATCCCTCTCTTCCGAAAAACCGATCCTCCATTACAACATCCGGGGAAGGGAATATTACCAGCAAGAGGAGGCTGTCGATGCTTGATCAACAGACCATAAACAAACTTTATGAACTGAAACTGACGGGCATGGCGGAGGCCTTCGCCGATCAGCAAAACCAGCCGGATATGGATAAGCTCTCCTTCGCAGAACGTTTCGGTCTTATTGTAGATCGTCAATGGACCTGGAAAGAAAACAACCGATTGGAACGATATCTGAAAAATGCCCGGATGAAACTCAATGCCTGCATTGAGGATATCGACTATAAAACCCCGCGGGGACTCGATCGCTCAGTTATGATGAGCCTCAGCTCCTGCGATTGGGTCAAACGACACCACAACATTATTATCACCGGCCCCACCGGTGCGGGAAAAACCTTCCTCGCCTGCGCTCTGACCAACAAGGCTTGTCGGGAAGGATACCGTGCTCTCTACGTCCGATCCCCCGCGTTCTCATACCAGATGGTCCTGGCCAGGGGAGACGGAAGCTACGGCAAGACCATCAACAAACTCGCCAAGGCCCATGTCCTGGTGATTGACGATCTCGGCCTTGCTCCCATGACCGATGCCGAACGAAGAGACCTCCTGGAGGTCGTTGAGGAAAGACATGGCCACGCCTCTACTATCGTCGCCAGTCAACTCCCCGTGGAGCACTGGCATGAACAGATCGGCGATCCCACCATCGCCGATGCTATCCTTGACCGGTTGATCCATAACGCCCATAAAATAAACCTGTCCATGAAAGGAGGCTCCCTGAGAAAAAAATATGCCGGCTTGACCTGAAGAAGCTTCTATGAGAAAGAGCTAAAAACCAGCGTCGCTATGCTCCGACAAGGGGTGGCGGAATCAACCGGAACACCCTGGCGCTTTGAATCGGAACAGGGTGGCCGCTTCCTTCGGAATCGAGTGGCGGAATCATCGGAATAGGCAACTTGTACTTATTGCTTAGTTTTTATATCAGTCTATTAAGCTTATGGCTCTTTTTATTTATAAATTTTGGAATCCAATATTCATCTTTTGCGTGATATAAGAAGCGTGTAGCGTTTAAAGCTGTCCTTCGATTAATTTCCCTGATTGCTTGCTTATCTATGGGAGAATACCCTTTTTTTATATCTTTTCTCCAGGTAGCCCAGAGAACAATATGACTTGAAATTGGGAAAGTGACTTCTGACTCTGGCCTTCCGATTCCCATCCACGGGAAATAATAAACAGGATTGTCGCATGTCAAAAATACAGGAGCATCATCACACGTTAGAAAATGCCAAGTCATTCGAAACAGCGCATTTATCGTGTTCGGACTTCTTTCTGGTGGTATCAATGATAACCAGAAATCTTTCGGAGGATTTTTCGAATACTCTTCTAAATTATTTTTTATTTCAGCCCTTCTTTTTTGGAGCAAATCTGTTTTATCTGGATGCTTATCGATTGAATTAGAAATTATTCTATCCCATTCCTCTTGCTGTTGTTGCGCGACACCAGGGGCCATTTCTTTCATCATGATCTTGCTTCGGGGAACCCGTTTAAGCATTACGACCATATAGGTCGCTAAGATTTCTTTATCTTGCTCTGTTATTTCTTTTTTGCCCCGAATTTTTTCGATTACCTTATTTGGGTACTGTCAATTTTATTGTGTAAATTTTTCATAGGCCACTTCTTGAAAGAATGGCAGGTTTTTTTGCACTTTTCCTACGGGGTTTGATCTCCAATGCAGTTCCATTTTTAGAGAGACAAAGGCCAGGAGACGATAGCAGGCAGACTCTCCGGCCAGTATCTCCATGGATTTTGTTCTCCGTTTAAATTCCTTGTTCAACCGTTCAATGATATTTGAGGTTCTCAATGAAATCCACTCTTCCTTGGGGAAGTTGAAAAAAGACAAACAGGCGTCAATGGATCTCTCTAAACAACTTACGGCAGAAGGGATATCCTTCTCCCATTTCCTTTTGAAGATTTCAAAAGATTCCAGCGCCGTCTCCTTTGAAGAGGCATAGAAGATGGTTCTTACATCATTCGCCACGGCCTGTTTCAGTTTCTTAGGCACCTTGGCCAGAACATTCCGGGCAACATGGACCTGGCAGCGTTGGATCTTGGCTTTGGGAAACTCTTCTTCAAAGACAGATTCCAATCCCGATAAACCATCCATGATTCCCAGGGTAACTTTCTGGCCATCCAATCCACGAACTTTTAAATCCTTGAAAAACTCTCTCCAGGAGGAAGCAGACTCTTTGTCCCCGGCCTGCAAACCTACAACCAGCTTGTGGCCTCTTTCTGTAACACCGATAGCCACCAGAACAGGTATTAACTCAATACTTCTTCCCACACGCATACGGAAAGTCACACCATCCACAAAGAGATATTTAATGGGTTCCTGAGATAGATCTCTCATCCTCCACTTCTCAACGGCCTCTGTCAGATCAGTATTTGCGTGGCTGATCTCTGTATGGGAAATACGCCGCCCGATCAATCTACGGGAGATCATGGAAAGGCTCCGGGTACTGATTCCCGTTAAAAACATCAGGCTTAAATCCCGGCTTATCTCTTCTTCGTACTGCTTGCTCCGGGGAATAACATTGGTCTTAAAATCACCCTCCCGGTCTCGGGGAATTTTGACCTTTACCTCCCCAATGTCTTTTAATGTGAAGTTACGATCATAGGTGCCATTGCGATGATTTACCTCGCCATTACCACGTTCATAAGGTTCTCTCCCCAGAAAATGGGTGAGTTCCGCATTCATCAGCGCTGTCAGATATTGCCCAACGGTCTCTTTAATGTCCAATCGCACCATCTCAAAAAGTTGCTCCGGCTGCTCCTGAATCTCCTTGAAAATCTCCTTAACTTCGGCTACTGTAATCTCCAGTTTCATGGCGCTTTCTCCTTTCTCTCAGGTTTTGGGATAAACCCTTGTAAAGGAAAAGCGCCTTTTTTTCTACCATCATGAATTTACACAAAAGATTTTACACTACCCTTATTTGCGGGATCTTCAATTTTGTTTGCTAAATATCTTTCAACTTCAGGGGAATAATAGTTAGTCTCGTGACCCGTATTATTGACGTCAGACTGAAACTTATTTGTTCCACCTTTTTCGTAAGTCCAAATCATGCCATCAATCTTAGATGTAAATCCTCTAAGATAGTATTTAGGGACATAATGGTCACCCATGATTTATCAAATTTTCCTTCATTATTTTGTTCGGCAATTAATATGCTAACAACGCTTTTTCCAATAATATGAGAATTATCATATCACATGTTTTTTCTTTCCAAAAGGAGAACATTATATAATTACTAATGATTATCGTTCGCAATGTTGAATGGATAGGTAAAAAAAAGATATGCAACACTTAAGGAAGAACTATATAAAATAGTATTTTCAAGAATACATACAAAAGGACGCTTTTCTCCACAGCCAGTATTTTTAAGAAAATATATTTAAGAGTCTACGCAGTCTCTTAAAAATGCCTTTTTTAGCCTTTAAATAATGGCTTCTTCTTTGTGAGAGAGTTTTTTATAATCTTGACAGACATCCATACTTTCGAATAGTAATCTGTAACATACAAAAGTTTGAATATGAGTGTTCATCAATGAATGTCTATAAATCCCCTTAATTGAGACGGAATGATACTATCTCTTTAGTAAATGAGTTGGGATGTTATATGGATCCGCATAACATCCCAACTGAAAAATATAAAAATGGTCGATAATGCTTTATTATTATATTATAAAATATGAAACATAAAGTATATTCGCGGGGTGTTATGCCGCAATTTTTGCGGTGTTTGGGTTTTTATGCGGATCCATATAAACACTGTTGGATCGCCAAAGGAGGCTATATTGGCCATGACACTAAAAGATGATTTGCTGCCGACAGGGAAGAATCGCGTTATTGACTTAGTTAGCGCTGCCGGTGTCGATGTGTCAGACTGGAGCCACTACAAGCGAGGCTCAAAATGGGCGGCAGCCAATCCGAAGTACTGCTATGAATGGTCTTTCGTCGAGCCAGGAATAGTAGTTGTGCTAAACCTCTGGTATGCAAACGTCGATGAGCGGAACGGTGTCGTGTCCGTCGTTACCAACATGCGGGAGGCCAGTAAGCAACTTGTGACGAACGGGGCGAAGGATGTATGGATCAAGCGTGCTGAGAAGATGGACGAAGCCATACAGGTTGCAATTCGCGATGGTCTGAAGGTGCGTGTCATTATCAATGATGGCGAGATGCGTGATTCGAACGATCCCAAGGCAAAGGCCTCGGTCGTCAAGCATCGCCACCTTGATCCGATCCCTTGGACTATCAAGTCATACGACGCGTCGACTGGTCAGTGCATTCTCGTGCGTGGAGGAGATGCTGTTACGTCGATAGACCAATTCGACGTTGCTTCGCCATCAACACCGGACCCCGAACAAGTGGATGTACACGGAAAGGCGTTCGTCCGAAGTGCGGCTGTCCGTGCCGCGGTTTTGGCCCGCGCCAAAGGTCGATGTGAATACTGCGGGAAGCCGGGTTTCGCCACTACGCTTGGCGAAGTGTTTCTTGAGACTCACCATATCGTCCCGTTTTCTAAAGGGGGCAAAGACATGATCTCCAACGGGGCAGCGGTTTGCCCAAACCATCACAGAGAAGCACACCACGGCGCCAAGGCCGCGCTGATTCGTGACCACCTGCTTGAGGTCGCAGCAATCAGCATTGTGGAGAAGGCAGTCTAACAAGTCGCTGCAACCGATGGCGCACTCCGGTTGAGTTTTTCGTTAGGGAAAGGAGGATCAATCATGCAGAATGTCGCACAAGCAAATTCCAATTTAGTGGTCACACTGTACTTCGCTATGAAAATACTTCCGATGATAATTTCTGGAATATGTATTTATCTTGGCTATAAACTGTTTATTTTAGGCGTTACTGGACAGGCTAGCATCAGTGTTCAATCCAATACCGTTAGCGGCCAATTACTCAATGCAGCGCCTGGGCTATTCTTTGCGGTTGGCGGTGTTGTCGCTTTGATATTCTCTATAAGTAAAGGTGTGCAAATTGGCTTTAATAACAGTGATGGCTCAGGCATTGATATTCAAACTTTGCGCAGGTAGCAATTCCCTAACCCGGCGCTCAAGCGAATATCATATGAAGTATAGCATTATGCTACGCTTCAACGGCCAGCCATAGTGAGTCCGAATGAAAGCGCCTCATTATGCGGCACGATTTGCTCTCGTACATTCGAAATGCATCAGTCATATCGGCTCCGTAAGTGTAATCTGCGGCCAGGGAACTCCCGTTGTAATATTGGGATGACGTGGTTCGGACTCGACGTGTCCATAATCGTCCCGAATTTCATCTATGACGGTCAGGCACTCGGTCGCAAGCCGAGATTCCGCAGGGCTACCGTTCACCACCATATCAAAAAGATTTTCCCTAAGTTCAGTTGCAGGCAAACTATATAATTGCTGCATTCCGGATGACTCTATTGGAGTCCGACCAACGAGCAAATGGCGCAGCGCCGTATATAGTGTGGTATCTCGGAATCGCTTATCTTGTGCTGCGCCAACGCGAACAAGAAGTAACACCCCGTCTGCATCTGCCGCATTTGCAATGGCGTTCTCAAGTATTGACTTAGCAGAACTGTCGGTAATTCGTTGGAACCGTTCATATACGTCTTGACGAAACTGCCCATGGGAATTCACTAGGGCCGTGAGTCTATTGCCGAAATCCATCCTATCGTGGCTTCCACGTTTGCCAGATAACGATGCATTGCAGACTAAGTCCAGCAATATTCTGGCAGCCGTCAGGGTATTGCGTTTGGTCAGTGCCTCCAGCCATTCATGCTCATTGAGAAATCGCTCATCTCTCTTTGCCAGTTCGCTAAGGATGTTCTCAGCTTCGATGGTCGGCGCATAGCTTAATGCAGAAAGCAACCCACGAAGCTTCCAAGGCACCAAATAACGGTCTTCCAAACGGGCGAGCACATCCAAAATGGAACTGGGCGTTTCCGTGAATGGTAAAAGCCTTAACCACGCATCCAGACGCCATCCATCTTGTTCCTGAAGCATCCACGGATTCGTCTTCGCGTTTTCCAAAAGCTCATCAATACCCTGAAGAACAATCTCAGAAGAAATCACTTCTCGAGAAAGCACGAGGACATTTAGAAGCACTTGCTTTTCAATGGCAGGGAGTGGCAATTTTAGCAATGATCGAATCATATCGGCTTTATCAACATAGGGCATGCTGAATGCAACAGTTGCAAGCTTTAGAGCATGTCTGTAGTCATCTTGTGCATCCGATTTGATGAGATCATCGACCACGGCTAGGATGTCATTGACGAATGCCTGCGTCTCAACTCCGGTCCCGGGTTGACGCTTTGTGTATTCACTTGATACTACTGAAAAGTCGGGCCATGATCTAATGAAACCTCTGTCTTTCTTGACAGGTTGCGATTTCATCCAGACAGCTTTGAGGACGTAGGCAGCATCAACACCGAAGTCATGGTTTGACAGATAGGCTTTCATTATTCGTACAGTCTGATCATCACCAATAGCGGCGAAGGCGCGTCCGTACTGGGGGGTCCAAGACATCTGTGCGTCGTTCCGAATATGACGACCGGTCTTTCGCGCATCCAAAAACTCTTTCATGGCTCGTTTTCGCCGTTCCAGGTCTTCCGACAGCAGTTCCTGAAGCACAGGCACGAGCGCAGGCGATTCAAGTCGTTCTGCAGCTTGTGCTATCTCAGCAAATTGTGCACGCGTAGCCTCAGGGGAAGCGAGGAGGGTTTGTGCCCACTGCAGGACGGCAGTGGTCGCATGGTCATACGCAGTAGCGTCAAGTCCGAGTGATTGCTGTTCGACGCTCCCTCCATGCCGGAATATGAGGTCAGCGAGTATGGCAATTTCGTCTGGCCTTTCAGTTGCTGCATGTTCAAGAAGAGCCTGAATGAATGAATTGGGTTTGGTATTCCAAATCCAACGGCACAGCCTGTGATATTCATCGCTCAGTGCCTTATCGTATCTACCGTTGTTATCTTTTATCTTGCTGTGTATACTGAATACCTGATCGATGAGTTGACCGATGCTTTTCGTCCCGATAATACTGACTGCTGATTCTGCTCCCTTATCCTCACCCGAACTGCGTAAGACACGTTCTACAAGCGGCCCCTCGTCAATGACTAAATCGGATTTCTTCAGTAATTCGTTGGTTCCGAACGGCACTGGCCTCCCACTTTCAAGCAGCGACACGAAAGCACCGACTACATCCTCAGGGTATAACTCATACGTCCGATGAACGAGCCATGTATTATCCTGTGCCTTATCCGAAAAATCTATTTTCTCAATGAGCTCAACAATCTTCGTACTCGTTTCAGGATTGCGAACATTCGAATTCAAGAGCATATTTAGAATTTTCCGAGTATCCGTTTCTGCAGCAAGAAGGTCATTAGCTTCTTTTGCCATCCGTGCCGATACTTGCGGATCAGCGAATTCATGGGGGTACCACTTTGTGGCTAGGGAACGCCAAACCTCATCAGGAGCGGTCTTGAGAATATCTTTTGCGAAGCGATCCGCGCGTCTGAACAGCAGAGATTCGATAACGGATTTTTTGACCTCTGAACTCGCATCGTTCTTGGCTAGGTGTGTGGCAAAGTCAATACCGTCCATGCCGCCATTGCTCGCGATCTCTGCAATCACGTTCACCCTTACTTTCTCGGGAAGTAGCGCGATTTGTTTCTGCGCATCTGAACCAAGGACACTCACACGAAATTTTCGTCCAGACCGCAGAGCGTGAAGATGTATCTGGTCATTTGGGTCCGAAATCAAAGGCCAAATATATTGCGAAAACTCGGCCCGGCCTGTTTCAATCATAAACTGTACGGCACGGTCCACGCACCCTTCGGTGTGCCATTTCCTGGCAAAGGATATGGTATTATCCCTGATCTGCTTCCACACTTTATCAGATGAACGATAAATCATTTCCGCTGAAAGCAAAGGATCGATTCCTAGTGTTTCAAGAATAATGCTTGATACAGCCTTAATACTGTCTTGATCCGCACGGGATAAACGGTCACATGCAAAAAGGACCGCTTCTTCCCAAATAGGAATGTCAAGCACTTCTTCTCTCAACGTCTTCTTGGCTTTGTTATCACCCGACGCAGCAGAGAGCATCAGTTGCTGTACCCAGAACGATGCATACCATTCCTGGAATTGCTGGTGCTGGAACGATACACCACCCGATTCTGCTTCTGACCGAACGAGCATATGCGCATTCACTAGTGTATCAAGCACCATCATAGGTTGAAGAAGCTGCGAGATTTGCTTGTCGGCCTTAAGATGCTCTTGCACAGTATTGACTACGGTGCGGGCCTGGGCATCGGAAAGCACTATGGTCTCCTGACGTGTGGCTTCACCGGCTATGGCTTCCAGAAAATCACTATGGAAACCTTGGAGTGCTTCTCGGAGCGTTATTAATTTATCCTTGTCTCGCTCCAGTTCCTTGACAAAAGATCGCAATATTTCTTCTTTGGTTGTCGGAAGCGACCCCCCTGGCGTTTGTTTCAGCAAGGCTGTCAGGTAAAGCGGGATCGCTACCAATTCCCTAAGACCGGGCGTTCGCCAAGCATGGTCCATCAGGGATACCCCATCCGAACCACGTAGCGCCTTCGCGATATCCAGTTGCTGTTCTTCTGACAGTACGTCCACTTCGACAACAGGTCCTTTGATCGGGATATCAAACTCCTTATGCCTTGAACTGACAACCAGACGTATTTCGGGGAAGTCTCGCCGGAGAGATTTAATGTCGTTGCGTACACGTCGTTTGGATGCTACATCCAACTCATTCCATCCATCCAGAATAAGCACCAACCTTCCATGCTTGGCGAGCATATCCAATTGACATTCTCTTGCATCCCGAAACGACGCTCGTTGCAGGAGCGACTGAAAGAAGGTGTCGGAACGGGTTGACCACTCACTCAGTGGAACAAACGCAGCGACAGACGAGGCTTTGTTAAGAATTGCCTCCGTCACTTGTAGAAGCGTCGTTGTCTTTCCAGTGCCGGGCGGAGCTATAACAGCGATTTCATCAAATACTTCGATCGCTGAGGCCAAGCCGGAAGCCGTAAACACATCCGCGCTCTCCCCATCCACCATCTTGAGAGCAAGAGCTATGGCATGCGATGGCCATCCGGGCATGCGCTGGAAGGCCGATAAGTCTAATCTGGAGTAATCAATAAGTAGATCGGTGGCCGTTTGAACATCTCCATCATCCGTGAGGAGCGTTCCGACTGGACTCGGTTTGGAGGAAGCAACCTCTAGGAAAGACCTGTGTTCGGCTATTCTCTTCCAGGAAACCAACTCATTGATCGTAAAATGCGCATCATCGGAATCAACCAGCTTCGCGTGAGTCCCGCAGAGCCAGATACCGTTGGAATGGTTCTTGCGTTGATCGCTCGTTAAGTTTGGATCGTAACGTGGCCCACCAAGGGACGCGGCGGTTATGTGAGCTGCAAAACCGACGTTGATTGTTCCTTCGTCATCGGACGCGGCTCCTCTCGTCGGGATTCCGCAATCAGGCTTTGAGCATCTGTACCCCGCGCGCTGTGCTATCAATTCCTTAGTTTTCGGCGTAAATTCGTCTCTCATGCAACCGTTCCGGCTCAGGAATTAAATCGAATCCCTCTTTGGAAATGGTTATGCGGTGAAGTATCAGGGAATTACTATTCTTGGCTTTACCCATAAGGACTACCTGGCAGGGAGAATGATTGATTTCTCGAGCTGCCGATTAACTGATCGAAAGGAAGTAACGAAAAGATCACTGGCACTAGGAACGGGCGTCCGGTGGAGTAACTGGTTGATACTCGTAAGCATTTATTTATGATTCTTCTCGTTGGTCATATCTTAGATTTCCGTTCTAACAACTTTTTAATTCTAGTGTAAAATCGAGTATTTTTTGGTGTAAATTTTTTTTTCTTCATAACTTGAATAGCGTTCA
Source organism: uncultured delta proteobacterium (assembly GCA_963729715.1). Taxonomy (GTDB): domain Bacteria; phylum Desulfobacterota; class Syntrophia; order Syntrophales; family UBA2185; genus Fen-1135. The sequence goes on from CAVSPA010000005.1 coordinate 146,283, forward strand.
TTCTAATTTTTTCCTTTGGGAAAATTGGGCTCCATTTTGAAAGCTCAGGCATAAAATTGTTCAAACGACATATTTGGGCAATTTCCGCTTCCATCACGGGTATGGCAAATACAATATCAATGTTTTCATAATTCGATAGCTGAGATTTAATTCGCTTTACATTCACATTTTCGTCATCCATTTCACCATCAGAATCTAGTATCAGTAGAATTCTTCCACCCTTTCTATGACGATAAGCAAGAGATATCGCCAACGAAATTGCTTCTGATTGGCCCCCACCAATTGGCACCACCATCCACTCATTTCTTGATATTTCTGTTTTGAATAAGTTTGCAATTAGAAGTGAATCTGTTTTGCCTTCAGTGATTATGTATTTCATCTTTTTATCTCCTGAAGAAAGGCCTTAAGGTGGTAGTCAAATACGCCTCTTTCGATAAGTGCGTTTACTTTTTTTTCCAGCAGCGCACGGAACAATTTGTTCTTTTTTGTCGCACTATTTATTGCGGTATCAATCTCATCGCCTTGAAAAATTATAACATTCTTAGGTTGAAGGAATTTCATATATTCAAGTGCTGCTGTAGTTACTCCAGATTTTGCAATTATTAGCCCCATTGTGTATGAGGGTCTAGCCTGCATTCTTATCATTAACTTAGCTATTGGCTCGATGTCGATTTTATCTTTTTTATAAAACTTTGACTCAACTAAAAATGGGATGTGGTTTAAATAAATAACACCATCGATTTGTTCTTTTTGTTGTGCAATAGGATAGCAGATATTTAAGCCAGATAATTCAAATAGTCGAATCATTAGATACTCGAATTCAACTCCAACATTAGGAAAAATTCTTGTGGTGTAGCCATCTTTTGATATGTGTTTGAACTTTTTCTTCCCGTCACTAAAAGTGGCTACATCTGACATTATTCTATCGCTTAGCTCCATAGAATAAATCCTTGCTGCAAATATGCATAACAATTAATATACGATGCCAACAGTCTAACGATGTCATGAAGAACTAACGCTGTCTGAGATCGCCTCCTATCCGGCGCCTGAGGCGAATCAGCATCTGAAAATTCTCGCCAGACTGCTGGCTCCTCAAAGCGGTGGCAACGCCATGATAGCCAGTGGGGCTCAAATAAATTCATTTATTATCAACATTTATTGCCGGTTTTGCGTAACAGATCAAATATACCTCAATTAGGCCTTTTAAATCGGGATGATTGGGGAATAAAAAAGTGACGTCAAACTTTGCCTCTTGAAATATCTTATGGACCTTTTCATCCAACCAATGTCTTTGATCGATTAATGTGCAATTTGGGAATTTTGCATCATGCCCATCACGTTCCCATTCGAAATTAGTTCATATATGGTCCCAAAATCTCTGAACTACATTTCCTTTTCCTATATAAAGAATTTCTCCATCCTCCATTGAAGAAAATATATACACCCCTCCTTCCGACTGCCTACAACGTCCTTATATATATCAGGAAATTTCCCGGCAGGAATTTTCTTACAGACCTCACATTCAATCTTCTTTCCCATTAATTTAGCAATGGCATTTATAAAATCATTCAATACTTGCGGAACTTCTTTGATATTCATTTTCCCCTTCTTTATCCGGGTGTATGGCTAACAATTAATATCCACACTTTGGTTAAATAGGAACAGCACCCGTTTCGCCCATCTTAGGCCTGTCACGGCGCAGCGATCTTTTACCAATAATAATGCTCTCTTCATATGATAAAATCAAGTCATTACCCTTCGGTCAAATTCGGTCAAATATTGAATGCCGTTTGAAATGTAGCATCCTTGTCACCGTTGGAGAATTATTGAGTTCAGGAAGCTGTGCTTACAGAAAACATTGAACGAAACACCGTCAAAAGTCATCTTTTTAAGAAAATATTTTTAAGATTATCAGTATTATCTTAAAAAAACTATTATAGACCATGCATCTACACTGTCCTGGATATAGAATGCATGATTCTGTATGACTATCTTCTTCTTTACGTCGGGTAGGCTTTTCTGTTTATTCTTTGTTAAACATAGTTTCAAAACCACCGACTACTTGGAGGATCTCATCAAACTCCGGCATCTCACCAAAGAACATTTCTCCCTGCATGGCATTGTAATCTTGCTTCCATGCTGAGACTTGATCTTTTCGGGGGAGAAGACAAAGGGCTCCTTTTTTGAAGGTATCGTAGTCCACCCACTTTATGTTGAAATAAACAGCGCGATGTCCGGCCACTCCATGAAATAGAGCAAGATTCTCCATTGCCCGTGCAGCTACACCTCTTCGTATGAGACACCATAAATCATAGTAATGCCGGGCAAGGCGGGTTTTTCTAGGTTTATCAATTGGTCTAAAGGTTTCTTCATGTAGCAGCATAGCTTTTTCCCAAAACGTTCTCTCTGGTGCTACTGCATGGACCATGATTTCTTTTGTGACCAAGAGCTCCGGAAACGCCTTTGCGAGATAGGGCTGGATTGTGGGAGATTCCGTAGGCCATGTGTCAGAGCGCGCTCCGAGTTCAATTTTCACTTGTGGGCTGAGGTATGAAAAATGGCTAGTTAGAGTTCCTGGATATTTGAACAATAAAGTCTGTTCATCAGGGTCTTCATCCCTTGAAGCCATCTCTAATGACCACTCAGCGCCATTAGGAAGAGCTTTCATGAAACTTTGCTCAAGAGAAGTTTTCAGCTCGTCACGGATACAGCTCTGGCAAGCCTTCTTAAGACTCTGTATGCGTTTTCTAAGTTGTTTTGCGCTTTGTGCCTTGTCGGGACTAAGTTCCCCGCCAAAACCGAGAACGTCTCGGCTGACCACCACATCAATGTCTTCTGAAAAGCGTTCGATCAAAGCCCATGCTTTTGAAAGGGATGTTCCACCCTTGAAGGTTAAGTGTTCACCCCATCTAGGAAGTTTGAAAAGTTTCCATAACGTCCAGCACACCCAGAAATCCTTTTCTATGCTCTCTGGTGGTAACCCAAGTTTAGCTTGGGCCTGTTCAAAGTACAGCCGTTGCTCACTTGGACTTCCATTGATAAAGTTATCCACGTTCAATCACCGTTTTGCTGGCAATGTTCCGTATTATAGATGCGATCCAAGCTGGAGCGTAGCGAAGATCTTTGCTTAGCTGATTCATGTCGTCATCGCTCAGGCGTCGTTTGAGGGCATGAAGCATAGAATCATCTATATTCTTCCGGCCTATATAACGAAGAGCCTGTATAACAAGACCGCTAACCCTACCGGCAGTAGCCGTATTTCGTGGTGTGGTACGCCTGAGAATGATTTCCTGCTTTCCCAACTTTACATGTTTAGACGGACCGTTTGTTAGGAATACGACTTTCATTGGAACTTGGTTGGAGAGGCCAAGAAGGTTTGCTGCATATGCACCGGAGGGTTGTAAGCGTGTGGCATCTCGATCTATGAGAGCCTGCGCGACGGCGTCTACTGAAGGAGATAGAAGACCGAGTTGAGGATGCTTGCGTGGATAATCGTAGAGACCACGCTTCAAGCGACGAATAGTTCCCTTACGGTGAAGCCGTGTAAGTGCCATACCGATGCTGCGGGGATCAGCAAGAGCAGAAAATAGTTTTGGCGTAAACACGATACCCCTCCCACGACCGTAAATCATAGAAAGTAGTTTATCATCAATACTTTGCATAACGATTCCCAATAATTTTTTGTTGAAAAAACTATACATAATTTTCAACAAAAAACAATGGATTTTTTTTGTTGTTGAAACGTGGGATAAAGGTACGAACATAGCACCATTTCTTTGGCCTGGCGGAATGCTGATCTACCTCGGCAACAAGATTTTCAAAATTGCAGAGCCTTCTATTTGGGCTATACCATCAAGGAGATTGTTCGGCAGTTAGGTGTCTATATAGGTGTCTATCAGCGGTGAAAAGGTGTCCATATAGGTGGCTATCAGCGGTATCACTCAATACTGCCAGATATCACTCGATATAAGATAAGTACTTAATTATACTGAATTTAATATCTTCCGGTAATAAGTGGCAGCACTCAGTATAATAGTAGTCAGAGGGATTCCTAATCCGTGTGCCGCGTGTTCGAGTCACGCCGGGGGCACCACTCTTCCCCTCCCTTCGCGCCCGCTCGATCACGCCTATTGTCTCTTCCGTGCAGCATGTACTGGTGATATTTCGCGAGGTAGCAGGCAGCGAGGGCTGCGTCCTCAGGCGCCTGAAAGACGGGGATTCCCGCCTCCTGCAAAATTCTCTCATCCTCAAGCATCTCCTCCCGGGACGCCAGGATGCAAACGATAATCGGTTTCGACGTCCGTCGCTTCAGTTCCGCCAGGGCTCTTGCAGGAGTCTCAAAGTTCCGGTGGATGGCGTAAATTGGAATGACCATGTCGACGCCGTCATCCTCTACTACTGCCTCCACACACTTTGGATAAACATCGACGAAAGTTCCGGAGCCCGTGAGGTCTATGGGATTCGGGGAGAGAACGATGGGAACATGTTCCCCGATGATCTTTTTTATCCTGCCAAGGGTCTGTTCCGACGCACGCGCCAGGAGACAACCGTTTTCGATCAGTGTATCCAATGCAAGAATACTCGGGCCCGCGGTGTGCGTCAAAACGGCCACCCGTGTGCCGACAGCATGTGAGGCTATGGCCAGAGCCTTGCAGACCGTTGCCAGCTCTTGCGAGTTCCTCACTTCAAGGATCCTGTATTGCCGACAGGCGCCTTTGAATATCCCGTATGTTCCCCCTATGGTGCCTGTGTGGCTTGCCGCTGCGGCGCTCACCAATTCAGACCTCGCACCCTTAAGGACGACGAGGGGTTTCTTCTGCGACAGGATTCTTGCGGCGTCCATGAATCCGCGGCCGTCTTCTATGCCTTCCACGAACGCCGCCACCACCCGCGTGTCATCGTCATCTGCGAAGTAGTGGAACATGTCGCTGAATTCAAGATTGGTGCGGTTCCCCAGGCAGACCCATTTGTTCACACCCACATGCCGGTCGATTAAATCATTGAACATGGTGCACGCCGTACCGCCGCTCTGGCTTACGATGGATACGGAGCCCAGCGGATTTCCCTTCTTGAACGACCAGAAGGTCGCGTATAGACGCTGGTTGTTGTTGATCACGCCGAGAATGTTCGGCCCGAAGATGATGATCTCATTTTTGTTTGCCACCTCTTTCAGTTTCTTTTCATATCGCAAACCCTCAGTGCCGACCTCCTTGAATCCTCCGGCAAAACAGACGAGCCCTTTGACACCGATCCTGGCGCAGCTCTCGATTACGGATTCTGTTGTCAGCTTCGCATTCAAACCGCTGATGACAAGGTCTACGGGATGGCCGATCTCTTCAAGTGTGGAATAAACCTTGAGGCCCAAAAGTTTTCTCAGGCGGGGATGAACAGGGTATATGGGACCGGGAAATCCTTCCAGCATGAGAATATCCACGACCTGTGTGCCGAGATTGTTTGGCGCGTCAGAGACACCGAGTACTGCGACGCTTTTCGGACAAAGGGCCTCTTTGATTCTCTGTAACTTCCACTTCTCCATGATAGTTGTCCTTGGTATGCGTGTTGACTTTTTTCTTGCGTAAAGATTTTAATTGCATTAACTAAGCAAAGAAATGAAACCAAGTAAACAAATATTTACGAGAACGCGTGAACGTGAGAAACAATTAACGGAGGACACTCAATGGCGGAAAAGACAGCGGAGCAATTTGACGATGTAACTGTAATTTGCAAGGCGAACATATTCTTCGAAGGCAAGGTGATAAGCTATACTGTTTTGCTTAAGGATGGCAGGAAAAAGACAATCGGCCTGATTCATCCGGGATCTTTCAAGTTCAATACCGATGCCACGGAGAAAATGGAAATTACCGCCGGCAACTGTCTGGTACGGCGAGCCGGCGAAAAGCAATGGAATACCTATTCGGCAGGTGAATATTTCCAGGTGGCCGGTGGATCCTGGTTTGAGATAGTAGTGGACGGAAGCATACTGGAATACATCTGCTCATTCGAATGATGCTTGGCAGAAAATAGATTAAACAAAAGGAGGGTTCAAATGTTCACACGTCAAATTCGACTGGCAGGTATTGTCCTGTTAATTCTTTTTATGGGACAAACGGGAGTGTATTCTGCAACACCGGATTTTGCCAATGTACAAATCCAGACGGAAAAAGTTGCGGACAACGTTTTCATGCTCGTCGGAGCCGGTGGGAACATCGGTGTTTCCGCCGGGAAGGACTGTGTCTTCATGATCGATACCTCATATGCCCCCCTTGCGGACAAGATCAAGGCCGCCATCTCTGCAGTCAGCGGCAAACCCATTCAATACGTCGTGAACACGCACTGGCATCAGGATCATGTAGGTGGCAATGAATATTTCGCCAAGGCAGGGGCGACTGTGGTTGCTCATGACAATGTCCGTAAACGGGTCAGCACCGAGCAGGTCGTCAAGATTCTAAATAAGACAGTGCCCCCTTTGCCTGAATCGGCGCTGCCTGTCATCACCTTCAGTCGGAGCGTAACCTTTCATCTGAATGGAAATGAAATATTCATTTTTCATATTGAACGAGCCCATACCGACGGGGACGCCATCGTTCATTTTAAAAAATCCAATGTCATCCACCTGGGGGACATTTATTTTAATGGTCTGTACCCTTTCATCGATCTCTCCGCGGGCGGTTCGATAAACGGCATGATAGCGGCGGTGAAACGGATACTCTTGCTTTGTGATCAGAATACGAAGGTGATACCGGGACACGGTCATCTGTCCAATAAGGCTGAATTGCAGGAGTACCTCAAGATGCTGATTGCCGTGAGAGACCGGGTCAGTAGTGAGATCAAGGCCGGACAGCCTCTCGCTGCCGTTATCGCCTCCCAGCCGACGTGCGATCTTGACCCCGTGTGGGGAAAGGGTTTCATGAAGCCGGAACAGTTTGTGACGATTGTGTATGAGAGCTTGGCAAAAGAGAAATCACGTTGAAGCGCAACGCCCCCCCCTTGTCATTTCGAAGGAACGCAGTGACTGAGAAATCTTAATGTCCTTCTCTCAGTCAGGAAAAATATTTCTCGCGTTGCTCGAAATGACGAGAAAATAAGATCCTTCCCGGGGCAGCATGACGGCGGCTATTTTGTTGTGTACCCGCGACCGTCAAGACAGGCGCCCATCGCCCGTTGATAGTCTGCACGAATTTGGTTCAACTGGGCCTGTGTCATGCCACCGGTAGGATAAGTCGGATCGTAATGTGTCTGGCCTACAGCCCAGCTATGGCATTCGTAACGATCCTTCGCCTGCAGCTCTTCGCTCTGGCCCTGCCGGGCATAGACAAAGATCCTGTCAGACGATGATGGCTGTACTGATGGCGCAGGTTGCACATAAACCTGAGGCTGTTCCCGGATCACCACCGGCGGAGGCGCGTAATAGGGTGAATAATAATAGGGCCCATAATAATAAGGTGCAGGCGCATAATAAGGCGCCAGAACTGCTGCACCTCCTACTACAGCCCAAGGCGCCCACCACCAACCCCAATGGCCGCCTCTTGCCTCACTGGGCAATGGGTTTACGAGAAAGATGATCATTGTGAATATAAGAACTGCGCAGGCAGCTTTCTTCATGTTTGTCCTCCTTGCTTGATTCTGTAGATATGTTCTTAATCTTTGTACTCCCCTTTTCAGAGTATCTCCATACGTAAAACAAGCAAAAAGCAGGCCTGAAATAGGAAGGCATGTCTAAGTGTAAGATTCCAAATCACATACAGCAATAATACATTTTTTTGATTGGATTATTCCCATTAGAAATTGGATAGAATGTATACAGTGATTAGTATCCAGTTGAGTAATAATTATCCAGGAAGGCAGTCGGTTATTTATTCGCAGGATTAAAGTCCTGCACTACATTATTATATTGGGGTAGTCAACATTTGACTTAACTCAAAGGAAACTGTAGATTACGTTCTAAAAAAAATCATAACAGGGTGCTTCTATGAAAACACGGATTACAGAACTTTTTGGGATAAAATACCCCATACTCCTCTCCGGCATGAGCTGGATCAGCGTGCCGAAGATGGTGGCAGCAGTATCCAACGCAGGAGGTCTGGGGATCTTGGCCACAGGCCCTCTCAGCGCCGAGGAGACAAGAAAGGCCGTTCATGAAATCAGGGCATTGACCGATAAACCCTTTGGCGCCAATATTGCGCTCTTGTTTCCCGGGGCCGTGGAAAGTGCGAAGGTCTTATTGGAGGAGAAGGTGCCCGTTATCAACTTTTCCCTCGGCAAGGGCGACTGGCTTGTCAAGCAGGCCCACGCATACGGAGGCAAAGTCGTTGCCACCGTCGTCAGTGCCTATCATGCAAAGAGGGCACAGGACTATGGCTGTGATGCCGTCATTGCCACCGGTCATGAAGCGGCAGCTCATGGAGAAGCCCTGACCACATTCATTTTGATCCCCACGCTCGCCGATGCCTTAAAGATTCCTGTGATAGCTGCCGGCGGTATCGGTGACGGCCGGGGTTTAGCGGCGGCACTGGTACTGGGCGCGGATGGGGTTGCCATGGGGACCCGACTCATGACGACGAAAGAAAGTCCGCTTCATGAATTCTACAAAAAACTCTCTATCGAAAAGGTGGCCACTGATACCCTCTTCTCCAATCGTTTTGACGGTCTCCTCTGCCGGGTCCTGAAGACCGATGCGGCCTCTCGCGCCATCACGCGCGGGCTTGATCTTCCGGCGGCCTTCTTCAATTCCCGCGAGATTGCCCGGCAGATCCATGCCCCATACTGGAAGCTGTGTCTCGGTGTTATGGCTTCGGGATGGAAGAACGCCAAGCAGATGGCCTTCATGGCTAACGCCTTTAAGGCAATTCGCGTCGCCACAGAGCAGGGCGATACGAAGGAAGGGGTGCTTCCCGCTGGTCAGGTAACGGGACTCATTCACGATGAGCCCACGATAGCGGAGCTCTTCGAGCGGTTCGTTGCCGAAGCGAAAACGATTCAGCAGCAACTTGCGGTAAAGATGGACTGAGGCAGGATGCTGTTCCATTGTGAAATGATGACCTGGCATAAAATTTTTAGAGAATCCATGGAGGTGCCGGCATGGCTGTCGTAGAGTGGAAAAGGGATGATACCGTTGCTGTCGTTAAATTGGTAAACGGAGAAAATAGGTTCAACCCCGTCTTCATCAAGGAATTCCTCCAGGTCTTCGATGAAATCGAGAAAGATAAGGCTGTAAATGCGGTCGTGATTGTTTCCACTGATGTGAAAAGCTGGTCCCAGGGAATAGACCTCATCTGGATGCAGGGCCGTATGGCCGAACATGACCCTCAGGCGATCCGCGGTTTCCTCTATGGCCTGAACGATATTTTCAAAAAGATACTCCTCTTTCCTGTGCCCGTCATCTGCGCCATCAATGGACATGCCGTAGCAGGCGGGGCTATTCTGTCCCTGGCCTGTGATTTCCGCTTCATGAGGGCCGATAAGGGATTCTTTTTCTTCTCCGAGGTCGACGTGGGCATTCCCTTCATACCGGGCATGATGGCATTTTGCCGGAAGGCCATTCCCGAATATAAATTCGAGGAAATGATGTACACGGGAAGGCGCTATGGCGCCCCCGAAATGGAAGCGCACCACGTGGTAATGAAAGCCTGCCCCAACGAAGAGGCCGTGATCGCGGAGGCCATGGCTTTTGCCCGCACCTTCAATAAGAAACGCGGGGTCTTTGGCGAAATGAAGCGGCGTATGCACAAGCATATCATCGACATCTTAGATAAGGAGGACCGCGAATACATCGAGCCACTTAAGGTTGTATACGGAGACTGAAAATAAGAGTGCGTTATTCCAGCGCCCTTCTTGTCATTCCAGCGAACGCTGGAATGACAAGGGCATCTTGCATGATAGGCACGAGTTGAAGGGACTGTGGATAAGAGGAAGTTGTCGAATATCGTACCTGATTGAAGCTCTCCGAAGTGAACTGCGGAGAATCTCCAATCCATAAGGAGAAATAATGTTTCCCATTCGCTCGCTTACCCCGCCGCAAGCTAAGGGGTTGCGCTCGCTGCCGGATTCAGATAAATGATGCAACATGGAAAATGCATGGATACTGCTGGCGTTGATTGCCGCCCTCACCGGTGGAACCAGTGATGCCCTTACAAAGAAGGCTTTACAGCTTCATGATGAATACACAATCGCATGGTTACGCCAACTGGTTGTTATCCTGTTTTTGTCGTCATGCCTCTTCTTTATTCCAATTCCGGCGCTGAATGGAGATTTTTATAAAGCGTTCTTATCCGCACTGCCTTTTGAAGTAATCGCATATATCCTTTACATGAAGGCGATTAAAATATCTCCCCTCAGCCTTACGGTGCCGTTTCTGTCTTTAACACCTGTATGTCTGATCATTATTCCTTACATCATGCTGGGAGAATTGGTCTCCTTCCGGGGCGGCATCGGCATACTGATGATTGCTCTCGGAAGTTATACTCTGAATCTGAAGGAAATCGGCAAAGGATTCCTCGAACCGCTTAAGGCTATCGGGAAAGAAAAAGGTTCCGTCTTTATGATCGTCGTCGCCATCCTTTATGGATTCACCAACACTTTTGGCAAACATGCCCTTAACCACTCATCTGCACTTTTTTTCGGGGTTACATACAATCTGGCATTTTTCATTGTGCTAAGCCCGGTCATTTTCAAGGTCGGCAAAATCCATTCACACGGCCGCATCTGCAAAGAGTCTCTGAAGATCTCTCTTCTACCCGGATTCTTCGCAGCCATAACTGTGATCTTCTATACCATTGCCATGAGTCTGGCAAATGTGGCCTACACGGTGGCTGTCTGTAGGTTGAGTCTTCTGGTCGGTGTGATCTACGGTCATTTTCTCTTTAAGGAAACCGGTTTCAGAGAAAGACTGCTGGGCACGACTCTAATGCTTATGGGATTTGTGATCATTTTGCTGGAGTAATCTGGATTCCCGATCAAGAGACTGTATCATGATAGATTAGGCACTTTGTAACATAAGCGCTCTTTGACAAAAAAATATTAGGAAATCGTCACGCGCTGTAACATGAAAAGATTTCAGGCGCTGTCAACTCATATCCGTGTCTGCTTTGTGGCATGCACAGTTAGACTTACCCGTCACATCACGCGGCAACTGGAACCGTATTCAAGGCTACCAGCTTTTCTCTCAGTACCCCAACTCCAAAGATCGTAATCATGCGTGCAACATTGAAGCAGGTTGCTAAAAGTGAGGTTTCGGCTTGAACACCATCTCGGCCTCGCAAAAGAAAAGCATCGGTTTTTAAGTTCCGTCGAATATGGCCGAAGGGATGCTCGACTCTGGTTTTCCTGCGGGCGTAAATCTTCTGAGATGATTCCTCCTCATACTGAGCTTCCAGTTTTATCTTTACGTCCTCATTGCGCAACCGGATAACATTACGGCCACTACGGGCTTTGGTACAATGACCATAATGCCGACAGTGATGGCACAACTTCTTATCTTCCATCCGATATTGCCGCTTGCCTTTTCTCTTATTGGTAAAACTATAAAGCAATCTGTGTCCTTCCGGGCATATATAGCAATCCATCTCTTTATCATAGGTAAAATGGCTCTTGCTGAATGGACTTTCTGCCTCGTGTAATGCTTGCCGCTGTGATGGAACAATAACCTTTATCTCCTGTTGATCAATCTTCTCCAATTCAACGGTATCCCTATATCCGGCATCGGCGCACGCCACTTTGCAGGGCGCCTCCAACAGTTCATTGGCCTGATCGATCTGCCGGGCAAACTGCCGTACATCGTTGGCGTCGCTTACCGCTTCTGCCTGAACGATAAGGCCGTGTTCATCATCCACTACGCTCTGGACATTATAACCGGCATGACTGCCCTGAACACTGTGCATCATGGCGCAATCAGGATCAGTCTGATTGACTTGCTTCCTATCGCTTGATGCAAAAGATTTAAGGGCCTCCTTGATCCGCTCTTTCAAATTCTGATTCTTAGCCAACTCTTTGTCCATCGCAACCTCAGAGGATGTGCCTTCCTCTGACTTGTCGGTAGTCTCACAATCGGCGAGCAACTGCTCAATACGGCTGTCAAGGTTAGCCAGAAGCTTTTCATAATAGGTTCGGTCATAAGTGCGATTACGTCCGGCATTTGCCCTAATCTTCGTGCCGTCAACAAACAGAACATTACCCGCGATCAGTTCCAGTTTGATGCATACCTGGGCACAGTGTCGTAAAACCTTTTTCAACGCTTTCTTGTTCCGGCGCCGGAACTCCGCTATCGTCTTATGGTCAGGTTTCAAACCGCCCATGAGCCAGATAAAGGCTATGTTATGGTAACACTCCCTCTCCAGCTTACGGGAACTCTTCACGCCGTACGAATAGCCATATACAAGCAGCTTGAGCATTGACCGGGGATCGTATTCGGCATTGCCTACCTTGTACGGATTGATATTGATTCCCGGTTCATGGAAATCAACAGCTTCGACAAAGGCGTCATAGGCCCTGACAGGATCATCCTCAGCCACATATTCTTCAATGCTCTGGGGAAGTAAACTCATCTGCTGACGATCGCCACTTCGATATGCCATGCTGTTTCTCCTTTCGGAAAAACTCTATCATATCAATGTGGCTTGTGTTACAGCTTTTTCTCCTAAACCTAATATCTTTTTGTCAAAGAGCCTGTTTGTAAATTAACCTGATTATGACACAGTCTCCACGTCGGGAATGAAGGACTATTATTTAAGGGCAGAAAAAGATTTCTCCCTTCCGTCGAAATGACACCTTAATAATGAAATGATGTACTTAGTATATCCTGTCAGCCGCGTTTCCTTCCGTAAGGAATCCCCAGTTTTTTCATTTTGCTTCTTAGTGTGCTCGGGTTGATGTCGAGGATGGCGGCCGCCCCTCCAGGCCCGTGCACGATGCCGTTTGCCTTTTGGAGGGCACGCTGTATGTGCAGGGCAGTGGCTTTGTCGAGATTGATTGGTTCAATGGCAAGGCCGGCAAGTTGCTCAGGCGCGCCGACTTCGTCTGCTCCAGCGAGAAGCCTGAATGTCAGAGGCTCTCCCTTGTTCAGGATCAATTCGCGCTCCACAACGTTTTCCAGCTCCCGGACGTTCCCCGGCCAGTGGTACGTCATCAGGCGGTCTATCGCTCCGGGTGAAAGTTCCGGGGCGGCTGGCAGCTTCAGTTGTTTCATTTTCTTATTAATAAAATAATAGACGAGAGACGGAATATCCTCTTTTCTTTCCCGCAAGGGCGGCACCCTTATGGGAAATACGTTTATGCGAAACCACAGATCCTCGCGGAACAGCTTTTCCCTGACCATATCCTGAAGATTTCTGTGGGTGGCGGCGATGATCCTTATATCTACGGGAATGGCCTTTGTCCCTCCTACACGCTCGATCTCTTTTTCCTGAAGGACGCGGAGCATCCTGATCTGGGCATGCGGTGGAAGTTCTCCGATCTCATCAAGAAAAATGGTCCCATGATTCGCGCGCTCGAAGCGTCCGCGCTTCTGTTCGATGGCGCCTGTGAAGGCTCCCTTCTCATGGCCGAAGAGTTCGCTGTCGATTAAAGTTTCCGGAATAGCGCCGCTGTTGACGGTGATGAAAGGGTCTTTCCTCCGGGGAGAAAGATAGTGGATGGCGCTTGCTATGACGCCCTTCCCCGCTCCCGTTTCACCCAGGAGCAGCACAGGACTTTCGAGAGGCGCAACTTTTCTCACCATCTCCATAACGTCCTTCAGGCCGAAGTCCGTGCCGACGATTTCATCGCCTGACATGCGCAGCAATTCCTGATTAAGATAACGGTTGTCATCCGTCAGCATGTCCTTTAGCCTGAGGACCTGCTGATACGCGAGTGCGTTGGAAACGGCAATGCCAAAGGGTTCGTTGAGGAGGGCGAAGAGCCGGGCATGCTCCTCCGTGTATCTGTCCTTTCCGTCCGTGGTCAGGGTGAGGGAACCCAATCTCGCGCCTTCAATTACGAGACGCATCACTAGGGCGGAGGAATTATGCATGTTTAATGATTCGGTGATCTTCTTGATGACGGGATCCTCTTCTGGACGGTTGACGATCCGCACGTTCGGCACGCCGGGCTTTTCAAAGCTGTCCCTGCCTTCGCGGGTGAGGGGCGTTATCTTTTCCATTGTCCTGGTCTCTTCTGCCTTCACCTCGGTGATCGTGCGGATGGCGCCCATGCTCTTCTCATAGAGGTGCAGGAAGATGCTGTCCACGGGCATGTATTTCACGAGATGGTGGAGCGAGCGCTGCAGGGCGGTTTCCAGATCGAGGCTGCTGCAGATGAGCACTGTCATCTGACGAAAGAATTCGTTTTCATTTATGGGCATGGATTGATCCTCTCCTTATAAAATCCCCTATGGCTCCGTTTGTTAAAGGGCGAACAGATAGATTTCTCCCTGCGGTCGAAATGACAACCATCCGGATTCCCGTCTTCGCGGGAATGACAGAGCGTGGTTGTTGTATATCGCAAATTAACATATCGTTGTGAAATGGCGCAAGGATTATTGTGGTAATTCGCAAGTTACAATGCCCGCCTTTCGTAAGTTATCAGTATCACGACCAATATTTTTTGGCACGCTGTATGCTCATATACAGGACAGACTCAAGCAGGAGGTTAAGTAAATGCAGTGGATGGAGGAAATAAAGCTCCGCATCGCCGAGAAAAATCCGGAATTGGTGGAAGGAGAAATCGAGAAGCTGATAAAGGACCTCGGCAATAACGGCAGCATGAAGGATATAAAACTCTACCACAACGCGGTAGTGGATAACGACATGAGTGTCCACCTGCATTGGGAAACTGGAAACGCGGAGCCGCAAGGCAGCGCCACCGGCCTCTGCCTGGTTCATGTCCTCAGAGAGTACGGACTGATTTCCCATTCTGTTTGGGTAGAAGGAAGATAGAGACATGAGCGGAAAGATTTTGGAGGTGTTATCATGGATATTTTAGCTGGTTTAAATGCGGTCACGCTCATTTTCGTAGCGTTATGCGTTTTTGCCATTGGTTACCGATTTTATGGAGTCTTCATGGCATTCGTCACCGTATGCGCCGGGTATCTGAA
Organism: uncultured delta proteobacterium; assembly: GCA_963729715.1. Classification (GTDB taxonomy): domain Bacteria; phylum Desulfobacterota; class Syntrophia; order Syntrophales; family UBA2185; genus Fen-1135. Next base: position 161,347 of record CAVSPA010000005.1, read on the forward strand.
TATCACAGAGAACTATCTGCCTAAAGGCAACTATGTTCTGACTGTGCTGTCCATCATCATCATGGTCTTGATGATCATCCTTTTCATCGTGACATTCAAGCGGTGGTATGAACTTCTCAACATCAAGAAGGATGTCATTGACAAATGGTGTGAGAAGGTCCGCACGCTTATCACCGATGAAGATCTCACGGTGGAGGAGGCGAAAGCGGCGAGGGCAGGCTTTGCCCGAGAGATGGTCAAAACGTGATGCATTAACATTAGTGAGTGGGGTATGGGCGCAGATGCCCGTACCCCATACAAAAGACCGCTCCGAAAAAGGAGGGTATGAAATGAACAGATTATCGAAAGACATGAAGAGAAAAACTGTCAAGGACCTCAAGGTATACTTCGGCAGACCTCCTTACGACGTCGAGTATATCAGGCGTTCTTATGGTTCGTCCGACTTTCTTGACCAAGAGGCCCTTGCAAAATATGGCAGGACGCTCCCTGAACTGATCAGAGAATTGCAGGCGGTTTACATGACCGAGAAGACAAAGTCGGAAGCCTATCGAGACCTCAAGATATATCTCGGTGAACCGCCTGTAACGAGAGAAACGCTTCGACAGAGGTTCGCGTCAGGCCTCTGCGAGAAGCAAGTTCAAGCCAAGTATTTCATGACAGTATGATCTAATGAAACGAGTCGGATTCGAAGTAGTTGAATAGCGGGGGAGAGATGGAAAGGTTCCAGTCCGGAAAGATGGATGAGGTAATAAAAAGCAACAGGACGCATTCCGGCGAACAGCCCGGTGTCACAGACAGAATTGAAGATACCCCATCACCGGGTGGCCTCGGGATGCGCATCCTGTCCAAATATTCGATAACAGTCGACACCCTGATGACGGCTGTGGAGATTGCATGCATATGAAAAGGATTTCTTCCGGAGTTTACCCTGAGTAAATCGAAGGGGTCAAATGACAAAAATAGTTTGTTATTCCTGCCCCGATAAGAAACATTCGAGGGCTGCGGCAGGAATTTAGAGTAATTGTTATTCCTAACGAGTGTACAGAGATGTGGCGAAAAACATGTCGATCCCTCCTCTTTAGGGAAAGGGGGCCGGGGGGATTTCTTTCACAACACAAGAATCCCCTTCGTCCCCCTGAGGGGAAGGCAAGGCGCGTAAATTAAACTTATAAACCGGCTGACAATCAGACTGATTGGAGATCAGCCAAAAAGAATGGAGGAACACATCATGTTAGAAAGATCGAAACAAAAAGCGAAAGAGTGGGTGGCCAAGGCGATAGAGTTTTACAAAGCTTCCGGCAGGGAGATCGCGCTGGCCGAGTTTACAAATCCTCATGGGCCCTTTGTCCAGAACGAAATGTACATCTTTGTGCTGGATTCCCAGGGGAACATGGTTGCGCATGGAGTCAATGAGAAATACGCGGACATGAACTTCATAAACCTCAAGGATTCCAGGGGAAAGAACTTCATCCGGGAAATCGTCGAAGCGGCAAATGCGAACGGCAGCGGCTGGGTGGATTACCAGTGGTACAACCCGGTTACCAAAGAAACGAAACCCAAGAGCCTGTATTTCGAGAAGATCGATGACTTGATAATTTGCAGCGGAATCTATATAGTAAGATTGTTGGATATTATTTCCTACAATCTTGAGAATATGCAATATCAAGGAGATGCGTACTTCGGCGAATATCAGCCTCGGGTATGATTTAGCGGCAGCGGCAAGGTTAAGGCACGACTTGCATAATTAAATTCTATTAACTACTAAAAGAGGAGGCGCATATGTACGGAGCATCAGGAAAAGAAGCGAAAGAGTTTGTGAAGAAGGCAATTGGATTTTACAAGAAAGCAGGCAAGGCAGTTGCTTTGGCGGAGTTCACCAATCCCAAAGGACCTTTCATCGAAGGCGAGCAGTATGTTTTTGTCTTGAACCTCAAAGGGACGATGCTGGCGCACGGGGTCAATGAAAAGTACATCGGGCAGGACTTCATTGACGTCAAGGATTCCGACGGCAGGAGCTTTATCCGGGAGATCGTCGAAGTCGCCGATAAGAAAGGCAGCGGCTTCGTGGATTACAAATGGTACAAACCGGAGACCAAAGAAGACCTGGCGAAGCACGTGTACTTCGAAAAAGTAGATGACGTAATCATCTGCAGCGGTGTCTACAAAGAGATGTGGCGGGATCTGTTGTAGTTTGCAAACCCCTCCGATAGCGCAGAAGCAGACCTGCATCTGTAGACAACGCTTTCAGGGCCGCCTCACATTCCAGTGGGGCGGCTTTTTTTACGAAATCAAATTCGGCGGGAAGTGAAATATTTCAGTGAATGGGAAGGGCGGTAATCATAGGATAACTCTTGCTTCACAGAAGATAGCCATCATGAGGAGAATCCCGAAGACGGTGTCAAACTGGGCCGTCAGGGCATCGGCCATATCGGGGACATTCTTCTTGAAGGTTCTCAAAAGGCTTACCGCTTTGGGAATAGAGAGGAAGATGAGCAGTCCCCAGAAGCTCATGATTCCTGTAAGGATCATGCCGAGGACGTACGCATAGGCAAGCGCGATGAGCCCCGCGAACAGGATGTAGCTGTTGCGGCTTCCGAGCATGATGCTCACGGTCTTGACGTTATGGCGTGAATCATAGGCGATGTCCCTCATGTTGTTGGCAAAGAGGACGAGGGCGACCAGGACTCCGAAGGGAACCGATATGTACAAGGCCTTCATGGAAAGAGCCTGGCGCTGCACCGCGTAAGCCCCTTCGATCATGAGAGGGCCCCACATCATGAAGACAGCGAACTCGCCGAGGGCGTGGTACTTGAACTTAACCGGACCTGCCGTATAGTAGATGCTCGTGAACAACCCGATAAGCCCGATCCACAGGATATGCCAGGAGCGGACTACCGCCGCCGTCATGCCGATAGCTACTGTTAAGAACAGAAAGACAGAGGCTTCAACCAAGGTCTCGCGGGGCGTAAGCATGCCCGAGATGATCGGCTGCGGCCGATATATCGCCGTAGGCGAATCCTTCTGGTCGATATCGTAGAGGGTGTCGAAATAATCGTTGATCAAATTGGCGGCGGCGTGGAAAAGGGTGATGCCGATTGCGGTCACGATAAACCATAACCAGGACACGGACCCCTCTTCGGCGGCCAGAAGCGTCCCCACGGAAACGGAAATGAGGGACATCGTGAATGACCAAGGACGGGTCGCGATGAAATATTTCTTCATATAATCAAACATGAATTGCTTCCCATTTTTTTGTCTGCGCGATTGGCGCAATTTAATAAGAATGAGCCCTTGTGTCAAGTTCTTTGTGTCAGGCGGGTTGAGAGGAAATCCCCCTGTGTCCCGCTTTTTCATCTTACTGTCATTCCGGTGAGCCGAAGCTCTGAACATGGTGAAGGGGCATGTGATGAATCTTGATGTTCTTCTCTCAGATCAGGGAACAAGATTTCTCCCTGCGGTCGAAATGACAGGAAGGGAACGAAAAGGGGAAATGTACTAATGTTCCATGCGTTTCTTACCGAATAAACAAAAATGCAATTCCTGACCAAAATGTAGTATACATTTAAGAATTTATTTCAGTCCCTTATCTATGGAGGAGCCGTGAGAATTCCAATCTTCAAGTCAATAAGAACCCACCTGCTCTTATTGGTGTTGCTGTCAGTGCTGCCTGCTCTGGGAATTGTCATCTACATGGGGATGAACTGGCTTCATAGTGATGTAAAGGCGGCACACAATGATGCCCTGAGAGTCTTGCAAAGTCTGGCAAACGACCACGAGCGCACCATGGAAAATACCCGGCAGCTCCTCACAACGCTCGCCAAATTACCTGACGTGCGGAATCAGGATGCTGCCGCATGCAACAGGCTCTTCCGGACTATACTCAAAGAGAACCCCATGTACACGACTATTCTCGCGGTAAATGCTCAAGGGATGGTATTTGCCAACGCCCTGCCTTTCACCCCTTATAGCGTAAGGCAAAGGAAACATTTTCAGGACAGTTTACGGACAAAGGATTTCTCCGTAGGGGAGTATATGATCGGTATAGCTTCAGGCCTCCAGTTATTTCCCTTTGCGTATCCGGTGCTGGATTCGAGAGGCCGGGTCCAGGCTGTGGTTATTGCCGGCATCGCCCTCGATCGCTACGGTCAGATGTTTACAAAGACAAAATTACCTGAAGGCTCAGTGCTCGCAATCTTTGATCACAAGAATGTGCGTCTCTACAGGTCGGGTGAATCGAAACAGTATATGGGGAAGACAGACTCTCCTGATATGATCGAGCATATGTCATCTGAGCCAGATGAAGGACTCTATACCAGCTTCGGCGCCGATAGGGTCAGACGCCTTTATGCCTATAAGAGATTCTACATGGAAGGAAGTACATCGCCATATCTCTTCATGCGTGTCGGAATCCCCGAAGAGAGGGCGCTCGCCCGCGCCAGAAATACCCTGTTTATCACAGTGACGCTTCTATGCGCCGCTTTCATTATCGCCATTACAGTAGCGTGGTTCCTCGGTAAAATGATTATCGTACGGAGGCTGAACAGATTGTTGGAGGCCTCACAACGGGTGGGACACGGCGACCTGACAGCTCGGACCAGCCTCAAGCACAGCGAAGATGAGTTGGGTCAGGTGACAAGAGCATTTGACGACATGGCAGGAGAATTGGAGCACAAGGAATCGGAACGCAAATCTGCCGGGGAGGCCCTGCGGGAGAGCGAGGAGAAGTACCGCAGCATCTTCGAAAATGCAGTGGAAGGGATTTATCGAAGCAGTTTGGATGGAACATATATCGATCTCAACCCTGCCTTTGCACGGATATTCGGCTATGATTCACCTGAGGAGGCAATGCATGCCATTACTGACATTGGCCGGCAGCTTTACTTGGACCCCGAGAAACGCGACGAGTGCATTCGCATAGCAGGAGAGCGAGGTGAAGCCATTTTCGAGGTTCAAATCTACAGGAAAGACGGCAGCACGGCATGGGTATCCAATAGTGTCCGGGCGATTCGCGACTCCGATGGAAACGTCACCCATTTCGAAGGCGTGGTTGAAGATATCACTGAGCGCAAGCGGATGGAGGAGGATCTGCGGCAGAGTGAGGAGAAGTACCGCTCGTTGGCGACTACCGCAGATTCCATGTATCTCGTGGACAGAGACTACAGGTATCTATCCATGAACGATAGACATCTATCGAGGTTTAATCTCCCGTTGGATCTCGTCATAGGCAGAACTTACGGCGAATTCCACTCCCAAGAATCCACAAAAAAGTTTGTTGAAACAGTGGACCATGTATTCGAAAGCGGCCGACCTGCCCAGCTTGAACATAGAAGCGACAGAGACGGCCGGTATTTTATTAGGACATTCAGTCCCGTGAAAAGTCTGGATAGCAAAGCGACAACAGCCGTTACAGTAGTATCAAAAGATATCACCGAGCGTAAGCAGGCGGAAGATGCACTGAGGGAAAGCGAAGAAAAATATCGTACCATGGCCGATTCCCTGCCCCAGATTATTTTTGAGACGGATCTGCAAGGCCACTTCACATTCGTAAACCATGCGGCGACCGCCATGACCGGCTACACGCAGGAGGAATTTTTGACGGAACTGTATGCAGCGCAACTGGTTGCTCCTGAAGACCGGAAGCGGGCCCGATCCAACATGGAGAGGATCCTGGCCGGGGAAGAGAGCGCAGGAAATGAGTATACCTGTTTGAGGAAAGATGGAAGCAGGTATCCGGTCAGCATCCATTCAAGCACCATTACCCGTGATAATCAGGTACTCGGCTTGCGGGGATTTGTCCTCGATATTACCCAGCGCAAACAAATGGAGGGGCGCTTGCGGCGTGCGGAAAAGATGGAAGCCTTAGGAACCCTCGCGGGTGGAGTGGCTCATGATCTCAATAATGTCCTCGGTGTTCTCGTGGGATATTCTGAACTGCTTCTGATGGAAATTCCGGAAGAGCATCCATGGAGGAAACACGTTTCCCAAGTCATGCAGTCCAGCCAGAGAGCAACTGCGATGATTCAAGACCTCTTGACGATGGCAAGGAGGGGCGTGCTTGTTTCCGAGGTCGTCAATCTGAACGAAGTTATCACCGACTATCTGGAGACCCCCGAGTTTGAGAAACTGAAGTCATATCATCCGTCGGTGATGTTCAAGACCGAGCTTGGGAAAAGTCTCCTCAACATCAAAGGGTCTCCGGTGCATTTGGGGAAAACCATCATGAATCTGGTGTCCAACGCATCAGAGGCCATATCGGACCAAGGGGGAGTGACGATCAGGACGGAGGCCCGCTATCTTGACAAACCCGTCAGAGGTTATGATGAAGTGAAGGAAGGGGACTACGTCGTTCTGACTGTATCAGACAACGGAATGGGCATATCGGCCAAGGACATTGAGAAGATATTCGAACCCTTCTATACGAAGAAGGTTATGGGCAGGAGCGGGACGGGGCTTGGTTTGGCCGTTGTCTGGGGAACTGTCAAGGATCATAACGGATACATCGATGTGAGAAGCGAGACAGGCAAAGGGAGCACTTTCACAATCTACCTCCCGGCGACAAGAGAAGAACTGACCAGGGACGAGGAGAAGACCGCGCCCGCGCAGTACATGGGAAGAGGGGAATCAATTCTGGTGATAGACGACGTGATAGCTCAGCGTGAAGTGGCAACCAGCGTGCTGACAAAACTTGGCTATAAGGTCGATGCCGTTTCCAGTGGAGAAAACGCGGTAGAATATTTGCGAACGCATAAGGCTGATCTCGTCGTCCTCGATATGATCATGGATCCCGGCATCGACGGATTGGATACCTACAAGAGGATTCTGGAAATCAACCCGAAACAGAAAGCGATAATCGTGAGCGGCTTTTCCGAAACGGATCGCGTCCATCAGGCGCAGGCATTGGGCGCAGGTGCGTACGTAAAGAAACCATATCTGCTGGAGAGGCTTGGCGTTGCCGTCAGGCGGGAACTTGCAAGGCAAGTATAGCCTTTGCCATTCCGCATCTGCGGGATCCCCCTTTACAAGGGGGGAGAAAGAAATGGCAGGCTTTTCTTCTTTGTCATTTCGACATCCTTTTGTCATTTTGACCGAAGGGAGAAATCTTTTCCCCAATCTGAGAGAAAGATATTAAGATCAAGATTTCGCAGTCACTACGCTCCTTCGAAATGACAACTAATTTATTCTTGCTCACCCCCTTTGTGAAAGGGGGCGTCAAGACCCGCACAACATCAGAAAGCTCTTGAAAAATTAGTGATATTTTCATTGCCTAAAGGTAGGAATATTGATATTAGTTAAGATTATTAAGAACTCTTCATGCATCATTTGAAAAATACCTCGCTTTCTAAAGACTTAGGTTCGCATCCTCAGAAAGAGAGCGAAATGAAAGCGTAACGGGAAGGATCGATGGCACTCAGTGCAAAGGGTCAGCGCGGCGCGGAAAGCAAAACAGCCTGGCGGGTTGCCAAGCTGCTGTTATCGCCGTTTGCCGCCGTTGGCAGGACGGCGATCAGTTGGGTCAACAATTCAGGGGCCTCCGCAATTTTTTTCGTTCTCGCCCTAAGGAAGACCTTCTGGCACAAACAGCTATCCAAGATTGTCCAGCAGCTCTACTTCATCGGAGCGAGTTCTACGACTATCATCCTCCTCGTCGGCTTCTTCACAGGCATGGTCCTAGGCCTCCAGTCTTACCATGCCCTCGTCAAATTGGGTGCACAGGGGGCAATCGGCACACTCGTGGCACTTTCGCTGGTAAGGGAATTGGGGCCCGTTCTCACAGCCATCATGATTACAGCGAGAGCCGGTTCCGCCATCACCGCCGAGATCGGCGTCCAGCGCATCTCCGAGCAAATCGACGCCCTGGACACCATGCGTATTGATCCACTGCGGTACCTCATCAGCCCGAGAATTATCGCAGCGATCATCAGCTTTCCCTTGCTCACGGCGCTTTTTGATCTCATCGGCATCATCGGGGGCTACGCCTCCGCAGTGGTGCTTCTGGGTGCTAACGCCGGCACGTACTTACATCGCGTCCAGGCCAGCCTGGAGATGAAAGATCTCACGGACGGGTTTATCAAGGCAGTAGTTTTCGCTGTGATCGTAGTTACCGTCTGCTGTTATCAGGGCTATTTCACACACATGCGCGATGACAGTCATGGGGCCAAGGCCGTCGGCGTTTCCACCACCTCGGCCGTCGTGCTTTCCTCCGTGCTCGTTCTTGTTGCGGATTATATAGTGACATCGTTGTTGATATAGAGAGGCCCATGGATACTCCCTTGATTGAATTTAAAAATGTCACGAAGCGCTTCGGAAGGCGGACTATCCTCGAAGGCGTTAACCTCAAAATCTATGAGGGAGAGGTTACGACCATCATTGGACTCTCCGGCGGAGGCAAGACGGTTCTTTTGAAGCATATCATAGGTCTCATAAAGCCTGACGAGGGAACCATCCTCTTTCGGGGCAAACCACTCAACGGGATGAGCAAGAGCGAGGTGGATGCCTCACTTGCCCAGATGAGCTACATGTTTCAAGACAACGCCCTCTTCGACTCCATGACGGTCTATGAAAACATAGCCCTTCCCCTCCGAGAAAGGACGACCATGACAAAGGCTGAAATCGCCCGTAAGGTTATGGCAAGAATGGAGCAGACGGAGCTCACCGACTCAGCCCGCAAGTTTCCTTCCGAACTTTCCGGTGGTATGCAAAAACGGGCGGCTCTGGCCCGTGCACTGGTGATTGATCCCACTATTGTTCTCTTTGACGAGCCCACCTCCGGCCAGGACCCTGTCCGGAAAAATGCGATACTGAGCATGATTGCCCAGTACCAGAGGAAATTCGGCTTTACGGCTATCGTAGTCAGCCATGAGATTCCCGACGTATACTTCATCTCAAACCGCATCCTTGCCCTCTACGGGCGCCATATCGTTTTTCAGGGTACTCCGGAGGAGCTTGAAGACTTCGACCATCCTTTTAAAGACGAGGTCATCCGCAGCCTGGAAGGCCTGCAAAAGGAATTGACGGGTCTGCACTCCAAGCGGCAGTTCAAGGTCATGTATCATGGTCAGATGAAGCGAAGATCCATCAGGGATACATACTGCGTCGCGGTCTTTAAACTGGATTCGCTGGATGCCATCGTCGCAAGCTTGGGCCACGAATCGGCACAGGAGACTATACAGTCTATGGGGGTGTATATCGATAAGCACTTTGGCGCCATAGGGGGCTTTTCCACCCGCCGCAGCATTAATGAATTCGTTACAGTCTTTCCCTATTCGGAACTGGACGAGGCTGAGGATTTGCTGGAAGATTTTGTCAAGGATTTTCAAGAGCACGGAATTGGTGAAATTTTGGCGGGGGCTCGCGAGAGGACGGCACCGGGAACGTGCGTTGACTTCACTATCCTCGCCGGACTTGCCCAGGGACAGCCCATTGCAGAAATAGAAACAATTATAGCGTCTGCCGAAAGTAAGCAGAAAGAAATTGGACGGCTGCGGTGCGCCGTCGAGGAGTAAGCAAATGAAAAAGTACCTGATGGAGACAACTGTCGGCATATTCGTCGTGTTCGGACTGCTCTGCATAGCATATATGAGCGTAAAGCTTGGCCACGTATCCTTGATTGGCGACAACTCCTACTCAATATATGCGCGATTCACGTCCGTTTCCGGACTGAGAGTCGGCAATCCTGTGAATATGCTTGGTCTCGATATAGGACGAGTGGAGAGTCTTTCCATGGATCAGACAGATCAAAGGGCGGTTGTGGAAATGCGAATAAAGAAGGATGTTAAGATTTACGATGACGCCATCGCTTCTATCAAAACGGAAGGGCTCATAGGCGACAAGTACGTCAGCATCGATCCCGGCGGCGCAGATACAGTCCTTGATCCCGGCGGCACCATTACGGAGACGCAGCCGGCCATAGATATTGCAGAGCTTATCGGCAAGTATGCCTTCGGCGACGTGAAGAAGAACGATGACAAGAAAGATTCTGATGCCAAAAAAAATACTGAGGTTAAGCCATGAAGCGACTGTTCGTCTTATTAAGCATCCTGATGCTCTTTCTCATAACCTCTGTCGTGTATGCCGGCGCACCGATGGACGCGGTTAAGGCAAACGCCGACAAGGTCCTCGACGTATTGCGCGATCCGAAGCTCAAGGCACCGTCGGCCAAAGAGATAAAGAAGGATAAACTCCGGGCCATCTATACAACCATGTTTGACGAAGTAGAACTTTCCCGGCGGTCCCTCGGGATGAATTGGAACAAGCTGAATGCGGCTCAGCGTCAGGAGTTCGTCAAGCTGTTCGAGCAGGTTCTGGAGAAGGCATACGCCGACAGGATCCTGGCTTACACGAACGAGAAGATCGAGTTCACCAAAGAATCGGCGGTCGGAACCAACTTGGCGGAAGTGCGGACGAAGGTCGTCACCGCCTCAAAGGAGATACCTATTTCTTACAGGGTCATCCTGAAGGACGGCACCTGGAAAGTGTATGACGTTGTCATAGAGAATGTGAGTCTGGTACAGAACTATCGTACCCAGTTTAATGACATACTAGCAAAAAATACGCCTGAACAGTTGCTTGAGATCCTCAGAAAAAAGGTGACGGCGCAGTAGGATACAGAGAGCAACGACAAACCACTGAAGAGGGGCTCTTGCTGATGAAATCTTCCTCGCTCGCGATTGTGCTGTTCGCCTTCATTGCCGTGGGCTGGTCGTACGCCGCACACGCCGCTCCTCCGCCCGCATCGCCGGATGCATCCTCCCAGACACAGCCAGCACCGGCTACTCCTGTATCACCGGATACGTCCACCCAGGCACAACCCGCCCCGGCTACTTCCACGCCGGAGGAGACGCCTGCGAAAGCGCCGGAGGCTCCAGCTACGTCTGCGGAGCTCCAGGGCAAGACAGAAGACATGGGTGGAGAGTACAAAGAAGAGACCCAGGAGGAACAGGCGCCCGCGATTGCGGACCCCATCGAGCCCTTCAACCGGTCCATGTTCGAATTCAATGACAAGCTGTACTTCTGGCTCCTCAAGCCTGTAGCGCAGGGATACAAGGCAGTAGTCCCCGAAGATGCGCGGGTGAGCGTGAAAAATTTCTTCTCCAATCTCGGATTCCCGATCCGGTTCGTGAGCTGCCTGCTGCAGGCGGACGTAAACTGTGCGGCCACGGAAGTGGGGCGCTTCACCGTAAACACCGTCTGGGGCATCGGTGGGCTTATGGACCCCGCCGCGAGCAAGAATATAAATCTCCAGAAGCAGGAGGTGGACCTGGGGCAGACACTCGGAATATGGGGAGTGGGACAGGGTTTCTACATTGTCTGGCCTTTACTCGGATCATCCAGTGCGCGGGATTCTATAGACATAGCCGGTGAGTATTTCTTCTATCCCCCGTCCTATATGGGTGAGATCGCTCCCTGGTATGTGTGGCCCATAGTCAGGTCATACGAAGAAGTGAATAGGACGTCTCTCCGGATCGGCGACTATGAGGCCCTGAAGTCGGCGGCCATCGATCCGTACGTGGCGGTCCGCGATGCCTATGTCCAGTATCGCTGGAAGAAGATAAAATTGAAGGGTGCACCGATAGAGGAACTTGCTCCGAGCGGAATGAGGATGGAGAGATGACGGGCCCGGGCATGAAGAACATACGAAAATCCAAGGCAGGAATTCATACGAAAGCGCTTAGAATAATCGTCATATCAGTATTCATTGCAGTCGTCATGCAGGGAATAGCCGCGGCCGGCGGACCTTTTGGCGCGCCTCAACCCATCGCAAGAGAGACCGGAGGATTACATACGGCCATCGGCTACTGGCATCATGAAGATATTTACAAGAACGGCGCAGAATTCGTGACCAGGCAGGATCAGGTTTACTCGGAAGCGGGCTACGGCGCGCAAAATCGCTGGGACATATATGGGCGGATAGGTGTCGCAAATCTGAAAATCCAGGATGCCTTTAGCTCTTCAAGCGCTCTGACTACGACATCCAATAATGATTTTGACGAGAACTGGAAATTTTTTGGCACACTCGGAGTCAAAGTGTTCTATCCTTTCAGCAAGACATTCGGAATGGGGGCATTTGTCCAAGGAACATATTCCTTCAACAGTCTCAAAGATGATGTTTCAGGAACAAATGGCGGCGCCCCTTATAGGGCGGTGCTCAGCGTGAATGATCTGTGGGATGTGAATTTTGGTATTGGGTTCCAGGCCACAATTCCATTTGGTATACGGCTCTATGCCGGTCCATACGTTTACTACTCGGAGGCAACGGCGTCTTTGTCCGCGAACGTACCGGATCTTCAATTTTCAACAGCGGATACTACGATTAAGAATAAGGCGAATACGGGAGGGTTTGCAGGAATCGACCTGCCTCTTGCCAAGGGATTCCGTATGAACGTCGAAGGACAATATTCCGAGAGATTGTCTGCCGGCGGCGCAATCACCTACACCTACTGAACGCCGCATCAGCAGGACCAAGGTCCTGCACTACATTTCATTGATTGCTTTTCACGGAATGACAAAACGCAGACTTTCAGGTCTGCCGTATTTCTGCCTACTTCACGAGCGCCTTCTCCAGGTTCGCTCCCGCTTCCCGAAAATCCGGTTTTATTCGGATTGCCTCACGGAAATGCGCAACCGCTTCGTCCGACCTTCCCAGTTGTGCTAATGCTATGCCCATGTTGTTGTGGACTGCCGCAACATCAGGTGGTATCTTGAGGATACCGGCATATTGAGAAATGGCCTCTTCCAGTCTTCCCTGCCGAGCCAACGCATTGGCAAGGTTGTAGCGCGTTTCAAAATCGTCCGGACTGATTCTCAAGGCTTCTTCATAATGGGGGATGGCCCCGGTGAACCTTCCCCGTTCCGCGAGCCAGGCAACGGACTCAATATGGAGGGGGTGAATGGCGAATACGGCCGCTACAAAGGCGCTCTTCCAGAGTCCTTTGGTCATCCTGTGAAGAACGAGGAAGAGCAAGACGGTGTTCGCAATATGAAAGAAAAGGTTTACCAGGTGATGTGGGCCCGGCTTCAATCCGAACAACTGACAATCCAACATGTGGGAGAGCCAGGTCAGAGGATGCCAGTTGCTTGCATAAAGGGTCGTAAAGGCTCAGTGCACATTCTCAGATGTCATACCGGTTCGCACGTGGGGGTTTCCAGTTACATATTGGATGTCATCGAGGTTGATGAAATCGTGTTTGCCGACCTGCCAGAATACGGCAACGGTGATGAGGACGAGAGATAAGGAAATAATGAGGTCACGATGGATAGGCTTTAGTTTGTGCATGATTAGTAGGTATGTGGCACCGGCTCCAGGTCTGCCTTATTACTTGCCCTGCATCTCAAGCAGGAGCTTTAGGTTTCTTTTTGCTTCTTCATAATCGGGCTGCAGCTGCAAAGCCTTCCTGAGATGACCGATTGCCTCGTCTGTTTTCCCTTTCTGCGCCAGCGCTACGGCGAGGCTGTTATGCGCTTTCGCAAGCTTTGGATTGATCTTCAAGGCCGTCTCAAAGTGTTCCGTAGCCTCATCCAGAGCTCCCTTATATGTTAAAGCCACGCCAAGGCTGTTATGGACCTCTGCAATATCAGGCTTAATCTTGAGGGCCTTGCGGAAATGTTCGATGGCTTTATCGAGATTACGCTTCTGCGCCATAATCAAACCGAGCGAGACATGAGCCGCTGCGAGCTTCGGGTTTAACCGCAGCGCCTCTTCGAGCTTGGGGATGGCCTCATCGGCATCGCCCTCCTGAAAAAGAGACAGGCCCATACGCAGCTGGCCTTCGGCGCTGTTCGGATCCACCGGTTCTATAGCTACTTTTTCAGGAGGAGGTTTTTTAGTTCTTGCCTGCCCCATGAGCGCCTTTTCCAGGTTCGATCCTGCATCCAGAAAATCGGGTTTTATGCGGATCGCTTCGCGGAAATGATCAACGGCCTCGTCTGTTCTCCCCAATTGAGACAATGCTATGCCCATGTTGTTGTGGACTGCCGCAGAATCAGGCCGTGTCTTGAGTATACCTGTATAGCGAGAGACGGCCTCTTCCAGTTTTCCCTGCCTTGCGAGGGCATTGGCCAGGTTGTAACGGGCTTCAAAATCATCAGGCCTGATTCTCAAAGCCTCTTGATAATGTGCGATGGCTTCCCCGAATTTGTCCTGTTCCGCGAGAGACGCGCCCATATTGGTTTCTATTACAAAATTATTTCTTGTAACGCTGAGGGCCCTTGCAAAAAGAGTCTCGCTGTTCTGCCAGTAGCGGATCTGAAATAGCGAGACTGTCATTAGAGCCGCAATTGCACACACCGCGAGAGCGGTAAGAGCAATGCGATGAAAGCGCCAGCGTGCCAGCAAATCCGGCGCCGCCCAGGCGATTGCCACAACCAGTCCGATCAGAGGCAGATACGTGTACCGGTCCGCCATGGACTGGTATCCGACCTGTACCAGGCCGATGACGGGTACGAGAGTGCCCAGATACCACAACCAGCCTACTATGATATAAGGGTAGCGCTTCCTCAAACGCATGGCAACCGCGGTAATCAGAATCAGCAGCAAAACAGCGCCGCCGATTTGCGACGAGGGGATTACATCCGGATAGGGATATAATACCGCCAGGTCGTGAGGCCAGATCATTTTCCCCATGTAGGAAATATAAGAGACCAGGGCATTACTGATCCGTGCAGCAAACGGCAGCGACACGATCGGGGCAATACCGGACCACTGCGCAAACAGTGTAACACAGATGGATGCGGCTGAAAGGATGAAGAGGGGAATCTTTTCAATAACCAGCCCCATGACTGATCTCTTCCCGTTCCCATCTCCCACGACTTTAAGGTCGTTTGGATCTTTATTGAAGACCAGCCCGTTCATGTGCAAACGGCCGAGGGGCCAGAAATCCAGGAGAAGCAAGACAAAGGGCAGGGTCACGAGCATCGGTTTAGACATGAGCCCGAGGACAAAGAATAGAAGAATCGCAAGATAGCGGTAAATGCCCGGACGCTCCACATAGCGGACATACGCCCAGATGGTCATCATGAAGAAGAATGTGCTTAACACATCCTTGCGTTCTGCGACCCAGGCCACGGATTCAATATGGAGAGGATGGATGGCAAACAGCGCCGCCACAAACGCGCTCCGCCAGGGAAGATGCGTCATCCGCTTTAGAACAAAGAACAGCAGCAGCGTATTTATTATATGGAAAAATAAATTGGTGAGATGGTGGCCGGCCGGATCCGTTGCGAAGAGCTGGCAGTCCAGCATGTGCGAGAGCCACGTCAGGGGATGCCAGTTGTTGGCATAGACCGATTGAAACGCCCAGGCGATGCCGGCCTTTGTCAGTCCCGCTTGCACATGGCGATTCTCGGTGACATATTTGTCATCATCATAGCGGACGAAGTCAAAGCTGCTCACCTGCCAGAATACGCCGGCGGTCACCAGGATGAGAATAAAGGAAATAATAAGATCGCGATGGACAGGCTTCAGTTTATGCATAAATGTTTAGTGGCGTCATACCTTCAGGTGCGCCATTCTTCGCAGGACTAAAGTCCTGCACTACATCTTATTGACGCGACGTAGTGCAGACCTTCAGGTCTGCTGTATCAGCTCCCTCATTTCGGCAGCAGTGTCTCCACGAGAGTTGCCCAGTAGCTTGCGCCCACGGGTAGTATCCTGTCGTTGAAATCATACTGGGACTGATGCAGCCTGCCGGTCTCTTTTGGATTTCCGCCGCCGATCCCCATGTACGCCCCCGGCTTTTCCTTGAGGAAGAAGGCAAAATCCTCCGAGGTCATGACGGGTGTGATGTCAGTGAAGACCCGATCCTTTCCCGCGACCATGATCGCAGCCCGTACGGCCTCATCGGTCTCCCGATCCGTATTGACGAGAGGCGGATAGCGTCTCTCGTAGGACATGTCAACGGCAACGCCGAAAGAGGCTGAGACGCCGGCACATATCTCTCGCATCCGCGCTTCCACCATGTCCTGCACCGCAGGGAGGAAATGGCGCGTCGTCCCCCGCAGCCTGACCATGTCGGGGATAATGTTGTAGGAGGTGCCGCCGTGAATTTCCGTAACACTGATTACCGCAGCCTGCGCCGGATTGACATCGCGGCTCACGATGCTCTGGAGGAGGTTCACCAGATAGGCCGCTGCAAGAATAGGGTCCTTCACATTCTGAGGGGTGGCGGCATGGCCGCCCTTTCCTCTTATTTCTATATCGAAGACATCATAGGCCGCCATCATGGGGCCCTTGCAGATAGCAAACGCCCCTTCCGGTAAAACGGGAAAATTGTGCAGGGCGAAGACAGACCGGACGGGAAACCGGTCGAAGAGCCCTTCCCGGACCATCCTTCCCCCTCCCCCCTCGTTTTCTTCGGCAGGCTGAAAGATGAAGTGGACCGTTCCCTCGAAAGTATTACTCGCGGCGAGATATTTCGCCGCGCCGAGGAGCATGCTCATGTGGCCGTCATGGCCGCAGGCGTGCATCTTCCCTTCGTAGCGTGAGGCATAAGGAAGACCGGTTGCTTCCGTCATATCAAGAGCATCTATATCGGAACGGAGGCCTATGGCCGGCAAACTTTCTTTGCCCCTCTGAATGGTTGATACAATGCCTGTACCGGCAATGCCCCGATGAATATCAAGGCCGAAGGAGAGCAATCTTTCGGCCACGTAATCAGAAGTTTCCTTTTCTTGAAAGGCCGTCTCCGGGCAGGCATGAAGCGTACGACGCCACTTCGTCATCTCCTCTGACATCGCCCCGATCTCGTTGTGGACCGCCATCGTTTGTCTCCTGGTTATTCCTTGACCTAATTGCTGCATCGGTCTTTCAGAGCGGCAACGTCATCCGGAGCGAGGCTGAGGGAATCCGATTGCATCAGCCTGTACATTATGGCTTTGGGATTATCGTTGTGCTTCAATCCCAACGCATGGCCGAATTCGTGGGCCAGCACCCGCACCAGTTTCTTATCATCGTCAAACTGGTAGATTGTAATCGTATGCTTGCCATCCTTGCTGACATAATCCCCGCCGCAAAACTCACTTCCCAGTTTGCTGCTTGTATCATGGGACTTGACTACGTCGAGGTTATAGTTGGCGGCAATATCATTTATAACAACGGTCATGCTGTTGAGGATATCCGCAATCCTCCTGATCTCCTCCTGGCGCGCCTGCAGGCTTTCACGCATGTTGTTCAATTCGCCCGCCTCCGCCGTTAAGCGCCTGTAGACGGCTTCCGTTACTGCGCCTCGCTGACGCCCCGCTTCAATCTCGGCATTGTACGCGCCGAGACGTCTGTTGTAGGCGTTAGAGTCATTCGCGAGGGCTGAATTTTTAGTTTCGTATTCCGCTTTGAGGTTTTCAAAACGAATCTTCATGTCATCATATGCACCTTTAGTGGTACCAATTGCGTAGTGGAGTTTTTTCAGTTTGTCCGCCGCTCCCTGCCGGTAGTCATAGATGAGATTGACCTCTATCCTGCCGTTAGGTTCCTCCCGGAAAAGCGGTCGGGCGTAAGGTTTTGCCCAGATGGACGCGGCCTTCCCTGCCGAATCGGCAAACTCCTGGCGGCTCAAACCGAACCGTGCGTCTACTGTGCCTATGTGGTAGGTCAGCGGTTCCTGGCACGGGCGGGGCATGCGATAGTATATTATGACAAGGACGATCAGGGTGATAAGAAGGAGATAGATCCCCAGACTGCTTCTCCCTGATGAGCCCGGTATTCCAGGATGGCTGATTGCAGGTTTCATAAAGTATGCATTTGACGCCAGCGAAGAAGGGCATCCGGTACTTATTACACGTTTCCCCTCTTGGGCCCGCCTTCGAATGTAATCGAAATTTGTTTTTTCTAGCTCACGGAGTATAAAGGGAAAGATACCCGGTGTCAATTGCAAATGCCCGCGCCCGGTGGCTGCTCCACAGGCATTTCCGGCAGTGCCCTGAATGATGACACAATGATCGAGTCATTGAGGAAATGAAAAAGATGCCGTCCTTGAAATGCTGCATCCGTCAAAAAAGCCCCGTGAGACTGATGCTGAGACTGATGCTTGACATAATCGACGGGGCATCATATAGTAGATTTACTTTTAGAGCCGGTTTTCGTCCGAGTCCCCTACCCCAGAGCTTAAAAAGGGCGCTGGGTTTTTTTAAGGCTGAAAGTAATTTCCTCAAGAGCGGCATAGACCACGCCGTATGAAGGCAGGTGGAATATGGCAAGGCAAAGTCAAAACAAGTTCATTAAGAGACAAAAGGAACTTGAGCGCATGCGAAAAGCAAAAGAGAAGATGCAGAGGCGTCAGAACAAGAAAGACAAGATGATGGAGTCTGATGAGGCGCCCGCGCCAGTCGAGCCAACCGATCAGCCCTGAAAACCCCATGCGATTGAATGTCAACAGTTTGGCAAATGTCCTTAACCAGTCTCAGATGAGACAGGCATTTGATTCCTGCACCGGTGATAGAGCCTGCTTCAAGTCTTCTCCGCGGATCTCGATATCCTTAGAGAAAAGCGCCTATCTTCCCTGATTCCCGTTTTACATAGCGAAAACAAGGCAGTATCCATGAATTATAAGAGTAAAAATTTAAATATACAAAAGAAGAATAAACGAATATAATGCGCTAAATTAAATGAAGGAGATGTTATGAATATTTATGTAGGGAACTTGGCTTACACCGTTACGGAAGAGGATTTACGTCAGGCTTTTGGAGAATTCGGACAGGTAGCGTCCGCGTCCATCATCAAGGACCAGTCCAGCGGCCATTCCAAGGGATTCGGATTTGTTGAGATGCCGTCGACAGAGGAAGCGCAGGCGGCCATCAGCGGTCTCAATGGCAAAGAAGTGAAGGGACGGAAGCTGAACGTGAATGAGGCGCGTCCCCGCACGGAGGATCGCCGCGGTGGCGGTGGCGGCGGCGGCGGAAGACGTCCCGGCGGCAGACCGCGCTATTAGTAGAATTTCCATACCGCTATTAAGAGCTTTGAAAATTTCCCATCTTGTCATTTTGACCCCTTCGGTTTACTCAGGGTAAACTCCGGGAGAAATCTTATTGACCGTTCATCAATCATAAGATTGACACGTCGCTGCCCCTTTGCATTGACCGGGGCTGCGACTCGCCATGGCGATGACATCAGGCGCAGATTTTTAAAGTTCTCATATGCAAGAAAAGATATTGGGACAATGCCAATTGCAGAACTGATTGGCGGAAGCGTCCCCTTTATCCCCTCAATTATCTTACGCCATGAATAAGCACCAAACTTTACTTATCTTTCTTCTACCGGTCATTTTCGCAACTGGTTTGCTTTTTACTTCCTGCAAGGAAGAGGGAGAAGTCATTTCCAAGCCGGACGAATTCGCGCACGTCTATGAGGCCAGCGAAAATAAATTGCTTCACGCTATCGCACAGGTATTCAAAGACAAGGGATTCGGAAGCGCCTCGATAAACCAAGAGAAGAACCAGGTTGAATCGGGTTACCTGATTCAGGATGACTGGAGGACGAAGGGCACAGCCAACGTTAAAAAGCTGAACTGGAAAGAATGTGAAGTTGTCCTCTCCGTCGTTACCGAGAAGAAGATCTCAACCGGTTGGGAGATGCGCAGGCTCCTCGGGAAAAAACAGTACGACACCTTTTTTGACGCCATAGAGATTCAGCTTTATCAAGAGATGTATAAGGTCAAATAGGACGGCGGCAGGCACTGATGGATCAGGGGCGCCAATGCTTTCTGTTGTGCGTGTAAAATTGTTCGACGATGCGCTCCATTTCATGGGAAGTGATAATACTGCGATCAACGAAGAAGCTGCCGATAAGGGGCTGCAGCATTCTCTGTCTCGCGAGCAGAATGGTTCGCTGATAGCTGCTGATGTAACCGCAGCGAAGTGCGCATTCACAGAATTTCTCGCCGCTGCGTCGCATGGAGATAATTGACCGGATATCGTTCTGATCCAGCCAGTCCCAGCGCACAGCAATTTTACCGACCATGGGCCGCTTACTTTTTTGCCACACGATAGCCTCAATCAGGCTTGTCATCGAGATGACGCCGCTATAGTAAAGAAACCGACCGAGGAGAAGCTGTTTTCTCGGAAGTCCGCCCTGCCAGAGATGTTCACTCATGCCCTGATACCTGCTTCGATGAGCGCTGCTTCCCGTCCTTCTTTGATCATGCGCCTCATATGTCCGCTGTCTTTTTTTGACCGACTCATGTTCATGGGACCAGTGGGTGGCATAGCCGCTATGCGAGTATCTCCAGGGATATTCGAGAAATGTGTTCAATTGATTGTAGGCAAGGGTCACTTCTCTGAAGCGCTCTGTTAGGCTTGAGGGCGATTCGGCAAGCGCTGTGGCACGATCAGGGTGGGTCTCGAAAGCCCTCTTCCGGTATGCTCTCTTCAGCCCGGCAGCCTTGAGGCATTTCAGAAAATCTCCGGAACAGTTTGCATCGGTTCCAAACAAGACAGTGCAGGCCCTGTGAAGGTCTGATGATGTGGACGCCGTTTTGTCCTGCATTTTTTCTCCCCGTTCGCTTGCTCCCGATTCTTTTTATATCTGAGCAAGAGAGATAACGACGATTTAATAAGGAGGTTCCAATCAATCTGATTTCTATTTATCACGAGCACCGCTAATATCTCAAGAAGGAAAAGTGGAAGAGGATACGTTGACCTGTTTTCGGAAGTGTAAGGATTTGACCGCAATTCCCTAACACGTTAGCGTAGACGAGAAAACTATAACATCCAAGAAACCTGATGAAGTTGTCGGAAAATATCTGGCTATTATTGACGGCACGAAAGAACCATGGGGATTTTCGTGAGGCAGGAGGGAAAAGTAAAGAACCCCGTGCTTCCGCACGGGGCATTAAAACTCAAAATCTAACTGCTTGGGAGCTTTTCTTCATACTTATGATACTCAATTCCTAAAGAACGGAAACCCTTTCCTCCCCGTGCTTCCGCACGGGGTATCCAGGGTTTGATTTTCATGAAGAGAATCGTTGTTTCAATTATCGGTCTGGTGCTGGTCGCCTCGTTCGCTTACCTTTTATCGACGTCCGCACTTGCTCAAAACCTGAACCCTATGAACTCGCGCAATCCGGCGTTATCGCAGCCGAGGTCATACAGCATCGCCGAGTTAACTACTCTCCGGGCGGGGGAATTGAGGGACTCAGATCTCGTTCAGATGACCGTCGCGGAATTCAGGGCGGTGGCGCTCCGCCAGATCAAGGTGAGCAACATGGACGACCCGCGGGAAATTGCCAAAGCGCTGCGGACTTCACCAGCGCTGCAGGCTTCACGCCAGCAGAGCCCTCTTCCGGGGGTCAGGCTGCAATCTGGCCAGAGTGGACAGAATAAGCCTACAGGTGCGGTGGTCCATGGGCCGGTGACTGCGCCTCCCGCTGCTCCGGATTTCCACCAGAGAGCCAACTTATTAGATGCCTCTACCTAAGTACATATCAACAATAGGTACACAGGTCCCGACCGTGCAGAATTTATTAGCATTGAACGGCAGAATGGCGTGGCCGAACCCTTTGTCTAAATCGCCAGAATACCGGTGACCGGGGAGGACAGCCAAGCGTATGAGGATACAACCTGCACTGGTATCACCTTTTACCGCCTGCGCGCCTACAACAAGATCGGACAGTCACAGCGCTCCTGCGAACTAGGCACACTGTGTGGGGCGCGTGATAGCTACTACGATTGCAGACGGACCCAATAGCAAGACATCATGGGAGTAGGGGGTCCCAGCTTGCGGTGTATTCGCAAAGGGTGTTTGGCTTTTCGATCTTTGGCTCCTTGATTTCCCACTTGCCTTTCCAGCCAAGTTCGCTCGCCGTGAGTTCGAAGTGGCACATGGCGATGCCCATATCCACCCGCTGCAAATCTGCTATGTTTAAAAGCCTGAAAGTGAGGCTATTGCCATACCCCCTGGTGCGCTGCATGTAGAAGTGCCATGAACCAGCATCTTTGATGATTCTCCAAGGCTGCTTATTTGAAGCGGAAGGCCCTATGCGCACCATTTCCAGCGGCAGTGCATAGGTACCGGCGTCATCCGACGAGAGCGGAATGCCGAACTTCTCCCGGAATAACAGATTCTCCCAGGGCTTACGGTTGTATCCTCCCACAATCTGGCGGATCGTGAGGCTGGATTGCTCCTGCTGCAAAATATATCCAACGGAAGCTACAGCAGGCACAAGCTCTGCGACTGTGGCGGAAATCTTTTTTGCAAAGCTGCTCCTAGTGAAACTGCCTCCCAGCCAGCATGTGCCGAGCCCCATGTCCGTCGCAAATAGAATTGCTCTCTCCATCATGTAGCCAAAGTCCTCCAGATTCTTTGGAGAAGGTCCTACGGCGCCCACGATAAATCCTATGGCACCCTTGATAAAGCCGTATGTGCCCAATCCCTTCAGGGCCTTTCGATCCTGATCCGTTGCGGCTATAAGCTTAAAGCGCACCGCCGTGCCGAATGGTCCTTTGCCAGTTGCAGACAGATAATCGGACAGGCGTTTCCGGTCATCTTCCACGATGGGCGTATCAATATATGTCCGGCAGGAAAATCGTTTCCGGATGATCTCCGTTATGGGTTCACGGTAAAACATGATTAACCTCCATGGAAGAGCAGCTAAGAGCCGCACGCAGGCGGGCGCGCCGGCACAGTTACGAACATACCGCCAACGCACAAGGCGGCGGCGAAAAGCATAACACCGCGATAACCCCATCCCTGAGCAATGAGGCCGCCAAGGATCGGACCTACAGCATTGCACAAATTAAGGGTAGACTGGAAGATGCCCCCCGCAGTACCTTTTTCTTTCCCGCCCCGCAGTACAATCAGCAAAGCGCCCACATAGAGACACGACCAGGCCACTCCCAGTACCACCTGCAGTATGATTAGAGAGAACCGGCTTGTAAAAAAAGCATATGCTGAGAACACGAATATTGAAAGCACTTGACCCCAGAAAAAAGTCTCGAATTCGGAAAACCGCTCGAGCTGGCGCATGACCAAAAATTGCACGATAAAATTAACGCCCCATAAAAGGCCGATCCAAAAATGATCCAGTCCTATAGAAACCAGATACAACGGGAAAATTACCCAGACGGCGCTCGCGCCGAGATGACGGAGGAATACGGCAAGATAAACCCTATAGTCCCGGCGCATTACAAGCCACAGATTCGGGGGTCTGGAGAATTTATACGTAGGCACTTTCTGAAAGGCAAGGGAGATGAAGAAAGCAATCAGGCAGAACAGAAAACTGAGCCAGAAAAGAAGTTCGATGTCTCCAACCATTGACGACGTGGCGGCTCCGAAAATCCATCCGAGGGACCCATAGGAGCTGTACTTCCCCATATTGGCCCCGCATTCAAAAGCATACGTGATTGTTGCCGCAACGGCAATACCGAGCGCAAAACCTACGGCTGCCCGAGCTATAATTAATGCCGGGACGCTGTGCGCGAGGAGCTGGGCGGCAAAGGCCACGCTGCTCATCAGAAGCCCCCACCGCACAAAGAGAAGCCTTCCCAGGTGGTCGGATTTCCATCCCGAAATAAGAGAGGAAAACAGAAACGCGATCCCGTAGGCTGCGCCTACAACACCGACTTCAAAGTCGGATGCCCCCAATTCTGCGCCTAGGAGTGGAACAAAGATAAATGAGCTCATCGCGGCAAAGCTGAGAAAAAAGTTAACGAGGCCGATGAGCCAGTGGTAAGATCCGCCTCCTGGCTGATTTACCTTCTCTATAATAATATCTTGTTCAAGCATGATGATTTATTATTGCATAAACACGGCTGTCATATCAATTCCTGCAAAAAAAAGAAAAACCCCGGAATGGCCTCCGGGGCTCGTTCTTCATCGCCGGGAATATATTATCTGATTTATCGCCCTTACATCCTTCTTGTCCTAATACCGAGATATAATCTTTTCATTTAAGCGCCATTTTGAAATCAGTTAATTTTTGCAGCGGCTGATATCTTGCTTTTCGAGCGGGTCTTTTGCTCTTTCATGACGCGTATCGTTTCGGCGATTTCCTTGGGAGTGACGCTCTTCCTGATCTTCTCCATCTTCTCCATGACCTCTTGAAAGCGAAGTCCTTCCGCCGCGCTAATCCACTCCAGATTTAGCCTTTCGGTGCGGAGGCCCATCTTTTCCATCTTCTTCCAGATGCGCTTGATACGCCGCTCCGTCCACTGATTGGCGTTCATATAGTGGCAGTCGCCGATGTGACATCCCGAAACCAGCACTACGGCAACCCCTTTGGCGAAGGCTCGCCAGATGAATTTCTCGTGCACCCTTCCGGAGCACATTGTCCGAATCAGGCGGGTGTTGGCCGGGTAATGGAGCCGCGAGACGCCGGCAAAATCGGCGCCCGCATACGAGCACCAGTTGCATGCAAAGACCGGTATCCTCTCGGCGGCGTTCCCTTCGAGGATGGCGTCAATTTGAGCCTCAATCTGCGCGTCTGTAAAATGATTCATGGTAATGGCCGTGGTGGGGCATTCGGCCGCGCATGTGCCGCAGCCCGAACACGCGGCTCCGGTGACTACTGCTGCCGTCTTCGCCTTTGTGTCCACTCTGATGGCATTGTACGGGCACACCTTTGCACACACGCCGCACGAGTTGCATATGTCGGGATCAACTGCCGCGGTGATCGCCTCCACGGTCAGCGAACCCGGATTCATGAGGCGCATGGCCCGGGCAGTGGCTGCAGAGGCCTGGGTGACGGAGTCTTTTATGTCTTTGGGACCTTCGGCGCAGCCGGCAAAAAATATCCCCCGTGTCGCTGAATCCACCGGCTGCAGCTTCGGGTGGGCCTCCAGGTAGAAGCCGTCCGATGTTGTCTGAAGGGCCAGCATCTCCTGAATAGCCTTCATATCTGCCGGCGGTTCGAGGCCGACGGCGAGGACAACCATTTCCGTGCGGTGGCTCTCCAGTTCATTTGTCGCCGTGTTTTCGACTGTCAGCACAAGATCCCGCGTTCGAGGGTCCTGCTTAATATCACCGGGCAGGCCCCGGATGTAACGGACACCCATACCCTTGCTGCGCCGGAAGAGATCTTCGAATCCCTTGCCGAAGGCCCGGATGTCAATATAGAAAACCTTCACCTCCATGTCCGGATAGTGTTCCTTGAGCATGATCGTGCTCTTCACGGTGTTCATGCAGCAGATATTCGAGCAGTAGGGCCGGCCCCGGCGCTGGGATCGGGAGCCCACGCATTGGATAAACGCGACGGACTTGGGAACCTTACTGTCTGTAAGGCGGATGACCTTGCCGCTCGTAGGCCCGCCGGCATTGATCAGGCGCTCGAGCTCCATGCTCGTCAGTACATTCTCATAGCGTGTGTAGCCATACTCATCGAGAATAGTCGGATCGTAGGCCTCCATGCCGGTCGCCACGATGATGGTACCGACGTCGAATTCCATCTCCTCGTCGTTCATGTCGAAGTCGATGCAGCGCTTCTTGCATTTTTCGATGCACTTTCCGCAGATGATGGGATTGTGACCCAGGCATCGGGTGATATCCACGGCAAAAGCCCCCGGCACCGCCTGCGGAAAAGGCGAATAGATGGCCCGGCGGGAGCTCAGGCCCATGTTGAACTCATCGGGAATGATGACCGGGCAAACGTCAACGCAGTCGCCGCATGCCGTGCACTCCTTCTCCTTCACATACCTCGCCCTCTTCAGGATGCGCACATGAAAGCTGCCAACGAATCCCGTGATCTCTTTTACTTCGCTCATCGTTAAGAGCGTAATGTTGGGATGCCGACCGGCATCCGTCATCTTGGGCCCGAGTATTCAGATGGAACAGTCCATGGTCGGAAAGGTCTTGTCGAGCCTCGCCATGATGCCGCCGATGCTCGGCTGCTTTTCGACGAGTATCACCTTGTAGCCCGAGTCCGCAAGATCAAGCGCTGCCTGGATCCCAGCCACGCCTCCGCCTATGACCAGAGTAGAAGGTGCAACCGGAACATCCATTTCCATCTGTGCGGCAAGCAGGCGGACCCTTGATACGGCGGAGCGCACCAGATCCCTCGCCTTGATATTGGCGTTCTTGGCATCATGGCTGTGCACCCATGAGCATTGCTCACGGATGTTCGCCATCTCCATAAGGTAAGGGTTCAGTCCCGCTTCACTGACACACTGCCGGAAAGTAGCCTCATGAAGCCGCGGTGAGCACGAGGCCACCACCACACGGTTGAGTCCGAATTCCTTTATGTCATTCTTAATCTGGTTCTGTCCAGGCTCGGAACACGTGTAGCCCTGGTTTCGGCATATCGTGACGTCCGGTAGTTTGCCCGCATATGCAGCAATTGCATCGCAATCAACAACACCTGCGATATTCGATCCGCACTGGCAGACATAGACGCCTATTCTGACCGCATTATCGTGTTTTGATTCTTCCATTCATCATCCTCTTCATCCAAATCTCTATACTACTCTATCCGGTCGGCCAGCACGGAAACCAGATCCCGTATTTCCATTTGTATCTTTTTCCCTTGCATCAGTGGATCCCGGATGGTACACGTGAGATGGATCATGCATTTGGGACACGCCGTAACGAGCATGTCCGCACCGGTTGCCCGCGCCTCCGAGAGCCTCTGCACCTGAATCTGTTTTGAGGAGGCATCACAATTGATGAAACCGCAATTCCCGCAGCACAAAGCACTTCTGCCCGATTTTTCCATTTCCCGGAGATCCAGTTCCGGAATGAGGCCGAGCAATTCCCTCGGGCCAGCATAGCGGTTCAACATGCGCCCCAGCCTGCATGGATCCTGAAAAGTGACTTTACGCTTAAGCGGCCGAAAGACCGTGCTTCCCGGCTGCATTTCCCGCTGGAGGAGATCGAGGAGCAAAGTTACTCTAATGTCAAACCCCGGGATGATACGAGGCATGTGTTCACTCAAAACCTGGAAGCACTCGGGGCACGAGACGATAATCTCCTTCACGCCGGCATCCTTGAAGGATGTACAGTTCAGTCGGCAGAGCGCTTCAAAGTTTTCAATATCCCCGGACCAGAGCAGGTCGTGTCCACAGCATCTTTCATTCGGCAGAAGAACAGGCTTGATGTCCAGAAAGTTCAACAGCCGCACACTGTCTCTAGCTATAGCGACGGTATCCACGTCTATGCCGGCGAAGAAGACATTGAAATACGGCGCGCATCCGGTGAAAAATGCAACGTCTCCTGAAGAAGCTACTTTAATGCCTGAATCCAGCCAGTCGAGACGATTCTGCTTGAGGTGCGGTGCAGTCATCATCCTCATCCAGGAATGGATGGCTCCGTCGTGGGCGCGATAGCCCTTCAAGCCTTTTGTCTTAGCCAGCAGCGTACGCATTTCCAGGATGAAATGATTGAAATCCACGCCCGAGGGGCAGCGTTCACGGCATACGCCGCAGGTTAGGCACTCCCAGACCGAATTTTCGATGTAAGCCTCGTCCTCGCGCTCGGAGATAACTTTCTGGGCCAATAATCTGGGAGAGTACTCTTTGCCTGAGAGCCTCCGCGGACACGAAGCTGTGCACTTGCCGCACTCCAGGCACTGGTACAACGACATATCCACGATCATCTGATCGATCTTCGGGTCATTCAACTCTTCAACTCCTCCAGTTTGTGACCGTCGCTGGACATCAGAGGCCCCAGAGCCTCCACCTCTTCCCTAAAATTCCATAGAGTCCGAACCAGCTCTTCTTTTTCGTGGGCGCCGAAGGTGCGCTCCACCAGCCGTTCCTGGCGGATTCCAAGAAGGTGAAGCATCCTGCGGACGCGGTGCACATTTTCATGACCCACCTCAGGCCCCGGTCCGTAGCGGCAGTCTTCGTCCGTGCATTCCAAGAGTATCACGCCGTCTGCACCAAACTCAAAGGCCCTCAGGATCAGTGCCTGGTTGATGCGGCCGATGCACATCACCCGTATCAGGTGAAAGTTCGCGGGCATGCTCATCCCCGTCATCCCCGCTGCGTTATAGCAGGCGAAAGGACTCCAGTTGCAGCAAATTCCGAGGATGCGGACAGGCTCCATATCATAGCTCCCTGACCAGTGTGCCCGCGACGATCTCTTCGAGGAGACGATTGGTAAAGTAAGGCATGTCCATGGCAGTCACCGGACAGCGTCCCACACAGCCGCCGCATCCGACACAATTGTAGCGCAACACTTCCGCCGTGTAAAAGCCGCGTTCATTGGCGACAAGCCTGACGGCGTCAAAAGGACATATCTCCACGCAGCGGCCGCAGCCGCGGCATCGCTTCTTGTCCACCTTGGGGCTAAGCTCATGGTCTTTCAAAAAGGCCTCTGCCGCCGTAGTCGCCACGTGCGCGGCCAAGGCAGCTCCTGCCTGGAAAGCAGTTACTCTCTTGAGTGTCCTGGGCATTACCCGGTAGACGCCAATCTGGGGGCTATGGAAAAATTTGAAGTTGTAGCGATAAAATTTCTTGAGGCCGAACATTCCCACGGGAATTGCAAGAGGAAGGACATTCATATCGGCAAGACACACTATATCCGCATGGAAATTTTTGCGAACGCCATCTTCACGCACGGCCACCGTAAAATCTCCCAAGTGCCCCCTGATTCCTTCGATGAGGGCCTCCTCTACGTGCGTGATAGAATCCCCGGCAATCAGGCTGACAGGCCTTTTGCGGACCTCCGCGGGCACTTTCCGGTCGTCCTTGAGGCTGCAACGATGTACCAGGCGCACCTTGAATCCCTGCATGTTCAGGTTGAGAGCCGTACTCAGGCCGACTTCAGAACCGCCCAGAATGAGTATTCTGTTCCCAATTTTCGTTGTGCTCTGGCGGAGCGGCCCCATGACCCGAGCGCGAATGAAGGCCTCCCGCAGAAAATTACGCATTCTTTCCACAAGCATCTCTTCCGATACATCAGGAGTACCCAAGTGATCCCTGATGTTGATTGTCTCAAACCGGCAGCGGTCAAGGCCGTGCCTTTCAAACAAAAGGATGCGTGCGCGGTTTCTCTGATCGTTGCAGGAAATACACTGAAACTCCAAGGGGCAGCATACGCAGGAGGCGAGAATGACTCTGCCCAGCCTGTGCTCCCGCACAGCGGCGGCAATCCTGTCGGCACCCTGGGGATGGCAGGCAGAAAAAATCAGCTCACTGTGCATCACGCCGGGCATCCTTGCTGCCATATCACGGATACGTTCAAGGGCAGCAGGCGTTGTCAGGGTTCCGTTGCACGTGCAGGTGAATACCCCGAACACCACTTCCTCTTCAGAAGCGATTGCAGAAGGCTGGCATGGAGCCACATTGGTCCGGAGGGATGAACACTCCGCCATGGCCTGCCCCGCTGAGGCGCTGCCCGCAATCAATACATTCACGAGGTCCGTAGCGCTCCGGAAGTTTCCCACACGGTAGACGTGTTCCTCATCGGCTAAGTCCAGGTGAGCAATTTCCTCATCGCCCGCCACAATTACGGCAGGACTCGAAACGGTCATGAGCTCTCTGTCCTTGAAATGATTGATGGCCCCTATGTCATTGCAGACGGTTTCGCAGACGCGGCACTCGCAGCAGGCGCTGCAGTGAAGACAGCGTGAGGCTTCAGCCACCGCCTGCTCCTGGGTCAGGCCCAGTTCCACTTCCTTAAAATCCCGCCGTCTCTCTTTCGCTTGCCGGCGTGACATTTCCGGTCGAAACCTTCGGGAAGTGTCCTCGGAGATTCCCACATATTCTCCTGCGCCGCGAGACTCATCAGACAGCACACCCCACGAGGGGAATGCGCCGGTAAGATATTCGGCAGCCCGTGCGGCGGCCCGGCGGCCCTGAGACATGGAGCCTACCACCGTATCCGGTCCTGTCACCGCATCCCCGGCGGCAAAAATACCCGCCTGTGAGGCTGAGAGACGCGCATCCACATTAATCGTCCCAGACCGACCCATAATCAGCTCTCTTCCGAGTCCCACATCTGACAGGGACGGCTGCTGTCCGATGCCGATAATTACCGTATCTGCCGACCGGAAAAACTCTGAACCTTTGATCGGTTCCGGTCTTCTGCGTCCGCTTTCATCGACGGCGCCTTGCTTCATGCGGATCATGTCAAGGCCGGTCACTCTTCCTCTCTCGGAAACAACCCGGACGGGCGCCACGAGGTATTCAATCTTTACTCCTTCCTCTTGCGCTCTCCGTATCTCCGATCCGTGCGCTGGCATATCGTTGCGTTTACGTCGATAGCAAATGGTGACGGATTTAGCCCCCAGCCGGACAGCGGACCGGGCCGCATCAATGGCGGAGTTGCCTCCGCCAATGACAACTACATTGTCCCGGATGTTCGGTTTGCCGCCGGTGTTGAGTTTCTTCAGCATCGCCAGGGCGCCATACACGCCCTTCGCATCTTCACCGGGAATATTGAGGCGGAGGTCCCGGTGGGCCCCGGTGCACAGAATAACTGCATCGAAGCCCCGATCACTCAGATCTCTGATGGAGAGGACCGGCGTCCCTGTGCGTATCTCCACACCGGCATCCTCAATCGCCTGTATTTCGTCATTCAGGACGGCGCGCGGAAGTCTGAAGGCATTGATTCCCATCCGCAGTATTCCTCCCGCTTCGCGATGGGCCTCAAATATAGTTACGCTGAAACCCTCCCGGTTGAGGAAGTAGGCAGCCGCAAGACCTGCGGGACCGCTGCCGACTATGGCCACTCTTTCTGGCCTTCCCGGTTTTTGAGCACCCGGCAGCCGTGGTCGGCGCTCGGCCATTTCATGGTCGGCAAGAAAACGTTTGATACCGCAGATGGCCACAGCCTGATCCAGCAAACTGCGGCGACAAGCTTCCTCGCAGGGGTGATGGCAGACACGCCCGCATATGCCCGGCAGGGGATTGTCCTGCCTGATGATATCAAGGGCCTCGTCGAATCGGGAGGCTGCAGTGAGCGCCATATAGGCCTGAACGTTCACACCGAGGGGGCAGCTTATCCTGCAGGGAGCGGGCTTGCGCTTATCCAGATCAAGCGCCCGGGAAGGGCAGTAGGCAGGCGTCCTGCGCAGGGGAGGATGACTCACACCCTGAAGAGGACACACGTCCATACAGCGCCCGCATCCGGTGCACAGATCGTAATCTACATACACGGGGTCTTGAGTAATGACGGCCCGATAACCATCGGGACCACGCTTAATGGCCTCGATGCGCGCATGGGTTAAGGCGGTAACTAGGGGATGACGCGTTACCTGCAGGTACAGCGGGCGAAACTGGAAATCCAGATCCGCGGGGTAATCTGTAAAGGGCGCGGCTCCCCCGGGGTGTTCGAGGAAGTGAATCGCCTTCGTGACCCAGACCAGGGGCATCCCGGATTGCGAGAGGTCCTGCGCCACCTTAAGGGCGCCATAACCGGAGCCTACCAGGAGAACTGCTTTTTTCAGGTTGCTGGTTGAGGAACTCCTATGCATCACTAATCCCTTGCCAGCCTGGCCTGTTTTGCACGGCTCTTGAGGGTGGCCTTACCGTATTCAACGCCGCGCTCGAAGGCCCGTCCATTCATTTCCCTCGTTGGCGCCGGCACAGATGTCAGCACCGCTTTGCGCAAAGCCTCTGCGCTTACTAGATCATATATGGTAGAAAGAAATCCGAGCGTGACGATGTTCGCCATCATTTTATTGCCCAGTTCTTCGGCGAAGCGGGTCGCCGGTATATTGTATGCGGTTGCGTCTGAAGAAATTTTTTTCACCTGCACAAGATCCGCTTCCAGAATCAGCATGCCGCCTTCGTGCAGACTGCCGATATTTTTGGAATAACCTTCCTGGCTCAGACAGATCAGGACATGCGGCTCCTTTATATAAGGGAAAAGGACCTCCTCTTCGCTGATAATAACCTGGGCCGAACAGGCGCCGCCGCGTGCCTCCGGTCCGTAGGCCTGCGTCATGGTGGCAAATTTCCGGTCGTAAAGGGTAGCCGCCGTTCCAAGTATGTCGCCGGCCATGATGACCCCCTGCCCGCCGAAGCCCGTTATAAGGACGTGCTTTTCCTTATTCATGTTAGTGGATCTCATCAGCCTGCCTCATTCTCAGGGACAATCGTGCCTTCAAAATCCGGCCAGTCCCCGATCAGATTCTTGCAACTCAGCTGATAGTTATCCAAAAATGTCGGCCTTACCTTGTCCACAAATTTTCCCACCACAATATTGCTGCCGAAGTCTATAGGCGCCTCCTTCGGGTCGATGTCGTTGCGGATAACGGAACGCTCATGATAAAACTTCAGAGTCTCCAGGGCAGTGCCTATCTTGTTACGGCGCCCGAAGGAGGTGGGGCAAGGAGTCAGTATCTCGACGAACCCGAACCCGCGCTTCTGCATTGCCTCAGTGATGGAGTTTGTGAGTCTTCGTATGTGCAAAGATGTCCAGCGTGCGACGTAAATTGCCCCGCATGCAGAAGCCAGATAACAGAAATTGAACGGTTCCTCCGGACAGCCCGTGACGCTTGTGGTAGTCTTAGCCCCGAAAGGCGTACTGGGAGCGAGTTGCCCGCCGGTCATCCCATAGTTTAGGTTGTTCACGCAGATGACGGTGATATCAATATTCCGCCGGGCCGCATGGATGAAATGATTGCCCCCTATAGCAAGCAGGTCACCGTCGCCGGAGACGACGAGCACCTTCAGTTCCGGATTCGCCAGCTTCAGGCCTGTGGCGAATGGCAGGGCGCGGCCATGCGTTGTGTGAAAGGAATCCAGCCGGATATATCCGGCCATCCGCGCGGTGCAGCCGATGCCGGAAACTATAGCAGTCTTGTCGAGGTCGTAGCCTGATTTCTGAATGGCTGCAATCACAGACCCGAAAACGGTGCCGATGCCACACCCGGCACACCATATATGGGGAAGACGCTCACTCCGGATCAAGCCTTCCATGGGATGCTCGGGCACAGTCTTTTCTGCTTTTTTCGTCCTCATTTCTTTCCCTTCATAGAGTCTTCAATGGCGCTTAAGATGGTTGCAGGGTGGATTATGGAACCGCCCATGTGGGCCACAAGATGAACGGGACACGCGCCTGCGGCGCACCGCTGCAATTCAAGGACCATCTGGCCTGCGTTAATTTCCGGCATAATGAGGGCGCGCACCCGGCCGGCTACTTCTCTGATAAGCGTTTCCGGAAACGGCCATATAGTTTCCAGTTTGATAAGTCCCGCGCGTATGCCTCCGCCGCGTGCATCGCGCACGGCTTGCCTGGCGGACCGCGCACTGATCCCGTAGGCAACTACAACGACATCAGCATCATCGAGGAAAATATTTTCCGTCCGGATGATCTTGTCCCTGTTGTTTACGATTTTCCCGATCAGGCGATTGACCATCTGCGCCTGTGTCTTCTCGTCCATTCCCGGATAACCGCGCTCATCATGCGTCAGACCTGTGATATGGATCCTGTAGCCGTCGCCGCAGTTGGCCATGGGTGCGACCCCGTCCGCATCCGGATGATAGGGCAGATAATTATCTGGAGATACCTTGGGTTTCCGCCGCCCGACGATCTCGATTTCCTCTTTCCGTGGAATGACGACACGCTCGTTCATATGACCGACCACCTCGTCCGCCATGATCATGACTGGTATGCGGTACTGCTCGCTGAGGTTGAAGGCACGGACGGTCAGGTTAAACATCTCCTGGGGACTGGAGGGAGCAAGCACAATAACCTCGTAATGGCCGTGTGATCCCCAGCGGGCCTGCATCATGTCTCCCTGGCCGACAAGCGTCGGGAGTCCCGTAGAGGGCCCAGCCCTCTGCACATTACAGATCACACAGGGTGTCTCCGTACAGATTCCGAGACCGATATTCTCCATCATCAGGGAGAAGCCCGGACCGGACGTGCTGGTCATGGCCTTAACTCCTCCCCAGCTTGCACCCAGGATAGCCGACATGGATGCGATCTCATCTTCCATTTGAATATATATGCCGCCGAGCTCCGGCAGCCTGCGGGACATACGTTCGCCAATCTCCGTTGCCGGGGTGATCGGATACCCTGCGAAAAATCGGCAGCCCGCAGCCAGAGCGCCCTCGCAGCAGGCATAGTCGCCGTTCATGAAATAGATCCCCGTCAATACGGCCTTGTCAGCCATGCACCTCTCCTCGCATAACAGATACTTTATTATACTGACATGCAGTAAGTTATTTTCTACTTCTTCTTTCGAGACCGGGCGATCTTATCGCGCGCTGTTTCCGTTGTCTCTATGGAAAATATTCCAAATTCCGGACACAAGGCCTCGCAGAAGTGGCAATTAACACATTTTGACTCGTCTATGACCGTAGGCGTATGATAGCCTTTTGCATTAAATGCTTGAGACATGGCGAGCACATCGCGTGGACAGTATGCGACGCAGAATCCGCACCCTTTGCAGCGATCCTCAACAATGATGACCTTACCTTTGCTCGCCCTGATGCTCTCCAGATCGAGGGGTTTTCTCCAGTATTTCATGCGGCAACGCCTCTCTTCAGTTTCATGCCTTCACGGATTTGACAATAAAAGGGTTTATATATGAGAAATGAATGCATATGTCAATAGCGCATGTGTGCTTTGCGCATGTGTGCTTGCCATGTGTGCTTCGACTCTATGCTGTAATATCCAGAAGATACGAAGGCACAGGCGGATCACTTGTTAAATCACCCTTCGGGCGAAGGAAATGCGGGTATAAAACCGTATGCCCTTGCTTAGCAGGAGATGTATTTTTCGTCATTTCCTGATATAATTGTTGACAATGCTTACTATGAAAATCTTGAGCACAGCAGATCACTTTGATCAATACTCTCAAGGAATTAATGTGCATCGAGAAAAGGAGGTCAATGATGGATATATATGACATTTGCGTTGGAGGCGCATTTCGCAAAACAGACAAGATTCTTAAAGTCGCCAATCCGTTTAACAATGAGGTCTTTGCTGAGACATATTTGGGCCATGAAGCTGATCTGGAAGAAGCCATCTCCAAGGCTCAGTCGGTGGAAAATGTCATGAAGGGACTGAGCTCTTTCGAGCGCTTTGAGATTCTCAGGTACATTGCAAATACCCTTATCCAGAGGAAAGACCGTTTATCAAGGGTGCTTGCCCAGGAGTCTGGAAAACCTCTCATATATGCAGGCGCCGAAATTGACCGCTCCAGCCAGACTTTCCTCATCGCGGCGGAAGAATCCAAGAGGCTTCCCAGAGAATATTTGAGCCTTGACTGGACTCTCGGCGGTAAAGACAAGGAAGGGCTCGTAAAATATTTTCCCGTCGGCCTCGTGGCAGGCATCTCTCCTTTCAACTTCCCGATGAATCTGGCATCCCACAAGATCGCGCCGGCTATAGCCGCGGGTTGTCCCATCGTAGTGAAACCGGCATCGGCAACGCCGCTTTCCACACTGGAACTCGCAAAAATCATCGACGAGACTTCCTTGCCAAAGGGGGCGCTGTCCATTATCCCGATGGATCGAGCGACAGGAATGAAGCTTGTGACAGATGAGAGGTTTAAGCTTCTCACATTCACAGGTTCGCCGGAGGTGGGATGGAGAATGAAGAAAGATGCCGGCAAGAAAAAAGTAGTCCTCGAACTTGGCGGGAACGCCGGCGTCATTGTATGCGGAAGCGCCGATATCGACTTTGCTGTGAAAAGGTGCATTTCTGGCGGTTTTGCCTACTCGGGGCAGATCTGCATCCATGCTCAGAGGATCTTTGTGGAGAGAAGGATTTTTGATGAGTTTCTCGAGAAATTCGTAGTGAGCGCACAGAGCTTAAGGTTCGGTGACCCTCTCAAACCAGAAACACAGATCTCTGTCATGATCGATGAACCGAATGCGAAACGAGTCGAAGACTGGGTGAGAGAGGCAACAAGCGGCGGTGCAAAGACTGTCTGTGGCGGGAACAGGGAAGGTGCATTTTGTGAGCCAACAGTGCTCACAAACACAAAGAGATCGATGAAGGTCAATTGTCTCGAGGTTTTCGGCCCTGTGGTTACCATAGAACCTTATACAACCATAGAAGAGGCAGTTCATATGGTAAACGATACGAACTTCGGATTACAGGCTGGAATCTTCACTTATAAGATGAATGAAATAAACTACGCGTTTATAAACCTGGAAGTCGGAGGCGTTATCGTCAATGACGTTCCCACATTCCGCGTGGATCACATGCCGTATGGAGGTATAAAGGACTCAGGTCTGGGAAGGGAAGGCCTCAAATATGCCATTCTCGATATGATGGAGGCGAAGATGCTGGTTACTGATACGCGATAATATATAAATGAAACCCCCTCGCATCTGAGACTGAATCATCTCTGTCTGTTATTGTGAATGGGCAAAAGGGGTATGTTTGGCTCCTATTGTTTATGCCGCTTCACTCATTCGCATTGACATTCCGATGCAGTCTCACGAGGAGGATTACAAGAAATCTCTGTTTCTCTCTTATCCTATGGCCTTGCCGCCACGTTCGCCCGTGCGGATGCGGATAACCTCGTAGAGGTCCATTACAAATATCTTCCCGTCTCCGATTTCACCCGTCCGGGCCCCCTTGATGATCGCCTGTACCGTCGGCTCCACAAAATCCTCGTTGCACGCTATCTCCAGCTTTATCTTCTTCAGCAGGCTCCCTACCTCCTTCGCACCCCGGTAGATCTCCGTCAAACCCTTCTGCCTGCCGCGTCCGAGTACATTCGATACGGTCACCAAGTTCACCTCCACGTCCTCAAGGCTTTTCATCACCTCGTCCAGTTTGTGGGGCTGTATTATCGCGACTATATATTTCATGGCTAACTACCCTCCTTATTCCACAACGGTGTAGGCGGCTTCACTCTGCTGGGTCAGGTCAAGGCCGATGATCTCATCCTTCTTCTCGACCCTGATGCCGACTAAAGCATCCACGAACTTAAAGATTATCCAGGTCATGACGCCCGCAAACACAGGGGCCACGACGATAAGCAGCAGCTGGACCAAAAACTGATGAACATCCCCGAAGAACAAACCATTTCCGCCGGCTTGGTTCACCACTTTCTCGGCAAAGAGGCCTGTAGCAATTGTCCCCCACATGCCGCCGACGCCGTGCACGCCGAAAACATCGAGCGCATCATCATACTTGAAGAGCACCTTCACCTTGGCGATGGCGATGTAGCAGAAGACGCTGACGAGAATGCCGATGAATATGGCGTTCATGGGGCTGACAAATCCGCAGGCAGGAGTAATAGCGACAAGGCCTGCGACCGCGCCTGTTGCCGCGCCCAGGACAGTCGGGGCGCCATGCTGCTGCCATTCAATAAGTGCCCAGGTTAATCCCGCAGCAGCTGTCGCCGTGTTGGTCGTGATAAAGGCATTTGCCGCCAGTTCGTTTGCCGCGAGAGCGCTTCCCGCGTTGAATCCGAACCAGCCAAACCAGAGTAGCGCCGCCCCCAGCACCGTAAAGGGAAGATTGTGCGGCCGGAAAGGCTG
The DNA here is from genome assembly GCA_963729715.1 of uncultured delta proteobacterium. Taxonomy (GTDB): domain Bacteria; phylum Desulfobacterota; class Syntrophia; order Syntrophales; family UBA2185; genus Fen-1135. The sequence goes on from CAVSPA010000005.1 coordinate 198,658, forward strand.
TTCCTGGTAGCCGATCCTCTTGCCAATCAGTATTGCCATTACCAGCGCCGATACTCCGGAACTGGTATGGACGACAATGCCGCCCGCAAAATCGAGAGCGCCCAGATTCTTCAGCCAGCCTCCTGTTCCCCAGACCCAGTGACCCAAAGGATCGTAGACAAATGTCGCCCAGAGAATCGTGAAAAGAAGGAAGGCGGAAAATTTGATCCGCTCCGCAAAGGCGCCCACAATCAATGCCGGTGTGATGACAGCAAACATGCACTGAAAAATCATAAACACCGAATGTGGAATAGTCGCGGCATAATCAGCATTCGGCTGTCCCCCTACACCCCTCAGTCCTACCCAGTCGAAGCTACCTATGATGCCATGACCCGTATCCGGACCGAATGTTAAGGAATATCCATATAAGATCCACTGCAAGCTGATGACGCATAAAATGATGAAACATTGCATCAACAGGGAAAGAACATTTTTCCGCCGCACCAGGCCGCCGTAAAAGAAGGCCAGTGCAGGCACCGTCATAAGCAAAACCAACGCTGTCGATGCCAATACCCATGCTGTATCACCTGAATTCATAGTAAGCACCTCCCGATCCTTAAAATCCTTTTTAATGCCTACAATAGCAATTAGGGTGCCACGCATAAAAGTCGTTGATTATATTACTTAATGTGCTATAAGAGTGGCGGCGGCCATAAATCAATATGACAATTTTGTACTATATGAACACGAGTTTTACAAAAATGTGATTCCCGTGCGCCTGTCAGCATCAGATCCTCTTTTTCGTTTGACACAGAGGCTTGAGCTTACTAATAATGACGCAAATATTTTTTCAAAAGTTGGAATAACATCGTGAGGGCTGACGAAGGACTGCCATTCCTCCTGCGCTATGAAAATGTGGCGGATTACAGGAACGGCGAAGTGTGGATATTAGACAGGAGAAAATATCCTGCGGAAGAAGAGTTTGTCCGCTGCGCGGACTATCGAGGCGTTGCCCGGGCTATCGCAGAAATGGTAACGCAGAGCGGGGGACCTTGGCTCGCAGCCGCCTACGGAATGGTCAGTGCGGCGAGGGGAGTGCACAAGCTCTCCGGCGAAAGGGCGAAAGAAGAACTGCAGCGTGCGGCAGACGTGCTGATCTACGCACGGCCGACCACATCGGCAAACATGAAGATACACATCATGCGAATTCTCCGGACGGCCCAAGACGCCATCGACCGGGGAGAGGACGCAGAATCTGCTACATATGCTCATGTGCAGAAAAATCTGGAAAACCGCTACCGCAATTCGCGCCGGATTGCAGCGTATGCCGTAGACCTGATGCCGGATGACGTTAGCATACTCACCCAGTGTTACGCAGAAACCCTCATCGGGTTTGTGCTGCTGGTATCTCAGGAGAAGGGCAAAAAAGTATCTCTAATCTGTCCGGAGACCAGACCGTATCTCCAGGGGGCAAGATTGACGGCCAGTGTGGCCTGCGACATGGGCGTGCCGGTGACGGTAATTACCGACAACATGCCTGCATACATCCTCTCAAAGGGAATGGCGCAGGTATTTATATGTGCAGCGGACGTGATCACACTGGATGGTTTTGTGGTCAACAAGATAGGCACTTTTCAGATAGCCCTGGCGGCCCATTTTTACAACGTACCTTTCTATGCGCTGGGGACGCCCTCCGCAGCGCATCCTGACATCTCGAAGGTGGAGGTTGAGGAGAGAGACCCCGAAGAAACAGTGCATGCCATGGGCATCCGCACGGCTAAGGATGGTGTGAAAGGATATTATCCTGCTTTTGATATCACACCTCCAGGATTGATACGCGCAGTGGTTACACCGAGAGGGGTCTTCCCCCCATCAGATTTGAAAGGATATTTTTCATAAATACGCTCTGTAAGGAGTCCCCATGTTATACGAGGAAGCGCGGAAGGCACTGCATAAATGCGTCTTGAGGCTTTACCAGAAAGGTCTTGTACAGTTAAATTCGGGAAACGTGAGCATTCGTGTCTCTGACGAACATCTCGTGATCACACCGACGGGGATATCCTATGACGGCATGTCGGAAGAGGACCTGGTTGTCATTGACCTCAAAGGCAGTTCCATCGAGGGTAAACACAAACCCTCTTCCGAAACGCCCATGCATACAACCGTCTATAAGAATATACCTGAAGTGAAGGCCATCATACATACACACTCACCTTTCGCAATGGCCTTTGCTGCAGTGGGGAGAAGCATTCCTATCATCAGCACCGAAGGACTGACCGTACGCGGGCCGATACCGGTTGCCGATTATGCCTGTCCCGGTACGGAGGCACAGGGCTGGGCTGCAATCAAGGCCATGAAGGGACCGCCATATGTAATGGGAACACTACTTAAGAATCACGGTGTGCTCGTCACTGGAACAAACCTGTCCCATGCATATTCAATGGCCTGCCGCATCGAAATGGCGGCAAAGGTTTATTTCCTAGCCCTGCAGATAGGCGAACCCGATGTCCTCACGGACGACCAGATTAAGGAGATCAGAAGCGTATATTTAAGAAAATAGAGGACGCAGTACCTATTCATCACGAGGTTGGCACCCATGATAAATTTCTTTAAAATGAGCGGCAGCGGCAATGATTTCATCCTGATCGATAACATGGATCATTCCCTGGCCGTAGGAACATTCAAAGAATTTGTAAGAACCGTCTGCGAGCGTAAGGTATCAGTGGGCGCAGACGGATTGATCATTATCGAAGATTCCCGGCGCGCTGATTTCCGGTGGCGTTTCTTCAACGCCGACGGGAGTGAAGTGGATATGTGCGGAAACGGAGCGAGGTGTGCCGCCCGTTTCGCCTACATCAGGGGGATCGCAAAAGAAAGAATGTCCTTCGAGACCGGAGCAGGCATCATCGACGCCGAGGTCAAAGGAGATACGGTAAAAGTAAAACTAACAGAGCCACACGGCATAAGGGCCAATATTCCCGTTATGACCGACGGGAAATCGCTTGAAGTCAACTTTGTCAATACAGGGGTCCCTCATGCGGTTCTCTTCGTTCAGGACCTGGACGGGTACGATGTATTTAACATGGGCCGGAAGATCCGCTACCATAAGGAATTCCAGCCCGAGGGCACGAATGCGAACTTCATGGAAGTCATAGACAGACACGTAATCAGGATCAGGACGTACGAGAGAGGCGTCGAAGACGAAACCTTAGCCTGCGGAACCGGCGCCGTCGCATCCGCCCTGATATCGTCCTCGCGGGGACTGGTAGAATCGCCGGTCGATGTAACGGTGAAAAGCGGGGAGACGCTGAAGATATATTTCCACAAGATGGATCAGGGTTTTGAGGATATTTATCTTGAAGGAAAAGCCAATGTAGTTTATGAAGGGCGCATCTGGGACGAGGCATACAAGCGCTCTCAGAAATAGATAGAAAATACCGGAGGTGTTTCGTCTTGCAGATTGCCGACCGACTGAAGAAGATTCCACCTTACCTTTTTGTGGAGCTGAGAAAAAAGATTAACAAGGCGAAAGCCGAGGGCATTGACGTTATAAGTCTCGCCATCGGAGATCCGGTGGAACCAACACCGGACTCGATCATTGATGAGCTTTGCAGGAAAGCGCGGGATCCGAAAAATCACCGGTACCCGACGGATGAGGAAAAAGGCATGTTCGCTTTCCGTCAGGAGATTGCCCGGTGGTATAGTGCGAGATACGGTGTGGCTCTCGACCCGGCAAATGAAATCCTCGGTCTCATCGGCTCCAAGGAAGGCTGCCATCACTTCGTCCTGGGCTGCATTAATCCCGGTGATACCGTGCTGATGACGGACCCCGGATATCCGGCCTACCGTGCAAGCATCCTGATGGGCGGCGGTGTTCCTTATAATGTGCCGATTCTGGCAGAGAATAGATATCTCCCCGTATTCGAAGATATACCTACGGATGTGGCACGAAAGGCGCGGGGGATCTTCCTCAACTATCCCAATAATCCTACCGGCGCCTGCGCAACAAGAGAATTCTTCAATCGCCTGGTGGACTTTGCCAGGCAGTTTGACATTGCCGTCTGCTATGACAATCCCTATGGCGAAATCCTCTTTAACGGACAGGAGCGCCTGAGTTTTCTCATGGCTGGCGGGGCCAGTGATGTAGGAGTCGAGTTAAATTCCCTTTCCAAGCTCTTTAATATGACAGGATGGCGGATCGGAATGGCAGCAGGTAACGTCGACATCCTTTCCGCCATGAGCAAGGTAAAAGAAAATACCGATTCCGGCATCTTCAATCCCATCCAGTACGCGGGGCTCCATGCACTGAAATACGAAGCAAAGAACATAGACCACATGCTCAAGATCTACGGACGGCGGCGGGAACTGGTGCTCGAAACACTGAGGCGCATCGGGATAGTCTTTGATGCTCCCAAAGGTACATTCTATTTATGGGTGCCCGTGCCACGGGGTATGAAGTCCCTCGAATTTACAAACCTTCTCTTTGACAAGGCAGCGATTGTCGTAGCGGCTGGCACGGCATACGGCGAGTATGGTGAAGGGTATATCAGGATAGCCCTTACGGTGCCGGATGCAAGGCTCAAAGAGGCGATGGAGCGGATCGAGAAGGCATTGTCCTGATACGGCCTTAACTTTTTTCCCGACCATTTTCTCGAGTTGTTATTAGCTGACTATCCATGCGTTCCAGATTTCTTTCCCCGGGCAGCCGAGTATTTATCTGGCTATTGCCATCAAAAATGTCTGGCGACGAATTCCCTTATGATCCTTCCAGGAAATGTCTCCCTCGCGTGGAGGGCACCATAGGGACAAACCTCAATGCAGCAGAAGCAGCGAATGCACCGGTCATAATCAAAAGAGAGCGTCTTTTCACGCAAAGAAATCGCCCCCGCAGGACAGATTTTCCGGCACTCGGCGCACACCTGGCAGCTCAGGTTGTCGGGGACGGGTCTCTGGAGAAGGTGCTTCCTGATAAACCCGTGAAATTTTCGCGGCCCATACAAGAGAGGACTGATACTGGGGAGCCTGAAATCGTGAATTATCGGGAGGTTGCCGTCAATCTCGATATCCGTTTCCATGATGCCCATCTCTCTTGCCGCTTTCAGGGTCGGCAGCCTGTCAGTGTCCAACCCCACCATCCTGCAGACCGTGCTGTCTAAGGCAACGGCATCACGGCTGCCCATCAAGATGCCGAGCTCTCTCGGTCTGCCGCTTTTCCCCGGACCTTCACCTTCCATGGCAAGAATCCCATCGAGAATTGTAAATGAGGGGCTGATTCTCTGATAAATCAGAACGAGCAGTTTTGCAAACATGGTGCGGTCGATGCCTGTCCTCATGTGCCATTCCGCTTTTCTGTAGCCGACAACGCAGCCGAACATGTTCTTCACTCCGAGGGTCAGGAGCATCTGACTGTGCGTCTTGAGTTTGGGAAGGTTGATGATCACATCTGCGTAAATTGCGTCCTCGGCCATCTCAATTTTATTAAACGGTTCACCGATATCGGTTCTCAGGGAGTTCTCAAATGCTCTGCAGTCCACGTCGAGCCCGGCAAGTGCGTCCCTTATGCCGCTATCCTTCATGATTTTCTCAAAAGAACCTATGGCGGGACTATCCGAAACCCGCGGGCGGGCACCATTTTGCAGAACATATTCCACTGCCGCTTTGACAATCATGGGATGTGTCAGGACAGCATCCCTCGGCGACGCCGGTGAGAGCAGGTTCGGTTTGATGAGGACGCGGTCGCCCCTTCCGATCAGATCACCTCCGATTGCGTCCATGGTCTCGAAGAATAGAGCTTTGACCATATCATAATCGTAGGTGGATTTTTTCAGTACTACTTTAGTCATGGGTGTGTTAATTTTTCATTACCTTGTTTTTCGTGCTGCATTCATTTCTTGACAAAAATGAAATTTCAAGTAAAAGCTTCATGCCATTAAGGGAGGATTGAAATCAAAATTATGTTGTGGTTAATCTGCATGTCGGATATAATCAACGACATAATTTTTTGATTAGTTGATATATGAAAAATTTCAGTATTAATAGATATTCATCGGGACCTGTTTATCTAAAAATCGGTGTCGCGGTAATCATACTCTTGCTTCTTTCAAACCTGCTTCTATTATACCTCTTTGTCAAAGAAAGAAATAACAATAAGAATCTCATCGGTCTTCTCGACAGAGCAGGCACGGACTTCAATCAAATCCATGAATCATTGAAGCAGAAGGATATGCAAAAGGCCTTCCGGTATCTGACGGAAGCGCAAAAGCAGGTGGTAGCGATGCTACCGGCCGTGCCCGTGCCGGCAGAAAAGGCGGCAACGGTGACAAAAGAGCAGCAGCCAGCGCCGCCGACCCAGGCTAAAGCAGCAGCCACGACCGTTGCCAGCGCACCCGCCTCTCCCCAGGATGCGCCCTATACGTTTGTCTTTGCCGATGCGGGCGAATACCTTCTCATCTGTGAAAAAGACACGAAAATTCTTTACATCTTCCGCTTTTCAGACGGCAGGTTCTCCCTTGTAAAGCAGTACCCGTGTGTCATCGGGGCGAATAATCACGGCAAGATGAGGGAAGGTGACTTTGCAACTCCCGAAGGGGTTTACTTCTTCTTAAGATTTGCCCCGGGCAAGACACTCGCGGAGAACTATGGGTATGGAGCCTTCGTTTTAAATTATCCAAATTTTCTGGATCGGAAAGAAAGAAAGGATGGGGGAGGCATCTGGCTGCACGGCCACAGCGCGGGTAAAGTATTGGGAGCGGATGTACCGGATACGAAGGGTTGTATCGTGGTGAGCAATGATGCCTTGAGAGAAATGAGCGGTTACCTGAAGTGGAACGGCACTCCCATTGCAATTGTCAACAAGCTCCAGTTTACAAATCCCGAAAGTCAGAAGGAATTAGCGAGAGAACTGAGGAGCTTTATCAATTCATGGAGACTCTCATGGGAGAGCATCAACACGAAGAAATATTTGAGTTTCTATTCCTCGGCATTTGTTAACAGCGAGGGGATGAGCTTCAATGCCTTCAAGCATCACAAGGAAAAGACCAACAAAAGCAAAAAATTCATTCGAGTAAAAGTTGAAAATCTCGCGATCCTGATGCCGTCGGAATACGGCGGCAATGTTGCCGTAGCCAGATTTCAACAAAGATACACTTCCAATAATTTCAAAAGCGACAGCAAGAAAATATTTTACCTGAAAAAAGGGCAAGCCGGATGGCAAATCATAGGCGAATCTTCATATTAGCATGCACCACAATTATCTGTCTTTTTATTTCAACCAATTCTCTTACAATTAAGCAGGATGTTTCATCGAAGCCGAAAAAGCCCTCTTTTCAGATCCAGAGATTTTTTGGCGGCACAAACCAGGAGGTTGCCGTATATTTTATTTCCGGAGAAGAGAAAGGCCCCACCTTGCTTATCATCGCCGGAATCCATGGTGATGAATCTGGTGGCTATTTGACGGCGGAACGATATGCGGAAGTCAAGGTAAAAAAGGGAACCTTGATTGTTGTGCCCCGTCTGAATTTACCGGCTGTCGCAAAGGGGAAACGCCAGGGCCTGAGCGGTGACATGAACCGCCTTTTTCATCTGCCTGAAGACGCCCGCTCTACTCCTGATACCAAAGTTGTCAACCTTGCCAAATCCCTTATCGGACGCGCCGACTATGTCCTTAATCTCCATCAAGGTGAAGGCTTCTATTCCCCCAAGTGGATATCCCACAAGAGAAATCCTTTCAGATGGGGACAGTGCAATGTCATCGACGCCCCCATATTCGATCTGCCTAACGGAGATAAGCTTGAACTCGCGAGTTTTGCAAAGAAGATAGCATCCAGTTCAAATTCCAAAATCAAGGACAAGAAATATCATTTTCAGGTCAACAACACCAATACGGCGAGCACCAAGTCTGTCCACAAGGAGCAGAGAAGATCACTCACCTACTACGCCCTTTACCAGCAACACAAAACATCTTTGGCGCTGGAATCAACAAAGAACTGCACTGTACCCCAGGCCGTCGGATTTCTGACTATCGCCATCAATTCAGTTATAGACGCGGTGGGAATTCAAGCAGAGAATCTTCCTTCCGCAGATCCTATCACAATCAGGAAGGAGTTTGCTGACAAAAAACTTAAAACGTAATATTTGTCCGCCAAGCTCTGACATTACCCGGACGGATTGTTAAGCTCGTGTAATCAGTGCATGGGAGGCCTTCTTCGAAATTCTCGAGGACTTCCTTTTATCATTGACATGGCAATATCTTTATCCTATATTTAGTCCCCATTAAGAGAACAAGAGAAGTCAGGCAGTTAATCGGCCTTGCAACACACATGAGAATATCCTATCTGCTATTTGAGCCCATATCGCCAAAACGAATAATGATAAATCCAAAAAGAATTGAAGAAGGCGTAATCAAAGGAACCCTTCATGAAGAATGAACTGTCTTACGATGAGTTGATGCTTAAGCTCAACAAACTCGAAAAAATAAACTCCGACCACAGACGGCTTGAAGAAGTCTATCGCTCGGTAGTGGAGTCTACGAGCGATTCCATATATATGGTGGGTAAAGATTGCCGATATCTCTTCATGAACAATCAGCATTTGTCCAGGCTCGGCTTGCCGGCCGAACAGATCATAGGTAAATGCTACAGCGAGTTTCACACCCCGGAGCAGGATAAAGTATTTGCGGAAGCGGTTAACAAGGTATTTTCAACCGGCAAGTCCATCCAGCACGAGCACAGGAGTGAGAGGGACAAGAGATATTTCCTCCGGACATTCAGCCCTGTAAGAGATCACGGCCCCAATGGAGAGATAACATGCATCGCCATCATTTCCACAGACATAACCGAGCACAAGCTGGCTGAAGAGACAATCAGGGAAAGCGAGCGAAAATATAGGACGATTATTGAAAACATTGAAGACGGCTATCACGAGCTTGATTTTTCCGGCAATATCGTTTTCTTTAATGATGCCCTCTTAAGAATGCTGGGATATTCGCGTGATGAATTTGCGAGAATGAATTACCGCGATCTCACTGATGAGGAAACGGCCAGTCAGGTGATGCAGGTCTGTGATGAAGTCTACAAAACGGGAAAACCATCCAGAGGCATTGAGATCGAGGTAATGAAGAAAGACGGAACCATGAGGGTGGTTGAGATATCCGTGTCGCTGATCATGGATGCAAAAGGTCATGAAGTGGGGTTCCGGAATGTCATCCGCGACGTAACTGAACGTAAGAAGTCAGAAGAAACGATCAGGCGATTGGCTTATCATGACCCCCTTACAGGCTTACCCAACCGTCTCTTGTTCACGGACCGTCTTAACATGGCAATAACCAGGGCCAAACGTAATAAGCAATACTTGGCCGTGATGATGCTCGACCTTGATTACTTCAAAGACATCAATGACACACTGGGCCATTATATGGGAGATAAGCTGTTACAGGCTGTGGGTTCTCGTCTGACGGAACTCTTGCGAAAAGGTGACACCATAGCACGGATGGGCGGTGATGAGTTTCTGGTTTTATTGCCGGAAATTAATAATGTGGGAGTTACTACGACGATAGCGCAGAAGATCGTTGAATCCTTCCAGAGTCCCTTTATAATTGATGACCGTAAACTTCGTATTACGACGAGCATAGGAATTGCAATTTACCCGGACGTTTCGGATGACGTCGAGACCCTCATCAAGCACGCGGATATTGCAATGTATCGTGCTAAGGGATCGGGCAGGAACAACTATCAATTGTTTATTCCGGAAATGATCGTTAGAGCCATATCGTAGCTTTTAGATATATTCCGCCCATCCTGCAAGAACATCCTTCCGCAGGAAGAAAGATTCTTTAGTTCATTCCTAAAAGTAATTTTTTCTTACGCGCGGCGAGGTATGGGCAGGGCATCTGGATTCTGGGGCGAGTCTCTCGCCCTTGTCGATGCGAAAGAGTAAGAAATGAAATCTCTCGATAACAGAATCGACAAGGTTATACAACTTCCGGAGCCTGCACGTGACGGAGGAATATCAGTACAAGCAGCACTGGCAAGGCGTGAGTCGGTGCGTCATTTTACATCCACACCTCTCGCGCTTTCTCAAATTTCTCAGATTTTATGGGCAGCACAAGGAATCACCCGCGATTGGGGAGGCAGGACTGCCCCTTCTGCGGGGGCGCTGTATCCTCTGGAATTATATTTGGCTTTACGGGACGGCTTCTTTCACTATAGCCCCCGCACCCATCAATTAGAGCATGTTTCCGACCACGATTTTATTGACGCTCTGGCATCAGTTGCCCTTGGCCAGCAGTGCATAAGGGAATCATCTGCCGTCGTCGTGATTGCAGCTGTCTACGAGAGAATGGAACAAAAATATGGAAGACGAGGAGAGCGCTACGCAAAAGTTGAGGCAGGACATGCGGCGCAAAATATCCTCCTTCAGGCAGTGTCACAGGGGATTGGGGCTGTGCCCGTCGGCGCATTTCATGATGACGATGTTAGAAGGTTCCTGAGCCTCCCTGCGGATCATGAACCTCTGTACCTGATCCCTCTGGGATACATAAAATAAAGAGAATATCCCGAGGAAGGAACGACTTTTACGGAGCGCAGAAAATGCCACTGAAAGTGGATGCGATAGGCAAGAAGATAGGCCCTCTCAGAAAAGATTATACCTGGAAAGATGTAATTCTATATGCCTTGGGTATTGGGGCCGGTTTTCATGAGATTGACTACACGTACGAAAAAAGACTCAAGGTCATTCCCACCTTTTCCATTGCTATGATATTCGATTTCTTCCGGGAAGTGGCGACTGCCTCAGATATTAATATTGCCGGTGTCCTCCACGGCGGGCAGGATATTATTTTTCACAAACCTATCCCGCCTTCAGGAACCATGACGACGGAAGGGATGATCACCAATTACTATGACAAAGGAATGAAAGGCGCACTGGTTGTGGCCAAAAGCGAGACATCTCATTCGGCCGGAGAAAAACTTTTCACGAGCATCATTACGCTGTTTGGCAGACTCGATGGAGGTTTCGGAGGCAAGAATGCACCGCATGATGTCCTGGATTTCCCGGACAGAGAGCCGGACTTCATTGTAGAGGCGCTCCCGTCGCCGGATCAGCCGCTCTTATACAGGCTCTCCGGTGACACATTCGGACTTCATGTAGATGCGCAATTCGCAAAGATGGTAGGTTTCGAAAAACCGATTATGCACGGCCTCTGCACATACGGTTTCGCTTGTCGCGCCCTGATGGCAAGCCTCACGCCAGGCAAACCGGAAAATGTCCGTCGTCTTGCCTGCCGTTTTTTGCAAGCCCTCTATCCCGGTGAGCCCATCAAGACTTTGGTCTGGAAAACCAAAGAAGGCATGGCAGTCTGGCGGACGATAAATGCCAGAACCGGAGATGTCGTAATCGACAGGGGCGTATTTGAATATGGTGAAATACCCTCGGCAGGAGAGGGGACGCGGGAACACGAGCATATGACTCATCTAACGGGGGATAATGCCCCAACCTCCGGGACAAAGGAGGAAAGGCCGGCCATGGACGCCGAGACAGGAGGACTTTCAATGGTAAAAGCTATTTTTAAAAAAATGCCCAGTGTCTTCAATGCCGATGCAGCACAAGGTGTGGATGTTGTATTCCAGTTCAGCATATCGGGGGAGGGAGGAGGCGACTGGTATGCAGAGGTTAAAGGAGGGGCTTGCAAGGTGGAAGCCGGTGTACATACAAATCCCACCTCCACCATAAAGATGGATGCGGCAGATTTTGTCGACATGATAAACGGGAAATTGCCCGCTATGCAGGCCTTCACATCCGGCAAGCTCAAAATCGGTGGAGACATTATGAAGTCACAGCTCATTATGAGGCTGTTCAAGTTTTGAGAGGATTAGCAGCAGTTTGCGGGGGATTAGTTCATTCCCCGGAAGGTTCAAGGCTGCCGATGATGCGCGAAAGAAATTAGAAATCGCCAATGCCTGAAGTGCCCCTGCGGGAGCAATTTTTTCTCTTGCGGTTGCCGAAAAATGCGAACATTGATATATGGTAGCCCGTCAAGGCCCGATCGGCTGATGGGTTACAACAAAACACTAAATCTCATGAGGTGAAAAAAGATGCCTGGTCCGCTTTCCAACTTGAAAATTCTCGATTTTACGACCCTTCTCCCCGGTCCTTACGCTACAATGGCTCTGGCAGATATGGGAGCCGATATCTTGAAGGTTGTTTCCGGGTCAAGACCTGATGTAGTTGCCTACATACCACCCGTTGTTCCGGGCACAAAAATGTCCGCTGCCTTTGCCTACCTCGGACGGGGCAAACGCTGCATGACGCTCAATCTGAAGGACAGCCGGGCCACAAAAATCATACATCAGTTAATTGCGGACTACGACATCCTGATTGAGCAGTTTCGTCCCGGGGTCATGGCAAAATTCTCTCTGGACTACCAGAGCCTGAAGAAAGTAAAACCCTCCCTCATCTATTGTTCGTTGACCGGCTACGGCCAGACAGGCTCTCTTCGCGATAGAGCGGGTCACGACATAAACTATCTGTCCCGCTCAGGTCTCATGTCCTATTCAGGGAAAAAAGATACGGGACCGAGTCTGACAGGCATGCAGATCGCCGATGTCGCCTCGGGTTCAAACAATGCAGTTATCGGAATTCTTGCCGCAGTCGTTCACCGCGATAGAACTGGCGATGGCCAGCACATCGACATTTCGATGACGGACGGTATGATAGCATTCAATGCTATGTTCGGGGCCGGTTTCCTGGTCGACGGCCGGGACCTCGCACGCGAAAATACACTTCTCAACGGCGGCTCTCTCTATGACTTCTATGAGACTAAGGATGGCCAATATATCAGTTTCGGCGGTCTCGAACCTCAATTCTTCGCTGCATTCTGTGAAACCATCAATATGCCGGATCTGATTCCCGGGGGCGTCCAACCGAAGGACGGCATAAACGTCAAAAAGCGCGTCAGGGAAATATTCAAGACGAAGACAAGGGACGAGTGGACGGAGCTGTTCAAAAAAGTTGACGCCTGTTGCGAACCCGTCCTTTCCCTCACGGAAGCCTTAAACGATCCTTATGCGATAGAACGGGGCATGGTGGTCGAAGTCTATCTTCCTGACGGAAAAAAGGTAAGGCAACTCGCGAGTCCCATTAAATTCTCCGAAACAATCCCGGAATACGGAAATGCGGGCACACCTCCCGGCGTTCACACGAAGGAGGTTCTTCTTGCCCTGGGTTATAGAGAAGAAGAGATAGAAACCTTCGAAAAAGCAGGCCTATTCAATTGATATCTGTCATCTTCGTATAGTCATTATCTGAGCCTGCGGATGCATGTCTATTACACGATTATCTTTCGAGGAAAGCAGGTGTGATCCTGCTATGCCTTGAAGATATCTCCTGCCGTTGGCATAATGATTAAATCTCTCCCAACTCTCTTTCAATTACCCTTGGAAAAATTGCCAAGACGCACGGAAAGCATGTCCCTGCCACATATTGTAATGGAATTCTATTGTTGTCCAGGCGAAGGCCAAGGTGACGGAGCGTGTGCCCAAAGGGACCATCTTTATGAACTTTCATTTCAAGGAAGTATCTGTTAACTCATTAACAAACCCTGCGCTCAACCCGGTCTGTAAAATTCCTGAACACAAGGTCTGTGCCGTTAAAGTAGAAACAGTGTAGGTAGAAGAACAATATTTATTATCGCCCCGCCAGGCGGCGGGGCAACTTCAATATTACAGAAAAGCAAGATATTTCATAATGGAGGAGCAAGGTATTATGAGTGATGAAAATCTGGAAGGTAAAAGATGGTTTATTGCAATTGCGGCGATCGTAATGCAACTGTGTCTTGGAACGGTCTATGCCTGGTCCGTCTTCAAGAAACCACTCATGGCCTCACACGGCTGGGGTGAAACATCCGTTCAGGTGACGTTCATGATCTGTATCGGCATGATCGGTATTGCCGCTGCATTTGGGGGTACTCTTGTGGACAAGAAGGGGCCAAAATTTGTGGCCACCGTCGGCGGTGTCCTCTTCGGCACCGGAACGCTTCTTTCCGGTTTGGCCGACCAGATCGGAAGCATCTGGCTCCTCTATCTGGGCTTTGGCTTAATCGCCGGTCTCGGCAACGGCTTCGGTTACATAACTCCCATTGCCACACTGATCCGCTGGTTTCCGGATAAGCGTGGTCTAGTGACGGGGCTCGCAGTGATGGGATTCGGCGCCGGCGCCTTCTTCATGGGTAAGATTGCTCCTCCCATGGTCATTTCCATGGGTGTGACAAACACCTTTTACATTTGGGGTGTCATCTTCCTGGTTCTGTGCACAGGAGCTGCCCAATTGTTCAAGAACCCACCCAAGGGCTGGCTGCCCGCAGGTTTCACGCCGAAGGCATCTGCTGTTTCTGCCGCCGATTCTTATACCTTTGGTGAAGCCATCAAAACCCCGCAGTGGTGGATGCTCTGGGGAATGCTCTTCCTCAATGTAACAGCAGGTATTGGTCTGATCTCGCAACTCTCGCCTCTGGCCCAGGACGTTATCAAGAAGGGCGATCCGATGATCACGGCGGCGGCGCTTGCCCTGGCGGGAGGATCGATCCTCGCCTATGCCTCCATCTTTAACGGTCTGGGAAGACTCTTCTGGGCGTGGACATCCGATGCCATTGGAAGACAGAATGTTTTCATAACAATGTTTATCAGTCAGGCAATTCTGTATTTCATTCTGCCGCAGATCAGCAGTCAGCTTATTTTCACCATATTCGCATGTTATCTTTTGGCCTGTTACGGCGGCGGCTTCGCTACCATGCCGGCATTTGCCGCAGACTCCTTCGGGCCCGGGTACATCGGTAAGGTGTACGGTATCATGCTGACGGCGTGGGGCGCGGCCGGTATTGTCGGACCGCTGGTGTTTGCCGAAATCAAATCTATTGCAGTCTATGTGGCTGGCGGACTTCTGGCGGTCGGTTTTCTTCTTGCATTGAGCTACAAGAGACCGGCACCGAAAGTCGCAAAGGCATAACAATTTATCTCCTGAAATCAGAGGCGGATTTCCTTTCATCCAATCGGTCAACCACCTGTTGTTTGCGGGAAAGCCGTGTTCGAGTAAAGATACTCCATCTTTTCCTTGTGTTTCAACTCTTCGCCTGCCATTTTAGTCAAAAGATCTTTGACATCACCAGGAGGATAGGAGTCTGCTAGGCTCTTATAAAAATTATGCGAGTTAAGCTCTTTATATTAAAGGATCAAAGATTGAGACATCACTTCGTCATATTGCTGAAGACCGCCCGCACCCTTCGATTCTTCTGCCTGCCTTCCTTCGTTGCATTGCTCGCAACAGGCTTATCGGGACCGTAGCCCACGGCCTTTAGGCGGGAACTGTCAATACCAAACTTCTTGACAAGGTATTCTTTTATGCTGTCAGCACGTCGCAGGGATAGCTTAACATTAGCTGCTTCTCTACCGACATTGTCTGTATATCCTTCAATCACGGCGGTCGCATTCGGATTTTCCTTCATGAAGTCGGCAACCTTCTTTATTTCATTATTGTATTTTCGCTTCACGATAGCCTTGCCCGTATCGAACTGAACCATGAGCTCAATGGAAACTCCTTTAGCTGCCGGTGCTTCTCTCTGAACACCAGTTTCCTTCATGATCTTCCGCTTGCTGGTCAGGAATATTCTTTTCACAAAATTGGTCATTTCGGCATCGCCTGCAAGGTTGTCGCCCTTTACAAAAAACCCGCATTCTCCGGCCTGTGCGATCTGCTCAAGGAGCTTAGCTCCGTTTTTGTCGTCGCCTATCAGGACAGTGTAGATACATAGATTACTGCCATATAGGCTTTTCACGCTCGCGGCGGCCTTCACGGGCGCATTATCCATATCTTCTCCGTCAGTGAATATTACGAGAGCGATTTTCCCCTGAACAGCTTTCAGGTCGCTGCCTGCCGCCATGATCGCAACATCGAGCGGGCTGTATCCGAACGGGGAGCTTAAATCTTTTATAACCGCGTCAAGTTTCTCTACATCGTACTTTACAATTCCATACGGTAATTTTGTGACATCAAAATCTGCATAGTTCTGGCCAAATGTCCTCAACGCGGCGCTAAGACTGAGATCGGGAATAGTCCTGTTGAAGTTGCTGACCAAGTTTTTTTCAATGATCAATTTCTCGAGGAAGGTATACGGGTTTCCCATCGAACTGGACTTGTCGAAAATTATGTAGAAATTATTTGCGTTCTGAACATACTGCCCCGACTTCAGCTTCATGCTGAGGTCCTGACTGCCTGCAAGGACCGGCACCGCGAAAAGGACAAAAGCCAAAAGGGGAAAAACCATTAAACAAACTATTCTTATCCGCTTTTTTGCCATCTGATAACCTCCTGCATTACTATTGTTAATTAAAGCCAAGAATATTTGTTATTACTCCTGGTCGCTACTCTTGCCGAGAAAATGGTGCTGTCCAACCTGCACTCAGAAGAAAATGATCGAAGAACCAAATTCTCTATTTGCCGGAACGCACCGGAAGTGCCCGGAAGAAGGTGTCGTGTGACTGGTATCGCCAGTTCCGCCGGTGGCCGATGTTGAAATTGAAGTAGGAGGCACCGGAACCGCGTGTTTCGGATGCCCACATCCATGTACATGTGAGATGAATTAGTTCCGTTAAATGGACGTTATACCCACAGTCAGACTTATAAGTTTCAGCCAGATCATACAATTCCGCCAATTCATCCTGCGTCGGTAACCGCCAGTCCGTAAAATCGCCCCCACGATAATTCTTGCAATAGTTATTGGCACCCTGCCAGTTGATATCCGCCCCATTGTCATTCGCCGCCCATGTCAGGCCGGTCTTGGTGTCCAACACAGTTCCGTCGCCTTTTGCAATAAACCGAGCGTCGTTATTATCTTGTGCCTGTAATTGTCCAGAAAAGACACAGACAAACAGAAAAGTGGCAAATGTGAGTCTTATGAGCAACGATCGCATTATATTTATTGAAAGCGAGATTTTTTCAATTCGTGTGTATTGCGCGAGAAGACGCAAATCTTTTTCATAATACAACTCCCCCTTTAAAAGTGCTTGGCTCACTTTTCGAAAATAGCCAATTAAATCCTTTTCCCCTAAAAGTGAGCCCTGGACAAGCCACTTTTACCGGCGTATTATTTAGTGCCTGCCATCGTAATTACTACAAAATGATCCCTGCGGTTTTTCGCCCAGGCCGCCTCATTATGCCCTGGATCCAGCGGTTTTTCCTTCCCATAACTGACTGTTTTGATCCTTTTCTTTCCTATGCCCAGGTCGACAAGATAATTCATCGCGGCATTTGCCCGTCTATTCCCAAGGGCTAGATTGTATTCGGCGGTGCCTCTTTCGTCGCAATTACCTTCGATTCTGACCTTGTATTTTCCATTCTTCTTCAGCCAGTCGGCTATCTTATTAAGCGATACCCGTTCGCCCGCTTTGAGATCGTATTTGTCAAAATCGAAATGTACGTCTGAAAATTCCATTCCACCTTCGGCGACTGCTTCCTTCTTGGACTGCTGCTCCGTCGACTGCTGAGGTGTAGCCATTACAGCCTTCTTCGCCTGATCCGGCGATTCACCCGGCTTTGCCGCTTGTGCCTGAACCGTCGGCGGTTCGGCAGATGTCTGTTTGATGGCCGACTTTGAACACCCCCAAAGCACGAATCCCGCAATAGTAAAAACAATCAGCGCCACAAAAAACCTTTTCATATATGACCTCCTTGTAGTAAAGTTATTTCTGAAATAGTCTATTTAGAGGAAATTGTCAATTGATTTTTGCTTAAATGATTGGTATATAAATTCATACACAAATGATTGGCATATAAATATCTTTAATGAGGAGACTTATGACAGCAAAATCGACATTAATGTCAGATATTATGGATGACATCAGGCGAGTCTTCAAGGCCGTAAACGACCAATCGAAAAGGGCGGAACACGAAACCGGCATTACGGGCCCTCAGCTCTGGACGATTAAAGTCATCACCGAGTCGTCCCCCACAAATCTTAAGGACCTTGCAAGCAGGATGTTTGTACACCCTGCCACGGTTGTCGGAATAATTGATCGGCTCGAAGCGAAGGGACTGGTGACAAGAACACGGTCAAAAGGCGATCGGCGCAATGTCGCGATCGATCTGACCAATTCCGCGCGGAGACTTGTTGCCGGATCCCCGGAGGTGGCTCAGGGGTTATTGCTAAAGGGGCTTAGGAGTTTATCTGCAAGTGAATTGGATAATTTGGCTGATTGCCTCAGAAAGCTGGTGAAAATCCTCCATGCGCAGAAACTTCCCCCTCAGCTTATGGTTTCCCCAGACGTCAATCTTCCGAGAAGAAGACGGAATAAGGATACAAACTAAATACATGTTATATCAAAAATGGGGCAAATCTCAGATTCTATTTGACAGTGGTTGTGAACGTTACATAGATAATGAAGTATCATATGGAGGAATCTAATTTATTACCAATATTGTCTCGCCAGATTTACTCCTGCACTCGCTGAAAGGCTTCTCTCATTAAGGAAGTGCGACCTTTAATTATTTTCAAGATCAATCTATCTCCAGATTCCCTAGAGATCAAAATATATCGTCGACTTTAATGGTTGTATAATTGAGCGTGGAGGTATGTCGGAAACGGTCTCAGTCTTTATCGTTCTCAATTCGTATCATTTGAGTTATTTCGGTTTCTTTTTTGATCTCTTCCTTTTTTCAGTTTTTCCGCAATCGTCATTACTGTTCCGATGAGGCTCTTTTCCCTGCGTTTAAACAGGGCCTTGACACTTACCACTTCTTTGCCGAGTTCAACTTCTACGGAAGCAGATTTTTTTAGGGCCAGGATCTGGGAAGGATAGACACTCCTGTGTCCTGTGATCAAAAAACTGATCACGCAAGAGATGGCGGCGTAGGGGGCGATGCTCGCCCCGAAAAGTTCAATGGCCAATATGCTTGCTGCAATGGGCGTGTTGGCCGCACCTGCCAGGACACTGACAAGGCCGATTGCAGAAAAAGTCGCCACATCCAACCCAAAAATTTGACCGAAGAGATTTCCAGAGCTCGATCCAACAAAAAATATGGGCGTTACGATACCTCCGCTTCCCCCGAAAGCGAGAGAAATGCTCGTGAAAAGGCTTTTGATGATAAATGAATACCAGTGAATGGATTCTCCATTTAGTGCAGATTGAATGGTCCCCAGACCGAGACCGAGATAGTCTTTTGAAAATGCAAAAGTCAACCCAACCAGGATGAAGCCGCCTATGATACCCTTCAGCGGGGCCCACACCTTGAATCTTTCCGCTGCTTTTTCCCCTGCCTTCAGGGCGCCGACGAGAAAAGCTGAACAAAAACCAAAGAAGATTCCGGCGATGACGACCTGCACAAAAAATATCTCTTTCACAGCGGGCACGCAATTCAGTGCGTGATAGAAATAGGTTATTCCGAGACTTGATGAAATATAGTAACTCACAATCCCGGCAACGAAGGACGGCAATAGGACATCATACAGCAGACTTCCCACAAAAAGAACTTCGACCCCGAATATGGCGCCGGCTATAGGTGTTCCGAAAACTGATGCAAATCCCGCACTGATGCCGCAAATGACAAGTTTTTTTCGATCACTATCTGCAAATCTTAGCAAGTCGGCAACAATGGATGCAAGCCCCGCGCCGATTTGCGCACAGGGTCCTTCCTTTCCTACAGAACCTCCCGAGGCTAGCGTGATGATTGTTGCAACAAGCTTAACAGGAACTACCGCTGCTTTTATTTTGCCGGACCGCTTGTGAATGGCCTCAATAACCTTTTCCGTACCGTGCCCTTTTGCGTCCGGAGCCAGGTATTTTGTAAGAACAACACTGATGAATAAGGCCAAGGGCATCAGGAGAAAATAGTATGTATACCGACTGCTGAAAGCAATACTCCAGTTCAGGATTTTCAGAAACACCATTGTGGACAGGCCGACAATGATTCCAATGCCCGTTGCAAGCACAACCCATTTGAGTACGCTGAGGAAAAGAATGGACTGCTCAACCAAACTCCCTTTCATTTGATTGAAGTGTTCTTTACGATTGGGTCTATTTTCCATCCGTTGAGGGGTATCAGGCATATATTTTTAGAATAAACATATTCCTGGACTTGTCAATTGATTCTTGCACAAATGATTGTCGTATAAATTTCATAAAGAGGGAATTTCACACAGAGGATTTCTGATAAAATGAATAGATTTTAATAAAATCCGTCTTATTGGATCTTTTCTCTCGCCTCATAAAGACATTTGTTTTCCAAAATTAGATAACTCACGGTATCTGACGATTCAAATCTGAGGATGCACTGTTCCAACCACCGAACCTTGTCATAATGAAATCCTTCTTTTCCATCAATTACAACGAACCATTCATTGTCGGCCTCGGCTATGTACGCCAGATGACCGCTGTCAGGGCTGAATGTGAGCGACCCATCGATGATATTATTATAGTTTATGCCCTCTTTTCCATCATAGGCCACAAAGCACTTCTTGCCGGACTTGTGGATATACGCAACATGTTTCCCGTCAGGACTTAATGCGAGGGATCGTTGATCCTGAGGCGCGATATCAACGTGACCTATGTATTTCATTGTGAGAACCTTGTTCGCTGCGTTTCCCTCAGCACTGAGTGCGCTGCAGACCAGGAAAAATAAGCAAAGCACAATTAATAGCGATTTCCTTGGCATAAGCACCTCCTGTCTCAATCCGTTACAGTAAAGAAATTTGTAATTAAGCCGGTGTTCTGTTCCTATTCATTCAACGATCGATATACCTGTATTGCATAAATAGGGGCGTTATCGAGTGAGCAACTTTACAAAGGAGGTTTTACATCTCAACCCAATCGAAATACGCCCTTATTGATTTATGTAGCAATCATTAGTATATAAATCAAGCAAAAAAAGACTTGATCGAAAGGTTGCTTTTCTAAATGGGCTTTTCCTTATTTATGAGAAAATAACATGGTTTTACCAATTGATTTTTATACAAATAATTGGTATATAAATATTACAAATTCGTGAATGCCGAGCGAGGCCGGCAGCGGGTTGGATACTCTTTCCCTTGTGCTGGTAGTTGCCAATGGCATCGAACCCGGAGGTCACACGAAGCTGCTGGAGAAACAATTCGAAATGAAAGAGTAGCTGGGCAGTTAAAGAAGGCGTTCGATGCCATGGAATGAGGAGGTCACGAGGATGAAAAAATGCTTTGAATTATCGCTAATAATAACCGGCTTGCTTGTGTCCTGCGGTGAAGGTTACTATGGCCCTCACGGTCACGGCGGGTGGGGTCCGATGATGCATTACGGATTTGGATATGGAGGGATGTTTATGTGGATAATATTCCTGATCGTAATTGGATTGCTGATCTATTTCATTCTTCAGTCCCAGAAAACGAAGGGCCAGACACCGACACTGCATGAAAGTCCCCTGGATATCCTGAAGAGACGCTACGCAAAAGGAGAAATTGTAAGGGAAGAATATGAGAGAATGAAAAAAGGCCTTGAAGGATAGACCTATTGATCTTTCTATGTCCTTTGTTGCATTTCATCTTAATGAGGGTCGTGGCCTGCAGGGATATGTAAAGAGAGGAGAACATTATGAAGATGGTCATCGGTATCGTTAGAGCAACATGTCTTGGAAGGGCGGTGAAAGAGTTAGAGAAAATTAACGTCCGCTGTATGACAATCTCCGCGGTCAAAGGGATCGGTGAACAGGTAACATTAAATAAGCCGTATGCTATTCATAATATGATACAAATTATCGTACCTGATGAGAAAGTTGATGAAGTTAACAATGTGATCGTGAATTTTACCCGAACCGGTATGGCAGGTGATGGTATTGTTGCCGTGAGCCCGATAGATTACATGATAAAAATAAAGTCGAAGGAACGGTTGGAATAGTGGCAGGTAGCTCAATGCCTGCCAGTATTTACTCGTTTGATACTTATTGCTCAAGGACACTTTCATGTTGGAAATCATACAGGATATGCCGGATAACGTCGTGGCTGTCAGGGCAAGCGGAAAAGTTTCCGGCAAGGATTACGATGACGTCCTCATCCCTGCTGTCGAAGGTGGCATTAAGAGACATGGGAAGGTCCGCGTGTTCTATCAATTGACCCGTGATTTCTCAGGCTTCACAGCCGAAGCCATGTTCGATGATGCCAAGCTTGGCATACGTCACCTAACCGAATTCGAAAAGATAGCAGTAGTTACCGACGCGGACTGGACATCGAGGACTGTTCAATTCTTCTCGCTTTTTATACCCTGCCCGGTCAAAATCTTTGGCAACAATGACATGTCTGAGGCGAAGGCTTGGCTAATCGAGTAACTTTTTACAAGATAGCCCGAAGATCGGAGGGAAAGAGAGTGTCAAGAAAGTAGTTGGTATTGAAGTTCCTTTTATATTTAACACCGTATCTAAATTATGCGCATGGGAGTTACGGCAATTGAATAAATTTATTCTTTTTATTATGATACTTTGTTCTTTCTTTTACACAGGATGCGCGACAACTGTTGACCTGCAAGATACTCGGCGGATGTTTGGCGAGGAAATTGGCGCCCTGCATGAAGAGAATGCCGGCATACATAAGGATATGGAAAAGAACGATCAGGCAATAGCGGATATACATAAGAGGATTGCCGACATTGCGGCGGACGTAACCGAAATCAGAGAAGACATGGAGAATTTGAAGGGAGATCGTGAGATACTCGGAAAAGGTGAGTCTGACTTAAAAGCGGAGTTTCTTCGTAAGAACAAGGAATTGACTGATATAAGGAACCAATTTGATCAACTGTCTGTCCACATGAGGGCCATAGAGAAACTTCTTGAGATTGGGAGTGGCGCCAATCAAGCTCCGAAGGGCGAGAAAGTCATCAGCGACGATTCAAAAAGTGCATTGCCCGGAAAGACGGAAACGGAATTGGCTTATGACTCGGCTTATGAAGCCTTCAAGGAAGAAAAGTATGAGAAGGCTCGAGAAAGATTTCAAATCTTTCTGAAGCAATATCCAAACACCGAGTATTCTGACAGCGCTCAATTCTGGATTGGCGAGTGTTACTATTTTGAAAGGAAATACGAACAAGCGATCTTGGAATACGAGAAAGTGATAAAGAACCATCCACAGGGCAACAAGGTGCCGCATGCCTTGCTGAAACAGGGGTTTGCTTTTCTGAATCTGGGCGATAAGTCAAGCGCAAAACTCCTCCTGGAGCAGGTTGTCAATAACTATCCGGACACCAGTCAGGCGCGGATGGCTAGGGCGAAGCTGGCGGAGATTAAATAGCTTGCGAAGCTCGGAACAGTCACGACGGATATACTGGAGTTCGCCGCCAAAGCGATGGCTCTTACGGAAGTATCTCTTCTCTATGAGCATGAGTACGGCGTTGCTGAGTAAATACTTTCAAGGGTATTATCACCGAAAGTTGCGGCCCCAGAGGAACATAAAGCTTATTAATTAAGGACTTCAAAACGATTGCGCGAAAGAAATTTATCGACAAAATTGAAATAACAATTTTGATACTGATACAAAAAGAATTGGCTGCACTATGGCAGTTCTCGGTCTTGCCGAGGAAAGTCATGGCCATTCATCACTGAAAGTGCGGGCCAGTTTTAGATTCTTATTGGCTGATGGCAATACTAATTTCTATCCTGCGGTTCAGCGCCCTGCCTGACGCAGTACTGTTTGCGGCGACAGGCTGGGACGGGCCAAGACCTTTTGCGACGATACGATCAGTGGATATATTGTGAAAATCTACCAGATAGTCCTTCACTTTTCGAGCACGTTTCTCCGTCAGGACCCTCTGTGTTTCCGCCTTGCCAACGTTATCGGAATAGCAGCGGATAGTGACCGCCCCGGCTTGGTATTTTTCCAGGTAGCTTGCCACTTCATCCAGTGTGGACCTTCCCTTGGTGTGAATTTCGTTCTTGGTTGAGAATATGTTACCGGCTGCTATGTTGATCAGAATCTCCTTGTCGATCGATTTCACCGTGGCAACGCGAATTTTTACCGCATCAGCAAGCATCGCCTTAGTCTTATCCAACGTCGCCATTTTTTGCTGGAGTGTCTGAAGTTCGGCTTCCTCTTTCGCCTTCTGTGAGACCAACTGCTGGCCTTTCAAATTCGCTTCGGTCACCTCTTTCTGCTTGACGGCCTCGAGATCTGCGACTTTCTTTCTTGCTTCTTCCAGCTCCTTCATCTTTTTGCTTTCCAAGATGGCAGCCTCCTGCCTCGCCTGTTCCAATGTTTTCTGTTGGGCCTCCGCCTCGGCCTTGATTTTTCTCGCCTGTTCCGCTTCGGCTGATTTCCTGTTCAAGACATCCAGCGCCCCCTGATAATCGGCCAAGTCCTTCTCCGTATTCTTCAATTCTGTCGTCACCACTGTCTTTCTGGCTTTTGCCTCAGCGATCTGGCCTGTGATCCTGGCCATTGTAGCTAGGTACTCGATCTCCTGGGTCTTGGCTTCGTCGGATATGATGAGCTTCATGCTCCGCGACAAGAGGGAGCGTGAGCGGGCATATTCACTTTCTGCCTGTGCAAGCCAGGATCTGGCCTGAGTCAAATCAGCCAGGGCATTTTTTTCCGCTCCGGCCTGACGCGCATTTTCAATGGCCGCCTTCGCCTCCTCGATACCCGTCGCAGGAGAACCGGTCGCGCAGACCGAAATAGGATTGAAGACAGTTATCCCCCAAATAGCCAAAATGAAGAGGCAATAAACCGCTTGCTTTCTGTAGTTCATGGATTCCTCCACCTCTTACTTAGCTTTTTCTAAGCGTTGAATCTCGGCTTTGACTTTTTGCAATTCAATTTGAGTCGCCGACAACTTTTCTTGTTCAATCTTCAATTCCGACGATGCCTTGGCGGACTCTGCGAGGGCCCGAGCCATGTGTGATGCTTGCGAAAACTGGACATCGTCTTTTGCCGAATGGGCACGTTCTGCCTTGTTTAGGAATTCTATGGCTTCTTTCAGCTTATCCGATGCGTATTTATCGGCCTTTGCAGTTTGTGCTGCCTGGATCGCTGTCTTGGCGTCTATAAATTCCTGTTCATGGGCCGGACTTAAACCCTGACCATGGACGGTTCCCGCAAGAGTGAAGATGACGAGAACACCACAAATGATTTGAAATAAATTGAATGTCTTGCTGAACATGATACCATCCTCCCATGTAACGTATCTTCCTCTACGCCAAGCGCTACCCTTTGTCCTTATCCGCGCCCGCTGACGGTTCGCAGGAGGAGTCTCTCCTCTCGCTCCAGAGGAGCCCAAGGATTGCTCTCCCTGCGAAAACCGTCACACCCCAGCGTCTGTGGAAGGGGATTCCGTATGCTTTCGGTATATCTACCGTCGCTTTTTCTTCAATACAAATCCTGGCACTATGCATTTTGCGAGGATTGCAAGATGGGCCCTCCTGTCACTATGACCCTCTTCCGGATCCCAAGGAAACTTTGTGGAAAGGAAGAGACGTCCTTTCAGCGGCTATATCACTCCCCTCATAAAACTATTTTGGTTGTGCCAACAGTTGCGTTACGACGAAATGATCTCTCCTGTTTTTTGCCCAGGCTTCTTCGTTATGTCGAGAATCTAAGGGCTTATCCTTGCCATAGCTGATTGTTTTTATCCTTCTCTTCTCAATACCCAGCTCGACGAGATATTTCATGGCCTCATCAGCTCGTCTCTGCCCCAAAGCCAGGTTGTATTCTTCCGTTCCTCTTTCATCACAGTTACCCTCGATACGGACATTGTAGGCGACATTATTGGCAAGCCAGGCTGCCTTCTTTTTTAGCAATTTCCGAGCTTCGGGCTTCAGATTGTAATTATCAAAATCAAAATGAATGTCTTTAGATATACTCGACGCCTGCGCCGTCATTTCCCCTCCCGTCATTGTGGCTGGTGCTTCTTTTGCGGCAGGACTTTTAGTTGCCTCACTTGCCTTTGCTTCTTGTGCACCAGGCTGTTTTTCAGCTGCCACATTTTGCTTCGCCACAGATTCCTCCTTCACTATCTCCTTATTGGCACATCCAACGAAAGCGATGAAAAAAAGCGGCAAACTGAACATTAAGATGATCAACGATTTTTTCATAAGCAACACTCCTTTCGTACTTTTTTGATTTCTTATAGTACACAAAAATACATTTGTCAATTGATTTATGCACAAATAATTTGTATATCAATTAAAAATATGATAACTATATTCTCGGAAACCAACAAAAGGAGTGAAAATGACAAATAAATCCCTGAAAGTATCAATAATCATTGACAACATTCGTAGAGTATTCAAGGCAGTTAATGAACAATCGAAGAAAGCTGAGCATGAAACCGGTATAACAGGACCTCAACTTTGGGCTATCAAAATTATCGGTGACTTATCTCCTGTCCGGGTGTCTGACCTTGCGAGACATATGTACCTTCATCCGGCTACGGTAGTCGGAATACTCGACCGCCTTGAATCAGGGAAACTTGTAAAAAGAGTACGTTCAAAAGACGACAAACGGGTCGTAAGAGTAAGACTAACGGATGACGGCAAGAAGCTTATTGCCAAGGCTCCGCAGGTAGCTCAGGGGTTGCTCGTTGCCGGACTCGAAGTATTGCCCGCTAAAAGACTCCAGGAACTGGATTCCGCTCTCGAAGAGCTTGTGCACATCTTAGGAGCGCAGCAGCTACCCCCGCAATTGATCCTCTCGCCGGAGGTGAATGTACCGCGGCTGAAGGCAACAGATAATAAGAAGGGATATGACCGAACATGATGAATAAAATGATTCTTGGGGTATTAATTTCGATCAGCATACTGATGTTATTTTCTGAGGCATATCTCGACATTCGTAGTTTGTTCCATTTGTTTTCTTAATAAAAATGGAACTAATTTGTCGTGATCTGGACAATATAGCCAAAATATTTGACAACGCCAAATCTCTGCTCGCATAGAGTTTTTCTCCCGGCCACAACCCTTATTTTGCGTGATTTCATAGCAGTGATCAGGTACTTACCCCTCTTTCAAAATAATTATCAAACAAGACCATATCTCAGTACATGCTGACATTCTGTCAATTTTTTCCTTGACACAAAACCCTCTTTCTGATAGTCGAGCGTCACATATGTTCAAACGGACATATTCTTCAATCAGGCATAGTCCCCTTTATCTGATGGCCGCACTGTAATTTCAAGCACTTCATATGACGAGGGACCGTATCAGCTACGTTACTGATATATGCCAAAATCAAAATAAAAAAGGATTTCTTTGGAAAGGAGGCGTGGCAAACGATGACGATGGTCAATATTAACATAAATGGCCAGAAAGTCAGTGCACCAGCCGGCAGTACCATTCTTAAGGCCGCAAAGCAGGCAGGCATTGACATCCCTACGCTCTGTGACCATCCTGCTTTGATTCCAGTCGGTGCTTGCCGAATATGCGTTGTGGAGGTTAAAGGACAGCGCACCCTGATCACGGCATGTACTTTCCCTATCTCTGAGGGAATGGAAATACAAACAGAATCACCAGAGGTAATTAAAGCGCGAAAATTAGTCCTTGATCTGCTATTTTCAGAAAGAAACCATGTCTGTCCGATCTGTGAGACATCCGGAAACTGCGAATTACAGGACATGGGGTACCGCTATGGTCTCAATCACTGGACTTACCCAGCATTCACAAAGCCCTTCCCCATAGATGCCACACACAAGTTCCTGTTCATGGAACATAACCGCTGTATCTTGTGTGGAAGGTGTGAGCGCGGATGCAGTGACGTCGTGGCCAACCACACTCTCGGCTTGCGAAATCGCGGCAATCAATCCATGATCCACTGCGACGCAAATATGCCCTGGGGTGAGTCTACATGTATCTCTTGCGGCACTTGCCTGCAGTTATGTCCAACTGGCGCCATATCCGATAAGCGAAGCGCCTTCATGGGCCGTGACATTCAGACGGAACATACAAAAAGTACTTGCAGCCAGTGCAGTATCGGATGCGGTATGGAAATAGTCACCCGCGGCGGCAACGTCCTTAAAATCAAGAGCGACTGGGACGCGGAAGTCAACGGTGGGCGGCTTTGCGAATACGGCCGCTTCGATCCTTTGTACGATGTACGTAAGCGGATAACCAGCCCCATGCTCCGGCTGAGGGGCAAGCTCGAGCCCGTGAGCTGGGATGAAGCCCTGCAAGCTGTTACTGAGCGCGTCGGCAAGGCGAGTGCTAAGGATTTAGGGGTGCTTGCTTCGACATACTCTACGAATGAAGCGCTTTATCTGCTTGCCAAGTTATTCCGCCAAGAACTGAAAGCAACGAATGTTGGCGTACTGAACGACGTTGCACCGAAGCTGTCCGAAAAGCAAGGCTCGCTTGCTGACATCATTGTAAGCGATGTCATTCTGGTGGTCGGTTGTGATCCGCTCAAGGATCAGCCGGTTTCCTCTTTCTTTGTCAAGCGCTCCGTTGACAAGGGTGCACGGCTCATTGTGGTGGACAGTAAGGACAATGGACTGGCGCCATTCTCCTATATGAATCTCGGGATGGCCGAGATAAGCAAGGCTATCGAAATAGCGGAGCGTGCCGCACATACGGTCGTGCTGTATGGCGCAGGTGTCACGGACAAGGCTGCCGCAGCTCTGAAGAAACTCCAGGGGAAGGCTTCCTTCGTGGCAATAGAAAATGGCGTCAATACGCGGGCGGCAGCGGCCTTGGGTCTGAATAATGGGTTTAAGCCGTCCGGCGTCAAAGTGCTCTTCGCATTGGTCGGTGAGCAAAAGATGGGCGGGGAAGACATCACCAAAAATGTTGATAAGAAGGCGTTTGTCATAGCGCAGGCCAGTTTCGTATCTCCTCTCACAGAACGGGCCGATGTCGTTCTGCCTATGGCCGTATGGTCAGAAAGGTCTGGAAGCCTGACGAATACCGAAGGGCGCGTGCTGAAAGTCAACAAAGCAACAGAACCTAAGGGAGAAGCCAAACCTGACTGGGAGGTTCTCTCTTTACTGGCAAACAAACTGGGAAAGAAGCTTGGCACTTCGTTGAATGAGATTTCAGCTCGGGCAACCCAGGAACTCAAGTGAAAGGAGAATCGACGATGGCAAAAGTTAAGATTGCCACTGACTGGCTGGCTGGCTGTGCAGGATGTCACATGTCGATATTGGACATTGATGAGCGCATTGTGAAGCTGTTGGAAGCGGTGGAAATTACATCCAGTCCCGTAACGGACTTGAAACATCCGCCGAAGGAAGGTGTGACTGTTGGTATACTTGAAGGAGCAATCTGCAATACACATAATGTGGAAGTGGCGAAGGTTATGCGCGAACGCTGCCAGATTCTGATAGCCCTTGGGGATTGTGCTACTTTTGGAAATGTCCCGGCTATGCGCAATTTGTGCGGCACAGCTGAGGCATTGAAGCGCGCGTATTTGGACACGGAAAGCGTCGTGGACGGACTCATTCCTGACTCACCGGAGCTTGGAAAGCCGCTTGAAATGGTTACAGGCGTTGATAAGGTGGTGAAGGTCGATCT
This sequence comes from uncultured delta proteobacterium, assembly GCA_963729715.1. GTDB lineage: Bacteria > Desulfobacterota > Syntrophia > Syntrophales > UBA2185 > Fen-1135. The sequence continues at coordinate 228,127 of CAVSPA010000005.1, forward strand.
CTTTATACCTGGCTGCCCTCCGAGCGCTGATGCTATCTTTCATGCATTATCGGAACTGCTCGCAGGACACGTGCCAGTAAGTTTCCCACCCCCATTATTCAAATATGATTAGAGGAGAGTAGCTATGGGTGCTAGAAAAATAACTATTGAACCTATAACACGTATCGAGGGTCATGGGCGGGTCACTATTCACCTGAATGAAAAGGGCGAGGTGGACCAGACTTTCTTCCACGTTGATGAATTCCGCGGTTTGGAGAAATTCACCGAAGGCCGCCCATACTTTGAGATGCCGGCGATTACCCAGCGCATTTGCGGTATCTGCCCGGTAAGCCACCACTTGGCCGCAGCCAAGGCCTGCGACGGTGTTGCCCGTGTGGAATTGCCGCGGCCCGCCAAACTGCTGCGCGAGTTGATGCATATGGGCCAATATATACAATCGCACGGCATGCACTTTTTCCATCTGGCGGCGCCTGATTTAGTTTTAGGTTTTGACGCTGATCCGGCCATAAGGAATGTTGTCGGGATTATCCAAGCAGATCCGGAACTGGCGCTGAAGGCAGTGAACCTACGACGTTACGGACAGCAGGTCATCGAGAGATTGGGTGGGAAACGTATCCATCCAACTTTCGCCGTCCCCGGCGGCGTTAATGCGCCGCTGTCCCCAAAAGATCGTGATGCGATGCTTGCTGAATTTGACACGATGGTAGGAATCGCCAAGGTGGCCGTCAGCATCGGCAAGGGCTGGATTGGGGCCAACAAGCCGCTGGTTGACGCCTTCGCGTCTTTCCCTTCCAACTACATGGGTCTCGTGGATATGGAAGGTGGCCTGCAACTTTACGACGGTGAAATCCGGGTAAAGGATGCGGAGGGCAACTTTGTGGCGCAGTTCGAACCGGCTAATTACCTGTCACACGTGGGAGAGCATGTGGAGCCCTGGTCATTCCTCAAGTTCCCCTTCTACCGCAAGTTAGGCTGGCCGGATGGAACCTATCGGGTGGGACCGCTGGGTAGATTGAATGTTGTGGATAAAATAGGAACGCCTCTTGCCAACGAAGAGCTTAAACTCTTCAAGCAGATAAACGGCGGCAGGCCTGTTGAAGGCTCTCTCTATTACCACTATGCGAGGTTGATCGAACTTGTCTACGCTCTGGAGCGTCTGGCTCAGTTGCTCGATGATCCGGATATCATGTCCAACGATATCCGTACCTATCCCTCCACAGCCCAGATTCCCGGCCAGGGGGTTGGTGTCATCGAAGCCCCGCGGGGGACCCTCTTCCATGATTACAGTACGGATGAGAACGGCAAATTGACCCGGGTGAATCTTATTGTAGCAACCGGCAACAATAACTGGGCCATGCACACAGCATCGGGGCTCGTTGCGAGGGCTTTCGTAGATGGCAATAAGCTCACAGAAGGGATGTTGAACAGGGTGGAAGCGGCTATACGCTGCTACGATCCCTGCCTGTCCTGTGCGACACATGCATTTGGGAAGATGCCGCTGGAAGTCACGCTTATAGCCGCGGACGGCACAGTCCTGGATCGCATGTCCCGGTAATATAGAAATCTGATCTCGACGAGTCTAACGCAAGCGGGTAAACGCAGGTAGTTTACCCGCTTTAACTTTTTTGGCGTGCTGGGGACCTGATGCCTCGTACTCTGGTTATTGGTATTGGCAATATAGACCGCGCCGATGATGGCATTGCATATTATGTGGTAAATGCCCTGCGGCGGCGCCTGGGCCAGGGGATGCTACATGAAGACGAGACCGGGTTGGAGGACCTGGGAGCACAGATCGATTCCGTATTTCTGGTGCAACTCGCACCGGAGTTGATGGATGTAATAATCCCTTACGATGAGATCATATTTGTAGATGCACACGTTTATGAGAACGTAGATAGTCTCTATTGCGCCCCTGTATTTCCGGAGTTTGCTTCCGCTACATTCACGCATCATCTGACACCTGCGATGCTTCTCGCACTGCTCAAGTCACTCTACCATCGAGAACCTGCGGGGCATATTGTTTCTATCCGCGGCTATGATTTTGATTTCCATCGCAGCCTCTCTGCCGATACCGAGACGCTCGTGGAGAAGGCAGTGGATCGTATCCTGCAATCGCATGGGCCCATCCATGATGAATCCTGCGCTTAATTTAATTTATAATTACGCTACACGGACATATTCTCCAAAATTTTAAACGCCTGCAAAGCGCCTGCCCTTCCGGAACCCAACTTTGATGGATTTTTTAGAATTAATATGTTAACTTAAAAAATAGGTTTGCCGGAAATCTCTCGTAGAGAAAGCTCATGCGGAAATTCATCCATAAGCAAATCTTTTCAGGACTGCATTTAATGAATATGAGAAGATTCGCTACGTGCCTGTGTCTCTTTGTTGTCGCATTTTCTTTCTTTTTTGACGGACAACTATCTGCTGCACCCCGTATCAAACTGAAAGCCCAGTCTGCTATTCTGATTAACGACAGCAGCGGCAAGGTCCTCTATACAAAAAATCCGGACAGGCCCATGCAACCCGCTTCGCTGACCAAAATCCTTTCCCTGTACCTTGTACATGAGGCAATCGCTCAGGGGAAAATTCATCCTGCAGACAGGGTGAAAATAAGTGTAAATGCCCAGATTACAGGTGGATCGAGTATGTACCTTGTCGATGAAACTGAGGTTGTGCTTGACGACCTCATAAAAGGTATGGCTGTTGTCTCTGCAAATGATGCCAGCATTGCCGTGGCTGAACATCTTGGCGGCAACATAGACATCTTTGTGAGGATGATGAATGCCAAGGCAAAGGCCCTCAATATGAAACGCAGTCATTTCGTGAATCCTAATGGGCTTCCGGCCAGCGGGCAGGTCACTACTGCCCGGGACATTCTCAAACTCTCGCGCGCTTATATAAGAGATTTCCCGGAGGCTTTACAAATCCATTCCATGCAGGAATATACATTCGCCAACATTACCCAGCGCAACAGCAACACTCTGCTTGGGCAGTGTGAGGATGTGGACGGATTGAAAACAGGCTTTGTCCGGGCTGCCGGATTTCACCTCGTTGCCACAGCTAAGAGGGGAGAAACAAGACTCATTGCTGTGGTGATGGGCGAGAAAAATCCCAGAATCAGAACGCTGGATACGACAAGACTCTTGGAACAGGGTTTCCGCATGATTGCCAGGAAAGGAAAGGCTTCCGCATCGACAAGAAGTCGCTCGTAGCGTCGTCAGCTCTCAATCAGCAAGTCTATTTTAGGGAAGACGCCTGCAGTCGAGCTTCAATCGGTCCATTGATTTAATTTGACGAACTCCATTCAATAAGGTTAGATTCACTGAATCAATCCACTATGGAAATTTCGTGACTTGAGAAATCATCACCAGGTATTTTCTAAATGTTAAGGAGGTGAAAATATGAAAAAAAAGGAGACCGACTACTTCTCTGCCTTGTACGAGGTGGCCAGGGTTATCAATGCTTCTTTGGACCCGTCCACTGTTCTTGATAAGATTGTCCAGTGCGTAACACGCGCCATGAACGTCAAGGCGTGCAGCATCAGACTCTTGGATTCAAGGAAGAAACAGCTTGTTCTTGGCGCTGCGCACGGGCTCTCCAAAGATTACCTTCATAAAGGGCCTATCCTGATAAAGGAAAGCGGACTGGATCAGAAGGTACTTGCAAATGAGACCGTGTGGTTGAAGAATGTTCAGACTGACAAGGATTTCCAGTACGGAGCGAAGGCAAAAGCCGAAGGCATTAAGTCGGTATTTGCAGTTCCACTGTCGCTCCGAAAAAATGCCATCGGCGTCCTTCGGGTATACTCGCAAAGCGTCCATAAATTTGATGACCAAGAAGTTAAGTATTTGGAGGCAGTTGCCAATCTAAGCGCTATCGCCCTGGACAATGCGAGACATCACAAAACATTGCAATTACAATGTGATTTGATGGCTGCACACAAATATCGCATTGACGACAATTGAAAGGAGAACCCCATGATTCGCCTTGGCATAAATGGTTTTGGACGAATAGGCCGGCAGGTGCTGAAAGCCGTGATGGAAAGGCATCCCCGGGCCCTCTCCGTTGTTGCTATCAACGATCTGTTTGACGTGGAAACCAACGCCCATCTCTTCAAATATGATACAAATTACGGACGGTATCCGGGAGAGGTCAAGACTAAGAAGGATAGCTTTATTATTGATGGTCGTCTGATCAGGAGCTTAGCATTTCGCGACCCATCCGCCATTCCGTGGGATGATCTGGACATCGATATAGTTATCGAGAGCACAGGTCTGTTTCTGACCGGTCCCAAAGCAGCGGCCCACATCGACGCGGGGGCAAAGAAGGTCATCATCACTGCCCCCGCAAAGGAAGAAGACATTACAGTGGTCATGGGCGTCAACCATAAAGACTACAGACCCCGCAAGCATCATATAATATCCAATGCGTCATGCACGACCAATTGCCTAGCCCCGCCCGTTTTTGCTGTCCATGAAACCTTCGGTATCAAGAAAGGTATGATGACGACCATTCACTCATATACAAATGACCAGCGTATTCTCGATCTTGCTCACAGAGATCTGCGGCGGGCCCGTGCGGCAGGGCAAAATATCATACCGACCACGACTGGCGCCGCAAGAGCGCTGTCACTTGTGATTCCCGACCTCGCCGGTCTCTTCGACGGATACTCACTTCGCGTACCCACGCCAACTGTGTCGGTCGTCGATTTCGTTGCGGAACTCCGGAGCAAGACGACGACGGAAGAGCTAAGGACAGTCCTCGAAACCTCTTGCAGGAAACAGTTCAAGGGTATCATGACATGCGAGAAATCAGGTTTAGTCTCCACGGACTTCAAGGGAAACTCCCACTCCTCTATAATAGATATGGAGTTCACACAGGTTCTTCAGGGCAACATGGCCAAAGTCGTTGCGTGGTACGACAATGAATGGGGTTATTCCTGCCGAGTGGCAGACCTGGCCAATTACATCGCGCAAAAAGGGCTGTGAGCAAAGATGAAACACGGCCGGATTCTGGTGATAGATGATGATGCAGTTGCCTGTGAATTCTTACAGGAAGCGCTTTCACGTGAAGGCTACAAAGTAGATACTTTTACATCCGGGAAAGAGGCCCTGAAAAAAGAGCTGTCTCACTACGATCTCCTCATGTCGGATATCAGAATGCCAGAAATCGACGGGCTTCAGTTTCTCCGGCATGTGCGCGAGAAATGGCCGGACCTGCCCGTTATCCTGATGACCGCCTACGGATCACTGGAAACCACCATGGAGGCGCTCAGACTGGGTGCATGGGATTATATCAGCAAACCCTTTTCTCCTGAAGCCATTCGCGCCATGGTGCAAAAAGTTCTCGAAGTGCGGGAACTGCGACAGCGGCGCATGCAAGGGCAGCCGAAAATGTCGGGAGAACCGCAATTCATCGGATCCTCCGCTACCATGGTCGAATTTTATAAGCAGATCGTGCGCATAGCAGATGCGGATGCAAGCGTGTTGATCGAAGGCGAAAGCGGCACAGGAAAAGAACTTGCAACGAGAGCCCTTCATCAGTTGAGCACGCGACGGGAAAAGCCGTTTATCGTCGTTCATTGCGGCGCTATTCCCGATACCCTTCTCGATTCAGAATTGTTCGGCTACGAAAAAGGGGCATATACGGGAGCAGACCACAAACACGAAGGACTTCTTGCATCCGCTCATAGTGGAACAATCTTCCTCGATGAAATTACGGAAATGTCGCCCTCTCTCCAGGGAAAACTCTTGCGCTTTATGCAGAATGGAGAAGTCCGCAAGCTTGGTGGTCATGAAGTACGGCACTTCAGCGTCCGTGTAGTGGCAGCTACGAACAGAAATATCGATGAGGAGGTAAAAAAGAGCACGTTCCGCTCAGATCTTCTCTATCGATTCGTAGTGCGTCTGCATATGCCTCCTTTACGGGAACATAAAGAGGATCTGCCGCAGTTAATAGAATCCCTGCTGAAAAAGATTGGATACCCGTCCGTCCGCATTTCTGATGAGGCTATGGAACTCTTTATGGCATATGACTGGCCGGGCAATGTCCGTGAGCTGCAAAATGTCTTGGAGCAGACACTGCTTCTTTCGCCCTTCGTGGTGGTCCTGCCCGAGCACCTTCCGGAAAGATTCCGTCTAAAACGTGATGAGACGCTTCCTCTCTTGCCGCCTCTCGAAGAAGCGGAAAGAAAGCAGATCATCCAGGCGCTGCAGACCACTTCATGGAACCAGAGCCAGGCGGCTCAACTTTTAGGAATTGACCGAAAGACGCTGCGGACAAAAATTCAGCGCTATGGTTTATTGAGAGATGGCGCATCGTGAGGCTGTTCTGCAGACGTCACATTCTCGACAATCGGAAAGTACAGAATAATTTGCGTGCCCTCGGAAGGACTGCTCTTTATCTCAATCTTGCCGCCGTGGACCTTGACGATATCCTGTACAATAGCAAGTCCCAGACCGCGCAGACCTTCATCCATATGGGTGCTGAAGAAAGGCTCACAGACCCTCGTCAATAATTCAGGCGGAATACCTGGACCATTGTCTTGGACAGTGATAGCCACAGCATTTTCTTGCGGGACAGCTCTGGCTGTAACGGAAATCTTCCCCCCTCCGGACATTGCCTCCAGTGCATTCTGAATGAGATTAAACAGGGCTGTCTGAACGCGATATCTGTCAACGAAGAGAATGGGTATTTTTTCATCCACATCCACATGGAGTTGAATGCCCGATTTTTGTATAAGCGGTTCGACGAGGGGGAGCGTTTCGTTCAAGAGTTCAGGTACGCTTACTGCCTCAAAATGCGGCTCCGGAAGACGCGTGGCATGACGTACATTCTGGATGACCGTATTGAGCCTTTGCGTCTGCTGAACGATGAGCTCCAGCTTCCTGCCCGCGTCCGGCGGCCATGCATCATGCTCCAGTAGGAGTTTGGCCAGACCCGCAATCGAGTGCAGGGGAGTGCCCAGGTCATGGGCCAAGGTCGCCGTCAAGTGACCCAGGGCTGTGAGCTGTTGCAGCTGGTTTACCTGTCGCTGAAGTTGAACCACATTGTGCGTCGCTTCCTGCACCCTCTCCTCCAGGTTCCTTTGGAGCTCCTGATTCCGCGCCAGCACCCTTTCAATCTCCTCGGCCATTACGTTAAAATGATTTGCTAAATGTCCCCATTCATCCAGTCTTGCAATGGGCATCCTCTTGACGTATTTGCCTGCACGGAAGTCATCAATAGTATCAATGATAACGCCCAGTGGCCTGCCGATTAGCCATCTGTAGCTTAATGCCAGGACAAACAGGATGGCGAACAGAAGGCCCATCGTACTGAACAATAGGAGGCGTTTTGCGCGGGCTAGGATTTCAAATCTGGTTTGCGAAAAAACAATCACACCGACAAAGACCTGCGTATCTTTTTCTGATAGAAATGGATACAGCAGACCCAGGGCTGGCCCGCCGTCAGTATTCAATTCAACATGCTGTGTTTTTGATTTTTCCATGGCCGCCCCTATGACATTTTCAGGCCATTCATAGGGAACCCGCCCGGCACCCACAATATATTCCACTTCACCATTTACGATGGAAAAAAGATCAATACGGGCCAGTCTGTCATCTGATTTTACGTGGTCTTCCAATGCATCATCGAGGGCGGATAAACCTTTCCCGGACGGAAAATGCTGGTAGTACGTACTGACCGTTTCCGCGAGGTCATAAAGCCGTTTGACTTGCTGTTCAATGAGAATAACATTCAGCACCCTTAACTGGATCCAGCCCCAGATGGTCATGGTGACGGCCAGACCCAAAACGGTCAAGACAATCAGGCGTGTCCGGACAGTCATATTGGACGCCCTGTATATCGAGCTCTCGATAAAATTTTTTAGTGTAGTCAAGACAAGCACCCTGCAAGATGGATTACGAACCCTTAACCCTCATACCAGAAAAAAATGCAAAACTCAATTGTTCCATTAAATGCAAAAATGGCACGGAGATTATATCTCGATGCCACTGCGTTGCAGACAACTTACAATGTTCCCAACGGATATTATTTCTGGGAAGGAGTTTCAGCGGGTGATGGTCTTGTTTCTTTCAAGGGAGAAGGCTTTCTTATTATCTTTCTCACAACAACGGGCGTAACTCTGGTGGCTATATTCTTGCCGTCCTTCTTCAGGTAGTTCACTTTCACTTTATCGCCGACTTTGATTTTCTCAACGGCTTTATCCAATGCAAATTCCATTATCTCCGTATTTCCCCTGACTGTGCGCTCAACCGATATCATTGTATCTGAGATATCCTTAACGACTCCCGTAATACTCACCTTTGTTTCCTTAGGCGGTTTCATAGTAACTGCTTTAGAAGGATCGGCTTTTGCGGGCGCTGGGGAAGGTTCGTCAACAGCGAAGACGGCAGCGCTGAAAATAAAAAGAATGCCTGCCGCTAATAACATCAGACGTTTCATTCCAGGCAACCTCCTTCTTATATTCCTCAAAATATCAATTCCCCGCATTCATTAATGGATTATTATATCAAACTAAATCTTAGTGCAATCTGTATACCACATGAAGCTCCGTTATGAGATATTAAACTAACTATATACAATTACGTCAGATTAAATTAATGTCTCCGGTCCGGATAGGAAGTACATGATAAAAGATTGGAGAATTAAACCCCAGTTATTGAGTAATTTTTCATCAATTGCCCTACAAATACCCTATGAAGAAACATAAGACTATGATTTTCTTGTAATCATTTTCAAGGCTGCAGGCATGATGTCTGCAACTATGGGTAAGCAGCACGGCTGTTCTCCATCGCAATCAACGAGCACGCGTTCGGGAGAGGATGCACTTATCGTTTTACCTGTCAGAATCGATACGTCTTTGATATCTTTGATTCTGCCATTATATAACTTAGGAAGATGCCTGAAGACCTCGGCGAGAGTCAAGTTTCCGATCACCGTTATGTGAAACAGACCATCATCTACAGCGGCACCCGGAGCCACACACATGCCACCGCCGTGATATTGACCGTTAGCCACAGCGATGTTCCAGGCAATGACATTCCTCCTATAGGAGTTGTCAATCTCAATATCTATATTTTTCTTGCCGTAGAGGAAGATGGAAATGAGGGTTGCCCATATAAAAGAAATGAAGGGGCCGAATGCCTTGCTGCTTTTGTTGATCCTCTCGTCGACTTCGCCTCCCAGGCCGAAACTGACGATATTATGGAAATAACGGGTAACCGGAAGTCCGTGGTCATTCTGGTGCCGAAGCCGCCCCACGTCAATGACCTTCATATATCCTTCTTTAATCGTGTCGAGTGATTGTTCAATCCCTGCGGGGATAGGCACAGTCCTAATGAAATCACATCCCGTTCCGCTCGGCACAAGCCCCAGCAGAGCGTCATCCCGAATCGGTCCGCTTTCATCCATGAATCCATTTATTACCTCATTAAGGGTGCCGTCCCCGCCTACACAGATGATCAGGTCTGCCCCTTCCATGAGCTTCATTCTGGCGATCCTCGCGGCATCTCCCGGTTTTGCGGTCAGATGCGACGTAAAATAACCGAGACGCTCACGCGCCATGGCCTGAATGCGCGGCCACTGCCTGCCTGTCAAGCCGTTACCTGCATGGGGATTAACGATGAAGACCATTCTCTTGGAAGCCAAAATCATAACCTGCTGTCCCGGATGATAATAGGCAGCCCCGCAACGGAGAGGAAACTCTATAAAATATCTTTCTGCAATTTTTTCATTACTTTCTTATGCGCCTGTACACCCAGCAGTGCAAAAAGAAAAAGAGGGTAACCAGTCCGCCCTGTCGTATCATCTTTCTTGCAATTTTTCTCACGTCTTTCTGCCGATCCACTTTTTTGTCGGCGAGATACATGCCGAGTAAACCGCGATTAATCATGTGATGGAAGCGTGCGTTGGGCAGGCGGGAGATGCTTTGGTCTGCCTGCTTATAGAAATGCATCAGCCTTGCAGTCATTTCCTTGCTGTTGGGATAGTAGGAACAGAAATTCAAATCCCCGCCGGCGCGGTCCTCCTCCTGATCGATCAGATAATCAAGCAGTATATGTAATCCCTGCACCCACGGGAAATATGCATCTTTGATGCGCCCCGCCAGTTCCGCCGAACAATCTTCCCGAAAAGCATGGGCAACGAGGCAGAAGATGCCGAGTGTGGAGCCGGCGCACGCCGCAAATTCATACCAGCTCATCTCCGGCAAATGGCCCTTGTACCTGTCAAACCATGCTGCGAGACGGGGTACACGTTCTTCAATCCTAACATGCTTGCGGACCTGCAGTTCACAATAATAGCCGGCAAGTTCGTGAAGCGCCGGTGCAATCAGATGATATGTCGGCAATTTCTTGAGGACTTCCTGACAGGTCGCAACAAGGGAGAGCAGGTAGCCTCCATCATCCTGTTCATTTCGGAAACGGTAATACGCCCCACCGGATGCGCCAGGAGTCAGAGCATGAGGCATTGATTCGTGAAGGGCACGAAAATCGTTTGGATCAAGGGATGTACTGCGATCACATAGATTGTCAAGATAGTCGCTGATGGTCTGATATGCGACAATGAATCGTACAACTTCATGGTAGCGATCCCCCGCTAATAAGGCGTAAATCGACCCGCCTTCACAGTGGAATGTCTTTGTCTCAATGCTCATGAGGGCCTGTTTGCGGAGCTCCGGATCAGGAATCTCTGCGGCCCTTTTTTTCCACTCCCCCAGATGACGATGGACATCAGGACGCACCCGGACAATAATTTTTGTTGTCATCGTCCACAGGAAGGGCAAATTGTTCACCAAATGACGCTCCTCCATTTTGACCGCTTGCTCTTATAGAAACAACTTCGCAAAGAGTCTCTCCATCGCTCGAAAGCCCGAGGCGAGCCTCAGGAAACACACACGCTTGCGCTTCATAACACAAGGTATATTTTTACACAAGCGCGAGGTGCGTAAGTTTCAGGATTTGCCTTGACCCCTTATTTCTTTTCATGTTACCGCTCGCAAGACACAATTCCATACTATACCCTACCCGAGAGGATGGGACATCAGGACAAGCGCTGACGACAAAATATAACGGGCAGTCATTGGAAACACAAAAATTTATACATCAGGAAGGAAGTGTAATAGTCATTGGCGGCGGCGCAAGCGGCATGATGGCCGCAGGGAGGGCCGCGGAAATGGGTGCGCATGTCACCCTCCTCGAAAAATCCGGAAACCTTGGCCAGAAGATACTCGTGAGCGGGAAGACGCGCTGCAACCTGACAAATGCCAAGGATCTAGATCATTTCATTTCCATGTATGGTCAAAACGGCCGATTTCTCTACAGGGCCTTTCATAACTTCTTTCGCGAAGATCTCATCGCCTTCTTGAGTCGCTATCGTGTGGAAACGAAGATTGAGAGAGGTGGGAGGGTCTTTCCGGTTTCTGACAGGGCAGAAGATGTTGTCAACGCTTTCGAGAAATATCTCTCTGATTACGGTGTGGAGATATACAGGCACACGCGGGTCACAGGCATCGAGACCCGTAACAAACAGGTAACAGGTGTGATGACTGCAGACGGCAAATTTCAGGCGGGCACCGTCATCCTGGCTGCGGGCGGTTCGACCTATCCCGCAACCGGTTCTACGGGGGACGGCTATACGATGGCTGCCGCCCTCGGACACACCATAACTAAACTCCGTCCCTCATTAGTACCCCTTGTTGTCAAGGAGGTACCTCTCGCAAAATCCTTGCAGGGGGTGAGCCTCAGGAATGTCCGTCTCACGGCGTTTCAGTGCCGGGCCGATCAAATTGATCCGTCGCTTGTGCCAGATCGTGACACGGGCCGCGGCTCAGCAAACAGGCGACCACACCCGCCCGTTATCGAAAGCCGCATGGGAGAGATGATGATAACCCATTTCGGCATCGGGGGGCCAATTACACTGCTCATGAGCCTGGCCATTGTCGATGCCCTAAGGCGGGGACCGGTGAGTATTTCCATAGATCTCAAGGCGGCCCTTGACAGGAGAGAACTCCGTAAGCGCCTCCAGCGTGATTTCGACCGCTTCAGCAAAAAAGCATTCCGCAATATCATGTCAGGACTCGTTCCTGCCAAAATGGTCGATCCCCTTGTTTTAATGACAGGCATCCCGCCGGATAAGCCAGGTTGCCAGCTGAACGCTCAAGAACGTGAGAGGCTCCTCGAGCAGATGAAGTCTCTTCGCTTCAATATCAAACAGCCTCTACCCATGTCATCGGCCATTGTGACTGCCGGAGGCATATCGCTGAAAGAAATTGATCCGCAAACGATGGCGTCGCGCAAGCTAAATGGCCTCTATTTCTGCGGCGAAGTGATAGACATTGACGCCGATACCGGAGGCTACAATCTCCAGGCCGCCTTTTCAACAGGCTACCTCGCCGGTGAAGAGGCCGCAGCCTATGTTAATTTGAGGTTACCCTCCATCGATCGGCATACGGATATTTAGAATTATTATTCCTCTTTCTCTGGCGCTTTCTCCTGCGCCTTTTCCTTCACTTTCTTCTTCTCCGGCTTTTGCTCCTTTTCCGGCTTCTGTTCCTTTTCCTGCTTCGGCTCCTTTACCTGCTCCTGTACCTTTTCCTTCTTTTTCTTTTTTTCTTTCCCCTCCGGAGGGGTTTCCTTCGATGACTTCCCTTTTTTTCCTGCCCGCTCTTTCGGCGCGGCCAGGGAAGCCGCCTTTTCAGCCGCTTTTTCCGCCTTCATTTTTGCCAGTTCTTCTGTCCTTCTTTCATTAGCGGCGATCGCTGTCAGTCTGTCATTCATGGCCCTAATATTAGCCCGCAGTTTCTTAACGAGCGCGTCTTTATCGATCCGGGGGGATTCGATCCCCTTTTTAGCAAGGAAAGACAGGCGTTCCTCCAGCCCTCGTTCGAAATACGCCTTTTGCCTCTCTTGCGCCTCTTTATTTCTCAACCCCATATCTTCTCCTCCCTTTGCGATTCACTTATTTTTTACCGGCAGCCAACAGATCGTACAGCATTTTCTCTTTGCTGCCGTCAGATGATTGCTACAGATATATGTATCAGGAAACAAGACTAAAAACCATCATATTTCTCTATATGGCAACTGCGATGGGGGACGTCTTCTTTTGGATTCGCCGCGCATTGATGAACAAAGCAGATAAGAGAAAGTATCTAAAAGTCGCATATCTTGTGCGTCGCCCAGAAGGAGGGCAGCCATTACTTGCCCAAATTTATCAGATCCTGATTTACACAAGATTATATTATCGGATATTCTCACTGACAGGAATTCAATCCATTACAGATTCTTATATTCAGAGTGTTTTTGAATAATCAACCTTTCAAGTTCATCGAAAAAAGTCAATTGATGGTCATTTCTTTCAGACGCATTCTCTTCAGCAATTTTTGACGGTTCATATTTGGACCAATCCAATTCCGTTTGTATATGTTTATCGCTATCGGTAACCGGTAGCAATAGATAGACGAAACAATTTTCTCTTATCCAGCCCATGCAATCTTAGCCATGACACCTTCTGCTAACAAAAATGCACCATTTCATGCCGCCTTCCTCTCAATATTTCTAAGCGTTGCCAATCCCTCACCGGTCTTATATTCGCACGCATTATTCATGCTCGTTCTTGCAGGGATGCCGGATTAAGCGGGTCACATCTTCGAGGTGTCAGTATAAGAATTACAATAATCGGCACCGACAGAGGAGTCTTACAGCAAATTCAGTATTTCACTGAGACTCGGGTGGGGGATAATCCAGTTTTTCAGTTCCTTCTTCCCCATGCGGTTTGCGACGGCCAGGCTCACGGATGCGATCAGCTCGCCCGCGTCGTCTCCGACGATCGTTACTCCCATTAGGCTGTCGCCGCAGAAGACCGCCTTTACGAACCCGTTCCCTTTGAGTTCTGTCCTCGCCATGATATTTGCCCCATATTCAACCCTCTTTATTTCCACCTTTAAGCCCAGTTCTCTTGCCTGCTTTTCCGTGAGCCCCACGCGCGCCACGTTCGGGTGCGTGTATACCACGGAAGGCACTGCGTCATCCCTGTATGTAATCGAGCGGTCGCCATAGAGGTAACTTGCAACCGCTCTGCCCTGCTGCATAGCCCTGTGCGCAAGCATGATACCTCCGGTCACATCGCCGACGGCATAGATGCCCTGCACGTTGGTCATCTGGCGGTCATCGACAGAGATCCCCTTCTGATCGTACAAAATACCGCATCGATTCAATTCTTCCGAGTGTAAGAGCGGTTTCCTGCCTGTACACATAAGGACGCAATCGGCGGTCAATTCAAGTGGCTTTGCATTTTGATTCGCTTTCAGCAAAACGCCGTTTGATGTCTCCTCGATTGCCTCCATCCGTGTTGACGTGTGAATGGCAACACCGAGGTGGATGAGGTCATGCCTTATCAAATCGTCGGCCTCTCTATCCTCATGGGGGAGGAGTCCATCCAAGAGTTCAATGATGGTCACTTTGACTCCGAGCTCAGCGAGGAATGTGGCAATTTCAATCCCAATGAAGCTCCCCCCGACAATGATGACGGCTTTCGGCAGAGTCTCCAGCACGAGAAAGCCATCGGATGTCAAGATTCTGTGAGACGTCTCGAAACCACGCGGCAGGAGGGATTCCGAACCCCAGGCAATAATGATATTATCGGCAGTCAGATGATGTCTCTCTCCCGCAGGTGACATAAATTCCACCTCCCGGGAAGAAATAAGATGCCCCTCTCCGGCCTTCAGGTCCACGCCTGCATCCTCAAGAGATTGCTGAGCGCCCTTGGCGGAAAGAGTGACCATCTGCCGCTGATGGCGTTTGATCGCGGCGAAATCCACCCCGGCCTCGCCTGTGGAAATACCGAGACGCTTCATTCTTTTGAGGTTCATGTACTGCCTGCTGCACGCCAGTAGCGCCTTTGTGGGAATGCAGCCCCGGTGGGTGCATGTGCCGCCCCATTGATTTTTTTCTATGACGGCAACCCTGGCTCCCCATCTCGCAGCGTGTTCAGCCGCGGCATGGCCTCCGGGACCCGCTCCGATGATGATAAGATCATATGTCTCAGACACGATGCTGCCTTTCCCGATTCAGTTTAAGAGATCATCATTGCTGCATGGTAGGAACTGCGCACGAGGGGGCCTGCTTCCACGCGCTTCACCCCCAGTTCCTGCGCCATCTCTTTCATGGCTTCAAATTCATCCGGGTGGTAGTACTTCATGACAGGCCAGTGATTGCGCGACGGCTGCTGGTACTGGCCGATAGTCACCGTTTCGCAATGAACACGAGCCAGATCGTGAAGCAAAACCATGATGTCATTCCAGCTCTCTCCGAAGCCTACCATGAATCCTGATTTGACGGCTATTCCCTTCTTGCCGTATTTGCTTGTCCGATGGAGCAGATCGAGAGACAGATGATAATTGCCCTGCGGTCTGATGCGGTTGAAAAAAGTGGGAACGCATTCCATGTTGTGGTTTATCACGGAGGGTCTGCTCCTGACTATGCATTCGAGGGCTCCCCAATTGCCGCTGAGGTCCGGAATAAGGACTTCCACCCTGCATCCCGGCACCTCCTGATATAGCCTGTCCACGCAGCGGGCAAACATCCCTGCCCCTCCGTCTGCGAGGTCGTCCCTTGTGACAGATGTGATAACGATATACCTAAGCCCCAGCTCTTTTACCGCCTCGGTGAGTCGTTCCGGTTCCATTTCATCCAATCCTGCAGGCGTCCCGTGCCGGACATTGCAGTAGAGACAGTTTCTCGTGCAGATGTTCCCGAGAATTAAAAAAGTGGCCGTACCGGAATGAAAACATTCTGTGACATTGGGGCAATGCGCCTCCTGACAGATGGAATGGAGATTAAACTGCGACAGAACCCCTTTCACATGCTGGAATTCATGCGAGGCAGGGAGTTTTACTTTTAACCATTCAGGCTTCCTTTTTATCTGCATTCACACCCTGAGCCCTTTTCTTGGCCTTGGAGATACTGAAAAAACCGAAGATGAGAAACATGACCCCCATGATGAGATGCGGAAATGCAGCATCAATCCTACCCTCGCGGATAAATGTCATCACTGCCTGCACCATATTTATAAGACCGAAAACGAGGAAGATCATAGGCGCGATATAGTTGACGAGTTTGCGTGCGTCTACGGGAAGTTTGGGAAGTCCCGGCACCTGCGCCCGGGCTGGAGCCGAATCAGTCTTGCCCGGCTGCGCTTGAGCCGGCTTCTCTTCCATGGCATCCTTTTCCTTCCCCGCAAGGGCCCAGATGATTCTGT
Source organism: uncultured delta proteobacterium (assembly GCA_963729715.1). Lineage (GTDB taxonomy): Bacteria > Desulfobacterota > Syntrophia > Syntrophales > UBA2185 > Fen-1135. Next base: position 244,387 of record CAVSPA010000005.1, read on the forward strand.
CTCTTTCTCTCGGATTCTTGACGGTCTTGAGTTTTCTGATGAGTTTATCCCTGTCCATTTCTTTCTTCCTTCCCTTATTATATCAACGTATGTCCAGTCCCTCGCTTAAGTTTTTCCCCAGCATACATCAGGCTCCCTGGCCGCCTTCACATCATCGAGACGCCTCACGGCAGTTGTAAGGGGCGCTGATTTTACCAGCTCAGGATTTTCTTTCGCTTCCCCGGCAATAGCAATCATGGTATCGCAGAAGGCGTCAAGGGTCTCCTTGCTTTCCGTCTCGTTGGGTTCGATCATAATTGCCTCGGGCACGATGAGGGGAAAATATATCGTCGGCGGATGATAGCCGTAATCGAGGAGACGCTTGGCAATATCCGAGGTGTGGACACCGCCCTCTTTGACCTGCCTATTTCCCGAGAAGACGCACTCATGCATGCATATCCGGTCATAGGGTAGGTCATAAAAGGCCCTTAATCGCTCCTTAATGTAATTGGCGTTGAGGACAGCGGTTTCACTTGCCTTCTTCAAGCCCTTCGGCCCGAGAGACCTGATATATGTGTAGGCCTTTACCATCACGTTAAAATTTCCATAAAATGTCCTTACCCGACCGATGCTATCCGGAAAGTCATACTTCCAATCGTACCTTCTCCCTTTTCTTATGATACGAGGCAAGGGAAGATGCCGAACCAGATCTTTCCTGACTCCTACGGGCCCGCTCCCGGGACCGCCGCAGCCATGTGGCGTCGAGAACGTCTTGTGAAGATTGAGCTGAATTACATCAATGCCGAGGTCGCCAGGTTTTGTGACTCCCATAAAGGCGTTGGCATTGGCGCCGTCGCAGTATAATATCCCTCCCCTTCTGTGAACAATCTCAGAAACCTTTTCAATATTTCTCTCAAAGAGGCCCAGGGTGTTGGGGTTTGTAATCATCAACCCAGCTACATCCTTCGTCATCAGTTCCCGAAGATGGGCGATATCGACGCCTCCCTCGGCATTTGACCGCACGGTAACGACATGATAGCCGCACAATGCGCTCGAAGCAGGGTTTGTTCCGTGGGCCGTATCGGGTATCAGAATTTTTGAGCGCTTCTGTCCTCTTCTCTCGAAATATTTCTTGATGACCATGACGCCGGTGAGTTCCCCATGCGCCCCTGCGGCGGGCTGAAGGGCAAAATCGGCCATGCCGAATATCTCGCTCAAATATTGTCTGAGTTCGTACATGATCTGTAATGATCCCTGGGAGAATTTAACCGGAGAATAGGGATGGAGGTTTGTAAATCCCGTCAGACGAGAGACCTCCTCATTGATCTTGGGATTGTACTTCATGGTGCACGAGCCGAGAGGATAGAAGCCCACATCAACACCGAAATTCCGTTTCGATAATTGTGTATAATGGCGGATGAGATCCACCTCCGCCACTTCCGGGAGGTCAACATCATCCCTGAGCAGGCTCTTGTTAATAATATCTGTAATCGCCACCTCGGGCACATCCGCTTCCGGAATACTTGTGGCTATTCTTCCCGGCCTGCTCTTTTCAAATATAAGTTCCATGAATTACCTCCGGCTTCTATATATCAAGCAACAAGGGAAACTATTCTGTCGATGTCGTCTCTCGTAAGCATCTCCGTGGCGCAGAAGAGGAGGGCGTTTCCAAGTTCAGGATAATCTTTTTCGAGGTCATATCCGCCTGTGATACCTGCAGCCTCGAGTTTCCGATTGGCCATCTTCGGATCGGGACAGCGAATGACGAATTCATTGTAAACAGGGGCGGTGAAGACCGCCTCCCAGCCTGCGAGCTCCGAGAGCTTACGCTTCAGATAATGAGTTTTCCGAATGTTGAGCTCCGCTAATTTTTTTAGGTTCTTCCCGAGACTGACGAGATAGACTGCAGCGGCCAGGGCACAGAGAGCTTCATTGGAACAGATATTCGACGTAGCCCTTTCCCGCCTGATGTGCTGTTCCCGTGTTTGCAGTGTCAGGACGAAACCTCGCTTGCCCTCTTTGTCAACCGTGGCTCCGGCAAGCCGGCCGGGGATCTTCCTTAAGAATTTGTCCGTACTCGCAAAAATCCCAAGATAGGGGCCTCCGTAGTTCATGGGGTTTCCGAAACCCTGCCCTTCTCCCACCACGAAATCCGCTCCCATTTCACCCGCCGGCTTAAGAATACCTAAAGACGTTGCTTCTGTGAATGCTGAGACAAGGAGCGCTCCCTTTGCATGCACCGTGGGCTCGATTGCGGCAATATCTTCGATGACGCCAAAAAAGTTGGGACTCTGAACCAGGACCGCTGCCGTCCGATCGTCCACAGCACTGGATAGCGCGTCCCTATTAAGCTGACCCGATTTGCCATAAGGAATTTCCACGACCTCGTATCCATTCGCCCAAGCATATGTATCGACAACCTGCCGGTACTCAGGATGGACGGAACTGACAATGACAATTTTCTCCCTGCTCAAGGTCTTGGCAGCGAGCACCATTGCTTCCGCCATGGCCGAGGCGCCGTCATACATGGAGGCATTGGCAACCTGCATGCCCGTAACCTTCGCTATCATGGTCTGATATTCATAGATGGCCTGGAGTATTCCCTGGCTGATCTCCGCCTGGTAAGGGGTATAAGCCGTGTAGAACTCGGAGCGCGAAATGACATGGCCCACAACTGCCGGGATATAATGGTTGTAAACCCCTGCCCCCATGAGGGTAATCGGAGGAACGGCGTTTCGGTTACTAATGCCCTGCATCAGTGCCGCGACCTCTTGCTCGGAGAGTCCGAGAGGCAGGTCGAGTAGCCCCTTTAATTTATATTTTTCGGGAATATCGGAAAACAGTTCCTCAACTATTTTGATGCCGATAATGTCCGTCATCTGTCTTTGATCTTCCTGGGTGTGTGGAACATAGTCCATTGCGCGATCCTTTCTCCGGCCTGCTTCGAGTAGCCTGATGTCGCGGGGTTTCGATGAAGCAATCCTTAAGATGGGATTGCCGCACCTGGGCCGCAAGCAAATGGCGGATTAGTGCTTCTCTTCTTTGATCATCTCAGTGTAGCGGGCTGCATCCATAAGGTTATTCAATTCTGCAGGATCATCCATCTTAAGTTTAGCTATCCAGCCTTTTCCAAAGGCATCCTGATTTACAAGTTCCGGATGCTCCTCCAGTTCCTTATTTACTTCCATGATTTCGCCGCTCACGGGCGAGAAGACGTCAGAAACAGACTTTACGGATTCCACCACCGCCACCGGTTCCATTTGCTTGACTTTCTTGCCTATTACCGGGAGCTCCACAAAGACGACATCCGTAAGTAGCTCCTGAGCGTGATCCGTAATGCCCATCCTGATCGTTCCGTCTCCTTCATCCATTGCCCATTCATGTTCCTTTGAATACTTCCTGTCTGCTGGATTTGGCTTTGACATTGTTCTCCCCCTTCAGTCTATCCTTCTATGTCTTCAACACAGTTTGCCGCATATTCCGAGAACATCATTTCTGCCTCCTGTAAAAAGGCAATTCCACAATCCGCGCTCTCGCATGGTGATCGCGGATCTCAATGAAAATATCTGTGCCCGGCCTGCTGTATGGCACCGGCACAAAAGCCAGTCCCACCGCCTTCTGCAAGGTAGGAGTATATGTCCCCGATGTCACAACGCCCACTTCGGTCGCATCCTTGAAGACCTTGTACCCGTGTCTTGCTATTCCTCTATCTTCCATCTTGAAGCCGACGAGTTTTTTCGCTAAGCCCTTTTCTTTCAGCCGCTTCAAAGCAGAACTCCCGGCAAAATTTTTCTCCAGATTTGTTACCCACCCGTAAACGACCTCCAGTGGCGTAATCGTCTCGTCCATATCGTTTCCGTATAACATCATCCCCGCTTCGAGTCGCAGGGTGTCCCGTGCGCCCAATCCGACGGGTTTAAGCCCGCGGCCCGTCCCGATCTCGAGGAGTTTGTCCCAGATTTCTCCTATCCTCCGACTCTCCGTATAGATCTCGAAGCCTTCCTCACCGGTGTAACCGCTGCGTGACACGAGAGCGGGTATTTTCATAACCTGCGTGTCCTTGGCATGGTAGAAAGTCAAAGGTGCCAGATCATCTGATGCAATGTTCTGGAGAATCTCCTGTGACAGGGGTCCCTGCAGGTCTATCTTGCCTGTTCGATCGCTATTGTCAATAACCTCCACGCTGGATAAACCCCGTGCTTTTCTCTGCGTCTCTATCCACGAGAGATCCTTATCCTTCGTCCCGGCGTTTGTGACGAGCAGATAACGATCCCCCCCGAGACGATACACAGTTACATCATCGATGATGCCGCCGTTTTCATTCGTCATGACGCTCAGTTTTATCTGTCCTATGGCCTGTCCCTCTATATTTCTGCTCAGTACCCATTGCAGGAGATCAAAAGCCTGAGGTCCTTTGACCTCAATCTCTCCCATATGGCAGATGTCAAATAGTCCCGCCTTCGTCCTGGTTGCATGGTGCTCTTCAATCACATTGCTGTATTGAACAGGCATGGCCCAGCCGCCGAAATCAATTATTTTTGCGCCGAGCGCGACGTGATGGTCATAGAGTGGGGTTTTCTTCATTGACGGTTCTCCCCCGGGCGGCGGAAAGGATTGCAGAGCGCAGGCCCCGTCCGTCAAGCCGGTGCAATGAAAGAGCGTGTTTATGATTTAATGCCAGTACTTGCAGTAAATGAGGGACCAGATTATTAGAATAAAAAATACGAAGAAAAATACCTGTTCTCGTGAAAACCGTAAATCTTACAACGATATTCTTGCGATACTTGCAGATTGTCCATTTCGGTTCACTTAGGATACTGTTGGCGGATGAGAGAGTAGCTTTTCCTATATGCTTCCCGGCTCGCGCAATGGCAGAACAAGTAACATAGGCCACGCTGTATTTCAAGACATAAAAAAAATTGCCACGCTTCCTTTTATGCGCGGGAGGAATAGACTGTGAAACACGTATAAGAAAGGGCAATATCAGATATTTCGGGAAATCCCGTTACCTGTAACTGTTTTCATCTTTTCAAAAGTCCTTTCGAAGAACTCTTGTTTTTGTTTCGGAATGTAAAGTGGGCCTTCGCAATCGATGATCAACTTGCCTGCAAGGTGGTCAATCTCATGTTGAGCGACGCGGGCAACGTAATCTGTATAGCGCCTGTTGATTTTTCGCCCGCTTATATCAAACGCCTTGACTTTGATCTCCGGGAATCTGCTGACTTCGACCTGTATTTCCGGGCATGAGAGACATCCCTCAGTCATGGTCACCATCTCACCACGGGCTTGAGTAATACGGGGGTTGATCAACAGCTCGTAATCGTCCTCGCTTTTTGACCAGCCCTTTTCATTGAATGCTTTGTTTCTGAAGATAATTATTTTTTTGCTTATGCCTATCTGCGGAGCCGCCAAACCTGCAGCTTCATCCATGGACAGGAAGGCATCGGCAAGGGTCCTAATCTCTTTTTTTCTTTCTTCATCGAAAGGAACCCGAATATCCTCACATAGCCTCCTCAGGACAAGGGTTTCCTCTTCATTAATCTTGTCATTCTTCCACAGTGTGAGAACTCTTACATCTGACATCGCTTTCCTCGTCGCAAGTCATTCAAGTTTTATATAGCACCCCGCATCCATTTTTTCAAGTCTCTTGCAATTTTCAAATACCCTTGATAATTTTACGTATGTCTGTTAGCTTTCTTTCCTTAGACGGACGGGGAAACCCATTGAAAATAACAACGAGTGCGCAACCTTGATAAACGCCATCGTAACAAGAAAGGCAAAACAGGAATTTGCCAGACTGATGAAATTTGAAAACGGAGGGTCACCGGTCACGGATTCCGGCAGCTTAAAGAAACTGCCTCTTCTGTATATTCACATCCCCTTCTGCGAGAAGCTATGTCCCTACTGTTCCTTCCACCGTGTCGTCTTTGACAGCGCCCTTTGTCGCGATTATTTCAGGGCCTTAAGGAAGGAAATCATGCTCTATAAAGGCAAGGGCTATGATTTCAGCGGCATCTACGTGGGAGGAGGAACACCGACCATTCTCGTAGAAGAGCTCGAAGAGACGCTGAAGCTCACGCGGCAATGTTTCTCCATTCAGCAGATATCCGTAGAGACAAACCCGAACCATCTGACAGATGAAACTATCTCCGCCCTCAAGCGCACCGGCATAAACCGGCTTTCCGTCGGAGTCCAAAGCTTTGACGATCAACTGCTTCGGGATATGGATAGATATGACAAGTACGGAAGCAGCGAGTCCATAATTAACCGGCTGTCGCAGACCCTAGGGCAGTTTGATACCCTCAATGCAGACATGATTTTCAATTTTCCTTCCCAGACCATGACCATGCTGGAGAAGGATCTCGACATTCTTACGGATATAGGGATAGACCAGATCACATACTACCCCCTCATGGTTTCAGATTCTACCCGTCATGCCGTCGGTGAAAGGTTCGGGTATGTCGACTACGCAAAAGAGGAAAAATTTTACCATCGGATTACGGAACGGCTAATACCGGCATACCGCCACTCATCCGCGTGGTGCTTTTCAAAAAATGCCGCCATGATAGATGAGTACATTGTCGATTATGATGAATACGCCGGTATCGGGAGCGGGTCTATCGGCTATTTGAACGGTATATGCTATGCAAACACCTTCAATATTGTGGAATACATCTCGCAGGTCAACCGCGGTGAAATACCTATTATGGCCTCGCGATCCTTCCAGCTCAAGGATCAGCTGCAATATGATTTCCTCATGAAGCTCTTCGGCATGAATATGGATATACCGGCATCGCAGGCGAAGTACGGCGGGATTTTTTATCGGGTTCTCTGGTTTAATATTCTTGCTTTTGTCCTTGCAGGTGCTTTACAGTATCGCTCATCCCGTCTTCGCCTGACAAAGCGGGGATGTTATCTCTGGGTAATCATGATGAGGGAATTTTTTATCGCTGTTAATAACTTTCGTGATTTTTGCCGGTCAAGATAGTATTATAACCAGAAGACATCATATTTTTTCCGCATCGTCACATGACAAAACAAAAACTTGATGACCACAGAATGACATTATTGAGGGGCCTCCCCAAGATCGACGAGATAATACTCTCTCTCGAAAAAAAGGAGACACTTGCAGGAACCCCGAAGTATGTCGTGAAGTCTATCTGCCGATCTGTCGTGGAAGAACTGAGGCAGGAGATCCTGAATACAAAGAAGGATGCAAAGGGAATGCGCCTGCCCACGGCGGGAGAGGTCAAAGATAAAGTCATGCAAATCATAGATGGGCTTCATCAGTACAGACTTCGCAAAGTAATAAATGCAACAGGCGTAATTTTGCACACCAACCTCGGCAGAGCGCCCTTGTGCGCCGATGCGCTGCAGAGACTCATGGAAATAGCCGGAGGATATTCGAATCTCGAATATGACCTTGCGAAGGGGGAGAGAGGCCTCCGTTATGACCATGTGCAGAAGATCCTCTGCGAGCTATCCGGTGCGGAAGATGCTTTAGTCGTCAATAACAATGCCGCTGCCGTTCTCCTTGCCCTCAACACCCTTGCGGAGGGGAAGCATGTTATTGTGTCGAGGGGAGAACTTGTGGAAATCGGAGGTGAATTCCGCATCCCGGATGTCATGGAAAAAAGCGGGGCATGTCTTTATGAAGTGGGAACGACCAACCGGACCCGCCTTAAGGACTATGAAAAAGCCATCGGCCCGGAAACGGCGCTCATCCTGAAGGTCCACACGAGTAATTTCAGGATTATCGGCTTTACGGAAGATACGGATCTCGCCACACTCGTCGCCCTCGGAAAAAACTGCGGCATACCTGTGATATATGATCTCGGCAGCGGTTGTTTCGCAGAGCTGGACCGCTACGGCCTGGAGAGAGAACCCACGGTCCGCGATGTGCTGACAACGGGCGTCGGCGTCGTCACCTTCAGCGGCGACAAACTTTTAGGAGGCCCCCAGGCGGGCGTCATTCTCGGACAGAAAGACATTCTTGAGAAGATCAAGAAGAATCCCCTCAATAGGGCGCTTCGCATCGACAAGTTGACCCTGGCCGCTTTAGAGGCGACATTGATGCAGTATCTGCAGCCCGAAATTGCCGTAAAGCGTCTCCGGGTTCTTATGGCATTGACGGAAGAACTCGCGGATGTCACCAAGCGATCCAGGAAACTTCTCTCCATGTTGAGAAAAGAACATTTTGCAGGACTCACCATCTCCGTGAAAAAAGGATTTTCCATGTCAGGAGGAGGTTCCCTTCCCGCCCAAGAGATTCCCACAATGCTCCTCAGTATCGTTTCTACGCACATGTCGCCAAGCAGCCTTGAGGAACGTTTAAGGAGACTCGATGTTCCGATAATAGCGCGCATTGCAGAAGACGAGGTTCTCTTTGACATGAGAACCATACAGGAGGAAGAATTCCTATATCTAAGGGACGGGCTGAAAAAAATCACCTCATCATGAAAGATGAACCGATGGATTCTCAGGAACAAAAAAGCGATGAATTCATCGTTGCTTCTCATGAAGCGGGGTTGAGGCTTGACATCTATCTCTCCCTTAAGGATTTGGGTTTATCCCGCTCACAAGTGAAGAAGTCCGTAGATGACGGACTTGTCCGGGTGAACAGATTCCACAGCAAGGTGAGTTATAGGTTGCGGCCCGGAGATATTGTGGAGATCGATAAACGGGAACCAGTAGCCTGCCGTGCTTTACCGCAAGACCTTCCCCTGTCCATCGTTTACGAAGATCAGCATATCCTGGTGATTGACAAACCGGCAGGCATGGTTGTCCATCCGGCGGCAGGCTACTTTCAGGATACAATTGTGAATGCCGTCCTTCACCATTGCCGGAACCTTTCCGGCATCGGCGGCGTCTTGCGACCGGGGATCGTCCATCGCCTCGACAAAGGAACTTCGGGATTGCTGATTGTGGCCAAATCTGATGAGGCGCACCAAGGTCTGGCCGGTCAGTTCAAGCGGCACGAAGTTGAAAAAACTTACATAGCCCTCGTCTACGGTAATCCCAAGGAAGATGAAGGCGCGATAGACTTGCCTGTGGGGAGGCATCCGGTTGATCGGAAGAAGATGTCTACGAGAAGCCGACACAGCAAAGAGGCGCTTACGACCTGGAAGGTGCATGAACGGTTCGGTGTCGCGACAATGTTGGATGTGAATATCATGACCGGAAGAACGCACCAGATCAGGGTTCACCTCTCCGCGCTCGGTCTTCCTGTGATAGGCGACAGCGTATACGGCAACCACAGGCGGGCCGACGCCGTTCACGACACCTTTGTGAGATCAAAGCTGAAAACAATGAAACGGCAGGCCCTCCATGCGGCAAAGATCGGGTTTGTCCATCCCGTTACCCGTGAGGATATGATGTTTTCATCTCCCCTGCCTGATGACATGGCGGCCCTCACGGATTTTCTCAGGAGACATTTGCAGGTATAATCAATGCATCTTAGGAGTATTACCATCAATCAGTCAAAATATCCTACCTACGACTATTACCCTTTCAATCTGCCCGTCTTTCAGAAGACAAAGCGCATAACCTTAAATGCTCCCGTCACGTTTTTTGCGGGTGAAAACGGATCGGGAAAATCAACCTTGTTACAGGCGCTCTCCCGTTCATGCGGCATTCACATATGGCAAGAGACAGAAAGAACCAGCTATAATAATAATCCATATCAGAATAGATTCTGCGACAGCCTGACAATTGAATGGTCAAACGGCAAGGTGCCGGGCTCCTTCTTCGGTTCCGACATCTTTCATCACTTTACCGAAATCCTCGACGAATGGGCAGCGGCGGATCCCAGCCAGCTTGAGTATTTCGGCGGCAAATCCCTGATCACCCAGTCTCACGGCGAGTCCCTCATGTCGTTTTTCAGGTCACGTTATCAAATCAAAGGCCTCTATCTGTTGGACGAGCCGGAGACGGCGCTCTCTCCCCGCAGTCAGCTCGTACTCCTTGAATTATTGACGCAGACGAGCGCCATGGATCATGCCCAATTCATTATTGCCACCCATTCCCCGATACTGCTTGCGTGTCCTCACGCTTTGATATACAGTTTTGATCACAGTCCTGCAAGACAAGTACTGTATGAAGAAACGGAGCACTATAAGATTTACCGTGCATTTCTCGAAAATAGGACCAATTACTTGAAGTAGCCGGCCGAAAATATCATCATGTAATCCTCATCGGAAGAGTGCAAACATGAAAGATCAAGAAAAGACAAAAGAAGCGCTGATAAGAGAGAATAATGATTTGCGTGACCGCATCGCGGAACTGGAAAAATCGGACGCCGAGCGCGCGCAGGCAGAGGAGGCCCTCTCCAAGAGTCTGGAAAATTTGAAAAAGGCAACAGGCTTTATCATTGATGTCATAGTCATGGTTGTGGAAACACGGGACCCATATATGTCCGGACATCAGAAAAGGGTTGCCGACCTTGCCCGCTCTATTGCCGCGGAAATGAATTTATCGGAGGAGATCATTGACGGCATCGGTATGGCCGGCTTAATCCACGATGTGGGAAAGATATCCATACCGGCGGAAATCCTCGGACAACCCCGTCAACTCACTGACGTCGAATATAGTCTTGTGAAAACTCACCCTGAGATCGCCTATAAAATATTAAAGGAGATAAATTTTTACAGGCCTGTTGCCCTGATCGTCTATCAGCATCATGAACGGATAAACGGCACCGGCTACCCGCAAGGCATCAAGGGAGAAGATATCCTTCCAGAGGCGAAGATCCTGGGAGTGGCCGATGTTGTCGAAGCTATATGCAGGCACCGGCCTTACAGGGCTGCATCGGGGATAGATAAGGCTTTGAAGGAAATCTCCCAATACAGCGGTGTTCTCTATGACCCGGAAGTGGTTGAGGCCTGCACAAAGCTCTTCAGCGAAAAAGGGTTCAGATTTAAATCCCGTTAGAATTGATAGATAGACGGATTAAAGGACGCGGCAAAGATGTTGCCTTTGCCGCGAAACTCACCATTGCAACCAATAAGCTAATGTTTATTTTTTCAAAAAAAGGCCCCGTAGAGTATTTGGAAGCTGCGGCGCTCACGGCTTGCAATTTCGTGACCCATGCCTTTTGCACCCGGCGCGGAGGCGTCAGCGAGGGCAATTTTGTCAGCCTCAATTTCAGTCCGAAAGAGGGAGACAGCAAGGAGAACGTCCGCAGCAACTGGAATATTCTTGCCCACGCATTCAATCTCGAGGTGACGCAGTTTTTTGTAGTCAATCAGGTCCACGGGGAGAACATTCTCACTATTGATCGTCCTCTTGCGGACTTCATCGTTCCGGAACCGCCTCAATTCGATGCCATCATGACGGATCAGCCGGGAGTTGCCATCGGCATAAAGACGGCGGATTGTGTGCCTGTTTTCTTTGTGGACAGGGTCAAGCGAATTATTGGAGTCGCCCATGCAGGTTGGCGGGGAACCGCTCTTGCTATTGCCGCAAAGTTAGTGGACGCGCTGATTGCAGGATTCGGCTGCCGTACAGAAGACCTTATCGCTGCAGTTGGTCCTGCTATCGGACCATGCTGCTATCAGGTGGATAAGCCGGTTTTTGACGCCATGAAAACACACAAAGGCCGGGAGCCTTTCCTGTCCCCCGGCGGGGAGCGGGAAAAATGGATGCTTGACCTTTCCCTTGCCAACAGGCTGCAGATAATCGGCAGGGGCATCCCCGAGAGAAATATCTCGATCGCAAACTACTGCACTTCCTGCCACAGACATATGTTCTACTCCCACAGAGGCGAGGGAGGAAATACGGGCAGACAGCTCAACTTCATCATGCTCACACCTTAGAAAGAAGTGTTCAAAGGCCTTTCCGCTTTGGTATATAAAAAACATGGCGTTTAAAAAGTGCTTGACATGGAGGAGCGGGTGATATAAATTGTAGAAAAATTGTAGAAAGGCTGAAATAAAGTCCTTCCTTTTGGATTGTCTCAAGAACCCAATTTAACAACTCATTACTAATCCAAGTTATTCTTTATATACTTCGCTGTATGTTAAGTCTGCCATATCTTTTGTTAATAAGTGTGGTTTGAACTGGGAGTCGGGAAACTTGGTTGTTATTTTTCAAGACTAATAAATAGAGGTGCGAGCAAGAGAATTAATTATGAATATAGAAGAAATTAAAAGATTGCCCATCAGTGAGCTTACGAGCATGGCAAAGGATTTGAGTGTCGCAGGCGCGGGCGGTATGAGAAGACAGGATCTGATCTTTGCGATATTGCAGACTCAAGCCGAAAAGAACGAGAGTATAACGGGGTCTGGAGTTCTGGAGATCCTTCCTGACAGCTTTGGGTTCCTCAGGGCCGTAGATTACAATTATCTCCCGAGCCCTGATGACATCTACATCTCGCCGTCGCAAATCCGGAGGTTCAGCCTCAGGACTGGTGACACGGTATCAGGCGAGGTCAGACCGCCTAAGGATGGTGAAAAATATTTCGCCCTCCTCAAGGTAGATGAGGTAAATTTTGAAAGTCCCGAAGCTGCCAGAGACAAGATACTCTTTGACAATCTCACGCCACTCTACCCGGAGCAGAAGGTGAACCTTGAAGCAGATCCGGAAAATTTTTCGACAAGGATCATGGATCTTTTCACCCCCATCGGAAAAGGCCAGAGAGGGCTAATTGTTTCACCGCCGCGGGCAGGAAAGACCGTGCTCCTCAAAGATATCGCCCACAGCATTTCCACAAACCACGAAGAAGTCATTCTGATGGTTCTTTTAATTGATGAGCGACCGGAGGAAGTCACGGACATGCAGCGCAGTGTAAACGGAGAAGTGATATCGTCAACATTTGACGAACCGGCCACACGGCACGTCCAGGTTGCAGAGATGGTCATTGAAAAAGCAAAGCGTCTCGTCGAACATAAGAAGGATGTGGTGATCCTTCTTGACAGCATCACCAGGCTCGCCAGGGCTTATAACACCGTCGTTCCGCCAAGCGGCAAGGTCCTATCAGGCGGTGTTGATTCCAACGCCCTGCATAAGCCGAAACGATTCTTCGGCGCAGCCAGGAATATAGAAAACGGCGGCAGTCTGACCATCATCTCCACGGCGTTGATCGATACGGGCAGCAGGATGGATGAAGTAATTTTTGAAGAATTCAAGGGCACGGGCAATATGGAACTTCACCTGGACCGCAGGATTGCGGACAGGAGAGTGTTCCCCGCCTTTGACCTCATTCGCTCCGGCACGAGAAAAGAGGAACTCCTGATACCCAAGACCAACCTTAACAAGATATGGATTTTGAGAAGGCTTCTGCAGGAAATGAACCCTGTAGAGGCAATGGAATTTATCGTCGACAAGATACGCAAGACGGAAACCAACCAGGCCTTTTTAAATTCCATGAATCAGTAAAAACCATTGATTTTAGCGGGCGTGAATTCGCGCCTGTCAGTATGTTGCAGAGGAGGATAATAGCAAACAATGAAGGAAGGTATTCACCCGGAATATGCGAAGACGACAATCACTTGTGCGTGCGGCAACGTGATTGAAACACAGTCCACCAGGAAGGACATCAGAGTTGAAATATGTTCTCAGTGCCATCCCTTTATGACGGGCAAACAAAAGCTTATGGATACGGCCGGTCGGGTGGAACGATTCAAGAAGAAATATGCCGCTAACGAAGAAAAAAAGAAGGGCAGCAAAACCGCCTGAATCTAAACTATTGTTTTATTGAGGATAAAAATTGCAGAGGAATGTATTCCGCGTAATCACCTTTGCCCCCGATGGGACATTTCCGCTGACCAGTCCATTGTTTCCCGCCTGTCTCATGGCAGGGCGACTCCTGTGTTGTCCATCGTATCAGCTTCGATCGTAAAAATCTGATCCAATTATTCCATCCTATAACATGATGTAAGATAAGATTATGTTCAAACGACTGAAAGATATTGAAACAAGATATAAAGACCTCGAAGGGTTGTTGAGTGATCCCGATGTGGTCAGCAAACAAAGCATCTACCAGAAATACGCCAAGGAGCATGCCGATCTTCGAGACCTCGTAGAAGCATACAAGGAATATGAAAAAACGAAGACCCGCATCGAAGAAGACCAAACTATCTTTCGTGGAAATGACGATGAGTTAAAAGAAATAGTCAAGGAAGAACTGCCGCAACTCAAGGAACGCTTGGAGCTTCTGGAGAATAAACTGAAACTCCTCCTCCTTCCCAAAGACCCGAACGATGATAAGAACGTGCTTCTCGAAATCAGGGCCGGCACAGGCGGTGATGAGGCGGGGCTCTTCGTGGGAGATCTTTTCCGCATGTACGCCCAGTTTGCAGAAATGCACAGATGGAAGGTGGATGTTATAAGCAGCAGTCCGGCGGGCGGCATGGGTGGATTTAAGGAAATCATCGCCCTTATAGAAGGTCAGGGTGCATACAGCGTCTTGAAATACGAAAGCGGTGTACATCGTGTGCAGCGGGTTCCCGTTACAGAATCCCAGGGACGGATTCACACCTCTGCGGTTACTGTGGCTATTCTTCCCGAGGCCGAAGACGTGGAGGTCAACATCGATCCCAATGATTTGAGGATTGACGTCTATCGCTCCACCGGCCACGGAGGGCAGAGTGTCAATACGACGGATTCCGCCGTCAGGATCACCTATTTGCCCACGGGCCTTGTCGTCACCTGCCAGGATGAGAAATCCCAGCACAAGAATAAGACGAAAGCCTTAAAGGTACTGAGAGCCAGGCTTCTCGATAGCATGGTGCAGAAGCAGAATGCCGAAATTTCTGAATCACGAAAGACCCAGGTGGGAAGCGGCGATCGCAGCGAACGGATCAGGACATATAATTTCCCCCAGGGCAGGGTTACGGATCACCGCATCGGCCTCACTCTCCACAACCTGGAGTCGCTTCTCAACGGCAACATTCAGCCGATCATTGACGCCCTGGCGACACATTTTCAATCCAAGGCCCTGCAAGACTCCATTAGATAATCCTGCCTCATGATGTTTGTGGATGGCCTTAACGTAATCAGCGACATGAATATTTTGAATGCAATCACCGAAGCGATCCATTTCCTTAAGAGTTGCGGTTGTGCGACTCCCAGGCTCGACGCAGAGGTGCTCCTGTCCGCTTGCTTGAAGAAGGATCGCACGTGTTTTCATATCGATCGTGAAAAATCATTAACAGAAAACGAACTTGAAGAATTTCAGCGATGCATCGAACGGCGAAGGGTTGGAGAGCCGGTTGCCTATATTGTGGGGAAGAAGGAATTCTGGTCGCTTCCATTCGAAGTCAACAAGCATGTCCTCATACCCCGGCCGGAAACAGAAATTATCGTTGAAGAGGTGCTGAAGGTTTGTTCATCCCTGAAAACAAGAGAATTAAGAATCCTGGAGATCGGCACGGGCAGCGGGGCAATCAGTGTTTCGCTCGCGCACGAGTTAAAGAACGCGCAAATCATAGCCACGGACATTTCACAGGATGCAATTAATGTAGCTTCTCGGAATGCGCAAATTAATAATGTCGCAAGTCAAATTTCTTTTCTATCAGGAAATTTATTTGAGCCTGTGTCAGGAAAATTTGATATCATTGTCTCCAATCCGCCTTACATATCAAGAGAAGAATATGGCTGCCTGCCCTCAGGGGTTCGGGATTTTGAACCGGAGACGGCGCTGCTTGCGGGCGCTGACGGAACTCTCTTTCACAGGGAGATCATCAAGGCAGCCGGCATCTATCTAAAAGCGGGGGGCTGGACTTTCATGGAAATAGGGGCTGGACAAAAAGAGATGGTTGAATTTATGTTGAATGAATACGGCCTTTATGACAATATCGCTTTCAGAAACGACTATGCAGGCATAGAACGTGTTGCTATCGCAAGGAGAGTAACGACCGGTGGATAAGATTATTATAGTTGGCGGCGACAAACTCCGCGGCGATGTCCAAATCAGTGGGGCCAAGAACGCATCTCTGCCCGTGATGGTTTCCGCGCTTCTCGCGCCGGGCTGGAGCACATTTCTCAACGTTCCCAATCTTGTTGACATCAAAACGATCAAGAAACTTCTCAGAAATTTAGGCGCCAAGATTGAGGGAGAAGGGACTGTAAGGATCAATACGGAAGACATCAGCAATTGTGAGGCCCCGTATGATCTCGTCAAGACCATGAGGGCATCCGTCCTCGTCCTGGGGCCGCTCGTAGCAAGAATGGGTGTGGCAAGGGTCTCTCTTCCGGGAGGATGCGCCATAGGAGCAAGGCCGGTCAATCTTCATATAAAGGCCCTTCAGGATTTAGGTGCAGAAGTGGAGCTGAAAGACGGCTACGTGGAGGCGAAGGCGCGGAGATTGAAGGGCGCCACTATTTACTTTGACATTCCTACTGTAACGGGAACGGAAAATATCATGATGGCCGCCTGCCTTGCTGACGGTACTACTCTTCTGAAAAATGCTGCGAGGGAACCCGAGGTCGTCAACCTGGCTGATGTCTTGAACGGCATGGGGGCGAAGGTCACCGGCGCCGGCACGGATATAATCAGGATAGACGGTGTCGAGAAAATGCACCCTGTCGAAGCCGCCGTTATTCCCGACCGAATCGAAGCAGGCACTTTCATGATTGCCGTGGGCATGGCGGGCGGTGATGTCAGAATAATGGGATGCGAACCTGTTCACGTCGAAGCGCTGGCTATGAAGCTGAGAGACGCCGGAATGGAGATCACCCCCTTCGATGGCGGCATCAGGGCCTCTTCGAAGAAAAAGATTAAAAGCGTCGACATAACAACGCTCCCCTACCCGGGATTTCCCACGGACCTGCAGGCCCAAATGATGGCTCTGATGTCGGTGGCCAACGGACTCTCCGTCATTACGGAGACAGTCTTTGAAAACAGATTTATGCACGTGAGTGAATTGATGAGAATGGGAGCAGATATATTGATTCATGGAAACAGCGCCATGGTAAAGGGAACACCAAAACTCAAGGGGGCACCGGTCATGGCCACGGACCTCCGCGCCTCCGCTTCTCTGATCCTCGCGGGATTGGCGGCGGAAGGAAAGACGGAGCTCTCCCGGGTTTATCACATAGACAGGGGATACCAGGAAATCGAAAAGAAATTTTCCGCCATTGGCGCCAATATAAAAAGGGTCTCAGGCTAAGATGAGAATTATCCGCACCGACCAGGCCGGCTTCGAGAAAATATTCCAGAAGATTAAGAACCGCGGCGGGTTCAGTGAGAACATCTGGGAACAGGTGAAGACCATTGTGGAAGACGTCCGCAAGAGAAAGGACAAGGCCCTTTTTGCATATACGAAGAAGTTTGATAAGTGGATTCCCACTGCGAATACCATAGAAGTAACTCCCGCAGAAATAAAGAAAGCCGTAGCTGCGGTAAAAGCGGAAGAACTGGCGATCCTCAAGCTTTCCGCGAAGCGTGTGGAAAGATTCCATCGCAGACAGATAATTAAAAGCTGGTCTGTTTCTGATGAAGCGGGTATTGAACTTGGACAGCACATATCGCCCCTGGAGCGCGTCGGCATCTATGCCCCCGGAGGTCTTGCCTCGTATCCCTCTACCGTAATAATGGCGGCTGTTCCGGCAAAGATCGCGGGCGTTCCGGAAATCATCCTCGTCACACCTGCAAAAGGCGGAAACGTGAATCCCTTGATAATTGCCGCGGCAAAACTGAGCGGCGTCACGCGTATATTCAAGGTAGGAGGCGCCCAGGCCATAGCCGCTCTCGCAAACGGCACGGACCTGATACCGAGAGTGGATAAGATCGTCGGGCCCGGTAACGCCTACGTCACGACAGCCAAGATGGTGGTTTACCAGTGGTGCTGGTGCGGCATCGACATGGCCGCCGGCCCCAGCGAGATTCTCATCATAGCGGACACGACGGCAGATGCCTCTTATATGGCTGCTGATCTTCTTGCGCAGGCGGAGCACGATGAAATGGCAAGCGCCATTCTTCTCACCCCGTATGAAGTCTTGGCCAGGAAAGTTGCCGTTGAAGTTACTCTGCAGTTAAATGGCCTGAAAAGAAAGGCGATTGCCTCACGCGCGCTCGCAGATTTCGGCGCCATCATTGTGACCAAAGATATTCACGAGGCGACAAGCATCGCCAACCGGTTCGCGCCCGAACATCTCGAATTGATGGTCAGGAACCCGAAGAGAATATTGGCCGAGATCAAACACGCCGGCGCCATTTTTCTCGGGCACAATACGCCGGAGAGCCTTGGGGATTATATGGCCGGGCCCAATCACATCCTTCCCACAAGGGGAACGGCAAGATTTTCATCTCCCTTGGGAGTATACGATTTTGTGAAGCGAAGCAGTGTTCTTTTCTTCTCAAGAGAGTCCCTGCAAAAATACGGAAAGCGGGCGGCAAGATTTGCTGACATGGAAGGTTTTGAGGCGCACGGAAAGTCAATTACCGTAAGGATGCGGCCAAAAAAGCCTTGACAAAAAATCTCCGATCGCTAAGATGGCCAGCGTTATTCTTATGTATATTTATTTTCCTTAACAGTCTTTCTTCTCTTCTGAGCGGGCGTAATTCAGCGGTAGAATGTCAGCTTCCCAAGCTGGACGTCGTGGGTTCGACTCCCATCGCCCGCTCCATTTTATCCCTATCATTATGGTGATCTTCAGAGTTTCTGTCCGGTACAAGGTTGTCTGAGTAAACAGTCGGAGATTTCCGATGGTTATCTTTTCTTCTCAATCCAAAGATGATGTTGTTTCATGTCGATGGATCGACCCCATTCAGTCATGAAATTGTTTTGAGCTCATGAAAAATGGCAGCGCCCAGTTTCTCTTTTTTCGTGTCGAAGATCATTGTGCTCTTGCATCGTGCCTCTCTCGCTTCTTCGAGGAAATATTTCAGGAGATTGAGGTCGCTGCTCTTGGAGGCGCCCGATTTTAGATTCCCGGAAATCTTCGCCAACACGGAGAGGATGCCAAAGGCATAAAGGCTGAGCGTGGTCATCCGTCTCAGGAAGAATTGCCGCTCAACCACCTTTTCTCCGTGGAAGATGATTCCCAAGAGCAGCATGCGTTTGATCGTCCGTGCATTGGTTTTGACAAGTCTCACGGCCTCCTGCACGGTTTCGTCACCGCCATCTACACGCCAGGACATCGCCGCAAAGCTGGAAAAGAAGGCCTTTATAACATAGGACCAGCGGGAGAAACCGCTGTGTGAGCGAAGCTCTTTCTTCAGACGTCCAAGGAGGAAAAGCATGGGGTAGGCGGAATGGATTTCCGTCGTTCCCTCGAATATGGGAACGACACGGAAATCGCGCATTCGCTTTTCATAGGGCTGGGTCATGAGATAGCCGGCGCCACCAGCCACCTGCATAGCATCGTAGAGGACGTCCCACGCCCGCGTGGAACCGTAAAGCTTGCAGTGCGATGTCTCGATCACCGGGTCTTCTGTCGGCCGTGATTCGAGAATATTTGCAGTAAAATAATTAATGCACGATGTGACGAATCCATGGACCCGGGCGTTGATTATTTTTTCCTGCACGAGAGGAAAGTTCCGGATGGGGACTCCGAACTGCATTCTGGCGTGGGCGCGCTTGAGCATGTCCTTCAAAGATATGTCTATGAGGCCGGCGCCTGCGGCGCCGAGGGCGAGCCTCCCGTAGTTGAGGATGGCCAGGGCGATCTTGTAGCCTTCTCCCGGTTTGCCCAGCATGTTTTCCACCGGGACGTGAACATTCTGAAATTGAATGGTGGCCGTGGAGCTGGCCCTGATGCCCATCTTGGGCATGTCCTTCCCTATCTTGACTCCTTCCCACGCCGTCTCCACGATGAAGGCACCCATGAACCCGGGATGCGCCGGGTCCATCTGGGCAAAGGCGGTGAGGCCTTGCGCGTAGTTTGCGTTGGTGATGTATGTTTTCGTGCCGTTGAGGATGTAATGCTTGCCATCGGCGGAGAGTTCTGCTTTTGTCTCAATATGTCTCGCATCGGAACCGAAATTCGGTTCCGTGAGTGCGTAAGAAAATATCATATCTCCCGATGCGGCCAGCGGGAGATATTGGCGCTTCTGCTTCTCCGTTCCGTATAGTTCAATACCTTTGATGCCGATGAAAAGGTGGGCAAGAAAAACAACTGCTGATGCCAGGTCCTGTGCAGAAATCTCTTCTACGAAACGGATGCAGTCAACAAGGTCGACGCCCAAGCCGCCGTAAGTTTCAGCAAGGCTGATCCCGAAGAAGCCCTTTTTCCTCATTTCCTCGAGCATCTCATCGGGTATGCGTCCTTCCTCTTCAATCTTCTGCGGGGAATAGTTCTTAAACATATCCCGGTAGGATTGCAGCAAGGACTGAACCTTGTCTGAATCGACCGGCATGCGGTAGGAATCAAAGGCCGTTTTATCAAAGACGCCCTCTAATATCTTCTCCATGAAGCTGCCCGACGCCATACTTTGTCTCCTTTCTCTTGAGACCGTGCCCGTTACATCTCGATGGGGGTAATAATCCATCGATAATATAGATAATGATGATTTCTTTGCGGACACATCAAGTATAAGAGGCATACATAGGAATTTCCAGCTTTTTTTGGTCATGATCGCAATAATGATCAAATACCTGCCTCCGGCTCCCATAGCTCCCGCTATTCATTAAATCCGATCCCTAAATAGATTCTATTTTTCTCTTGCATTGGAGATTTTTATGTGTTAGAAACTCCGTGAAAATCATCGTGTACGTTAGTGATGAGTGGGCTTGTGCCCACTTTTTTTTTCTTAAATGCTTGAGAACGAGGCCATGGGAAAAGGCGCCTGACTGATGAATTGGAAATAAATGGCTGATAAATCGATTACATACCGGGAAAAAATCAGAGAGCTCATTGAGCCTGTGGTCGAATCTGAAGGCATGGAAGTCGTCGATCTTGAATGTCTGAAAATGAAATATCGGTGGCTGGTGCGTATTTACATCGACAAGGAGGGAGGGGTCACCATCGCTGATTGTTCTGAAATCAGCAAGCAGGCGGGTGATATCCTCGATGTTTATGACGTATTTCCCGGCTCTTATACGCTGGAGGTTTCTTCTCCGGGCCTGGATCGGCCTCTCACCAGAGACAAGGATTTCATTAAATACCGCGGATCCCCCGTCCGGATCAAGACAGGAGAAAAACTCGACGGCGTGAAAAATTTTTATGGGACATTGAATGATTATCTTGATGAAAATGGCGCAAAGACTCTGGTCGTCGATGTATCGGGAACGATTTATCACATACCGAGAGATTTGGTGGTAAAGGCACGTCTGGTTTATGAATTTTGATGCAAATATGGAGGACTCTCAATGTTGCCAGAACTTAAACGTCTGATAGAGCAGATGGGTAAGGATAGAGGTATAGATAAAGGTGTCATTATAGAGGCACTGGAAACGGCCATGCTGACCGCTGCGCGGAAAAAATTAGGGCTCCACGTGGAACTTGAGGCCCACTACAACGAGGAAGCGGGAGAAGTTGAAGTCTTTCAATTCAAGACCGTCGTAGATAAGGTTCTGGACCCCGATGTCCAGATTGCATTAGCTGAAGCACGTCGAACCTTGGATGAAGAAGCGGAAAGGGGAGACAGCCTAGGGATCAAGATAGAAACGAGCACCTTCGGCAGGATTGCCGTTCAGACTGCCAAGCAAATAATCATTCAAAAAGTCAAGGACGCTGAGCGGGATAACGTTTACGATGAATACAAAGACAAGAAGGGCGAACTGGTCAGCGGCTTTGTGCAAAGATTCGACGGGGGGAATATTATCGTTAACCTCGGGAGGGCTGAAGGCGTTATACCCACGGCGGAACAGATCTACAGAGAATCATACAAACGGGGGGAGCGGATTCGGGCATATGTGTGCGATGTGAAGAAGATAACCAAAGGACCTCAGATCATCCTATCCAGAACTCATCCCGGTTTCCTCAAGGCCCTTTTCGAAGTGGAAGTGCCGGAGATATCTGAAGGCCTGATCGAAATTGTAAATGTGGCAAGAGAACCGGGAAAACGGGCCAAGATCTCTGTGAGAACAAAAGATAAAGATATAGATCCGGTGGGTGCATGCGTCGGCATGAGAGGTTCCCGCGTGCAAAGCGTGGTTCAGGAATTGAGGGGAGAGAAGATAGATATTGTTCCCTATTCCGTCGATAACGCCAACTATGTCTGCAGCGCCCTCTCACCGGCCAAGGTCAACCGCGTCATCATGGATGAGGACAGTCGTTCCATGGAGGTAATTGTTCCCGACGATCAACTCTCTTTGGCAATCGGCAAGAACGGACAGAATGTGAGGCTGGCGGTCAAATTGACGGGGTGGAAGATCGACGTCAAGAGTGAATCTATGGCTGCCTCACAGGAGGCGGAAGGATTCAAGTCCCTTATCAAGATTCCCGGCATCGGCGAGGCCGTGGCGGATAAGCTTTACAATGAGGGCTTCAAAAGCATCGCCATGATCGCATCAGCGGAACCTGAGATGCTGTCGGCAATTCAGGGTGTGGGAGAAAAGAGCGCGTCACAATGGATCGAAGCGGCAGTTAAGATTATAAATGAAGAGACGGCAGAAAAGAAGAGCTCCTGAGAGGGGCGGAATCGAGGGTAAAACCCTCAAAGACGAACTTATGGAAAGACACATTTCTATAACCATTACATGCGAGGGTCTCAAGAATGTCTAAGAAAAGGGTCTACGAGTTAGCTAAGGAATTGGGTATCGACAGCAAGGAGCTGATATCTCGTTTGGAAAAATTCGGCATTGCTGTAAAGTCCCATTCAAGTACTCTGGAAGACGAAGATGTGGAGAAGATACAGAAGGAATTGATATCAGGTGAACCGCATGAAATGGTCGAGCAAAGAATAAAGTCCACAATCATAAGAAGGCGGGTGGTTCGTCCCGCTGCCGAAGAAATTACAGCAGAGCCTGTCGAGGCCGAAATTCCCATAGCGCCTGAAAAAAAGAAGATTGATTCAGCAGTCCCAAAAGAGGCGAAGAAAGAGAAGGCCGGCCCCAAAGAAGTGCAGGCAAAGGTGACCGCACCTGCTGAAAAGGCGCCAAAGAAAACTGCTCCCGAAGAAGCAATTCCGCCTAAGGTTGCCAAGCCGGAAGAACCCGTCGTCAAAGATATAAAGGTGGAAAGTGAGATGAAGCCTGCTGAAGCGGTTGAAGAAATTCCAAAGAAGCCCAAGAAGAAGGTTGAGTTGGTTGAAAAAAAACCTGCACCTCCGTCAGCAGCTTCTCCAGCGGCCCCGGAAGCAAAGGAAGCGCCGCAAAAGGAAGAGAAGAAAGAGGCTGCAGCTGCTCACGTACCCAAAGAGGCCGCTCCTGAGGTAAAGAGAGAGCCGGCGCAGAAACCGGCACTAAAGATCGTAAAGGAAATCATCCCTGCCAAGCCGGGAGAAAAGCCGGCTAAGTGGGAACCCGATAAAACCAAGATAAAGGGCAAAAAACCTGTTGAAGTCGTGATGGAAGAACTGCCGTCCGCAAGGAAAAAGGCCTTTATCAAGAAGCTCGTCGACAAGAAAGACAGGCGTGAGGACTTAGATAGAGAAGAGAGGGTTAGTAAGTGGAAGGATGGAAAAAGGCAGGTCGCTGCCAAGATGAAAAAAACCGTCATTACCACCCCGAAGGCAATAAAAAGGAGAATAAAGGTAGGTGAAGTAATAACTGTCGGTGAGCTTGCCAAAAAAATGGGCGTTAAGGCGGGCGAAGTTATTAACAAGCTGATCGGACTTGGCTTGATGGTCACCATCAACCAGGCTATCGAGATTGATGCCGCAACTCTCATTGCCGGTGAATTCGGATATCAAGTGGAATCAGTCGGAGCTGAATATGATGAGCCGCTCCAGAAAGTTGAACCTCTTTCCGAAAATCTGACAACCAGGGCGCCTGTCGTCACGATAATGGGGCATGTCGACCATGGGAAAACTTCTCTTCTCGATGCCATAAGGCGGACCAATGTAATCGCCGGCGAGGTGGGGGGTATTACTCAAGCCATCGGGGCATACCATGTCCACATTAAAGACAGAGATATCGTTTTCCTCGACACACCGGGCCATGAAGCCTTCACGGCCATGAGGGCCAGGGGCGCCCATGTAACAGATATTGTTGTACTGGTAGTCGCGGCTGATGACGGGGTAAAGGACCAGACGATAGAGGCCATCAATCATGCACGTGTCGCAGGAGTTCCCATAATCGTTGCCGTCAATAAGATAGACAAGCCGGGAGCGGACCCGGGCAAAATCAAGCAGGTCCTCTCCGATTATAACCTCGTCTCTGAAGAATGGGGCGGCGATACCATATACTGCGAAGTATCCGCCAAGAAAAAACAGGGTATAGAAGAGCTTCTGGAAATGATTCTTCTTCAAGCGGATGTCATGGATCTGCGTGCCGACGCCAACCGGCCCGCCCGCGGCGTCATCATCGAAGCAAAACTTGATCGTGGACGCGGGCCTGTAGCGACCGTGCTTATCGAAGAAGGCACACTGAAAGACGGCGACGCTTTTGTCTCCAAAACGGAATTTGGCAAGGTCAGGGCGCTGATTAACGACCAGGGACTGAGGGTGGAAGAGGTTGGACCGTCAATGCCGGTGGAAGTAATAGGGTTTTCCGGGGTCCCCCAGGTGGGCGCGGAGTTTATAGGTGTGGAGGATGAGAAGAAGGCCCGCAGCATCGGAGAATACTGGATAAGAAAAGAACGCGAACGGGAACTTTCCAAATCGTCAAAGATTACTCTCGAGCAATTATACCAAAAAATTAAAGAAGGGGTTAAGGAGCTCAATGTCATTATAAAGGGAGATGTGCAGGGCTCCATAGAGGCTATGGCAGACGCCTTGAACAAGCTGAGTACGGCCGATATCAAACTGAAGATTATCCACAGTTCAACAGGCGCTATCACGGAAACGGATGTCATGCTCGCATCGGCGTCCAACGCCGTAATAATCGGGTTTAACGTTAGACCGGATAGCAGGGTTACGGACATCGCCGAACAAGAGGGCGTCGAAATCAAGTTGTATGAAGTCATTTACGACGTTATTGCGGATGTGAAAGCCGCCATGGAGGGCCTACTCGAACCAGTTTATAAGGAGACGGTAATTGGGCGGGCGGAAGTAAAAGAATTGTTCAAAGTTCCAAAGATTGGAACCATTGCCGGAAGCTATGTGACGAGCGGTAAGATTGCAAGAAATGCAAATCTTAAATTGGTACGAGACGGGGTGCAAATTTACGATGGCAAGTTACTCTCCCTCAGGAGGTTCAAGGACGACGCCAAAGAAGTGATGGAAGGATTTGAATGTGGTATCGGAATAGAGGGCTTCAATGACATCAGAGTAGGTGATGTCATCGAGGCTTATATCAATGAAGAGTTAGAAAGAAAACTCTGAAACGGCAATCAGGAGAAAAATAGGAAATTCTAAGAATCTAAGCAGCAAGCAAATCCAGACAGAACGCATAATTTAGATATTCGGGTTTTGCATTTGTTTGGAATCGCGGATTTAGAATTCATTTAAGATATGGTTATAGGATCCGGCATTATAAATTTGTTGATCGTCGAAAGCAGGTCTCTGAAGGAAAAAAGAGGCGTACTGAACAGGATATTGAAACGGACCCAAAACGAGTTTAATATTTCTATTGCCGAAATCGGGCAGAATGACCACTGGAAGAGGGCGCAGATTGGTTTTAGCCTCGTAGGGAATGATAGGCGTTATATAAATGGAAAAATTGACCACATTCTGCAATTTGTCGACCGTCTTCACCTGGCTGAAGTGCTGAATTCAAAAATTGAGATAACCAATCTTCCCGATTCGATGGACCACCTCGAATACAACGAGGATAAGTATAATGAGTTTTAAGAGGGCAACCCGCGTGGCAGATCTCATTATTGCGGATATTTCCGATATCCTCTTAAGAGAAATTAGAGATCCGCGCATCAAGTTAGTTACCATTACCGGCGTAAAACTGACCGATGACCTGCGCTTTGCTAAAATATTTTTTGTCGAGATGGGCAAAGATACCTGCGACCCTGAAACAAAAACAGCACTGGAAAAGGCAACCGGTTTCTTGAAGAGGGAACTGGGGAAAAGGCTAAGGCTACGCTATGTGCCGGATATTATTTTCGTGTGCGACGAATCATTTGCATACGGAAGCCGAATAGACAAACTGCTTGCAGAAATACAAACAACAGGGGAACCGGATATTGAAGAGAATCATTGACATGATAAATAAGCAAAGTTCTTTTCTTATTGCCTCGCATGTCAGACTTGATGGCGATGCGCTGGGATCGGAACTGGGCTTGTATCACATGCTTTCCAATATGGGTAAGGCGGCTACAGTTTACAATCAGGATGAAACGCCGGGCAATTACCGTTTTCTCCCCGGGAGCGAAAAGATCGTCCATAAGCTTCCCCCCCTCGAAAGATACGATGTCGCATTCATCCTCGATTGCAGTGAATTTGACAGGATCGGAGAAGAAGCTTCCCGCATCGGCAGCATGCAGCGCATCATAAACATTGACCATCATGTCTCAAACAGGAACTTTGGGAGCATTGCTCTCATCGACCACAATGCAAGTTCCACGGCGGAGCTGCTTTACAGGCTTATGCTGAAGATGGATCTTCATATCACGAAGGAGATAGCAACCAATCTGTATGCAGCAATTATTACCGATACGGGAGGATTCTGTTACGGGAATACAAAGAAGGACACTCTTATTGCAGCGGGAAACCTTGTGGAAAGAGGGGCCGATCCTCAATGGATTTCAGAGAATGTATATGAGAGCAATCCTCTTTCGAAGATAAGACTCTTGACAAAGGTACTCGAAACGCTTGCTTTCGACTGGGACAGAAAAGTCGGCTACATGGTTGTGTACCGGAAAGACCTTAACGATGTCGGAGCGCTGGTGGAGCATACCGAAGGCTTTGTAGATATCCCGCGCTCCATTGACGGAGTAGAAATATCCATTCTCTTCACTGAATTATCAGAGTCCCAATTCAAGCTAAGCCTTCGATCAAAAGGAAAAGCGAATGTGGAACGTGTTGCCAGAGCATTCGGTGGAGGTGGACATATTAATGCCGCGGCGTGCCAGATAGATGGAGACTTCAAGACTGCTTTACAGCGAGTTCTGAGCGCTGTTGCCGACCTTTCATCAAATCCATGAATAGTGACTTGATGAAGAGACACTGCCTGAAGGCCCGGACTTCATAAGAAGTCGGATTCATTTTATTGCGAGCCCATCATGAATGGCATCGTTGTTATCGACAAACCTCCGGGAAAGACGTCTCATGACGTGGTCGAGGATGTCAAGAAAGCCCTGTCAGTGAACAAGGCCGGGCATGCGGGCACTCTGGACCCAATGGCGACCGGTGTATTGCCCGTCTGTCTGGAAGAGGCGACAAAACTGGTGCAGTTCCTGTCAACGGATACGAAAGACTATACGGCGACTATGTTGCTGGGTGTGAAGACAGACACCCAGGATATAGAAGGCAAGGTCATCGCCCGTGACGACTCGTATGTCATGCATGAGGACATAGAAGATATTTTTTTTCGCTTTATGGGAGAAACGGAACAGGTGCCTCCTCGTTATTCAGCTGTAAAATATAAGGGCAAACCTTTATATAAATGGGCGAGGAGGGGTATTACCATTGAACCTCCGCGGCGGATCATAGAAATATACGCGATCACGATCGATGAAGTGAATTTACCCTACATAACTTTCAGAGTCTCCTGTTCAAAGGGAACCTATGTGAGGTCCCTGTGTTCCGATATAGGTGAAATGCTCGGTTGCGGAGCATGTCTGGCAAGCCTGCGCAGAACAAGAAGCGGCAGTTTCTTTGAAGCGTCTGCCATACCCATCGACGAACTTGAGAATGCAGCGGGGAAATGGCCTCCAGACCACATTATTCCTTTGATTGACGCCCTGCCCCACATCGCGGCGATTCATGTGGATCACAAATTTGCCAGGAGGTTGAGAGAAGGTTATCAGCCGGTTGCAGAAACATTGAGAATATATCAAATCCCTTCCCTTGCAGATGGAGATATGGTAAAATTCGTGGATGAAGATGGCAACCTTGTTTCTGTTGCGAAAATGCTTTGTGCATCCGACCGGATTGATTCGATAGACGGAAAGAGGCAGGCGGCCAAGATCGTAAGAATCTTTAATGCCGACAAATGAACTTATGACGGGCATTAAATCTATTTGGGCAAGAGTAAAGAACCCCGTGCTTCCGCACGGGGCATTAAAACTCAAAATCTAACTGCTTGGGAGCTTTTCTTCATGCTTATGATACTCAATTCCTAAAGAACGGAAACCCTTTCCTCCCCGTGCTTCCGCACGGGGTATCCAGGGTTTGATTTTCATGAAGGAAAAATGAAGTGCACCCTTAACAAGGTTGGGTAGTTTTCTGCTACTGTCGGAAGGATATTAACAAATTATTGGCTACGACTAATTTTAGGGAGGATATGAAGCGGTGTTAGATTCGGAAAAAAGAAAGGACGTCATTAACAATTTCCAATTACATGCGGTAGACACAGGTTCACCTGAAGTCCAGATTGCCCTTCTCAGCGCCAGGATAGAATACTTGACGGAACATTTCAAGGCCCACAAAAAGGACCATCATTCGCGCAGAGGTCTCTTGAAACTTGTGGGCAAGAGAAGACGCCTTTTGGATTATCTCAGAAAAAAGGATGTGGAGAGGTACAGGAGCGTTATTCAGCGTCTGGGACTAAGAAAATAATCAAGCATCAAGTTCTGGAAGCTGAACGTAACTTCAGGTATCTTTCACATCCATTGCGGAGTCGTTCG
This sequence comes from uncultured delta proteobacterium, assembly GCA_963729715.1. Lineage (GTDB taxonomy): Bacteria > Desulfobacterota > Syntrophia > Syntrophales > UBA2185 > Fen-1135. Next base: position 273,091 of record CAVSPA010000005.1, read on the forward strand.
GATTTTCGTCCTTTGGTACTATTTAAGAAACACGTATTTAGACAGAAACTTTCATGAAGAGGGAACAATTACATGAGCGATATATTTAGCAAGGATTTTGCGGGAAGAAGCATTTCCATTAAAGCAAATTATATGGCAGGCCAGGCCGATGGATCGGTCCTCGTAACATACGGTGACACTGTAGTCATTGTGACCGCCGTATCACTTAAGAAGAAGAGAGAAGGCGTAGATTTCCTTCCTCTTACGGTCGATTATCAAGAAATGACTTTTGCGGCAGGAAAGATTCCCGGAGGGTTCTTTAAACGTGAAGGTCGCCCCAACGAAAGAGAGACCCTGACGTCCCGGATCATTGACAGATCCATCAGACCTCTTTTTCCAAAAAGCTACTACTTCGAGACTCAAATCGTGGCAACAGTGCTCTCCGTGGATAATGAAAATGATTCCGTTGTGACAGCTTTACTCGGCGCCTCCGCTGCCCTGGCGATTTCCGATATCCCCTTCAATGGGCCGATTGCCAGCGTCCGTGTCGGCAGGGTTGACGGCAAATTTATCGTGAACCCGTCGGCAGAAGTTCTGGAGAAAAGCGATTTCAATCTCTTCATAGTGGGAAGGAAGATCTCACCAGCGGCGGGAAGCAAAGATTTTGACATTAATCTGGTTATGCTTGAGGGTGATGCACGTGAAGTAGAAGAGGATACAATTGTGGATGCCATCAATTTCGGCCTGGAGTCCTTGCGGCCGATAATTGAATTTCAGGATCATATTCGCCAGACCATAGGAAAAGAGAAACGGGTTCTGGAGGCAGTCGCCGTCAATGAAGCCCTTTTGGCAAAGGTAACAGAGAAAGCCAAAGACAGCATGAAAGAAGCTTATACCATAGCGCGGAAACAGGACAGGTACAATAAGCTTGACTCGATAAGGGAAAAGGTCATCAAAGAAGTTTGCGCCGAAGATGACAAGCTTGTTCACGAGGTCAGCAACATACTATCAGACCTGGAGAGACAAGTCGTCAGGAACATGATACTGCGCGACAAGAAGAGGTCCGATGGCAGAACATCCGCCGAGATCAGGCCGATCAGCGCCGAGGTAGGGATTCTCCCCAGGGCCCACGGGTCGGCCTTATTTACCAGGGGTGAAACCCAGGCTCTTGCCGCCCTCACACTTGGTACATCTTCAGATGAACAGCGTTTGGATTATATAGGCGGAGAAGAAATGAGAACCTTCATCCTGCACTATAATTTCCCTCCTTATTGCGTAGGAGAGGCGCGGCCTTTGAGAAGTCCGGGAAGAAGAGAGATCGGACACGGTGCCCTGGCCAGAAAAGCATTGCTTCCCATCCTGCCCTCCGAGGAGACATTCCCTTATACGATAAGGATTGTTTCCGAGATACTGTCTTCCAATGGCTCATCTTCAATGGCCACAGTGTGCGGCAGCCTGCTGTCCCTCATGGACGCCGGCGTGCCGGTAAAGGATATCGTTGCCGGTATTGCCATGGGGTTGCTAAAGGATGACAACAATGTTGTTGTTCTTTCCGACATTATCGGAGATGAGGATCATGCCGGTGACATGGATCTCAAGGTGTGCGGAACGAAGAAGGGTATCACGGCCCTGCAGATGGACATCAAGATAGGCGGCCTCAACGAAGATATTTTGAGAATGGCCTTACACCAGGCGAAAGAGGGACGGCTCTTTATCATTGAGAAGCTCAGGGAAACTATTGCAGAACCGAGGGGCGATATCTCCAAATATGCACCACGGATTACAACGCTCAAGGTCAGACCCGAGAAGGTGAGAGATGTGATCGGTAGCGGCGGGAAAAATATCAGGCAGATTATCAGTGAAACGGGTGTGACCATCGATGTTGAAGATGATGGTACGGTGACCATTGCGTCGAATGACTCAGAAGCGGCGTCAAGGGCTGTAGCCATGGTTAAGTGGCTGACCGAAGACGCCGAGGTGGGAAAGATCTATCGCGGTACTGTCAAGAAAATAGTTGACTTTGGCGCTTTCGTAGAAATATTGCCCGGCACGGAAGGGCTGGTGCACATATCGCAGCTGTCGCGGGAGCGGGTCAAGAGTGTTACCGATGTCCTCCATGAGGGTGAGGAAGTGATGGTAAAGGTTCTTGAGATCGACAAACAGGGAAAGATCCGCCTTAGCAGGAAAGATGCACTGGGTCCCAATGCACAATAAGACTGTCCTTTCTAACGGTGTCAGTGTTGTTTCGGAATACATCGATCATGTCAGATCAATATCCATAGGGATCTGGGTCAAGTGTGGTTCACGTTACGAAGACCATGCCACAAACGGAGCGGCACATTTTATAGAGCACATGCTTTTTAAGGGGACCAAAAACAGGTCTGCTTTTGAAATTGCATCGGCAATTGATTCCGTTGGCGGTATGATGAATGCCTTCACCGGCAAGGAGTTGACCTCGTTCTATATAAAGATACCGGACTACCACCTACCTATGGCGGTAGACCTCCTTGCTGATATTTTTACAAACTCATGCTTCGATGAAAAAGAAATCGTGAAGGAACAATCGGTGGTCCTTCAGGAAATTAACTTGACCGAAGATACACCGGATGATTATATTCATGATTTCTTTGAGGGCGTATTCTGGAATGGCCACCCCCTCGGTTTTCCGATCTTAGGCACCAAGAACCTGGTAGCCTCCTTAAACAAAAAGACCCTTTTGTCTTTCTTCGATGCACGCTACGGGGGCGATAATCTGGTGCTCGCGGCTGCTGGCAATCTGAAACACGATGAATTCGTTGACCTCACAAAAAAGGCATTCGGATCCATACCGGTGGGGACAAGCAAATCTCAGACGGACAAACCGGCGGTGTCATCAAAGGTTGCCGTTCTCAAGAAGGACCTGGAACAGGTGCATATGATCATGGGCACCCTCGCCCCTTCCGCCGTCAGCCCTGAGAGATATGTCGGCTTTCTATTGAATGCCGTTTTAGGCGGAAGCATGAGTTCGAGGTTATTTCAGGAAGTCAGAGAAAAAAGGGGGCTCGCTTACGCGATCCATTCCTTTATCTCCCCGTATATGGATGTGGGCCTTTTGGGAATATATGCAGGAACCAGCGAGGAGAGAGTTCCTCTCGTCATTAATCTCATTCTTGAAGAACTGAAACGATTGCGTCATGAGCTTTTAACGGAAAAGGAGATGGCACAGGTCAAAGAGTTGATCAAAGGAAATTTTCTCCTTTCGATGGAAAGCACTGACAGCCGGATGATAAGGTTGGCCAAGAACGAGATTTCTTTCGGAAGGCATATCCCCGAGGACGATGTTATTGCCGCTGTAGACGCAGTTGCCGCAGAGGATGTCAGGAAACTTGCCTTTGAAATATTCAGGGCTGGCGCCATATCCATCGCCGCGACGGGAAGGCTTTCAGAAAAGGATATCGCTATTAATTCGTATGAAGGATAGCGCTCTATAAGAATGCAGGGATGAATGCCTGAGTTGCGATGATAGAAGAAATTGGCGTGTATATTCAAAAGCTGCCCGGTTATTTAGACATGTCGCTTCCTCGATACATGACAGAACATTCAGCGGGCATGGATATCTATGCAGCTGTCAAAACGGATGAGACGATATTTCCGGGACAGAGGAAGATAATTCCTACAGGCATGGCGATTGCGTTGCCGGAAGGCTATGAAGCAGAAATAAGACCCCGAAGCGGCCTTGCCATAAGAAATGGAGTGACGCTGGTTAATTCCCCGGGAACCATTGACGCGGATTACCGCGGTGAGATCAGAATAATACTGATTAACCACGGGGAGGAGCCCTTTGTCATCAGGCGCGGTGATCGCATCGCACAGATGATAATACACAGGGTCTGCAAAGTTTCATGGATAGAGTGTCAGCAACTTGATGCAACAATCAGAGGGGATGGGGGTTTCGGCCATACTGAGTAAGTAAGGGTGAACGCTTCATGAAAAAATTCAGGGTAAATAAAACATACAAAGAGATCAACGAGAAGATCAAGAAAGGTAAAGCCGTTGTTGCAACGGCTGAAGAGATGATCGACATCGTTGAGAGACATGGTCATGTTGAGGGGGCCCGGAGAATAGACGTTGTCACAACCGGGACATTCGCCCCCATGTGTTCATCCGGAGCCTTCCTGAACTTCGGCCATACGGCTCCGAGAATAAGGGCATCCAAAGTGTGGCTAAACGACGTACTCGCTTACGGCGGCATCGCGGCGGTGGACTGCTATATAGGAGCAACTGAGGTGGCCGAAGGGGATCCCTTGAATAGCGTCTATCCGGGGGAATTCAAGTATGGAGGCGGTCATGTGCTTGAAGACCTGGTGGCAGGCAATGTAATTAGATTGCGCGCCGAAGGGTATGGAACCGATTGCTATCCTGCCCGAAGATATGAAAAAAATATCACGATAAACGATCTGCGGGATGCAATCCTCTTCAACCCGCGAAACGCTTATCAAAATTATAATTGTGCCGTTAATATGTCTGACAAAACAATTTATACTTACATGGGCGTGTTGAGACCCCGCATGGCCAACGCCAATTATGCTACAGCGGGACAGTTAAGCCCTCTCTTTAACGATCCCCACTACATGACCATCGGTATCGGAACGAGAATCTTTTTGGGAGGAGCCCAAGGTTATGTGGCCTGGCACGGGACCCAGCACAACCCGAATGTTAAGAGAGGCAAGCATGGCGTCCCTAAGGAAGGCGCAGGAACAATTTCGGCAATAGGGAACCTTAAAGAAATGTCTCCACAATGGCTTGTAGGCGCGAGCATGTTAGGATATGGGGTTTCCCTGTATGTTGGCATAGGCATTCCCATACCTGTTTTGAATGAAGAAATGGCAAAGTACACAGCGGTTAAAGATGAGAATATATGTACACAGATCTATGACTACAGCATGGATTATCCTAAAGGTGGTGCCCTCAAGAGTCTCGGAGAGGTTAGCTACAAAGAACTCCGTTCCGGCGAGATCGTAATAAATGGTAAAAAAGCAATTACAGCTTCTTTATCAAGTTATTACAAGGCAAAGGAAATTGCAAATATTCTCAAGGAGTGGATTGAACGCGGTAATTTCCTCATCGGGGAGCCCCAACAGTGCCTTCCTTCTGTCATGATCTAATTGCTGCACTTGTGGGAAGCCCAAAAAGAACATCAGACCACTCACAATACCTCTTAAGTGTCTAATATAGCTAAATTTGCTTTGTACGGCTGCGTTCAGGAACGTTAGGGTGGTGCCTTTTTTGTGATGCTGCCATTCTTAATTAATGTGCATTAATGTTAAAAAATATTGCATATAAGTGATATTAATCACTTGACATTATTTATTTTTAGTATCATAAAATCCATATAAGGGTAAGGTTTTCCCAGCTTGAGGATAAATGTGAAAAAAAATAAAGTCAGACAATTCCGTGAAGCGATCCCTTTGAGCATTGCCGAACTCGCAAGAAGGGCGGGCTTGGCTCCGCAGACTGTGACAAAGATGGAAAAGGGATTGCCGACAAGGAAGTATTCCGAATTGAAGGTGGCAAAGGCTTTACAAAAGAATTATGAAGACGTTTTTGTGTCGGATAAGGAAGCGTAGTACATATCTTGCATTATTTCTTGGAGGCTTGTCGGAGACTAGTGGTTAGAATGAAAGTAGGAAGGTATCTTGTTGTCTTTATTCTTGTGATGAGTATGCTCATCATCTTCGGCAAGAGGGGGCTCATCGACAACTACTCCATGAAGGAGCGGTTAATGTCTCTTAAGAAGTCGAATCAGGATATTGCCCTTGAAAACAAGGAATTGAACAAGAAAGTAATGTTACTAAGAGGCGACCTTCAATATATGGAGACGGTGGTGCGAAACGAACTCGGTATGGTCAGAAAGGGAGACCTCGTTTATCGATATCTTAAATAAACCTATATGAGAAAGAAGAACCAAGCACGGTGATCCTATGTTTGACGTCAAAAATTTGTTAGCAGACAGCAAAAAGATATTCAGTCTTGATACCATCAAGAACCTGTTTCCGGCCAGCAAAAGCCTGGTCGGCCTTGATATAGGGTCAAGTGCTGTAAAGCTTGCTGAAATAATCGAGACGCCAAAGGGATACGTACTTTCCCGGTTTTCTCAGATACCTCTCGCAACGGGAGTGATAGTGGATGGTGTGCCTGTCGAACATCAGGAACTGGCTCAGAAAATAAAACAGCTATTCAAACAGTCCGGTTGCAGAAGGAAGTCCATAGTTACGTCTCTTTCAGGACACTCCGTCATCATCAAAAAAGTGAACTTTCCCACAATGGATGAAACAGAACTGCGTGAGCTGATAAAAGATGAAGCAGGAAAGTATTTACCTTTTGATAGCATGGAGGCAGTAAGCTACGATTTCCAAATCCTGGGCGAGAATGAATTCAACCCTAATCAGATGGATGTTATTATCGTTGCAGCGAAGAATGATATCGTTAACTCCTATGCCGATACCATTCAGCAGGCAGGGTATTCGCCGGTTATCATGGACGTGGATTCTTTTGCACTGGAGACCATGTATGAAGAGAATTACGATTTTGAAGACAATGAAATGGTTGTCCTCGTTAATATTGGGGCAAGTATCACAAATATAAATGTCCTCAGAGGCGGTTCTTCGGTCTTTACCAGAGATTTTATGCTTGCAGGAAATTCCATAACTGAGGCGATTGGGCAGAAGATGGGAATCGCCTTTGAAGAGGCTGAGAGAATCAAGATCGAAGGTTCCGGTGGCAATGAAGCGGCGGAAAAGGAACTCCGGGAAAGTCTCCTTTATTACGCAGACCCGATATGTTCGGAAATTGAGAGGTCCATTGATTATTTCAGATCCACCTACGGGGGGGAATATTTGAAACGCATTCTCCTCTCCGGTGGAAGTGCAAGAATTCCGGGAATGGTGAGTGACCTCACGCACAGGCTCGGCGTGGAAGCGGAAATCGCCAATCCCTTCAAGAAAATAGGCTACGATACAAAAGCCCTGAATGAGGCTGCAGCTGAAGAGATTGCACCTATCGCTGCCGTCGGTATCGGACTGGCGCTGAGAAAAGTTGGTGACAAATGATCAGAATTAATCTTCTTCCCTATCGGGAAAGGGAAAAGAAGGAGGATGTTACTCGTCAGATTGTTATCATTGCCATTACCCTCGTCGTCTTTCTCTTAGTCATTGGTTCTCTCCAACTTTATCTCAGTATCAGCGTAAGCAATCTCGAAAAGAACATAAAACTCCAGGAGGAGGAACTCGCTCGTCTGACAAAAACTATAGGTGACATAGAACAGTATAAATTGAACAAGTCGACCCTGGAGAGAAAACTCGCTATAATTAACAACCTCGAAGAAAATCGTCTGGCGCCTGTTATGATGCTTGACGAGATTTCGCAGCTGATTCCTGTAAAGGATGTCTGGCTCGATAAGATCTCAGAGAAAGGTTCAGAAGTTACATTGGAAGGCATGGCGATAAACAATATCGCCGTTGCGCATTTTATGAAGAATCTCTCTGGAGCCAATTTTGTCAATACTGTCGATCTGTTATCCACCAGGGAAAGAGAAGTCTCTGGCATGAAATTGCAGCAATTCGTAATATCTTGTGTGAAAAAGAGGGTCCCATAATTAGATGGCTGTTACTTTCGAAGATATAAAGAAGTGGCCTCCAAAGCGTAAGGCAATCGCTCTCGGCATTATTTATTTGCTTTTAGGCGGTGCATATTATTCTGTTTTTATGCAATCATCCATGGATCAGAAAGGGTCATGGGAAACCAAGCTTTCCGATCTTCAGGAGCAAGTCCAGGAGAAAGAACGCCTGGCATCCCAAAAGGGCAAATATGTGAGAGAGGTAAATACGCTGAAGGAAGCGTTCAAGATTGCCCTGACGAAACTGCCTGACCAGCGTGAGATACCGGGTCTTCTATATTCTGTTGCGCAGGCCGGTAAAGATTCCGGCGTAGATTTTGTCCTTTTCGAACCGAAACAAGCGGAAAAGAAACCCCGGGAAGTGGAAGATCTCGGAGTAAGGCCGCCACTTGCAAAAGCCGCAGCACAAAAGCCGGGTGACAAGAAACGTGTCGAGACGCCGAACCCGCAGGAAGAACAGTTTTATGAGGAAATACCAGTGAGAGTGTCGGTCAGCGGAGGCTTCCACAGCATAGTGACTTTTTTTGAGAAGGTCGCGAAGCTTCCGAGGATCGTCAATATTGAAGATATAGCGATGTCAGAAGCGAGGGACACAAAACGGGGGCGTTACATTGTCACGAACTGTGTGATCAAGACTTACATGTTCCTCGAAAAAATGGATGAGAAAAAAGTAGATGGAAAACAATAGATTCCGAGTGCACGTAATGCACATCCTCCTGGCCCCAATTGCTGCTTTGTGGCTGTCAGTGTCCATATCTACAGCCGCACTTTCTCAATCAGCCGAGACAAAAGCGCCGGGTGCCGACGCATCTGAAACGAAGATCCCCGGTATCAAAGCGACGCCCGCGTATAAATATAACCCCATTGGAAAGCCCGATCCCTTTAAACCTTTCATAGAACAGGAACTGGGCCCCAAAAAGAAGACTGAATTAAAAGCCCTGCCAATTTCACCCCTTCAAAGGGAAGGCATAAATAGTTTCAGGCTCGTTGGCGTATCGGGCGATGACCATCACAGAATAGCTATCGTTCAGGATGTTAAGGGTAAAGCCTACCCCATTTTTCTGGGAACCTACATTGGCCAAAACGGCGGCAGGGTAGTGGAAATACTCCCGGACCGCATTATTGTTGAAGAAAAAAACAAAATAGAGGACAAGGAAAAAACAAACAGACTGACGATTAAACTTCGCAAAGACGAAGGCGAGGAGTAACCATGAAAAGAAACATGCCCTGGTTTATAATCCTGATTGCTTGTGTAATGTTTATTGGCAGTACCGAATATGCCGGGAGTGCACCGACGGAAGATAAAACCCCACAGGAGGCCCCTCCAGGCAAGGTGCAGGCCACAGATTTCGGTTACTTGGAGGGTATAACATTTGACACAATAAACGGCAAAGAGCGCCTCACCCTTGTTTTATCCAAACAGTCAGGTGTCTCTATTGAATCCATAGGTGACAAAAACCTGTTGGTAAAAATAACAAAGCTTTTTGTTCCTGAGGAGCTCAAGCGCAACTTGGGTGAAGGAAAGCTTTCCAATATCGTCAGTGTTGTGCCTTCGCAAAAAACAGTTGATGGCGAGCAGTGGGCATTAATCACTATCGCTTTAAGAGAACGCGTCCCTTACAAGGTGAATCAGGAAGGACAAAGTGTCCTGATTGACTTCGACGTAAGAAGCCTTGCTGCCAAGTCGCCTGCAGTTGAGCAGAAAACACCTGACGTCCCTAAAGAAACGCCAATAGCTGCAAAAGCATCAAAAGGATTACAAAGAGCTTCGTCAGTTTCTAAAGAAGAAATAGCCCCAATGCAGGCAAAGCCCCCGTATGGCGGTCAGGCAATATCTCTTGATTTTCAGGATGCGAATATAAAGACCGTTTTTAGATTGCTCTCCGAGGTGGGAGGAGTCTCGATTGTATCCGGAGACGATGTCAAGGGGAACGTTACCTTGTATATGAAGAAGGTTCCCTGGGATCAGGCCCTCAATACCATTTTAGATATACAGGGTCTTGTCAAAAAGCAGATGGGTGACGTGATCAGCATCATGACTGTCGAGAAAGTGAAAAAAGACGAGGCTGACCGGAGGGCGGGGGAGGAAGATCGTATCAAAGCCGAGGCTGTTTCAAGGAAAGCCGAACAGGATCGCCTCGAAGAGAGAGGAAAGCTGCGGCAGATATCAATAGAGGCAAAAATCGTACAGGCAGAGGATGATTTCGTCAGAAACCTCGGGGTACAGTGGGGCGGCGTCACATACAATTCTGCTGGAGGCTATTCCTACGCCTTGATGGCCGGCACAAACCCCGGCACAAATCCCTCTGGAGCTCGTAATATAACGTGGGGTTATCCATCAGGTATTCCATTTACAAATCCGGATGGAACCGCAATTCAGTCAGCTGCCCTTAATTATCCAGCCACGGTGGGTGGACCGACATTCGGCCTCATCATAGGCGGTAGCGCAGCCGTTCTCGAAGCCCAGCTTCAAGCCCTCGAGACAAACAATACAGGGAAAATCATCTCATCGCCAAAAATTACCACTATGGATAATGTCAAAGCAACGATAAAACAGGGTCAGGAAATTCCCTATGTTACAATAGACAAAGATGGAAACAGGAGCATCACCTTCAAGGAGGCTGTTCTGAAGCTGGAGGTCAAACCTAAGATTACGCCTGATGGCACCATTTCCATGGAGATCAAAGCAACAAATGACGCCGCGGACTACGCCACGGGTGCCTTGCTGGGAGGGAACCCGCCAATTAACAAGAATGAGGTTGAGTCTAAGATTGTCGTACAGGATGGAGATACCATTGTCATCGGGGGAATCCTCAATACTTCGGATCAAAGAAACGAATCCGGTGTTCCCTGGTTTATGAAAATACCCGTTCTGGGCTGGCTATTCAAAACTGAGGGTATAACGAAACAGCGAAAACAGCTTATGGTATTTATCACCCCGAAAATAATATCAAATGAAGATGCGGGCGTCGACAAATTTGAAAGGCCGAAGGGACCCGAAAAACCTAAGGGATAGGACATCATCGTTTCTTTGTAATCAAAAGCGTTGCGACTTTCTTCTTCCCACACTACTTTTTTTTGCAACGAAGAGATGCTAAAGTGAGCATGAACCGGTTAAACATAATACATGCCGCTCTTGCGGTGTCCGCTCTCGCCATCATGGCATGCGGGACGAGCCCATGGACTCAGGAACAGGCAGATGCCCACGTTAATGTCGGAACTGCCTATCTGGGATCGGGACGATCTAATGATGCCTTGAAGGAATTTTTGCAGGCGGAAAATCTCTCGCCCCGAGATCCCAAGGTTCATTATTATATGGGGATTTCTTACCTCGAGAAAGGGCTTAGGGATAAAGCAATCGATGAATTTAAAAATGCCCTGTCTTTGAAGCCCGACTATTCGGAGGCACACAATTTTCTGGGCGTAATCTATCGCGATAAAAAACAATGGGACATGGCCATAGATGAATTTAAGAATGCCCTTGCCAATGCGCTATATGAAACCCCTGACAAGGCAATATTTAACATGGGAACGGCCTATTACGGTAAGGGGGATTATGAGAAGGCCCTGAAAATTTACGAAGAGGCGAAGAACAAGCAGCCGCACACAATCCCCATCCCTGTAATAGACCTTAACATGGGTATAACCTGTTATGCCAAGGGGGATTTAGAAAAAGCGGTTAGTTATTTGAGGGCATCCTTCAAGGCTACCCCCTCTTTACTGGAATGCCACTACTGGTTAGGGCTGTGTTATATCAAACTGCATGATACGGCAAAGGCAAAAGCAGAGTTCATGACCATCATCGATATAACACCGGATTCGGGATTGGGGATAGAAGCCAAGAAGAGCCTAGATTCCATAACGTCTTCCCGCTAATCAGGCGAAGCAGCATATACGCAAAAATTCGGTCCTTTCCTAATCAGTCCACGGACACTTCAAATTATCCACGCTATCCCTTCAACCGCCCCGTACTCAGCTCTGGACCATTCTTAAAAAATCCCCTCACAAAGAAATCCCCCTACCCTTTTTCCTGCGATTTGTACCTATAAAGGGAGGAGGATTGACAGTATAAGATTTATTATACCTATTACCTCGCTGCGAAGAGCGGGCAGTACACTTCTTCACTAAACACTACATGAGCAGATTTTTTGAAGAGCTTACTGTATTCTCCGATCCTTCCAGTTTAGGATGTTGACCCTGTTGGAGAGTCCCGGGGGATTGAAGTTCACGCGCTGCGTGCTTGCAGAGACACCGCTGCCGCCGCTCAGCGTTACATAGATATCTCCGATGGTCGATCCCCCCGGCTTCATGGAAATCATGGGTGAAGAGGCTATGCCAGCCCCGAGCGACATGCTTCGTGACGAGCCGCCGAATGCGCCGTCACCGGAGGTGTAGTTTAAGCCGTAGAGCGTTGAAGTGCCGCCCTGCAAACAGACATCTCCGCCTGAAGGAGGTGTGTAGGTGGTAAAGTAGACCACGCCACCAAACACTGTTGGATCGGAAAGCATTTTCTCCCCCGTTCCCTGCAGATTGATGTAGAACCCGTCTTGGGTGTCGCCGGTACCGTATGACTGCCCCGTGGCTGTTACATTCTTCAGATTGCCGATCGTATAGGTGGTGCTCCGGTCATCATCCTTCATGGCGAACAAGGTGTCGCTCGTGGTGGTATCCTTGGGGCTCATGTGATTTCCCGTACCCCAGTATACCCACGTATTCTGCTGATTATCCACGGCGGCGGTTGCCATCTGGTAGATGGGTTGGGCCGTGGCAGAGCTGTAAAGACGCCCGCCTGTCCAGTTGACGGCCTGACCGCTGATGCCGCAGTTCGGCATATCCACCGCCCTGCAGAAGTTGAAGCGCCACATGTTGCCCCCCAGGTCCCCTACATAAACCGTGTCGATAAAGCCGTCCTGATCGGTATCAACAGTGGCGGGAGTCGCCGGTATGCTGTATTGCATGTTCGGGTCATTCCCGTAGTTGTAGCTCCAGAGAATCTGCCCGTTGCTCAAGTCAACGACATAAAACCCCTTCCCCCGGCAGTCACAAACCCCGCAGGCGCCTCCTCCTGAGCAGTTGGCCCCGTTGTATCCTCCGCCTATGAACCCGACCCATTTCTCATATACCTGACCGCCCTGATTGTAAATGACCCTGCCCACCATCATCTTGCTCCACGGGGCCCCGAGGTAAGGCTTCACTGCATTCGTGCCCACGAGGCGCCATTTATATGCGTTCGGTGTAGCGGACGTGTTGGTGAGATCAAAGGCGTAATAGCCGCAGTAATGAACATAGGTGGAGTCATACGTGGCCTGAAAGTTACTGTCGCACTGGGAATCGGAGCTCCAGAGATTGACGCCCCCGTCCCCTTCACCAAAGATCGCCATTGTGTGCCAATCCTGCTTTACTTTACTCGTACCGTCAACGGTCCCGCCGGCACTCTGCCACCATACGTCAGCCACCGTCACCGGCCCGTCAACCAGATACTGGTGCGGAAGCGCCGAGGGATTGGAGGGATGGGCGGTGTACTGCAACTGGGGTAGCAGGTTGGGGGGAACAAAACTCCACTGCTCGGATCCGTCCGACGTCTTGAAGACGTGGAACTGACCGTCATTTGCCCCCGCTACGATGAGACGAAGTCCGTTAGCGGAGGTACGCGGATTATCACACCTGAACTGATCGAAGGCATTTCCAAACATAGGGGTGCTTTGGCACGAGTAAGACGTATAATTCTGATCGCGGAGGTCTTCGAAAAAAGGGTTCGGTGTTCCCACGTTGACCGGTGTTGAGTGGAATATATCGCCCAGCTTCCAGCTGTCAGGGTTATATGTGGGATTTCCCTGGATGTACCCCACGACGGCATTTCTCGTTGGGTTGTCGGGAACACCAAGCCTGTTTTTTGAAATTGACGTATCGAAAGTTATCAGGCTGGCATTGCTGGAGGTAAATATATTACGGGTAGTGTAATCTTGTGCCGCAAGAAGGGACCCCGCCTCCCAGACAACGGCGCCCAGGGTCCCGTCGGCGTTGATGTTATATTTCTTCAGATACCCACGCCAGAAAGGATCGCTGTTTACGGGCGTGAATGAGGCCTCATAGAGGAAGTCTTCGTCCGTGATCCGGGAGGAGGACACCGAGGCAACGGTAAAAGAATATGTCTTTGATATGATATCCTGCGGTATGGCAGCGAGCGCCGCTGCAAGCTCTGTGGGATTATCGGCGTAATATGCATGGCCGTTGGCGTCGGCAGTGCCCCCCGCAACCGCCATCTGGTCCAGCAACGGCTTGGACTGGGCCGTAAGGGCCATACCCAGGACATATGTACTTATATTGAAGGTGTAACCGGGGACGGCCGGCGTGGTAAGAGTCGTTAAGGCAGTGATCTGAGAGATCACGGAGGGCAGCACGTTAACAGCCGTATCAGTTGTCCCGTTGGCGTACGTGTTGGCGAGCCCGGCAGTCACGAAGATGACAAAATTCTTCTGGCACCACGCCTGTATGGGGCTTGTATAGGAGACGCCGCTCTGGTAGTCGGTTCCACCCTGAAAGTACTCTATAGCCGACTGGAAAGTGCCCGTACCCGGCGCTAGGCCCGCATTCACTATATAAGAGCAAAGATTGGGATTGGCCGTATTTGTGCAGCTCATATATCCCGCCTGGTTATTTTCGTTCATCGCGAGCATCGCGGTCAGCGCGTTAAGCTGGCTGTTGTTGCCCGGGTTGGTGGCGCAGGCCACATGGAGATAACCGTCACCCGGGGAGCTGTTGGCAAACCATGTCTGCCCCGTGTAATAACCAAAGTTCCGTTTACCGAATTCTTTAAACCCCAACGCTATATCCTCGTCCGTAGGGCCGAAGCCACCACTGTAGAAGCCGCCAGAATAATTGTGACTGCCGCCGGCGTAATCAGCATGAACCGGGCCGGTATCATTCGTGCCTGTTTTTGTGTGGTAGCAGTCGTAGGAATCGGTTGCCGAGTTATTATCCGCGACGTATGTAGTGCCGTAGCAGAAGAAGATTCCCTGATTTGAGCCCGCATAATCTGTCCCGGGAATATTGTAGTATACATAATGGCTAGCATCTGTCGGGTTTGTCATCTGCTGTGTTTTTGGATAGGTAATACCACAATAGGTGTTACGATTCACCGAGTTTGCTGCGAAGGCCGTAAGCCCATCATTGCCGTCCGGGTCATTCATCGTGTAGTCTGCATTGAAGTTAGGGTTGCCGACCTGGCAGGCCGCATTGCACGTATCCCTGCTTGACGTATGCCCAGGATAATTCTGGCAGTAATCGACGCACCCTGGTTCCGGGGGAGGAGTCGGACAGTAGGACTTATCCTTGTACGAAGTGAAATAGGGGGTATTATGGAGATAGTCTTTGGCCGCAGCCGGGAGTCTGAAGGACATAAGCCCGATCCGCATATTGTTCGCGTTCGCATTAACCAAACCCAGCAGCTGCCTGCGGCCCTCGACAGACCTGCTGCCGGTTGCCCAGGAACAGATGGCGTTTCCCAAAAAATCCTCGTCCATTTTGTTTGAGTTGTCCAGGATGATAAGCACGTTGGGCTGAAGGTTGCTTAAAAATATGTCCGCCTCGTCGGCGTAAACTGATTTAACGCCGCCTAGGACAACTGTGAGAGATAACCAGATAATGACTATAATGATATTTCTAAATATCGTCCCCATAGAACACTCCTTTACCTCGCGGAAACACCGTTAATGTAAAACGACCTCCTTTAATACACCGTTTATGAACGTCAGATCCGCCATTATCTTCTTCGCGGAGACGCGACTCGTGCCGGTAAGATCGGTCACATTGACACCGTTCAGATCATAGCTCCCGCCGTTTTCCAGGTAGAGCACATTATTTGCGATGGTCTTTACAAGTTGAGAGGATTTAGAAAACTGTGTCTGATTCGAGGGCTGGGCGCCTGTCCCGCTTACGGCGCCGGTCTCCATCCGAGCCCCTGCATCGGTGACGGAAAAAAGAAACAAAAAAGATATAATCAAAACATATAGAATTTTCTGGTTTTTCGACATCATTCACCTCCTCGTCATTTCCCCCGAGCTGACGCCAGTTCCGCCGATACTCTCAGGTTAAGGATATGCTTGCTTCTGGAAAGCATGGAAAAGTTGCGATGAACAATACAGTATGGCTTGATTTCCATGCTATTACGGTATCTCCCTATCGTGACATGGTTGACATTTCCACTGGACCATATCCGATCCCCACGCCTATGGTTACCTGTGTATTATATTCCGTATTTTTCCCGATCACATCGACATTATATCTGCTCTGCCCCCAGCGCTGTCCGCCGCCGATTGAGTAGCCGGCAAGCGGTATCATTATCGCGCCTATAGTCGGTCGTGTGGTAGGATAATTAATAGTATAGCTGGACACACCGTCCGCCCTGTTGACAGTCTGAGGGATGAGGACGGGGTTCTGGGGATCAAATACCTGCGAAAGGTCGTTGATACCGGTGTCCGCGGCAGCAAGGGCCCGCTTTTCTCCGACAATTTTCACGCTCACCCTGATGTCCTGTGTCGATAGAGAAATAACCAGCATTCCCAGGGCGAGGAGGATCAGGCAGGCCATGATGGCTGCGATGAGGGCGAATCCTGCCTCGGAGTTCTTCTTGGGAAGCGTTCTCAGTATATTATTATCCATAGTTGCTCCAGGATCAATTGTTTCTCAGGGTCTCACGGGTCTTATAGATCATCCTTCGCGTCAGGCCTGTGCTCGGATCGATATCCTCCGTTTCGACTGCAAGCGTAATCTCTATCATTCTTATATCTGTGGTACATCCCGGCATGCAGTTCCTCCCTACACCTGGCCCAAAAAGGAGCTCTACTCCCTGGCCGTCGAAGTAACGGAAGACCGGAACGTTGACATCGGCGTCAGCATTGATGACTCTTACCGTCCGGGGATTGGCGCTCACGAGCGAATCCCCCAGGAAGGCTTGGGGCCCACCGCAGTTTGCTTCTCTTGTAATATACCTGTCATTGCCTGTCTGCACAAAGTTATACCTGATGATCTCGTTGCCTTCGGTTAGTGCGCCGTTACCGTCCGGATTACCGTTAGCGTCGACACCACCCGCGATATCCATTTCCACGGTGATCGAATTCGCTGTAGCCTCCTGTATTCCCTTGTATGTCTGATTTGCAGACGGGGTAGTGCAAAAGTTAGGCCCTCCCGGATTTCCGTCACTCTGCCAGACGACTGAAAATGACGGGTTATAGGAGGCCATCTTAATCTCCAGGGCCATGATCTCCAAGGCACCCCTTACATCCTGCTGGGCCGTAACCTTTCTTTCTATACCCCCGGAAGACCTTGATGCCGACTCGATGGCGACGCCGATGGCGAAGAGCATAATGAGCGAGACGCAAATGGCTATCGCGATCTCGACAAGTGTGAAACCTCTTGCGTCATTCATACGGTTTGACCCATTAGAAACCAACCGGCACGGCATTTGACCCATTCACACACCCTGCCGGAAATCTGAAACTTTCCTGTTGCGCAACATCGGCGCTCTCCACAAGATTTCTGTAATTGCGCGCCACTTGATCCGGCCACGTAACCGTAACGGTAACGGTCCATATATTTGCGGGACCGACAACAGAGGCGATACTCGTGTTCACTGTGTACGTGGCATCCCCACGAACCTCTGCCCCCAGACCGCTGACAATGATGGTTTGCACCGGCCGATTTCCCGTGGGAACAATGTTGCAGGGATTCATGATCCATGCCTCCCGGAGTTCAAGCTCTCTATGCATGATGCCGGCCCCCCTGCCCATGTAGTCCGATTTTCCTACGGTTCGCCATGCCGAGGGCTGCATTGACAAAATTGCCATGACGCCGACGGTGACCAAAAACATGGCGATGACCACCTCGATGAGACCGATACCCCGTTTAGACAATATTAAACGTGACATACGTTCTTCCCGTCAAATTGACTGTAATTGTGGCTCGAGAGTTTCTGCTGTTCTGCAGGACCACGCCGTCGAGAACTGCATTTCCCAGGGGTGATACTGTGCCTCTGGGGTTAAAAACAACCGTCTGCAATGCGCCCGGACCAAATGTGGCGCTGAAGATTGTAATATCTGACCCGAACGTTGAGGGGCTCTTGGTCGTCAGGTTGGTGACAACTGCGTTCACCACCGACTGTATCGTATAGCTGCCGGGGACAGGAGTATTAAAGGCAATTTGATATGTAATGCTTTCGGAAATCGCTCTTTCCTTGTATATGGCAAAGTCAGAAGCAATATCTCTCGCTGCGCTCCTGAGATTTCTATTTATAGTATAACTTTGCAGCCACAATCCAGCGATGGTTGAAATGAATGCCAGCAGAAAGACGACGATCATCAGCTCCACCAGCGTGAATCCTTTAGGTCGTTTCATACTATTTCTTCCCGTCAATGAGGTCTAACAGTTCTGCCTCGGGTAAAGCCCCTATTTTGAGTCTGCCATCCGGCAGTATCAGTGAGGGTGTTACCCCAATCCCCAGCAAGTTGGCAAGCTTCATAGAATTATCTATCTCAGCGGTGGCACACTCCGTCTTAGGAATCTCCCTCTTTTCGAAGTTATCATCCAGCATCTTCACCGATTTGTTGCAGACGATGCTCTTTGCCTTCCAGTAAGCGTCTTTATGAAACTCCAAAGGCAAAAACTTTATATAAAATGCTATGTCCTTTCTTTTGGCTATGAGCTGTTTCATCGTCTGGTGAAACTGTCTGCAGAATGGACAATCAGGGTCTGTAAATACGACTACCTTTTTCGCTGCGTCCTTCTCCCCCAGGACGAGGGCATCAGTCAGCGGAATCTTCGCTATGTCGATCCTTTTATTGTCTTCAATCCTGCGAATAGCCTCCATGGTCTTGCTGGTCATGGTAGACACTTCTACGAAATTACCACCAAGGATCAGATAGTTTTTATCAACGTCAAGATAAAATATCTTCGTCTGTCCCATGATATCGATAACTACTTCACAGACGCCCTTGATGGGACTGTCCGCGATGCCGAGCACCTTCGCATCAGGCAAGTTGAGCTTCTTTAATATCTCTGTTATCCCTTCCCCGCCTAAGGAGACGCAGTCTTTCTTTACCTGGCCCGTTTCTGCTCCCCACGCGCTGCCATATCCTGAAGAAGCGGAGACAAAAAGCAATGCACACGATAGACATAAGAAAGCAGAGAATAAGCTTTTTCTTGTCAATGCGCCACCTCTCTTGCTATTATTTTGACACTTTTTTATCTCATATTTTCTGAGTGAAATCAAGAAATCCATTCCTTGCAAACGTTAAATGGCGCGGTATCTTACAATATGGCAGGGTTTAGACGGTACAGACGGGCCCCTCAGTAAAGGGGCCGTAGGCTAACTTCATCACAGAAGGTCATTTCAATCGTCCGGCAACCCTGCCGCCGTATCCGCTTTAATAAAGAAGATTTAGGCCAGTGGCTTTACGTCCCGTCCTTTCGGACAGTTTGCCTTTTTCAGGACTCTTTTTATGATTTCAAAGATTATACGGTTTCTTCAGGGAGTCTTGCTATTCTCCCTCTCCATATTCATATCGGCAATAAAAGAAAAATCTTTAGTGCTTTTTCCAAATAAAATTTACAACTAAATATCTATGATGCAATCAATATGCCACGCAGTGCACGTCCGCAGCCATCGCATGAACAAAACCAAACGCTTGCAATTTTCGCAAATTAGATTCGCCTTATCAGATCGAACGAGAAAAACATCTCGGGCGTCTGACTAAGAATCGGTGATTTTGACCAATCATTTGCATGAAATTTGTCCGAAAATTGACTTACGTTTATTGGGTATTTTTTCAATTAAATGGTGTGGATTTCTTGCTTGACACGTTATAGGTGCTGTGTTACAGCTCACACCTGTCCGGGCCGCTGCAGGAAAATTCGCTAAGATTTAAGATACATGACCATATGGACGATACTGCCACCAAAGAAAGAGAGGAGTTTCTTTCGATCGCGGAAGCCTATATAGAGAAGAGTCTGTATAAAGAGGCGTCACATATAACCGAGTCATGGTTAAAGCGTTACCCCATCGATGCTGATGCGAATATTATCCGCTGCCACGCACTCCTCAAGATGGGGAATATTGAGAAAGTCAGTGAAGTCCTCGATGATCTGGAAGCAAAGGTCCTTGAATTGTCGCGCATCTACAATCATGTTGGTGATCTCTGCCTGAATGCAGGACTGACGAAAGAGGCAACTAAATTTTATCGGAAATTTATATTTCTGAATCCCACTGTAGCGAGTGCAAAAGGAATCTACGATAAGGTCAATAACCTCGCAGCGCAAATGGATGAATCAGACGTCGAAGGAGATGCGGTAACGCATAGTCGTTCTGACGATGTTGTAACTGATTTCTGCACCACAACCCTGGCTGAGCTGTACATCAGACAGGGTCACTTTGATATGGCTATCAATGTGCTCCGTGAGATACTCAAAAGAGAACCGGAAAACAGATTGGTTGCAGATAGGTTAAGCGATGTAACGGCGATGCAGCGTGACCGCATCGGAGAAAAGACATCTTTACATATAGAGCAAGATGAGGCCGTAATCAAGGAGCTCTCAAGATGGCTCGAAAATGTAGGCAGGTTAAGAAGCCATGCATCGTGACTCTCCGGCACCTCCTGAAAGGATGGCAAGAGTCAGGGATATTCTTCATGAGCTTGATATCGACGCCCTGCTTCTTCTTGATATGAAGAATATCCGGTATCTTACGGGATTCACAGGCAGTGACGGTGCGCTAGTGATAGGAGAAAAGCAAGAGACTCTTCTTGTTGACGGCCGCTATACTAATCAGGCGAAAAAAGAAGTCGAGGGGTGCCATATCTCTGAATACAAAGAAAAAATAGATGGAATCACGACGATTCTTTCGGACGGTAATTTGACATCCGTCGGGTTTGAATCGCAAGCGATGAATGTCAATATCTATTTGAACCTGAAGGATAAACTCGGCGCCTTGAGCTTGAACCCGCTCTCCAACGAAATCGCTGCCCTCAGAACCGTCAAAGATGAGAAAGAAATCGCGTGTATCAGAAGAGCAGCAGAAATATCGTGTGAGGCTCTTACTGCCGTTCGAGATCTTATAAAGCCGGGCGTAAGAGAGACTGATATCGCCATAGAACTGGATTTCCAGATGAGGAGACGCGGTGCGGAACAAGTTTCCTTCCCGACCATTGTGGCGTCGGGAGCAAACTCAGCGCAACCTCACGCGCAGCCGGGATTGCGGGCGATTGAAAATGGAGATATGGTAATAATAGATTACGGCGCTGTACATTGCGGTTATCATTCTGATGAAACCTGCACTTTTGCCGTAGGCTATAAAGACAAGAAACAGGAAGAGACATACTCCCTGGTAAAGACTGCTCACGACAGGGCATTGGCGGCTGTCAAAGCCGGCATCCCTTGTGTAGAAATCGACCGCATTGCCAGAGAGTGCATTGAGACTGGCAAGCTGGGCAAGTATTTTACGCATGGTACAGGCCACGGTGTCGGGCTTGATGTCCACGAATCGCCGCGGATTACAAGCAATTCGGAAATGGTCCTTGAGGCGGGGATGGTATTGACCATAGAACCCGGTGTCTATATCCCGGACCTCTGGGGCGTCCGCATTGAAGATATGATATTGGTTAAAGGGGAAGGGTGTGAGGTCTTGACAAGAGTGTCGAAGGACTTCACAGTGCTCCATTGATACTAAAAAAGGAATGCAATAAATTCATGTATTAGGATGCCGCGCTATGAAGGTATTTCCAGATGATCTTCTTTACAACAGGGAACATGCATGGGTCAGGGTTGAAGGTGAATTAGCTACCATTGGTATCACGGATTACGCCCAGGAAAAATTGGGAGAAATCCTCGCTATAGAACTGCCCGAAGTTGACTCTTATGTGGAAAGGGACGAACCTTTCGGAACTATTGAATCTGCAAAGGGTGTATTCGAGCTTATTTCACCCGTGAGTGGTGAGATCGTGAGTGTCAACGAGGACATATTGGACGACATTGGCATTGTCAACAGTGACCCCCACGATACAGGATGGATGATCATTCTGGAGATGTCGGATTCGGAGGAGCTTGACGATCTCCTGGATCCAAGAGAATACCATGACTTTGTACTTAAAGAAGCGGAGAGTGACTGACCCTGTTTCATGATATGGAGATTCCTTTCATTCAAGCGCTTTAATGCCTTTGAAAACATGGCCATTGACGAGGCCATATTCCGGGAAAATCAACGAACCGATTCAACGCCCACACTCAGATTCTACAGTTGGTCCCCCCCCTCAGTGTCTCTGGGATATTTTCAGGCGGCCCGGAAAGAGGTTAATGTTGAAGCGTGCAGAACATATTCGGTAGACATCGTCAGGCGCCCGACAGGGGGGAAAGCTGTCCTTCATGAAAATGACCTGACCTATGCCGTAATTGCCAGCGAGCATAATCCCCTCTTCCCACCGGACATCCTGGGAACATATAAGGTCATCAGTGACTGCATCGCCGGAGGACTAGCGGAGCTTGGGATAGAAGCAGAGATGGAAGACAGCGGGAGGTCATATCAGGACGACTCCCTGAAAGCCGCCTGCTTTTCGTCTCCTTCCCGATATGAGCTTCTGGCCAAGAGAAAGAAGATATGCGGCAGCGCTCAACTAAGATCAAAGGGGATTTTCCTTCAACATGGCTCAATCCTGTTGGATTTTAACCCCGCTAAGACATGTGCCCTCCTGCTGCCCGAGGAGGGCGACCGGAGTCGGCAAACCGAGAAGTTGCGCAGGTCCGTAACCTCGATATATGAGCAGGTTGGCGCTCCCGTGCCCGTAGAGAATATCTGCCGCGTCATGAAAAAGAGTTTTGAAAAGGTGCTGTATATCAAGCTGGTAGAGGGCTGTTTGACGGCTCACGAGGAGTCCTTGAAGTTACGGCTGATGAATGATAAATACATGACTGATAGATGGAATATGGAAGGCAAGGTCGCTTTGGATGGACGTAAGAACTCTGATTAAGAAGGAAGTGCGCGAGCAGGAAGGTTATCAGGCCGACATCGTGCCCTCGCGCGCAAAAATGGATGCTAATGAGAGCCCCTTTTCGCTCCCCCCCACGCTTAAAAAAGAACTGTTTGACAAGATGCAAAACATTTCCTTAAACAGGTACCCGGAGCCGGGTGCGCCCCTGATCAGGAAACGCTTTGCTGGATACTATGGTGTAGCCGACGACATGATAATGATCGGCAACGGGTCTGATGAGCTTATTCAGATCCTCTGCACTGCTTTGATAAATTCATCTTCGGTCGTCATGGTTCCGGTACCGACTTTTGTCATGTACAGGATTATCGCATCAAATTCCGGTCATGCAGTTGCAGAGGTGCCCCTAAATGCCTCCTTTGATTTGGACCTCGATGCAATGCTGAACCGGATTGCCACTGATGCACCCGTACTGACCTTCTTGAGTTACCCTAACAGTCCTACGTCAAACTGCTTCACTGAAAAGAGTGTTGCGGCCATCCTTGACGCATCAACAGGAATTGTGGTTGTCGATGAGGCTTACGGCAGCTTCGCTGGCAAAACCTTGCTGCCCTTATTGAAGAAATATGAAAACCTGGTTGTCTTAAAGACCCTCTCTAAAGTGGGACTTGCCGCCATCAGGATGGGCTTCCTGATCGGCCCCCCCACTCTCGTGCATGAACTCGACAAGGTCAGACTCCCCTATAATATCAATACACTTTCCCAGGTCGCTGCCGGATTCTATTTGGATCACATTGATACGTTTTTGGGTCAGACCGGGGATATAATTGCAGGTCGTGAAGAGCTCCTCGGCGCTCTGGGGAAGATTGAGGGTGTACATCCCTATCCTTCAGATGCAAATTTCATTTTTTTTCGTTGCGATTTCGATACGGATAACATATACTCCATTTTAGCCCAGGAGGGAATTCTTATTAAGAACCTAAACGTTCCCGGGGTTTTAAAGAATTGTATGAGAGTGACGGTTGGTAACCGTGAAGAAAACCAAGAATTCTTAAAAGCGTTAAAGAAAATCTTTCTAAAGTAAGGAGTGTGGTCTAACATAAGGTAACAGAGGGTAGTTTACGGCAGCGGCGTAAATCGTCTGGTGTCGTACTGCCCTTTTTTTGTCCCGTTGTGGCTCAACATTTAAGCAATTTAGATTTTGTTATTAAAAAAGAAAGGATGGATTGTTTTGGAAGTAAAAGTATATGATAATGACATTGAAAAGGCCTTGAAAATCCTGAAGAACAAACTTTCAAAAAGCGGATTGTTCAAGGAGCTAAAGCTGCGGAGAGCCTATGAGAAGCCTTCTGTGAAGAGGAAACGCAAAGCCATTGAAGCCCGCAGACGTTATGCCAAAGTTCAGCGCCGCAGAAGTTACTGAGAATTTTTTCCACAGCAAGAACCATGATCACCGAGGCCGGGGTCTCCTGCCGGATGCTAACGGAGACCCGGAGTGTACGCAAAATGGACGAGAAGCAATATTTGGTTGATGCCCTGTCGATAGAGGAATCATGGCGGATATTCCGCATCATGGCGGAATTTGTGGAAGCCATCGAAACCCTGTCCAAGGTAAAAAACGGCGTTACGATTTTTGGATCCGCAAGAGTCGGAGCTGATGATCCATACTACAAGAAGGCGGAGTATCTCGCCAGAAGGCTTGCCGAAAATGGCTTCAGTGTAATTACAGGAGGCGGCCCCGGCATCATGGAGGCAGCCAATAAGGGAGCGGCGGAGGCAGGTGGCCAGTCGATAGGAATGAATATTCGTCTTCCCTATGAGCAGAAACCAAACCCGTACGCCAAAACTATTATCGAATATAAATATTTTTTCATCCGTAAAGTAATGTTTGTAAAATATGCCGTGGCGTATGTAATCCTCCCGGGAGGCTTCGGAACAATGGATGAGCTCTTCGAGGCCTTGACTCTTATTCAGACAAAAAGGATAAAGAGCTTTCCCGTCATACTGATGGGCAGCGAATACTGGCAAGGCCTGATGGGCTGGATGAAAGACACCATGATCGGGAAGGACAAGATCGAACCGTGTGATCTCGAAATCATCCACATCATTGATGACCCAGATGAAGTAGTAAAACATATAAAGAAATTTGTCATTCTCTGAAAACTCTGCAAGTTCTCGTCTGATACCCATATCAAGATTTGATAAGAATGGCGCCGAATTGTCATATCGAGCGGAGTGAGACCTTTTGTAGTTATGCGCATTAAGACTCCTAGCTCGCATGCGGGATGAAAGACATTAAACGTATCCTCAGAATTAGACGAAGGTCACGACACAAAAGCCGGCACAATGGATTTTGAAAAGATACTGATGGAATTAAAGAAGGGGAAGGCGGACCCTTCTCCCTGTTATCTCCTGCACGGTGAAGAAAAATATCTTGTCAAAGATGCCCTGAATAAAATCATGGCCGCTCTCATCCCTGCAAGCGACAGGGATATGAATCTCTTTTTGGTGGATGGAGAGTCGGAAGACATAGACAGCATCTGCGAGACAATCCTGACGCCACCCCTCATTCCGGGAAGAAAAGTTGTTGTGCTGACAAACACCCGTCTTTTTCAAACAAAAATTGCCCTGCCGGAGATAGTACAAAAAATTCGACAGCATCTTACTAATGACCCCAACGTGGCAGTCAGGTATTTTATGCAATTCCTGAAGATCGCAGGCTGGAATATCGATGATCTCAGAGACGGCGGCTGGAAGAAAATTACTAGCGACAACTGGCAAAAGACTGTTGAAGGCGACAGCGGACATGATAGGGCAACATGGCTACCAGAAATGATCGAGACTTGCATAAGCCACGGAGTGGATATGAGCAAGCACAGGGGGGTCGCGGAACGTCTTGAAGATACCCTGAGAAAAGGTATCCCGGCAGGCATCCATCTGATCATAACCGCAGAGACAGTAGACAAGAGGAAAAGGCTCTTCAAGACCATATCCGAGACGGGAATTATCCTTAATTTTTCTCGGCCAAAAGGGGATGCGAAGCAGAAGAATGCCCTCATGGATATGGCAAAAAATCTCTTAGCTCAGAGTGGAAAACAACTGACGCCAGGCGCATGGATCGCTATCGGCAGGAAAACGGGCTTTGACCTTGCCGATTCCATGAAAGCTTTGGAAAAGCTTATCACCTATGCAGGTGATAAGAAATCAATTGAAGAGTCCGATATCGAAGAGGTCGTGGGAAAAACGAAAGAAGATACGATTTTTGATTTAACGGGCGCCCTTGTCGCGAGGAAGTTGGATGTGGCGTTGTCAAATCTTAAAGATCTTTTCGATCAGGGTATAAACCATATATTGATCCTGTCAATGATAGCAAGGGAACTCAGATTTCTCCTCCATGCCAAGATGTTTCTCAGATCGGGTAAGCTTGGGTCTTTTGAGCCGAATATGGACTATGAAAAGTTTCAGAGATCCGTTTATCCGGTCATTGGAGAATGGAGGGGCGATAAAGGGGGGAAAAGCGGTCTGGATGGTCAACATCCGTACGTCATTTATAGTGCCTTAAAAAGCTCTTATCGATTCTCATACGAGCGCCTGTTGAAACATTTGGAGGACCTAGTCGATATGGACATTGCCTTCAAGACCACGACGAAGGAGCCGAAGTTTATGCTGGAGCGCTTTATTGTGAAAGTCTGTACGTAAATGAAACCAGCAACAGATGCCGGATCTCAGCAGTAAGAGTGAAGCTCCCCTTTTTTCACTTGCAAAATGACTTTTCTTTAAGGAGACTTTTTTCTATGTCTCAAAAAATACCAGAATATCGTCGTAAGCTATTGATTTGTCTTCTTCTTACGTTGGTAGTGCTCGCTGCATTCTGGCAGGTTAGGAACAGCGATTTCGTCAATTTCGATGACCCGAGGTGCACCACAGAAAACCTGCATATACAGGGCGGATTGAATCCGGAATTTCTGAAATGGGCCTTCACGACGAGTCATGCCGGCTACTGGCAGCCCCTTACCTGGTTGTCCTTCGCGATGGATTATCAGCTGTTCGGACTCAATGCAGGAGGATACCACATCGTCAATCTTCTCTTGCATATAGTCAACACCTTATTGTTGTTTCTAATTTTCAACCGCATGACCCACGCTCTGTGGAAAAGCGCCTTTATGGCTGCTCTATTCGCCCTTCATCCCATCCATGTGGAGTCTGTGGCCTGGATAGCTGAGAGAAAGGATGTTCTCAGCGCCTTCTTCTGGATGCTCACGATGGGAGCTTATGTCCTCTATGCGGAGAAGCCGGGAGTGAGGAAATATCTGCTCACCATTGTATTGTTTTCCTTCGGACTCATGGTGAAGCCAATGCTGGTTAGTCTGCCATGTGTGCTGTTAGTACTCGATTACTGGCCGCTGGGCCGCCTTCGCTTCAATGACTCCCTTGATGTTCCAAAAATACCAGAATCAAAAAAAGAAAAGAAGAGTGCGAGAAAAATCTCAGCTTCAGCTAGAAGCAAAGAGGCCACGCTACCGGAGCAGTCACAGTTTTTACAAAGGTTATGGCCTGTCATACGAGAAAAAATCCCTTTCTTTGCCCTCTCGGCTATCTCAAGTATTGTGACTGCCATAGGGCAACAAAAGGCGGGGGCGATGGAATCTCTCGAAATACTTCCCATCGCCACACGAATCGGCAATGCCTTGATCTCTTATATACGTTACATCGGAATGACCATATACCCGCACGGTCTGGCCGTGTTTTATCCATATAGGGGAACGATTTCACCATGGGAAGTCTTCCTTGCCGCTGCATTCTTATTAATCGCAACCTTAATGATCTTTCGATGGGCAGCAAAGATGCCCTATCTTGTCATGGGATGGTTATGGTACCTGGGAACACTCGTTCCTGTAATCGGCATAATACAGGTGGGAATGCAGTCTATGGCAGATCGATATACCTATATTCCGATAATCGGTCTTTTTGTGGCAACCACGTGGGCGGTACCTGATATCACAAGAAATTGGCGTTATCGGCAATACATACTTTCCGCCGGAGCAGTAATTGTTTTATCAGCTTTAATGTTCTCAACCCGGATGCAGGTCAAGTACTGGCAAAACAGTATCACTCTTTTTGAGCATGCCATTCAGGTTACGGATAATAATTATCTGGCGCACAACAACCTGGGGGTTGCTTTGAGCAGCACTGGAAAAAGAGAAGAAGCCATGGCGCAATATAGAGAGGCTATCAGAATAAAACCAAACTATGAAAATGCCATCTTCAATTTAGCAAATAACTTATCTGCACAAGGCAGGACTGATGAGGCTATTCTATGTTATCAAGAAGCTCTTAGGCTACGGCCAAATTATGCCAAGGCACATAACAATCTTGCAACACTGTTAATTTCAAAGAAGATGTTTAAGGAAGCAATTGGTCACTACCAGGAAGCACTCAAAACCGATCCAACAAATTCGGCTACGCACTATAACCTGGGAGCAGCCTGGCTGTCGATTGATCACTTTGAGGATGCCGTTGGTCAGTTCCAGGAAGCAGTAAGAATCAATCCCCGATTTAGTCAAGCTCACAACGCCTGGGGGATAGCCCTAGCCCGATCGGGGAAGACTGCTGAGGCCATCAACCATTTCAGGGAGGCTCTACGAATAAAACCTAATTTTAGAGAAGCAAATGACAACCTGAGGGCAGCATTGGCGCAACAGAATATGCGTCGTTGACATTATTTCTAGGCCCATTACCGGAGAAATCAAAGTTTTCAATGAAGCGCTTAACCGAGACTGTCTGGACATGAACTAACCAGGTAAGAATACTAAAGATTACCGTCAGGAGCGAAGTCCTCTATTCTACTTCTAAATAATCCTTATTTAAGGACTTCTTTTGTCTCTCAAGAAATACCAAACTATTGTAGCCAGCTTCTGATTTGTCTCTTTCTCACTTTTGAAGTACCTGCTACATTCTGGCAGGTCATCCTTATCAACATGTCGTGATTGACGACCCAGATGCGATGAAAAATTCAAACGCAGTAATAAGGTCAATTCAAGCGCATAGCATGTAGAGATGTAGCACTAATCTTAAAAATCAAAAAAGAGGAAATCTGCTTAATCAGTCAAACTCAAAGTTTCCGCATTCTATCCATTGCTGACTTTTTCCTCCGGGAAAGTCTCCTAGATGGGCCTTTCTTCTTTGCTGGTCCCCTTGTTGCATCGGCTTCTTCTTTATCTGATCGTTCGGCCTCATGGCAGGCATGGCCAGTCATCGCGGTTTTCGCCCTCTCCATCAGCTCATCAAAATCATGGGATGAAATTGCTGTTCCCCCTCGGTGACTGACAAAATCGGCAATGTCCCTGTCCGACGTGACAACAACCAGTTCTTCCGCCCTTCCCTGAACCATGCGTTTGATGACTTCATCTGCTTTCTCACCTTTTCGGGAATATATGATGTCTATCCCTGAAAGTTTATCCCTTTCTTCCTCGACAGGTCCACCTTGCCAGCCGTCGAAAACGATGGTAACCTTGTGTCCTCTCTGTTTCTTGTAACGGGATACACTTCTTGCCAGGGCATTTCTGCCCGCCTCCAGGCTTAGTCTCTCATATCGCCTCAGTGCATCGGATTGCCTTATCAGATTGTAACCGTCAATTATGATGTGCAAGATGGATGGTACCTGCTTTATTTCGTTATCGATAATTTCGGACAGGAAGAATGATCCATTTGCCACGCCGCTCGCGAGCACCTTGTGTCAAATTATTTATTTTTTTATTGTAATCCGCTTTTTTCTTGACCTCGACACCGCGATTCTGCTATTTTCCGCTTGTTTTTATATTAGAAAGTTCTTTGCAGGTCAGTTTCTTTCTTAACAACTTCTGCAGGTAAGTGTCAACAGAATACGCTACCCCGTAACGATGAAGATTAAGATGTCCATGAACCTTCGGTATTAGTTTAGATTCCTGATGCAAATGATTCCTCATGAGCAGAGGCAATGAGTGGAAACAGATGTCTTTGTATAAAGCGTAAGCTTCAAGGTATGTCCGTCGACTACCTCATTGTTGACGGAGCTCCCAAGACCAGTACGGGTAGGATTAGTATAATTCGACTTAGAAAATTATATGCCTAGGAGGACAAGAAATGGATTTTGAATTGAACGATGAACTGAAGATGCTGAAGGAGATGTCATACAAATTTGCCCAGGCCGAATTTACCGGGATATCCCACGAATGTGACGAGGGAGAGAAATACACTCCGGACATTCGCAGAAAGGCCGCTGAAAATGGTCTCATCGGGGCCTGGATTTCCGAAGAATATGGTGGCGCGGGAGCAGGTTTTTTAGGCAATGCCATCATCATGGAAGAATTGTCCAAGGTGGATATGGGGATCGCCTTGAATGTCGTTGCCGCCACATTCGGCTGCGAATCCATAGTACACTTCGGGTCGGAAGAGCAAAAAAAGACCTATCTCCCTCCCGTATGCAGGGGTGAACAGGTAAGTGCGGGGGCATTTACGGAGCCCAACGCCGGCACAGATGTGGCAGGATACAGAACTAAGGCTGTTAAAGACGGAAATAACTACGTCATCAGCGGAAATAAGATGTTCATAACCAATGGAAGCGTCTGTGACTTCATGGTAGCCCAGTGCATTACCAACCCGGAGGAAAAAAAGCACAACAGCTTCAGCCTTATTATCGTTCGTGCCGATACCCCGGGAATAACGAGAAACAAGATCCATGGAAAAATGGGTATCCGTTCCAGTGACACGGCAGAAATCGCTTTCGAAGATGTGCGGGTTCCCCGGACTAACCTGGTTGGCAAGGAAGGAAACGGCTTCCGGCAGTTGATGCATTTCTTTGATACAACAAGAGTGATGGTTGCCGCCCAGGCCCTCGGCCTCTCCGAAGCCTGTCTGGAAACGAGCATCAAGTATGTCAAGGAAAGAACGGCTTTTGGAGCCCCCCTGGGTTCCTACCAGTTGACCCAGATGAAACTGACGGAGATGGCGATCAAGGTAGAGGCTCTACGGGGTCTTATTTATAGATCGGCATGGCTTCTTGATGAGGGCAGGCCGGACTACACTCTGGCTGCGATGGCAAAATATTACGGAGGTCAGACGGCGGTCTTCTGTGCGAACTACGCCGTGGAATTGCACGGCGGGTATGGTTACATCGATGAGTACAGCGTCCAGAAATGGTACCGTGACGCTAAGATTCTCGAACTTTACGAAGGAACCAAAGAAGCTGAAATCATGACCATCGGCAGGATACTGCAGACACGGTAGTCATTCAAAAAATGCCCCCATCCCCGCCTTGACATATGGGGATAGGGGCATTTCCAATTTTGAGTGGAAATCAACCGCCTATTTGGCCTTTCATGGCGCTGATGGCATGAGCATAGTCTCCACTCCCGAAAACAGCGGCACCCGAGACTATGACGTCTGCACCGGCTTCGGCAACCAATCTGATATTATCGAGAGTAATGCCGCCATCAACTTCAATGGCGACATCCGGTGAAATGGCATTCACCATATCCCTGGCTTGCCCTATCTTCGTGAGGATACGCTCTATGAATTTCTGTCCTCCGAATCCGGGATTGACGGACATAACAAGAAGGAGATCAACGTCTTTCAGAATCGGTTCAACCTGAACGAGCGGCGTGGCAGGATTAAGAGACACACCCGCCTTGACGCCCCTTTCCTTTATCTGGGCAATTGTCCTGTGGAGGTGCAATGCCGCCTCGACGTGAACTGTTATGATATCACTCCCAGCTTCGGCAAAGGAGTCTATATAACGTTCCGGATTTGAAATCATGAGATGCACGTCAAGAGGAAGTCTCGTGATCTTTCGCAGCCATTTTACCGGATTTGGCCCGATTGTGATATTTGGAACGAAATGACCATCCATTACATCCACGTGTATCCAGTCGGCGCCCGCCGCTTCCACGGCCATGATTTCTTCGCCAAGCCTGCTGAAGTCAGCAGAAAGAATGGAGGGGGCAATCTTTTTCACCACATGCCTTCTTTTCCGTTCTCTTGAAACTTATGAGAAAATGTGTTTTGCGTTACTTTTAAAAGAGGAGCACTGACAGAATGTCTGTACACCATCAATGATGACCTGTCAATAATTACTGAACGGTAGAAAAGACCCTTGACAAAATAATTGCAACAGCCCATGCTTTCGGCAAAATAGCAAATATATAATTGCAATCAATGTACCTACTTTACAACATTCTTCTAGTCATGGCTGCCCTGCTCGCTCTCCCTTACTATGCGATTAAAATGACGCTTACGGGAAAATACAGAAAGAGCATGGGGCCGAAGTTCGGGCTTGTGAGGCCTTCAATCTTTGCGGAGATGAAGGGTAGCCCCAGGATATGGATACATGCCGTTTCTGTCGGTGAGGTAACTGCTGCGGCACCGATTGTCGCTTCTTTAAGAACGCACTTCCCTGAAGCCTGTATTGTACTGTCCACCAGCACGGAAACCGGTCAGGATATGGCCAGAAGGATCGTCGCCGGAGCGACGTCTTTCATATACTATCCTCTTGATATACCATTTGTCGTAAGAAAGATGATCACGAAGGTGAGACCTGACATATTTATCCTGACAGAGACGGAACTCTGGCCCAATTTTATTAGGGTGTGTAAAAAGCAGGGTGTGAAGGTTATAATGGTTAACGGTCGCATCTCTCAGCGCTCATATCAGAGGTATGCCCTGACGAAGTTCTTCTGGAAAGACGTTATAAATTTGATCGATGAGATGGGTGTGATTTCCATAATTGACGCCGAGAGGTTGATGGCTATTGGAATGGCTCGATCGAGAGTTCATATCATGGGAAATGCAAAGTACGACAGTCTGGCAGCGAAGGCAACACTCCCTGTCCGGGAAGAGATGGAAAGAAGGCTGAACCTGACCGCAATGGACAGGGTCTTCGTGGCGGGAAGCACGCATGACGGCGAAGAGAAAATCATCCTCCATGTTTACGGGCGCATCCTTGAGACATACCCTGATTTCAAATTGATAATCATCCCCCGGCACCCTGAAAGAGGTCATACAGTCCTGTCCTTGGTCAAGGAGGCTGGCTTTGAGGATTGTATGACGATGACCGAAATCGCGGGAGGCAGGCAGCGAACCGGTGAACGTGTCATTGTAATTGATGTAATCGGCGAACTCTTCAAAATATACTCTCTCGCTTCTGTGGTCTTCTGCGGCGGTTCCCTTGTCCCAAAGGGCGGGCAGAACATCCTCGAACCTGCCGCATGGGGCAGGGTCATCTTTTATGGACCTTCCATGGATGATTTCAAGGATGAGAGGGAACTGTTTGAAAAGGCCGGAGCTGGAATAACGGTGAGAAGCGGCGAAGAATTACTCGCAGGTATACTGGCGCTCGTGTCTAATCCTGACACGCTTGCCAGAAGGGGAGAGGAGGGGCGAAGGATTGTGGTTTCCAATATGGGGGCCGCAGATAGATACGCCGAGATGGTTAGGTCACACATTGGGAAATAGATTGTCGATCTACGTATTCAATATGTGATAATGATAAATCATCAACCACGCTGAAATAGATCCCACCCTTTGATTAAGACAGTATCAGCCCTCGGCCCGATTAAGGTACTCATTCCATCTGGTGTCAACCCACCTCTGGAGCTGCCTCAGTTGCTCAATGCTCATCTTCCGGAATCGCCCCTGTCTTTCCACGTAATTGATGACAGACAGCTTATTCCCTTTTTCCGCAAGTGTCTTACTTCTCCCGGTAAAGCGAAATTTGCCATCCTCAATCTCGAAGAGGACGACGATCCCCGTTTCTACGGCAAGCCTCCCGATACGCACGGTGTCCTTGGGCGCATAACCCCATCCCGGCGGGCAGGGGACGGCGATCTGCACGTACCTCGCTCCCTTGATGCGCTTGGCCTTGACAAATTTATCGTACAGGTCAATCGGATAGGCCGATGAAGTGGTGGCGAGATAAGGTAGGTCGTGGGCTTCCATGATTCGCAGCATATCCTTCTTGGGTTGCTGCTTGGTGAGCACCGGCGTGGTAGAGGTCAATGCCCCCATGGGCGTGGCACTAGAGCGCTGTGTGCCCGTGTTCATATACCCCTCGTTGTCGTAGCATACATAGATGAAGTCCGTTCCTCTTTCGGCCGCCCCGCTCAGGGCCTGAATTCCCATGTCGAAAGTACCGCCGTCTCCGGCGATGGCCACGACAGTAATATCCGTGCGGTTCACAGCATTCAAGCCGGCGACAAGACCAGAAGCGGAGGCAGCCGTACTGGCGAATGTGCAATTGAGGGCGGGAATAGTCACGGATGTCGTCGGATACAGACCGTGGAGAACTGTCAGGCAGCAGGCCGGAAATGTCACAATCGTATTTTCACGCAGTGCTTTTAGAACATAGCGATATGCGAGGGAGAGGCCGCAACCCTGGCAAGCTCTCTGCCCCGGGAGCATATACTCTTCAATATTAACCTTGAACAGGTTCTCTGGCATATTATCACTCCGTAAAACAGTTTAGCCATTTCGGCGCAGGTTCCGTATCTCCAGCAGCGATTGCATCCCGTGATGACCGTACAGCCTCGGCGAGTTCCCTCGCCTTGACATCCCGACCCCCAAGGCCACAGATGTAATTGTGGATAGGCAGTCGTATATCTGTCCCGTAAAAGGCCGCCTTGATTTCGGAACATAGCGCTCCTTCATACCCGTAACTGATCCCCTTTTCGAAGACGCAGATGGCCTTTGCCTTCCTGAAGGCCGCGCGGACATCTTCTTTCGGAAAGGGCCTGAAGACCCTGATTCCGATAACTCCGGCATTAAGCCCCTCTGACCTCAGCATATCCACGGCTGTGGTGGCTTCGCTTGCCACAGAACCCATCCCAACAAGTATCATCTCGGCGTCATCTGTCTTGTATTGCCATAGCATGCCGCCGCAATCTCTCCCGAAGGCACCGGCAAATTCACGGCTCGTGGAGACAATAACGTCGCGGGATTCAATGAGGGCCTTCTGAAGCTTGTATCGCATTTCCATATAGCCGTCACACAGCACACCCTCTGTATTAGCCCTTCGCCATGGGAAAAGAACAGGGTTGATATTCATGGGAGCCTCCGGCGAGAGAATCGTGTGGGGTTTATAAGGGGGCAGGAAATCGGAGACAACCACAGCATCAGGGATATCCACAGGCATCATCGTATGAGACATGACAAAACCATCATAACAGATCATGACGGGCACATAAACCGACTCGGCAATCCGGTACGCCTGAATAATGGAATCAATAATCTCCTGGTTGTCCCGGCAGTAAATTTGTATCCAGCCTGTATCGCGCTGTGCGATGGAATCCTGCTGGTCGTTGAAGATCGTCCACGGAGCGCCCACTCCACGGTTGATGCAGCACAACACAATAGGCAGCCTTGCGCCGGCTGCCCAGTGTATCTGCTCATGCATGTAAAGCAGTCCCTGGGAGCTCGTGGAAGTGAAGACGCGTGCCCCCACAGTGGATGCCGATATACAAACCGCAAGAGCGGAATGCTCTGATTCAACGCGGATATATTCTGCCTTGAGTTCTCCGCCCTCAATCAACTGGGAAAGCATCTCTGTCACAGAGGTCTGCGGCGTAATGGGATAGGCCGCCACGACCTGAACATGGCTGAGCTTCGCCCCAAGAGCCGCGGCCTGGTTGCCCGTTATGATTTGCACTTCAGCCATTCTTCTCCCCCTCGTTCACCATGGATATCGCTTTTCCGGGACACTCCTCAGCACATATGCCGCAACCTTTGCAGTATTCCAGATCAATTTCCAGGGGAATCGTCGCTTTGATTACTCCTTCCGGACAATAGAGCCAGCAGAGAAAGCAGGCAGCCTTTTTCTTAATGGAGGGGATACACTTTGAATGATCGCAAACGGGCCTCATGTCCCGCCAGTCCCCCGTCTTCCCCGCTTCTCCAACTGCCGGTGTGGCCATGGCGGAAATATTCGTGTCTCTTTTCTTCACAATTATTGTCCTCCATTGGCGGTTTTCATTATGGTCTGCGCAAATGCATCTCGCAGGGCGACGATATTGGCAGCAGAAACAGCGCTTGATAATTTAGCCTTCAATCCTTTTTCCATCGCATCAAGAGACACAAGGTTTGATACCCTGGCAAATGCCCCCAGCATCGTGGTGTTGACAATCGGCTTCCCCTCCCTTATGAGATGGTTTTTGAGGGCAATATTTCCCGCATCAACCGTGGCTATGCTGATCCTCACGTCAAAATTCAGTTCATCAGGCTTCAAGGGACTGTTGACAATGATAAGCCCCCCTTCTTTGAGCGTTGTCAGAATGTTTACGGCAGAAAGGAGAGATGAATCCAGAACAACAGATATATCTGCATACTCAATCTGCGAGACCATCCGGACAGGCTCTGACGAGATCCTGGTTGAAGCTGTCAACGGGGCACCTCTTCTTTCCGGACCGAAGGTCGGTGCGGATGTGACCCCTTTGAATCCTTGAATATAAGCTGCTTCTGCCAAAATCTGCGCAGCGATGACAACGCCCTGACCGCCTCTTCCGTGCCATATTATTTCATGCATACGGCCTACCTTTATGAATTTAATTACATCAATTTCCAAATGCACATGCACTATTGTCATTTCGAGCGGCGAGAGAAATCTTGAGATCACTCATCGCTGACGCTTCATCACAGTTAAGGGTTTCCGCTTGTCCAAAAGCCAGGTTTTATTAAAATAAAAAGGCCATGGATTTTTTTACCCATGGCCTTTAGGATGATATAAACGTACTATTATCCTGTCCTAAAAACGACGGGTGACGCGGGTAGCCGCGCCAACAGAAGAGCGAGGAGGAGCAAGCGAGAATCGCACAAATAAAAAATCTCTCTTCTTATTGATCCAAAGGTCATTTTCAGGAAATCCTGTCCAAGGTTCGCGGAAAACATAGAATAAATAACAGCAGATGTCAATAGACAAATCGTAGTCTAATGCTCACCTGAATCCCTTCTTCACCGCCATAGCGTTTTTAAGGTTCTCCTGCGCTAATGCGTAATCCGGGTTGAGACGCAAAGCTTCCCGATAGTTGGCGATGGCCTCATCCAGCTTTCCCTGATAAAATAGCGCGTTTCCCAGATTGTTATGTGCCTTTGCATAGTCCGGACTGATGCGGATACTTTCACGAAACTGATTAATTGCTTCATCGAGTTTTCCTTGTGAAGCCAGCATTATGCCCAAATTGTAGTGTGCATCGGCCGGATTGTTGATACTGATAGCCTTCTGGAAGCGGGCAATAGCCTCTTCTCTTTTTCCCTGGAGGGCCAGAGCATAACCCAGGTTATTTTGCGCCCAGGCATTTGCAGATGTAACCTTTATGGCATGCTCATAAAGGATAATATTATTGCGCCAAAAACCAATCTGGACATACGTCATAATTACACAAGCGAAAAGAATCCCCACAGCGGCGGTAGTGAGTGCGATTCTTCGATGACGCCAACGATTGAGGAGTTCCGGAGCACCCCAGGCAATCACGATGAATATGCCGATAAGTGGCACATAGGTATAGCGATCGGCCATAGACTGCAATCCCACCTGTACAAATCCAATGACGGGGACGAGAGTTCCCAGATACCACAACCACCCAACTATAAGATAAGGAAACCGCCTAGCTGTTCGAATAGCCAAATAGGTTATAACCATTAGAACTAAAACGGCCGATATTGCCTGCCATGAGGAAAGCGCAACACCGACATAAGGATAAAAGATGGAGAGCTTTACAGGCCACAGCATCTTTCCAATGTAGCTGACATAGGAAATCACCGCATTGGCAATGCGGAGGCCGAGGGGATACAACTCCATGGGTTTCACGATCCGATGCTGGGCGTAGACTGTTATGAAGCAGAAGAGTATGGTGATAGCAAAAAACGGTATCTTCTCTTTTAGTAACGGCCGCATCTCCTGCCACAGGACATGCGATTCTATATTACCCTTGGTATGTACGGTATCCTTGCCGGGCCGCTGCTGCGACTTCTGCTTCTTCTTCGCGCGGCTTGCCGGCCCAGGTGTTGCGGCAGCATTACGGACACCCGCCGTAGCCATCTGGAGCCGCTTTAGGGGCCAGTAATCCAAAAGCAGCAGGACAACGGGCAAGGTGACCAACATAGGCTTGGACATGAGACCCAGCAGGAAGAATGCAAGGACAAATAGATACCTCTTATATCCGGGACGTTCCACATAGTAAGCGTACGCCCCCATGGTGAACATCCAAAAAAGGGTGGAGAGGACATCCTTCCTTTCAGCGACCCAAGCGACAGATTCTACATGGAGGGGATGCAGCGCAAAAAGCCCTGCCACAAAGGCACTCTGCCAGAGGGCGTTTGTCATACGGTGGAGAATCAGGAAGAGCAAGAGAGTGTTGGCAATATGAAAGAAGAGGCTGACCAGATGATGCGGCCCCGGTTTCAGTCCGAATACCTGACAGTCCAGCATGTGTGAAAGCCATGTAAGTGGGTGCCAATTATGGGCGTGCGGCTCGGAAAAGGCCCAGGCTATGCCCTTTAGAGTAATCCCGTCCTGTACATAACGGTTCTCTGTCACATAATCGTTATCATCGAACGATATGAACTCGTGGTTTCTGACCTGCCAGAAGACCGCGACGGTTGTCATTGACAGGGCAATGCAGACTGCCAATACTAAATAGTTTCTATTTATCTGACTTGTCATCTTTCAGCCGTAATGAGATTCATTGCTTTCTATTATGCATCGCAAGGGCATTCTTCATGTTGTCCTTTGCCAGCTTGAAGTCGGGGTTAATTCGCAGGGCCGCACGGTAACTGTCAATGGCTCCGTCAATCTCCCCCTGCGAAAGCAAGGCACTTCCCAGATTGTTATGGGCATCTGCCAAATCAGGCTTGAGTCTGATGGCCTCCCGAAAGTGGGTGATGGCTTCGCCTTCTTTACCCAGTAGGGCCAGGACGTAACCGAGGTTATTTTGATATTCTGCAGAGCGAGGTTTAAGTCTCACAGCCTCCTTGAGTTGGACAACAGCTTCTGTCAAATTACCCCCGCGAGCCAAGGCATTACCCAAGTTATAATGTCCATTCGAGTGATCCGGATTGATCATCAAGGTTTCCTTGTAGTCTGCAATGGCCCTTTTATAATCGCCCAGATTGACCCTTGCGTTTCCCCGATTGTAATAGGCATCATAAAACCGCGGGTTCAACTTAATCGCCTTATCGTAATACGTTAGCGCCTCGGACGCATTTCCCGCATCGGCCAGCGCCTTCCCATAATTGCTTAACGGCCTCGGTTTATTCGGAGATTTCTTCAGACAATCGGCCCAGAGGGTATAATCACTTTTCCAGACCTTATTGCGCTCATAGGTCAATACGGTGTTTGTTAAGATCAGTAAAAACAGCGCTCCCACTGAGACCTGCCTGTACCAATCCCATATGAAGTAAAAGACCACTGCAGTCAGCACAAGAAAAAACCCAAAACCGGGTAGGTATGTCCGATGTTCAAATATGACATTCTGGGAAATCGGGATAATACTTGATTCTACGGACAGGGTTAAAAAACCCCAGAATATCCCAAAGGAAATAAGCCGATACCTCCGGAAAAGCAGTATGCCGAGAACAAAAATCCCGGCCAGGGATAACAGGCCCAAGAGCGTATGCCATTCAAAAAAGCTATGCGAGATCGGATAATCATAATCCAGATTCTGATTTACGGGTAGTATGAATAGCCTCATATATGTCAGTATAACGCTAAACTGTGTGATGAGATATTCCCAAGCGGTTATGGGATAATCGTAGCCTTGGTGAAGAAGAGGCGGTATGGGGTTAAATATCTCGAATGAGAAATTGAGGAAAAAAAGGACAATGAAAATCCCGAGGATGGTGATAGGAATCTGAATGCCCCTGTCTTTTAAATCGATCTTCCATGCATCGGTCCTTATAAAGCTGAACTCGTACAAAACAAGGGCGAAGGGTAGTGTAAAAACGATCTCCTTGGTCAGCATCCCTAAGACCGCGCAAAATAGGGCGCCCGCATAGTAAAAGAAAACCTGTGTGCCTCTATTTCCCTCCCCAAGTCTGCCCTTCACATACAACGCCAGCGACAACAGATAAAACAGCGTGGCCAGTGAAGCCAGCCGTTGCACGATGTACGTGACCGATTGGGTTGCCAGGGGATGGGATACGAACAACAAGGCGGTAAATAGGGCCATTGCTCCTTTATGTCGGCTTATCGGCTGAGCCCTCATTACAGGCGTTGCCATCGTCAGCAGTACGAGCCACCATACCAATATGGCATTGACAATATGTATCGCCAGATTAACGAGGTGGTATCCCCACACATCAAGCCCATGAAAATAATAATTCAAGGCAAATGATAGATACCCTATGGGACGACTGGGGTAAAACCCCCACCAGGCTTGAACGTCGGAGAGATTCCGTACGGCGATATTCTCCTCAATGGTTGGGACATCATCAAAATGAAAAGAGCAATCAAACGAGTTGGAATACGCTGTTACGCCCACGAGACAAATAAGCAGTATAGATATCAGAGTCCAGGGGACGCTTCTGTTCTTAACTTGTTCTTTTCCCTTACTGGGAAAATCACTTATCTTCTTTTTCGTAGTCTTCGACGTCCGTCTATTACCCACGCTACCTCCGACGGTCTTTTTCAACGATAGAGAGAACTAATAAATACGCGATAGTTGAGCAAAACAACTGTGATGTCCAACGAACTTACTCTAAAATGATGCCAGCAGGCAAGAATTACGAAAAGATCATGACGAACATTTAATTTTTTTGTCCACGTTCTTGAAACATCAAACCTCCGTTATAAGCAGAGCAGTACACAAAGATCATCTCTTCCTCCTCCGCTGAGCAAGAGCATCCTCGAGGTTTTTTTGTGCAAGCGCATAGTCCGGTTTGAGAAGTAATGCTTGCTGAAAACTGCGAATGGCTTCATCAATCCCGCCCTGTAAAAACAAGGTGTGTCCCAGATTGTTGTATGCTTTTGCATAGTCCGGCTTGACGCGGATAGCTTCCCGAAAGTGATAAATGGCTCCACCGAAGTCACCGCGTGAGAGCAGCATAGTACCTACATTATAATGCACCTCCGCCGAAGCATCTGACATCACCGAGCGCAAATCCGATTTGATCTCGAGTGCCTTGGAAAAAACTGCCATTGCTTCAGTGAATTTCCCTTGCGAAGCCAGGGCCTCTCCCAGATTTACATAGGCTTTTATGTAATTCGGGTTAATCCGGATTGCCTCACCATAATGACTGATAGCTTCTTCGATACGGCCTTGTTCTTGCAGGGATATGCCGAGGTTATTGTTTTCCTCGTAGCAATTTGGACAAATCCGGACGGCTTCGGAATAATGATGGATGGCCTCTTCAAATTTTCCCTGCGTGAGCAAACTATGCCCCAAATTGCTGTGAGCAGTATAGTTATTTGTTGTCACGTCGATGGCATGTGTAAACAGGGTAATGCTGTTTTGCCAGTACTGCACCTGTTTCCAGGAAACGAATGAGAGGATGCAAATTATGATGACAGCAAGTGTTGCAAGAGCAGCATTCATATGTCGCCATTTCTTTATAAGCTCAGGCACTCCCCAGGCAACCATGATTAGAATGCCGATAATGGGTACGTAGGTGTAACGGTCCGCCATGGCCTGCACGCCAACTTGGACAAGACCTATAACGGGAACCAGTGTCCCCAGATACCAGAGCCACCCTGTCGTGAGATATGGGTAGCGCTTCGCGGTCCAAAGAATCAAGTACGTTGCAATGATAAGAAAGAGGACTGCCCCAATGATCTCCCAAGTCGGAAGCCTGCCGGGGTAAGGATAAAGAACCGCAAGATTTGCGGGCCAGACTATCTTCCCAATATAACTGCAGTAAGAGACAATGGCATTTGCAATGCGGGCGGACAAGGGATAGCTTTGTAGAGAACCCATCGCCCCGCTTTTCTGCTGCGCTATGTATGTCACTATACTAAGTGCCAGAGAAAGAACAAAGAATGGAACCTTTTCCAGTATAATATGGCCGATGGCAGGCTGTTGCTGGCTCTGCTTCGCGGTCTTGTCTGCCTGCTTTGGCTTCTGTCTATTCCTTACACGTTCCTTTTTCTTGCCTTGTGTGTTCAGAGATTCTTCAGATTGCGTGTGCTTATCTACTGACGGTTTCCCTATTGTCACGCGACGGAGGGGCCAGTAATCAAGAAGGAGCAGGACAAAAGGAAGTGTGACTACCATGGGTTTGGCCATGAGGCCCAGGGAAAAGAAGAGAAGAGTGAGAAGATACCTCTTTAGCTCTCGCCTTTCAACATAGAAAGCATAAGCCCCCATGGTGAGCAGCCAAAAAAATGTGGAGAGGACGTCTTTGCGCTCGGCAACCCAGGCAACAGACTCCACATGGAGAGGATGAATGGCGAAGATAGCGGCTACAAAGGCGCTTTGCCACAGGAACTTCGTCATCCGGTGAAGTATGAGGAATAGCAAAAGCGAATTTGCGATATGAAAGAGAAGATTAACGATGTGGTAGCCTGTCGGGTTCAGCCTGAACAAGTCGTAGTCCAGCATATAGGATACCCATGTAAGCGGATGCCAGTATCCTGTATAACTGGTCGTCAATGCCCAGCGAATTCCCCCTGTCGTG
The DNA here is from genome assembly GCA_963729715.1 of uncultured delta proteobacterium. GTDB lineage: Bacteria > Desulfobacterota > Syntrophia > Syntrophales > UBA2185 > Fen-1135. The sequence continues at coordinate 315,325 of CAVSPA010000005.1, forward strand.
ATACCATTCTTTACATAACTGTTTTCCGTCACGTATTCATTATCATCGTAATTTGTGAAATCACAATGATTGACCTGCCAGTAAATGGCAAAGGCGGTAATCGCCAGAAAGACGCAGACGTATACTGTGCGGTGATTGTCACTTAATCTATTCATCATAGGAGGGGCGATCTTGATTCTATAGGATTCATCCTCGGGCGGGTTTTATTGATCATCGCCTCCATCCTTTCTGCGAGTGGGGGAAGTGTTTTCGTATTCAGGGCTGATATGGCTATGGCATCAAACCTTTGACAGAGGTTTTGCAGCGTTGCTTTGTCGGAGAAACGATCTTTCTTGTTGAAGACAAGAAGGGTGGGCTTCCCGATAATCGCAAGCTCCTCCAGGATTTTCTCAACTGCCGCTATATGGCTTTCAAAATTTTGGTTGCTTATATCAATTACATGCATAAGAACGTCGGCTTCATGGAGTTCATCAAGGGTGGCCCGAAAAGCGGCGAAGAGGTCCCGGGGAAGGTCTCGTATAAAGCCTACCGTGTCGGTGATGATGGCCTCCGTATCGCGTGGAAATCGGAGCCTCGAGCTTTTTGGATCAAGGGTTGCAAACAGGCGATCCTCCGTAAAGACGCTGCTTTTTGTGAGCGTATTCAAGAGCGTCGATTTCCCGGCATTGGTGTACCCGACGATAGATACTACGGGAAGTCCCATTCTTCCCCGTTTAACGCGACGTTGTTCCCTGGCCCTTTCGATATCATGCAGTTCACGTTCCAGCCGGTGGATTCGATCCCTCACACGGCGGCGGTTTATCTCGAGTTTGGTCTCTCCCGGCCCCCTACCGCCGATACCTCCCGTGAGCCTCGACATGGCCGTATTTTTTGTCACGAGCCTAGGGAGGAGGTACTTCAACTGTGCAAGCTCTACCTGGAGCTTGCCCTCTCTGCTGTGGGCACGACGGGCGAAGATATCGAGAATGACCTGCGTGCGGTCGATAACTTTCATCTCTGTAAAATCAGTAATGGATCTGAGCTGTGCCGGTTGCAGTTCGTGGTCGAAGATTAGAAGATTAGCCCCTATCTGCATGGCCCTGATGACGAGCTCCGACATTCTCCCTCTGCCAAGGACGAATCGAGGATCTATCTGATCACGGTACTGGATGATGCTGTCGAAGACTTCAACCCCGCAGGAGCGGGCAAGCTCCTTCAACTCATCCAAGGAGCCCCGGCTGTCGACAAGGGGACTCGTTTCCACGCGGATCAGTATGGCGCGGTCAGTAGAATCTACCTTCCTCGTCATCTGTTTTTTTGCAAATTCTCTCTCCAAGGCCTGAATGAAGGCGAGAAAATTGAGGTCCATCTCCGACGGACGCGCCTTTTCCATGATAAGCCAGTACCTGCCATCGGGGTTTTCCGGAATCAGATGGGCAGTGTGGGCATAACCAGGAAGTCCATCCTCTCCCGTCTCCACGGCTGAGATTAGATCGAAGCGGAGTAGAGCCAGGTCCGTGAGGTCATCACTAGTGAGTCCCTCACCGTTTAGATGGGTATGGATTAGGCGAAGGCCCTTGAAACGCGTGGAAGAAGAACGGAAGCCGTCGAGTCCGGGAATCATGATGTCTTTGGGTGAGCCGGCGATTACGTATGCGACCTCGCCTCTGCGGCTGATCAGGATGCCTATCTGACGGTTGATTTCTCGTGAAATGGATGTGAGTTGTCTCGCCAGTTCGTAGGTGATGATACGTTCCGGCGGTACTTTCCTCCGGTAGAGTTGACCGATCCTCCTTATCTGTTCTGCTCCGAGACCGGTCAGATTGCCATAGACTTTATTGATTGCCTGCCCCCTTGCTTTCCGCTTAACGCGTTGCCATTCTCCTCGCTAGACGTTCTTCAAATCTCTCCCGGCTGTGGAAACTGGTTCGTCCTATCAATTTTCTGGGATTCATCGCCCCGCATGTAGGACAGGTGACGCTTTCCTGATCTTCACTTACCTTCATGAAGCATTCGAAGATATGCTTGCAAGCGCTGCATTCAAATTCATAGATGGGCATGGGAAATTCCTACTTCTTCATTTTGCAAAAAATTACCACACTCACATGATATGGGTCAAGTAATTTTAGGCAAAGAAAAAGCCCCGGAAGGGCATCCCTCCGGGGCTTTAAGATGCAACTGATAACTACCGGATTAGAAGGAGAGAGTCAGTTTGTGAGTTATAAGGTAGTCGTTATCAATCGTGGCTGCTGCATTGGTGCCCTTCCAGAAGTCGCCTGCCCACAAGTAGCCAAAGCCGACCATGTAGCTGAGGTTGTCATAGATCTTGTAGGTTGCTGTAACGTCAAGTTCACTACCGTAGTTCTTGGACTGCCAAAGTGCTGCCGCTGCCGGAGTTGCGCCGACGTTCTGGTCCGCCTGAGCAATGGTATAGCTCGCTTTGATGTCCAGTTTCGGCATAGGCTTCACACCGAGGAAGAACTGCCCCATCATCGCATTGGAGATACCTCCCTGCATGGCGGTGAGAGAGCCATTAACTGAACTACCATAACCACCTTCCCACCTGCCAAGGTCATAGTTGAACAGCATCAGACATGGGTTAAAGTCCGTGCCTCCTCCAGCTCCGGCTTCACTCTTGTCTGTCGAGTTCGGGTCATCGCCCTGCACATAGATAAATGTAAGACCTGCGTACATAGGCGCGAAATCGTAGGTAGCCGAGACATAGCCTTCCCATCCAGCTCTGTCGATGTCTGGGGCGCCATTTTCGAACGCTTTCGATTTGCCTGTAATGTAAACGACCTCACCCTCTAAATAGATAGGACCCATCTGAGCCTTCACGTACGGGTCAAATATCCAATACTGTGACTTGTATCCCGCATCCGCCGAAGAAGGATTCACGGACGCACCGGAAGTATTGGTAAGGTTGTAGTAATAGACGAGTAAACCCGTCTCACCCTTGCCCCAGTTGTAAACAAAGGCGCCAACGTACTTATCCGCCTGTGAATCAACCTGGTAGCTCGCTACATTTACATTGCCTGCGGGACCGGCTGGGCTGTAGTACTCGGACCCTTCTATCTTATCCCAGAGGACTATGAATGTCCACGGACCGGTCACGTAATCGTACCTTACCCTGGGGCCATAGTACTGTTCGCCACTGTCAGCGAAGTCGGTGCCAAACTTCGCCTGCGTCTGGTAACCAACTCTCAAGAGACCACCGAAGATATTGGCGTTCACATACGCATGCGTGAACTTGATGTTCTCGGATTCGGCATCTACCCCGTTGGTGCCAGTTAACGGACCTCCGTTAACGGATGTACTCCGCGTGGCCCCCCACACCTTTTCCAAGATGTCGGCTCTGGTCGTTAACGACAAGCCTTCCTGGACCTTGATGTCCGCCTGGAGTCTCAGTCTCTGCCAGACATTGGAAACGGATGCGCCACCGTTGGTGACTAAAGTACGGTTGTTGTCATAATATCCCTGAGCGACGTAAGATCCGCTGAACTTCACATCCGCCGCACATACGGGCATCGCGAAGGCCATGATCAGGGCAACTGATAGTAAAACTATCCAAAGCTTCTTCATTGTTTCCTCCTGTTTAAGTTTTTAAAATTGATCTTTCCGGGCATGTTCCTGAAAGACCATTATTCTTACAAATACCTCAAGCAAATTCGGCCTTCAGAATTTAAAGGCCTTTCGAATCTCTCTTTCACCTCCTTTCATCAAGATTTACGGTAAAAATAACTAACACCCTCAATATTCGTTGTCAAGCACTTTCGCCGCTTTTTAAAAAGGTCCTCGTAAAAAGCGGCCCTTCATATGGTTATTCGACCAGCAATAAGCATACCAGCGCAGCGAGCCAAGAATACCAGAGAAGACGTGATAGCGGTAACATATCGTATATAAAGGAATAAATGACAAACATTGTTGCCTTTAAAAAAACGTGGAGACACCTGTAAGAGCCCTTGAACACCAACAATTCATTTTCTTGTACTCGATAATAGCGCCGAAGTCGCGGGGTAAAGCCCTGGCAGGACACGAAAAATATTTTTATTTATCAATAAGTTGTAGCTTTTATCGCAGAGTTTTCCCTGGGTAATACGAAGGGATCGAAATGTCTGGCAAGCCCTAACCTATAACCGAGATGTGTTGCGAAATAGACACACTTGGTCGAAGTAGCGGGATTTTTTACAACAGGGCTTGATGATCTTTTACCATTTCTATGTCTGTTTTCATGTTGCGTCCCCGGGTTGTCAAATAGTTACCGATCATCAAACCATTTGCACCGGCAAGCATGGCCCATGATTGATAATCTCTGAGAGTAATTTCTCTCCCGCCGCAGATGAGGATATTCTTGTCGGGATTGACAAATCTGAAAATAGCTATGCACTTCAATGCCTCGAGAGGCAAGAGCAAGGGTTTATTTTCCATTCTGGTACCGGCAATCGGATTGAGAAAATTTATCGGTATACCGTCGACATCGAGTTCCTTCAGAGTAACGGCAAGTTCGACGCGCTGCTCCCACGTTTCTCCAAGTCCTAAGATACCGCCCGAACAAGTTTTCATCCCGGCAGCCTTGGCAACTCTAACTGTAATAATGTCCTCTTCGTAGTCATGCGTGGTACATACCTTATCGAAGAAACTGCGGGCCGTTTCCAGATTATGATGGTACACGGCAATCCCCCCCTCCTTGAGGCTGCGCGCCTTGGCCTCAGTAAGCATCCCCAGAGAGGCGCAGACCGTGAGGTCCGTTTCTCGGGAAATGGCAGTGGCGCTACGGCAGATGATGTCCAGTTCCTCATCTGTCGGCATATAGCCGCTTGTTACCATGGAATACCTTGTGGCCCCTCCCCTGTTTGATTCCATTGCGCTTTTCACAATCTCTTCTTCATCCAATAAAGGATATGTCTTGATCTCAGTTCTGTGATGGGACGATTGGGCGCAGAAGGCGCAGTCCTCGGTACAAGAACCAGATTTGGCATTGATGATGGAGCACAGAATAGTTTCTTTTGCCTGTCGCATCTTCTTGATCTTGTGGGCGCAGAATAATAAGTCCATGGTATCCTTTTCTGGAAGACGGGCAAGTTCACATGCATCTTCATAGGAAAGAGCATCACCGCCAGCGTCAATAATCTTCTCAGTGAACTCGACGATTTTCTTATTGAACATATCTTTCTCCTTATTTTAATAGGATGTTCATCTCGCGAAATAGTCCGCCGCTTGTCTGTCCGAAATGGTATTTGCCCATATCAGAGAGCGGAACGTAAGTCAACCGTATTTATATTTTGGGTTGACAATTAGACATGGCGATGTTATGAGCCGCGGATGTCTACTAGACAGCAATTACTCATCTATCTGAAAGAAGGCAAAGGAACCTGGGTCTCTGGCGAATTCCTCGCCCATAAAATGGCGGTTTCCCGGTCGGCTGTATGGAAGCATATTGGCAGTCTAAAAAACGATGGCTACGTTATCGAATCGTCACGAAAGAAAGGATACCTCCTCCGCCAGACATCCGATTTGCTTCTCGCTAATGAGATCCGGGAAGGGCTGAACACAAATGTCTTCGGCAAAGGAGAAATTATTTATTTCAGGGAAACAGACTCAACCAATGCAAGGGCTAAGTATCTGGCAGGCGATGGTACTCCTGAGGGAACGGTGATTGTCGCGGAAAAGCAAACAGAGGGAAGAGGGAGAAGGGGAAGAAGTTGGTTTTCACCTCCCGGTGAAGGAATCTACACATCTGTCATCCTGAGGCCGCCCATTCCTCCAAATGAAGCGCCTAAGCTGACTTTGCTCGCATCGGTGGCGTTAGCTGAGGCGTTGCTTTCTCTTACATCACTAGAGGTCAGTATTAAATGGCCCAACGACATCCTGATCAGGGGCAGGAAGGTTGCGGGCATACTGACGGAGATCAGCACGGAAATGGACAGAATCGATTATGTGGTCATCGGTGTTGGTGTAAATGTGAATACGCCTAGCAAAGGCCTTCCCCCTGATATCGCACACACGGCCACATCGGTTTTTATGGAGACGGGCAAAGAGTTCCCCAGGATAGTTCTTCTCCGTGCTTTTCTGGAGTGGCTCGAAATATATTACGAAACATTTAAGACCAAGGGCTTTGATCCCATATTGAATCGATGGAAGCACCTTGCTGACATCATCGGGCACCGGATCAGTGTTGACCTCATGGACAGTACACGCGTCGGAAAGGTCCTAGACGTAGACAAAGACGGTTTTCTCATTCTTCAGGATCGCAAGGGAACGATTGAGAGGATAATTTCCGGCGATGTAGCCCTGTTGAGCAAGGTGTAGAGCGCAGGACGTTCTAAAGGTTTGATGTGACTTCAAGACGAAATGTCATTTCGCCTGGAGAACTGTGAAACGAGTGGCGTGATGCGACTGAGTTAAACTAGCGAGGCTTAGGTGTCATGACTTACGAAGACAGTAAAGAATTGGAGATCGACGACAAGAAGTATGTTTGGCATCCCTTTACCCAGATGCGGGGTTATGAAAAGGAAACGCCACTCATCATTGAGGATGGCAACGGATGTCTCTTAAGAGATACGGCAGGCAATAGCTATATTGATGGTGTTTCTTCGCTCTGGACGAATGTTCATGGCCATAGGAAAAAGAGACTTGACGACGCATTGAAGAAGCAGCTTGGCAAGATTGCCCACTCAACCCTGTTGGGACTTTCCAACATACCCGCAATCAGACTGGCAAAGAAATTAATTGCAATTGCCCCTGCGGGATTGACAAAAGTATTTTATTCCGACAATGGCTCCACGGCCAATGAAATAGCCCTTAAGATGGCCTTCCAGTACCATCAGCAATGCCCTTCGGGAAAGCGCAGCAAGAAGAAATTCATTCGCCTGTCCAATGCCTATCATGGGGACACCATAGGCTCAGTGAGCGTGGGAGGGATTGATCTCTTCCATTCCATGTATAGGGACTTGCTTTTCCCGTCTTTCAAGGCGGAAGCGCCGTACTGCTACCGCTGCGCCTTGGGAAAGTCCCATCCCACTTGCGGGCTCGAATGTCTTACGCACGTGGAGGACATAATGAATGCTCATAACCATGAGATTGCCGCTCTCATGATAGAGCCCTTGGTCCAGGGAGCCGGTGGCATATTGGTGCAGCCACCGGGATACCTGAAAGGGGTAAGAGAGTTGTGCACCCGTTACAATATCTTTATGATCGCTGACGAAGTGGCGGTCGGCTTCGGCAAGACGGGAAAGATGTTTGCCTGTGAACATGAAGGCGTGACGCCGGACATCATGACCCTGGCAAAGGGAATAACAGGAGGGTATCTCCCGCTTGCGGCAACCCTCGTGACGGAGGAAATCTATGAAGGATTCCTCGGGGAGTTCGAGGAGTTCAAGACATTCTTTCACGGACACACATTTACGGGAAACCCTCTGGCATGCGCAGTTGCAAGTGCCAGCCTTGAGGTCTTCGAAGAGGAGCGCACCCTTGACAAACTCCAGACAAAAATTGCGCACCTCGCAAAGAGGCTAGAACCATTTGCTTCTCTCAGTCACGTCGGAGAGGTGCGCCAGTGCGGCATCATGGGAGGTATAGAACTTGTTTACAATCGGGAGACGAGGCAGCTTTTCCCTCCGGAGAAGAGAATCGGCCATAGGGTCATCATGGAGGCTAGAAAGAAGGGCGTGATTATCCGCCCTTTAGGGGACGTAATTGTCCTGATGCCGCCCTTGTCAATTTCTAAAAAGGAAATGGATCTGCTCTGTCAATCTGTATACGATGCGATTCGGATTGTGACAGAATAGACGTGGGACCTCGAAATGGCAGGTTATAAGAAAGCATCAGAGAGAAGCCCCGAGGATGGCTCCTGGGAGGGCGTCTTCTATTTTCATCCGGATGACGGCATCTACCAGGATCATTTCCCCGGTTACCCGGTTGTCCCCGGGAGCTTGATAGTGTATGCATTTTTGGAAGCGGCCGCAGAAGCTTGCTTCTTACCGAATTATGTTACAATAGAAAACTTCAGGTTCAGAGAGTTTCTCTCACCTGGCCATCACGCATTTCGTATCGAACTGGAGGATGACCGGCTGATATGCCAGATTTATCGGGGAGAGAAGATACTCGTTACGGGAGTCTTAAAGAAATGAGCCTCCATTTTTCGGGAAATCGCGCCCTTATTCTGGGAGGCACCTGCGAGCTTGCTCTGGCTTTGGCTCAATCCATGATAGAGTCTAAACTTTTTCCCATTCTTACTTACAGAGATGATAAGGGTCTAAATGCAATCGGAGAGTCTCTGAGGCCCTTTCATGGGAGATACGAGACTTGCTATCTGAATTTCGGTCATCATGATTTGCTGGAATCAGCCTTTGCCCAAATCGGTGATGATCTCAATTTCCTGGTAGATTTTGCCCAGGGAAATTATGAAAGCCTTATCGCTGCAGCAGACGAGGACAGCGTTAACAGTTATTTCACGGAGAATATCTCCTTTCGCGCTGAGATTCTGAAAAGGGCGGGAAGGGCGATGCTGAAGAGAAGAAAGGGGCGGCTCGTCTATATTTCTTCTGCAGCAGCGTTAAGACCCAATCCCGGCCAGGGATTTTATGCGGCGTCAAAGCTCGCTTCAGAGGCCCTCTATCGCAATATGGGACTGGAACTGGGGGAACGAGGTGTGACCACGGTGATCCTTCGTCCCGGTTATATTGATGCCGGGCGGGGCAGAATTTATCTGCAAAAGCAGGATCGAAAAATTCTTGAGATGACACCGATAAAGAGGACTATAACAGTCGAAGAAATTGCCGAGACGATTCTCTTCCTTCTTTCCGACAGCGCCGTCGGCATCAACGCAACAGCGATTTCCATGGACGGCGGTCTCACATCCGTAAAATAAAAAGCTGCTGAAGCTCTCCATCGGAAGGGAAGAGAGGGCTTGAGCGGCACATCTGAAAGTTGAGGACACATGGACATTTTTACTGAATTAAAAAAAATGCTGGAGGAACTGCTTGACATCGAAGACAGGGAAATTACGCCTGAGACTCTTCTCATCCAGGATTTGGGCGCTGAGTCCATTGACCTCCTGGAGCTCGCCGTAACTATAAACAGCCGGTTTAAAATCGCCGTGAAGGATGATGAGGTATTCCTGACACGATTCAGACTCTATTCTACGGAAGCGAAGCAACAGGGCAAGGACACCATCCATTATGTTGCCGGAAAATATCCTTTTCTCGGCGAAGACCGGATAGCGGAGATAATTGCGCATATTAAAGAAGGTCCTCAGTTGAAGATAAAGGACCTCATCAGTTACGTAGAATACCGGTCACAGAGGGTTTAACGCCTTGGATATGACGCCTCTCGATAAACTGATCAATCAGCGGAGAAGCATCAGGAAGTACAAACCCGAATGCCCGCCCGAAGAATGGTTAAAAAAGATGATCCTGGCGGCAATGAGGGCGCCTTCTCCTTCCAACAGCCAGCCCGTACGGTTCATCCGCATACTTTCGCCCGAGTTGAAGGATTGTCTCCTTCGGGCCATGCGCGCAGGTGAGGAGCGTTTGATGGATGCCGTTGGGAATTCGAGCAATCCAAAAAGATTGAGAAACTGGATCAACGCCTACCGACGGTTCTCAGAGTTCATGTTCGATGCCCCGGTACTCTTTGCCGTCGGCACCACCATGACATTTCTCAATCTTGCAGTAAGGCTAGCCCGCGCAGGTGCGATGGAACAGGGGCATAAGAGACACCGGGACATTGACATTGCCGTGGGTCTGGCTCTTCACGGATATCTGCTTAAGGGGGAGGAACTTGGCCTGGGTTCTTGTATTCTCACAGCTCCCCTGCTCTTTATCCAGGAACCAGAGGGAATCCTCGGATTGAAGGGGATGGAGATCGAATGCTTTGTTACAACGGGGTATCCCGATGAAGAACCACTTTATATCAAGCGAAAAGATATCACCGAAATCTACAGGGAAGTATAAATGACAAGAAGGGTCGTTATTACCTCAATGGGAATTCTCTCATCTCTCGGCTCTGACCGCGAAGAGATTATAAGGAGCTTCAGAGAGGGAAAAGTAAATTTCGAAAGACCCGCCTTTGACGACGAAGTCGTTACCTCCCCCGTCAGGGGCTTCAACGTGCGGGCATATACAGGCCCGTTTAAGGATGGCCGGTATCTAAACCGCTGCTCTCAGTTTGCTGTTGCCTCAGCCATCTCAGCGATAAAGAATTCGGGCTGCAAAAACGACTATCTGGAAGGAGCAGGACTCTTTGTCGGCGCCGGACCGAACCTCGATATCGGGGGCGAGTTCCCCGAGATCAGGAGAGGGGAAATTGACCGTGAGAACCTTCAGGCCTTATGGATCCTGAGATTTCTGCCCAACACCGCTGCATCTGTTATCGCAAAGCTTACAGGTGTCCACGGAGAGAACCTCACGGTATGTACTGCCTGTTCGGCTTCCCTACAGGCAATTGGAGAGGCGTTTCGAAAGATAAAGAACGGCTATCTCGATTGCGCCCTTGCCGGAGGCGGTGATTCCCGCCTGAGTCAGGGCGGAATACTGGCATACAAAAAGGCAAGCGCCCTCTATAAAGGTGACGGCGAACCTGATAAGGCAAGTAGGCCCTTCGATTGCAGCCGGAGCGGCTTTGTCCCCGGGGAAGGAGCGGCCTTTTTTCTTCTCGAGGAATTGGAAAAAGCGAAAGCGCGGGGGGCACAGATATATGGCGAGATTTGTGGTTACGGAAGTTCCATGGACGCTGGCGGCATGATTGCCCCGGAAGGTACTGGAAAATGGGGAAGAATAGCCGTGCTTTCCGCTTTACAGGAGGCGGAAACGTCTCCCTCTCAGATTGATGTGATTTCCACACACGGAACGGGAACCCTCCTCAATGATGAAGGAGAGGCCAACCTCATAGACGACATCTACATGGGCTGCAGCCCCCGGGTAATGGCACTGAAATCCTGGATAGGACACACGGCTTCAGCCTGCGGAGCTATGGAGCTTGCTCTCTTACTAATCTGTCTCCAGGAGAATTATATCCCCGAGATCAGAAACCTGAGAGATCCCTGCTCAGAGAAAATCGATTTTGTTCGGAGCGGAGGAACTTTTACATTTGGTACGTGCGTCATTGAAAATTTCGGGTTTGGAGGACAGAATAGCGCTCTCATAGTGAAACGGCAGGAAGAGGTTTAAGAATCGTGTACGTGCCATGGCAGGAAGTATCGTATGGAAGCGAATAGTATGGACACGAACATTGTCATCAACACAGGACTCACAGGCTTCATAATGCTCGACAGGATTCTGGAAGTGAATGCCGCCAGCATCGTTGGTACGAGAACATTTACCGGCGCGCCGGCCGATTTGCCTCTGGAGTCCTTTGCCCAAATTGGCGCGTTCCATATCCGCTACATTACCGGGTTTTCCAGACATGTCTTTCTTATAAAAATCGTGAACTGCTCCATCCCTTTAAGGATGCCCTTGCAGGGGAAATACGTATTAACCGGGAACCTGCTCAGTCGGACCGATTCATCCTTTCGCTCTTCTGTGAAGGCGGAAAGGGACAAAGAAACAGCTGCCGAGGCGGAGCTTCTGTTCACCGCAGTTGATTACGATCATAATTTTAAAAAGGGCATCTTGTGCGACCACTACATGAGGGTATTTTCATGTTTGCAGAGAGATACAGAAACCGTCTGATGCTGCAGCAGCAGACGGGTCTATACCGCAAACCGCCGGAAGTGAAAGAAAGAGACGGGAAGTACCTCAACATAGAGGGAAGGAGGGTATTGAATTTCGCCTCCAATGACTACCTGGGCCTCGGCACTTCTGAGGAACTGCGACAACGGGCGGCGCGAAATTTCGGGAAGTATGGAACGTCATCTTCATCATCGCGCCTGGTGTCAGGAAACTATTCTACAATAATCAATGCGGAAAAAGAATATGCATCATATTTCGGTTATGGCGATGCCATATTCTTCCCGAGCGGTTACCAGGCGAACTTGGGCATTCTTTCCACCCTTCTGGAACGGGGGGACACCGTCATTTTTGACAAGCATATCCATGCAAGCTCCGTAAAGGGAATGATGATGAGCGGAGCGAACTTTCTCGGGTACAACCATAATTCCATGCCCCACCTTGAGAAGAGACTGGAAATGTGCACGGGTGAGCAGGTTGCCGTCCTGACAGAGTCTCTCTTCAGTATGGATGGAGATCTTCTGGATGTAACTGGTCTCAGCAAATTAAAGGAGCGTTGCCGCGTCCTGGCAATCGTAGACGAAGCCCACGCTTTCGGCGCCATAGGTTCCGGAGGGCGGGGCATCGCTGGTACTATTGCGGATATTGCTGTTGGAACCTTTGGAAAGGCTTTCGGCTTTTTTGGCGCCTTTGTCCTTCTTCCCGTGGGATTCAAGGAATACCTATTTAACTTTTCCTCTCCTCTCATTTATACCACAACCCTTCCGGAAGCCCATGCCGCAACGGCAATAGACATTCTGGAAATTGTAGAGCGCAGTAATGACAGGCGGAAACGCCTGAGAGATACCAGTCAATTTCTGAAGAAACGCTTGCGTCTTGAGGGATTTCGGGTGACGGGTGATGCTCACATTCTGGCCTTGGAGATCGGCGATGAGGCTAAGGCTATAAATATGGCCCGGAAGCTTCTCCAAAGGAATATATTTGTCCTCCCGGCCCGCTATCCCACAGTGCCTCTGCACCGCTCAATACTGAGAATAGGCGTCACGGCGCTTCACGAAGAAAAAGATATTATATCATTCATTGACCACGTAAAGGAAGCAAGTGAAGAGCTCGAATAAGAAAATTCAAAATCTATTTGTTGTGGGAACGGATACAGGGGTAGGAAAAACAGTACTTGCCCTTCTCCTGATGCAATTCTTTTTTGCTAAGGGATATAGCCCTTTCTATCTCAAGCCCGTGCAGACAGGATGCACCGATGCAGACGATGCTGACAGTGATGCAAAATTCATTTACAGGCATGTCGAATCTTTGAATGGCAGACAGCCGACTGAATCCGTGATCTACTGCTTCAAGAATCCGAAGGCACCTCTCTATGCCGCGAGCAATGAGGGAAAATTAATAGACCTATCAAAGATAAAGAGAGTCGTAGCTCAGAAGTCAGAGGCCCACTCCCCCGTAATACTCGAAGGTGCAGGGGGTGTGCTGGTCCCCGTAGCGGAGAAGAAGCTTATAGTTGACATTATCAGCTTAGTAGATGGAACTCCCGTCATAGCCGCAAGGGCGGGATTAGGGACAATTAACCACACCCTCCTTACGATTGAAGCCATAGAAAAAAGAGGGATTAAGCCTCTCGGAATTGTCTTTATTGATGCCGGCGAAAAGGAAACACCCGCTGAGATGATTAGGGAAAACATATCCGCTATCGAAGAAACTTCCGGCATAAAAGTGGCCGGGGTTATCGGCAGAATTCATGATTTTTCGCGGCCGCCGCATGATTGCTACAAACCTTTAGCAAAGATGTTTAGTTGATTACGATTGTCCCCGGAAATCAGCCGCATATCTTTCATTTATAAAAATATTTCTTGACATCAATCAATTAATGATGTAGCCGACGTGTCGCAGGTGTGACTGAGAGTCATATAGTGACTGCTGTTCAACCTTTGGATTGGTTCCCTACCATCTCCTAATCATTAATTCTTCAAGTGTGGAAACGTTTCTTGTTTGAGAACTTCTTTTGTGGTAGGAACAAGAGCAATTTTCGCGTGCCAAAAATATTTAAATAATCTTAATATTATTTATTAATCTTTTAATATTGATATTTATCAATTATATGGTGTAAGGTCAGCAACTCAAGCTAAAGCCTGACCACCATCACTTCCGCCTTGGGAGAGGTTCAGAACCGCAAAGAAAGAGGCGGATTCCAGTTTACACAAGGGCCGTGCCGAATATAGGGAAACTTAATTTAATGCAAACATGAAAGATATAGAAAAGGGAGGTTATTCATTGACATGGGAGATACAGAAAAGCTTGAATTGAAGGAAGTTTATCCTGTTCCTGATTGGGCGCGCAAACAGGCGTACATTAAGAGCAGGGCCGAGTACGAGAAACTGTGGAAGCGTTCCGTGGAAGAACCTGACGCATTCTGGGCGGAGATCGCAACCGAGTATGTGGAGTGGTTCAAGAAATGGGACAAGGTAGAAGACTATAACTATGACGTTCAGAAGGGCCCAATTTACGTGAAGTACTTCGAGGGTGGTAAGCTCAATGTCTCATACAACTGTTTGGACAGGCAGCTTAAGACTCGGGGGAACAAGGTCGCCATCCAGTGGGAAGGCAACGAGCCCACTGAGGACAAGTCTTACACCTACAAAGAGCTTTATACGGAAGTTTGCAAGTTTGCCAATGTCCTGAAGTCCCTGGGCATAAAGAAAGGTGACCGGGTATGCTTCTTTCTTCCCATGATCCCCGAGCTTGCCATCGGGATGCTGGCGTGTTCCAGGATTGGCGCTATCCACAATATAGTATTCGGCGGATTCAGCGCCGAGTCCTTACGTGACAGGATTCAGGACAGTGAAGCCAAGATACTGGTGACCTGCGACGGGACCTTCCGTGGTGCAAAGGCAGTTCCCCAAAAGAGTGGTGCGGACGAGGCATTGAAGACCTGTCCTTCCGTCGAGAAGTCTATCGTTGTTAAGAGGGTGGGCGACAAGATCGCGTGTGAAATGAAGGCAGGCAGGGATCTCTGGTGGCACGAATCGATGGCAAAGGCAAGCGATAAGTGCGAACCGGAGTGGATGGATGCTGAAGATCCTCTTTTCATCCTGTACACCTCGGGTTCCACTGGAAAGCCAAAAGGCGTCATGCACACAACGGGCGGGTATTTGGTGTATGTGGCCTATACACACAAGATGATTTTCGACTACCACGAGAATGACATCTTCTGGTGCACAGCCGACATCGGCTGGGTAACAGGGCACAGTTACATTGTGTACGGTCCTCTTTGCAACGGCGCTACGACGGTGATGTTTGAGGGTGTACCCAATTACCCAGATGTGAGCCGTTTCTGGAAGGTCTGTGAAAAGTATAAAGTGACGATTTTTTACACTGCCCCTACGGCCATCCGCGCTATTGCGAAGGAGGGAACGGATTGGGTAAAGAAGGCTAACATATCATCTCTGCGGCTCTTAGGTACGGTAGGCGAGCCGATTAACCCCGAGGCGTGGCACTGGTATCATCACAATATCGGGCGTGACGAGCTTCCTATTGTTGATACATGGTGGCAGACCGAGACCGGGGGCATTCTCATCACGCCTCTACCCGGCGCTATTGATCTCAAGCCCGGCAAGGCCACGGTCCCCTTTATGGGAGTAGATCCAGCCATTATTGATGAAAGCGGTGCGGAGATAAAGACAACGGTTGCGAGCGGGCCCCTCTGCATAAAGAAGCCCTGGCCGGGGATCATGAGAAGGGTATACGGGGATCCCATGAGGTTCCAGGAGACCTACTTCATACAGCGCCCCGGATTCTATTACACTGGTGATGGAGCCACAAGGGACGAAGACGGCTATTATCAGCTTATGGGCCGGATCGATGACGTTATCAATGTCTCCGGGCACAGATTGGGAACGGCAGAAATTGAAAGCGCCCTCGTTGCTCATGAGAAGGTGGCAGAGGCCGCTGTTGTGGGCTATCCCCATGACATTAAGGGTCAATCCATTTACGCATATGTGACTCTCAAAACGGGCGTAAAGAAATCTGATGACTTGAGAAAAGAACTCGTAGCACACGTCAGGAAGCTCATTGGGCCAACCGCTACACCCGAAAAAATCCAGTGGGCCGATGGTCTGCCGAAGACCAGAAGTGGCAAGATCATGAGGAGGATATTGAGGAAGGTCGCTGCGAATGAGATCAGTGATCTGGGAGATACAACTACCCTGGCAGATCCTTCTGTCGTCGACGATATCGTGAAAAACAGGGTACTCTAAGAGAAAGGAGGCAAATGTGAATATCGTAGCATGTGTAAAGCAGGTTCCGGACACAGAAACCCTTATCAAGGTGAAGCCTGATGGAACAGGGATTGACGAAGCTGGCATTAAATGGGTCATGAATCCCTATGACGAGTTTGGTGTTGAAGAAGCCCTGAAACTGAAGGAAAAGTTCGGCGGAGATGTTACCATCGTTTCCGTTGGTCCAGCGAGGGCACTGGAGACCATCAGAACAGCCCTTGCCATGGGAGCTGATAAGGGAATACATATAAACGATGCGGCTCTTGAAGGTGCTGATGCCTATAACATAGCCGCTGCTCTGGCTGCGGCAATCAAAGGCATTCCACACGACATTATCTTTTGCGGACAGCGCGCCATTGATGATGACGCCGGCCAGGTAGGTTCCGTCCTTGCAGAATTCCTGGGTATCCCTCAAGTAACCTTTGTTACAAAGCTCGACGTCGAAGGTGCGTCAATAAAGGTCATAAGGCCGATTGAAGGGGCTCAACTTCTGATCGAAAGTTCACTGCCATGTGTCGTTACCGCGCAGAAAGGGCTGAACGAGCCGCGCTATGCATCACTTCCGGGAATAATGAAGGCAAAGAAAAAACCTGTCGATGTTAAGGATGCTGCAGGTCTGGGAGTAACTGTTGCCCCCAAAGCAAAGATCGCCAAGACCTTGCCGCCTCCTGCCAGACCTCCCGGAAAGATTATCTGCGGTGAAGAGCCGGCGGAAAAGGCCAGAGAACTGGCGAAACTGCTCAGGGAAGAGGCGAAGGTTATTTAAGAGCTTGTGGCTGAGCTTTCTTAATATATATGGAGGAAAGTAAAATGGCAAAAGGTGTATGGATCGTTGCGGAGCAGAGATATGGAGCTTACCGCAAGATAAGTTTTGAACTTGTCAGTGCAGCCAGAAAACTCGCCGACCAACTCGGGGAAGAGGTGGGCGCCATCCTGCTTGGTTCCGGGATTGAGGGGATAGCAGGTGAGTTAGGAAAATACGGTGCAGATAAAGTCTATGTGGCGGATAACGCCCTTTTTGAACCCTACACAACAGACGCACATGCTGCGGCAATTGCAAAGCTGGTTAAGGAACAGAATCCGTCCATTCTGCTTCTTGGCGCTTCCGCCCAGGGCAAGGATCTGTCTTCACGCCTAGTGGGCAAGCTGGCAACCGGAATGGCAACGGACTGTGTTGACTTAAAGATAGCTGATGGTAAGTTGATTTCTGTAAGACCCATGTACGCCGGGAAATGCAATGGCGAGGTCGTTGTATCTGCATTTCCCCAGATGGCGTCGCTCCGTCCGAACGTATTTCCTGCCGTTGAAAATCCTAAGACGGCGGAAGTTGTCAAATTCGATCCCGGTCTGGATGCAAGTCAGCTGAAAACGAAGGTGCTTGAGGTACAGAAGGATACATCCGGAAAGGTTGACCTCACGGAGGCCAACATAATCGTATCCGGCGGACGCGGAATGAAAGGTCCCGAAAACTACGTGATCATCGAGGAACTGGCGGACGTTTTGGGAGCCACAGTCGGAGCATCAAGAGCAGCAGTGGATGCCGGCTGGCGGCCGCAGAAGGACCAGGTGGGGCAGACCGGAAAGGTAGTCTCCCCCAATCTTTACATTGCCTGCGGCATATCTGGAGCTATTCAGCATCTTGCCGGTATGGGTTCTTCCAAATACATTGTGGCAATCAATAAAGACCCGGACGCCCCCATCTTCGCAAGGGCTGATTACGGCATTGTGGACGACCTTTTCAAAGTCGTCCCGGAACTGACGAAGGAAGTCAAAAAGCTTCTGGCGTAATGAAACAAACCTGGGGGTGCTACATCACCCCCATTTTTTTGTAGCGAGGAGACTTATGGAACTGTCAAAGTTTTCAGTCGGTAATGAAGGACGAGAGGTTTTCTGGAATGCTGAGAATTTTGAGGGACTCCTTTTTGCCTTTACTGCTATCGCCATGGCCATTTTTGTTTACGGCATTTACAGAAGGTGGCAGTTGTGGACCGCTATCGGCAAACCAGAGATCAGAAATGATCAGATCAAGGAGCGAATCAAACTGCTTCTGAAAAACGGCCTCTTTCAGATTAAGACATTCAGAGACATCTATCCCGGCATAATGCACGGATTGATTTTTTTCGGATTCATCGGCCTTATATTCGGCGCTGCGTTTGATGCGACGGAATTCCATGTGGGCGAGCCGTATGGTTTTCCCTTCGTGATAGGAAAATTCTATCTTATCTTCTCCTTCCTCATGGAAGTGTTCGGATTGTTCGTTCTCGCCGGGGTATTCATGGCGTTGGATAGGAGATACATAACCAAGCCTGAGCGTCTCGGTTATAAGGGTGAGCCGGATAATACGCCCGATGATGCAATCGTGCTTCTTCTTCTGGGAGGCATCATCCTTACGGGATTTGTCATCGAGGCACTGAGAATCCACGTCACCAATCCACCGTGGGAAGTATGGTCGTTCGCCGGCTATACCCTGGCAAAGGCATTCGCCGGAGTGGATAACAACACTGCAAGAATTCTTCATAAGGTAATGTGGTGGACTCACACCTTTATGGCCTTAGGCTTCATAGCCTATATCCCCTACTCACGGCTGATCCATATCATTACCACCCCCGCGAATCACTTCATGGCATCTTTGAAACCGGTGGGTAATATTGAACCGATCCGGGATTTTGAAACAGCAGAATCCTTTGGTGCGGGGCAACTCGAGGATTTCACCTGGAAGCAGGTGTTCGATTCCGACGCCTGCACCCGTTGCGGACGGTGCCAGGATGGTTGCCCGGCTTACCTGTCGGGCAAGGCACTTTCTCCAAAAAAGGTCGTGCAGGATTTGAAGACCTACTGGCTTGAGAGAGCTCCATTGGTAGCAGCCGCAAAGAAAGCCGCTGGCAAAGCTACGGAAGGCTCAGCACCGGAAATGCCGGCGCCAGCAAAGGCCATGGTAGGTGAGGTCATCGATCTTCATGAATTGTGGGCCTGCACAAACTGCATGTATTGCATGGAGCACTGCCCATCGTCTATTGAACATGTTCCCAAGATCATCAACATGAGGCAGTACAAGGTCTTGACGGAAGCGGATTTTGCCCCCGAACTCCAGTTAACGTACAGAAACATGGAGAACAACTCCAACCCCTGGGGCGTCGGTTCCCATCTCAGGTCCGACTGGGCAAAGGAATTGGGTGTCAAGACCTTGGCTGAGGATCCGAATGTAGAGTATCTGTTCTACGTCGGGTGCTCCGGGTCCTTCGACGAAAGAGGAAAGAAGGTGTCTATGGCCTTTACGAAGATCCTCCAAACGGCCGGCGTCAGTTTCGGCATCCTCGGTACTGAAGAGGGATGCTGCGGCGACTCAGCCATGAGAGGAGGAAATGAGTATCTCTCTCAGACTCTGATGCAAACGAATATCGAGATCATGAATGGCTATGGCGTCAAGAAAATAATCTGCACGTGTCCTCACGGGTATAATACCCTGAAGAAGGATTACCCCCACTTCGGCGGCAACTATGAGGTATATCACCACACTGAAATCATCGCTAATCTGATTGCCGCAGGAAAGATAACTTTGAACAAACCCGTGGACGGCATGTTCACTTATCATGACTCGTGCTTCCTCGGCAGATACAACAATATCTATGACCAGCCGAGGAGAATTCTAGCTGCCATTCCCGGAATGAAACTGGCGGAGATGGATCGTAAGCTTGATAAGAGCTTCTGTTGCGGCGCCGGCGGTGCGAGAATGTGGATGGAGGAACATGACGGCGAAAGAATCAATAATATGAGAACCGACCAGGCCATTGACGTAAATGCAACTAACATTGCCGTCGCATGCCCTTTCTGCCTGACCATGTTGACAGACGGCATCAAGGCAAGAGAAAAGGAAGAAAAAATGGCTTCCCTTGACATTGCCGAAATCGTCTGGAGGGCAATGGGCTTGGAAGAGGAGAAACCATCGGCAGATGTGTGCGCAACGACTGAATAGTTCAGCCAAAAAGAGAATATAGATTTTCTCAAAAAGCCCCATTGCTGATGAGTGGGGCTTTTTTATTACCACCTATTGCCTCATAAATAAATGTTACCGAAGGATAGCTGCATGAGAGGAACGTTGCCTCATAAAGAATGTTACCCATGGTTGTCGTTTATGGAGGAGATTTTTTTAAGTTTTGTTTCCATAGTTTTTCTTAGCAGAAAGTGGTTAAGATTTTCAAGTTGTTTAGAGAGTGAGAGTTTTACTGTTTCAGGCAAATGAGGAGAGTCCATGACTCTCTGATAAGGTGTTTTCGGTTTGTCATGTTGTTTGACAGTTTTAGAACCGATACGTTCTTTGGCAATGAGTTTCACGGAGGGGCAGAAGAAGTTATGGAAGAGCCTCCATTCGTTACGGTAGAGGTTATTAAGAAGGGGTACGGCCCGTGGATTATCTAATCTCTGGTAGCCGAGCCATTGACGTACATGGGTCCAGTTTTTCTGTTCCACATGTGCGTTATCATCTTTGTGGTACGGTCTGCTGCGGGTGAATTTTACGGGGTGTTTTCGTTGGGTAAAATGCCTCACGAGGTGATAATTTAAGAACTCTGATCCGTTATCGCAATCGAAGCCAAGGAGTGGGAAGGGGAGCGTTTTTTCTATGTCTTTGATTTGTTGAAGGACACCTGTTTCTCCTTTACCCCACACAGCTCTTTGTTCTGTCCATCCGGTGGCGATGTCCACGCAGTCTATGGTATATGCGTACATTCCCAGCAATGACTCGCCACAATGGGCTACGGTATCGGCTTCAAGGAATCCCGGTTTTGATTCATCCCACTGGTTTGTTTGTATAGGGATTTGTTTTCTCAGGAGGGTCCCTGGCTTTGTAGTGGATCTGCCACGTTTCTTGTATTGTATACGGGTAGGTTGAAGGAGCCTGTCTATGGTGGCCGGGGAGATTTTCACCAGGGCTTCAACAACCGTGGGAGGAAGTTTACCAAAGAGTTGGACATAGCTTGGCAGCCAGAGCGGTAAAATAGCTTTTAGGCGTTTTGAACAGGGGAGATTCGCTGCCAGCCATATCTGTTTTAAGGGCTTCAGAATCTCCTCATTTTGATAAACGGGAGGCTTCCCTCGCTTCTTCGGTCTTGGCTTTGTGAAGCGTTTAAATCTCCTGAGAAGGCGTATGGCATGTTTCCTATGGTATCCGCACGTTGTGCAGAACTCGTTCAGGATAATTGTTTTTTCATGGCGGGAAGCATTTTTATAGCGTAAATGGATTGCCCTGGTGTACTCTTTTTTCGATCGTGGACTCATCGATTACCCTCCTTTCGGAAGTCGATGTTCGGTAACATCGAATTATGAGTCAACGATCTCTTTTATTCACCTCCTTGGGTAACATTTAATGTGAGGCAATTCGACCATGTCATTGGAGTTGTATTTGAATGACATATGATGTAAAATCGGCGCTGCTCGCAATGGAATATTTAGATCTTAACAGCAAACATCGGCGGCGTTTGACCGTTAAGGAATAGTCCTGTTGGGCATTCACTCGCTTCCGTATTCAATACATGACCTAATAGAGAATACTTATACTAGAAAAGGAGGGCATGCATATGGCTGAAAAGATCAGGTACCAGGATAAACCATGGCTGAAGTTCTATGAAAAGGGAGTACCGGAAAAAATCAGTTACGAAGAGATATGCATGCCGGATATACTCGACAGGACGGCGAAAGAGTTTACCGATAAGACAGCGCTTATATTTCAGGGGTACAAAGTAACTTATCGCCAATTTAAGGAAATGGTGGATAAATTCGCAGCATGCCTCGCCGACTTCGGCATTAAGCAGGGAGATGCCGTGGCGATCCTTCTGCCAAACCTGATACCATGTGTTGTAGCATATTTTTCCATATTGAAGGTTGGTGCAATTGCGGTGATGAATAACCCCCTCTACACGGACCGCGAGCTCGAGCATCAATTCAATGACTCCGGTTCCAAAGCCCTGATCACTCTTGACCTGCTGGCAAACCGGATGATTGATCTCAGACCCAAGACAAAGATCAAGCAGATCGTATACACTTCCATAGGCGATTATCTGCCATTTCCCAAAAGCCTCCTCTTCCCACTCATCGCTAAAAAGAAAAAGCTTGCCGCAGATGTCAAAGAGGCGCCGGATGTATTTAAGTGGAAAGATTGCATTGCCAAGTATCCGCAGAGACCGCCGGCTGTTCAATTAGGTTTCGAGGATGTCGCCATGTACCAATACACGGGAGGCACGACAGGAGTATCGAAGGGCGTAATGCTCACCCATGCCAACCTAAGCAAACAGGTCCAGCAGTTGGAAGCGTGGTTTCCCCAATTTGAGAAGGGAATGCAAACAGTCCTGGGGGCGCTGCCGTATTTTCATGTTTTCGGCCTTTCGACAGCCATGAATTTTGCTGTCCACACAGGTGCAAATCAAGTATTGGTTCCGAGGCCCCAGCCCGAGCCTCTTCTGGAGGCCATAGGAAAATTCAAGCCCACATTCGCAGCACTCGTGCCTACCATGTACATCGGAATGCTCAATCACCCTGCCCTGAAAGAAACTGACATGAGTTGCATCAGAGGTGCCTTTTCCGGAAGCGCTCCTCTCCCCGTAGAAGTCATCCATGAATTTGAGAGAATAACAGGGGCCGTAATTGTTGAAGGATTCGGCTTGACAGAAACGACACCGGTTACCCATATCAATCCTTTCGGGGGTGTCCGTAAAGTAGGCAGTATCGGTGTGCCCATCTCCGACACTGAGTGCCGCATTGTCAGCCTTGACGACGGTGTGACAGATATGCAGACAGGGGAGCCTGGAGAGCTGATCATCAGGGGACCGCAAGTTATGAAGGGCTACAAGGACATGCCGGACGAGACGGCAAACACGCTTCGTAACGGCTGGTGTTATACAGGAGACATCGCCACAATCGATCAGGATGGATATTTCTATATTGTGGATCGAAAGAAGGATATGATCATATCCGGCGGTTTCAATATCTACCCAAGGGATATTGACGAGGTATTATACGAGCACCCCAAGGTGCAAGAAGCATGTACTATCGGAATCCCCGATCCCAAGAGAGGGGAAAACGTGAAGGTATTCGTAGTCCTCAAGCAAGGAGCAACGGCGACCCAGGAAGAACTTCTGGAATATTGTGCAACAAAGCTGGCGAAATACAAACTCCCCGCAGAGATTGAGTTCCGCAAAGAGCTGCCGAAAACAAATGTGGGGAAAATCCTGCGTAAGCAGCTCAGAGCCGAGGAGCTGGAAAAAAGAAAAAAGAAATAGCGACAACCCCAAAATCCCCCTGACCTTCCCTTTACCGAAGGGAGGATGGGGGATTTTTGCGCCTGAACTCCTTATTACGGAGCCTTTCCTCTAATTCTATGCCCCGAACTTCTCGAGTCTCCCGGCATGGGCCAAGGCAAGCCCCATCAGATGGACCATCGGCATCCTTCCCAACCCACCTGAGATACAGTCTCTTTCGCCAAACCGCTTTACGCGGTCCGGCCTCGCGGTTGCCGAATAGAGGAGAATCGGCAACGGATGCCAGCTATGGGAGGCAAGAGCAGCCGGGGTGGAGTGATCACCTGTAATAACCAATACGTCAGGTTTGAGATCCGTAACCATGGGGACAAGCGAGTCCACCTCTTCGATAACCTTCACCTTCGCATCGAAATTGCCATCTTCGCCCCGCGAATCCGTTGCCTTGACATGAACGAAGAAGAAGTCATACTTTCCGTAGTTTTCGCGTAGGGCCATAATTTCCCCTTTAAGCGAATCTGGCTGAGGGCCAATAACCATGCCCAGAAGCCGTGCAATGCCGCGGTACATAGGATAGGTGGCAATGGCCAAGGCATTGAGACCGAACCGTTCGCTTAAGTACGGATACCTTCTGTACGTGGAATAGCCTCGGAGGAGAAGCATATTCGCCTTCTCTTCATCGGAAAGCACTTCCTTCGCCTTGTCGATAAGCTTCTGAAGAATACCAGATGTTTCTTCCGCTTCTGGGATGAGAGCTTTCGGCGGTAACGCCTGAAGCCCCGTCTTTTGCGGGTCCGTCTCTTGAATCTCCTCCCGGAGGCGATCTCTTCTCAGGGCTAAAAGGGCACGGTGTTCCCGAACCGGCTCAAAGATGACCTCGACATCCGATACTTTCTGGATCTTGTTCTGCAGTTTTCTGCAGATTCTCTTGTTAGTCTCATTGTCGATCCGGCCTGCGCGGCGATCAGTGATAACACCGTTCTTGTCGATCGTGGCAAAGTTGATCCTGATAAGGAGATCCCGCTCAGTCATGGGGAAGTCGATCCCGGCTGCCTCCAGTATCCCCCGGCCGATGTTGTTCTTGATCGGATCATAACCAAAGAGGGCGAAGTGGGCGGGTCCGCTGCCCGGTGTGACCCCATATCCCACAGGGTCCAGAAGGCCGCAGACGGATCTTGCGGCGAGGGCATCCATATTGGGTGTCTTCGCCGCTTCCAACTCCGTTTGATCCCCTTGTCCCATGGGTAGGCCGCCAAGCCCGTCCATGATGAGAAAAATAATCTTCGTGCTATTTTTTACAACAAGGCTGTCAATGAATTCTGGATCCATAAGCGCCCTATACTCTTTCGAGAACTATGGCCATGCCCTGCCCGCCACCTATACACAATGTAGCCAGGCCGAGATTCAAATTTTTCTTCTTCATCTGCATGGCAAGGGTGTAAGTAATCCTGGCACCCGTACAACCAATGGGATGGCCGATGGAAATACCGCTTCCGTTGATGTTGCACTTGTCCATATCAATCTTCAGCTCTCTAATACAGGCCAAGGCCTGGACAGCGAAGGCTTCATTGAGTTCAATCAGATCGATATCTTTCATGGTCAAGCCGAGTTTCTTGAAAACCTTCCGTGTCGCCGGGATGGGACCCAATCCCATGTAAGCCGGATCAACACCACCCGCGGCAAATCCTTTGATCTTGGCCAGCGGTTTCAGACCGAGCTCTTTCGCCTTTTCCGCACTCATGACAACTACGGCCGCCGCACCGTCGTTAACACCCGACGAGTTCCCGGCTGTTACCGTCCCTCCGTCCCTCTTGAAAGCAGGTGCCAGTTTCGCCATTTTCTCAATTGAGGTGTCCATGGGGCGTTCGTCAACTTTAAATATAGTGGGATCGCCTTTCTTCTGAGGGATTACAACAGGGACAATTTCCGCGGCATATGTACCATTGGCTATGGCAGCCCTTGCCCTCTGATGACTCATCAGAGAAATTTCATCCTGCTCCCGCCTGGTGATCCCGTATTTTGCCGCGATATTTTCCGCGGTAAAACCCATGTGGTAGCTGTTGAATATTTCGTAGAGGCCGTCATATACCATGACATCCGTAATCTTGCCGAACGGCATACTCATGCGATATCCCCAGCGGGCATCCGGAAGAACGAACGGTGCATTGCTCATATTTTCCATGCCGCCTGCGACGATTGCATCCGCGTCACCGGAGTTGATTATCTGTGACGCCAGGGTTATGGCCTTCATACCCGAAGCGCATACCTTGTTAATGGTAAATGCATTGGTCTCTTCCGGCAGGCCCGCATATATGCTTGCCTGTCTTGCCGGATTCTGTCCGAGGGCCGCCTGGAGCACATTTCCCATGATGCATTCGTCAAAATAGACCGGTTTCAATGCACGGTCGTAATCATAGTATTTCTTGTTGATATCCGTCATGTCAAATTCGCCGAACACGTCAGGACGGGCGGCTTTAACAGAATCACTGATGACAGGTCGCAATCCGGCTCTCTTGACAGCCTCTTTGATAACCAGCGAACCCAAGTCAACAGTCCTAACCCCATTGAGGGCGCACCCAAAACTTCCAACAGCAGTTCTCGCACCACTCACAATCACAACTTCTCTCATACTTAAGAACCTCCTTACGTTAAAATATCTTGAATTTTGTTTTCTGCTAAACGGCAGATTATTTCTTGCTGATACCTATGAAACACTTGGCATGTCAATGGATTCAACAAATTCTATTGCACGCGGCACCTTGTAGGATGATAGATAAGTCCTGCAATGCCGCGTAAGTTCCCTTTCATTCACCGGTATATCGGGATTCCTTACAATCAGGGCCTTGACAATTTCTCCTCTCATGAGATCGGGTTCCCCGATTACCATCGACGCCTGCACAGCAGGATGAAGTTCCAGAACCATCTCGACTTCCCGGGGATAGACATTGAAGCCGCTGGTTATAATCATACGTTTCTTTCGTCCTGTCAAAAAAATATAGCCATCCTCATCTATCTTGGCAAGATCGCTCGTGTGGAGCCAGCCATTCCTGATGACTTGCGCGGTTGCCTCTTCATTCTTATAGTAACCTTTCATCACATTGACGCCTCTGATGACAAGTTCTCCGATCTCACCGCGAGGAACCTCGTTACCCCGGTCATCGACTGCCTTGGCTTCGACACCGGGAATGACGGTTCCGATCGATCCCGGCTTGTGCGCCATATCTCGCCTTCCCACAGAACATACAGGGGATGCCTCTGTGAGGCCATAACCTTCTCTCAAGATGACGTTAAATTTCTGCTCGAACACCGGAATAAATTCAGGTGGCATCGTCGAACCACCGGTAATGCAGAACCCTATTGAACTGACATCGTATTTTTCTGCATCGTTATGCATGATCATGCCCAAAAAAAGCCGAGGTACAGCAGCAACGTAGGTGACTTTTTCCTTCTCGATAGTACTGAAAATAGCATCCATGGTGATCCGATCCAAGAGAACGATGCTGGCACCAATTCGGATGGCGGCCAACATATTAGCCACAGCACCGAAAGCATGAAAAAGAGGAATAACAGCAAGCCCCCGGTCCTTTTCTGCGGCATTATATACACTCCAGAGAAGATCAGATTGGGACAGCAGATTGCCATTGGTAAGTACCGCGCCGAGGGGGCGGCCAGTGAGGCCGGCAGTATAGATCATCACAGCCGGGTCGTCATCAGCAATATCCGGCATCTCAAGGGTAAAAGGCCCTTTCTCGATCATCTCTCTGAATTGAGAAGCGGTGTCAAGGCCACTGGTAGTAATGATATGCTTACAGAGCGGGATATCCTCTCTGATTTCCTCGTACCTTTTCGCCAGCGGCGTTTCAGTGATCAGGCATTTCGTGTCGCTGTTTCCTATGAGATGGCGAAGCTCATAGGATGTGGACAAAATATTTACCGTGACAGCAACGGCGCCTAATTTCTGAACAGCGAAATAGGATATCACGAATTCCGGGCAGTTGGGGAGCATGATGGCGACCTTATCCCCTTCTTGAATACCCCTGCTTCTCAATTCATTTCCCAGGGAGTTCACAGCGCTGTGGAGGGCCTCATAGGTTAAGGATTTCCCGTCATAGATAGTGGCAGCATTATTTGGGTAACGATGGGCGCTTTCTTCAAGCATTCTTCCCAGACTCATAGCAATCAATACCTCGCGGCGATTTTGACCTACTTAACACATATCGGTGCTTTTTTTCAAGCAGAACTATAGTTATGGAGACTCATTTCTCCTTGATGGGACGATATTTTTCACCTATAATGTAACCTGCAAATAGTCATGTTGAAAGATTGGGAGGGAAGCGTGAAGAATATTGTAATCGGTGTTCTCTTGGCACTGTTGTGGAATACATCTGCAATCGCTGCGGAACTGAGGACAGGGGATCGAGCCACTGATTTCAGTCTGAAAGACTCACTCGGCAAGGAATACACTCTAAATTCATCGGAATTGAAGGGCAGGGTTTTGTACTTCAATTACTCAGACCCCGGCTCAAAAGATATGAATAAACATGTCGATGATGCCCTCAAAGGCGATCCGGGGTTGGACCGGAGAAAGAGCTATATCGGATTGGGCATTGCCAATATGAAAGCGAGCCTACTGCCCGATTTTGCAATTGCACGGGTAATAAAAAACAAGCAGCAGGAGACGGGCGCTACTATCCTTCTCGATGATAACTACATCATACTGAATAGCTGGGGATTGAAAAATAAGGTATCCAATGTTGTCGTGCTGGATAAGGAGAGGATCTGCCGATATATCTATAAAGGGAAACTCCCTACGGCTGAGGTTGAAAGGCTGATTAGCATAATTAAAGAGTATCAGGTGAAATAGACGCACTGTCTGCTTTCGGTGTTCATTGTTGTTTAAAGGATTATTAAACGATGGCTGTGATTATTGACGGCAAGAAGATTGCCCAAGAAATCATCGATGACGTGAAGGCGGAAGTCCTGCGCATGAAAGAAAGAGTTGGAATAATTCCCGGACTCGCTGTCCTTCTCGTCGGTAATGATCCAGCATCCAAAATCTACATCAGACACAAGGAGAACGCCTGCAAGGCGGCAGCATTTTTTTCGCAGGAATTCAAGCTTTCACAAGACACGAGTGAGAAGGAGATCATTGCAATCATCCGTGGACTTAACCATGATAAGAAAATCCATGGCATCTTAGTGCAGCTACCCCTTCCGAAGCATATCAACCCGACGGCCGTTATCGAAGCAATTGATCCCAGGAAAGACGTCGACGGATTTCATCCGTATAATTTAGGGCGGCTCTTTACTGGCAATCCGTATCACATGGCATGCACACCTAAAGGCATACTGGAACTTATGGATCGGAGTTCGATTGCCATAGAAGGGAAGAGAGCCGTCATCGTCGGTCGAAGCAATATCGTGGGAAAACCGGTTGCACTCATGCTTCTCAACAGACATGCTACTGTTACTGTTTGTCACACGAAAACAAAACAGTTGGCGTTAGTCACAAGGCAAGCAGAGATCCTCATTGCCGCTGCCGGACGGCCGGAAATGATCAGGGCCGATATGGTCGGCGACGGCGCCGTGATAATAGACGTAGGTATAAACAGAAGGGATGACGGCCGTTTGGTGGGAGATGTGGCATTCTCTGAGGTACTTGAGAAAGCATCCTTCATCACGCCTGTACCCGGCGGCGTAGGACCCATGACGATTGCCATGCTGCTCGTCAATACCCTCAATGCCGCCCCCGGCCGGATGCCAAGGTCAAAATAAAAACCCCCTCTCATTCTCAGGGAGGGGGTTTTAACAGCGCGTAAGCTCGTACTCAATCAGGCGATGCCTTTGATCGCCTTCATTTCAGCTATCGTCTTTCCTACACTGTCCGCTGATTTTTTCAGCATTGCCTTCTCTTCGTCATTGAGTTTCAGTTCGATAATCTTCTCAATGCCATTGGCGCCCAGGACGGTCGGAACGCCGAAGCAGATATCTTTCAGCCCATATTCGCCTTCCAGATACACGCAGCTCGGAATGATCCTCTTCTTGTCTTTCAGGATGGCTTCCGCCATAAGTATAGCGCCGAGTGAGGGGGAATAGAAGGCGCTGCCCGTCTTCAAGAGCGCAACAATTTCTCCGCCGGCTTTCCGCGTTCTATCAACGATTTTATCGATTTTATCCTTGGGAAGGAGTTCAGTAACTGGAATCCCATTAATCGTCGAGAATCTGGGCATGGGAACCATATCATCGCCGTGACCCCCAAGCAGCATGACCCTGATATCCTCGACAGACATCTTTAATTCCATACCTAAGAAGCTCTGGAAGCGTGAGGAATCAAGAGCTCCCGCCTGTCCAATAACTCTGTTCTTGGGGAATTTGCTGACCTTGTATGTGAGATAGGTCATCGTGTCCAGCGGATTACTCACCACGATAATGATGCACTTTGGCGAGAACTTCACTATCTGCTCAGTCACGGAACCCACGATATCGGCGTTAATTTTCAGCAAATCTTCCCTGCTCATCCCCGGCTTTCTCGCTATTCCGGAAGTGATGATGACCACGTCGGAATTCTTGGTCTCTTCATAGCCATTGGTTCCGATGACATTTGCGTCAAAGCCTTCCATTGGCCCGGCTTCCATCAAGTCGAGAGCCTTCCCCTGGGGCATCCCTTCGATAATATCCATCAACACGATATCACCTAATTCTTTTATGGCTGCCCAGTGAGCGGCTGTTGCACCGACATTTCCCGCTCCAACGATTGTAATCTTATTACGACCCATAATGATATCCTCCTGTATTTTTAAAATATCTAAAGATCAAAATATTAGCCGGTTTTTGACCGGTGAAAGTTATCTTCACACCGTGTGAGGAGGAGCCTCAATTTTCGCTTTGTACGTAGCCTTATCGGGTTGCTTGTGAAGATGCGCACATTTATGCTTCGCCAAACCGAAGTAGCTGAGAACCAGATCCTTTTTCATAAGTTGTATAGCCCGTGCCGGGTCAACGCCCTTGGGGCATACATTGGAACATTCTCCGGCATAGTGACAGCTGAAAATCCCGTGGCTTGCAGCAACAAGATCCCCGCGGGCAGCGCGCGCATCGTCACGGGAATCGGCATTGTAGCGGTATGCCTGGGCTAATGGCGCCGGTCCCGGATACTCCCTGTCAGTAGCCATAGTCGGACATGCTGCCATGCAGCAACCACACTTGATGCAGTATGTAAACTGGAGGAATTCCTCCAGCTGGTGTGGCGTCTGGTAATATTCATAAGTCGGCTTTTCCATTTCTTCCACATCGTTTCTCCGGATATGCAGTTGCAGTCCCTTGAGAACGCCAAACATGGGAACGAGATCAGCCACGAGGTCCTTGATAAGTTTAAAGTTGGGTAACGGCGCCAGCGTCAGCGCGGTCGTCGTCACATCAAGAATCTGTGTGTTACAGGACAGTGCTGGCACCCCATTAATCATCATTCCACAGGAGCCACAAACACCCATGCGGCAGGAAAAGCGGAAATTAATGGTGGGGTCCTGTGTCTGTTTGATCATGTGCAGCCCGTCGAGGACCGTCATCCCCTTTTCCACTTGAAGTGTATATTGCTGCTGCCGGGGAGCTGCATCCTTCTCCGGATCAAAGCGACGAATATACACCGCAATGCTATTTACTTTCTCAGTTTCTTTTTCCATTTTCTCACCCTTCCTATAGCGCTGTTTCCAAGGCTTTTGCCGCTATGGCTGCATACGTGCCAATACCGAAGAGAACCAGCCCGACTATCCACAATACAACAGTGAATCCGTCCTGAAAAGATTTCTTGGGCCCGAGTTCAAACACAATCGTCCTCAACCCATAAAACCCATGGTATAATACTGCGCCCAAAAGGATTATATAGGTAAATGCAAGGAACTGATTCTGGCTTCGGAAGGCGACGTTTCCCCAGTCTGTGACGGCACCACCTTCTGGATTAAAGACTCCAAACATGGGCAGATGCATAACCACCATATGCAATCCTGCAATGACGAGAATTACGAGTGCTGCAATGATAAACCAAGTCCAGTATGCGGTTTCCCTCATGAGACTACCTCCCTCAATGACTTCCAAAGATAGTATTGTACCCTCCGGCAATGATGATAATGGCTACAAGAACCATTGCTACCACCATCAAGGGTCTTTGATTGTTAAGAGACGACTTGTAAGGATATACCGGCTCCTCGGCTTTACCCACGGCCAAGCCGAGCTCAATTAAAATAAGGCGGATGCCATTCAGTGCATGGAACGCAAAAAGCACAAAAACACAGAATTCGCCAAGCTTCAAAACCGGATTTTTCAAGATCTTCATGGCTGCCGCCCAACTTTCGGGGCCGCAGATCCTGACAGAGCTTGCAAATATATGCATCATGAAGAAGAGAAGAAGACCAAGCCCTGTGAGACGCTGCAAAATATAGAGATATCTTTCCACTCCCCAGCGGCCGCCGCCGAGCCATCCAACTATTCCCAAATGGTTATCGAATTGTTTGTTTGCCATCTTTCTTCCCCCTAATATTTACGCTCAACCGGTTTCCACTTGGTGATTGTTACCGGCTTATAAGAAAGTTTCGGTCCCTGCTCCGTGTACGTGACTAACGTGTGCTTGAGCCACTTATCATCGTCGCGATTCGGGAAATCATAACGGGCATGTCCACCCCGCGATTCTTCCCTGGTCAGTGCTGCTAAAACGAGGATTTCAGCGAGATCGAGGAGATTTTGGACTTCCATTGAATTCATCAGGTTCGTATTATAGACGGTCCCTTTATCCGCAATGGAGATATTCTTATAACGTTCTTTTAGTTCCCTTACCTTTTTCAAACCGGCACTCATCTCAGCTCCCGTCCGGTAAACACCTACATAAAGGTCCATCGTCTCCCGCAGTTCTTTTTTAATATCGTACAGGTTTTCCGTGCCTTTTTTCTGGAGGATATCTTCATAGATACGCTTCTGCTCTGCGCCGACCTGTTCATTAGGCACATCGAGCAGTGGCGGATTGCTCTTTACATATTTAACAATTTCTCCTCCCGTAATTCCTCCCCATACGACGCATTCTGCAGTGGAATTGCATCCGAGACGATTGGCGCCGTGCATAGAATGGCAGGCCACTTCGCCAGCTGCCCATATCCCCTTCATTTTGGTGGCACCATTAATGTCCGCTTCAACTCCGCCCATGCTGTAGTGGGCGACAGGTCGCACGGGAATTGGTTCAAGGATCGGATCGATACCGCGATACTTCATACAGACTTCACGGATCAAGGGTAGCGCCTGATTGATTTTCTGGGCTCCCAAATGAGTAAGGTCAAGCTGGATATAGTCCAACCCCCCAGGCCCTTTAAATCCTCGACCTTCTTTAATCTCCGTAATCATGGATCGTGAAACAATGTCACGTGGCGCCAGTTCCATGAATTTCGAAGCATACTTTTCCATGAGACGTTTGCCTTCGTTGTTCCTCAGGTATCCGCCTTCACCCCGGCACGCCTCCGTCATGAGAATGCCGCTGGGAATAAGTCCTGTGGGATGAAACTGGAGGAATTCCGGGTCCTCAATGTTTATCCCCGCGCGATACGCTATTGCATGACCATCGCCGCTCACGGTCTGTGAATAGGTGGTAAAACCATAAAGGGTTCCCAGACCACCAGTGGCTATGAGCATCGCTTTTCCCCTTATTACCATAAATCGGCCGGTTGCCATATCAATCCCTGTAATGCCGGCAAAAACGCCGTCTTTATGGAGGATCGAGGTGGCAAAGAATTCATCGTAGCGTGCAAAATTACTGTACTGCATCAGAGTGTCATACAGAGTCTGTACCTCAAAGGCACCTGTTTTGTCCGCTCCCATCGTAGCTCTCGGAAAAGTGTGTCCTCCGAACGGACGCTGCATGATCTTGCCGTCAGGTCGTCTTGACCATGGCATCCCCCAGTGATCAAGCAGCAGTATCTCTTTAGGACTGGTTTCCACAAAGCGATCAACTACGTCCTGATCAGCAAGGAAGTCAGAGCCTTTGACGGTGTCCCACGCATGAAGCTCCAGGTTGTCTCCATCTTCCTCTCGCATCACAGCTGCAGTGCCTCCTTCAGCACATACTGAATGGGGACGCTGTATCTGCACCTTCGATACAAGAGCCACATTAATCGAGTCTTTTGATTTTCGGGCGATCTCTACTGCCGCTCGAAGCCCAGCCAATCCCGTTCCAAAAATCAAGACATCGTGTGTAACTATTTCCACTTCATTTGTCTTCATATTTCTACCATCCAATTGTCTAAGTTGTGAAAATAAATTGAGGGTGTCTCTCTGGATCACCCCTTCTTATATTTCTTGACATTCTCGATATAAAGGTCATTCCCCTTTGTGTCATTAATGACAATAACAGGGAAATCCACTACCTCAAGTTTACGGATGGCTTCAGGCCCCAGATCATCAAAGGCAATGACTTCCGCTTTCTTGACTGCCTGGGCCATAAGGGCTCCTGCCCCTCCCGTCGCCCCCAGATAGACACAACCATATTTTTTCATTGCCTCTTTGACTTCCACAGCTCTTGGACCCTTTCCGATCATGCCCCTTAATCCCTTCTCGATGAGCCTGGGAGCATAGGCGTCCATGCGGTAGCTCGTCGTCGGTCCGGCTGCCCCGATGGGACGCCCGGGAGGTGACGGTGTTGGTCCCACGTAAAATATAACTGATCCATTAACATCAAAGGGGAGAGGCTTATTACTGTCTAACAGGTCAACGAGCCTCTTATGGGCTGCGTCCCGACCCGTATAGATCGTTCCTGTAATAAGAACCTTGTCTCCTGCTTCAAGGGCGTCTACGTCTTCTCTTTTAAGAGGCGGCTTAAGTATCTTCAATGTTCTCTCCCTCCTTTAAAAGTCGATCTCTGCATGCCGACTTGAATGGCAGTTAATGTTCACCGCGAGGGGAAGACTCGCAATGTGACAGGGTTCCATGATTACGTGGACATCGAGGGCCGTTATTCTTCCTCCCAAGCCTCCCGGACCAATTCCCAAATCATTGATCTTTTTGAGCATGCTTTCTTCCATTTCTGCCAGCTCTGGCTCCGGATTCCTTTTCCCGATTGGTTCAAGAAGAGCCTTCTTAGCGATGAGTGCTGCCCGTTCGAAGGTTCCCCCGACGCCGACACCGACAATGATGGGCGGGCATGGATTGGCCTGAGCCTCCCACACCCGCTGCACGACAAAATCCTCAATCCCCTTCCTGCCATCTGAGGGCCTGAGCATAGTTACTCTGCTCATATTTTCACTTCCGCCCCCCTTGGCACAGAAAACAATTTTTAACTTATCTCCTTTAACGATATCACAATGGATAATCGCGGGAGTATTATCTCCCGTGTTCTTCCGGGTTAAGGGATTACAGGCAGATTTCCGGAGATACGCATCTCCATAAGCTTCTCTTGTGGCCTCGTTCAAGGCATCAAAGAGAAGCCCTCCTTTAATCTTTACTTCGTCACCGATTTCAACGAAGAAGACAGCCAGTCCTGTGTCCTGGCAAAGGGGAATCTTTTTCTCCTGGGCGATTTCAGCGTTTTCGAGAAGCTGATTCAGAATCTCTTTCCCCAGAGGGGATTCTTCTTCTGCCAAGGCGCGCCTGAAACTAGCCATGAGGTCATCTCCGGCAATGAAGGCCGCATCCATAATGGCCGCTTTCACCTTCTTCTTAACTGTGTTAAAAGGAATGGAACGCATTTGTACTCCCTCCCATTTTATCCGATATCTACCAGTACTTGTCCAACCGCTACGGAGTCGCCAGATTTTACATGAATACTCTTCACCTCCCCGTCAACCGGAGAGGGGAGAGGATTCTGCATTTTCATGGCTTCCAAGGTCACGACCTCCTGTCCTGCCTTCACCTTGTCACCTACCTTGCAGGTGACTTCAACTATAATACCAGGCATGGGCGCTGTTACTGAGCCGGCACCTGCTTTTGCTGTGGAATTCATTTACACTACCTCCTACTTTATCCGATATTAACAAGAACCTGTCCAACTGCTACGGAGTCACCAGACTTTACATGAATACTCTTCACCTCCCCGTCAACCGGAGCAGCAAGAGGATTCTGCATTTTCATGGCCTCCAGGATCACGACCTGCTGTCCTGCCTTCACCTTGTCACCTACCTTGCATGTAACGTCAACAATAAGACCGGGCATGGGCGCTGTTACTGATCCGGCGCCTGCTTTTGCAGCTGGCGCTGCGGCCGGCGCTGGAGCCGCTGCAGGTCTTGGAGCCGCCGGTGCTGCTGCTCTCGCTGGTGCCGCAGGTTTCGGAGCCGCCGGTGCTGCCGCTGGTTTCGGCGGTGCGGCAACCTGCGTTACCGCAGGAGCTGCAATCATCGCCCCTCCTTCCGCTTCTACTTCTACTGCATAGTAACTGTCATCGACAAAGACGTTGAATTTCCGGATGCCGGCGCCTTTTTCGGGCGCTACCTTTTCGGGTTTTTCCACAAGTTTCCCCGCCAAGGCTTTCTTAATCAGTTCGTCTTCTTTCTTTACTTCTTCAATAGTCTTTGGCTTGGCCTCTTTGGGAACGGGCTCGAGACCATACTTCCATTTGAGGAATCTCAATCCCGTCTGCGGATAGAGGGCGTAAATGAGAACATCTCCTTTGTTTTTCGCGATATCTTTTGTCGCTTCTCTCGCTTTTTCCATTTCCGGATCTAACGCGTCTGCGGCACGGTTCGTCATGGGGGTCTCGCCACGCTTATAACCTTTCAGACACAGCTTCTGAACAGTTGGATCGATTGGTGCGGGCGGTGCACCATAGAGACCGAAACAGTAGTCCTTAACTTCCGAGGTAATCATCTTGTAACGCCCCATGAGCACGTTCATAACGGCCTGGATACCGACAATCTGGCTGGTTGGAGTGACCAGAGGAGGATATCCTAGCTCTTTCCGGGTCTGGGGAAGTTCGGCATACACCTCATTGATTCGATGCAGAGCATTTTGTTCCCTCAGATTAGACACGAGGTTGGTCTGCATGCCGCCGGGGACCTGATGGAGCAACACACCGGCATCGATGACTGCCATTCTTGTGGTGTCGAGGAACTGACGGTACTTCGGAGCAATCGTTTCCACATAATTGCCAATCTCGACAATCTTTCTCAGATCCAGACCGATTTCCCGATCTGTGCCTTCGAGGGCAACGAGGAGCGGTTCAATAGCGGGCTGGGAGGATCGCAGAGCAAAGGGAGACAGCGCCGTATCGACAATATCTACACCAGCTTCCGCAGCCTTCAGGAGTGCCATTGAACCCTGGCCGCTGGTGTAGTGGGTATGGAGCTCTATGGGAATCTTGATAGCTGCCTTCAGGGCTTTTACCAGTTCATAGGCGTCATAGGGAGAAATCAACCCTGCCATATCCTTGATACAGAAGGAGTCCGCGCCCATCTCTTCGATAATCTTCGCCTTCTTTACATAGTATTCGAGATCGTACACTTCACCACCCATGCGCCTCTGGGTCAGGGAGTAGCAGACGCTGCCCTGGATGTGCTTCCCGGCTTCCTTGATGGCCCGGAATGGCGCCTCGAAGTTTCTCGTATCGTTAACCGCATCGAAAACCCGGAAGATGTCCAGACCACATTCGCCTGTGTACAGGCAGAACTCTCTCACGACGTCATCCGCATAGTTTCTGTAGCCAACGACGTTCTGACCGCGAAGGAGCATCATCAATTTGGTCTTGGGCATCAACTTTCTCAGTTGTATCAATCTCGACCATGGATCTTCATTCAAAAATCTGGTCGGTACGTCAAAAGTGGCACCGCCCCAGACTTCCATGCTGAACCAACCAATTTGATCCATCGCTTCCGCAACGGGGATCATGTCCTCTGTTCTCATTCTGGTCGCCAGCGAAGACT
Organism: uncultured delta proteobacterium; assembly: GCA_963729715.1. Classification (GTDB taxonomy): domain Bacteria; phylum Desulfobacterota; class Syntrophia; order Syntrophales; family UBA2185; genus Fen-1135. Next base: position 352,386 of record CAVSPA010000005.1, read on the forward strand.
GGTGACCATCACGAAAAGTTGTATCCGTGATTTTAAGAGGATTTGCTGCTGTTTTCTTTTTCTTCTCTGCCATAAGTAAACTCCCTTTCAATATATTATTCTTTGTTATTGTTTATGCTCTAAAATAAATGACTTCCTATTTTCCTAAATTGACGATTCAGCCACACCTGCCATCTTTCGATCACGGCCTTCAGTATATCCGCATCTGCCACATGCGGCGTGTGAACATCACATCCTGCCGCCCGGCAAGTGCCCAGATATTAATGGAGGCGTAAGGTGCTGCGGAAGGCGCGGCTTCTGCTGCTGGCACTATCAGAGCTGCGGCTTCTTCTTCCAGATAGGCACCTATCGCTGCTGATATGGCTGCCATTACTTTTGGATTTATTGACTCCATGCTCATTTCCTTTTCTAAGTAATTTAATTCCTACATTGGAATGTTGCCGTGTTTCTTCGGTGGTCTTGTTTCCCTCTTTGACCTCAGCATATCAAGGGCCCGAATGATATAACGACGGGTCTCGTGTGGCCGAATAACGGCGTCCACATAGCCTCTTGCCGCTGCCGCATAAGGATTACAGAAGGCATCCTCATATTCTTTGATCTTCTGCGCCCGCATCGCTGCTGGGTCTGCGGCTGCCTTAATCTCATTCCGGAAGATGATATTGCATGCCCCTTCAGCTCCCATGACCGCCATCTCCGCCGTCGGCCAGGCGATGACCATATCCGCACCGAGGTCGCGGCTGCACATGGCCAGATACGATCCGCCATAGTCTTTCCTTGTTGCCAGTGTGATCTTAGGAACAGTCGCTTCTGAATAACACCACAAGAGCTTTGCACCGTGTCGGATGATGCCTCTCCATTCCTGGTCTGTTCCCGGCAGATACCCCGGTACGTCCGCTATGGTGATCATAGGAATATTGAACGCATCGCAGAAACGAATGAATTTTGTCGCTTTATCAGACGCATCTACGTCAAGACAGCCCGCAAGCCAAGCCGGCTGATTAGCGATGAAGCCGACTGTATGACCTGCCATACGTCCGAACGCCACGACCATGTTCCGGGCAAAATACATATGGGGTTCCATGAAATCGCCGTTATCACAGAGTGAGCCGATCAGGACCTTCATGTCATAATTCTTTCTTGGAGAATCCGGTACGAGCGTGTCCAGGCTATAATCAACCCGGTTTGGATCGTCACCTGTATCTACATAAGGAGGATCTTCCATATTGTTGGAGGGCAGGAAACTAAGAAGTCTCTTGATCTGGTTGATATTGTCTTCATCGCTCTCACAGGCGAAATGGGCGACACCGCTTTTGGTGTTATGTGTCATCGCTCCACCCAGACCTTCAAAATCTATGATCTCACCGGTAACGGACTTGATAACCTCGGGACCGGTAATAAACATGTAACTCGAGTTCTTGGTCATGAATATCCAGTCGGTCATGGCCGGCGAGTACACGGCTCCCCCCGCCGTGGGTCCCATGATAGCTGATATCTGGGGAATCGTTCCTGATGCGCAGGAGTTGCGGTAGAAAATCTGGCCGTAACCCGCGAGTGAATCCACGGCTTCCTGGATTCTGGCGCCGCCTGAGTCGTTAAAGCCTACACATGGAGCTCCTGTTTTTACTGCCAGATCCATGACCTTGCAGATCTTCTTGGAATGCATCTCTCCCAGTGAGCCTGCGCGGGCGGTAAAATCCTGGGAGAAGGCGAATACCGTTCGGCCATTGACCTTTCCGTATCCTGTAATGACCGCTTCTGCCGGAACTTCCACTTTGTCCATGCCGAAATCAGTACAGCGATGGCGCATAAACAGGTCGGTTTCCACAAATGTACCGGGATCAAACAGGAGGCCTATCCTTTCCCTTGCCGTAAGCTTTCCACCTTCATGCTGCTTTGCAATTGCCTTCGGCCCGCCTTGGGCCATGGCAATGGCTTCACGTCTTTCTAATTCCTGAATTTTTGGAGGTTTTTCACTCATTTACATCTCTCCCCTTTTCTTTATATAGTTGTTATACTTTCTGACAAAGTTCTACCAGAACGCCGTATGTGTCCTTTGGATGGACAAAGGCTATCTTCTTTCCGCCGGCTCCCATTCGGGGCACCTTATCGATCAAGCGGATGCCTTTGGCTTCCAGTTCTTTTAACGCTGCTTCAATATTGTCGACTAAGAATGCAACGTGCTGGACACCCTCTCCTTTCTTTTCGATAAAACCTGCGATGGGTCCATCCGGTGCGGTAGATTGCAGAAGCTCTACTTCAGTATCGCCCACAGGTAAAAAGGCCGTTGTGACCTTCTGTTCGGCAACAGTCTCCTGCCCTTCCAGTTTCAGTCCCAGCGTATTAGCAAAGAACTTTAGAGATGTTTCAATGCTGTTTACTGCAACACCGATGTGGTCCACCTTAATTATTTTCATATAATGACCCCCCTTTGTCGGTTTTATTTTTCTGTTATGTTTGAAGGTCGTAGCGTTAACTTCTTCCACCTCAAGTATTAACTGTCCGGCTTATCAAATAACCTACTTTTTCTTGCCTTTTTTCTTGCTAAGGATTTCCTGTACCCTCTTTCCTATCTCAGCCGGGTTCTTCTCAACGATGACGCCCGCCGCGTCGAGGGCTTTGAATTTTTCATCCGCGGTTCCCTTTCCACCCGAAATGATCGCACCGGCGTGCCCCATTCTCCTCCCCGGAGGGGCGGTTCTGCCGGCGATGAAAGATACAACCGGCTTGGTGAGGTTGGATTTAATGAATTCAGCAGCCTCTTCCTCGGCAGTTCCGCCGATTTCTCCGATCATAACGAGGGCCACTGTATCAGGATCTTTTTCATAGAGAGCCAGCATGTCAACAAAACCTGAACCCGGTATGGGATCCCCACCGATACCGATGGACGTGGTCTGGCCTATTCCCAGATTGGTAAGCTGCCAGATCGCTTCATAGGTGAGGGTTCCACTTCTTGAGATTACGCCGACGTCGCCCTTTTTATGTATGAAGCTTGGCATAAAGCCGATCTTCCCTACACCGGGAGTGGTGATTCCCGGGCAGTTGCACCCAATCATCCGAGCTTTAGATGTCTTGAGCACCTGTTTGACCTTGATCATATCCGTCACAGGAATACCTTCAGTCATACATACGACAAGCCCGATCCCCGCTTCAATGGATTCGATAATCGCATCCGCAGAGAAAGCTGCAGGAGTATACAAGGCAGCAACATTGGCGCCTTGCTTTTCTACCGCATCGGCAACCCTGTTATATACGGGGATTCCATCGACGTCCATGCCTCCCTTACCCGGGGTAACCCCAGCCACCACCTTGGTTCCGAATTTAACAGATTCACGGGTATGAAAGGTTCCTTCCGAACCGGTAATACCCTGAACCACTACACGAGAATTTTTATCTAAAAGTATTGCCATGTTCAACTCACCCCTTCTTTTAAAATAGTCTGTTGTTATTTAAGCAATGCAACAACCTTTTCGGCGGCTTCATAGAGACCGTCGGCCACGGTGAATTTCAGACCCGATTCTTTAAGGAGTTTCTTGCCTTCGTCCACATTCGTCCCCTGGAGCCTGATCACCATGGGCAGTTTCATATCGATGTTCTTGGCAGCCTGGATGATTCCATTGGCTACGCGGTCGCACCGGAGAATGCCTCCAAAGATGTTCACCAGAATTGCTTTTACATTGGGGTCGGCAGTGAGAATCCGAAATGCTTTTTCGATCTGGTCAGGACTGGCGCCGCCGCCGACATCGAGGAAGTTGGCCGGTTCGCCGCCCGCCATCTTGATGAGATCCATTGTCGTCATGGCAAGGCCCGCGCCGTTAACCATACAGGCGATATTCCCGTCCAACTTGATATAATTAACCCCTGCATTCTTGGCGATAACTTCCAGGGGGTCTTCCTCATTTTCATCTCTCAGTTGCTTGATGTCCGGATTGCGGAAGAGTCCGTCATCATCAAAATTTATCTTGGCATCCACGGCGATGAGGTTGCCCTCCACTGTGAGAACGAGAGGGTTGATCTCCACGAGAGAAGCATCCTTGGCCACAAATAGTTCATACAATCCCTTGGTGATGTTTGCGAATTGGGAACTGAGAGTCTTGTCGCTTCCCAATCCCAAGCCGTATGCAAGTTTCCTGGCCTCAAACGGGCTGAATCCCACGGCGGGTGGAACGGCGCATTTGATGATTTTTTCCGGAGTTGCCTTGGCTACTTCTTCGATCTCCATACCACCGGCTTCGGAAGCCATGAAAACGACACATTCCTTGTCACGCGCGCGATCTACCACCATGCCGAGATAAAGCTCTTTCTTGATATTCGATGTTTCTTCAACCAGAACCTTCTGCACCTTTATTCCTTCCGGACCGGTCTGGTGGGTAATCAGCTTCATGCCGAGGATCTTCTTTGCTGCCTCATACGCTTCATCAGGTGTCTTGGCCACTTTCACACCGCCGCCCTTACCTCTTCCGCCGGCATGGATCTGTGCCTTTACAATAGATGTCTTGTTCAGTGATTTGGCTATATCTCGAGCCTTTTCAGGTGTATCAGCGACTTCACCGTTGGGTACGGGTACTTTGTAGGCGCGCAAGAGACTCTTAGCCTGATATTCGTGAATCTTCATTATGAACCTCCAATCACTATTAATTTGATAGTAAATTAACTTGCTGTCAGTTCTGAAAAATATTTGGTGAGTGGTCGGAGGCCGGAGAAAAAAAGACCTGCTGGACAACTTAAACACCGATGCGGGAGCTAATTTCTCTGGGAAAATCTTTGACCACTGCGAAAAAATCTACTGCCTTTCTTTTAATGAAGAGTTTGATGAAAGTGTTGCGGACTACTTGATATTGGTCGGTCGGCTTCATACCACCCAAATTCGTTTCTGTCAACTTTTTTCTGTGACTATTCTGCAATTTTTTCCACGCATGTCATGTCAGTCTGTTTATAAGGACTGGGAGGCTGTTAGAAAAATTGGCGTGGCGTGGAAAATTATGGCAGAATGTTAAATAGTTATAACCGATCATGTTCATGGCTGTGCACCTGAGGCAGTTCATGGCGGAGTTGAGCGGGTGGAGAGACGGATTTACATAACCCACTGAGACCCTTGAACAAAGGATGATTCTTCCTTGCCCAAAGGTCTCAACGGTAATAAATCAAGCTTACCTTTCTCAATTATGGGCGGTACTCATAGGCTTCGTATTCTGTTTTCTGTCCGAGCAGGGCGTCAATCTGATCCTGGATCTTCGCCCTCTCCTTGCTGGACTGCCAGGCCCTCCAGGCGGAAAGACTATCCCATGTGCTGATAACGAGATACTCGTTCTGTCTATCCACATTTTTCAGAGATTCCCCGGACACGTAACCCGGCTCTTTCATGCTGAGTGACCTGAGTCGCATCACAAGTTCCTTCAATTGAGCTGCCTTATCCGCGGCTACCTTTCTTTTAATGAGAATTTTGACTGCCATTTTCGACCTCCTACATTACTTTGTGGGTTGTCTTTCCGGGCTTAGATCTGAATTCTACCAACCGCGTTTATCTGAATTCATGATAAGCGTGTTAGGGAACACTGTCAAGTCTTTTTGTGGCGTCGTTTCATTTGAAAATAGCCAAACACAATGATGCAACTCAATGGAAGTGAAGGTAATTTAACTGTCTGCGCTAATTATTAAGCAGAGAGTGCTCCACGTGATTGTCCCTGCGGTGAAATGTCCCGGAGTGGCTGATAAATATAGCCGCATATAATATTCTTCCCAACGGGACCAAGTATATCATCGTTTATCCCCATCTCAATTAATCTTCATCAGCTCGAATTACTCGATTGGATATCCGGCATTCTTCCAAGCCACCACACCTCCGCGAAGGACCTTGACATTTCCGTATCCTTTTTTCAGGAAGTGCTCTGCCCGACCGGCAGACGTTTTTTCCCTTGGTCAGGCTCAATAGAGGATAATTTCCTGGTCTTTTGAATATTGCGGAAGCCGGGAATAGAATTCGCTAAGCGAGATGGATCCTTCAAGATTAACCCTTCTATATTCCTCGTCGTCCTTATAGGCGCAGACCAGAATGGCCTCCCCTGATTTTACTTTCAGATAAGCTTCTTCCGGCGATATCCGCATGGCTTCCGTCACGACATTCCTCCTGTTTCACATATCGCATTTTTTTACCCGCATGATCGACGAAAACGATTCACGGTTATAATTATCACGGATGTCCCTTCAACTGCACCTTAAGTATTGTCGTCATCGAATGGATGGAGATCTACCCAATTTCGGCGTAGGGTGGCGTCATGGCACACTTCTCCCTTCTTCCCTACAAGTTCGCTGTGTTCAAGCTTTCTGAGAGCCATGTTGTCGGTCCTCACTTCCGCCAGCGTACGCTTACCATCCTTGAGACGACCAATGACTGTGGCCCGCTCCGCTTGTCCGTCTTGATCGTAGCGAATTATGTACGACTCAATCGTCAGAATACCGTCAGCCCGTTCGACGGGAGCGGGAATGGCCTCCGCGTCGATTGCCTTCTGAACAGCTGAATCATCTCGCTCCTCCCATGGATGGCTGGGAGGTTCCGCTCCATAGATGCCGATCGCATGTTTAGAGTTGTACCAGCCGTTGGCCGTCACCATGGCCTTCAGGTGGCGATCACGACGAATGCGCTCTACTATGGAGGCAATGGCGTGCATCGTATAGTTATTGCCGGGTCCGCCAAACTGGGCAAGCCCACCGGTGACCGTAAGGTCCCTCGGATCATCTTCCGAAATACCGATGGCCTGACGGGAGATCTCTACAGCCGATGGAAAGCAGCTATAGAGATCAAAGACGTCGATGTCGGAAAGCGAAAGACCCGACTGCTTGAGAGCAAGCCGTGCCGCTTCTGTTATGGGAGGGGAATCATAGAGCCTGGGCCTCTCTGTCACATGCCAGACATTGTTTAGTTCCGCTCCTCCCATCGGATATACCCATTTGGAGCGGTCGATACCGAACGCAGTAGCATCAGCGTCATTTGTCATGATAAGCGCTGCCGACTGATCTACGTTGATATTGGCCACAATGCGGACTGTATACGGATAGACAACGTAGCGATTTTGCGGGGCAGCTATTGTCAACTCCTCCGCCTTGTATTTTTTCCGAGTCCAGGCATAGGGATTCCCAAAGGCGACCTGGGAAAAGCTCTCATACCGATGCCCCATATAGAGCCGGTGTTCCCTGATACTCCTGCCCGATCGATAGCGAAGGGATGTTTCGAAGAAAGGATACATGAACTGCGGCAGAAAGAGATCGTAGGCTTCTTCAATGGAATTGTTGACTTCATGATACCTATCGCCCGCTCTCTTGAGCATTTCTTCCTCATGTTCGCACCCCAAGCGGAGAAGTGTATCAAAGTTGGCGGGCAGATTCTTTTCCCTTAGATGCCGAAACGTCACATTGTCATGCCAATCCAGAACTGTCTCGCCCTTGGAGGCCTTGTACATCGAATATATCGCTTCGGCGCCTGTGAGTAATACGGCCCTTCTCCCTCCCGCAGCAATATCTCGCGCAAGGCGATTTACCATCGTTTGAGGTGAATCGCCTCCGATCTGCGAATAAATCACGTTCTTAGGCCTAATGCCCAACGACCCGCTTACAGCCAGCGGCAGACGCTCATCGTCCCGGGAAAAGCTGTTGATCACGCAGACCGTGTCAATGATAGATTTTAAGGCATCACATCCGGCGTCTCTCATGGCGTCAAGGCTCGCCCTGACCATTAGGCCAAGGGGGTCAAGAATGGGATTTGCATCTTTTTGTTGAGTGTGCTGTGCAGCGCCAATGAGAATGGGAACGGGTCTCGTCTTCATAGTCTGATCATCTGTAGAAATCCCAAGAATACCCTTCCTGATTATCGTATTTTTCGCCCTGCTGTTTGAGATAGCCCCAATAGGCAAGTTCGTCAATGTGAAGCTCCGCATCCTTCAATGCGTCAATCACGTCTTTGGTGTCCGGGGGGCAGCCGGTCACCTTTATCGCCTTCTTGATATGCGCATTTTCCTTGTTTGCCTTTATGATACAATTGCCTATGAGAATGGTATTATCATACCCTCTTTGTGCTTGCATTTTTTTGCCGTTGAGGATCTCAACCTTCGGAAGGGGCTGACCCGTAAATGCCGACAGCACAAGGATATTCACCATGTTGGCAAGAGGGGTGCATCCAGAGCAGAGAGTTTCATCATACTTGCGTAAGGCGACACCTGTCACACCGAATTTCTCAAAGATGGAAGGGCCAGTGTTATCTTTCGTCCATCCCCAGTCCCATTTGAACGATTTGATATGATTTTCCAAGGCCTCACCTCTGATAGCATAATCTCCGAGGTCGAGAGACTTGCCGTCACGTTTGGCATACTCAACGAAATGGACTATGTCCTGCGGGTCGTAACCTATAGTTTTTGCCGCAACTATGTCGGCTCCAAGGATATCGCGGGACGCAATTATAATGCCTTTCCTGAATGCGTTTCCGAAGTGAAGAGGGCCTCGCTCCAAGGCGTAGATACCGTCCACAATGGTTAATGCCGGCTTTACGCAATCGGCGATGAATGTGAAACAATACTCCAGGCCGGGACTCGCATGATGGCAGATCTTCTTGGAGGAGGTTCTCAGGCAGCCTTTAAGATTTTTCAGCCCCAGGGATACTTTCGTCTGGGCGTGGGTTTTCAGAACGGGGAAGTTGATAAGAAAGTCGGACTCCACAGCCTCTTTTGCGATATGGAGAGTAGGTCCTCCCGGGATTTTGAAATTTACGGATTCGCTGGCATTAAAATCTACGAGCTTGACCCCGTACTTTCTTGCCAGTGAGTAGTAGCCGAGACCTGCGAAGGCCGCCATGGTACCAACACCCTTTTGAACTTGAACCGATCCCTCACCGATGGATATTTCTCTGCATCCGTGATCCTTGAGCATGAGGACCAGATCTTTGACGAGACGTGTCGTTGTAAACACGCCGAATGGCGCTATCTTGAACTTATCGTCCCATGTAATAAGATTTGGTTTAATTAGTACCCTGGCATTTCTCTCCAGTTCTTCAAGGCCGCAGCAAAGCTCGACGGCCTCTCTGAGAGAATCGGGACTGCCGGCATATTGAACCAACGATATGAGCGGACTCATGGCTCGCTTCCTTTGATAGAAACGTTACGTTGCTTATCCGAACGCGTAATTTTCAGGAGTCAGGTGGCATGACGTTATGCTTTCATGTACGAGTTGAACCACTCCATCGCATCCTCGTCTTTGATTCCCAATTTCTTACTGTGATCGGGTTTGAATAATGCAAAGGTTCCTGTGGATTTTGCGCAAAGTTCCCCGGCTGCGTTGAAGATCATTGCCTCTGCAAGGCATTCGCGATCATTTTTGACTTCGATCACTTTCCCCACGGCCTTCAATTCCTTATCAATCGTGACGGGCTTCAGGAAGTCAACCTTCATAGACTTGGTCATTCCGAGGCATCTCATTTTATGAATAACGGCCCTCCCCATGACTTCGTCCAGGATAGTTGATATGATCCCACCGTGGACGAGGTTCTTCCATCCGCAGAGATGGGCGGGCACCCTAACCCATGAAGAAATCGATTCTCCGTCAGTGAAAAATTCCAAGCGTAGCCCTGCCTGGTTAGCCGGGCTGCACCCAAAACACATGCTGTCACTCCTGTTTGGCAGATGTTTGAGATCTTCTTTCCCGTTCATAAGGTAACGCTCCGTTGGAATCGCAGTCGGCTATACATAGTATCCGTGTCGTACCTTTACCATATTTCAAATTATGATTCTGCGATTTTTTGAGCACACCGGCTTGAAATTGTTCGTTAATAGATTCAAGAAGGAAAAACTCTTCAGCAAGGGCTGATCAGAGGTTACCGCAGGATATTTGCACGATAAGACGACTACCCTTCGACCGTCTTTACGTGAGAAGAAAAAATTTATTTAAACCACGGATAATTTTACGTTGGTTCGTCTGTGTCCTTAATATTGCGGGCGCATTCCGGCGTCAAAGGCCTTGAATTCGAAATAACTGACAGTGAAAATCAAACCCGTGAGACAAAAAAAGGGTGGATGGTAAAAGGAGGGAAAAAGGAACCATCCACCCGCTCGCTATATAGACTGAAAGGGATCATGAATGCTGATCCTCTCTCAGAATCTCTGGAAAGGGGGTCGATGGACGGCAAAGGAGGGAAGGGAAACCATCCATCGATCTTAAATCAATTTCAAGCAGAACTAAATCTCGTCGATAAAGAAATCAGGGAAAAAATGTTACGCTTTATTCATATACTATGAGTCCAGCGAGACCCCAGGAGCAATGCCTTTCATGAATTATTTCATCAGATTAAAATCCCAAAGGTGTCTTCCTGCCTTCTGAGGTCTCGTAATTAACAATCTAGCAAAATAGATGCCAAGCTTGAAATTAACAAAAAAGGAAATTCAAATTATACAGAATTTTCCTATAAAAACAGACTATTACGAAATTTAAGGATATTGCTATTTTCATTGATGCAAAGGCAATGTGACAAGTTGCAACGAGGCACCAGCAAGCAAATAGTGCGATTCCTGCACAACATAAACTCTCATGAAATTGGCAAATGCGCGAACAGCTAATATCTTGCCTTCTGTGCATTAGTAGCACATTATGTGCGATAATGGCACATAGAAAAGTTGTTTTGAAAGGGATAAGAAAAGAGCGTATGGATCCTCAAAAAATGCCGCAATTGGCAATTCTTTGAAACTCCATTTTCTTCAAATTTCTGAATTTTACATTTACGATATCTGTCGACAATTAAGAGAGATCGACGATAGAAATAGTATTTTTGTGATAGCGAAATTCTCATGGATGAAATATAATAATACCAATGTCTTGGATTCCCGCCTCCGCGAGATTGCAGCTTGAAATATTCAATAAGAGGATTCATCCATGGATGGCTTTTCGGATACTGTCGCGCTTTCACGGATGCAGTTTGCCCTCACTGCAATGTTTCACATCCTCTGGCCGGTTGCAACAATTGGCGTGAGTCTCTTTCTCGTATTCCTTGAATCTTGCTGGATATGGACCGGAAGAGAGGAGTACTATCGCCATGCACGTTTCTGGAGCCGCCTATTCTTTCTGAACGTTGCCCTCGGCGTAGCCACGGGCATTCCCCTCGAGTTTCAGTTCGGGACAAACTGGAGTTTCTTCTCACGTGCCGGGGGCGATTTTTTCGGACACATGTTGGGATATGAGGCCGCTATGGCCTTCATGCTGGAGGCAAGTTTCATCGGGATCATGATATTCGGATGGAAAAAGGTCTCGCCTCAATTGCATCTTTTCGCCACTTCCATGGTGGCTCTGGGCGCTTCGCTTTCAGCATTCTGGATCGTGGTCGCTAACTCCTGGATGCAGACACCTGCGGGCGGCTACTTCGACAAGGGAAAATTTATCGTCACAGACTATCTACGGGCCATCTTCAACCCGGACATGGTATGGAGCGTCCCCCATATGTGGGTTGCTGCTCTTGAGATATCCGTCTTCGTCGTAGGAGGACTGAGCGCCTGGTATATCCACAAGAGACGGCATACGGACTTCTTTCTCGCTTCCTTCAAATGGGCCGTTATCGCGGCCATCGTAATAACTCCCCTGCAGATCTGGCTTGGCGATGGTGCAGGCCGGGGGACTTACGACTATGATCCCGCGAAACTTGCCGCCTTCGAAGCCCACTGGCAAACCAATCCCCAGGGGCACGGTGCCCCTTTCATCGTCCTCGCCTGGCCCGACCCCAAGAAACAGGATAACAGCTGGTCTATCGGAATACCCGGCCTTCTCAGCCTGCTCACCACACATACTATGACCGGCCAGGTCAGGGGCCTGCGCGAATTCCTTCGTGAAGACCGGCCGCCAGTTGCCATCCCTTTTTATGCGTTTCGGATCATGGTCGCAATCGGCACAGCGCTATTCCTTCTCATGCTCTGGACCCTTTGGGTGTGGCGGAAAGGAGGGCTTGATGCGATGCGCGTCGCTACCCAGAAGTGGCTACTTCGGGCTTGGATGGCGGCGCTTCCCCTGAGCTATCTCGCCATGGAGACGGGGTGGGCAACCCGTGAAGTGGGCCGCCAACCTTGGGTAATCCACGGGCTCCTACGGACGGGAGACGCAGCCTCCAATATACCAGCCGTTACGGTAGCAGGATCACTTGCCGCTTTCGCTCTGGTTTATGCAATTCTTACGATTTTATTTTTCGCATTTGCTTGGCGCATCATCGCCCGCGGACCGGAACCGCCGAGCGAAAGCGCAGGCGGTCCCGCGAATTCTGGAAAGGAATAAATAATGGAGTGGCTTGACGCCCATGTCGCGCAGATCTGGTTCCTGATAATCGGTTTTCTTGTCCTCTATTACGCCGTCGCGGACGGCACAGATCTGGGCATTGGCATCATCGCCCTTTCTACTCGAGATGAGGAGACGCGTGGCATCATGATGAAGAGCCTCCAAAACGTCTGGCAGGAAAATCAGACCTGGCTTGTTGTCTTAGGCGGGATGCTCTTCGGAGCATTCCCTCTCTTTTACAGCGTAGCACTTTCGGCTTTTTATGTGCCCATAATAGTGATGCTCTTCGGCTTGATGTTCCGCGGGTTGGCCTTTGAACTTCGTGACAGCTCCAAGAGACCTTCTCTCTGGAGCCTCTCCTTCGGGTGGGGGAGCCTTGCAACCGCCCTCTCTCAGGGCTTCACCCTGGGAGGCATCTTTTACGGAATCCCCATGGAGGGGTATACCTTTACAGGAACGGTGTGGAGCTGGTTTCATCCGTACTCTGTTCTCTTCACTCTGGGCGTGGTTTCAGGTTACATAATGTTGGCGTCAAACTACCTCATCCTTAAAACAGAGGGCGAAGTCCAACGACAGGGCAGGTTTTATTCATCCTTATCCGCTTATTTGACGTTTATCATCGCCATCTCGATTTACATCTGGACTATCGCCAGACATTCTTATATGGCGCAAAAATGGCTCGCTATGCCCGGCCTCATTAACGTTGCTATCTTTCCTTTCTTTGCCCTTCTTGCTTTTATCATGTGCCTCCGGAGTCTGCGCGGTCGATCGGAGTTTGCCCCTTTCATCTGGAATGTATCCTTCATATTCTTTGCCTTCATTGGCCTCTCCGTGGGCTTTTACCCCTACATCATCCCAGACATGGTCACTATCAGGAACGCCGCTGTGTCTTCACCCAAGACTCTTATCTTCATGCTCGCAGTGATCATCATTGTCCTTCCGGTAATTCTCACTTACATCGGCTACAAACACTGGGTCTTCCGCGGAAAAGTTAGAAACGGCGGCTATGGTGAATAGAGACCCTTTGCTTCTCGTCATTTCCGTGCGGACTGCGTCATAATTCTCAAGTTTGTCTGTCGTCCAAAGCACTGCATGTCGGCGCAGAAGACACGAAAAATCTCAAAGATTATTCGTATACGTTTGGAATGACATTTCTCTTTATGATGGAATAGTACTACCGTGGACGTAAGGGAGTTTTGCTCTTCCCGAAACCATCATAATTACTTCTGACACAGATTAACCTCCTCACGCGCTCATCTATTCCCTGAGCGCCAACTGCGGTATTTCGCCGCCTAAAATAAGGCATCCCTTGATAGATTAAATAAATTATTCATCTACAATACATACAGCGGCAGGAGCTGCCATGGAGGGAATTCAGTGAAAGAATACGACGTCATCGTAATAGGCGCCGGCACGGGACTGAGCATTGCGTTCAAGGCACAGGCCAGCAAACTCAAAGTCGCCCTCATTGACAAGGCGAATGTGGGAGGAACCTGCGTCAACGTGGGTTGCGTCCCATCTAAGATATTAATCTATCATGCCGACAGGATCGCAGATATAGAAGAGGCGAAAAAGCTGGGAATCGAGGCAAAAGTGAAGCGCATAGATTTTCCTGCCATCATGGATCGCATGAAGGCAACCATAGACGAGAGCCGGACATGGATGAGAAATGAGATTGCAAGTTCGGAGGGACTGGATTTTTTCAACGATGAAGCGCGGTTTGTTGATGACTATACCCTGAATGTTGGCAGGGAAACTGTGAGAGGCCGGAAGATATTCGTAGCCACTGGCGCTCGGCCCCTCATACCGCCCATCAACGGTGTTAATAAGATCAATTATCTAACCAATGAAAACCTGCTCAATCTCCGGGAAAGGCCGGAAAGCATCATTATCATCGGTGGTGGCTATATCGGGGTCGAATATGCGCACTTCTTTGCGGCCATGGGAACCAAGGTAACCATAGTCCAGAGACAAAGCAGGCTCCTCGCCAACGAGGAACCGGAGATAGCAGACCATCTTAAAGAGGTACTCTCGAAGCGCATGGACATACTGACCAACTGGGAGACTGTGGAAGTCTGGGAGAAGAAGGGCGTTTATACTGTAATGCTAAAGAATCTTGATACGGGTTATGAGAAGGCAGTCACCGGTACCAAGATACTCGTCGCTGCAGGGCGCATATCCAATGCAGACCTCCTGGATGTCCATAAGACAGGAGTGACTACGAACCAGACTAACTACATAGACGTTGACAACACACTGCAGACCAGCAAGGCAAACATCTGGGCATTAGGCGACGCTATCGGACGCCAGATGTTCACACACGCAGGCGAAATGATGCAGCGGGTGGCCTGGCGCAATGCCACAAGCCGCAAGAAAGTATCTTTCGATTTTAGTCTCGTTCCACACGCCGTCTTTACGCGTCCACAGATCGCCTCGCTCGGCCTCACTGAAGAACAGGCAGCGAAGAGCCACGAGATACTTGTAGGCCGGGCAAATTATTCCGACGTGGTGATGGGAGACGCCATGATGGAAAGCGAAAGCTTCGCCAAAGCAATTGTGGAAAAGAGAACGGAGAAGATTCTCGGTTTCCATATCATCGGGCCAGATGCAGCCATCCTCATCCAGGAGGTGGTGAATGCTGTTGCACGCGGTGGAGATGTGAAATCAATAACGGATAATATGCATATCTTTCCAGCGCTTTCTGAAATCATTCCCGAGACATTGAACAACCTGGAATAACAATACTTGAGGAGCCCTTTTATGGAGCATAGTAAACGTTTCGCTACCGGCTGCATTTTGAGTCTGATCTTCCTGCTCGTTGCTTCGCAGCCCCTTCTTGCCGCCGAAAAAATAGTCAGAATGGTAGTCCTCGGATGCGAGTGACAGGACACTGCGAGCAGGGTACGTGATGCCCTGAAGAAAATCCCGGGTGTTCTTAAGTACAATGCGAATCCATTCACTCACGAAGTTACCGTAAGATTCGACGACACAAAAACGAGTATTGATAAGATTGTGGCGGGACTTGCCAAGGAGGACTTCCCGGTCACAGGGGAACCGAAGATAATTCACTAAGCTTGATGCTATGCGGAGTGCTCTGTCTTGGCATGTTCACAATAAAAATCGTAACGATGTATTTTTAATTGGGTTTTGTTCGTGTGGGCGCAGCGGCACCTTAGTTCTGGTAATCCCTCAATGGAGTCGTGAGATTCTTCCACATGGGGAATGTGAAAATAGAATTACAAGACAAGGAGTATAAGATGGATAATAGACGATACCTGTGGATTTGTTTCTTTGTCGGCATGTCTGTCCTTTTCATATCTGCCTACTCTTTCGCCGCTGGCATAGAGGCCTCGAAGCTGATAGGAAAGGAAACATGGAATTTCAACCTCGCCTCCACTGATGAACGGCTAATTAACTATGGTGATGAGTATTATGGAAAGTTCTACCTTATTATGACTTTTTTCCCGGCGGCATTCACACCCGTCTGAACGGGCGAGATGCAGGGGCACCAGAAGATTCTTTCTGTCTATGCCTCTCTAAACGCCCAGGTCGTGGGCGTAAGCCGGGATGACGTGATAACCCTCAAATATTGGGCACAGAAATATAAACTTACCTTTCCCCTGCTTTCGAACATCTCCGGATATCTGGGAGATCAATACGGTGTAACCGGCGCCGACAAGTTCCTCTTTAACAGGCGCACTGTAATCGTAGATAAGAAGGCTATCATCCGGTATGCGAAGGACGGTTCACCAAACTATGAAGAAATTCTTGCCGTCCTCAAGAAGCTTAACCATGAAGAGGCAAAAAAATGATATTCTTGCTGCGGCGTCATTTCAACAGCATTGCCGCCCGCTGGCAAGGTCCGAAAAAAGGGAGCTGTCAGTATCCTTTGCGGAACCGGCCGTGCTTATCAAAAAATGATTTCACGCTGTGCTTGCAAAATTCTTCATGTTCCGGAGAATTTACCTGGATCGGGAAGTGGGAAATGGTATGCATTTCGCGTCAGGTTGATATGTTTTAGATAAACTTCTTTGAAATATCAAACTCAAGGCTGAATTCCTTATATTATTTAAATTATTCATGAATTCCTTTGCCTAAAAATCATGCAAAGAGCTTAAAATCATCAATAATTGATGGTTTTTATGATTCATTAACATAGTCATCAACAACCTTATCAACAAGTATGTTTATCTCTGATGCGGATGCTCTCCGAAAGCGCGTCGTTGCTTGTTTCCAGCAATGGCCTCTCCTGGAACGACCGCCTATAGAGGAAATCCACGCCATATATCTGGCTGCAGAGAATTCACGCCACTTTCAGAGAGGCGTTGCGGTTAAGGCAGGTTCCGCAAGGCTCCGCAGCATGCATCCCCGAAGATCCTTATTGGTTGTGGCTTTCGTGCGTCTCCGGTTGGAAATCCTACGAAGGAACGAATGAAACATCGAGGCTATAGCAATTCATAAGTGAGCATTCTATGCAGAAAGTGAAGATAATCGGAGAGCATTAATTGTGTATGGGAGGTCTTTGGGGATGAACCATCCAGGATTGGGGAAGCTCTCCATAATTGCCGCGCACGATCACTCTTTCGCTTTGCTGTGAAATATCAACTCTTCGCCTATCCAATACCCGCCACTTCTCCATGATGTTTCAAAAAAAGTTTCTCTCCCGTCCGCGTAACGCGTCTCGGATGCGGACACGTCTGTTGGCAGATTGACCTTATCTTCCGGCCAAATTGAATTCAACTGCATCATCGGCAATGGATTATAACTCTGATATGACGATAATAAATTTCCTTACTGGGCAAATATAAGACAAGCGACCTCGTTCATACTTTGGAGGTTGCATTTAATGGTTTCGTCTTTCTTGATTCATGGATCATCTTCGGGTAGATGATATTCTCTCTCACGCTGAGCTTCAACTTCTCCAAATCCCCATCGACGAGGGCATTGATGATAGATTCGTGCTGAGCAACACTCAACTGGGGTATATCAAGTGAAAGATAGGCGTTATACCTTAATGCAAAGATGCCATTCTTCAACCTGTCAAGATTGTCCGCGAGGAACCGGTTCTCAGTCATCAGATAGAGGGTCTGGTGGAATTCCTCATTTTTCAACACCATTCCTTCGATATCACCATTCTCAACTGCTGCGGTATATTCCTTGTGGATCTTCCAGAGGAGAGATAATTTTTCCGGTGTGATCTTCTTTACCAGCAGCTCCGCTGCAAGGAGTTCCAGATTGACTCGAACACAATAAAGATCTTCCAATTCTTCGTCGGTGATGTCCGCAACTCTTGCCCCTTTGTTCGGTGTAAACTCAACGAATCCGAGATGGGCCAGTTCCTGAATTGCCTTTCTGATCGTAAAACGCTTGACATTGAATCTCGCGATGAGTTCCGACTCCACAAGGCGCTCCCGGGGTTTCAGTTCGCTTGTCAGAATTGCCATTGCCATTCTCCAACTGAAGGAATCGGAATTCATGGTAATCATAACTTCACTCAGAATCTTCTAAGCAAATCTTGAAAATGTGAAGATGAGAGGCACTTCCCATATTTCTATTGAATTTATAATTATGCCTCTCTTTGCCCGATTGATTTCTGTATGAAATCTATATCAATCTTTTTGGCTTGTCGATGATTTGTTTTTAGGAAGGCATTTGCTTTTTTGAAGCGGGAAAAAATCGGTTCAGACCTATTATGTTCGAACCCGAAATCAATGAATTGAATGAACGGAAAGTTGGCGAACATTGCTAAGACCTATGACATTCAACAGTGGGCATTCATCAGAACTGCGGATTGCAGATCGGAAAGGAATGACTGTGCCAAGGTGGAGTGGCAGGTTGTATGCCGTATCTCTATTTACTCCGACCGCCCCAAAGAATAGAAGGGAGTGAAGACCTGACAAATCCCCCTTTCAGGAGAAAGCCTGCCTGCCACTCACCCATCTACCATAACTGAAAAAGTTCTTATTCAGAATATTAGAATGAGAAATAAAAAAATTTTCTTGACTAAATATGTAACATTATGATAATCAAATCATCAGATGATTAGATATATTCTACCATATTGAAATAGTACGTAAATCTATGAATACTGGAGTCGATTTGAAAGTGAGTGAAGCCTTTGCTGAGGATGTAGGTAAAGGCATCGTACGCCTCAGTCCCGAGGACATCAATTCATTGAAAGCCGTCCTCGGCGATATCATCGAAATTGGCGGCGAGAGGACAACCGTTGCAAGAATAACGGGTACTTTCCCTGAATCGCAAGGGAAACAACTGATTCAAATCGATGGTAACACGCGTGAGAATGCCGGCGTTCATATAGGTGGACTCGTAAAGGTTAAGAAAATACCTCGAACAACTGCGGCGACAGTTGTACTGACCCCCGTTGATTTTTCGTATGTGTTGCCGGATGAGGGTGAACTTGAACAGTTTGCAAAAGTTCTCCAGGGTCTTGCGGTTATAGCCGGCGATAAAATCAATATTCCTTTTCTGGCGGGGAAAGAGCGCTTC
Organism: uncultured delta proteobacterium; assembly: GCA_963729715.1. Classification (GTDB taxonomy): domain Bacteria; phylum Desulfobacterota; class Syntrophia; order Syntrophales; family UBA2185; genus Fen-1135. Next base: position 371,181 of record CAVSPA010000005.1, read on the forward strand.
TTTCAGATCGAGGCAACTTCTCCCACAGGCGGAGTGATTATCAATCAGAAAACAAGATTTGTATTGAAGAAACCTGATTTTTCTTTAGATGCAGCCTCGCGTGTTTCCTATGAGAATATCGGTGGCCTTGAAAATGAGCTCAGACTCGTTCGGGAGATGGTGGAGCTTCCTCTGCGTTATGCCGAGATATTCGAAAAACTTGGTATAGAGGCGCCCAAGGGTGTTCTTCTCTATGGTCCTCCGGGAACCGGTAAAACACTGATTGCCAGAGCCATCGCGAGTGAAACCAAGCTTCACTTTATGAGGATAAACGGCCCTGAGATAATCCACAAGTATTATGGCGAGAGCGAGGCGAAGCTCAGGGAAATTTTTGAGGAGGCCTCACTAAAGGCGCCGAGCATCATCTTCATCGACGAAATCGATGCGATTGCACCCAAGCGTGCAGAGGTGTTAGGTGATGTGGAAAAAAGGGTTGTCGCTCAGCTTCTTGCCCTGATGGACGGCATGGTCTCCCGAGGACATGTAATTGTCATAGGCGCAACTAATATTCCAGAGATTATCGATCCCGCCTTACGCAGGCCGGGTAGATTTGATCGGGAAATTGTGATCCCAGTGCCAAACGTCGAAGGTCGTCTCGCGATACTTGGGATTCACAGTCGCAACATGCCATTATCACCTGATGTCAACCTTGATAAACTTGCCAGTATCACTCATGCCTTTGTGGGAGCTGACCTTGAGGCTCTTTGCAAGGAGGCAGGCATGGTCGCCCTGAGAAGATACCTTTCCGTGAAAGAAGGGAACCACCTCGATACGATACTCACAAAACTGGATAACCTCCAAATCACGATGGAGGATTTTCTAACAGCGCTCCGCGAAGTAGAACCCACGGCAACTCGTGAGTTCTTCACTGAAAGATCAACGGTAAAATGGCATCACGTTGGGGGATTGAAAAATATCAAGGATCAGCTGATATCGATTATCGAATGGCCGACACGATATCCGGACCTTTTTGCGCTGGGAAGAGTAACTGCGCCGAAGGGAATTCTTTTCTCCGGGCCTTCCGGCGCGGGTAAAACACTTATGGCAAAGGCCCTGGCAGGAGAAACCGGCCTCAACTTTATTTCCATCAGTGCTCCTATTCTCTTCTCAAAATGGCTGGGAGAATCGGAAAAGGCGCTTCACCAGATCTTTAAGAAAGCGAAGCAGTCGGCTCCATGCATACTTTTTTTTGACGAGATAGATGCCTTAGGAATGAGTCGTAATGCGGCGTTAGAAGCAAGCAGTACCGTGGAGCGCGTGTCAACGCAGTTCTTCAACGAACTTGACAATTTGAGCGACCATTCCCAGGTTATTGTCCTCGGGGCTTCAAATAGAGAGGAGTTCCTTGATCCGGCTCTCACGCGCGCGGGTCGTCTCGATTGCATCCTGAGATTCCCGATCCCTGACGAAAAAGACCGGCTGGAAATATTCAAGGTGCACACCGGTGACAGGCCAATCCATACAGATGTTGATATAAATGACCTGGTATTATTAACTGACGGTATGGTCGGCTCACAGATTTCTTTTATCTGCCGCAGCGCCGCCATGATGGCTATTAGTGAGCGCATCAACAGCTCTGGGAGTCCACCGGCAAAGCTTATTATCAGTACCCGTCACTTTCATGATGCCATTAAAAGCCTGGAAAAGTAGGGGGGAGCAAACATTGTTGAAAGAAGTCAGAAAAAAGCGGGCTTATGAGGATATCGTTTTACAGATTAAAGTGCTCATCGAAAAAGGCAAGCTAAAGCACGGCGACCAGCTACCCAACGAAAAAGAACTGTCAGAAACTTTTAAAGTATCTCGATTGACCGTACGTGAGGCGATACTTTCCTTGGAGACGATAAACCTTGTTGAGAGGAGGCAGGGTAATGGAACGTATGTAATGGCTACCAGCGAGGAAGCAATTATAAGACCTTTGGCAACAGCACTCTTTCACGATCGGGACAGCATCATCGATATATTTGCTCTTCGCAAGATTTTAGAACCGGAGATCGCAAGATTAGCAGCAATAAATGCATCACAAAGAAAAATAGCCCAGTTGGAAGAGATTATAGCAAGACAGGAAGAAGAGATTTCTGAAGGGCGAATGCCGGTGAAGTTGGACTCCAGCTTCCATTATACCTTAGCCACGATGTCGAAAAATAAAGTGCTTGGTCGTCTCCTTATTGCTCTTATGGGCATTCTCCGCAAAACGCGAGAGACATATCTTCAGACGGAAGAAAGGAAGCAGAAATCACTCGCAGGCCATCAGAGCATTCTTGCGGCGATCAAGGAAGGCAATGGAACAACTGCCCGGCAGGCAATGATGCAACACATAGAGGAGGTGGAAAACACACTGTTCAAGAAAAAAGATGCTGGTGAACAGAGAGATCGATCTTCATTAAAACGCGTATACACACAATAATATTGTGGTCTTACGTGTCAGTCTATGGCTGACCAATTTCATTTGAAGGAGGTAGTGTTTATGGCGAAAGTAACTGAGATAACTGTATGGACGAGGGGCGTGGTAATGGACAAGGAAGCGCGCGACATTGCCAATGCCTTCGCTCAGGCAGCCAAAATGGACGGCAAATTCGTTCAGGCTTTTGACAATTACGAAGATTTGCCGGACCGCGTTCTTGTAACCACGAGGAAGTACGTGCGAGTCAGTGATGAAGATATTGAGATGAAATATCTCTATACCAACAGCCATCCTGACATCGTGGTCGTTGTTGAACCAACCATTGTAAAAGGGATTAATGTTTTGAGGGGGATGCCCGAAGGAGGTCTGCTCATCATTAACACGGCCCGGCCCATCAATTACATGCTCCAATTCATTCCCAATGCCGACATACTTGGCGCTGTTGCCACTGTCGATGCTGACGGCATTTCGGGAATAAGAACCGTGGACTTCTCGGGATCAGAGGGCGGTGTCGATGCGTCCGGAATCGGGGCCGGTATTGCTGCTCCTATTCTGGGAGCGATGGCAAGAGTAACCAAAATGGCGAAAAAAGAAAACCTCGCAAAGATCGTCAGCGATGTGGCAGCAATGGAACGTGGCTTCAAGGAGGTAAATCTGGAAAAATTCAGAAAATCCCGTGTCGAATATTCATGGGGAAGTTAATACATGGTTAGTTCATTATCATTAAAACTTAGAGGAAGGAGAAAAATATGGCTATAAAGATACCTAAAGACAGAGAAGTACCTTTCGGAGCAATCACTCCGGCGCCGATCAAACAGCAGGAACTCTTTATGACATCGAACTGGAGGATTGTCAGACCGGTTATCGACCACGAAAAGTGTACGAGGTGTTTTACCTGTTATGGCGCATGCCCGGATTCATGCTGGTCATACAATGAAAAAGAGGATCAAATGGAATGGAACTGGAAGTTCTGTAAAGGCTGCCAGATCTGTATCTATGAGTGCCCGGCAGATGCTATAGCTTCTGTCCCGGAACTTGATTTTGAAGACGGGGTACAGCGTTTAGAAAAACCCTTTTAAGTAAGAAGGAGGAAACAATATGGCTCAAGAAAAAATGCTTAGTGGGTGCGCAGCTGCGGCCCAGGGAGCAAAATTTGCGGAAGTAGAAGTAATATGTTCTTTCCCCATCCGTCCCTATACAGCGATCATGATGGAACTTGCCAGGATGGTCGCAAACGGCGAACTGGATGCGGAGTTTATACACGGTGAAGGCGAACACGCCCAGGTGTCGGTAGTTCTTGGGGCCTCAGCGTGCGGCGCCAGGGCTTATACGGGAAGCTCAGGTGTGGGCGTCACCTACGCCTTTGAGGTTTACAGCCCGGCAGCGGGAGGACGCTACCCCTTTCAAATGGCAATTGCCGACAGGACGTTGGATCCGCCGGGAGATTTCGGTTCAGAACATACCGATGCAATGTCTGCGAGAGACCAGGGTTGGCTGATGGGGTGGGCGTCAACGCCTCAAGAGGTCTTTGACAATACCCTCATCAATTATCGTGTCGGAGAAGACCCCCGTGTAATGCTTCCCCAGTTCGTATGTCAGGATGGATATTTTATTTCCCACATCGCGGATAAGGTCGTATTGCCGGAACTCTCACAGGTGAGAGAATTTTTACCCCCCTACAGCGCACCTCACCCTTTAAGTACCACGTGTCCGGTTTCCCACGGCCCGCAAATTAGGCCGGATCAGGGAGCGCCCATGGATGCTCAACGGGCAATGACCTTTCTGGAAGTACCCGCAGTAATCGAAAAAGCAGTGGCCGATTACAACAAGATTTTCGGCCGGAAGTTAGATCCATGGCTGGAGAAGTATATGATCGAAGATGCAGAGGTGGCATTCTTTATCCAGGGAGCCCATGCAAATACATGCAAGGCTGCTATCCGTCAATTGCGGAACCAGGGCTTAAAGGCCGGCATGGTGAGACCACGCTGGACGAGACCATGGCCGACCCAACAGATCATGGAAGCGCTTGCACATGTGAAAGCTGTAGCTACGGTGGAATCCAGCACCTCCTATGGTGGCGCCACAAGGGGCGGCAACTTGATCCATGAGCTCAGCGCAACCCTCTATGACCTTGACAAGAGACCGTTGCTCACATCGTTTATGGCCGGTCTTGGAGGCGATGTGATTCTTCTCGACGACTTTTACTATATGGCAAAGATCATGAAGAAGATGGCTGAAGAGAAGAAAGTGCGTCAGAAGGTATACTGGGTTGGATTTGAAGATGAAGAATAATAAGGAGAACAAGGAGGTGTCAAATTATGCAAGCCTTTGATTATAAGAAACAAGTTTTAGAGCCGATCAAGTCCCTTAAAGGTGCACCGAGGGAAGAGATGTATGTGCCGGGACACAGGACATGCGCCGGATGCGGTCCTGCAATAAATTACCGTCTTACGGCAAAAGCCGCAGGTAAGGATACAATCTTCATTGGGCCTACGGGCTGCATGTACGTGGCAAATTCAAGTTATCTCTGCACACCGTACGCCGTATCATGGATCCATGCTCAGATAACCAACGGCGGAGCAGTGGGATCGGGTATCGAGGCGGCCTACAAAATACTGGCCCGTAAGAAGAAATATGACGGCCCATTCCCAAATGTAATAGTAATGGCAGGCGATGGGGGGTCCGTTGATATTGGTCTCCAGGCAATGTCTGGAATGATGTATCGAGCTCATGACGCTCTCTTCATCTGCTATGATAACGAATCCTATGCAAACACAGGTATTCAGACTTCGCCAACAACGCCTTACGGCGCAAACACAACCTTCACACCGCCTGGTAAAGAAATTCCAGAAGGCAAGACACTTTTCCCGAAGGACCCCCCGCAAATGGTAATCGGGGGGCATCCTGCCGTAAAGTACGTAGCCACTACCTGTGTTTCCTACCCCGTCGACCTGATGAATAAGGTGCGTAAGGCTCTCAATTATGATGGCCCCACATTCCTCCATATGCTCGCACCCTGCCCGAAGGGATGGAAATTCGATGAGAAGCTGACACTCGAAATGGGCAGGCTGGCTGTAGAGACAGGCATGTGGACACTATATGAATGGGAAAACGGCGTCTACAAATACTCGCGTCTGCCGAAAAAATACAAACCGGTAGACGAATATATGAAATACCAGGGAAGGTTCTCTCATCTGAAACAGGAACACATTGCCAAGATGCAGGCCTTCGTTGACGAGAAGATCCAGAGGATTAAAGCGATTGCAGTTGAAGCTCCGATTCCTACGCCCAAGAAAAAGAAGGTATAAGCTGCGACGAGAGATGAGAGTCCTTCTTGCGTTGCGTGATTAGTTGAGAGCACCCTGCCGATTCCGGCAGGGCGCTCTCAATCTCTCTAAAACTTAGATGCTTTAAACATTTCATTAGTAGGGCTGAGTATCACTAATGAAACTGCATCTCGTAAAGACGCAGATACCGCAATGGTGGTTGGAAAAGATATGGCACCACATTTAGGCGGTATCATGGATCCAAGTATGAAACATCTCCTCACCAACATCGGGTGAGGGAAAACCTTCTGCCAAATTGATTACGGAGGTAAATATGGGAAACGGAGACGCTGCAAAGACAGGTTTCATGAATAATCCCTGGATAATGTTAACAGCCGGTGTTCTCGGTATGGCAATGATATCCAGCCTTCAGTATGCCTGGGCTCTTTTTGTTCCTGATATTCTTAAGTCTAATCCAACATTTTCAAAGGTGGAGATTCAGGCGGCCTTTGCGACATTTGTAGCATGTATGACCTTTGCGGGCCCTCTGACCGGCTACCTGATGGATAAGTTCGGCACAAAAATTTTCTTCTCCCTTGCGGCAATACTGGTAGCGGTTGGATGGGGTAGCATTGGCGCGCACGATAAGGTGTTGCCAATGTGCATATCTTACGGATGTGCCGGCATCGGCGCAAGTTTTATATATACGGGTGGCATAGCCGCATCCTTGAAGTGGTTCCCAAAGAAGAGGGGCACGGCTTCCGGTATCATGGCTTGTGGCTTCGGTTCCGGAGCAGCACTTTTCGGATGGCTCATAATCAAACTTGTTTCAAATTACGGCTACAAAACCGCCTTCCTTTATACCGGCATTGGGTTTGCGGTGGTATTGCTTCTGGTTGCGCAGGTACTCAGATTCCCCCAAGGCACCGCCGATACCGCAGAGGCGGCTGTTTCCGACAAGCCGAAAGAAGCTGAAGGCAAGGGTTACAGCCCCGTAAAGATGTTCAAGACGGGGCAGTTCTATCTGATTTATGGTATGTTCGTGCTTATGGCCATCGGATATATGTTTCTTACGCCGAACATCAAGCTGATGGCCAATGACTACAAGATACCGGCGGCAATATTTACTATTACCTTTACGGCATTGGCTGCAGCAAACGGGCTTGGGAGAATCGTCTGGGGCATAATTTCAGATAAGATTGGCAGAGAAAATGCTATGTTCATTGATTTTGTCGCGTGCGGTCTGCTGTATATTCTTCTGCCGTTTGTAGCAGATAATCCGTATGCGTTCATGATCGTAGTAACGGTGGCATTTTTCTGCACCGGGCCAATGTTTGCTTTTTTCCCACCCATTACTGCCGATCGTTATGGCGAAAAATATTTGTCCACAAATTATGGCATAATGTATACGGCAAAGGGCGTTGGCGGTATGATAGGACCAACCTTTATTACTGCGCTTGCACTATACTATGCCAAGTCGCATGGTTTTGAAATTGGGTGGATCGTAGGATGTTCGGTCATTGGAGCAACGGCCATCGCTTCGGGGATTGGCGCGCTCATTCTAAAAAAGATAGCTAAACCGGTAGGGGCTTAGCCGTTGTGTCCTGCCGCAACACCGGCAGAGGCAGCAGCCAGGACGTCATAATCGATTGGCTGACTGAAGAAATGGCCTTGAGAGAGTTTCAAACGGGGTGCGTATGCAGGCTGCGAAGATACCTTGTTGCGAGTGAACGTTTCACGGAAGGGCGGCTGGTGGAAAAATGATTTCTGCTCGCCGCCCTTACTATTTTGAGAACAGAGGTAAGGCAATATGGAGGTTCTGATTGTTGGTGGCGCCGACGATGTAGGAAGATACCTGGCGAAGGTACTTCCCACAAAGGGGCACAAACTGACAATCCTCGACCAGGCTCCGCGCCCTCTATGGTTTAATGAAAATCTGCCCCTTAACTATCTTCAGGGAAATATTTCAGATGCAACAATAACCAAAGACGCTGTCCGTGGAAAGGATCTGGTCATCCACCTTGCATGGAGTTTTGCCGATGACCCGCACACTATTTTTGATATAGACATCAAAGGTCACACCCATCTCCTAGATGCAGCTTCATCTTCAGGAGTTAAGGGTTTTATCTATACAAGCACGGCAACCGTATATGGCCATGCAGTTGTGCACCCCGTGACAGAGGTTCATCAGTGTCTTATTGGAGAAGCAAGGAAGCCTTTATACGCGCTTGGCAAGTTAACGGCGGAAGAGCTGTGCAAGTACTACCATAAGACCCGCGGGCTTCATGTCACAATCTTCCGTTTCTGGTGGGCTTTCGGCGATAGCATCGGCGGGAGTCACTTGAGGGATTTAATCAGGAAGGCTATAAACAATCAGCCCCTTGAATTGGTTCGCGGTGCGGGTGGGGTATTTATTACCATGGCTGATCTCGAAAGCGCCATCATGCTTGCGGCGTCAAGACCTAATGCTTCAGGTCAGATTTACAATTTGGGAAGCTTTTTTCTCACATGGGAAGAAATTGTGAAGATTATTGTGCATCTCACCAACTCCAATTCGCCCATCTAGTTTATCTCTTCTGAAGAGTGGCCGGGACCTGCATTCTTAAGCGAGGTATGGGATTTGGATTGGAGTAAGGCAACAAACGAATTGGGTTTTAGGCCGGCCGCATCTGTAGAAATGACGCTCTCCTTGTTCACTGAAGCCATGAAAAATTGTATTACCAATGTACAAAAAGATGCCATCCAAAAATAAATGTCTTACCTCTTATTCTAATTGCTCATAATCATCAAGTATATCGACCTGTTGCTCTGTATGAGAACGAAGACTTCTGAGAGTATCAACTATCCGTGATGTTCGGATTTTTCAGAATGAATCATCCAGCATTGAGGATCATCTGCAAAGAGATCGGGGGCGCCTCGGGATTTCGAATAAGCGTAGGCCACAGCCCGGCAACCCCGGCAGGAAGGCCAGAGAGGGCATTCCCCGCATTCCCCCTTGTAACTTTCTCTTTGCCTGAGACGCCAGAGGACTTTGGAGGTGGACCATATCTGCCGCAGGGAGGTCTTGCTGAGGTTGCCTATCTTGAGCCCGATACGGCGGCAGGGCATGACAGACCCATCACTGGTAATGGTCACTCCTGAGAAACCGGCGCTGCAGCCGGAGAGAGCCAACTTGCTTTCCGGTGAAGGTTTGAATCCCGAAAGGACGCCTGCCAACGGATCCCCGGAGGCGACTTGGAACGATGGCCTGTCCAAAGCGAGCGCTTTTTCATAAGCCGTCTTGATCTCCTTAGCTGTAAGGATACTGTCCAATAGGTTTTCAGCGCTTCCGCAGGGAACCAGGCGGGAAAAGCCGATTCCGGAGAAGCCAGCAACTTCTGCTATTTTTGCCGTTTCTTCAACGCTCCCGATGTTGAGGCGGGAAAGAGTCATATTTGCGCTCACGCCATTTCCCGCATCGACGAGAAGGCGGGCGCCCTTAACAGCAGCGGCAAAACTTCCGGCGCCTCTGATGCTATCGTGTATTTCGGGAGGACCTTCAAGGCTGATCTGGATATCCGCTATGCCAAGTGCCGACGCCTTTCGGGAAGCGTCCTCGGTAATAAGGCAGCCGTTCGTCAAAATAGCGACCTTGTACCCGCTCTTTCTGGCATGGGTGATTGCGTCCCACAGCCCCTTATAGAGGAACGGCTCGCCCCCCGTAAAATTAATCGACGGGGACAGAGATATATCGTACTCCTTCTCCCAGGCCTCCAACATCTCTGTGGCCCCGTCGATGTGCTGCTTCAATTCATCAACGGACATCTCGCGAGGTCTTCTCCGCTGCTGATAACAATGCCGGCATTGGAGATTGCAACGCTCGGTCAGATGCCACTGGATAAAAAAATCAAACGTCTTTGTTGCCGGACCGGCAACTATTTGCCTTTTCACTTCTTTCAACTGTAGCATAACTTACCAGACTCCGCAGACCTCATGTACAACCAGAACTTCTCTTCTTCGCGCTTGGCTCGTTTGCTCAGTTCGTTCCTTTTTAGGGTCCTCATCCTTTTTCACCTCCTTTCCTATTGTTCTTAAGCCTGGGGATATAAACTCCTAAGATGATCACGCCGATCATCAGTAGGATCATCTTTTGCTGCTGTTGCGAGAACCGAGCCTAAATAATGCTAATCGTTCACTAAGAAAGAGCGTTTCTATTCTATAAGGTAATGCCTCATTTATCTTCGCCAAATGCCTTAGCCCTTTTCACGATGACCCGCGCCGGAGCGCCATCAGAATCGAGAATCATCATGGGAAGGCATATCATGTTGTAAAGACCGGGTGGAGCATTGGTGAGATCAAGCCCCTCAATAACGAGAATCCCTGCGCCGAGCAAAGTTCTGTGAACATCCGGGCCATTTTTCTTATAGCCGCCGACAGAGAGATAATCTACGCCCAGAGTCTTGATGCCGCGGGTGACGAGGAATTCCGCCGCATCTTTCTCCATGTAGACAAAGTCTTCGATAAAGTTATCTTTATGTAGTAATTGGTTTGTCGAGTTTAGTGTCCTCAAAAGGATCCTCTCGCCTTTCCTAATTCTGTGTCCGGCAAGTTCCTTTTCTTTGATGGTATCGGCATCTTCAATCTCGATGATCCTCGCAAGGCCAATCAGCGAATCAAACAAAAGCCGGTCAACTCCCTTTGCGCCTTTGATAAAATGTGCCGGGGCGTCGACATGAGTGCCGGAATGAGCGCCCATCGTTATCTTCGAGAGATTGATGGTATCGCCTTTATCCATATCGCGCACGCGCTCAATGGAAAAAGGAGGGTCAGTGGGCCAGTGCACCATGTTTGATTTCAAGGTAAGAGAGACATCGATCCATTTATCACCTTTCATCATACGATTAATTCTCCTTATCCGCTTTGTCCGATCAGTCGCGCTCGAGATGGCGCACGCCGCCTTTTCCGGCGACAATTACATTCGTGGCGATACGTATAAAGAGCCCGTGTTCTACGATCCCTGCGCGCGCCTTCAAATCGGCAGCCAGTTCGGCGGGGTCTCTTATCGGACCAAAATTGGCGTCGAGAATGACATTACCATGGTCGGTTCTAAAAAGCTTTTCGTCGCTATTTCTTCTTGGCTTCACGTTAGCACCAAGTTTCTCGAGGAAAAAAATGTGGGACTGCCATCCGAAGGGGATCACTTCAATGGGGACAGCGCACCGCGTGCCTAAGACGTCCGACATCTTTGATTCATCCACAATGATGATCTCACATAGGCTTGCCTGGGCGACGATCTTTTCGCTCAGAAGGGCGCCGCCGCCGCCTTTTATGAGGTTAAGATGTTCGTCCACTTCATCCGCTCCGTCGATGGTAAGATCGATGACAGAATTTCTGTTCAAGGTAGTGAGCGGAATTCCCAGTGTCCGTGCATCTTCGAATACTTTCCGGGAACAGGGCACGCCGCGTATGTTCTGCAGAGATCCTGAACGGATCAGCTCCGCAATTCTTCTTACGGCATAGAGGGCCGTACTTCCATGACCCAAGCCCACGATCATGCCCGATTGCACAAACTCGACGGCGCGCAGCGCCGCCTGCTCTTTCATCTTTGCAGCATTAGTTCCCACTCCTCGCGCTCTTCCTTCCTTTTCGATGCTGCGTCCATTCTTCTTCTCCATTATTTCAATTATGACACAGTTTGTTAGAGAAGGAAACGGGGCAATTTATCAAAAAACATGAACATCATGACCACGAGCATGAAGTAATTCGTCCTCTTGAAAACGCCGGCGTAACCTGATGCGTGCGATCTCATAAAATTTATCCCGTTCGTGGCAAGCCACAGGGAGACACCAATCAGGGATATATGGATAAAGGGCGACCGAATAACGCCGAAGAAAGTGACAAGCTGCAAACTTACCGCTGTCGCTATGATCCACTGGAAGGTCAGCCGATCAAGTTGGTCACCTGTGAAGACTTCCGTGAGAGAGGGAAGGCCGGCCTTTTCATATTCCTTTCCGAAGGCAAGGAGATGGATGAAGCAGTGAGGAACCTGCCACATGAAGAAGAAGAAAGAGAGGAGCGCTAACCGCGGGTCTATGAGGCTCCCGCCTCCTGCAATCCAGCCTATGACCGGCGGGATGGCACCGACCAGGGCCCCGGGGATCGCTGCAAAGGCACTGCGGCTCTTGAACCATGTGTAAAAACCATTATACCAGAAGACTGCGGCAAGCCCGAGGAGGGGCGCTGTTAACACACCCGTAAAGAGGAGCGCGATTGAACCCGCACATATTAGGGCAACGGCAAAGAAGAGCGCATGGCCGGGTTTGATTCTTCCCGACGGTATGGGTCTTCTCGCCGTCCTGTGCATAAGGGCATCGGTGGAACGATCCTGCCAGTGATTGAGGGCGCAGGCACCGCAGGCCATGAGAAATACGCCTGTGATGAGGGCCGGCAATACAGGCCAGGGATCATACGCTTCCAGTAGAAGGCCTGTAGCCGCGGAAAGAGCAGCAAAGAAGGATATCTTCACCTTGCAGAGGCAGAGATAGGAACGGACATTAGAAAAATCCCTTTCTTCCCCCCTCTGCAAAGGGGGACGGAAGGGGGGGGCAGGCACTTTGCATTTTTTCAGAAACGGCCCGTTAGTCATCATTTGAGCGTCTCAATATAAGAAACAATGGTCCTTAGTTCTTCGTCCGACATTGGAACCTGGGGCATCACCGGGGGATAGCCCTTGACGAGGGCGGCTTGGGGATTAAGTATATGTTCACCGATAAAAGTGTCGTCCACTATAATGCTCTTCTCCTGCCCCGCTGCGATCACGGTCTCCTTCCTGCCCACGAGATCTTTAAAAGTAGGACCAACTTTCGAGGTACCGTCAAGAGTGTGGCATCCGAGACACCCCTTTGCCTGCAAGATCCTCGGCCCCAGAGCGGCGACTGTAGTAGGCGGCGGCGCGTTCATCCACTTTTCAAAATCGTCAGGCATCATGACGACAACCTTCGAGCGCATGTGGGAATGGCCGACGCCGCAATACTCAGTGCAAAAGATATCATACGTCCCTGCCTCGTTCGCAGTGAACCAGAGGTGAGTCTTCATGCCGGGGACGCAATCTTCTTTGATGCGGTACGCGGGGATGTAGAGGCAGTGGAGCACATCGACGGATGTCATGATGAGCCTCACCGGCTTTCCCACGGGAACATGCAACACATCGCTCTGCCTGCCGTTGTCATAATCAAAAAGCCAGGACCACTGACGGGCGGTGACATTGACGGTCATGGCATCCTTCGGCGGGTTGCGGATGTACTGAAAGTCCACCCAGCCGAAGTAGAACATGAAGATGACGAGTATCGTGGGAATTACCGTCCATGCGATCTCGAGGAGGGTATTTTCTTTGACGTGTTCCGGCCGGGGGTGTTTCTCTCTGTTGTACTTCACGAGGAAGACCACCATGCAGATCGTGACGATAGCGAAAAGGATTACACAGCAGGTCACGATGAAGAGGAAGGCCCCTTCCACTTTGCCAGCCGTATCTGAAGGACCCAGAAACATAGTCCGCCTCACCTCAGCCACACATCAACGAATGTCAGCCCGATGAGCAGTGTCAGGGCTAACAGGGCGATGCTCAGCATTCCTTTCAGAAGTTTTCCTTCATATTTGAGGTGCATGAAGAAGGCGAGGACGATGCCAGCTTTGACGGAAGCGATCGCCAGGGACCCCAGGGCGCTAAACTGCGCGAGCAGACGTAGCTTTGCCACGGCAAGGGTGGCGGCCAGCAGAATGAGAAGGGCCACCCAGACGGCAGCGTACGTTCCGGTGGGGACTATGTGATCCTTTGCATATTTCTCTTTCATGGTTGTTCCTTAAGTAATTAGGTAAAAAAGCGGATAGAGGTAAATCCACACGATATCGACAAAGTGCCAGTAGAGGCCGGTGTTTTCTAGCCGTGCATAGTTCTCCCGGTTGATCGTTTCTCTCCGCGTGAAATAGAGCATGAAGGAAATGACGACGACCCCGACCAAGACGTGGAGCCCGTGGAGGCCGGTCATGACATAGTAGAGGCCGAAAAAGAGGATCTCCCCTTTAGCGAGCGCGAGCAGTACGGGAGAATCCGGATAGATCCCCACGGTGATCTTAGCGCTCCACTCGAAATACTTGATGATGAGAAACGCGACCCCCATGAGAATCGTCGCAAGCTGGAGGATCATGGAAGAAATTTTCTCCCCCTTTTTTATGGCCGCAATCGAAAGTGCGATGGTGAAGCTGCTTGTGAGCAGGATGACTGTGTTGATTGTCCCCATGATGACGTTCTCCCCGGCGGCGGCGGAATGGAAATCCTGGGCGTACTTGTAGCGGAATATGGAATAGAGGAGGAACACGCCGCCGAAAAAGAGTATCTCCGTAAAGAGGAAGAACCACATCCCCATCTTCTTTCCCAGCTTGTCGATATGTCCCGTTTCCGTGCTCAATCTATCACTTCGCCTCCTCTTCGTATGAGTAGGGCCGCCGCGTGATTATGGGGATCTCCTGAAAATTTTCGCGGGGCAGGGGCGAGGGGATGGTCCACTCCAGTGTCTTTCCGCCCCATGGATTTGCGGGGGCCTTGTCGCCTTTGAATATTGACCGGACCAGATTAGCGAAGATGATGATAAGACCGATGGCCAGAAACCACGAGCCCATGGTGGAGATCACATGTCCCATCTGATATTGCGGCGGGTAATCGAAATACCTTCTCGGCATCCCTTGGAACCCGAGGACGAACATGCTGAAGTAAAGGATGTTGAAGCCGACGAAGAGGTTCAGCCAGCCGATCTTGGCGAATTTCTCGCTGTACATCCGGCCGGTGATCTTGGGAAACCAGAAATGGAGCGCTGCAATGATGGAGAAGCCGGCCCCACCGAACATGACATAATGAAAATGCCCGACGATGAAATAGGTGCCGTGGAGATGGAGGTTTGTCGCCAGGGCTCCGATGATAAGACCCGTAAGACCGCCAATGGAAAATAGGAAAATGAAAGACAGGGCGAAAAGGAGGGGTGCGTCGACTGCGATGGAACCCTTGTAGAGGGTGGACAGCCAATTGAAGATCTTAACACCGCTGGGCACAGCGACCAGGAAGGTGACGAAGGAGAAGACGACACGGGCGGTGTCGCTCATACCGCTGGTGAACATGTGGTGGCCCCAGACGGCATAGCCGACAATGGCGATCCCAAGGGCCGACATGCAGATGGCGGTGTACCCGAAGAGGGACCTTCTCGAAAAGACAGGGATGATCTCGCTGATGATCCCCATGGCCGGAAGAACCATGATGTAGACGGCGGGGTGGGAGTACATCCAGAAGAGGTGTTCGTAGAGGATCGGGTCGCCTCCCTTGTTTGGGTCGAAAAACCCGACGCCGAAGAAACGGCCCAGGAATATGAAGAGCAGCGTAATGGCCAGGACCGGCGTCGCGAGCATCTGCACCCAGCCCGTGGCGTAGAGCGTCCACGGGAAGGCGGGCATGCGGAACCAACCCATCCCTGGGGCCCGCATCCTGTGAATGGTGGTTACAAAATTGAGACCCGTAAGAATTGACGAGAACCCAAGGACAAAGACCCCCATAACGGCTATCGAGATGTTGGCCGGCGTCTGGATGCTATACGGGGCGTAAAATGTCCAGCCCGTATCAGGTGGCCTGCCCTTTATGAAGACGGACAGTAGCACAAGTATGGCGCCGGTCACATAGAGCCACCAGGACAACCGGTTGATCTTCGGAAAGGCCACGTCCTGTGCCCCGATCAGGATGGGAAGAAAAATATTCCCGAAGGCGACGGGGATTCCCGGAATGATAAAGAGGAATATCTGGATAACGCCGTGGACGGTGAAAAATTCGTTGTAGCCCTGCTGGCCAACGAGCCATCCCGGCGAGAGGAGGCTGAGCCGGATGATGAAGCCCAGCACAACACCTACGCAAAAGAAGGAGAGGAGAGCCATCAGGTACATGACACCGATCCGTTTGTGATCCGTGGACATCATCCACTCCGCGATAAGCCATCGGTATCTTCCCGTTCGTGCGTAATAACTGGCCACGTCGAGCGTTTCATTTCTCAGCATCATATTCCTTGCCTTTGCGATATCTTTTGGACGTCACCTGGAGGTAAATAAAAAAAGTTACCATGGCAATGAGCGTGATGAGGCCGACTACTGCCATGAAATCAAAGAATTTACTTTGCCCAGGCGGTTCATGGGAGAAGCAATACAGGAGGGCTTTCCTGATCCCCGTGACGGCCTTTCCCTGGGAGGCCTCGGTGAGGGCCATGTTAAGGTCAAAAGAAGAGAAGCTGATAGGGTAGGCCGCACCGTACTGGAACTGCGTCACATAGTAATAACGCGATATTTTTCCGTCGGGGGCGAGGAATACCAGCACCACGGGGTGGCTGAAACCGTGGATGTCTTTCCGGTAGTTGAAACCCACGGCCTCGGTCAACCTGTGAATGCTCTCCTGCTTGCCCGTCAGAAATTTCCACCCGTCTTCGGGAAAAGACTTTCCGATGGCGTTTATGTAATTCTTCTTTGCCGCCTGAGCAATCTTCGGGGTATCTGCCTCATCAAAGCTCACGGTAATGACCCTGTAGTCTTTGCCTGCGGCAACAGCCAGCCTGGGCAAGGCCTGCGAAAGACCCCCCAGCATCAGCGGGCAGATATGTTCGCATGAGAAATAGACAAGGGTCAGAATGACGGGTTTCCCCAGGAGATTGCCCAGTTTCACCTTGTCCCCCTTTTCGTCGTAGAATACGAGATCGGCAGGAACGATTTGCCCCGTCTTTTCCACGATGCCCATCTCTTCCGGTTTGGCATCGCCGGTACCCAGGGTTTCATGTCCATAAATGCTGCCCGCAGAAAGAAGAACTCCCAAAAATATGAACCATAAAAATTTTCTCATTTATCCACCTCTTTTCTCTGCCGCTTACCCAGCCTCCAGAACCACCACCATCCCAGCAGGTTGATCCCGACCAAGAGGAATGCAAAAGCGGCGATGATGAAGAACATGCCAGGGGAAAGCCCGGGGCGGTTGATCATGGCCCGGTCCACCCCGTTCAGGCTGAGAATGTAGGCTTCGAGATCGGCAATCTGCTGTTGCGTTAGCCCATTGGTGTCCCCGAAGGGAAGCATGCTGACCTGGGGATTTGCTCCTTCCGGCCGGGAGCCGTGCTGTATGTAGACATCGATTTTTTCGGCAAATGCCTTCGGGTCCGGGCTGAATAGATCACGGTCAATCGGGTTGAGCAGCGGAATCGTCCCGTCCTTTGAACCTGTATTGGGGACATTCCCCATTCCATGAAGGCCGTGGCACGAGGAGCAGGTTTTCTCGAAGAGAATGTCGCCGTGATCGGCGCTACCGATAATATTAACAGCCACACCAGGCTCCCCGTGCGTGCCTGCGGGGGCTCCGGCAACCGGCGCTACAGACACGGTGGAAGCTGCTGCCGCTGTCGTTCCCTTGAGGGTGAGAAGGTAATCGACCAGTTGATTGATGGGCGTATCACCCAGGACCGCAAAAGAAGGCATGACGGTTGCGGAGTCATGGGCCTTCGGATTGCGGAGATGGTCTCTCAGCCACCGGCGGGAACGTCCCTTGATACCTTCCCCGGAAAGATCGGGTCCGAGGCTTCCGCCTGCGCCGTCTATGCGGTGGCAGGCGACACATCCCTGAGACTTAAACAGGTCGCTTCCCGCCTTTTCGTCGGCGGAGAGGGCTACCGGCGCCGCAGCGGTCGGCGGAGCTGACATCCCCCCGCTCTGTACGCCCTCGGGCTTGCCATAGGCTCCGGCCAGTGTGAGAGCGATGAAGCTCGCCAAGACGATGACCCAGCCTGCCATGGCTATGGGTCGCTTTAAAGGGTGACGCTCCTGGTCGCGGTCCACAAACGGAACAAGGAGCAGGATCAGGGTGCCTATTACAGGAATCCCGATGGTGACAATCACCTCGAGTTGACCGGGGAGAAACTTCAGCGCCTCATAGAAGAAGAGGAAGTTCCACTCCGGCTTTGGTATATAGGAGGCATCCAGAGGGTCCGCCATACCTGCGAAGGGGGGGGGGGCATAGACAGTAAGCCCCACCAGGAGTAGGATGATCAGGCTCGCCACAAGGCCGTCCTTGAAGACTTGGTCCGGCCAGAAGCGTCCCTTCTTCTCACGCCCTTTTTCATCCCAGGGGCCCGCGTTCCCGACCTTCCTGAGGGCGACCAGGTGGATAGCGATGATCGCAAACAGGGCGCCGGAGAGAATGGCGGCATGGAGAATAAAAAAGCGGGAGAGTGTGAGCTGGCCGATGACACCGCCACTCAGCATCAGCCGCTTGATCATATCGCCGATGACTGGAACCGTACCTGCGCTGCTCGCTGACACTTCCACGAGCCAGTAGCTGCGCTTGTCCCACGGGAGAGCCCCACCGGTCAGGGTCATGGCCATGGTAATAAGGAAGAGGAACACGCCGGTGACCCACTGCAGTTCATGGGGTCTCTTGTAGGCCCCCCAGATAAAAACCTGGGACATGTGTAGTATGACAAGGACCACCATGACATTGGCTCCCCAGCAATGAAGCCCGTGGATCAGCCAGCCGAAAGGCACTTCCGTGCGCAGGTAACCGAGGCTGTTGTATCCCTGGCTAAGGGTAGGGACGTAATAGAAGAGCTGCCAGATGCCAGTCACAACCTGCAGAAGGAAAATGATCAGGGCGGCGCTGCCGAATACGTAGGCATAGCCGGCTCCTCCGGCCATTTCTTCTTCCAGAGCCAGGCGGATGAACGGGGAAACGGGCCAGCGCTCATCGATCCAGCGAAGAATACGGGAGACCATAAAAAAACCTCCTACACAGGGATTTTTTCCGGGGTGCCGCTCTTGAATTGTATCCATTTCACGTAGAGCTCACCGTTCTCAATCTTTGTCGGGAGGGTGTCGAGACGGCGGGGAGCGGGTCCACCCAGGACAGTTCCGTCAAGCGCAAACACACTGCCGTGGCACGGACATTCGAAATGCGCGCTCGCCGGGTTCCAGTTAAAATGACAGCCGAGATGGGTGCAGATGGGGGAGAACACGGTTATCTCTGTGTCACTGTTCTTGACTGCCCATAAGTGACGGATCACAGATTCCTGCACGTAGGCATCCACCTGCACGCCGGCTGCACTCACGTCTACTGGCCGCCCCACAGGTAGTGTTTCTATGTCGGCAACCTTGATCCAGGTTGTCTTCATGGTCATGAAAGCCGGTCCAACGAATGAACCGATAAGGGGTATCCCCACGACTATCCCGCAGAGCACGGTCAGGATGCCTGTAGCCCATTGCAAAAATAGCCGGCGTGTGCTCTCTGTTTGGTTTTCTACGGGTGTGTTGGCCTCTTCCATTTGTCCTCCTTGTAATCATTACATGATGCCCATTCTGAATAACGTCCACTCCCTTGGTGGGAAGGGGTGTTAAGTCTCTCCCTCCAATAACTTCTTTCAGAGCTACCACTCTCAAAATTGCAGGTCACTACTTGAACGTCTTCAGGACATACTCGGCAATAGCCCTGGCCTCTTTGTCGGGAATCGTCTTTTCATCAAACTGCGTCATCCCCGGCCCGGGGTTCCTAATCTTGCCGACCATGTCGGCAGGCTTCCTGATGCCGTTTACCTCTAAGACTTTTTTATTGATGGGCTTGGCGGGATTGATGATATTCCCGCCGTTCGCGTGACAGACGGCGCAGTTCTTTACAAATGCCTGCTCGCCCTGCGAAACTTTTGCAGCATCCGCCCGCGTGCCTAAGCAGAGCAAAACGATGAACAGTATAGCCATCCACGCCATAAAAACTTTTTTCATTTTACATCTCCCTTTATTTAATGGCCGGGCTGCATGGGATTTTCCCGCACATCGCGGCGCTTTATGCCGGTTTGCAGTGCACAGTAACTCCTCTTTCCTCCGTTTCGTAGAGCGAGGGTGTCAGCCAGTTCCGGCCGTCCCGTGCAATCAGAATCGCCGCCGGTTCGATGACTCCTGTTCCCGCTGGATAATTTGGAAAATCGGGCGGCGCCGAAAGTTCCCATGCTTCGAGGATCGGCGTCATGAGCGCCCATGCGGCCTCTATCTGATCGGCACGTTTGAAGAGTGTCCCGTCACCGAGCATGACGTCAACGAGCAGTGTTTCATAAGCTTCCGGCGGTTTAGCATTGAAGGCTTCACAGTAGAAGAAATGCATATCCACGGGGCTCAGGTGTATCTGCAGGCCGGGCCGCTTCGCCTGAAAACGGAGTATGATCCCTTCGTCCGGCTGGATGCGTATCATCAGGCGGTTGGATAGAAAGTCCCGGACCGCCGTAGCGGGAAACGACTGGTGCGGTGCGGGCCTGAACTGTATGGACACCTCTGAGATGCGGTGTGGGAACCTTTTCCCCGTGCGGAGGTAAAACGGCACGTCCTGCCACCGCCAGTTGTCGATAAAGAATCTGACTGCCGCGAAGGTCTCTGTCGTTGAATCGGGTTTCACCCCCGGCTCATCGCGGTATGCCGGCACACTCTGCCCGTCGATCCATCCAGAGCCATACTGCCCCCTCGCAGCATACTCGTGGACGTGGTCCCGGTTTATCGGGCGTATCGCACGGAGCAGGTCTGTCTGTTTGTTCCGGATTTCATCGGCGTCGAAGGAAACGGGCGGCTCCATGGCGATCATGCAGAGGATCTGAAGAAGATGGTTTTGGATCATGTCCCTGAGGGCGCCCGTTCGATCGTAATAGGCCCCTCTGTGCTCGATCCCTACCTGCTCCGCCACTGTTATCTGCACGTTGTCGATGTACCGGCGATCCCAGACCGGCTCGAAAAGGGCATTGGCGAAGCGGAACGCGAGGATGTTCTGCACTGTCTCCTTGCCGAGGTAGTGATCGATCCGGAATATTTGGGATTCGTCAAACGCTGCTGTGAGTACCTTGTTCAGGATCCGGGCAGCCGCGAGATCACGGCCGAAAGGCTTTTCCACGACTATCCGGGCATGTCTGTAATCCCGTGCAAGACCGGCCATGCCCAGCTGCCGGGGGATGACCGAGATCATCTGTGGAGGTGTGGCGAGATAATAAATCCTGATTGCCTCGCCGTTCCACCCCTGGTTCAGGTCACTTAAATGCCGGGCCAGGGCTTGATAGCATTCGGCATTCATAAAATCCGCGACCCGGTAGTGGAGAGACGAGGCGAAAGTTTTCCATAATTCGTCACTGGGTTTTTCCTGGCGCGAAAACTGCTCAACGCCCCCCCGGAGATGCTGACGGAATTCTTCGTCGCTCATCTTCTTCACGTCCATTCCCATGATCACGAATCTCTCGGGCAGCCACTGGTCGCGGAAAAGACTGTAAAGGGCGGGGATGAGCTTCCGCCAAGTCAGGTCGCCGCCGGCGCCGAAGATTACGATGACTACAGGGTTTCCGTTCTTCGATCTTTCCATGATTCAATCTTCCTCCCACTTTGTATGGAAGACGCCTTTCTCATCCACCCTCTCATACGTGTGGGCCCCGAAGTAGTCCCTCTGGGCTTGGATGAGGCTGGTCGGCATCCATGCACTTCTGTAGCTGTCGAAATAAGCCAGGGCCGCCATCATTCCCGGAACCGGAATCCCAAGGTTTGCGGCGGAACAAACCATGCCCCTCAGCTCATGCTGGTATGCCGCCACTTGTCGTCCAAAGCCGGGGTCTACAAGCAAATTCGGGAGATCAGGGTTTTTTTGATAACTCTCGCAGATATCTTCGAGAATTGCCGCGCGGATGATGCAGCCGCCCCGCCAGATGCGGGCAACATCCGCAAGGTTAAGATTGTAGCCATATGTCGCAGAGGCCTTGCGGAGGAGGGACATCCCTTGGGCGTAAATAATGATGAAGGCGACCCGCAGCGCCTTTTTTAGCGCGCTGATAAAGAGATCACGTTTTCCACGGTAGGGCGGAGAAGGCCCTGTCAAGATACGGCTTGCTTCCTCCCTTTCCGCTTTGTAGCCGGAAAGGTCGCGCATAAAGACAGCGGCATCAATTATAGGAACAGGGACCTGAAGGTCCATGGCTGTCTGTGACGTCCATTTCCCGGTCCCCTTTTGACGGGCCTCGTCAAGGATAACATCAATGAGCCTCCTGCCAGTTTTTTCGTCCACATGGCAGAAGATATCGGCGGTGATCTCCAACAGGTAAGAATGAAAAGACCATCCATTCCAGCTCTCGTATACCTCGGCCAGTTCATCGTCCGTAAGGCCTATGCCCCGCTTCATTAGGTCATAGGTTTCGGCGATGAGTTCCATGAGGCCATATTCAATGCCGTTGTGAACCATCTTCACGAAGTGTCCCGCAGACCCTGTCCCCAGATAGGTGACGCAGGGTTCCCCCTGCACTCGGGCGGCCACTGACTCAAAAAGAGGCCGCACCCTTTCATAGGCCTCCCGCTCCCCTCCGGGCATGATGCTCGGACCGTGGCGTGCACCGTGCTCTCCGCCGGAGATGCCGACACCGAGAAGCTGAATCCCAGCCCTTGCCAGAATTTTCTGCCTCAAGTTTGTATCGGTGAAGTGGGAATTGCCGCAATCGGCAACGACATCTTTCGCTTCCAGAAAGGGAAGGATGTCCCTGATGACGTCATCTACAGTGGGGCCTGCAGGGACGAGCATGATGACGGCCCGCGGCGATTTCAGAAGCGCCATATATTCTTCCAAGACCCGCGCGCCCCGGATATGCCTCCCGGCCGATTCAGCGTGGAGGGCATTGACCTTCTCATGGTCTTTGTCGTAGCCGGCTACCGCATATCCATGATCGGCCATGTTGAGAAGCAGGTTGCGCCCCATGACACCGAGACCGATCAGGCCTATTTCGTACTTCTGTTTACTCATCTTCTTTTCTCTCTTTCCACAATTTTCGACCCGGCGACCCAGGTCAATGGTCTCCCTTCATGGCCTCTGGTCATAGATTAGGAGCGTGCATGGCTTGGTAATCCAAATCTTCATCTCAGAAAATAAAGCTGCGAAACTTAAAATCATTTTAACTATAGCATCGCCGCCTGTTCAGTGCTTATCCTTACAGTTTCAGGCTTTTTTTTCCATCGGCGTAATACTTAATCTGACTAATCCAATGTCTTATTTTGTCTCAGGCAAGGGATGAGAAAAAATCCCTTGTAGGGATAGGCAGTTCCGATGTAATGTCATTCAGTGCGAGAAGCAGGCACACCATCCTTTTTTCGCATGCCTGCCATATTTTTCCGAATGAACTGTGTTTTATGAATTATCTCTGGCGAAATGTTCCCTACCGGATTCAAAAAGATATTTAGTTAATGATGGAAGAGTCCGCCTCACCTTTAAACATTCTGGTTGTCGACGACGAGCTGAATATTCGCAAGACCCTCTCCGTCTGCCTCGAGACGGAAGGACACAAGGTTGTTGCGGTTAGCAATTACGAGGATGCCCTTTCTGAAAACGCCCGCCGTTCCTTTGATGCCGCTTTTGTTGATCTCCGTCTCGGGACAAAAAGCGGCCTCGACCTCATCCCGGCGCTTCTATCCAGCTCGCCCTGGCTAAAAGTCATAGTCATCACCGCCTACGCATCGATCGATACAGCGGTAGATGCGATGAAGCGGGGCGCTGCCGACTATATTCCGAAACCTTTCACGCCTTCCCAGGTAAAACTCTGCGTAGATAAGGTTGCCGAGGTTCGTTCGCTGGAGCAGCGTGTAGATGCCCTCCAGGCGGATTTGAGCCGCATCAATCCCGAAGTGGACCTGGGCACGACAAGTCCCATCATGCAGCGGACTGTCGAACAGGCACGGCAGGTGGCCACGACAGACGCTATTGTCCTGCTCACAGGAGAGAACGGAACCGGAAAAAGTGTTATTGCGCGGGCTATCCACGGGTGGAGCAAACGGGCAAATAAGCCTTTTGCAGAGATCTCATGCCCTGCTCTTTCCGCAGAACTTCTGGAAAGCGAGCTTTTCGGACACGTGAAAGGGGCATTTACAGGCGCTGTGCGGGACCATCTGGGACGGATCGCCTTTTGCGAAGGAGGCACGCTGTTCCTGGATGAGATAGGCGATCTGCCGCCCTCCGTTCAGCCGAAGCTGTTAAGGTTTATCCAGGAAAGGGAATACGAACGTCTCGGCGATCACGTGACCCGGAAAGCGGATGTTCGCCTGATCGCAGCTACCAACATGGACATCGAGGAGGCAGTCAGAAATAATCGTTTCCGCGAAGACCTCTTCTATCGGCTGAATGTCATCCAGATAGAGATCCCCCCGCTCCGCAAGCGGCCTGATGATATTGCCGACCTCGCCCGCCGCTTGCTCATCTTCTTTGGAAGAAGCCATCACTGTGCTCATCAGCGCTTGACCGAAGAGGCGCTGCAGGCGCTCCGCCGCTATTCCTGGCCGGGAAATGTGCGTGAGCTGCGAAATGTAATCGAACGGGCCTCCATACTCTGCAAATCAGAGTCCGTGGGAATCGAATTCCTGCCGGAAAAGCTAATCACCGCGGAAGACCGCCCTAAGCCCGGAGATCTTGTTTCTCTCGATAAGCTGGAAGAGATGCACATCCGTCGCGTCCTCGCTCAAGCGAAATCATTGCAGGAAGCCGCCGACATTCTCGGAGTCGATCAGGCAACCCTCTGGCGACGCCGGAAACGCTACGGAATCTGAACAGGCAGTTCGCAGAAATTACATCATCTATTACAAATTGCGTTTTGCAAAGTGTTTGACGCCGTCTTCTTGCGGAATGCAAGACCAAGCAGTTGCGCAAATCTACAGGCCCTGATTTTATTGTGTTTCTCCGTGGCACGCCGGTTGCTTTAACACAGCAGCACGAGGAGAAAGACTATGTTTAGTTTAAGACAGAAGTTATTTCTTGGATTCGGCGGCCTGTTGCTCATCATCGCATTGACCGGTATTCAAAGCATCAGTAAAGTCACAGAACTGGGCGATGCAATCGATGTCATTCTCAGAGAAAATTATCTAAGCGTGCTCGCCTGTCAGAATATGAAAGAATCCCTGGAAAGAATGGACAGCGGGGCGCTTTTTATCCTTTCCGGTTATGAAAAGGAGGGAAGAGAGGCCATTGACGGAAACGTCCCGGAGTTTGAGAAGGCGCTCACGATCGAATTGAATAATATCACTATCCCGGGCGAAGGAGAGAAGGCCGCCCACCTCAGTAAACTTTTTGTAAAATATAAGACCACGATTCAAGGCATGGAAGATCGAATCACCCCACACGAAACGCGGCGGGACATTTATTTCAATAAACTGTTTCCATTGTTTCGGGATATAAAGGGAACGGCGGATGCGATCCTTAATATGAACCAACAGAACATGTACGATGCTAATCAATTGGCGCGCCATAAGGCGACCAAGGCGCGTGAGCAGATGTATTTTCTCCTGATTCTCGGTGCTGTCATGGCCGTCGCCTACATATTCTTGATCGGCAAATGGATCCTCCGACCGATTCAACGTTTGACCCAGTCTGCCGAGGAGATCAAAAGGGGCAATCTGGATCTCACGGTTAAGACCGATACCCGTGACGAAATAGGGCAACTTTCGGAGGCATTCAACGCGATGGCTGCAAGTCTTCGGGAAGTCCGCCGCAGCGACGAAGCAAAACTTGTTAGGATTCAGCACTCGACACAGCAGACATTCGATAATCTTCCGGATGCCGTGGCAATTCTCGACTTGGAGGGAAAGGTGGAGACGGCGACGGAAACAGCCGGAAACATCTTTGGACTGAAGCGCAGCATCCGGATTGAAAGCGTACCATTTAAATGGATAACTGATCTATACAGAAATGCCCTGAAGGGCGATCACGCCTCTGCGAAAGAAGACGTAACAGCTGTCGTACAACACTTTGTCAACGCGGAGGAACATTTCTTCCGGCCGATGACAGCTCCTATCTTGAATAATAGAAGAGAACTTATCGGCATAATCCTTATCCTCAAGGATGTCACAGATCAACTGGAGCAAGACGAACTAAAAAAAGGCGTCATTTCCACAGTCTCCCATCAGTTGAAAACGCCTCTTACGTCGATGCGCATGGCCATTCACCTCCTTCTTGATGAAAAGATCGGGCCCCTCACTCCCAAGCAGCAGGAACTCTTGATTGCGGCCCGGGAAGACAGCGAGCGCCTTCATAAGATCCTCGATAGTCTGCTTGATATCAGCCGCATAGTATCCGGCAAAATGGCTATGGAGCTTCATGCGGTCCCGCCTCAGCAAATCATCTCCGAGACTGTTGAATCTTTCCGGGGAGCGGCCCTCGGCCAAGGCGTGAAAATTCACATACTGCTGCCCGGCGACCTGCCCGAGGTCTGGGCTGATACGATGCGGATCGGACATGTTTTCGCGAACCTGCTGTCCAATGCCCTCAAGTATACTGCCTCCGGCGACACGGTGACTGTAACCGCACAGGTTGGTAAACAACAGGTTGAGTTCTCCGTTTCCGATACCGGCAAAGGAATACCTGAGCAGTATCTCTCCAGGGTCTTCGACCCGTTCTTCCGCGTTCCGGGACAGGAAGCTGATACCGGCACCGGCTTGGGCCTTTCCATAGTCAAGGAAATCGTCGAGGCACACGGAGGATCTGTTACCGTAAAAAGCAAGACAGGTGAAGGAACAACTTTTTCCTTTGCGTTGAGAAGGGCCGATAGAATTGCAGCGGATGCGGGTGACAGGGAATGATTGATCTCGTCTATATAATCACAGTCGTCATCTTTTTCGCGGCTTGTATCTCTTATGCGAGGCTCTGCGGGAGGCTTTAGCGTATGTCGGAATACATCGTTTTTATAATCGGCATGATTCTCATCGTCTATCTTTTCGTTGTTGTCCTCCGTCCGGAGAAGTTTTAAAGATTCTCTCTGCCGGAAACGGTGACATATAACATCTGAACTGGTTGTCTTGTTATGAATATATATGGCTGGAGCCAATTGGCAGTCTTTATCGGGATTCTCCTGATGCTGACAAAACCGATCGGGATCTATCTTGCACAGGTTCTGGATATTGATGGTAAGCCGTTTCTCGGCTCCGCGCTTCGTCCTCTCGAAAGGTTACTTTACAATCTTTTCGGGCTTGACCAGAAAAAGGAACAGTCCTGGCAGGAGTATACCATTTCGCTCCTCGTCTTCAGCCTCGTAAGTCTCCTTGCGACCTACGCGATCCTCCGTCTACAGCATCTCTTGCCTTTGAACACGCAGAGGTTCGGGCCTGTCAGTGAACATCTGGCCTTCAACACCGCCGCAAGTTTCACCACCAACACAAACTGGCAGAGTTACGGCGGCGAGTCCAC
Organism: uncultured delta proteobacterium; assembly: GCA_963729715.1. Lineage (GTDB taxonomy): Bacteria > Desulfobacterota > Syntrophia > Syntrophales > UBA2185 > Fen-1135. The sequence goes on from CAVSPA010000005.1 coordinate 398,146, forward strand.
GCTTTCGTATTTTTCGCAGATGGTGGGTCTCGTCTTCCATAACTTCACCTCCGCAGCCGTAGGAATAGCCGTGGCCGCCGTCCTCGTAAGAGGCGTCGCCCGGCAGTCCGCGCGAACGATCGGCAATTTTTGGATTGACCTCGTCCGCGTGAACATTTATCTCCTCCTGCCCCTCTCTATCATCTACGCCCTTTTTCTGGTGTCCCAAGGCATGATTCAGAATTTCAGGCCTTACGATACGGCACAGCTTGTGGAAGCCTCCGTCATTCAAGTAGTCAAGACGGATGCCACGGGTCATGAAATCATCGATGCCCAGCGAAGGCCGGTCATGGAGGATCGGCGGATCGAAACACAAACTATAGCGCAGGGACCGGCTGCATCACAGGCGGCGATCAAGATGCTGGGGACCAACGGCGGCGGCTTCTTCAATGCCAACGCCTCTCACCCCTTTGAGAACCCGACGCCTCTATCAAACTTTTTGCAGATCCTTTCCATATTTCTCATACCGAGCGGTCTCACTTATTATCTAGGTAGAATGGTCAAGAACCAGCGGCACGGATGGACAGTTTGGGGCGTGATGCTTGCACTCTTCCTTGCAGGAGTTCTGGTATGCTGGTGGGCGGAAGGAGCGGGAAACCCGAGAATGCATGCCCTCGGCGTTGATGCGGCTGGAGGGAATATGGAAGGCAAGGAGACTCGCTTCGGCATATTCGGCTCTGCCCTTTTCGCCGCGGTGACTACGGATGCCTCATGCGGAGCCGTCAACGCGATGCATGATTCCTTCACACCGCTGGGCGGCTTGATCCCACTCTTCAATATTCAGCTCGGGGAGGTCGTTTTTGGTGGCGTGGGAGCCGGGCTTTACGGGATGCTTGTCTTTGTTATCCTGACCGTGTTTCTCGCGGGACTGATGGTAGGGCGCACCCCCGAGTATCTCGGAAAGAAAATCGAGGCCTATGACGTGAAGGCCAGTGTCTTATACGTGATGGTGCCCGTTTTTTCTGTCCTGGGATTCGCCGCTTGGGCCGCGGCGAGCAAGTGGGGCATGGCCGGTCTCAATAATACCGGGCCTCATGGTTTTAGCGAAATACTTTATGCATTCTCATCTGCCGTGGGCAATAATGGCAGCGCCTTCGCGGGCTTGAGCACCAACACCTACTGGTATGACACAACGCTCGGTGTGGCCATGCTGCTTGGCCGCTTTTTCATGATTATCCCGGTTCTTGCACTCGCAGGCAGCCTGGCGCAAAAGAAACAGGTTGCTGTGAGCGGCGGCTCTTTTCCTGCGTCCGGCGTTCTCTTTGCCGTGCTTGTGCTCGGCACCGTTCTCATTGTCGGCGCCCTGACTTTCCTGCCGGCGCTTGCGCTCGGTCCCATTGTGGAACATTTCCTGATGGCAGGTTCGCAGATTCTCTATTGAGGTACAAAGTTCATGGCTATGAAGGCGCGTTCTATCTTTGATCGGGACATTCTATCGCAGGCAATAGTTCACGCTGCAAAAAAAATGAACCCGGTATACATGGTCAATAATCCTGTCATGTTCGTCACGGAAGCGGGGGCATTCATCGTGAGCGTCGGGCTGTTCTTCCTTCCGGGGGGTGAAAATCTTGGTTTCAGTATACAGATCGCCCTATGGCTCTGGTTCACAGTATACTTCGCCAATTTCGCGGAAGCCATGGCAGAAGGGAGAGGCAGGGCGCAGGCGAACGCCCTCCGGAAGACGCGGACACGCACAACGGCCAATCGCATCCGTAACGATAGCTCTCTCGAGAAAATCCCTGCCGACCAATTGCAAAAGGGAGATATGTTTTTCGTCGCCGCAGGCGAAATAATACCTGCGGACGGAGAAATAACTGAGGGGGTCGCCACGGTTGATGAATCGGCCATTACCGGGGAATCGGCGCCCGTAATCCGGGAGGCAGGCGGTGACCGAAGCGCCGTTACCGGTGGAACAAAGGTTCTCTCGGATTGGATCAGAGTTCGTGTGACGGCTAATCCCGGTGAGAGTTTTTTGGACCGCATGATCGGACTCGTCGAAGGGGCGAGGCGCCAGAAGACACCAAACGAGATAGCCCTCACTATCCTCCTTGCGGCGCTCACGATAATCTTTCTCGTTGTCATCATGACGCTGAAATTCTACGGGCTCTATGCGGGAATATCATTTTCCGTCACTGTCCTGGTCGCACTGCTTGTCTGCCTGATTCCCACGACCATCGGCGGGCTTCTGAGCGCCATCGGCATAGCGGGTATCGACAGGATGGTGCAGAGGAACGTCCTCGCCATGAGCGGCCGCGCAGTTGAGGCCGCGGGTGATGTGGATGTACTGCTACTCGACAAAACGGGAACAATAACTCTCGGCGACCGTCAGGCTACTGAATTCATTCCCGCGCCGGGCATCACGGTGGAGGAACTGGCTGATGCCGCCCAGTTGGCCTCACTTGCCGACGAGACACCCGAGGGGAGAAGTATAGTCGTCCTCGCAAAAAAATATAGTCTCAGGGGCCGCTCGATTTCAGACATGCCCCAGGCCAGGTTCATCAACTTCACGGCGCAGACACGTATGAGCGGTGTGGATTTAGAAGACCGACAGATAAGGAAGGGAGCAGCCGACGTAATAAAGACTTTTGTCGGTGCGGATTTCCCGGCACAAGTCCAAGACTCCGTAGATCATGTTGCGGATTCCGGCGGGACGCCTCTCGTCGTCGCTTCCGGCGGGCAGGTTCTCGGTGTCGTCCATCTGAAGGATATCGTGAAAGGCGGGCTCAAAGACCGGTTTGAAAGATTACGCGCGATGGGCATCAAGACGGTCATGATCACCGGCGATAACCGGCTTACAGCGACAGCCATTGCGAAGGAGGCAGGCGTGGATGACTTCATCGCTGAGGCGCGCCCCGAGGACAAGCTCTCTCTGATCCGAAAAGAACAAGCGAGAGGACATCTTGTCGCCATGACCGGCGACGGTACGAATGACGCACCCGCCCTTGCACAGGCCGACGTCGGGGTTGCGATGAACACAGGCACGCAGGCGGCAAAGGAAGCAGGCAATATGGTGGACCTTGATTCCAACCCCACGAAACTTATCGAGGTCGTTGAAATCGGAAAGCAGATGCTCATCACGCGGGGCGCCCTCACGACTTTCAGCATCGCCAATGACGTAGCCAAATACTTTGCCATCATTCCGGCCATGATCGTGGGCTCATTTCCGGTTATTGACCCCTTGAACGTCATGCGGCTTCAATCTCCGGCAAGCGCCATACTCAGCGCCGTAATTTTCAACGCGCTCATTATTATTGCCCTTGTTCCTCTCGCGCTGAGAGGCGTGAAGTTCCGGCCCGTCGGCGCCGCGGCGCTGTTGAAGCGCAATATTCTCATCTACGGCTTGGGAGGAATCATAGCGCCTTTCCCCGGAATCAAGCTAATAGATATCATCGTTAACGCCCTGCATCTCGCGTGAGGGAAGGTTTTGCAGCCATGAAGAATCTGTTCAAAGAAATCCGCATATCGCTTGTTGCCACCCTGTCTCTCGCGGTCATTTTATGCGGCATTTACCCGGCCCTGGTCTGGATCGCGGCACAGGCCGTATTCCACGACGAGGCGAACGGATCACTCATCATCAAGAATGGCCGCATTGTGGGGTCGAGCCTGCTTGCGCAGAGATTTACCGGCGCAAAATATTTTCATCCCCGGCCGTCCGCGGCGGGCGCCGGTTACGACGCAGCCAACTCCGGCGGCAGCAACCTCGGCCCTCTCTCGAAGAAATTGATTGATGATCTCGGCGAGCGCGTCCGTGACTACCGTGCAGAGAATAACCTTTCAGTCGAAGCCACGGTGCCGGCGGATGCAGTGACTGCGTCGGCAAGCGGCCTTGACCCGCACATCAGCCGGGAGAACGCCATGATGCAGGCAGCGCGGGTTGCCCGCGCGCGAGGAGTGAGCGAGGAAAGCATAGAGAGCAAGATCGCGGCTCATACGGAAAGGCGCACTCTCGGAATATTCGGCGAACCCCGCGTGAATGTACTGCTCTTGAATCTGGAGTTCGATGGGGACAAATAGAATATGCCTGGTGAAAATCGTCCAGATGCCTTTTTGAGGATGATCCGCAGGTCCCAACGCGGCCACCTGAAGATATACCTCGGTTATGCAGCGGGCGTGGGTAAGACCTACCGGATGCTCCAAGAGGCGCGCCAACTCAAGGCCGAGAGTATTGACGTGGTCGTGGGACTGGTCGAGACGCATGGCCGGGTCGATGTCGCCAAGCTTCTCGAAGGTCTGGAAATAATCCGGAGACGAAGGCAGGAATACCGCGGGATCATCGTTGAGGAGATGGACGTTGATGCCATTCTCGCCCGGAAGCCGCAGATTGCACTCGTCGATGAACTGGCACATACCAACGTGCCGGGGAGCCGCAATGCCAAGAGGTATCAGGACGTCCAGGATATCCTCGCCCACGGGATTCACGTCATCAGTACCCTGAACATCCAGCATCTCGAAAGCCTCTACGACGTCGTAGAGAAGGCGTCCGGCGTCAGGGTCCATGAACGGCTTCCTGATGCGGTCCTCGCGGAAGCGGACCAGATCGTGAATGTCGATTTGACTACGGAGGACCTTGGCGAACGTCTCAAAGAAGGAAAGATATATCCTCTCGAACGCATCGAGACGGCAGTCACAAATTTCTTCAAGAAATCGAACCTAGAGCAGCTCCGGGAGCTTACCTTACGCGAACTGGCTTCACAGATTGATCTGCGATCCCGTGATGAACTGGAAGAGGAGGTGCCGGCCACTCCCGATCAGGTGATGGTATGTCTCAGCTCAAAAGGCCAGAACAGCGAGAAGCTGCTTCGTTATGCTTCGCGCTTGGCCGGACGACTTAACAGGAACTGGTATGCCGTCTATGTCCAGACGCCGTCGGAGGCGCCGACGGCTATCGATGCGCAGACACAGCGTATCCTGTCAGGCACCCTAACCCTCGCGAAGCAGCTCGGGGCCATCGTCTTCACCTTCAAGGGAGAAGATATCGTCAAGACCATTCTTCAGTTTGCCAGAGAATACAGGGTCGGTCATATTGTGATCGGGAGCCCGAGAAAAATTCCTTTCTGGAAACAACTGATGGGCGAACGCAGTGTCGCCGAACGCCTGATCCGCGATGCGAGGGGCGTGACGGTAGTTGTCCTTGACACGCAGAAACACGACGTAGCCGCTCCTCTTGCGGTTGAAGAAGAGATAATACATGAGGAGAAGGCCCCTGCAACACGTGAAGCAGAGGACACTCGCACACTTTTAACTCAATTCATATCCCAGGACAGGATCGTCATCTGGGAGACGCCCATCGCAAAAGATAATCTGCTCAGAACCCTCTCAGATGCCGCCTGTGAAGACGGAAGCGAAGAGAAATCGAAGGGCCTTAACGCAATCATGGAAAGAGAAAAACAAGGCTCCACGTTTTTCAACGAAGGCGTGGCCTTCCCCCATGCAAGGATCGAAGGACTGAAACGCTCATGCGTGGCCATCGGTTTGACACACGGGGGTCTTTTCGATGTGGCGACGGAAAAGCCTATCGAATATGTTTTTTTGATCTTTTCACCGGCGGATATTCCCGACGAACAGATCCAGATACTGGCACTTGTCAGCAAAGCCGCCCTCGACAGGCAGCTCATGGAAACCTTGCGGTCGGCGGGAACCCCGGGCGAAGCCTATCAGGCCATTCGGGCATGGGAAATTGCGGAGCAAGCCGTATAATGAGCCACGTTGTAAATTATACTGCGGCCTGAAGTCATCAGCAGTGCGGGTTCTAAGGGAGATTGGAGAAGAGAAAATCGAGCGCGAACAAGAGGACGATGAGATACATGAGGGGATGGACATCCCGCAACATTAAACAGGGTAGGATAAGTCCGAAGTCCTTTACGGCGGAACAGATTATCGCGTTTCTACGAGAAGCGGATGTGAAGCTTTCCCTGGGCAGAAACGTGGGAATAGCTTTTCCGGAAGATTCCATCACAAGACTTCTAAATGTTTTTATCACTCCAACAAGCACTGGCTGTTACAAACAGTAATCTCCAATGCCTCTCTCTTGTACATTTCATTGACTTGATACTATTTAAGGCCTCCCCCTAAAACATGGTATATTTGTTTTTGACGAGACAAAATAATACCAGAAGAAGGAGGAAGCCCATGAGATTTTACACTAATCAACGCAACTACTACTGCGGAATCGACCTCCGCACAAGAAAAATGTATATCTGCATCCTCGATGAAAAAGGAGAAATCAGGGAACATCGCAACCTGAAAACCGACCGTGATACCTTTCTCAAAGCCATCGCTCCCTTTCGTGAGGATATTGTCGTTGCTGTAGAATGCATCTTCACCTGGTACTGGGTAGCCGATCTTTGCCACAACGAAGGCATTCCTTTTGTAGATACCAATAACCGGCGCATTTCATTTTTTCTTTGATCTCTCCTGCAAATTACGGAAGGAAATCTGCTAGAAAAGCGCATCATGCCGAAATCTCGCTTTCAGTGATCCTCCCCCAGCAGGAGCTGGGGGCTTCTTAAATCACAACGTTAATTGCAGTTGTCCTTTGTCTTCTTTTTCTTGATACTTAACATAGGCGAGAATTTCCTTTTCACTTAAGCCTATGCACGATACACAGTAGCCTCGTGACCAGATGCCTTCTTTACTTGCATACGTCTTACGCAGAAAAGGAAATTTCGCCTTTATCTTTTTTGCCGACTGCGATTTGATGAACTGAACTACGTCGGCAACTGCAATTCTTGGCGGTATCACGACCACCATGTGAACATGGTCTAACTGAACACTAAGTTTTATTACCTCGATATCGGGATCAAGTTATGGGATGTGCGAAAGTGTTTCCCCCGCATATCCCTTTACACCTTTTACGAAGATTTTTCTCCGATATCTCGCTATCCAGACGAGATCATATTCTGTTTTATAGATAGCATGGGCACTTTTACGATATCTCATGCCCTATCATACCAAATACTCACTCGTCTGGATAGCCACTACATCACCAGACAGGAGTTTGGTGTTTTATGTGGCTCAATAAAAACTGCCCGGACTAACCAAAAAATATTTCAATTTTGGGAATCGAACCTGCGTATATACTCACTATAAGTGTATCTCAGAATCTTCTGACCTTGATCTGACCCTGAGCATTTAATCTTCCTAAATTTCGTCATCATAAATTGTCTCATAAATTGTCTTGCTTATTATACCAAATATGGTATAAGTAAATTCATGGATACGAAGCCGTTAGTCTGGATAGGTAGAAGCAGAGAGGATCTCAAAAAGTTTCCAGAGGCGGTTAAGGATGTTGCCGGTTTTGCCTTATATAAGGCCCAAATGGGCGGCAAACATCCGGCAGCAAAGCCATTGAAAGGTTTTCACGGCGCCGGTGTTGTTGAAATTGTCGAAAACTATTTTGGAAATACATATAGGGTTATATACACAACCAGACTGGAAGGTGCAGTCTATGTTCTGCATGCTTTCCAGAAAAAGGCAAAGACTGGCATTGAAACACCGAAACAGGAAATTGATTTGATAAATAGTAGACTGAAGACAGCTTCAGAGCACCATGAATTGCGATTCAAGAAATGAGGCATATTATGAAGGATAAAGTAATGATGAGTAGTGGGAATGTCTTCGCAGATATCGGGCTTCCAGACGCGGAAGAACGCCTAGCAAAGGCACAGCTTGCCCACAAAATAAGTGAAATAATTCAGAAGCGCCATCTCAGTCAGTCAGGGGCTGCAAGAATCCTTGGAACAGAACAACCCAAAATTTCGGCTATCATGAATGGCAAGCTGTCGGGGTTTTCCCTTGAACGTCTCATTTTTTTTCTTAATGTCCTTGGCAGTGACGTCCAGATAATTGTTAAACCCAAACCGCCACGTCGTAAATCTGCCGCCCTGGAAGTAGTTTTCGCCTGATTCTCGATTTGGGGATAATCAAAAAATATCCTCCTATTACGTAGTAAGCAACGCCGAAGACTGGATATCAAAACTTGCAAATAAAAAGGCGCGGTCCGGGTTTCCAAACATTTTATTGAATACGGGTTCAAACATGCGATGGTTTGACAGCCGATTTCTCAATTACAATATTTAAGGAGGTGTGCTGTGAAAGAGATTCCTCGTGGGGCAAGAAATAAATTCACAGAAATACATAAGGAGCGGTTGGCACGGGAGTATAGCGAGGCCGCGAAAGAAAGCACAGAAGTATACAAGGATTTACATGGGACATTTGACGATGGTCTCTGCGAAACAAGTGATGTGGATGGTGTGGAAAAAGGGGAAGCATGTTTTGAAGATCGGGCTACTCGGAAAAGATGAGATAGATTACGTGCACTGGCAAGAGATCGTCGTCTATAAGTCCTTCTAAAATATCGGGTTCTATTCCGCCGGGGAAGGGGATTGGCGACTTGTTCTATGGAAGAGATAAACAAGGTCTCGAAGATGCATGGTCTGAGGAGATCGTAATCCTCAAGTCTATAAAGCAGGTGACCCGTTCGTCTCGGTGATTTTTTTGAGATAACCAGGACTCGCACGCGGAAACAACATATCCATTGATTTTTTTCGCAGATGAGTTTATAAATTGTGAACAATGAGTTTACGTATCATGAACATAGAAAAGCTTTTGTCAACAAAAGAGAGGATTGCCATACTCCGTGATGTCATCTATTCGGAGAGGCAGTTTGGCGTGAATGAAATAGCTGCAAAGCTTGGGCTTAGCAAGGGACTGGTGTCGAAATATTTTGAGATTCTGGAAAAGGAAAATATCCTTGAGAGAAAAAAAGGCAAGTTAGGCGTCAGAAATAATAGAGAAGTCAAGGCTTTGAAAATACTATTCAACGTGCAGGGGATTAAGACTGGTATCTTGAAGCGCTATGAATTCGTTAAGGCGGCGGGCTTGTACGGAAGCTGTTCCAAAGGCACCAATACAGAGTCTTCGGATGTCGATTTATGGGTCAAGATCGAGCACGCGGAAGATAAAACAATCGCGAGCCTCACATCGGAGCTCAGGAGGTTGGTGAAAAATGCCAGGGTTCTCGTGCTTGACGATAAAAAAATACGGCAACTGAAGAAAGAAGATCCCCTATTTTACCACTCACTTTATTTCGGTTCAGTGATTCTGTATGGCCAAGAAGACGCTCTATAACATTGACAGACTTCTCGATGAAGGACTGCTTAGGAAAATCCCGGCGTTAAGAGAAAAAGCAGGGGAAAGCCTCAGGACAGCCGAATCTTGGATAAAGGAAGCGGAAAACAACTTCCGCAGCAAAGCTTTCAGGTCATGTATCATATCAAGCTATCTTGCCATGTTCCATTTCGGCGCCCTTCTGATTGACATAGTCCCTTTTGGTGCCCTTGCTGACGAACATGGAAGAATTAGTTGGCCATCGGAGCATATTCATGAGCATAGTTGGGTTTAAAGAGGCTTATGATAGTATAATATCCGCCAGTACCCGGGGATCCTTGTCATCTGTCTTCAGAGGAGAGTTGTCGTTTATCTCTTTTACCCTCTTTGTGTGCATGGGATTAACCTGGACTACCGTCACGGGCTTCTTTGACAGGTAATGGCCGATGGGTTCACCATAGGGACCTGTTGATTCGTATCCTACGATCACCTCATTGCATCTGAACCTGTTCTTATTCACAACAATCATGCTCCAGAGCCTGTCAAGCCCCGCCCTCGTATTGTCAAATCTGAAAGGCTTTATATCCCTTCCGTCTGTGGTGGTACAGTACCCTCTGTTCATCTCCAAACCGATTCTATTGTCACGATCAGCGTATCTTCCTTTACCCTTCCTATTTTCCCTGTGCCTGCTTTCTTCATGAATATATTCCCCCTTATTGTCTTAACTGAATAATCAATCTTGCCTCAGGGGGATATATATATCTTTAAACTGCTTCAATCATGAACTACAATATAGCAAGCTGTAATCCTCCCTTGGTAATTTTGTCAAATCATGCAATAATAGAGACAGTAATCGTTACTGACCTACAGGAATGGTTTCTATGCTTAGCAGAATCAACCAAAATGAATTAGGAAAGCGGCCGATTACCGTGAGATCCCAGCGTCTGGCTCATTAAGGAGGAAATATGACTCTAAGAACAAAGCTCACATTGGGTTTAGGATTTCTGTTCCTGATAATTTTCACTCTTGCAGCTCTTTGCTCCTATTATGTTGGGGAATTGGGTCGAGAATCGGACAATATTCTTAAAGATAACTACTACTCCATCGTTTATTCCAGGAATATGCTTTCTGGTCTTGATGACATGAAGACTTCGATCACCAGCATCGTGTATAATAGAAGCCGAGTTGGAACAATGTCTCATTATTACGTGAGACTATTCGAATCAGGAAGAAATGTATTTGAGACCAACTTAAAAGCGGAATATAATAATATAACAGAGATACACGAAAAAGAATATGTCGAAACACTTAACCAGGACTATGATTCATACGTGAAACTCTGTTTTCAGATGAAGAGCGGATTGGGTGGAAGTTCGGTGTATTTTGATCAGTTTCTGCCGGCCTGCGAAAGACTGAAAAAATCTATCAACGCCATCTATGACATAAACACTCAGGCTGTAGTGCGGAAAAGCGAGTTGGTAAAGCATGATTCTTCCCGTTTCATTAACTATATGGCGATCATAGGATCGATCTGCCTGTTGCTTGCGTTGGCTTACTTCTGGTATTTCCCGGTCTACATTTCCACCACCCTCAGCTATCTCTCGGAGAAAATGAAAAATTTGCTAAAGAGCAGTGGCGTCGCCTTTGACATAAAAACAAATGATGAGGCTTATATCATGTTACACGCCATAGGCCTGCTTGAAAACAAATTGGGCGTAAAGAAAGAGGACACGCACAACACGAGAAATGGCGTGCAATAATCGTCCGGGCAGGTCGCCCCTCGTATGACCATTTGCTCCACTGGCGAGATATTGTCCGATCTAAGATACTCCGTCCTCGACCATTTGACCTCTTTTCTGGAAGGAAAATCATAAATGAAAAAGCCAGAGAATTGATCTTCAACGAGGTTAAAAGAAAGGCGATTATATCATTCCTTAATCTTAACATTTCCTCACAGAACCATAATAATAGGCGTAATCAACATCTCTAAATTTCTCGCAACTTCCTGTAGGGTGGTTTTTCCATTTGCATTTATTTATTTATCTCTCAAAACCACTGACATAGTCAGTGGTGGGGCGTGGGGGCGGAGGCCCCACACCTTTAGCGCATCAACAATGTTGATAAGCAGATAGGATTTGTTGTAACGTATCCATAGGAGGCAAGGGTATGGAAGAATACAACAAATCATCTCATGCAATTTACCGATGTGAGTATCACTTCGTTTGGGTTCCGAAATACCGCTATCAGGTGCTGGTGAAAGAGATCAAGCCAAGATTAAAGGAGCTGTTGGTGGAGTTATGCAACTGGCTTGACGTCACAATTATAGAAGGAGCGATATGTTCAGATCACGTGCATATGTATCTTTCAGTTCCTCCGAAATATTCTCCGGCCCATGTAATGAAGATCCTCAAAGGAAAAAGTGCAGAGTATCTGCGTAGGGATTTTCCTGAATTGTGCAAAAAGTATTGGGGGCTGCATATATGGGCCGGGGGCTATTTTGTGAGCACTGTGGGAATCGACAGCGCCACCATTCAGAAATATGTTAAAGAGCAAGTAGAAGATCAGATGCGAGAAGAGCAGCTTGGGTTATGGAGGGACGACAGCGAATGACATTGTCAGGAGTTGTCGTCCTTCAAGAAAGCCACCGACAAGGTCGGTGGTAGTTTACTGAATATTTCAACTTGTAATCGCTATAAGGTCAGTGTAATAGTCTTGCACGCATTGTAGATTAACCCGTTGCTGGAATAGACGTTATGGTATCTCTTGACGCAGAGGATAAGCCGTCACTGCTTGACAGGATGCGCCATAAAATATTCGGTTCTCCCCATGACATAAACGAGCCATCCGTATTTCACAAATTATCCCTCATCCCAATACTCGCATGGATCGGCCTCGGCGCTGATGGCCTCTCTTCTTCTTCCTATGGTCCTGAAGAAGCTTTCAAGGCGTTAGGCAGTCACACCTATATCGCCTTCTTTTTGGGACTTGCGACTGCTTTCACGGTATTTGTCATCGCCTATGCTTACTCTCGAATCATTGAGCATTTTCCTCACGGAGGCGGCGGATATATTGTCGCCACTCACACCATTAGCGATGGTGCGGGGGTCGTATCGGGGAGCGCCTTGCTCGTCGATTATATGTTGACAATTACCGTATCCCTTGTTTCCTGTGGTGACGCCCTCTTCAGCTTTCTGCCCGTGGCATACCTTAAATACAAATTGATTTTCGCGGTGTTCTTAATTCTCATGATGGTAGTCATGAACCTGAGGGGGGTGAAAGAATCCGTAATAAGCCTCGCCCCCATTTTTATTATCTTTGTTGTGACCCACATCCTGCTTATTGGCTATGGCGTATTGGATCACTCAGATCAGTTCGGATCTCTGGTTGGCGAATTTAAGGGAAGTATCAGGGAGGATGTAGCGTCCATAGGTTATATCGGTATGCTTGCAATCTTTCTCCGGGCCTTCTCTCTGGGAGGAGGTACCTACACGGGACTCGAAGCAGTATCAAACGGGATGCAGATCATGCGGGAGCCAAGGGTTCAGACGGGAAAAAAGACGATGGCCTATATGGCGCTATCTCTTGCATTTACGGCAGGTGGTCTTCTCATTTGCTATGTCCTTTATCAAATAAAGCCTGTAGAAGGAAGAACGCTGAATGCTATCCTTGCGGACAACATTTTTGGCAACTGGCCATTAGGTGGTTGGATTGCGCTCATCACTATTCTTTCCGAAGGTGCGCTCCTCATAGTGGGTGCCCAGGCAGGCTTTGTGGATGGCCCGAGAGTGATGGCCAACATGGCAACGGATTTTTGGCTGCCCCGCCGTTTCACCATGCTTTCAGACCGCTTTACGATGCAAAATGGCGTGCTATTGATGGGCGGAGCGTCATTGTTGCTCTTATTTTACACTCACGGCTCCATCTCCGCCCTCATCGTCATGTATTCCATTAATGTCTTTGTCACCTTCTCCCTTTCACAGCTCGGCATGGTTGTTTTCTATGTCCGCAACAGCAACGTGGACGAAAGATGGAAAAAGCATATCGCCATTCATATTGTGGGTCTGATTCTCTGCCTCACTATTCTTTTCGTAACCGTGTACGAGAAATTTGAGGAGGGTGGATGGATGACCATTCTTATAACCTCAGTCGTCATAGTCTTGTGCTATTGGATCCACGGCCATTACGGGAAGGTCCACAAGGCAGCCCGGAAACTGGAAGAAGTCCTAACCGGACTCCCCCCCGGGAGCAATTTCAATAATAATCCCGTCGATCCGAAGGAAGCGACCGCCATTATGCTTGTCAGCGGTTATAATGGATTTGGTATTCACGTTTGGCTTTCCATTATTCGTAAGTTTCCCAAGCTGTATAAGAATTTCATTTTTGTGTCTGTCGCAGAGATAGATTCCGGGTCTTTTAAGGGTGTCGCGGAGATAGAAGCCTTGAAAACTTCTCTTTCAAGTGACCTGGAAAAATACGTCCACCTTGTCCGTTCCCTTGGATTTTCTGCAGATTACAGAATGAGCGTAGGAACGGATGTCGTAGATAGTGTAACGCAACTTTGCAAATCTCTGGCCAAAGAATTCCCCAGATCGATGGTATTTACGGGGAAGCTGATATTTCAATACGACCGCTATTTCCAGAGATTCCTTCACAATGAAACGGCCTTCGCCATTCAGCGGCATCTGCAGTGGGAGGGAGTTGATACAGTCATCCTGCCGATTCGTATCTGATCCATATGTTCTGCATAGAAAGATCAATCAATGGACTTATGAAATGTACCAGCTCTCATGGCCACCTACTAAGTGCCTATATCAATATGAAGCTCTGGGTTCCGAAATACGGCTTATTTGTGCAAATCCTAGAGAGAGACGGTTCTCCCATCAGGATGATTGCGCGAATCCATCAGCGCTTTGTACAAGTCGTGCGGCGTCGCTTTAAATGTTACAGACTGTCGAATCGTGCGTGTCTTCATGTGCTCACCTTTATAAGACTCCATTTATTCTTTTCCGCGCCAGGCAAAAGTCTCCCTTTCTATCGCTCCTTGATCCACATGCAGGCTGCTGGCTTCCGCCAGCGCAGACTCCATCATAGGAGGCGGGCCGCAGAGATAGAAGGATGCTTCTTTAGCGGCTCCGTGCCTCTTTAGGATATCCCCGCTCAAACGCCCCTTCTCATAGAAGACGCCGGGGTACTCTTGCCGGTAGTATCCCTCAACATCGTCGGCACGGCTGAGACAGTAAATCACCCTCAGATTGAGGTCCCTGGTCATGCCCTGGATCTCGTCTGTAGCGAACACGTCTTCCATAGTCTTATTCACCCAGAAAAGTGTGACAATATTTCGCGCCTCGATGTTTCTGAAGTGCCTGAGAACGCTTAGGAAGGGCGTTATACCCACTCCCCCAGCCATCATGATAATTACAGGCTTGGCGTCAATATCCTTGCAGAATGCTCCTAGGGGCCCCATGCACCTCACTTCAGTTCCCGGCTTGAAATCCGGGATGGCGGAGGTGAATTGACCCGCCTTCTTGATAGTCAGGCACAGAACCGGGTCCTCCGGAGCGCTGGCTATAGAAAACGGGTGGGGATCACTCCATCCATCATTAGTCCTAATGCTGATTGATGCGAACTGGCCTGCCCTTCTCTTAGCCATCTTCTCGTCAGAACCTACGAGATAGAGTGAATTCGTATCCCGGTTTTCAGGAACAACTTTCATTATTTTCCAGATCTGCTTCTGGTCCTGTCCGGCGCTTCTTATATCCGTCATATTATCTCCTTCCTCACCTGACGAGCTTCTGGGCCTCCTGAATTGCCCGTTCCATGTCCGGAAGATGGGTGATTTCAGGAACCACCTGGATGTAGCTCACCTTTCCATCTTTATCCACGATGATGATCGAACGCGCCAAGAGCATTAAACCGTCCATCAGGAGACCGGTGGCGCGGCCGAAGGCACCCTCCTTGTAGTCGGAAAGAAATTGGATATTCTTAGTCTTTGCCTCCTGCGCAAATCTTTTTTGGGCAAATGGGGTATCGCGGCTGACGGTAATCATCTTGGCCTGGGGGGGGAGCTTGTCTCCGTAATCATTGAGGTAGTGGGTCTGCGCCTCACAAACGGCTGTGTCTAAGGAGGGAACGACGCTCACGAAGAGGATGAAGCCTTTCATGTCTTTGGAGAGGTCCACGCGCTGCATAGTCATGGCATCCACTAGGTCTACTGATGGAAGCGTGCGGCCTACAGCAATTGGCTTACCGAGCAGGTTAAGGCTCATGCCCTCTCTCGCCACGGCGGAACCCGGTGCAACAGAGCCCTTCTCGACGGCAATATTGGCGCTCCCTGCCGCGCAGGCAGAGAGAAAAAACAAAAATAGGAATAATACGAGCAACCGTATTTTTTTTGTTTTCATGGCAAATCTCCTTTCTTCTTTAATGACAGCGGGCCGACCTCGCGAAAGTACGGCCTCAGTTAAATTTATCGGGGTGCCGCAGCCGCCAATGCACCATTGACTATCGTCTGGGCTTCCTCCGTGATTCGCGTTAGATGGTCCTTTCCACGGAAGCTCTCGACGTAGATTTTGTAGATGTCTTCCGTTCCCGACGGGCGCGCGGCAAACCAGCCGCTTTTGGCTATCACCTTTACGCCGCCGATAGGAGCGCCATTGCCCGGCGCATGGGTAATTATGTTCAGGATCTTTTCGCCGGCCAGATCCGTGAATGGAACTTGATCGGCCGAGAGTTTTCCGAGCGCCTTCTTCTGCTCCGGTGTGGCCGGGGCATCGATCCGGTCGTAGATAGGATCGCCCAACTCGCGCGCGAGGTCGCTATAGATCTCGCCGGGGTCACGTCCCAGCCGGGATGTAATCTCCGCCGCAAGGAGGGCCGAGATGATCCCATCTTTGTCCGTCGCCCATACCGCGCCGTCACGTCGCAGAAAAGACGCGCCCGCACTTTCCTCTCCTCCGAAGCCGAGGGAGCCCGTGAGCAGGCCGTCTACGAACCACTTGAAACCGACTGGCGTCTCATAGAGCTTCCGTCCGAGCTTTGCGGTCACGCGGTCGATCATCTCACTGCTCACCAGGGTCTTCCCCACCGCCGCATCCACCCGCCATCCGGGCCGATGTTGAAAGAGGTAGTGAACCATGACCGAAAGATAGTGATTCGCCGGAAGCAGCCCCGCGCTGCGTGTAACAATGCCGTGCCGGTCATGATCCGTATCGCACGCAAAAGCAATGTCGAATCGGTCCTTCAAACCGATCAGCCGCCGCATCGCGTAATGAGACGACGGGTCCATACGGATGCGGCCGTCCCAATCAAGCGTCATAAAGCGAAAGGTCGGATCAACGGCGTCATTAACAATGGTGATATTGAGGCCGTAGTGCTCCGCAATCGGCCTCCAGTAATTGACTCCGGCGCCACCGAGAGGGTCCACGCCCAAGCTGATTTTGGCGCCGCGAATGGCGTCCATGTCTATCACATTTCCGAGATCGTCGACATATGCGCGAATATAGTCATGCCGGTGTGTCGTGGAAGAACGAAAGGCTTTCTCAAAGGTAACGCGTCTGACACCAGAGAGATTGTTTGCGAGAAACTCGTTTGCCTTTGCCTCTATCCAGCCCGTGACAGCGGGCTCCGCCGGCCCGCCTTCCGGGGGATTATATTTGAAGCCGCCGGCCTCGGGCGGATTATGCGAGGGCGTGATCACTATGCCGTCGGCAAGGCCTTTTTTGCGTCCGCGGTTGTATGTGAGAATCGCATGGGAAATGGTTGGCGTCGGTGTGTATTCATTTCCCTCAGCAATCATGACATCCGCCCGGTTTGCCGCAAGCACTTCCAGTGCACTCTGAAAAGCGGGCACAGAGATGGAGTGGGTATCGATGCCGATAAATAGTGGGCCACTGATCTTGTGCTGTTTGCGGTACAGGCAGATGGCCTGTGTAACGGCCAGGATGTGCGCTTCGTTGAAGGACTTTTCGAATGGCGAGCCGCGATGTCCCGAGGTGCCGAAGGCAACCCGCTGTCCGGGGATGGATGGGTCGGGGTTCTCCTTATAGTAGGCCGTGATGAGTTTCGTCACGTCGACGAGCATAGAAGGCTCTGCTGGCTTTCCCGCTTTTGGATTCGCTTTCGCGATCATGATTGCCCTCCCTTGAGCCTGCGGTAGCGTCGGATGAGCGCGTTCGTCGAACTGTTATGCTTGAGTCGCGGTTCCGCGACGCTCTCCAGTTCAGGGATGATCCGTGTTGCCAGCACCTTGCCGAGTTCGACACCCCATTGATCGAAGGAGTCAATCTGCCATATCGCGCCCTGGGTGAAAACGCTGTGTTCATAGAGCGCAATCAGCTTGCCGAGTGTCTCCGGAGTGAGCTTTTCTGCGAGAACAGTATTGGTCGGCCGGTTGCCCGCAAAGACGCGATGCGGCGTGAGCCCCTCCGGTGTGCCCTCCGCTCTTACCTCGTCCTCAGTCTTGCCGAATGCCAGCGCCTCGGTCTGGGCAAACAGGTTTGCCATGAGCACTTCGTGATGACGGCCGATGGGATTCAACGTCCGGCAGAAGCCGATGAAATCGCACGGGATCAGTTTCGTCCCCTGATGGATAAGCTGGTAGAACGAATGTTGGCCGTTCGTGCCGGGCTCGCCCCAGAAGATCGGCCCCGTCTGGTAGTTCACAGCGGCGCCGTTTATCGTCACGCGCTTGCCGTTGCTTTCCATGGTCAACTGCTGCAGGTAAGCGGGAAAGCGTTTCAGGTACTGGTCGTAAGGCAGGACGGCAACTGTCTCCGCACCGAAGAAATTATTGTACCAGACAGAGAGGAGCGCCATGAGCACCGGCAGGTTCTTCTCGAATGGCGCAGTGCGGAAGTGCTCGTCCATCGCACGGAAGCCGGCTAACATGGCCCAGAAGTTCTCCGGACCGATGGCTGTCATGGTCGAAAGGCCGATGGCCGAGTCCATGGAGTAGCGGCCGCCCACCCAGTCCCAGAACCCGAACATGTTCGCCGTGTCGATGCCGAACTTCGCCACCCCTTCGGCGTTTGTCGAAACAGCCACGAAGTGACGGGCCACAGCTGCTTGATGATGCAGGGCCGAGAGTGCCCACGCCCGCGCCGTGTGCGCATTGGCCATGGTCTCCAGGGTCGTGAAGGTCTTTGAAGAGATGATAAAGAGTGTCTCTTCCGGGTTGAGATCGCGGGTGGCCTCCTCGAAGTCCGTCCCATCCACGTTCGATACGAAGCGGAAGGTCAATGCCCTTTTGCTGTAATGCTTGAGCGCCTCGTAGGCCATGACAGGGCCGAGATCTGAGCCTCCAATGCCGATATTGACGATACAGTGGACAGGCTTCCCGGTGTATCCCAACCACTCGCCGTTTTGCACCCGCTCTGAAAAGATAGCCATCTTGTCAAGAACCGTGTGCACCTGCGGCACAACATCGACGCCGTCTACCATAATCTCTTCGCTGCTGGGCGCCCTTAAGGCAATGTGAAGAACTGCCCTGTTCTCCGTAACGTTGATCTTCCGTCCCTCGAACATGGAGTCTATGCACTCGCGGAGGCCGCACTCACGGGCGAGATCTACGAGGAGCTTTATCGTCTCACCGGTAATGCGGTTCTTTGAGTAGTCTAAGTAAAGGCCGGCGCCTTCGGCAGCGAGGCGCTCGCCGCGGCGGGGATCATCGGCAAATAGCGACCGCAGATGCACATTGCCAATCTTTTTGTAATGCTCCGCGAGAGCCTTCCATGCCGGGCGTCTCGTTAAGGTTTTTGCAGCCGGTGTTCTTTTCTTAGCCATCGTTGTTTTCCTCACAATTAGATGCTATCCAGTTTGAGAATTACCAAAATACTGGGATGCCACGCACGAAATATAATTTACCGAAAACGCGAAGCAGCTCAGGAGACGTGAGTATTTTCGAAAGCATTAATAAATCTTATTATTATCTACCAAATATTTTTTATTAAAAATAGAAAAATCCTTCAATCGGGAAACATCTGATTTGTCTCTTCATAATGCCTTAATTGATGTTTTAGTAAAATATGTATTGATAAAATA
Source organism: uncultured delta proteobacterium (assembly GCA_963729715.1). Lineage (GTDB taxonomy): Bacteria > Desulfobacterota > Syntrophia > Syntrophales > UBA2185 > Fen-1135. The sequence continues at coordinate 417,331 of CAVSPA010000005.1, forward strand.
CAAAACTACTTTACATTAGTTATAAGAGATGAGGATATACCGAGCACGTCTAGTTGCGTTGGTGGAAATATTTTCTCTCCTCATCGTAGACAACTACGACAACGTCCCTGCTCTTGGAGGTCGCCTGCAATGCCACTCAACATGAAATTGGTACGGAAAGATGGGAAGCCCTTGGGCAGCATCGGCACATGGATTCAGGCATTCCGCCTTCACTACGTCCCCACGAGCATCTTCCCTGCCCTGTTGGGAAGTGTCATTGCGTGGGCGGCGCTCGGGAAATTCAATTTATTGTATTTTGTAATGGTCATCATCGGCGTGACGGTGCATCACATAGGCCTCAACATGATCGATGATGTATTTGATTATCTTCACGCTGTGGATCGTTCACACGCTGAAGAGAAGAATCCCTATACAGGGGGGAGCGGCGTTCTGACGGGTGGACTCCTTCCCGCCGAATACGTGCTCGCGGCAGCGATTGTTTGTTACCTCATCGGGGTCGCCATAGCAATCTGCCTGACTATCATGGTCGGCTGGCCAGTGCTCTTATTCGCCGCCATCGGCGTTTTCTCCTCCGTTTTTTACACCATGCCGCCCATCAGGTACGGCTACCGGGGCTTCGGAGAATTGAGCCTGCTTATTAATTTCGGCCCCGTCATCTGCCTCGGTGCATTCTATGTGCAGACGCAGTCGATTGCCTGGGAACCTTTTATCATTTCCTTTGTCCCCGGATTCCTCATGTGGTCTATGATCGTCATAAACGAGATACCTGATTACGAGGAGGATTGCGAGGCAGGTAAGCTGAACCTCGTTGCCCGTCTGGGAAAAAGGCAGGGTGTTATATTATATGTGGCGGGGCTGGTTTGCGCTTACGCGACCGTGTTCCTGTCCGCTTCCTTTGGGGTCACCACATTCGGTGTCCTCCTGGGACTTCTCACACTGCCGGTTGCATACGATTCATTTCGCATACTGAACAAGAATTACATGGATAAAATGAAAATGGCCCCCGCGAACCTCGCCACAATAAAAGTCCACGCACTCACAGTCTCCTGTCTCATCATGGGATATCTCGTAACGGGAGTTATCTCGTAGCAGGTTCTTGCCGTAGAGCTCTCACGCCACTGATTCCCCTATATGTTACGCATTCGATCCCGTCGTTTGCGCTCACATATACTCACTCCACCCTGACTCACAAAATTGCAGATTAACGAAAGAACGGTATAGGGCTTTACCCTGCGCCCGGAAGAAAATGATCAAAGAACCAAATGACCCAATAACCTATTTGTCGGAACGCACCGGGAGCGCGCGGCTGTATTTCTGGATCCCCTGCGGATTGTCCTCGTCGCCGTAGTACTGAAGATATCTGGAATTAGAAGACCAAACCCACCAACAAGTAAGATGAATCAATTCCGCTAAATGGACATTATAACCACAGTTTCATCTGTTCAATTTTTGCCTTCATTTTGGGTGAGTAACTGCTCTTATCCGAGCTTGCCGCAAATGTTGAGGAGATCAAGAAGCTCAAGATTATTACCGCTACTAAACTTACGCTACGAGCCATTTTTTTCATCTTGGATTCTCCTTTCCTTTGATGCGTTTTTACTTGCACGTCATTCATGGGTTCTTAGAAGAGTTTTTCGCAACCCATGCCGAAACCGCGTCCATGAATCTTTTGAGGAACTCGCGAGTTGCCTCATTAGTAATATTGCCATTAGCGTCAAACAGTTGCGCGGCACCCCCGATATACGCCTCGGGCTGCTGCATTGTGGGAACATCCAAGAATACGAGCGATTGCCTAAGATGATGATTTGCGCCGAAGCCACCTATTGCGCCAGGTGAAACGCTTATCACCGCACCGGGCTTTCCTCCCCAGACGCTCTGGCCGTATGGTCGCGATCCCACGTCGAGAGCGTTCTTCAGCACGCCGGGAACTGAGCGGTTGTATTCAGGTGTCACGAACAGGAAACCGTCAAACGACTTCACACGCTCCCTGAACGTAATCCACGCTGGAGGTGGCTTTCCCCCATCATCATAATCTTGGTCGTAGAGTGGAAGTCCTCCGATCTCGATGATTTCAAGCATCAGTGAATCGGGTGCAAGTGTTTTGAGCACCTTTGCCATCCTCCGATTAAAAGATTCTTTGCGAAGGCTTCCTACAAAAACAGCAATCTTTTTAGTCATTCCTTATCCTCTCGGTTTGGTTCTGGATGCAAGAAAATAAATACATTATAAAGCGCTACAAGTGAAATCACAACATGTTCACGTCGAAGGCGGTCTAGTGCCGCTTTTTCGCAACATTATCTTATACGTATATGTGGGCCTCATATGGATAATCGGAGGCTTGATATAGGTATTGATTAGCAAGAGGAAATCTGAATGATTATGATCACCTCCAAAATATGGATTTTAGGAAGTTAGAAACAGATGTCATCTGTTTCGTTCACCTGCGCGTCCCGGTTCGTTGAAATCCTGTGGCCTGGAACGTCGCTCGTCCAGAGGGTGAGCCTATAAAAGTCACGAATGCTCGCGCGACATCAGGTATCTTACTTGACTTGAGCACGACGGCAGCATAGGCAATCGCGTTCTGAATGCTCGCCGGTAAAGGGCCAACCAAGTCCGCGCCGGGAACAGCGACGATCTCGCTCGACTGGACAATTACGATCTCCGATTCCCCGTTGGCCACGCGGCGGACTGCATCCTCACCGACGGCCGTCAAAACGGTCTTGCCCCGCATCTGCTCTGCGATGCCGAGACGTGGGAGCACTACCGTCGCGAAATATGTGCCCGACGTCCCGCCGCGAGCCGGATCTGCATAGGTAATCGATTTTGCCGCGAGGAGTGTTTCTCGAAAGTCTTCCAGTGTGCCGATCTTGGGTCGAGGCGTTCCCGCCTTGATGCCCACGCCCACCCCGACGCTGCCCACTTCCAGCCGCGAGTTCGGTGCTACCAACCCAGCTTTCTCAAGCTCGGAAATTCCTTTGGACGGAAGCACGGTAACGTCGGCAGGCACTCCGGCGGCAATCTGTTTCTGGATTCCTCCACCCGTGCCGAACGTGAATCTGATTGCGTGGCCGGTCTGGCGTTCGAACGCAGCAGCAGCGCCCTGAACAGCAGACCTGACTCCGCCCGGTGCGTACACGCTAAGTTCGGCAGCGGTTGCCCCAATCGGCAAGGAACTGAGGATGCCCGCAAACAACGGCACTCCCCAGAATGAGATTACTGGTTTTTTTGTCATCGTTCTTCCCCCTGTCGGCTATTGCCAAGACAAAATAGATATTCTTCATGCTTTCTATTTATTTCAATTCTTAATATAATACATGTGTGTCACGTTCTTCTGTCTGTCTTGCACTGTTTCAAAAAAGAGGTCTATCAATGCGGAAAAAGGATATCGTGCTGCTAATTCTACTGATTGTTGCTATATTCGCCACATTGGCTGCTTGCCTCTATGCATACTTCCCCGGAGATGTGGAGGCGGAAAAATTTGTACAATCCCTGGCGCCAAAATTCATGAATTGGGCTTTATGGATCACAAAGTCGGCGACTTTCCCCTGGAATCTAATTCTCTTGGCAATCACTTTTTTTATTTCCTGGGGCATCGCCGGATGGCGCGTTGCTCTATTCTCCGTCCTCAGCCTTGCGGGGATGTTGATCCTGGGCACATTGCTCAGTCCCATAATCGCCCGACCTCGGCCATCGCCCGCGCTGGTGCACGTCATTGGGTCGCCGTCCGGTTATTCATTCCCATCCGTGTTTGCCTTAACCTATGGCTCGACCTTAGGATATCTGGCAATCCAGGCTGCCCGGAAGAAGTCCGGCGTGCTGTGGGCAATCTTGCTGTTTCTATGCTGTGCATTCCTTATAACCGGCGGGCTTGCCCGCATAGTTTTGGGAGCTCACTGGCCGAGTGATATTATCATATCATATCTTATTGCCTTGCTGTGGGCATTTTTCCTTTTACGCGTGGCCTCAAAGTAATTCGTCTCGATTCCAAATACGGCCTTCCTCTTCATTTGAAGCAACTTATTCCGTGAAAGAACATTCTTCGGAAATGGGTTTTTCCGATTTCCGGGAGTCCCTACGACGAAGAACGTATATCAGCCACAGGAACAAGACCCATGCGGGGGCGATGACCAGGGATGGGCGCATGTCCGGGATAAAGGCCATGAGAACCATCGTCATGATGAGAAAGACTGCCGCAAAGTAAATGCTGTATGGATAAAGCGGCATCGGAAAAGCAGGCGTCTGTCCCTCACGGGACATGCGGCGCCGGAAGAAGATCAGCGTGAAGAGGATCATGAGCCAGCTTATCAGCACCGAAATGGAAGCGATAGACATCATGATGAAGAAGACCTTCTCAGGAATCAAAAAATTCAGGGCCACGATGATCAGGGTTATGAGCGACGAAAAGATGAGACCGTTTCTCGGAATACCCGAAGCGCTAAGGCGGGCAAAAATCTCCGGGGCGTCCCCCTGGCAGGCGAGGTTGTACAACATCCGGCCGTTGCTGAAGAGCATACTGTTGTAAACGGACAGAGCCGCGGTTATGACGACGAGGTTTATGACTGACGCCGCTTCAGGGATACCCGACTTGGCAAATATCTGGACGAAGGGACTTGCCTCTAGGCCGATCGCGCGCCACGGGAAGAATATGAGCATCACGGTAAAGGAGCCGACGTAAAATAGGAGAATGCGCCAGACCAACTGCCGGATGGCGCGGGGGATCACCTGCTTCGGCTTCTCCACTTCTCCGGCAGCCATTCCTATAAGCTCCACTCCGCCGAAGGAAAAGATCACGAGAGCGAAAGAGAGAAACAGGCCCTTGATGCCGTAGGGGAGCCAGTCACCTATGGTATTGAGGCTGGCCAGTCCCGCAGCAGGATGATCATGAATATAGCCGGAGACGATGAGAAACGTTCCCATGATGATCATGAGGCAGATGGCCGTTACTTTTATTAGAGCAGCCCAGAACTCAAATTCCCCGAAGACCCTTACACGGAACAGATTGACGAAGGTGATCACCCCCCAGCATACCAATGCGCTCGTCCACGAAGGAACGGCTGGCCACCAGAAAGAGACGTAGATGCCCACCACGGCAAGCTCGGCCATGCTGACGCTGACGTAACAGAACCAGTAATTCCATCCAGAGAAGAATCCGGCAAAGTCGCCCCAGTATCGGTAGGCGTAATGGCTGAAAGAGCCAGTCACCGATTCATGCACGCACATCTCTCCTAGGGCGCGCATGATCAGGTAAATGACGACACCGACGATGCCATAGGAGACAACGATTGCAGGGCCTGCAACCTGGATGACGTGCGCGGAGCCATAGAACAGGCCTGTACCCACGGCCCCGCCGATGGCGATCATCTGGAGGTGGCGGTTCTTCAGGGAGCGATGCAGATGTTTCATAGGCTGCTCTTCATGTAGTTGGTCGGGCACCGATACGATTCTTTGCATCTACTCTTGCGATATTTTTAGCGGAATGATCTGTCGGTCAATCCTTATACTTTTTGGCCCGGCAGTCGATAGGATCGTTCCCTATGGGCAGGCAGGCATTGCAGGAAATGCATTCCGCCTTGTCCGGCCCCTGTCCTGAGAGCCATAAATTGGGCAAATCGGGTTGCCGGATGAGCGGCCTGCTCATGGACACGAAATCTGCGGCCCCCGATTCCAGCACTTCTTTGATTCTGCTCAATGACCTGAGGCCACCTACGAGGATGATAGTTGCATTCGTCTCTTTCTTGAGGGCTGCCGCGCCCGGGAGGAAGTAGGCCTCCTGATCTTTGGTCTTGATGCCAGTCCGCGCCTCAGCCATGAACACAGGCGGCCAGCCGAGTTCTTCCTGCTTCCTAGTCAACGACTCATACATACCGCCGCTCGTCTCAATCGCGCTGAAACCGGTTTCGGTTATTATCTTTCCTATCCGCAACGCCTCATCGAGGTCGATGCCACCGGGAAGGAAGTCAGAGACGTTCATCTTGATGAGTATGGGAAAGCGATCACCAACCTTCGCTCTGGCACGCCGGTAAATCTCCCTGATTATCCTGGTCCGATTCTCCGTCGAACCTCCGTATTCATCATCCCTCCGGTTGGTCCGCGGTGACAGAAAGGAACTCAGAAGATAGCCGTGCGCGGCATGAATCTGAATTCCGTCGAAACCGGCTTCCTGGGCCCGTCTTGCGCCTTCGGCAAAGGCATCGATGATTTCTTCGATTTCTTTTAGGGTCAATGTCCGCGGAGTCCGAGTGAAGAAGGCGTCGTAGACTGCAGACGGAGCGGTTGGCTCCACCAGTTGCGGCGCTCCTTCGTGGGGAGCGAGTACCTCGGGGTGCTTTCTAACGTAGGCTACAAATGCCGGCGGAGCGACCGGCCTAAACTTCGCAGCATCCTCTCGATTGACGACCTGTCTTCCGGGGTGGTGCAACTGCAGCATCACCTTGCAGTCCGGGGCAGCTTCCCGGACCGTCCGCGGTATCTTTGCCAGACCCGGTATGGAGGAATCGTCATCAACTCTCATGATCAAACGAGGCGACAACGCCCTCCCGAATACGCCGGTAATGCTTGTGATGATCAGACCTGAGCCTCCTTCGGCCAGGGTTCGATAAATCCCGACCAGAGAGTCCGATACCTCACCTTTACTTGTAGCGCCATTCTCGTAGGTGGCCGAACGCACCAAACGGTTTTTGATTTCGAGGTGGCCAATGCGTCCCGGAGTGAAGACCACTGACTTCTCTCTTGCAGACATGGCTTTCTCCTTGCTCAATAGACATTAAGCAGGTCCCGCTGACAGCTTGACCCTTTGCCCGTCAATCTCAAGCGTAGTTTTAGAAAAGGTATTCTTACTGATTATCTTGCCATCCTTGAAATGCATCAAGTCTACGCCGCGCCTTCGCTCAGGCTTCCCCCGGTATCCTTTCTCACCTGAAGGCCAGTCCAGGGTCCATTGGAAAAGAACTTTTTGATTGCCCTCATCGATGAAGGTGTCTTCCTCAGTGAAGCGGAAACCTCCGTGATTCTTGAACCAGGGATCCCAGGCTTGGTGGATGGCCTTCTTTCCCTTTGCTTTGCCGCCTGTCCAGTTTTCGAAGACAGCGTCCTCATGAAAGAGTTCCATGACCCCGTCGAGATCATGGGCATTCCAGGCCGCATACCACCGGGCCAGGGCATTTCTAATTTCCTTTGCGGTAAGCATAGACCTCTTCCTCCCCGTTATCTGCCGAATCGATTATTTTCTTTCCAGCGTCATTTTTAGACCGTCACTGTCATCAATTACAATCTTATTGCAGTCCTTGCTCATCTCCACTTTACCATCTGACCAATCCTTATCGGGTCGGGTTATCTGAACTTTTTTAATCCCGTCCTTATCTAATTCACCACGTATCTTTTCTGTGCCTGCTGGTGTAAATCCGGTGGATATCAACGATTTCCCGACGAACTTATCACCTCGCTGCGTTATCTTTATCAGACTCTTGATACTTCCAAAATGCTGCATCGATCCGTAAGGTTCATATAATGTGTTCCACTCGCCATTGAGATTACAAACCAACTCACCACTTGGAAGTCTTGCAGTATTCTTCTCCGTTTGGGAATAAGCGATGGATGTAAAAGCCAACAGGACAACAAGAATAAATAGAAATGAAAAGATTTTTCTTGCCATTGTGCATGCACCCTCTTTCTTAGATATGGCGATACTTTAAAATATCTGTTTTGATTCGATGGCTTTGGGAAGAAGCCATTCCTTAGAGGCTTAAAAGGGTTCTTTAGATTATGCGTATTTTCTTATCTCTTAAGATTGTAAACCGCTGTGGTCTCTGTCCAGTCCGTAAGTTCGATCTGGTTCAACCTCCGGACAAGGTCGCTGACCATTCCCGTCGACTTTGCATCATAGACCTCAAAAATCCCTTCTCTGAAACCGATGGAAAGTAGCTCCTGTTTCTGCCGGGTCGCGATGAGCTTGATTCTTTCTTCAGCAGAGGCGTCCTTGTAGTTAGGCAGGAACATGGCTTTCAGATGAATAGGGTTGTCTGCCGGAGGGAATTGGTATGCCCTTCCCGCTCTCGTAAAATTATCCGGCATATTCGAATTGGGGAGAAGGAGAGTAACGGAGCCGTCTAGAGCAATGGAAAAAATATAGACATAAGAGTCTCCGCTTACCTGATAGAATACCTTTACTTCATCTCCTTCCTTCAGGTCTGTCTTCGAGAGCGACAGTCTTGCGGAGAGGCCTTCCCCTTTCTCAGGATACACGGGTTCGATCAGGGCTTTGATTTTTATTCTGTAGAGGTTTCTCTCTTTTGCATCCCAATCCGATGCGATGATTACTTCCTTCGTGATCTTTCCCCTGACAGCGGCGTAGATCAGGTCTTCGGCAATCTGGCTGTTGGAGACTAATGTGTGGGCTCTAATGAATGTACCGACCGCACTTTCTATCGCCTTGCTCTCGGCATCCCGCTTGGCTCTGTCCTTTACCTCCTTCAGTGTATCCATCTCCGATTGATACGATGTGCCGTCAGCCGTAAACCAAAGGGGCTTATCAGCAGAAGCCTCAAGAGGGATCAGGAGGAAGGCCATGACAAAGAGTATTTTTTTCATAAAACCCCTCAATTCTTCTTCGCCCCAATCAACTGCGGTGTCTGTTCGTTGTTGTACTGCTTCCGAGCAATGCGCTCAACTTGAGGCTTCAGGTAGCTGAACAAGTCTGTAAGTGCAATCGAACCATCTTTTTTCACTACCTCTTCATTCTTGATTCCCTTGAGCATGAAATAAGTGAAAAGCCCGTGGCCCTTCTCCTCGTAGGTGGAGCTGATCTGGTCTCCGGACGCGGCGCTCAGAACAGCCACTTTCTTCGGAATTGATTCGCTGCTCATCGTCATAACCAAAGGCCTCGCGCCCTTGGCAATCACGCTGCGTCCACCGGCTCCGGAGAAGCACGAATCAAGCGCCACGATAATCTCCTTCGCGGGAAGTTTTCCGAGTGCATCATAGAGCCTTCTCAGAGAATATCCGGTTTCCCCGATAAATGCCGGATCTCCGTCATACGGAACGAGATAGGCGTCACCCGTCTTGGGATTCGGCGCACCGTGCCCGGAATAATAAACAAACACCGTACCGCCTTTTTCGACATTGTTAGGCAGCCATTTTTCGAAATATTTTACGAAGTCTCCCAGGGCGGCAAGGTCATTCGTAAGGGTTACAACGTTCTCTTCCGGATAGCCCATCGCCTTTGTGAGATATTCCGTCACCGTCTTGGCATCGGCTGCCGCGAAGTCGGCCTTGGGCAGCTTTTGGCGGTATTGCTCGATGCCGATGACTATCGCATATGCTTTGCTGTTCTGCCGTGCCTGTGCATTAGAGGGAAGAGAGATATCCGTTTGATCCGGAGCGGGAACAGTCTTCTGCGGCTGCGCCGTGACAATCGGCTTGCCATCGAAGTACGCCATTATTGCATCCGCGGGAGCATATCCCATCCGTCTCCGTCCGTCAGGAAAAATGACGGTCGGAACGCCAGTGATACTCAAAGACTGTGCGAGCGCGATAGTTTTATCGACAGCATCGCTGTTGCAGTCCCGGGCAGGGATCGGCTTGTTTTCAAAATTATCTTCAAGCATCTGCAGAGAAGAGCTGCAAAGGATGCTTTTTGATTTCCAGTAAGCGTCTTTGTGCATTGCCAAAGGAAAGAGTCTTATATAGAAGGCAACGTCATTCCGCTCTGCCACAATTTTCTTGAGCTCTGTGTGAAGTTTCACGCAGTAAGGACAATCAGGGTCGGTAAAAACCACGGCCTTCTTCTGTGCCGCAGGGTTCCCCATAACAAGAGCGTGTTCCATCGTAAGGTCGCTGAAAGATGCATTCGGCTGCTTGACTATGAAATCGCTCCCATAAGCGGATTGTCCATACAAAAGAACCAAGAAAGCAATCAGACAAAATGGCGCATACTTCACTGACGTAAACATGTGAACTATGTTTTTTCCTCTTGTTTTCATGCCGGCACCTCTCATGCAGATTTATCCTCAAATTGTCACGGACGCTTCCGTCCGTATCGAATTGCTTTTAGAGCTTCTACCACATATTAAGATTTTGTAAAAATCAAAATAACTACAGAACTCTATATAAAAATATGGTAACAATATCAGCCGTGGGTCAATTAACTTTTTTAGAGGGAGTTAATTATGAAAGCAGAACAGGATTCCTTCAGCAAGCGCTATGGCCTTATTATCAGTGTTGTTGTGTTATTGGGGATCATTGCAATGCCGACGCCGGAAGGACTAACGGTAGCGGGTCAGAGAATGATCGCCATGCTTATCTTTTCGATAATAATCTGGATGACCGAGGCTGTTTCCTACCCGATCAGCGCCGCCATAATCCTGGCGATTATGGTCTTCCTGCTCGGCACATCACCCGATGTTGCCAATCCCAAGGGCGTCATGGGAACTTCCAAGGGTCTCTCCCTGGCATTGGGCGGATTCAGCAACCCCGCGACTGCCTTAGTGGGCGGGGCGCTGTTTATCGCCGCCGCGATGATGCAGACCGGCCTCGACAAGCGGATCGCCTTATCCATCCTGTCTAAAATAGGGACGAAGACTAACCGTATTCTGATTGGAGTAATTTTTGTGGGTTTCGTTCTCAGTTTCTTCATTCCCAGCACAACCGCAAGGGTCGCTTGTCTGGTTCCTATTGTAATGGGGATTATCCTGGCTCTTAATGTGGATAAAAAGAGCAAATTTGCCGGCGTCCTGATGATCGCCACCGCCCAGGCTGATAGTATTTGGAATGTCGGTATCAAAACGGCAGCCGCACAAAATATGGTTGCCATCGGCTTTATTGATAAACTTCTTAACAAACAGATTACCTGGTTCGAATGGTTTATTGCCGCCGCTCCCTTCGCCGTGATTATGTCTGTGGTCTTGTATTACGTCTTGATGAAGGTCATGCCGCCTGACACCGAGGAAATCCCAGGCAGCCGGGAAACTATCGCTAAAGCCTTGGCTGACCTTGGTCCTATGAAACTGAACGAGAAGAAGCTGTTCGCTGTATCGCTTACACTGCTATTCTTCTGGTCTACCGAAATGGTCCTCCACAATTTCGATACCGCCTCTACGACCCTCGCTGCCGTGGCCATCATGCTGATGCCTGTTGTAGGTGTAATGACATGGAAAGAAGCACAGGCAAAAATCCCTTGGGGTACTCTGATGTTGTTCGGGATAGGCATAAGCCTTGGATCGGCTCTTCTTTCCACGAAAGCCGCTGCCTGGCTGGCTAAAATGATTGTCACCTGGTTTGGCTTACAGACCATGCCTGCCTTGACAATTCTGGCTGTCCTTGCCGCTTTCCTCATTATCATCCACCTTGGGTTTGCCAGTGCCACCGCTTTGGCGTCAGCTATGATACCGATTGTGATTTCGGTATTGCAGGAGGTAAAGATGGCGGGCATGAACGTATGGGGCATGACAATGATTTTACAGTACGTGGTGAGCTTCGGGTTTATCTTGCCGGTAAATGCGCCACAAAATATGGTGGCATACAGCACAGAAACATTTGAAGTTAAAGATTTCATGCGGACAGGCATTCCTTTAACAATCATCGCCTATCTCGTCATTCTTCTCTTAGGGGCCACATACTGGAAGTGGCTTGGATACGTATAAGCCTCAGGAAGCCTGTATAGAAAATTTCTATAAAGGATTGAAGAAAATGCAATATGACCCTTTGTATCATCCTTATCCGTCCCGGCGAAGCATGGTTTTCGCCAGGAAAGGCATGGTTGCAACTTCGCAGCCGCTTGCAGCCCAGGCGGGGCTGGAGATTCTCAAAAAAGGAGGCAATGCCATTGACGCGGCAATCGCAACTGCAGCTTGTCTGACCGTAGTTGAACCAACTTCCAACGGTATAGGCGGTGATGCTTTCGCCCTTGTGTGGAGCAAAAATAAACTTCACGGTTTGAATGCAAGCGGACCTTCGCCTAAAACTATTTCCATCGAGGCGCTAAAAAAAGCGGGACATCAGGAAATCCCGAAATACGGAATGATCCCGGTGACCGTGCCGGGAGCCCCTTCAGCTTGGGCCGAGTTGTCGAAGCGTTTTGGCAAGCTTCCCTTTGTCGAAGTATTAAGGCCCGCAATCGAGTATGCAGAGGAGGGCTTCCCGGTGTCGCCGATCATCAGCAAGCTTTGGAAAGCCGACTTTGACAATTATAAGAAGGAACGAGCTGAAGAGTTCAAGTACTGGTTTGAAGTATTTGCTCCACAGGGAAAACCGCCAGCGGCCGGCGGGATCTGGCGGTCACCGAGACATGCGGCCACACTCAAGTCGATTGCGGAAACCAACGCCGAGGCGTTTTACCGTGGTGAACTAACCGAGAGGATCGATGTCTTCTTTAAGCAGTACAGGGGATATTTGCGCAAGGAAGACTTGGAAGCTTTTCGGCCGGAATGGGTGGAGCCGATAAAAATAAATTATCGAGGCTACGACGTCTGGGAAATTCCACCCAACGGGCATGGCCTGGTGGCATTGATGGCCCTTAATATTTTGAAAGGGTTTGATTTCTCGGCAAAGGAAACAGTCGACACTTACCATAAACAAATTGAGGCTATAAAACTTGCATTCGTTGATTGCCGGAAATATGTTACTGACCCGCGGCACATGACCATCAAAGTGGACGACCTGTTGTCTGATTCTTTCGCGGCAAAGCGGCGCGGCCTTATTGGTAAGCAGGCGCTCCAGCCTGCGCCCGGCCGCCCCACTGGCGGCAGTACGGTCTATCTGGCGACGGCCGACTCAGAGGGAAACATGGTGTCCTTCATTCAGAGCAATTATATGGGCTTTGGCTCGGGTCTGATCGTTCCCGGAACCGGTATCAGCCTTCATAACCGCGGGCATAATTTCTCATTCAATGAAACGCATGACAATCGTCTTGAACCGGGAAAGAAATCTTACCATACTATCATGCCGGGCTTCTTGACCAAGGATAACGAAGCAGTGGGCCCATTTGGCGTCATGGGTGCATTCATCCAACCGCAAGGCCACCTGATGGTAGTGATGAACACAGTCGATTTTCATCTTAATCCGCAAGCGGCCCTCGACGCGCCCCGGTGGCAGTGGGTGGAAGACAAGATAGTGGATATCGAGCACCTATTCCCGGAACATATTGCCGAAGCTTTAAATAGGCGAGGCCACGTCATCAGACGCGGTGTGGTGGGAGCAACAACCTTTGGCCGCGGTCAGATTATCTGGCGAAACAGTGAAGGTGTACTCGCCGGTGCGACAGAACCGCGAACGGATGGCGTTGTTGCAGTTTGGTAGGAGCCCGCACCGGTCCCGGCAGACATATACCTGCGAGAATTTTTCATCAATGATACTGTTTCGATTGAAACAGGCGCTAAGATCTATTTGAACGGCTCAGCGCGTGTTAAATCTCAGGTCACCACGATATTTGACGTATCAGCCCCTAAACACGTGAACTAAATTTTTTCCTCTTGCTTTTATGATGGCACCTCTCATGCAGATTTTATCCTCAATGGTCATCTGTTTGCCTTCTTTATCCCAAGCTGATCTTGAGCCATTATGAATTTGCAAATGTTCGCCGATCCCTCGACCATGGCATAAGTAGGGGCGTCCCGGAAATAGCGGGCCACCGGATATTCATTGGAATAGCCGTATGCCCCCAGGATTCGCATCGCAAACTGTGAGCACTTGTAGGCCAATTCGCCGGCCAAGTATTTGGAGGCGGCCACTTCCAGGTTGTTACCGAGATTGCCCTGGTCCTTCTGCCAGGCCGCCTTGTAGACCATCAGCCTTCCCGCCTCGATCTCGGCCACCATCTGCCCGATCATGTCCTGGTTCATTTGGAAGGCGCCGATCGGTTTGCCGAACTGCTCGCGCTCCATGGCGTATTTCGTCACGCAATCAAGGCAGGCCTGAGCCAGCCCAATGCCTCCTGCGGCCGCGGAAAGCCTGGTCTGCGCCAGGGAACTGAAAACGATCTTCGCGCCGTCGCCGGGGTTCCCCAGGATGTTTCCTTTGGGGACCTTGGTGTCTTCCAGGATGACCTCACCGGTCGGTGAAGACCTAGATCCCAGCTTGTCCAGGTCGGTAACGGTGATGCCGTTGAAATTCTTGAGCTCAACGACAAAAGCAGACAGAAGCTTCTTTCCACCGATTTCTGTGTAGGCATAAAAGATGGTCAGGTCGCCCAAGGTGGCATTCGATATCCAGGTCTTGGTGCCATTGATGAGCCAATGATCTTCTTTGTCCTCTGCAAATGACCTGATCGCCATTACGTCCGACCCGGCCTGCGGTTCGGTGATCGCAAACGATCCGAGCAATTCAGCATTGACGAGCTTCTGCACGTATTTCTTCTTGAGCTCTTCCGTGCCGTAGCGGTAGATAGTGTAGGCGCAGCCAAGTTCCTGCATGTTGACCTGCACCCGCAGCGAACTCGATGCACGGGCAATCTCCTCCGTGATGATCATCGCTGCGAGCCAGCCCATGTTGCTCCCGCCGTATTCCTCCGGAATGACAGTTCCGAAGAAACCAAGCTCACCCATGGGCCTCACCACTTCCTTGTAGGGAAAATAGTGCTTCGCGTCCCATTCATCCGCATAAGGGGCTATTCTCCCGGCGGCAAAACTGCGCACCGTCTCCTGAAGCATTTTCACTTCTGCTGACAATTCGAAGTTCATAAGTTCCTCTTCGCTTCTTTTTTTTCTCTGCCCTGGCTTCTTACAGCGACGAATACGGCAGTTTTATTGAAGCTCTCCGCAGCAAGCTGCGGAGAATCTTCGATTCTTATGGAATATTATCGTTCGTCATTCGCTCACTACCGAATTCAACAGCATTTTTTGACCGGCTTAAGATAGTCTGTTTTCATCATGACAGTAGTCGTTCTCCTACTGGTGGGAGGCCTGCGATTAACTGCTACAGCGGCTACGATGCCACTTCGGTTTGCGTCTGTTTGATCCGACGGGGAAAAATCATGCTTACCAATACCAATGCCACAAAACTAACGATGAGACCCGGGTACAGGGGATCGAGGCCCTTAGGATAAAGCACGTGCCAAACCAGATTGGCCAATGGTCCCAGGAATGCCGCCACGATGCCCGCCATAGGGGAGACGAGGCGTGGGAAGAACATTGCGCCCAGCAGGGGAAAGAGAATCGTGCAGCCCCTCAGTCCCATAGACAGGAAGCTCCATCCGAGGATCAGGGATTTGAGGTTTCCAGTAACAAAGAACACGCAGAGAACGCAGACCAAAAATATAAGCAGGCGCTGAACGAAAAGTATTTCCTTGTCGCCCGCCAGCTTACGGAAAAACCGTTTGTAAATATCCTTCGTGACCATCGTTGAAACCCCCAAGGCAAGCCCGGCCCAGGTGCCGATTACTGCGACCAGCAATGTCGCAAGGACCACGCCCCCCGCCCACGGAGGCAGAAATTGCATTATAAAAACCGGCAGGACTTCAATCGAAGGAGTGGCCGGAAAATACGCTCTCATGTAAAGTCCCACCAGGATACCCCCGATACCGATGGGCGGAATCATGAAAGCGGATATCATTGCACCCCTGCGGGACGTTTTCGCGTCTTTCCCGGAATAGATAGCCTGGATATAGGTCTGGGTAGAAAGGACACCGACAATCAGCGAGAAGCCGGCAGCAGCGTCAAGATTGAAACTCCGGCCGAAAAGGGAAAACCAGGGGAAATAAGTAAATTTCTCTGCGAGACCCGTATAGCCGCCGACCATGTAATAGGCCATTACACCGCAGACTATCGTGGCGACATAGAGCAATCCGAGTTTCGCAACCCCGACCAGGCCAGTGCCCCACACTCCGCCATAGAAAACATATCCCAAAACAAGCAATATGCTTATTATGGTCGCAGTGAGCGGTTCGATGTTGAACATGGCGGTCAGAAGCGCAACTGCCGCAAGTCCTTGACTAACGATACTCAGGAAAATGCCTATCGAAGAAAAAATACTGGAGATGGGGCCGATGTTACTGCCGTAAGTCACGACCAAATATTGGGGCACTGTTTCCAGGCGGCTATCATGGAGCCGCTTGGACAGACCCAGTCCCAGCACAGCACAGGCGATACCGGCACCGAGTGTAAACCACCACGCGCATACGCCGAATCGAAAAGCCAGCTGGGCTGTGCCGATTGTCGACGCACCGCCAACCAACGTGCCCATGATTGTTCCGGCAACAACAGCAGCACTTGCTTTGCGCCCGCCGACGGTAAAGTCCGCGGCGTTTTTTACTTTCCGCCCGGCATAGATTCCCACCACCGTAATGGCGATGAGGGTTACCACAATTCCTATGATGTGACCGGTGCTAAGTGACAGCATTATTTCTTACCTCCTCCTTTAACGATCCTATTTCCCGCTTACTATTCCAGCCCAGTAAAGACGGCCAAAATTTTGCCGCTGGAAGCATGACCCGGACAAGATCTGATGTCGGCGGTGGCCGGCCATCAGCTGCTTCCACCCGGACATAATGATCTTTCAAAGAATCAGCTTATGAGGGTCGACCTTTTCCCTCAGAATTTTTAAATCGTTCTCTGTCGGCGGTGTCGCCTCCGTTGCCCGGGAGATATCCACCTCAAATTCCATGCTCTCGAGGATCTTCTGCGGTGCAGTGCCAGGGTAATAATGGGCCATGTACATTTCCTTCGTCTTTTCATCGAAGCGCATCAGTCCGAGATTTGTTATTACGGCAGTTGGCCCGCCGGGCATCAGCCCTGCCTTCTCCCTGGCTCCGGGTCCATCAAGGTAACCCGGGCTGGTGAGATAATCAACCTTCTTGGGGAATTTCCTTTTTTCGTGCTGCATGAAAATCAGGTATCGTGGGACAAAGGAGGCGACGTCGCAAGCGCCGCCGCTGCCGGAAAATCTTGTGACCGGCCTGAAGTAGTCGCCGATCGCCGTCGAGTTCAAGTTTCCGTATTTGTCAATCTGTGCTGCGCCGAGTATCCCGATTACCCGGTCGCCTGTGATACGGTTCTGCATTGTAGCGAAGGCCTCGAGAAGACCCCCGTTTGATGCCGCTGAGTACATAACGCGCGGGTCCGCAACAGACATGGGGATTTCCTCGAGCTCCGAGTCTATCGCGCCGGTCTCAAAAAAAATGATGCTGTTGGGCGCCGTAATGTACTTTGCCGCCATCGCCGCAACTAACGAAATCCCGGTTCCGCAAAAGACGATATCGCCGTCGCAGATTTCCCTGGCCGCCATTATCGTCATCATTTCTCTCAACGTGTAGTTCATGGTTTCATCTCCTGATTCTGCTACTTTCTGTCGAGCCCGGTTGCATATCCGGTCCTCGGGTCGGCCTTAATCTTCTCCAACTGGACTTTTCCAACCAGTTCCAGTAGGCCCTGATGGTCCTTGACGCCAAAAATGAACTTATCAAGGTATTCCCGGTAGAGCTTATCATTCTTCGCGAAACCGCTGTGCTGGCTGAGATACTGGGGATCATAGTCGTAATAACGATAGCAGGCGGTGGGATACGCGCCGAAGGGGATGGGTACGACGGCCGATACATGGATAAAAGGGATCTGGTTGTATTCCGGTTCTGCACGCAGCTCCTTCGAATCGACAAGCTCCTCACAGGTAACAATGACGTTGCGGGCCGCCTTTGCCTGGTCCACGTCTGCGTAAGTGAGTCCCATCATGCGGCATGTTCCGAATTTGTCAGCTTTCTGCACGTGGATGATCGTGACATCGGGAATGATTGCGGGCACCAGGATGACCTTAGACGTGTTGCCCCAATTGCCGAAGGGACTATCAAGAACAACGAGCTTGTTATCCGGAATTTTGGGGTCTTTTTTGCGCATGTCCCTTGAGAAGCCCCATTTGTTGACGATATCCGTACCAAAGGACGATTTAGTGGCAATAAAGGGAACGCCCATAGCGCCGGCATGAAAGCGCAGCGCCATCTGGTAGTTGGTATAATCCTCGAACTGGATTTCACCCCTCTGGATCGCGGCCTTGAACCGGATACAGGTAGGGGCGGATTTCGCGTTACCGCCGTAGGCGATTTCCAGCTTTGATATGCATCCCCCGCCCACGAGCTCGTCGACGCCGGTTCCGTTGGAATGGGCATAGCAATGAATGCCCCTGATTCTCTGGCGTATGATTTCGTAAACGGCGGCCATGGGGTTGCGGCTCACAGTAAATCCGCCGATGGATATATGGCAACCGTCCTTGACATAGTTCCTGATCGCCTCATCCAGGGCCATCACTTTTCCTTGATCTGCGCTCATTGATAACTCCTTGCAAAAAAAATCCAAGCCGTCCTGCGGCATATAGCGCTATGCCCAGGGTATTGTATGTTTCCCCACCAAGTTACTGAGGCAAGGCTTCTCGATATCCATCTGAAACACTGCATGCAGTTGTCGATCCATTAAAGCAACATTTCAGGAAATTAACAGCGGCCAAAGTTTATACCGTCTATCACAATATATGTCAACAATGATATACGTTACCATGGTGGTGTTATCTAATAATTTCCAATCGAAAGATTCTATGGAGGGGCAGAATCAAAAAAATAACTTAACAGAAAGTAGGCATCAATCTGATGAGAAACAATTATTAATACTATCCAATCTTATGCCCATTGCTTTTTACATGGATATAAAATATTTTTACCAGTAATATCTCATCAGAGCCAGGTAAATGACAAATGCATTGAAAACATCATAGGAGACAACAGCAGATGTTTAAAAAAATCATTACACCGAGAATATCAGAAACGAATATAACAGGACATATCGGCCACACCGAAATTCCGGTGTGGCTGGAAGAGGGCTATGAGGAAATCATTCAACTGTTTAGCCGGAATCTCGCGGAACCGAGTTTGATCACAGTCAACATGAATATGGATTTTCTTCATGAGATATTCTTTGGCAAAGATGTGGAAATCCTTACCAGTGTGAAAAGGATTGGTACCTCAAGTTTCGTCTTGCACCAGGAGGGATATCAGGCCGGGAAGTTGTGCGTGCGAGCTTCGACCACCTTGGTCCACTTTGATTATTCGACCCATAAACCGGGCCCGATTCCGAAAACTTTTCTCGATATCCTCAAAGAGCATGTGTCGGTGAGCTCATGAACTGTCACGGGTGATTCAGAATTCTGAAGGAGGCCGGTTGATTTTAGCCGGCATAGATTTCCACCTGGATTCCCCTCTTGTGTGCTTTACCGATAGCTGAGGCGTTCTCTTCGCATGTAAAGGAATAATCTTCGATGAGGCTTTCTGCTTTTGCCTTGACAAATTATTGCCCGCGGGTATCTGTGCAAAGTTCTTGGGGAGAGAAATCGTTTTGCCTGTTGCATTGTTGGATGTCAGGTCAGCGGCATTGGAAATGGGGCAGAACGTGAATGCGAAGAAGGCAATAAAAATTAACACCTGTGCAGAAAGTCTTCTCATATTGAATGCACCTTTCAGAAGAATTGTTATAATCATTTACTCTGGTTAAGATCCAAGACAATTATGGAAAGGCTTATCATGTTCGACTTGATGCTTATGAACTCTGCTGTATTTTAAAGCGTCAACCGAGGTTCAGCCTTTCGCTCGCTGGATCCATCATTCAGTCCGCTTGAGTGTAATTCTCTCCGGATTATGTCGTTACATCTACAGTATTAGTAACAGTGCCATCCGAAATAGAACTGTTATTAGAGCTTGATGTAGAATCCTGTGAGGCATCCAATTTGTGATGGTGATGTCTCTTGTGGGCGGTCTGCATATCCTGTTGCAGCTTTGTTAACGCATCCTGTGCCTTTGTCAGATCGCCTGATTGAAGCGCTTGGCCAAGGGCACTAAAATCGCCTGCAAGCTGGCTCTGACTATTGCCTTGCTGCCCGGTTTGTGTTTGACTACCCGCCGATAAATTGGGCATCAATTGCTGCAGTGCCGCAAAGGCTTGTTGGGCCGCATTAAGATCGCCGGACTGCAAAGCCTGCCCGAGCTGTTGAAAGTAATCTCGTATTTGCTGAAAGTTAGTCTTTGCGCTGTTCGTCTGATAAAGATTGGTATTGGATACGCCGGAAACTGACATGATAAGCCTCCTCATAAGTTTCAATGTTGTTTTTATGTGTAAAAGCTTTCGGCTGCAATTATTGCACAATATTCTCCACAACCTGATGACAATTGCTGCAAACCATATACCAATATCGCTTTCCTCATGCATCACAGCCAATCGGCAGATTTATCAATAATTTAGACTGATACTATAGTTGGGCGCCTTGAGGTACATACTGCCCTTTAGGGTCTGTACTCGGCAAAATGTTCCACTCGTTGCAACTAAAGGAATGTGGCCGGAAAGCCGATAGACACAAGTGAAGCCGGCAAAATTGTTGGACAAGAGAAGCGGCTCAGCTTATTTCTGCGTTCTTTTCCGGGGATATATAGTCAAAAGCAATTAGATCGTATTCCTGAGGGATGAACGATGACAATAATTAACAAGGATCAGTGGGCAATATGGGCTTTCCCAAGTGGTTGGCAGGATCAAGAAAGGGTCATGTCAGTGGAACAGCGAGAACTGTTGCACAAGGCTGGAAGACCATCAAAGAAAGAAATCCCGGGATGAGCCCGATGGATATTGCACATACTTATGTCAGGAAACGTTACACGGCAAGAGACGATATGCATTTGGCAAAAGAAGTCCTGCGTATGCTGCGCAAGGTCAATCCCTTGAACCTCTCGTGGGCGATTTTGATGGTTGAGAACAAAGATCAATCAGTCAATCTATATGACCGCATGTCCGAGTGGCAGCACGTAATGATACAGGAAATAAGAAAACACGGGATAGACCCGGAATAAGAGTTTCTTCTCCTCGTCGAGCAGCTAAGTGTGGGGCGCAGGCCTCATACCTCTCAGAAAATCGCAGGAGGCTAACATGGTGAAACGCAAAAAACCGGAAGCCCTCCTCAAGGGTTGGGTGGAATTGTCGTCCCTGCCCTTCATCTACATCAAAATTAATAATGCAATTAACGACCGCCATTCTTCCATAAGAGATATCAGCGATATAATAAGCGGTGACCCGAGCCTTACGACCCGCCTGCTCAGGCTCGTCAACAGCGCGTTTTATGGTTTTCCATCGAAAATCGACACGGTCAGCCGCGCCCTTCTGGCAGTGGGTACGAACCAGTTACGCGATCTTGCCCTGGCAACTTCGGTAATGAGTCTCTTTAAAGGGATACCGGCAGGCCTTGTCAGCATGGAGTCACTCTGGAGGCACAGTGTAGCCTGTGGCCTCGCCGCAAAGATGCTCTCAACAGCCAGACGGCGTGAGGCGAACATGGAGCGTTTCTTTACGGCAGGTATCATTCATGACATAGGCAGGCTCGTTATATACAAGATGATGCCGGACGCAGCACAGGAAATGATTCTTCGCTGCAGGGTCAATAATGAGCCGTTATATCTGGTTGAAAAAGAAGTGATCGGTTTTGACCATGCGGATTTGGGGCGTGCGCTCGTGCAATTATGGAATCTGCCGGCGAGTTTAGAGGAGATGATAGCCTGCCATCACTCTCCCTCGGAAGCGCGGCTATATCCTGTCGAGGCATGCGTGGTCCACATAGCCGATTACATAGCCCATGAAATGCAGTTGGGAGAGAGCGGAGAACAGTATATCCCGCCCTTGGACAAGAAGGTATGGAAGCTCGTGGGAATTCCCGAAAGCGCCCTGTCTTTCATATCGGATCCATTGAGGGCGGAGTTTGAAGATGTCGTGCAGTCGCTATGGGAATTGTAAGTGCAAGGGCTGCCTTGCCCACATCCAACAACCGGAGTGGAGCTGATGGAGGGAAGGGCAGCTGCGCGCCCGCAAGCCGCGACACGGCTTGTCCTCAATGATTGAATATAATCATACCAAGTAACATATTTAAATAACCAGCGAGTTTAATCCACTGGACGGTCTTAACTCTCTTTGAATCGCTGATAAATTTTCTTTGTCGACCACTCTTTTACATCTTGTTTAAATTCAGAATTAACCATAATCTTATCAGATATTTCCTGGTTAGCGTCCGGCCCTGTCGCTTGCGAGAAGCAGAGAGAGCCGCTGACAAAAAAAGGGGAGAGCACCTAAAGCAGCGGTATCTTCTTCGGGGCCTCTGAGAAGGAGTACAACGTCGCCACGGCTTCTGTAAAGTAAAAGGTTACAAATGTTTCGTCATTTGCCCCTTTCGGATAGATCTTGAGAAGAGTGGCGGATTCTTTGAATGCCTGGGCCTTTGCGTCAAGCGTATCGTCAAATGCGATCCGACCTCTTATCCTCATCCACGTCGAGTCGTTTCCCATATCCGAAATCTCGATTTCAGGATTCTGAGACAACTGCCTGTATACGTCTTTGGTTTTGTTGGTACAGAAATACAGCGCGCCGTTCTTCTTCATGACGAAACCGAAGGGGCGAACCCGCGCCTTCGTGCCGTCAACAGTGGCGATGTGAAAAACAGGATTAGCCTTCAGATACTCAAGAGCGGTAGTCATAGGAACCTCCCAGAATGCAGTATTTTTGTTGGTGTGCTCGTATATAGGAAATAATACCCAATTGTCGGATTAATTGGAATCAAATATTGATCCCTGTTCCGAAGGCAAGAGAAAATAAGATAGTGATCAAGGCGAGCTTCTTCAGTTCCTTGTCAAATGAAAGCAGGCTTTGAAAATGAAATATATGCAGCAGATGTTTTGTAAGGGGAACGAGTATGAGAACGTGATGTCTTACCCCTGAAGAGAGTTCTTTTCCCCTTTCATAGCGCATCCTCCCACGTCATTGATATGATCCAGCAGCCTGCAATCGTTTTATATGCCTTGGTGCAGGCCTGACACTTTCCGTATTGCCGACATACGAATAGGATTCCCTAAAAATCGTCGATAAAAGATTGCCTTTTCACGGTGGGAGTACATGAACAAGGATTTTGTGTGTCAATGGAATTATGACCAGAAGATGTCGCGGGATCGGCGTAAATCCTTACGCATTGAAACCTTGTATTCCAGCATAAAAAACGGGAAAGGTAAGGATTACTGCTGCCCTTCCCCGTTAAAAAGATATAATCACATTGTTTACTTGTAGTAGCCGCAGATAATTATCACGTTACCGATTCTTTCAAAAAAAGTCGACTTCTGCTCGATCTTCTTGGTCTGCGGGTTCATCCACTTGTAGTCCATGACCCCCTTATTATTCATCTTTGTATCATCGATTATGGCCTTGATGAACTTTTTCCCGACGGCGTCTTCGCGATCTATCAAATTCGCTCCGATAAGCTTTGCGTCTGCGCCGTGTGCCAGGACGTTGCCATCGGGATCAATCACATAGATATAGAGATCGCTGTGAACGAACCTCCCGGTGGTCTTGTTGAATTGGGCAAAGGCCCTGTCCCTGCCGTTTGCCTGATAGTAGACAACGGCCCTCGAGAGCAGGGCCTTGGCTTCACTTGCCGTTCCTTTTTCCTGTGCATAGGCACCGCCCACGCAGAGAAGCCCGATCAGAATCCCTGCCAAAATAATTTTCACAATTCCTAATTCTTTAACTGCTTTTATGGTCTCCATTTTCCGTCCTCCTAAACATGATGCCGAGTCTGTCAACTATTTTTCCGTCTCTGTTAATGACATAGTGTTCTTTTTTGATATTTGCAAGAAGATTTGAAAATGCCTTCTTCATCTAGGGAGTCTTGCATACACTTCTCTTTTCTTATCATCAAGTCCGGAATTGCAGAAGTATCCGCGATCAGGGACATCCTTATTTATCGGTTCGAACTCTCTGATTGATAGCTCCGATTAGATTTTGATCTCCTGGAGAAGGATCTCCATGCGGTCGGCAATGTCAAGAATGGACGGTTCGTAACTGACAGGATATCCGAGGGAAGCAAAAATGCGCTTCATCCCTTCGTTCCGGTAATCGAGAAGTATTTCGATACTGGCGAGTCCTTTGGACCGGGCGATATTGACGACTCTTGTCACCATGAGCTTCCCCAGGCCTTTCCTTTGCCAGTTGTCTCTCAAGACAACGGTAAGCTCCGCGTGATCTGAATTCTGTTTGACGATGTAACGGCAGGTACCGACGATGGATTCCTTTGTGTCCTCCGTGATAATGGCAGCGAGGGCGAAATGGGTTTCGTAATCAATCTCCACAAGCTGCTTCAGCATCTCCGGCTGCAGCTTTTCCAAATGGTTTAAGAAGCGAAAGTAGATGGTCTCCCGGGATAAACTCTTGAAAAAATCCAGAAGGAGCGGACCATCGGTCGGCTTGATCGGTCTCACGAAGACGGCCGAACCGTCCGAGAGGGTGATCCATTCCTCATAATAGTAGGGATATTGCCGATAGATTCTGAAGGCTTCCATTTTTTAGAGGCGGACCCTCCTTAACCTGGCGGACAAAAGCCCTGCTTCCCTTTATGGTCTTTCCAATCGAAGTCCGATCCAAAAAAGATGCGGGCATATTTTCTTGACAAGGCCATGGCGCCTATATATCGTGTACATAAGGCCCGTGTACAAGCAATTTTGACGGGTGTCAAATGGAAACTTAATGAACAAGCACTGGGAGGTAAAGTATGAGCACACCGATAGAACAATACTGGCAGTTGAGACTCGCTGACCTCAAGAAGGCGCTGGAAGCAAACAACTTCGAGGTCTTCCTGGCGAACGATGCGGATGAGGTAAAAAAGATTGTCTTCAAAGAAATCATACCTGCGGTGAAGCCTGCTGTCGTTTCCTGGGGCACGTCTATGACGTCCATGGAGACAGGCCTTCACTCCGCTCTCAAAGCCGATACATCATTTAAGACAATAGAGACATCGGACAAGACCATCTCCTGGGATGAAAACGTTGAGCGTCGAAGACAGTCGCTCCTCGCTGATTTATTCATCCTGGCAACCAACGCCGTAACGGAGAACGGCGAGCTAGTCAACCTGGACGGGACGGGAAACCGCGTTGCGGGTTTAACGTTCGGCCCCAAGAACGTAATTGTCCTGGCAAGCCGGAACAAAGTCGTTTCGGATTTGGACGAGGCCTTTAGACGCATCAAGAATTACGCGGCGCCGGTCAATGCGATACGCCTGAACAGAAAAACACCCTGCGTCAAGACGTCCTACTGCGAAGAGTGCAAGAGCGCGGAGCGCATCTGCAACACCTGGACGATCACCGAAAAATCGGCTCCTAAAGGAAGGGTGAAAGTCATACTGATTAACCAGAACTTTGGCCTTTAGCAGGACTTTGCTTGATGTGGAGAATATACCAACGTCGGGCATAAAGAGGGAGCGAAGAATATCCATGAAAGAACCGTCTGATTTGGCAAACTGGGTGGAGAGTATCATCCGCGATTATATAAACACATCTCCGGAGAATACCCTCAAGAACGAGGCCAACGAAAAGGCATGGAGTGACCCCCTCGTGGGATTCTCACGGGGAGATGATCCTCTATACGAAGACTACAAGAAGCATGTAGGGTCTTTTCACTGGACGCCGTTGGAGATCTTTAAGCAGACATTCCCAGAGGCCAAGGTGAGTGCGGAAGACCTAACCGTCATAAGCTGGATCCTCCCGCAGACGGAAGCGACCAAGGCGGATACCCGGAAAGAAAAGGAATTCCCGCCGGAGCGATGGGCCAGGTCCCGCCTCTATGGCGAAGAGGTAAATAAAAAGCTTCGCAAGCACGTTGTAGCCGCCCTGCAAGAAAAAGGATACAGGGCCGTTGCGCCTGTGCTGTCATCTCTGTGGTCGCGGCAGATGTCCAAAGCGTACGGTTTTGCCTCGAACTGGTCGGAAAGGCATGCAGCCTATGCAGCGGGCCTGGGCACATTCGGCCTTTGTGACGGCTTGATTACGCCGCACGGAAAGGCCGTGCGCGTGGGCTCCGTGGTGGCGCAAATCCGGATCCCCGCGACCGCCCGACCTTATGACGATCACCACGCATACTGCCTGTTCTATTCGCAGGGCGCCTGCAAGAGCTGCATTTCCCGCTGTCCCGTGGGGGCGCTGAGCGAGGCCGGCCATGACAAGATGAAGTGCTACAGCCACGCATACGGCAGTTCATTAAATCATATAAGAGCACTGCATGGTTTTGAAGTCGGGTCCTGCGGCCTTTGCCAGACAAAGGTGCCTTGCGAGTCCAGTATTCCCAAGAAGGCTTGGGGAAAGAAGTAGAAAGATTTCTCGCTGCGCTGAAATGACAATACGAAGGGAAGTGAAAATGATTATTGAGATGCGGATCTTTTCCGACTACGTCTGACCCTTCTGCTACATAGGCAAGGGCATTGTCGACTCATTAAAAAAAGAATTTGATATCAAGGACGACTGGCAGAGCTTTGAACTGCATCCCGAGACGCCGCCTGAGGGGATATCTTATGCGAAGAGGTTCCCGGGGGCGGATGTCGAGGCGATGTATGAAAACATCAGGAAAAGGGGCGACGAATTCGGCATCAAATTCGGCCCCCGGGTGCTGCTCGCCAATTCACGCATGTCTCTCGAAGCAAGCGAATATGCCCGCGACGTGGGCAAGTATGAGCTTTTTCATGAACGGATGTTTTATACATATTTCACGGAATCGAAAGACATCGGCAGCCCAAAAGTGCTCACGGAGAGCGCCAGCGTGTGCGGGCTTGATACGGATGAACTCCTGAAGGCTCTGAAGGAACGTCGCTATGCCCATCGGCTCGAGGAATCGAGAAAGGAAGCCGGACAGATCCATCTGACGGGCGTTCCGACCTTCATCATCAACGGGAAAACGAAATTCGTCGGTGCGCAGCAGATTGCGGTCTTCGAAGACTTGCTAAGAAAAATGGCCGATAAGCAATGATAGCTGTTATAAAGCTCCGTGTGGAAAATAATCAATGAATTGTTGGCAAAGATGAAGATTTGAAAGAGGTAAGGGTGAGGGTTATGCGTTACGTAAAATTGGGAAAGACAGGTTTGAAGATTTCGGAGGTGGGATTCGGTGGAATTCCCATTATCCGCCTCGACATGGACACAGCGGTAGCGGTGCTTCGCCGCGCCTACGAGCGGGGGATCACCTTTTACGATACGGCCAATATTTACCGTGACAGCGAGGAGAAAATCGGGCGAGCTTTTGACGGCAGGCGAAAAAAAATTGTGCTCGCGACCAAGACGTTTCAGAGAAACGCCGCCAACGTGACGAAGCACATCGAAAATAGTTTGCGCATGCTGAAGACGGATTATCTCGACCTATACCAACTCCACCAGGTAGCCCAGGAGAGGGATCTCCTTGCGATCAGCGCGCCCGGCGGGGCGCTGGAAGCCGTGATGAAGGCCCATAAACAGGGAAAGGTGCGGTTTATAGGCGTCACTTCGCATAACTTTGCAATGGCCGTAAAACTGGTAAAGACCGGCCTCTTTGCCACCGTTCAGTTCCCATTCAATTTTATCGAGGATGAACCAAAGAATGAACTGCACCCCGAGGCGCGCAAGCAGGACATGGGCATTCTGGCGATGAAACCCTTTGCCGGCGGCGTGATTGACAATGCAAGGATCGCCATTAAATTCCTGCGCCAGCATCATGACGTTATTCCCCTTGTGGGCTTCGATTCAGTCGCATCTGTGGACGAAGTCGCCTCCTTTTACGAGCGCGCGAACAGGGTAACCAAGAAAGACCGGGAACTTATGGACAAATATCGCATTGAACTTGGCAAGCAGTTTTGCCACAGGTGTGAATATTGCCAGCCATGTCCTCACGGCGTCATGATTACACCGGCTATGGCTTACAAGGTCGTTGCCTCCAGGATGTCGCCGGCTGTCGCCGTTGACTTTTCCCGGGTGATGATGGAGAGCGTGAAGCTGTGTGAGGAATGCGGGGAGTGCGAGGAACGCTGTCCGTATGAACTGCCCGTCCAGGAAATGCTCAAGGCCAATTACGATCTGTACGAGCGGCACCGCGCCGGGCTTAAGTAAATTGAACATACCGTTCTTGTCATTTCGAAGGAGCAGTGCGACTGAGAAATCTGTGGTGCAAAAAAAATGGGAACATGGCAACTAACTTCCTTACGGGAGATACTATTATGAAAACTCGATTGAGCCGCATGGGCATAGCCCTCATCATTGGCCTTTTTTTTCTTTCATCCTGTGGAGGGACAAAATTAAGCAGCCCCTGGGTTGACAGCGCCTACGAAGGGCGTTATCTGAAAAGCGTTTTGATTGTGGCAATTTCGGATCAAGTCGAAAAAAAGAAATTGGAAGACGCCTTCGCGAAACATTTTCAGGAGCGTGGTGTAAAGGCAGTCTCTCTTGCATCGATAACCGAGAAGAAGGAACTGACGAGCGCCGAAGTAAGGGCTGAGGCGGCACGGTTGAGTATGGATGCAATATTTACTGTCCGCGTGGTCAGCATCGGAGAAAAGGAGGTTATAGACAGCTTCGCTCCGCCACCCGAGGCCTCGCCCGGTTGGAGTTATTCCTGGCCTATATACACTCTGCAGACACCACCTGCCACGTACAATATTGAAGAGAAGGACATTGTTGTGGAAAGCAATCTCTACGACGCTGCGACGGGAAAATTAATGTGGAGAGTCCGTTCCGAGATCATCAAGCCCGGTTCCACGGCCAAACTTATCGATGAGATGTCCAGGAAGGTCATGAAAAATATCAGAGGCGACAGATTGATCAGATAAGGATCCGGCCTGAAAGATCTGGAAACCCATAAGCGGACAGGCAGCCGGGTCGAGCCCTGAATAAGAGATAGAGGTTTTATGGCCTTTTTAGTAGGTTTGCTTGCAGGCGCCTTCGGAGGATTCGTAGGCCTCGGCGGCGGCGCCATTACGATCCCCTTCATGGTGGACATCCTCAAGGTAGACCAGCACAAGGCACATGGGACAAACCTCGTAACCATAGTATTCACGGGAATTGCAGGCGCCATCATGTATAGCCTTGAGGGCAATATCGATCTCACCGCTGCCGTTCTCTTGGCCGCACCTGCCATCCTCACCACCCGCGCGGGCTGCCGTTTTGCTCACTCCCTTCCCGAGTGGAAGCTCAAACGTTCCTTCGGCTATTTTGTGATATTCATGTCACTCCTCCTCCTTGCCAAGCCCTATCTGCCCGGGATTCAGGGCATGGAGAAGGGATGGCAGGCCGCTGCCGTCCTCCTTTCCACGGGCGTCTTCCTCGGATTTCTCTCCGGTATGCTGGGCGTCGGCGGTGGAATCATCATGGTGCCCGCCATGGTGTTGCTTACGGGTTTTACACAGCACACCGCACAGGGCACCTCGCTCCTTGCCATGGTCCCGATAGGCAGCGTTGGCGCCTACACCCACTGGAAACTCGGCAATGTGAAGACAGATATTCTGGCAGGTATGATTTTCGGGATACTGATAGGGGCCTGCATCGGGGGTACTCTTGCCCATTATTTCTCAGAAGGAGGCCTGCGGATCGCCTTTGCGGTTGTTCTCATATGGACAGGTGCTCGCTACGTGCGGGCAAAGGAGCCGATTGATGACACCGACGGCGCAACGTGTCTGCCATGACGCTTGCACTTTTCTTCTTCATGGCACTTTTCTTTTTTCATCTGGCGCATATATTTCGCACATCAGCTGAAAGCTCAAACACGACCGAAATGCACCTGCCTCCGATATAGGCCAAGACCTACGATGATTGCTGATCTCCGGGTTTATCCGCGATATTTATGTCTTCAGATTTCTTGCTCGCCTTAACGTTCCTGTAATCCTCAAAGGCCAGGTAGATCATCAACGAGTCGACGACGACCGCGCCGATCCGGCTTGCTCCCTCCGTGTACATCAGCGTAGTTGCAATATCTGTGACGCCGATGACGGCGCAAAGAACATCACCCCACGGCTTCCTTCCGTATATGCCGATAATCGCCGCCAGATAAATACAGAACATGACGAGCGGGCCGGGATTCAAGGAAGTCATGAGCGATTCGATCTGGCCGAAGATTCGCAGCCCGAGGAGCATGAGCATAGCTATAGCTGTTGGACTAAACTTTTTTTTCACGGATTCGTCTTCATAATGACATGCTTAACGTGCAGGCTTGTCTTCCCGACAGGAAGCGCTTTTTTCGTTGACGAAGTATTAGGGCAAAAGGAGTTCTTTGTCAACAAGAAAGGGCCTCAAAGGATTGTGAATGCCTTCGGTTGGTTTAAAAGTACAAAGTCCTGGGCGATATTTCGTTGCTCATGAGACGGATGATTTATAATGATGCCGCAGCGTCAAATCTGGGCAGCGTCGAGAGAAGTCGATTCTCAACTGCTTCCTCCACTTTGCCTATGCTGAAGGGCTTGGAGAAACAAATATCGGCGCCTGCATCCTTAAATGCCTTCAGCGCAGGGATGATTTATTCGATTCAAAAATTTGCATGCGAAATTTTTCAACCACCATCAGAAGTATTATGTGGATGATTGCAGCAAGAGGCATACCAGATGATGGCGATGCCATACAAGCAATTAATATCAAAACGTAATTGTTTATCTGATGCTCTGAAAAAGATCCCGTGTGCATCCCAAAAGTGTAGGGATTATCATACGGGAAGAAGCTTCAATTCCGGTAAAGTGCCTTGATTGCTGCAATGACCGAGTGAAGGGTTTTTCCCTCAATCCTCTTTTCTTGACACAAGGATATTTAAAAGGTTACTAATATTGCAAGAAACAACCTGAAGGCAGATCAATGCAGAAGAAAGGCTTTTGGCAGGGCCTTTATCAAAAACTTGCGTCCCGGAAACTTACGGTCGCCATATTTCTCGTCCTTGCCGCCGCATCCGTCATAGGAACCCTGCTGCCACAAGGGCTCGGCGAAGCGGAGCTCCAGAGACACTATAGCGAGCGTGCCATCTGGTTTATCACGACCTTCGGCTTGAATGACCTCTACCATACCGGATGGTTTCGACTCCTCCTTCTTATCCTGTGTGCCAACCTCGTCGTCTGCACCATCGAGCGACTGCCTAAGACACTGAAGATCTTCCGGCGCCGTGAAGAGCAGGTGGACCCCGAGAAGCTCGCCAAGTGCAGCCTCAACTGTCAGTTCACCTCAACATTTTCCCGGGATGAAACCGAAGCGCGGCTCACCAGAATTATTTCAGAAGAGTTCGGCGTCTTGCATAGGCTCGATGAAACCGATCACTTGGCGGGAGTGGCCGAGAAAGGCCGCTGGAGTCCTCTCATGGTCTATGTCGTCCATCTGAGTGTCCTGCTGGTGCTCTGCGGCGCTCTCGTCGGTTCCATATTCGGCTTCAAGGGTTTCATGAACATCCCCGAAGGGGAAGCCACAAACGAAGTCATGCTCGATGGCAGCGATCGCGGAATGAATCTTCCTTTTCAGATTCGGTGCGACAGATTCGACGTGTCTTATTATGACAACGGCATGCCGCGGGAATTCCGCTCGGATCTGACGCTGATCCGCGATGGGAAGGAGGTCCTCAAGCGGGAGCTGCGGGTGAACGATCCTCTCACGTATGAAGGCATCACCTTCTATCAGGCATCCTACGGCGCCATACTCAAGGATGCGGATGTGGAACTCACGGACAGAGAATCGGGAGCCGTTCGCAGGCTCGTCATTCCCTTCCGGGAATGGGTGGATATTCCCGGCACGCGGGACAGGGCGCAGATACTCCGGTTCGACGCGGACTTCCGGGGACTCGGCCCCGTAATGGTTCTGATCACTTCGAGGGCCGGCGGAGAGCCCTCAGGTTCGCGGATCCTCATCGAGAGGGATTTTCATGGCAACAGGGTTGAGAACTACAATGTGAGAGTCTTACACGCCACCCGGATACCTTACACCGGTCTGCAGGTGAAGCAGGACCCGGGCGTATGGCTTGTCTGGCTGGGCTTTGCGGCGATGCTGGTGGGAATAGGTCTCACCTATTATGTAAGCCATCGCAGATTGTGGGTATGGGCAGCGGGCGAGGCGGGGACAAAGATTGTCATCGCCGGAAGAACCAACAGGAATGAAATATCTTTCGAACAGGAATTCAACAGACTGTGCGACCGCCTACAGGCTGAGCTGGGACAAGGGGGAGGAGGAAGCAGGCC
Organism: uncultured delta proteobacterium; assembly: GCA_963729715.1. Lineage (GTDB taxonomy): Bacteria > Desulfobacterota > Syntrophia > Syntrophales > UBA2185 > Fen-1135. Next base: position 449,293 of record CAVSPA010000005.1, read on the forward strand.
ATGATTACGAGCTCGATCCTTCTTGCCATAACCACCTTTGCCTATCTCCTCTGTGCGCTTCTCTATCTTGCGGGAGTCATTTTTCGCCGCCGTACGATTATGCTCTGGGGCAGTGTCACTGGTGCGGCTACGCTTATCATACAAATGGCGGGAATGATTCTCCGCTGGCGGGAATCCTACCAGATAGGTTACGGGCATGCGCCTCTTTCCAATCTTTATGAATCATTGGTATTCGCAGCCTGGGCGATCATACTCATTTATCTCGTCATGGAATACCGGACCAAGCAGCGGGCTCTCGGTGTGTTCCCCGCTCTCTTCGCCTTCCTGGCAATGGCATACGCCTCATTCTCCATGGGTGTAAGCTCGAAGATTCAACCGCTTCTCCCCGCCCTGAAGAGCAATTGGCTCATCGCCCATGTCGTCACCTGCTTCATTGGCTATGCTGCCTTTGCGCTTTCGTTCGGCATCAGCATCCTCTATATCGCAAGGGAATCGAAAAAGGAGACCTCCGGCACTTCACGCTCCCTGCTTCCCGATCTCAGGCAACTCGACGAGCTCAACTATCAGATGGTGCTCTTCGGGTTTCTCTGGCTGTCGCTGGGGATCATCACAGGTTCCGTCTGGGCGGATCTGGCGTGGGGCGCTTATTGGAGTTGGGACCCCAAGGAGACGTGGTCTCTGATTACCTGGCTGATATACGCGGCACTCCTCCACGCCCGTACCATGAAGGGATGGCGCGGCAACCGTGCGGCGTGGCTCTCCATCATCGGGTTCGGTTGCGTGCTCTTCACCTATTTCGGCGTCAACTTTCTTTTGGGCGGTTTGCATTCCTACGCTACTACAAAATAGGTTTCCGTACCCGGCTAAGATTTATTGTTCAGTCTTTGCCTCCCGGAGAGCCGCCTCCATGTACCGGTAGATTTCTTCAACATTTGGAGACACAACCTCCGGGTTCCCTCCCGTATATCGCCCGTACGAATCATTGAACCGCGCGGGTATGCGGCCGCATAAAAACTCATCGAGGTAGCCCAGCTCAAAGTAGGCCTTCTTATGCGCAAGGTATTTATCTTCCGCATGTATATAGCCTGCGACGGCCCTGGCCACATTGCAAAGGCGAAGAAACCATTCCATGTCTATGTCATGGTAGGATTTGAAATAATATATCCCCTGCTCCTCCCGAAATTTGCCGTCCCTCACCAATGCCTCTTGGATTGGCGTCCCCGGGTAAGGAATCAGGGTCTCTGCATAGACAATCTCGGCCCCCATTTCAAAAATCCGTTTGGCAAGTAGAATGGTCTCGCGCATCGTGGCGATGGTATCACTGGGCCCGAACAAAATGAAATTGACGACCGGAGTCAAGTTCTGCTCTATGCAGTAAACCACACCGCGGATGATATCCTCCGGACCTGCACCTTTCCGGTAATAGTCAAGGACTTCGACAGAGCCCGACTCCGCGCCGACATACAATCCCCGAAAGCCGGCATCAGCTAATACGGAGGCCATAATAGGGTTTTGGCAGATATCGTCGATCCGGCCCTCCGCATAAAATTCCACCCCGCCGGCCAATCCCAGGCGCTGAATACAACGGCAGATCTCCCGGACCCGTTTCAGGCTGAAGGTGAAATTATCATCGGTGAACATGATCCTTTTGGCGCCGCCGGCGACTAAATCTTTGATCTCTTCCGCCAACGTGACGGCATCTCTCGTCCGGACTGTCCGCCGATACTGAGCTTGAATTGAACAGAAGGTGCAGTTGTGGTGGCAACCCCTGCTTGATGATATGCTCCTTGTCTTGTATTTTTCATTGCGAACGAGATGGTGGGCAGGCTTTGAGAGATCGTTCAGATTCTTTTGTAGGGCCCTGTCTGCATTGTGGATGATCTTGCCGTCGTCTCGGTAGCTAATCCCTTCAATGCCGGAAAATGCCTTTCCAGCGGTGAAGCTAAGGATCAACTCCCGGAATGACAGTTCTCCTTCACCTCTGACACAGACATCAATGTCGTCTTGCTTTCTCAAGATATCATCGAACATGACCGTCGCATGCATGCCGCCCATGACGGTCAGCACGGCTGGATTGAGATTTTTGGAGATCTCGCAGATCTCCTGTGCGGAGCGAAAGCTGTGGGACATAGCTGTCACGCCGACGACCTGTGGCGATGATCGACGGATCATATCCCTGAGGGCATCATGGCCTTCTTCAGGAGAGTATATGTCGAGATCCAGGATCGATACATCGATGCCTTCCCAGAGGAGAGGTGCCGCCAGGCACTCCAGTCCCAATGGCGGAATTTCCGAGCACCCATTGTATCTTGGATTGACGAGAAGCACTTTCATTTTGATCGACGAGTGTCCTTTATATTAGTTGTCCTGCCGACCTGCCTTTAGCGCTTGTGCCATAGATTAAGTGAGAGTCTTGCTTCTTTGTGAGGGTTGAATTAATGATGACTGCTCCAGGTATCGAGCGTCCTGTCCAAATTAGGCACGTGAAACTACGGAAGCAATGTCCGAGCCGCGTTATAATTCGAGGATATACCGAAAGCTGAATATAAATCTTCGGTGATTTATAAAGATTGGCGGAAGTGCATGGGAATCGAACCCACCTGGGACGGTTCTAGCGCCCCACACTGGATTTGAAGTCCAGGAGGCCCACCAGTGACCTTGGCACTTCCGCACGATTACGGATACTGAGGCTTAAGCATTTGTTCGAGAGACGCGTCGAGCAACTGAACGGCTACCTCTTCACCTTTTTTCACAGAGGTCGTATTTTCCGGCAGGATAATAAGGCCATTGGCTCTGACCATTGACTTCAGTATGCCGGATCCTTGATTTCCCGTAGATGTTACAGTGTAATTCCCGTTCTTGTAATCGACGCGGGCCCTGATAAAATGCCTCGCCCCTTTCTTTTTTATGATGTCTTCCCGAACTGTCGCTTTGACAGTCCTCCTGAACAGATTCTTATGGCCCATCATCTTAAGAATTGACGGTCTGACAAACTGTTCAAAGGCGATCATCGACGATACGGGATTGCCCGGCAGTCCGAAAAGAGGAACACCGCCCATGGAGCCGAAGGCAAGGGGCCTGCCGGGCCTCATGGCAACCCGCCAGAACTGCATTTTGTTCCCCACTTCCTTCATCACATCCTTGACGAGATCGTAATCTCCCACCGATACGCCGCCAGATGAAACTATAATATCAGCGCGCAGGGCGGCTTTGAATTTTGAGACAAGGTCCTCTCTCGTATCTTTCGCGATGCCTATCTGAAGGGGAATACCGCCGCAGTCAATAATCTGGGCAGCGAGGGAGTAGCTGTTGCTGCTCACTATCTGCCACGGGCTTGGATGTTCATCAATATCGACCAGTTCATCTCCTGTGGCCACGACGGCAACTACGGCCCTCTGGTATGCACTTATAGAGGAACGGCCCAGCGACGCGAGCATTCCTGTTTCCGCCGGTCTGATGATATGGCCCCGGGGAATGACGAGCTCCCCGTCTTTGATATCTTCGCCTGCAAATCTTATATCCTGGCCCTCTTCAGCCTCTGCGAATATTTTGACCTTCCGTTCCTGCTTCGCCGTGTCTTCCACTCTCACGACGGCGTCGGCGCCGTCCGGAACAGGAGCGCCGGTCATGATCCTCGATGACTCGCCTTTGCCGACAGCCTTTTGAGGAATAGCCCCGGCGGGCAGATTTTCGATGACATTGAGAACGACGGGCTTCTCTCTCGAAGCACCCCGGGTATCTTCCCAGCGCAAGGCATAGCCGTCCATAGCCGAGTTATTTTTTGGCGGAATGTTCCTGGCTGCGTATATATCCTCGCCGATGACCCTTCCCAGGGAATTTAGGATGTTAACCTTCTCCTGCCCTAATGGAACAAATACATCGAGAATCTTATGCAAAGCATCTTCAACGCTGATCATCGTCTGATATCTAAAAAACCTGACACCCGAGAAGTTAAGCCGCAAAGTCAAGCAATGCGGGGGCCCGCGCATGAGCAATACTGATATTTTTCATCGGCTTATAATATTTCTCCCTTCCGTCTAATGACAGAGGGGAGATTTTCAAAGCCCTCATTGAAGCTCTCCGCAGCAGGCTGCGGAGAATCTTCGATTCTTAAGGAAAAGTGCCGTTCGGCATTCGCTCGCTTACCCCGCAGCAAGCCGCGGGGAATGCACTCGCTACCGAATTCAACACTGGTTCTTTAAAATAGCTATCCCAAATGCCCCCCCTTGTCAATAACTAAGGTGGGCATGTTTATCCTTGAATAAAATATGTGTATGATATAGGTGAAGTTTCCTGGCTGGCAAGCCCCCGGGACGATGCTTGCCATTTAGCAAATGAGTGCATATTAATATAAGAGATTTCCGATCCGGTAGTTTCTCTCCTCGTTGAACGGGATCGCAGAGCTTTTTACGTGAGAAAAATTATTAATAAAGAAAAAAAATTGGACGGCCCTCCCTTTACAGCCCTGTTTGACGGGATAAGGGAGAGAGAGAAAGAACTGACTGTCAGCGGCCTTCGGGGTTCAGCAAGATCCTTCCTCCTTTCGTTAATCTCCAAACATACTGACAGGACGCTGATCGTAATCGCCCCCACGGAGAGGGAAGCCAGGGACATCCACCAGGATATTTCCTTTTTTCTCGATAGCGAAAATAGCGTCTTCCTGTATCCTTCGTGGGATTTTTTTTCCACAGACATGCTGGCTTTTCAACAGGATGTGGAATTGTCCCGCATGGAGATCCTCTGCAGATTCATCATGGGAAGGCAGGGCGTAGTCGTAGTACCGCTCAAGGCCCTGATGCAAAAAATCATGCCCCGAAAAATCCTCGAGGCCTATATCGAAACAATTTCCATCGGGGACACGATAGACAGGGATAATCTCGTGCAGAAATTATCACAGGGGGGCTACAAGAGGGTAACACTTGTGGATGAAAAGGGCCAGTTCAGCTTGCGGGGCCATGTCATAGATATCTTTCCTCCGACGGCTCTCCGGCCGGTCAGGATGGAGTTCATCGGGGATGAACTGGAATCAATCAGGGAGTATGACCCCACGGCCCAGCGGTCCACCGGTGAATTGGTAGATTTTACGCTGACCCCCGCGAGAGAAGTGATCCTCTCCGATGAGAGAAGACAGCAGGCCATAGAAAATATCAAGTACAGGTCTCTTGAATTGGAGCTTCCCCGGATGGTGAAGACCAATCTTGTCGGGATGCTGGAAAATGGTCTTATCTCTTCCGTGAATCCCATGTACCTGCCTCTGTTCTACGAATCTTTGGAAAAGGCAGCAGGGAAGAGCGTTCCCGATCCTACGGCAGAAGCAGGAAGACAATATCTCTCGGGCGCACCCGGGACATTATTTGATTTCCTACCTGAGAGCTCCATTCTTGTTTTTGACGATTTACCCGCAATTGAAAAGGCACGGGAGGACATTGAAAACGCAATCGACCGCTTCTTGCTTAAGGCCCGCGGCGGGGAGAAATTTTATTTAGAAAAGGGTGCTTTTTATCTCACGGAAGCGGCTGTTCTTGTGCAATCGGATAATTTTCAAAAAGTATTTCTCGAAGGTCTGCATATTATGGATTCGCGTCATGATGAAAAGGGCGCCGCTTCTTCAAATATAGAAATTCATGCAGACACAGATTGGCGGCCGCCTCCCGCGTCACCGAGACCGCACGAGGGAGACGGATTGCTTAAGCCTCTCGCGGAGAAGATAACGGAGTGGCTTCATGAAGGGTATCTGGTGCAATTCTTAGGAACGGGCCAGGAAGAGGTGGAACGCTTGGATCATCTCTTCGAACAGTACAGCCTGCCCGTGACCAGGTCAAAGGCGTCTTTCGCATCCGACGTCGAAACGCACACAGGGAACGGACTTCTCGTCATCAGAGAAGGCAAACTGACGGGAGGATTCCGTCTTCCCGATCTGAAACTCATTGTCATTACGGAAGAGGAAATATTCGGCAAGAAGATACCGCGAAGGCGGGCGCGACATGTTAGGGAAGGGTACTTCCTGAAGTCATTCGGCGATCTGAAAGAGGGGGATTATGCAGTCCACACGGACCACGGCATCGGAGTGTACCGGGGGCTTCAGAAGCTCGTTGTCAGTGAAATAGAGAACGACTTCCTCCTTCTTGAATATCTGGATTGCGACAAACTCTACATACCGATAGACCGGCTCGATCAAATCCAGAGGTACATCGGTCCCGAAGGCGCCACACCAAGAATCGACAAGCTTGGCGGCTCTTCTTGGGAAGCGGTAAAAGAAAAGGTCAAAAAGTCTGTCCGCGAGGTCGCGGAAGAACTGGTTTCCATATATGCCGCGAGGGAAGTAATGGACGGCCATGCCTTTTCCGCCCCTGACAGGATTTACGATGAATTCTGTTCCACTTTTGAATATGAGGAAACACCCGATCAGTCGAGATCCATTGAGGACGTCCTTCTTGACATGGGCCATGAAAAGCCCATGGACAGGCTGGTTTGTGGCGACGCGGGATTCGGAAAGACCGAGGTTGCCCTGAGGGCGTCATTCCGTGCGGCCATGGAAGGAAAACAGGTAGCCATCCTGGTCCCTACGACGATACTCGCGGAACAGCACTTCCAGACATTTTCCCGGAGATTGAAAGACTATCCCGTCCGCGTGGAAGTCCTGAATCGTTTGAAGACGAAGAAGGAGCAGCAGGAAATCGTGCAGGGAGTAAACAAGGGTATCGTGGATATCGTCATCGGGACCCATCGTCTGTTGCAGAAAGATATCGTGTTTAAGGATCTGGGACTGGTGATTATAGATGAGGAACAGCGTTTTGGCGTAACCCATAAAGAGAAGCTCAAGAAGCTCAGAACCCTTGTAGACGTCCTTACCCTGACCGCGACGCCCATACCGAGGACTTTGCATCTTTCACTCGTCGGCATCCGCGATTTGTCCATCATCAATACGGCTCCGGAAGACAGGCTTCCCATAAAGACCTCTGTATTTGAATTCAGCGAGGACATAATAAGAGACGCCATCTGGCAGGAAATCAACAGAAACGGCCAGGTCTTTTTTCTCCATGACAGGGTGCAATCCATATACACTATGGCCAGGCTGGTTGAAAAACTTGTTCCGGAAGTGAGGATCGGCGTTGTACACGGGCGAATGAAGGGCGCCGATATTGAGGATACGATGGCAAGATTCGTCCGGGGAGACTATAATTGCCTGGTCTGCACGTCCATAATAGCATCCGGCGTAGATATTCCCACGGCAAATACGATAATCATCAACCGAGCCGACCGGTTCGGACTCGCGCAACTGTATCAGATCAGGGGAAGGGTCGGGCGGTCCAAAGAAGAGGCTTATGCCTGCCTCCTCGTGCCCAAGGGGGCAATGTTATCGCGGGACACTCAGAGGCGGCTTCGTGTTATAATGGACTTTACCGAACCCGGTTCCGGCTTCCGCCTTGCCTCCAATGACCTGGAAATAAGAGGGGCCGGAAATATTCTCGGGACATCCCAATCAGGACAGATTGCGGCCGTAGGGTATGAATTGTATACGGAATTAATGGAGCGGACCATCAGGGAAATCAAGGGAGAAGAAAGACCCGTCGAAGAGGCGAAACCGGAAATACATTTAGGGTTGCCCGCATTCATACCCGAGGACTACATGCCCGACGTCCACCGCAGGCTTGTCACTTACAAGAGATTATCCATGGCTTCGACAGATGAAGACATAGAAAAGATCAGAGAGGAGATTGTCGACTGCTATGGGTTTGTACCGCCTGAGTTGGAAAATCTTTTCGAGGCTATAGGCATCAGGAATCTCCTGGCAGTTGTCAAAGGGAAGAAGATGATATACGATGGGAGAACCATGCAGATCGAATTTAGTCTGGAAAGCCCCGTGAATCCTGTGCGTATCGTCGACCTCGCGCGGAAGAAAATGGAAGGGATGAAGTTGACGCCTGATTTAAAACTCAGCGTCTTCATGCCGGATCTCAGGGCGAGCGATGTTACAAGACAGACAAAGGAACTGCTGAAGCTGCTGGTCAATTGATGAATCTCTTATTGAAAATTATATTCGCCGGAAATGGCGTCTTTGCACTGCTTCCCTTCACCACACTTACGGGGGGCGGCAGGCATTACGCACCTACGATCGGCAGAATCATGCTTTGCCTTCTTGCGGCCGTTCTGATCTGCACCGCATGCGGTTGCGGGGAAACTGGTACGTCAAGACCACTCGCAACTGTGAACGGCATGACTATCACGGTTGCCGAGTTTAATGAGAGATTTGTCAGAGATGTGAATTCATTACTGGACAAATCATCCCTGACCCCGGACGACTATGACCGCCTCAAAGAGGAGGTTCTGAATATTTTAATTGATGAAAAGGTCATGCTGTTCCGTGCCAAGGAGTTATCCATATCCGTCAGCGATGCTGAATTGGCAAAGAAGATTGAAGATATTAAAGAAAGCTATTCGTTAGAAGGCGGTTTTGACAAGTCCCTGGCAACGCGAGAAGTCGATTATGGCCAATGGAAGGAGGAACTGAGAAAACGAACAACCCTCGAAAAGCTGATTTCCGCGGAGGTGAATGCGACGATTCAAGTGAAAGAAGATGAGAGAAAGGCATATCGGAGAAAGCACAAGGGTGTGTATGCTGCGGAAAAAAGAGTGCACGTGGCCCAGATAGTTGTAAGGGAGCGGGAGAAAGCAGATGCCATCCTGAAAAGGTTGATGAAAGGCGAGGATTTTGCTAAGGTTGCCCGGGAAGAATCCATTGGTCCCGAGGCGAGGACAGGCGGTGACCTTGGTTTTGTAAGTCAGGGCTTCATGCCGGAAGAAATCGATGCCGCTATCTTCTCGCAGCGACCTGGAGAAATTGGTCCGGTCGTAAGGAGTCCCTTTGGATATCACATTTTTAAGATCATAGAAAGGGACAAGAAAGGGAGGGACGTTATCAAAGGCCAGGTCCTGAACGATCTGAGGAAGCAGAAAGAGGACGAGGAGTATGCGCTGTGGCTGGGCGCCCTAAGGTCCAAGGCGGAAATAAAAATCAACAGGGACCTTCTGAAAGAAGAACCGGTTCCCCCGATTAATAAAGCAGAATGACGAGGTATGACAGTGAAAATATCGGCTACATGGAAATATATTATCATCGCGGCAGGGCTATTCATATCTGTTCCCGCCATGGCGGAAATTATGGAAAGAATCGTTGCTGTTGTAAATGGCGACGTTATAACCTTGTCAGAACTTAATTCCGCTTTTGAACCTTTCCAGAAAAGGATAGAGGAAGGATATAAGGGTCCGGACAAGGAGAAGGTCATAGCAGAAAACAGACTGGCAATGTTGAACAAGATGATCGATAACATCATTATTGATCAGGAGGCGAAGAAATCGCAAATGATAATCAAGGACGAGGAAGTCACCGACACCATCAACGACTTCCTTTCCCGGAGAAAGATGAAGATGGAGGACCTGATAAATGAGCTTGCGAAAGAGAACTCCTCCCTCGAGGCGCACAGGAAAGAAGTCAAAGCACACCTTCTCCGCATGAGACTGCTCAGGCGTGAAATAAAATCTAAGGTTGCAGTCACTGAAGACGAGATAGGTGAATATTACCGCAATAACCGTGATGCCTATGAGGGCAAAGAAGCCGTACGGATCAAGCAGATCCTGATCTTATTTCCCAAAGGCGCCGATGCAAAAACCAAGACCAAGCTCCGGGAAGAAATGGATGCAATCCATAAGCGCCTGCTGAACGGGGAGCAATTTGACCTGGTTGCTGCACAATATTTCCAGGGATCATCTGCCGTTACCGCCAGCGATCTCGGCTTTCTTGAAAAGGGATCAATGCTTCCTGCTGTAGAAGGTGTTGCTTTTGGCTTGAAAAAGGATGAGGTCAGCAAGGTCATTGAATCCCCCATAGGTTTACACATAATCCAGGCGGTGGACAGAAGAGGCGCGGGAATAAAGCCCATTGAATCCGTCCGCGAAGAAATCAAGGCAAAGCTTGAAGAGGAAAAGATCGACAAGAAGTATGACGACTGGATTAAAGAGCTGAAAAGAAAGTCCCTCATTGAAATAAAGCTGCAGGGATAACGTTCTCATAAGAGAGAGCCCAGGCCGGTCATTGCGCGGCGCGGCGGCAATCTTTTTGCAGCGAAAAGCGCCCCAAGACGATTCGCTGGTTTTGTCCTGAACAGAGATGAACGGCGCCAATGACTGGAAGAGGCAGGTTTTTTAACCTTTGAAGAGTTAATGAAGGAATGAATGAGCCACATAAGAATAAAAGGAGCTTCACAGCACAATCTTAAAAATATAAACATCGATATCCCTCGCGATAAGCTGGTTATTATAACCGGGGTCAGCGGATCAGGTAAATCATCACTTGCATTCGACACCATCTATGCGGAAGGACAGAGACGCTACGTGGAATCCCTGTCCACCTACGCTAGGCAATTTATCGGTCAGATGGACAAACCTGATGTCGAATCTATCGAGGGATTGTCTCCCGCCATAGCCATTGAGCAGAGGACAGCAAGCCATAATCCCCGTTCGACCGTAGGGACAGTCACCGAGATATACGACTATCTCCGCCTGCTTTACGCCAGGATAGGGGTTCCGCACTGCTATAAATGCGAAAAAGAGATTAGATCCCAGACTATCGACATGATGCTTGATAGCATACTGGCCTTTCCTGAAAAGACCAAGATCAGTATCCTTGCCCCGGTCGCCAGAGGTAAAAAGGGGGAATTTCAAAAAGAATTAAAGAAGCTGCAGAAAGATGGGTTTGTCCGAGTGCGCATCGACGGGGAACTCCGCGAACTCGGCGATGACATTTCGCTCGACAAAAATAAGCGCCACAACATCGATGTCGTAGTTGACAGGCTATTCGTCAAGGAAGGGATCAGAAGGCGCCTCAGAGATTCCCTCGAGATTGCCGCCCGCCTTTCTGATGGGCTCGTTCGCGTCGATGTTCCGGGAAGCGACGATATTCTTTTCAGCGAGAAGTATGCTTGCCCCGAATGCGGCATCAGCATGCCGGAGCTGGCGCCCCGGAATTTTTCCTTCAACAGCCCCTATGGCGCATGTCCAGATTGCGACGGACTCGGCACCAGAATGTATTTCGATGAGAACCTGGTAGTTCCCGATCGGGAACTCTCCGTGCGGGAGGGCGCAATCGCTCCCTGGTCAGGCCGGAGTTCGGTTTACCATTACCAAATGCTGGATGCCCTGTCGCAGCACTATGGTTTCGATTTGAATACACCCTTCACGCAACTGCCGAAGGAGATCCAGACTGTTCTTCTGTATGGCTCGGGGAAGGAGGTAATCAGGTTCTATCTTGACAGGGATGGCAGGCGCTTTTTTTACAGCAGGCCTTTTGAGGGGATACTTAAGCAGCTTGACCGGCGCTATAAGGAAACCAACTCCAACACCGTAAGGATGGACCTCTCGCGCTATATCAACTTACAGGAATGTCCGACCTGCCATGGCTCACGTTTGAAGAAAGAGAGCATGGCTGTCACCGTGGAAGGCAAGAATATCTATGATCTGTGCAGGCTCTGCATAAAAGACTGCCTAGCTTTTTTCGAAAAGCTGTCTCTGTCAAGCCAGGAGGCCCTCATCTCCGAAAGGATTCTCAAAGAAATTAAAGAGAGGCTGAAATTCTTAGCCGATGTGGGCATTGACTACCTCAGCCTCGAACGTTCGTCCGGCAGTCTTTCCGGCGGCGAGGGCCAGCGCATCAGGCTGGCCACCCAAATCGGTTCGGGACTTGTCGGCGTTCTTTATGTTCTTGATGAACCGACGATAGGTCTTCACCAGAGGGATAATGCAAGACTCATTTCCACTCTTAAACGACTGAGGGATATGGGTAATACGGTTTTGGTTGTGGAGCATGACCCGGCCATGATGATGTCTTCCGATTATATTCTCGACATGGGGCCCGGCGCCGGTTCCGAAGGCGGCGACGTTGTCTTCCATGGTACGCCGGAGGAGATATATCAATCCGATAAATCTTTGACAGGGCTGTATCTCTCGGGGAAACTTGCCATCCCTGTTCCTGAAAAGAGAAGATCCATGCCCGACAGGTTTATTGTCCTGGAGGGGGCACGTGAGCATAACCTCAAAAATATAGATATCAGGATTCCCGTAGGACTCTTTACAGCCGTAACGGGTGTCTCCGGTTCCGGGAAAAGCACCATGGTCATTGAGACATTATACAAGGCCATGGCCAGGAGACTCGATAATTATCAGGGCGGCATGGGAAAGATCAAGAGGATCGCGGACCTCGGGGGAATTGAAAGGGTCATCATCATGAACCAGCAGCCTATAGGACGCACCCCCCGTTCCAATCCCGTGACGTATACAGGAATCTTTTCTCATATCCGAGATCTTTTCACAGGCCTTCCCGAATCCAGGATCAGGGGCTATAAGCCGGGCCGTTTCAGTTTCAATGTCAAGGGAGGCCGATGCGAGGCCTGCGAGGGAAACGGCCTTATCAAGATCGAAATGCATTTTCTCCCTGATGTCTATGTGACGTGCGATGTCTGTCGCGGAAAAAGATTTAATCGCGACACACTGGAAATCAAATACAAAGACAAAAACATTGCCGATGTCCTCGACATGTCCGTAAATCAGGCCCTTGCATTTTTCGATAATATTCCGGCCGTACGGTCCAAACTCCAACTCCTTTTCGATGTCGGTCTTAGCTACATCAGATTAGGTCAGTCGGCGACGACCCTCTCCGGAGGAGAGGCCCAGCGCATCAAATTATCGAGGGAGCTGGGGAAGCGCATGAACAGCAACACCCTCTATATCCTCGATGAGCCGACTATCGGTCTTCATTCCGCAGATATTCAGAAACTTCTCGATGTCCTCGTAAGGCTGGTAGACATGGGCAACACGGTCCTGGTCATAGAACATAATCTTGATGTAATTAAGTGTGCCGATCATGTCATTGATCTCGGACCCGAAGGCGGACCCGGCGGAGGCCGAATCGTCTCTTCCGGCACACCCGAGGAGGTGGCCAGTGCGGAAGAATCTTTTACCGGTCAGTTCCTGAAAAAAGTTTTGCATTAACGTTCGCACAAATACTGCCCACATAGAACTTACCCGCCGTGATAAAATCATTTTTCAAAAGGTTCATTTCAAAAAACAGGGATATGATACTTGAGGAAGGCCGGCATATCTGGGGTTTCATGCGCCTCCTGATGAAACACAGAAACACCGGAATCGTTTGGACATGGGAGGAAACTAATGCTCTTAAGTTATACGTAAAGCGGTTATCCCTGCACGTCCCGATCTTGATTATAATAGTCTTACCCTTCGGATTAGTTCTCCTTCCTATTCTTGCCGAAATCCTCGACAGGCGAAAAAAGCCGCAATCAATGAGAGCACCCGTCGTAACCTGACTTCCACAGGCGCTGTTGATGGAGTCGGTGTTTTCCGGATCGGCAAGGTTGTGCAGCATTTATCTTCTTTATGAGTCACTGCCGGCCCGCGTCAATTTTGTTGACGTCCTGCTTCAAATTTAATAGACTCCCATTCAAGTTAGCGATTGCGCGCAACGTAAAAAACAATCACCGGATGCGGGGGGATTATGAAAATCAGGGTAAGGGATGAGAAAATCACCAAGGCCATCAAAAACCTGGAGGGGATTGATATTGTTCTTAAGACCGTCGAAGATGCGAAGAAGGCCATGCTCCTCATCCTCCGCAAAACGGAAATATCCCGTACAAAAGACTACGAAGGCTTAAGAGACATCGCCCTCAGCCTGATTGTCGAGCATACCACCAGCGCGGTGGAGTATCAGACTTATTACGAAGTCGAATTCATTCTCACCGACGAACACTTCATCGATATGGAGATCGCCTTGATTAAGGAGCTCCAGGTCATGTTTGAAAAATTATAGCCTCAAAAAAGCCAAGTGCCATTAATGAGGGACGAAAGAGGATGAGCTTCGCCTCAGTGACATAACACATGTCCCCGATCCTAAAATGGTCACTCTTATGCCCAGGCCTTCTCCCTGCAGATGCTATTTAGGTGCTTGAAGCGCCGTTAACATGACAATAACCCGCCGCGACCGCGGACCGTCAAATTCACAGAAGAAGATAGACTGCCATGTACCCAGGACCAGCTCGCCGTTTTCTATAAATACCGTTTCTGAAGCCCCGAGAATAGAGGCCTTGATGTGGGCCGCAGAATTTCCTTCTACGTGTAGGTAGTGATCATTATGAGGTACAATTTTCCCCAGCTCCCTCAGTATGTCCCGCGGCACATCAGGATCGGCATTTTCGTTTATAGTAACGGCTGCCGTGGTATGCGGAACGAAGACACGGCACATGCCGCTTTTGATCCCGCTTTCCTTGAGGAGAATTCTGATGCGGTCGGTGATGTCGATCATCTCGGACCTGGCATTGGTTCGCACGGAAAACTGTTTCATAATTTCAGCCCATCTCTCAGTCTTTGAAGACGCTGTAAAAGGACTTACGCGATAACTTGAACTCGGCAGCGAACGTATTCCCCGCAGCCTGCTGGGGAGAGCTTCAAATCCTCCAGTGCCCCGTCTTTTAAAGGGAGGACTTCTGAAAGGCCGCGAGCGCCTCTCTGACAAATTCCCTAACGAGCGCGGCATCTTTTCTCCCGTCGGGTCCTTCGACACTCGTATGCGCATCAACGCCGGCAAACCGCACATGGGCTATGGCTTTGCGGACATTCTCCGGATTGAGGCCGCCGGCCAGCATGACCGGTCTGGGAGAAATATCAACAAGCGGGGACTGATATCCCAGTCATGGGTCTTGCCGGTTGCGCCGCACGCGCCGGTTGCCGGATCGTATGTATCTGTTATAAATGCGTCGCAATGAGGACTAAACGCGGCAACGGATGATTTTAGCTCCGTAAGATTATTATCTTCCACGATAAGACTCTTGATAATAGTGAGATAGGGGGCGAACGATTTGAGTCTCACAATCTCCGCCAAAGATATGACGCCATGAAGCTGCACCTTGCGGACTCCGATTCTTTTGCAAAGGTCAAGAATTTCTTCCGCCATGTTCAAATAGGTAATCAGTACGGCAAATGCAGGCGGCTTCAAGAGGCGGATGATTTTGGCCGCATCCTGTGCGGAGATGTCCTCCCTATGAACTGTAAGTCCAATCGGGAATCCGATCTGCTGGACACCTGCCTCCACAAGCATCATGGCTTCCGCTCTATCGACAACACCGGCTATCTGAACGATTCCTTGCATGGAAATGTCTGCCAGTAGGATGCAGCAGCTTACGCACCCTGTAACGTTTCAATTATTATTTCGGCGGCACCTCTTGCCTTCTTAAGGAGGGTTGCGTAATCGATGATTTTTCCGACGAGGTTGACCGCGCTTGCGGGAACCGGGTCAGGCCCAGTACTCATCGGCGTCCGTCCGAAGAATATGGCCATCGCCCTTCCCGGCGGCCAGTAGCCGATATCGCCGACTTTCACCTTTGTTGTTGCCGTTTCATCGAGAGACGCCTTTACGGGTATCTCAAAGTAATATTCATCGCCCCATTCATTGGGCTTTGCCTTGATGGGAAGCCTTGCCGCTATTGCTTTGGCGCATGCTGTGTCGAAGAGCTCTGCCCTTAACGTTGCATTGCCTATGGTTATTTTCACCTGCTCCGGCATGACGCAAAATCCCCTCCTTATTCAATATTCGCCGCTATGGCTGCGGCGAATGACTCTTTCGTTTTTCTATATGCCGTACATTTCCATGAATCTGTCTATGATATCAAGGAACTCATCCGGCAATCTCTCTCGCGTGTTCGCGACGATATTCTCGGGTATTTCCCTGTAAAATGCATGGGCAATGCCTCCTGCAATACATGCCATCGTGTCACTGTCACCGCCGAGAGATACTGCCTTTCTTACGGCTTCTTCGAAATCTTCGGATTCGAGGAAGGCTATTATGGACTCCGGTACGGACCCCTGAGACGACACATCAAAGCGGTATCCGGACCTTATATCGTCGAGACTGCGGTTAAGGTCATAAACGAAGCGTTTCTCTATTTCTCTTCTTATGAAATCCTTATTTTCCCCTTTGCGGGCAAGGAAAATCGAGAGGGCCGTTGCCTGAGCTCCTTTTATACCTTCGGGGTGATTGTGAGTAACAGCGGCGCTTCTTGCCGCGTCTTCGAGAACAGCTTCAATGGAATCGAAGGCAAAGCCTGTGGGGCTCACTCTCATGGCGGAGCCATTACCCCAGCTGTTGTACGGCCCGTTCTGCAAAGAAAATAGCCAGTGATAGAATGCCCCACCATATCCCGCGCGAGGGTACCTTCGCCCGAAGGTTCGGAAAGCTTCTGCGTAATCGCATTTTTCTAAGATTGAATAGGCCGCTGCTACTGTCAGGACCGTATCGTCCGTAAAATGCGAATGCCGGCCAAAGAGAGGAAAGGCCATAGACTTTATGGGATGGGCCTCGTACGCGGAGCCGATAACGTCACCTACAATTGCCCCTAACATATTCACACTGAAGAGAAAAGCTAAGCTGAAAGATCAGAAATTATTGAAAAGAAGCTATCCGTGACGCAAGGAACTTTTGGCTACAGTTTTATTTCCATCCCCTGGTAAACGGCAAAACACTCCAGTTCTTTATTGCTGCCGCCCGCAATCTTCCGGCAATCCGCCACTATCTCGTCGATGCGCTCGTCGGACCTTTCCTGATTGTGGTGGAACAATCCGAATTTCCCCACCCGCGCTTCCAGAGCTAACCTTAAAGCATCCCGATAAACAGAATGTCCCCAGGTTTTTGTCTTCTTATACTCCTCATCTGTGAATTCGGCGTCATGCACAAGAAGATCTGCGCCTGCGGAAAAGTCGCGATAAGCCTGGAAGTCGACGCCGCCGGGATGTTTATAAGTCAATTCATTATCCGTGAGGAAGACGAAACTCTTGCCGTCCTCCGTAAATCTATACCCCACGCCTTGATTGGGATGGCTGAGCGGGATCGGGGCAATAGACATTGAGTTTATGCTAAAAGTATCCTCGCAGGCCTCATGGTAGATGATATCGGCTCTTATGTCTTCAAATTTTACGGGGAAGTTGGGAGGCGACATGATCTTTGAAATCATCTCTTTTACGGATGCCTGCGCAAACGGGCATCCGTACATGGCAATCTCCGTCTTTGTGGAATATATGGGCTGGAAGAAAGGGAATCCCATGATATGGTCCCAATGGGCATGGGTGAAGATCATTGTATACCGGAAGCGATTTTCGGAAATGAGCCTGTGGCCGAGAGTCCTGATACCCGAACCGGCGTCAATGATGATTATTTCATCATCTTTCGTCCTTATTTCGAGGCAGGTGGTATTGCCGCCGTACTTCAGATATTCCTTTCCCGAAACCGGTATGGAACCTCTTGCGCCATAGAATCTGACAATCATTATATAAGACTCTCCTGATCTTGTTGTCTGCTTCCCTTATATCATCTGAGAAGTGAAATGCCTACCGTGGATTCTTTCCCGTTACCGTGGGATTTTCAGGATAGGAGGTCCATTCGGTGAATGACCCTTCATAGATCTTGACGCTCGGATAATTAAAGTACCACTTGAATAAAATGAATTCATTCGTCGCTTCACGGCCCGTACCGCACATGCAGATGATGGTCTTCTCCGGCCGCACGTCATTTGCCTTAAGAATGGCGGATATCTCTTCATCGGATTTCAGAAGACTCCTGTTTGCATCAGTCATTAAAGACGCCCACGGGACATTGACAGCGCCAGGGATATGGCCGGGCTTGATCCAGTATGACTGGCCTTCGTAGACATCGGGGGGCCGTGCATCGAGAACCATGACATCTTTGCGATCTTTTGCCGCCTTGAATTCTTCATATTGTATGTAGAAATCCGCTTGGACCCAGACGGTGAAATCGGATGTAGATGATTCGGGAAACTCTTTCGTCAGCGGCTTCCCCTCTCTTTTCCATTTATCGAGACCGCCGTCCAAGACATAAACGCAGTCATGACCGAAACGCGCCAGGCTGTACGCCATCATTGTCTGCTCCAGTCCGTCGCCCCAACCTTTCGCCGCGCCTGTCCCCGTATAAACCACGGCAGGAACACCCGGCTTCAGGCCGGCATAGCGGAGGACAGGCTGTATTGTATCAGGAGGAACATATCTGGCAGGCATCCCGTCAATATATGTGCGAAACAAACCCTCATTGAGATAAATGGCGCTGGGAATGTGCTGCTCTATATAGTCATGAATATTCGGCTGCACATCCAGTATAACCATCTCCCGCTTTTTCAGACTTTCACTGAGCCAATCTGTAGAGATCCATTTAACTGTTCCGCTGCCGTAGGGATAGTCCTTCTTCATAGTCCACCTCTCAAGACGGTCCGATAAAAATGGATTTGAGCAATGATGCATTAGGAAAATATCGTCATCAAGTGAAAAAATAGCCGCTCGTCCATTCATTGTCAAGAATTTATATGTCCAGCAGGTCCGTAATAGGCTGCAAAAAAAGTTTTGCTTTACATGACAATAAACTGTAAATTTTTACTATACGCATGAAAATTAGGAGAGGTGGACATTATGAAGACCATTAAGATCAAAGGCATGACATGCAATCACTGTGTCATGGCCGTTACCAAGGCTTTGGAAAAGATCGATGGCGTCAAGAATGTGAAGGTAGACCTGGCAAAAGCCGAGGCAACATTCGATGAGGTCAAGCCGGTGGATATGGAAGTCATAAAGGAACGCATCCGGAAGGCAGGATATGACGTCACCTGATAAGACCGACAAAACGACGATCTCCGTTGGTGGCATGACCTGCGCAGCCTGTGTGCGCCGCGTGGAGCAGGCGCTGAAATCCGTCGACGGTGTGACGGATGTGGCGGTCAACCTCGCCACTGCCCGGGCGACAATCTCGCATGGCGAAACATGGGGAGGGATCGAGGCGGTTAGGGATGTAGTCTCCGATCAAGGATATGATTTTCTCGGCATCCTCGACGAGGCCAGGGAAGACCCTATAGCTGTGGCGAGGACAAGGGAGGTCAAAGATCTCCAGATTCGATTCGCCGTTGGCGCCTTCCTCAGCGTGATTATTTTTCTCGGCTCCATGCAGCACTGGTTTCCCTTTTTTGCAAATGTGCCGAGGCAGGTAGTGCTGGTTAGCCTTTTTTTCCTTACGACCCCTGTCGTCTTCTGGGTAGGGAGCAGATTTTATATCGGCGCCATAAAGGCGGCCCGGCAAAAAACAACGGATATGAATACGCTCGTGGCGGTCGGGGCGCTTTCGGCATATTTATACTCCGCTCTGGCCACTTTTTTCCCCCGGATTTTTTCAAGCGCCGATATGGCTCCACATGTTTACTATGACGGCGCCGCCATGATCGTCACTCTGATAATCCTCGGCCGCCTCCTCGAAGCAAGAGCGAAAGGCAGGACGTCCGCAGCCATCAAGAAGCTGATGGGGCTCAGGCCGAAGACCGCTCGCGTAATCAGGGGTGATAAAGAAGAAGACGTTCCCATTGACGCGGTCGCGAAAGGAGATCTGATCCTCGTCCGGCCGGGAGAAAAGGTCCCCACGGACGGTGTCGTCGTTTCCGGCAGCTCTTCCGTCGATGAATCCATGCTGACCGGTGAAAGTATGCCTGTCGTTAAAGAGGCCGGCGAGCATGTGTTCGGCGCCACGCTGAACAAGACCGGCAGCTTCACCTTCAGGGCAACAAAAGTGGGATCAGAGACTGCCCTGGCCCAGGTCATTCGT
Source organism: uncultured delta proteobacterium (assembly GCA_963729715.1). Lineage (GTDB taxonomy): Bacteria > Desulfobacterota > Syntrophia > Syntrophales > UBA2185 > Fen-1135. The sequence continues at coordinate 469,001 of CAVSPA010000005.1, forward strand.
CTCGTCGAACAGGCGCAGGGCTCCAAGGCCCCCATCCAGAGACTGGCCGACAAGGTCGCGTCCATCTTTGTGCCTGTTGTTTTCGCCATTGGCATAATTACATTTATAGTCTGGTACTTCTTCGTTCCCGATCACATTTTCAGCAGGGCTTTGTTGAATTTTGCATCCGTCCTGGTTATTGCCTGCCCCTGCGCCCTCGGTCTCGCGACGCCGACGGCGATCATGGTGGGAACCGGCCTCGGCGCCGAACACGGCATTCTGATCAAGGGTGGTGAAAGTCTGGAAAACGCCTACAAGCTCACGACGGTGGTCTTCGACAAGACCGGTACGCTGACCAAGGGAGAACCGGAAGTGACTGATATAGCAACTTCTCCCGGCTATGAGCAGAACGGCATCCTTGAGATTGCCATATCCATCGAGGCCGTCTCGGAACATCCCGTTGCCGCGGCCATCGTGGAGAGCGGACGCCATGCCAGTGTTGCTGCTCTTTCCGTGGAAAAATTTGAGGCTTTCGCCGGTCTCGGAGCCGGAGCGTTTATAAGAGGACGGTACTGCCTTCTCGGAAATCAGAGGCTCATGGAAATGAAAGAGATCAGGCTCGAAAGTCTCGCAGAAATAGCGGGGACGCTCGCCGCGGAAGGAAAGACATGCGTATTCATCGCCGAGGGAAATAAGGCGATCGGTCTTATCGGCCTTGCCGACGTGCCGAGGGAATCGGCAAAAGAAACTGTCGCCACGCTGAAGGCCATGGGCTTAAAGGTCGCCCTCATTACGGGAGACAATATGAATACCGGAAGGGCCGTCGGCGGCGCCCTCGGCATAGATCATGTCATGGCGGAGGTTTTGCCGGCAGATAAGGCAGCAGAAATAAAACGACTTCACGAACAGGGCGAGGTCGTTGCCATGGTGGGCGACGGCATCAACGATGCGCCCGCATTGGCAGCGGCGGATATAGGGATTGCCATCGGCGCCGGCACGGACGTGGCGATAGAAGCAAGCGATATAACCCTTATCAAGGATGACCTGCTCTCCGTGCCGATGGCGATCAGGCTTTCCCGGGAGACAGTAAAGGTGATCAGGCAGAACCTCTTTTGGGCCTTCATCTATAACATACTTGGCATACCCATTGCTGCGGGCGCATTGTATCCGCTTTTCGGAATTCTCCTCAACCCGCAGTTTGCCGCAGCCGCCATGGCGCTGAGCTCTGTATCCGTAGTGAGCAACTCCCTGCGCCTCCGGAGGGCAAATTTTTTCGGTCCGTTGGTTTCTTCAAAGTGACGCCGTCAATTATTCCCTGATCTCCGGCGAGGCATTCGGGTCGAAGGGATTCGTTCTCATGGCGAAGGAAAAGAGATACGGATAATTTTCCCGCAGGTGCTTCATGTAGCTCAGCCATTCCGAGATCAACAGGCTGTAAGCCCTCTGCATGTCTCCCGCTATGTGCCTCAAGTCCAGCTCCGATAGGTTGCTTAGATCCGGCCGTGATTCAAGCTCTTCGGCCAGGTGGAATACTGACATGAGGAGGCTGGTGAACGCGTCATGCTCGAGGAGGTTCTGATTCTCGAGGAGCCTCATCATGAACTCCCTTTCCTTTACAAGCTTCTGTTTCAGGCTACCCAGATCTCCCCTGCGGATGCTGATTGCATAATCATATTTCTTCAGTCGCTTGCTCATATCGAGGAATTCCCCGGCAGACCATTGATTAGTAATGATGAGGTCCCGTCTGATCCTATCCGCGTTGGGGTCAAATTCAGAAAAGAATTTCAACAGGTCTTTACCGACTACGCTGAAGAAAGATCCGATGACCATGTTCAATCTTTCGAGAATGATTTTTCTTTCTCTGACGGCGAGGACTTCATGGATGATCAGTGTGACCAACAAGACTTCGATAAAGACGAATGCGATATCGCCGATGAGACGATAGAATATGTGGTAGGCATCCCGGAAAAGGGCATAGTGGATGAGATAAAAAATCGCTGAAAGTGTAACCAATGATATTCCGAGAAGGAGCTGCCATTTGATATTTTTCATAATTAAGTCTCGCAAGTTACTTCGCAATCGGTCTCTCTCCGAAGATGCTCCTCCCTACCCTTACGATCGTCGCCCCTTCCTCAACGGCAACCTCGTAATCTCCGGACATGCCCATGGAGAGTTCCCGCATTTCAACGCGATTGATATTTTCATCACTAATCCCGCCTCTCAACTCCCGCAGTGCCGCAAAATAGGGTCTCGCGTCTTCGGGGTTATCAAACCACGGGGCCATGGTCATGAGACCCTGTATGGAAAGATTATTGAGGGCTGATATGTCCTTGACGAGTTGCATGGCCTCTTCGTGTGGGACGCCACTTTTCGTTTTCTCGCTGCTGATATTAACTTCGATCAGTATTTTCGTTACAAGATCTGCAGCACAGGCTCTCCTGTCAAGCTCAACGGCCAGATCCATTCTGCCCACGGAATGGATCATATCAAAGAGCTTCACTGCATATTTGGCCTTGTTGCTCTGAAGGTAGCCGATCATATGCCACTCGATTGTCCTCCCCATCTTCTCAATCTTTCTCTTCGCCTCCTGAACATAGCTTTCCCCGATGATATCGACGCCGGCCTCGATAGCTTCCATGATCCTTTCGTCATCCACCGTCTTGGTCACGGCCATGAGCCTGACATCGGAAGCCTTCCGGCCCGCGCGCGAAGCGGCGCCGGCAATGTCGCTCCTGATCCTTTCGATATTAGCCTTCACCGTCGATTCCATCGCTTACTCCGGCAAAGCCTATGGCCCCGATCCTTTTCAGTGCATCCACAACCTCGCACAGGGGAAGGCCCATGACATTTGTGTATGAACCGTGTATCTCTTTTATGAAGAAGGCGCCCATTCCCTGCACGGCGTATCCCCCGGCCTTGTCGTATGGTTCCTGCGATTTTATGTACCACGCCGCTTCATCTTCCGGAATTTCCCGGAAGCGGACAGAAGATAGAACGGCGTCTCTGATCAGGATATCGGCGCTCTTCCTCACTACCGTGAAACCCGTGAAGACTGTATGGATTTGCCCGCTCAGCTTGCCCAGCATCTCTTTTGCCTCATCAGGTGTCTGGGGCTTGCCGAGTACGTCGCCATTGATAATGACGATGGTGTCCGCACCCATTACCCAAGCCTCAGGATGGAGCATGGAGGCAATCCGCGCTTTTTCTTCCGAGAGTCTCAGGACATGATCCCGCGGTGCTTCCCCTTTGATGAACTTCTCATCGACGTTACTCGGCATTATCTCAAAGCGTAATCCGAGGATACTCAAAAGCTCAATCCGGCGGGGAGATGCGGACGCGAGGATAAACCTTCCGAACGTGGTCACCACTATAGATATTCCTTCTTTTTCTTATCTTCCAGGATGTCCACGACCTTTTTTACATCCTGGGAACTGCCCCGCTTACAGATCAGCAGAGAATCTTCCGTGTCCACAACTATCAGGTCTTCCACACCAAGCAGGACGACAAGCTTCCGCGGACCGTGGATGAGTGAATTCCTGGCATCGACGCCAACGAAGAGATCGCGGCATGTTGCGGCATTTCCATTTTCGTCCTTGTCTGACACTTCCCACAGTGCATCCCAGGACCCCATGTCGGACCAGCCGAAGTCTCCTTCAATGAGAAGCACATTATCGGCCCTTTCCATGACACCGTAATCAATGGAAATGGATGGAATCGTTTGGTACACACGCCGGACGGCTTCACCTTCTCTCTCCGTCCCTGCGGCATCTTCTATGCTTATGAGACCTTCATGGATCCGGGGAAGCCATTTTTCGATTGCCCCCAGTATTGCGTCGACATTCCACACGAACATCCCGCTATTCCAGTAAAAGCCTCCTCTTTTCAAGAACGCCTTCGCTTGTTTGAGTGGAGGTTTTTCCCTGATGGATTTCACCTTGTAGATGCTTTCGCCGTCGATGGCAGCTTTGAGATCGCCCTTTTCAATATAGCCGTAGCCGATCTCGGGACTGGTTGGTGTTATGCCGATTGTGACAAGGTAATTGCTGCGGCCGGCCATGTCGGCGGCAATGGAAAGGAGGTGACGAAATCGCAGCGCGTCATGAATCAGATGGTCCGCAGGGAGTACGACCATAATATCGCCAGGAGACTTCCGCCTGATGTGGAGAGCGGCAAGACCTATGCAGGGAGCGGTGTTTCGGCCGAGAGGTTCGATGATGATGTTCTCCTTGGGAATATACGGCACCTGCCTCATCAGCTCATCGGCATGGCTCTCTCCTGTAACGATCAGGATATTCTCCTCGGGGATAAGAGGCGCTATTCTCTCTATCGTCTCCTGGATAATCGTCCTGGGAGAGACCATATCGAGGAGATGCTTGGGCAGCCTTTCCCTGCTCTTCGGCCAGAAACGGGTGCCCTTGCCCCCCGCCATGATCACCGCGTACATCGGCTCAGTTTTCCTCCTTCATAAATTTTCAGCAGCATGCATTTGAGAATAAGATCTGCAGTAAATCCCTACGAATCGTTTCACCTGTTCAGGTCTGATTCGACAGAGTCCCTTTTCCGCGACTCTGCCTTGAAGCGGACCCAGTTTCACTCAGCTACCGTAACAAAAGAAAGGGTGATTATCAATGTAAATAATAGATTACGGATATCAGCATCCGATGCGCCGGACAGCAGTATAATAGGCATTCGACTGAAAAGACTGCATCTTAAATTACGTTTCATCGCGAGAAGATATCATACAGATTGTCCTTGACAGTTACGCACGAATGTATCACTAATATCGCAAATGTGCCACAGGTGAGCCATGTCTAAGATAATCAGATTCGGCGTTTCCTTAGAAGAAGCATTGCTTCATAATTTTGACAGCTTGATCAAGAAACGCAAATACACAAATCGCTCCGAAGCGATTCGTGATCTGATCCGTCAGGAATTGCTGAAGCAAGACTTGGAAGAGGACCGGGACGTTGCCGGCGCAATAACCTTCATCTATGACCATCATCAGCGTGACCTCTTGAACAAGATTATCGACATCCAGCATGATCATCAGTATATCATCCAGTCATCGCAACACATCCATCTGGACCACCATAACTGCCTAGAGATCGTGGCTGTAAAAGGGAATGCCGGGAAGGTAAAAAAACTCGCCGACACCTTAAGAGCCCTCAAGGGAGTCAAGCACGGATCATTGAGCGTATCGGGCACCGGGTGAATCACACAGAAAGGAAGACATTATTTTTTTGCTGATTGGTGGCACTATTATAAAGATAATAACACGTGACAATGTCGCCGGGAAAATGCAGGTCAGGCTGGATGAAGAAGTTTCTTATAGCCGCGCAAAGCTCATTGCATTTTAATCTTTAAGCCGGTACATTACCGGAAACAAGAGGTGTTTTTTGCCATGACGGATAAATATCCCAGAATATTCCTCAAGCCAGGCCGCGACGCCTCGCTCTTGCGCGGGCATCCGTGGGTCTTTTCCGGAGCAGTTGCCGGAACAGAGGGCGAACTCGAACTTGGCGACATTGCCGTTGCCGTAACACATGAGCGTCAGCCCATGGCTCTGGGCTTCTACAATCCCACGTCTGACATCGCCTTCCGATTACTGACTGCGGAGACAACGGCAGCAGTTGATTATACGTTCTGGCAGAAACGAATTCGCGAGGCCATGTCCTTAAGGGAGAAAGTGTTGCCCGAGGGAACGACGGCCTATCGCCTGATTAACGCGGAGGGAGACTGGATGCCCGGGCTCATTGTCGACAGATATGCAGATTACATGGCTCTATCGATAGAGACGGCAGGAATGGAGAAGCATCGTGATGCTGTTGTGAAAATACTCTCCGAAGAGATGCGGCCACTCGGTATTTACGAGCGGAGCGAAGGCCGGGCACGGCAGTTGGAAAGTTTAGATGATCATACCGGCATAGTCTACGGCGAGAGCCCGCCCCCGACAATCGAGATCACGGAAGATCATCTGTACTTCAAGGTGGATATAATCTCAGGGCAGAAGACTGGTTTTTTCCTGGATCAGCGGACGAACAGGAAGATTGCCGAACGATTAAGCAATCAGGCAAACGTCCTAAATTGTTTTTCATACACCGGCGCTTTTTCCGTCTACTGCGCCCGGGGAGGTGCCCGGCGTGTGATTTCCGTCGAGTCTTCGGAAGCAGCAAATGAAATAGCCAGAGGGAATCTAGAAAGAAACGGTTTTTCATCGGAGCAACACCCTGTAGTAAGGGCCGATGTCTTTAAATATCTGCGCGAGACGAAGGAACTCTTCGATCTGATTATCTTAGACCCGCCGGCATTTGCGAGAGCGAAGAAAGACGTAACGAAGGCCTCACGGGGCTATAAAGATATCAATCTGCAGGCCGCAAGAGCCCTCACGGAGGGCGGTTTGCTCGCTACCTTTTCCTGCTCCAATTATATTGGAGGGACGCTTTTTGAAAAGATTGTTCTCGGCGCCATGCGTGATGCCGGCAAATCGGCCCGGCTGCTTCACGCAATGGGTCCCGGACCGGATCATCCTATAAATCTCGGACATCCAGAGGGACACTACCTCACCGGATTATTGCTGAATGTAACAAGATAAGAGGACAGAAAAGAGTACCCTCAGGGGACCGGCTCCGGCGCATGTCTTTCATTCATGATGCTTGCAGGCTCGTACCTTTGCTTAGGAAGACCAACCACTCTGTAGATCCTAATTTTTCCCATATCGTGTTCCGTTTCGTCATCGCCGATTTCGTCGACTGCCGGCGGGAACTGCGAGGCAAAATATGTCTTCTCGCTAATGATGATTCCATTGGGCCAAGACTTGCAAAGGTCCTGCAGTTTGAAAACGAAATTAGCGGCATCTCCGATTACGGTGTAGTCCATTTTCTTGTCAAAGCCGATATTGCCAACCACCACTTCCCCCGTGTGGATACTGATCCCCATTGTCAGCATTGTGCCATACTGTTTCATAAAATAGTCATTGATGTGCACCATCGCCTTCTGCATTTCGAGGGCCGCGGAAACAGCGTTATCCGCATCCATGGGCGTGGAAACAGGGGCGCCGAAAACAGCCAGAAATCCGTCTCCGAGATACTTATCGACGATCCCATGATGCTTGAAGACAATTTCTCCCATGGTTGAGAAAAAGTAATTAAGGATAGACACTGTCTTCTGGGGACCGATTTTTTTGGACAGTCTGGAATAACCTCGGATATCAATATTCAGCAGAGTCACGGTTTTGAACTCGTCGACTACCGGTCTTGCTGAGGCGCTGCCCAGCACAATTCTGTCTACGATTTCTTTGGGTACAAACTTTTGAAATACGTTTCTGATGCTCCGTTCGTTTTCGGCCATGGCCAGTGTTTCTTTGTAAAGCCGCGCGTTTTCCATGGCAATGCAGACCGAAGTCGATATGGCCTGGAGAAGATGCTCGTCGTCGTTATTGAAGACGCTGTTAATTTTATTGAGCACCTCAATGACCCCGATTACTTTGCCCTGGGAAATGAGGGGCGCGCAGAGAACCGACTTGGTCTCAAACCCGGTCAAATCGTCAAATTCCGGAGAAAAGTGGGGATGCTTTTGAGCATTTTGGGCGATGACCGTTCTGCCACGGGTCGCGGCATACCCGGCAATACCCTGGCCAAGCTTGAGCCTGAAATCCCGCAGGGGTTCCATATTAATGTTAAATGCGATCTCCCATCTCAACTCGTTGTCCTCGAGGAGCATCAGAGAGCCGGCTTCCACATTCATGATCACACGAATCATATCCATTGTATAAGTCAGAACCTTCTCCGTATCGAAAGTGGAGGATGACAGTGCGTTGCCAATCTGCCTGAGGGTCTCGAGTTCGTGGGTCCTTCTCACGAATGCCAGGGAAAGCTTTTCCTTTTCAATGGCGCGGGAGAGATCGCCTGCCATGCATTCGATGGCATCGTGCATATCGGCCAGTAATTCCATCGACACATTGCACAGTACGAGCACTCCCGTCGTGCGGCCATCTACTTTCAGAGGGGTCAAAATAGCGGTCTTGAAACCATGATCCAGAAAAATCTCCTTTTCGACAGGGTGCGATAGCCCTATCGTATCTTCGAGGATCAGCTGGCTCTGCCGCTTGATTACCTTATCGATGACTGTTCCGTAGCAGCTGTATGAATTACCTCTCGAGATATTTGTGGAGACGAGCGCCAGGAATTCGGTGATGATTACATGCATCGAATTGTCTTCGTCGAGTTCGACAATGACGGCCATGTCATAAGGCATTGTTTCTCTGATTTCCTGGAGAATGGTATGGAGGAGTTCACTGCTCCTTAAGCTCGAATTGATGACTGAAGTGATTTTTTCTATGGCCTGGAGCTGCTTCGACTTGATTTCAGCTTCCTTGAGAAGACGCAGATTGTCATAGGTGAAAGCCGCATTGGAGAGCAGCGGTGAAAGGACATTTACGTCCTCCTGCGTAAAAAGATCATCAGATTTTCTCCTGGAAATGGTCAGGACGCCGATAACATCGTTAATGGTCTTGAGCGGCATGCATATGAATGATTTTGTCGCGTATTGAGGTCGCGATTTACGACCGAAGCGGATGTCTGTCTCTATATCTTCCACCAGAAGAGGGGTTTTGTTGAGCACGGCGTACTGGGCAATTCTATCCGCAAAACTAACCCGATCGCCTTTCTTGACGAAATCTCCCAATCCAATGCATGCTTCGATAACGAAAGCATCCCGCTTGGGTTTCTCCAGCATCATGATGGACCCGATGTCTGCATTCGTCAGCTTCAAGGCCCGCTCAAGGGTGATATAAAGCAGATCTTCCGGATTAAACGTCATGTAACACAGGTCGGAGAGCTCCTTTAATATGGAAATTTCCGAGGTCTTCTTTTCCAAACGGTAGAAATTCGCCCGGAGTTCGTGCTCGAGGACTTGGAAGGAGTCCACTATCCCCTTCAATTCGCTGGCTGTCGATATCTGGGGCTGCGCGAATTCCTCTACGACCGTTCTTGAAATATTGCCCGATATGGAGACAATCTCGTCAAATAATTTGCGCAGTATCACGAATCCGAAGAGCGAGAAAAAGAGAAGCACGATGAAAAAAGGGGGGATATAATGATCGTTGAGGAATTCGTATTTTAATGCGAAATACAGAAATCCGAAAACGGGGACAAGAAAGAAAAGTCCAAAAATGATTAATAATTTGTAATAGATGCCATAGCTTTCGATGGAGAATCTGTCAAACCACTTCTTGAGATCCATGGCGCCTCATGTATACTTGAATAAATGCACGGCCGTATCAATGACTATTTCGGCTAACCCACAGAAATTCTTTAATTCTAAGTCTTACAAATCGTCGGCCTGGTGAGCGATAACAAGGAAGAAATTACTTCGGGGAAATGTCTGATGGTCCGTCACTTTTCCTTAACGAACATCAGCAATATGGTGGCAACGAGGGTGAGAGCGAAGGAAAGATAAAGGGGCGCAAATATGTTGATCTGGTCCCAGAGCAGTCCGGCAACCAAGGAGGCTGGGAGGGCGCAAAGACCTATGGCCATTTGAAAGACACCCAAGCCTGTGGCTCGATAGCGCTCCGGAGAGAGCTCCGAGACGAATGTTGTCTGGACCGTGTCCAGGATACCTTTGTGCAGACCATAGAGAACAAATGCCAAAACAATCACCACGTGACTGCTCGACAATATAAGACTGAGACAGACGGCTCCCCATGAGATAAATGCAAGTATCATCAATGCCTTTCTCCCTATTCTGTCGGAAAGCTTGCCTGAGGGAATCGAAAAAATGGCAGCAGTGACAGTGAAAATCAGATAGAGGACAGGAACGAAGGCGGTCGTAAATCCAAGATGGGTCGCATAGATCAGGAGAAATGAGTAGCTAAACGAACCCAGAGCAAAAATACAGCTTAGTGTAAGGAACAGGTTAAAATTTGCATTTAGGTCGCGGAGTACAAAGCCGTGGAAGATCTTCGCTTCAGATGGTTCTGTCTCTTTTATATGATAAAAAATCAGGAGAGCACCCACAGCGGAAGGGATCGCTGCCAGGAGAAAAAGATTTCTGTAACCGAGCAATTGGTAAAATGCGATGCAAAATACAATGCCGCATACGGCGCCGAGGTTATCCATCGCTCTCAGCAGCCCGAAATGCCTGCCCCTGTTTTGATCCGTGGAGATATCTGCGACAATGGCGTCTCTGGGTGCTCCCCGCATCTTGCCCATCCTGTCGAAGATCTTGAAGGGAATGATCTGCTGCCAGACTGTCGAAAATGCATAGCCGACTCTCGATATGGCGCCGAACAGATATCCTGTCCAGATAAATACCTTCCGCCTGTGTACGCGGTCGGAGACATAACCGGAGGCTGCCTTGGATATGGATACAAAGGCCTCGCCGAGCCCGTCGATGAGGCCGAGGACGGCCATATTGGCGCCGAGAACGGTTGTAATAAACATCGGCCAGATTGGATAAATAACGTCCGAACCGAAGTCATTGAGAAAAGACGCTATCGCAAATGTTCGGACGGTCTTTCTGGTTTCTTTTTGTTCCATAAGATAATCCAGCAATACGGACGACCACTGACGCCTCTGCACCCTTCCGCGCGCCTTTACGGCGGGATTAATGACATAAACTCTGCGCCAATAAAAAATCCCTGTTCACCCCACGCGTGTGTATAGGGATGCAACGGGATTTGTTAAGATGATTCTGTTCATGCCATAAAGGATGGAAGAGGCAACGTAATCTCACGTGTCACACCCGGGCAGGTATTATGGTTCTTCCGCCCGGTGGGATTTCAGGATATTATTCGCTATCTTTTCGTGGATAAGCTGCGATGCCATGTTATTGCCTGACATACCGACGCGAATAGATACAGATGTCTGGCTTTTCGATAAGTATTCAACCATAATTTGTAATTTCTCCTCCTGCGCGACGGCGCTCATTGAACCCGAGGCTATCTTCAGATTCTTCTCCACGGAGGTTGCTTTCATATCCGCGAGCGTCTGCTCGCACGCCTTCCACACCTCGTCAAAAGGGTAGTTGTAATTCGTCGTCAAGGATCCATCTGTAAATATGAAATTGCCGGAGTTGACACCTATTGTCCTGTTGCCTACAGTTAATGAAGCGTCGCAGCCGGCGGTCAGGATTATGGACAAGAGCAATAACCACATGCAATGAGCCTTAGCGGCCGCAACAATCCCCGTTTTCATAGGTCGTTTTACCTCCTCGAGAGACTTCCGTTTACATGCATGGGATATCGCCCTGCATAGGAAAATGTATTCTAAAAATATGGCTTTCAACACGTTCATATTAGGATAATGCGGAAGGACTGTCAACGTGATTTCGGGGGCCGAAGCCTAAAAATAATAGTACGCAGCCTGAAGGACGGCCCACAATAAGATTATGGCAGTTGACAGAATGCAAGCCGCAGCGACAACCCGATAGAAATAGGTTTCGCCTCTCTGTTCATTATACTTCATCAGGAAACCAAGCGTAATTCCCGAAATCAAACCTCCGCCATGTGCCCAGTTGTTGATGCCGGGTACGAGGAGGCCGAATATGACAAGCCCGACAACCCATCCCATGGCCTGCCTATAAATGACTTCCCCATAAAAGCCGCCTCTGCTTTTTCCGTAATAGAGAATAGCACCGATGAGGCCGCAGATGCAGGCTGAGGCGCCAATAGTGAAGGGAATGCCGGCCAGATAAGAAATGAAAAACCCGGCAACGCCTGCCAGCAGATAGATTATAACAAAGCGATTGAACCCGAATTCGCGCAGTACGAATGGTCCGAGCTGTCCCAGGGCGGCCATGTTGAAGAAGATATGAAGGATGCCGCCATGAAGGAACGAAGCCGCAATCAGTGTCCACCAGCGACCATATCCGGCTATAGGGATGGTTCCCGTTGCGCCGAGAATGAAGAGGCTCCTGTCTGAGGGAGACAGGAAGGTCAGCGGGTTAGCGGACAGGCCCAGGGTAGACGGGCTTAAAATAATCGATAGGAGATATAAAGCGGCGTTGATATAAATAATGAGCTTAACGGCATTCATCGAAGCCGCTGAAAATCTGCCCAGCAAATGGGTCTTAAGCAGCGAACCGGGTTTCGACAGACCGCAGTATGGACAGGTGGGTTCATCCGAACTGATCAGCTTTCGGCAATTCGGGCAAAGCATCGATTTTTTTTCTCTCATGGACATATAATAACCTTAAAGGACCTTATCAATATAGGAATTGCCGTATGGGCGCTGATAGGGGTTGTGAGATCGGAAGAGTTCTATAAGGCGTATTCATGCTTTACACTTTTTTTGAAGCGGGCCGCTAACCGCCGTGTGCCGCTATGTGTCGTCTTAGGCAGGGCAGGTAAACGATGTTTAGTTTTTTTGTTTTATATCATGTCAGTATCGAGGACGGCAAGCAGGATTTCCTGTTGCTCTGCCATTCTTTGCCGTACCCCTTTTGTCTTGACACACCATCCAGAGTCAGATATTTTTTAATTGACACTGCCGGAAACTCCTGTTTTTCAGGGGACAGATCAGGGTTGCTATGCCATTTACGAACTATGAGACAAAGGAAGCTGTGTCACTATGGACATAGATATATGGGCGGAAGAATTATTGAAGGATGTTTGTGAAAAGTGGGAGACTCCTGAGTACAAATACCCATTCAAGAACTGTGGTTTTCGGGTCTTTTGCTCTCCCGTTCGTTTTAGTCCGGAGCTGATGATCATAGGGTACAATCCCGATAAGGATGACAAGCCCTTTTCCAAAGAAGATGACTGTGAGATCCCGGAAGTTCACGAATATTTATATCACAATTCCGGGATAGCAAAGAAGATGAAATACCTCTTTGAGAGCATTGAGAAAGAAGACTGGCTCACGGATAGCGTCAAACTGAATCTGGTTTTCTTCAGCAGTGAAAACGAGGCTCAATGGGAAACTATTGATCGGGAGCTCAGGGATGAACTCGAGACTTTCTGCTTCAAAAAGGTAAACGACATTATCGATACCTTGAAGCCCAGGTATATCATAACGGAAGGCCTCAAGGTTTTTAATATCCTGATAAATTCTGTGTTGATGGGATGCAGCAAACCGGAAATGAAAATTGGCGTGGGGGGAAGAAAAATATACGCCCGAAGCAGATATGACCATACGCAAATAATCGGTTTGGTTCATCTGATTAAAGATCGTATAAGCTATCCCGACTGGAACGATATGAAGAAATATCTGAAGATTGATTTGAAAGACTTGAACGAGACACATCTTCACTGAACGGTTAATCCATAATCTCCCCCATGGCGAAGGGTACTTTGCTACAGGCACTTAATAATAGAAAGTGCAAAGCTGAAGGATTTGATCTAATCGAGATATCTGTTTCTTTCATCTAAATTCCTCCATTCTCTTATAGAGAAATAAGTCTTTTGCATATGAAAAATCCGTATTATTCTTATATACAGATAATCCATGGTTCATTTAAAATGAAATCTCATTCATGTATCTGTTCCGGGGGCATTATGAAAACATTTGCGGTGGTCATTGCGTTGGCATTCGTGATTCTGTGTTTCCCCAATTATGGCACGGCACAGCAAAAGGAGAAAACCAAGATGAAAGAAGAGAGCATAACTATGGAGAAACCAAAGGCGTTGGACTGGATGCATTTTAAGAAGCCTGACGATGCAACCTTGAGGAAGATGTTGACTCCTCTTCAATACAAGGTAACGCAGAAGGAAGGGACCGAGCCGCCATTTCAAAACGAATATGACAGTAACAAGAGGGAAGGCATCTATGTGGATATCGTTTCCGGAGAGCCGCTGTTCAGTTCGAAGGACAAATTTGACTCGGGAACGGGCTGGCCAAGCTTCACAAGGCCTCTTGCTCCGGAGAATATTGTGCCCCGCGAAGACAGAGGGTTTTTTATGGTTCGCACGGAGGTGAGAAGCAAACACGGCGATTCTCATCTTGGGCATGTATTTCCTGATGGGCCGCAACCGACGGGGCTCAGGTATTGCATGAATTCCGCCGCCATGAGATTCATACCGAAGGAAGACCTGGAAAAAGACGGATACGGGGAGTACAAGAAACTCTTTCAGACAAAATAGAATAATAAGCATACTCAAATTGCAACCGATCATTGGAGAACGCAGCGAAGGAGAGATGCCGTGAAGATACAGATGATAATAGGTCTCCTGTCATTAAGCATAATGATGATGACAGCTTCCGTCCTGGCAAAAGACAGCGATAAGAAGGCCCCGGCTCCCAGTCTCGAAAAGGCGGCCTTCGCCGGCGGCTGCTTCTGGTGCATGGAGACGGAGTTTGACAAACTGGAAGGCGTCAAAGCAGTCATTTCGGGTTACACAGGAGGGCATAAAAAAAATCCCACGTATGAAGAGGTGTCCTCAGGTGTGACGGGCCATGCCGAATCGATAGAGGTGACATACGATCCGGCAGTAATCAATTACTCCAAACTGCTCGACGTCTTCTGGCACAATATAGACCCCACAGTCAAAGACAGGCAGTTTTGCGATGTCGGAGCACAATACCGCACGGCGATCTGGTATTACAGTGAGGAACAGAGACGCCTTGCCGAGGATTCGAAAAAAGCCCTCGAGAAGTCACATCGGTTTAAAGGGCCTATCTATACTGAAATAACGAAGGCTACGCAGTTTTATCCGGCAGAGGACTATCACCAGAAATATTACCAGAAGAACCCCCTGCGATATAAGTTCTACCGTTACAATTGCGGCCGTGACCAGCGTCTGAAAGAGCTTTGGGGAAATCCTTGACGCGGGCCTCTTGCGAAAATCTAAACAAAAAAAGATTTTTGAAAAAAGCGGATGCGCCGTGTTATATTGTGACTGAGCGTTGACATCGAAGGACATCAGGGACGCCAATTAAGATTACACGAAAGCGGAACATTTATGAACGCTTTTGAAGAAAAGATCGCCCGGCATGGGCACAGGGGGCTCTTGAGCGAGGAGATTGAAGTCCTGCAAGTAAACGTGGGGCTAAAATGCAACCAGCAATGCCTCCACTGCCACCTGGAGGCCTCTCCGGCGCGAGTGGAGATGATGGAATGGCCCGTCATGGAACTTGTCCTGAAAGCGGCAGATAGTTCCCGCTGCCGGCTTGTTGACCTTACAGGCGGAGCCCCGGAGCTTAATTCTCATTTCCGGCCCTTTGTGAAGGCCCTCAGGGAGAGGAACCATAACGTACAGGTGCGAACCAACCTGACCGTGCTTCTTCAGAGCGGAATGGAAGATGTGCCTGATTTCTTCCGCGAGCACCGTGTTCAACTCGTGGCTTCCCTGCCGTGCTACACGGAAGAGAACGTATCCGTTCAGCGGGGAAGCGGAGTCTATGAGAGGAGTATCGAAGCCATCCGGCGGCTGAATGCCCTCGGCTACGGCACGGATTCTTCCTTAGTCCTCAACCTTGTGTATAATCCGGGAGGACCATACCTGCCGCCGCCCCAGCTTGACCTTGAGGAAGACTACCGGCACGAACTGCGGGACCGTTTTGGAATCGCTTTCACCAATCTTTTAACCATAACGAACATGGCCCTCGGACGCTTCCGGAAAGAACTCGCCCGGCAGGAGCAGGGCGAAACTTATAGGCGGCTCCTGCGGAACTCATTCAATCAGGAAACACTGCCCGGGTTAATGTGCAGGCACCAGATCAGCGTCGGCTGGGACGGAACCCTTTATGACTGCGATTTTAATCTGGCCCTCGGCCTGCAGGTGAACCACGGCGCTCCTGACAATATCCATTCCTTTGACCCTTCTTGCCTGTGGAAGCGCAGGATCGTGACAGGAGAACACTGCTTTGCGTGCACGGCAGGTGCCGGCTCGTCCTGCGGCGGGTCAATCATATTCAGTTAAGACATACATAAGACTTTTTTGAGAAAGACGATCTCATGGGCAACGGTACCGCGCAATCAACGACATCGAGGAAAGTTGCTGCAATAAAGGCCGTTGCGCTCCTCGTATTTATAGCTGCGGCTATCTATGTAGTCCGTTTCACGCATGTCAAAGACCTGCTCACAGGGGATGTCCTGGGCCATTTTCTTGAGACTGCGGGTTTTGGGGCTCCCGTAGTATTCATGCTGATATATACTGCCGGTGTCTGCTTTTTCGTTCCTGGGACACTGCTCACCGTTCTGGGAGCGGCCATTTTCGGGCCTTACTGGGGATTCCTCTATGTCTGGATGGGAGCCATGGCCGGAGCGACTGTCGCCTTCTGGATAGGACGAACACTGGGACGGGACTTTGCCGCTTCCCTGATCGGCGAGCGTCTGAAAAAATATGACGCTGCCATTGAGCGTAATGGTTTTGCCACGGTCCTTTATCTGCGCCTGGTATACTTCCCCTTTACTCCGATGAATTTCGGGATGGGTTTGACGAAGGTCCGCTTCCGCGACTACTTCTTTGCGACCGGTCTCGGTATCATCGTCGGGACGTTCATATTTACATTTTTCGTCGGCACCATAAAAGATGTGTGGGCGAGCGGAGACTGGAGCCGGCTCTTGTCCTTCCAGGTATTTTTCTCCATCGGGCTCTTCGTTTTTTCATTCTTTATACCGAAGATCATAAAAAAGATCCGGAAGGAAAAGTGAGTCTCAAGGCACATTGTTTCTGAAGGAGAGGAGGACATGGAAGGTTTTGATTACGACCTCGGAATCATAGGCGGGGGTGCAGCGGGACTGACGGCCGCGGCCGGGGGCGCACAGTTCGGAGCCAAGACGATACTGATTGAGAAATCAGACAGGCTCGGCGGTGATTGCTTGCATTACGGTTGCGTCCCTTCGAAAACACTGATCAGAACAGCCAGCGTGTGGTCCCTCGCGAAGAGGTCATCTGAATTCGGGTTGCCGGCGCTCTCCCTGCCTCATGTAGATCTTGTGCCTGTCATGAACCGTGTGAGAGAGGTCATAGCCAAAATCCAGCATCATGACTCCGTGGAGAGATTCTGCGGCCTGGGGGCGGAGGTCCGGTTTGGCCGGCCCGTCTTTGCGGACGATCATGTGGTTGCCCTGGACGGGAAGCGGATCGCGGCGAAGACCTGGATCATCGCGACAGGCTCAGGCCCCGTCGTTCCTCCCATAGAAGGCCTCGCTGGTGTCCCTTACTGGACTAACGAAACTGTTTTTTCACAGGAAACACTCCCTTCCCGTCTGATTGTTCTGGGGGGCGGACCCATCGGATTGGAAATAGCCCAGGCCTTCGGACGTTTGGGATCACAGGTGATCATCGTCGAATTTCTGGACCAGATCCTGGGGCCTGAGGATGCGGATATGGCCGCGGTTCTGAGGGCGCGTTTGGAAGGAGAAGGATTGGAGATCCACACAGGGACAAAGGCAGTTCGGGCGGAATCCCGCGGTTCCAAGATTCTCTTGACTACCGCACCCGCAAGCAGTGCAGGGGAAGAGAAAGTCATTGAAGGAGACGCAATCGTCGTGGCGACGGGCCGGGCGGCTAATGTGGGCGGTTTGGGCCTGGAGGCGGCCGGTGTCGCGTTCACCGCGAGAGGTATCCCCACGGACGCACGGATAAGGACCAATGTGCACCACATATATGCCTGCGGCGATGTAAATGGCCAGTTGCCCTTCACGCATGTTGCGGGATATGAGGCCGGCATTGCGCTGACCAATTCAGTTCTCCACCTCCCCCGTAAGGCAGATTATGGTCGGATTGGATGGTGCACCTATACAGACCCGGAAGTGGCCAGTGTCGGGCTCAACGAGAAACGCGCACGGAAGGAGGGAGTTGACTATCAGATCTTCGAGGAACTTTTCGTGGATAATGACCGCGCCCTCGCTGAGGGGGAGACTCTGGGCAAGATCAAGATTCTTCTCAATCCTAAGGGAAAGCTGCTGGGCTGTCAGATCATCGGCAGCCACGCCGGGGAACTCATCCACGAATGGGTCGTTGCCATGGCGGGTAATGTCAAGCTCTCCACAATCGCCGGCGCCGTTCATATTTATCCGACCTTGTCGGAGATATCCAAGCGCGCTGCCGCTCAGTTCTTTTCCGGCAAAATTTTCAGCGATACAACGAAGAAAATTCTGCGCTTTCTCTTCAGTCTCAAAGGAAGGGCATGCACACCGCAGTCCTGAACTGCCGTCTGCAGTATAACGGACGGCAATCTATTGCCAGCCTCAATAACCCTAATCGGCCAATGCAATTCTCCATGCCGATAAAACGTTGACCATAAAGCCTAAGAGTGTTACACATCGCCCGGGGAAAAGGACGGCGCAAAACCTTTCCACTTCAGTAATTCCCGACGAAATGAGCTGATGATCCGGGCACAAAATACGATGCATAAATTATTTCTGTTTGATTTTGACGGTGTCCTCGTCGATTCCCTCGCAGTGTATGAACGCAGGGTAAGGCTTTGCCTGGAAAAAATGGGCAATCCCGCCGTACAGAGCCGGGACGATTTCTTAGCCTTGTTCGACGATAATTTTTATGAGGGCATAATAAAAAAGGGCATAGACCTTGCGGCATTTATGAATGCGTCGCGATCCATGCCCACTGAGTACGACTGTGATCAGATGGCGCCTTTTGCGCCGCTCTTGCCAATCCTCATGGAACTGAAAAAGGAAAATATTCTTACCGTTATCTCTTCAAATGTCTCGAGGGTGATTAATAACATACTCTCCAGGCACGGGTTTGACGGCTGTTTCAGGGATGTTCTGGGAGCCGACTTCAGTTACAGCAAGATAGAAAAAATCCACCACGCCGTGGATTCTTTTCAGGTAGGAAAGGATAGAACATACTACATCGGCGATACTACGGGAGACATAAAAGAGGCGCGGCTGGCAGGGGTAAAAACCATCGCCGTGACCTGGGGCTGGCACTCCAAAGAAAAGCTCGAGACGGTCAGGCCTGATTATCTCATTGAAACTGTCGATGACTTGCTTATGATTTGATTTCAGATAGAGCCCAGAAGAATTTTCCTTTTGTCATGGCGAACGCAGTGGTGCAACGACAGAAAAAATAATAGTCTTACAGGTCATAAAGGGTTCCATCAATCCTGGGTTTTGGTTTGCTGATTCCCTTCTTCCGTTTCTCTCCGAAGATTAGAGGCTCCTCGCCTTCCAGTAGATCCCCCATCTCGGCTTCTATTTTTTCCGGGTCTTCCCCCCTTTCCATGCGGCTCAGGGCCTCTTCCATCCCCGGTCCGAGATTCATTCCGGTGGCATCGGAAAGTTTCCTCATCAGCATGGCTGCCTGGCGGGGATCGTCCTCATTAAGCTTGTCCGCTTCTCCGGCCAGCATCGCCATTGCCTTTTCTATCTTCGCTTCATCCATGGGAGGCATTCCGTCATCGGCTGCTTCATCTTGTCTTCCGGATACTCTGGCAAAAATCGACATCTGACGCTTTAATTTAACTCTCTTACACTTCGGGCACATGGGGGCCTTTTCGGTGTTTATGGTTTTTGAGTAAAAGCTGTAGATCGTATTACACCTGCGGCAGTAAAACTCGTAGATCGGCATTACATCCTACCTCTTCAATAATCTCTCTTTCATAGTTTAATAATCTCACCATTAAAATCAAGGGAGTTTTTTGTCACAGTTTGTTTAAGTTCTTCATTCCCAGCAGGCGGGCAATCCGTTCCGTCAGCGGGGGGTGTGAATAGTAGAACCAGGCATAAAACGGGTGAGGATGGAGATTGGCGAGATTGTCTTTCGCGAGGCGTTTCAGCGCGTTTATCATGGGCATGGTGGTGCCCACGAGATCGTAACAGAAGTCATCCGCTTCCCGTTCGAATCTTCTTGTAAGCATGGCGCCTACCGGCCTCAGAAAGAAAGCGACAGGCCCAAAAAGGGCGGCAATTAATAGGAGGCCTACATAGGGAATCTTCTCAGCGAAGCCGAATGTTTGATGTAGGAGGGGCCAGTCTATGAGGCGATAGGCCAGATAGAGTAAGACGAGAGAAACTGTTTCCATGAGAATCAGTTGCTTGATGATGTGCCTCTTCTTCCAGTGCCCTGCCTCATGGGCCAGGACAGACAGTATCTCTTCAGACGCATGGGATTTGAGCAGGGTATCGTAAAGGACGATGCGCTTCGTCTTGCCGAGACCCGTAAAGTAAGCGTTAGTGTGCTTACTCCTTTTCCCTGCGTCGACCTGGAAAACCCCGCCGGCTTTTAGTCCCACCTTCGCCATGAGGGCGATGATGGCTTCTTTCAGAGCCTCGTTTTCAATGGGTTCGAATTGGTTGAAAAGGGGTGCTATCAGAACAGGATAGAGCCAGACAACAAGCATCTGGAAAGCGGAAAAGAAGAGCCATGCCCAGAGCCACCAGGTATGTTCGGCATAATAGACAAGAGCGAGCATAGCGCCTAAGAGGACCCCCGAGAGAATTGCGGATATCAGAAGGCCTTTGATGAGATCTGTAATCCACAATCTCATGGTGATCGTACTGAATCCGTATCTCTTCTCAATCACAAATGTACTGTAGAGGCTGAATGGGATATCAAGAATGCCGCTTAAGAAGGCGAGGGTACCAAAAAAAATCAGGCCCGACAGGATGAAATGGATATTCCAGGAAAGCACCACTCCGGCCAGCAGCGGCAGGAATCCGCTTAGCAGGACCAGGAGCGTAACTGCATCGTCGAAGAAATGCGCTGCAGCACCAAACCGCGAAGACTCCGCCGTGTATGCGGTCATGCGCGCGAGTGTAGCCTCGTCAATCTCTCCCTGGAATAGCTCAGGCACATCGTGGGCGTGCCGACGCAGATGATCGATATTCATATACGCGAGGAGTAGGCGGAATACGGAGCTTGCGGCAAAAGCCGCCAGGAAGGCGATTAAGAGTACATTCCACTGCACCATAAATTACAACTTATATTCATCCTCTTAAGCAGGTTTTGCATCCCATTCGAAACGGGACAGTTTTTCCAGTTTCTTTTCAATTTCCCCGATAACTTCCTCAACTGTATTGACTGCCATGAAGTCATGATCTTCGGGAATCGTAAATGGTGCAGCGTGAAGACTTATCACTGGGGTCCCATTGCGGACGGCAATAGCTATTTCAGAGAGGGTGCCTGCGCCTCCGCTCAGGGCGATAAGGACGTGCGGCGTCTTGGCATTGATGACATTTCTTGCATCATACATTCCTGTGTAGATCGGGATATCAACAAACTCGTTCGGGTATCTTTTTAGGGGATGCTGTTTGTCATTGGGGAGAATACCGATAACAAGCCCCCCCGCCTTATGCGCCCCTTCACAGGCAGCCCGCATGACACCCGGCCCGCCGCCTGTCAGCAAAACGTAACCGCGCCGGGCAATGGCTTCTCCCAGGCGCCGGGCGTCTTCCATAACCGCCGGCGATTCATCGCGGTGACTTCCCATAACTCCGATGATGTAAGGCTTTCTTGCAACTGAAATTGTTGGCATGTAAAGTTCTTTAACAAATGAAGCCCTCGACCTCAAGAAAAATATGAACCTCCACGTTGACAGGAAATAGAAAACATGGTGATATGCGCGCGGCAAGGAGGATCGAAGTTCGTTGATTGAAAAGATAGCGGAAAATTTTTACATGATCACACTGCCCATGCCGTTCCGTCTGAAGCACGTCCATATGTTCGCAGTTGTGCATGACGGCAGCGTTTCGCTTTTTGATACCGGCATGAATACACCGGAAACCTTCTCGATGCTTGAAGAGTCTCTGAAATCTATAGGCAGAGGCATTCGTGACGTAGATCGAATATTCATAACTCATTTCCATACGGATCATTGTGGAATAGCCGGCCGTATCCAGGAGATATCAGGAGCTGCAATTGCCATGTCCGAAATGGATGCGCAGAGAATTTATAACGATCAGAAGAAGGGGCTTGATTTTGATCAGGTAAGAAAATTCTATCGTGAGCAGGGGCTGCGGGAAAAAGTTATCGATAACCTGTTGGAGCTCCTCATCTCTTTCCGAAAGGCAACGATCCCCTTCAAAGTAGATACGAATCTTGAAGACCAAGGGTCTCAGAAGGTAGGCGACAGGGAGTTTGAGCCAATATCAGTTCCGGGTCATACAATAGGGCAGGTATGCTTTTTCTTCCGGAGGGAAGGAATACTGCTCTCCGGTGATCATATCTTGCCGGAGATCACACCCAATCTCAGTCCCGATCCTTATAATCCGGGGTTTCGGCCTCTCAGGAGCTTTCTGGACTCACTCGAGCGGGTTGAAAACCTCCCTGCCGTCAAGGTTTATCCGGCCCATGGCGCTCCGTTTCCGAACCTAAAGGCGCGCGTGGAAGAAATCAGGGAACATCACAGGGAGAGAAAAGGCCTTGTGTTTGAATCCGTCAAAGGAGGCCCGAAGACAACGTATCACGTTTCATTGGATGTCTTCGGACGAGACTTGCCTGAGTTTGATCAGTTCCTGGCCGTCAACGAAACATACGCCCACTTGATTGAGCTCTTGGAAGAGGGCCTCATCAAACAGAAAATGTCAGGGCATCATCTGATTCATTCTGTTGCTTAGCCTACTGAGAAAATCCTCCGCCTCTTTTCGAGGGTGGAACTCCTCTTTCATTTATCCCCGGGATCTTGTCTTCTTCTTTGTCTTACCGGAAACCTGCATGATTACCCGTCTCTGCCTCGGCCGGTTGTCAAAATCAATGAACACAATCTGCTGCCATGTTCCCAATTGCAGACGCCCGTTCGTCGCGGGGATGGTCAATGATGGACCCAGGAGGGCCGCTCTTACATGGGCATGTCCGTTTCCATCTCCCCATCGTTCGTTGTGCCGATAGTATTTACCCTCAGGCGCGAGGTTTTCTATTGCTTCCTTGAGATCACTGACGGCGCCGTGTTCATATTCTATCGTCGTTATGGCGCCCGTAGAACCGGGGACGAAGAGAAGCACCTGCCCTTCTTCCAGATTTGTTTCAGCAACGCGGTCCAACACCTGGCGGGTTAAGTCAATAACGTCGGTATTTCCTGATGTGGTAAAAGAAAGGTCAAACGTTGTCATCTCCATAGCCATACATGACATCCTTTCATGTGTAGTAAAGAATCCCTAAACCTCTCCATCTTCATTGCGTCCCGTTTTGACTCATAGGAGATATTAACGATAAATTCTCGCCTCATGTAAGACTCAAGGTTTGCGCTATATGTACGGGAAGACATGTTTTTGCACCATCTGGAAATTTTTCTTCACCTCACTCGCGCCGTCTATGACGTTCATGTGACCTGGGAAGATGGCTTCTATGTCGAGCTTTGAAAGGGCCACAATGCTTTGCTTCAGATAGGAGCCGCCACCACCAGGGAAATCCGTTCTTCCCACATTCTGATAGAAAATTACATCGCCGGAAAAAACGACTTTCCGGGCAGGCCAGTACAGACCGATGGAACCCGGTGAATGCCCCGGGATGAGAAGGATTTCAAATGTTTCGTCTCCCAGGACAATCTTACCTTCCGTGAGGGGGAGATCGACGCGTATGGTAGGAGGATTCATGCCAAACAGGTTATAGAGACTGGCACCCACGCCCTTTAAAAACTCCATCTCCTTTTCGTGAAGACCCACTTTGGTATCAGAGTCATTGAACAAAACGGATCCTTCAAAGTGATCGGGGTGGGAATGGGTATTGATGACATATTTAATCGCACTTCTTTCTATCCCGTCTTCTTCCATACTTTCAAGAAGGTTAGGCACAAATCCCTTCAATCCGGGATCGACGAGGGCGTTAACACTGCCGCCTATATAAAAGCTGTTACAGTTATTTTCAAAAGAGTCTGTCCATTCGTAAACATAGATGTCATCTGAAAATCTCATAGGTTCTCCTTTTCTGTAATCGTATTCACTTTTTTGGACGATTGATGATTTGATAGCTGTATAATCTCATATTACTTTGGAGTACATTTACTTGCAAGTACAATGTATCCGGGAGAAGGGAAGAACAGCGCCGCAGATTTTCCATCCAAATTCTCGCAGAAACGAAATTTATTTCCCGACAAAAAAGTTGTTGACAAAGGACGATAATGGTTGTATCATACAACTATGAAAGCGAATACACCGTGCATTAATCGGGATGTTCTATCTCTGGTATCGGAGTTCTGCCAGGTCGTTCGTTTTTGCCGTCAGGATGCCACTTTTTGTGAGGACGTGACTTTTACCCAGTTTCTCATACTCGATGAGGTTGCAAAAGAAGGAAAGCTAAAAATGCTGGACCTTCATCAGATCCTCGCCGTTGATAAGAGCACGACTACCAGATTCGTGAACCCATTGGTCAGGCAGGGACTGATTGAACGTAAGATATCCGACCATGATTCACGGGCAGTGAATTTGAGATTGACGCCGGCTGGTAGAAAGGTTCACACAAAAGTGTGGTTATGCCTTGAAGGTTTCATCTGCGCTGTTGAAGGACGAATTCCCGAGAGGAAAAAGAAAGTGGTGTATGAGGCTGTGAAGCTCTTTATCGATGCCGTGAAAAAAGCTTCGTCAGCCTGCCCGTGTAGTGAATAATAGTGGAGGAGCAAGAAAGTGTGTCAACCTGATTGTAACACGAGAAAAAGCGAATCGGACAAAAAAGTTGCGGGAAAAGTTCCCATTGTTTTGCCGGTAATTTCACAACAGCCACAAACATGTGAGATCCAGTTGGGTCTCCCCAGCTGTGATCAGCCATTCGTCGTGGGTTCAATCGAGACACCTGTCGGTGCTGCGCCGAAGGTCACCTCCACATTAACATGGCAGGATAGGTGGGGGACAATAAAGGCTCGCTGGGGTGTTGACCGTATGGACTATACTGTTGAACCCGGTCTCTATGCCCTCGGGAATCCTGACAATGAATCGCATGTGCTCGTTACTGCAAATTACAAGATGAGTTTTGACCGGCTCCGTGAGGCCCTTACCGGACGTGACGTCTGGCTCCTCGTCCTGGATACAAGGGGAATCAACGTCTGGTGCGCGGCGGGAAAAGGTACGTTCGGGACAGCGGAACTAGTACGACGCATAAGGATAAGCGGATTGGACATGGTCGTCACCCACAGGGATTTGATCCTTCCACAGCTCTCCGGCCCAGGTGTTGCCGCCCACCTCGTTAAGAAATTTTCCGGTTTCGGGGTTAAGTACGGCCCTATCCGGGCCGCTGATCTCCCTGCCTATTTAGAGGCCGGCCTCATAGCGACACCGATGATGCGCCTGAAAACCTTCACTCTGCGTGAGCGGGTGGCCTTGATCCCGATAGAGCTGGTGGCAGCATTCAAGGCAGCTATTCTCCTCATGCTAATCTTTTTTCTTCTCAGCGGTCTGGGTGGGCCTGCGGGATACATGGCAAATGTTATGAATTATGGCCGCTTTGCTGTCATTGCCATCTTGATCGCAATCATTGCCGGCGCCGTCCTGACTCCGATCCTGCTTCCTCTTCTTCCCGGCAGGGCCTTTTCGCTCAAGGGTTGTACTATCGGTGTCGTTGCTGCATGCGTCCTCCTGATAATGAGGAATCCGGATCTCCATCTCTGGCCGGGCAGGCTCGAAGCTTTATCGTGGCTATTGCTGATACCGGCTTTAACAGCATATCTCGCCTTGAATTTTACCGGCGCCTCAACATACACCTCCCTTTCGGGAGTAAAAAAGGAAATGCACGTTGCCATACCCTTGGAGATAGGCGCCGGTATTGCCGGTGTCGGCCTCTGGCTGGTATCTCGCTTTATCGCGTAGGAGCTTGCAAATGGAAAGAATGACCTATCTGAAAGATGTGGTGACGCTAGATCTCAGTGAGGGGAAATGTACCGGTTGCGGCATGTGCACCGAGGTCTGCCCCCAGGCGGTTATTGCCGTAAACGACGTAGGCCACGCATGGATCAAGGACAGAAACGCCTGCATGGAATGCGGGGCCTGCAGCCGGAATTGCCCTACCGGGGCTTTTTCCGTGCAGGCAGGTGTGGGCTGTGCCGCCGCAGTTATAAACTCCATGCTGGGCCGAACCGACGCGCCCTGTTGTGGCCCGATAGAATCTTGCGGGCAAACTGTGGATCAGAAGAAATCCTCATGCTGCTAAGGTAAAATCATCATCAGGTCATGGCAGGAGTGAAGAACAATCGCAGGAAGAAGTTTGCCCGCCACCTGACACCATAAGCCGTGATATCTCGTGACTGTCGATGATACGTTACAGGTCGCACGATAGAGACGTATGAGACAATGCGGGCAGCAATATTAGATGAATCCCTTGACATATTACATATATTGATATATATCCCGCCCCATAAGATATCGTGTTAATAGATTGAAGAACTGAGACTTATGCCGCAGTTGTTCCCCGCAGTGATCATCACCCCTGAATTCTTCACGGAAAGGCTATTTAAGATTTATCGGGAATCTCACGAAAAAATATAAGAGATTTATCAACGAGAAAGCATATGACCATGAGAGGCGATAAAGTGGCGAAAGTCAGGCTTCCCCTGAAGAGTGGAAAGTCTCGCAAAAAAACGAATGAATCGGAAAAATTTCAGAGCGGAGAGAACTACCGCAATATCATAGAAAACGTCAGCGACGGCATCTACTGCGTGAATACGGAAGGCTATTTCACCTTTGTGAACAAAGCAATAACTGTCAGGTCAGGAATTCCCGCGGAACAATTTCATTCTTTGCATTTCCTTGATGTCATTACTCCGGAATACCATGAGCAGGCGGAGAGAAACTTTCAAATGATAATGACAGGCGAGGATGAAATTGTGTCCGAAATTAAGTATAGAAGCGCCATCGGTCAGGTACGAACTGAGGAAGAACAGAACTGGCCTATGAGGTGGAGCAGATATTCTGATCAATAGGGTAACAGGAGGCTTATTATGAAACCGCAGGATAGGATTAACCATCTGCAAAAGAAGCTGCTAGAGCAGGATCTCGGAGGCGCCCTTATCTTTTACTCGCGGGACGTTTTTTATTACACGGGTACTGCACAGCCTTCTTATCTTGTGATTCTGCCTGACGATTACCGTCTCTTCATAAGAAGTGGCTACGATTTCGCCCGTGACGACGTCTTCGTAGACAAGGAAAAAGTCGTGGAAGAACGCCGTTTGGATAACATCTTCAATAAAATTTCTACGGCTCTCGGTAAAGGTGCCCGTCGGATAGGCACCGAATTGGATGTCTTGACGGTGGAACAATTGGGCCAGTTCAAAAAGGCCTTTCGCGATTATGATTTTGTGAATATAAGTCCTGTCATTCTGGAACAGAGAAAAACAAAAGACCCCTCAGAAATAGAAAAAATCAGAAAAGCCTGTGAAGCTATTCATCGGGGTCACGAGGCGGTCCTTGCCACTTTGAAGGAGGGCATCACAGAACTGGACCTCTCTGCTGCTGTGGAGAACGCGCATCGTTTGGCAGGGCATGAAGGCATATTTTTTATCCGGCAGCCGGACTTTTTTATGAGCCGCGGACCGATTTCTTCGGGGGAAAATCTTTTCAAGACGAGCGGCGTGGTCTATACAATCACAGGTGTTGGGCTTAGTCCATCTGTACCGGCGGGCCCCTCACGAAGAAGATTGTCCAAGGGCGATTTGGTCATGGTAGATATACCCGTAATTGTTGAAGGCTATCATGCAGACCAGACGAGGACATACTGCCTGGGAAAGGCAAACGAAAGCGCCATGTCCATGTATGTGGCCCTAAGGACCATAGCCGACCATCTTATCGCTAGTATGAAAACGGGGATGCGATGCAGTGACATCTACAGGATGGCCATCGAAAAGGCATCGGCTCTCGGCAGAGACGGCCAGTTCCAGAGTTTCGGCGGGGGAAGAAAGTCGCGTCTCATAGGCCATGGAATCGGGTTGGAATTGAATGAACCTCCCATTCCCTCGGAATACGACCAATCCCCGGTGGAGGATGGCTATGTCATAGCTCTGGATATGCATATGCTGGATGAGTCCGTAGGGGTCGTCAAACTGGAGGACATGATTCTGATCAAAGAGGAAGGAAACGAGATATTGACAAGAAGTGACCGCAGCCTCGTTGAGGTATAGAGATATTGCAACTGGTACAGATGGACTCATGTTCCCAAATGAACTAAGAGTCATATACCTCCGGCAAAGCCGGAGGCTTGAATGTATGAACCGCTCAAAGCGGATTTAATTTACTGAACCACCTGAAGGTGGTTACTCCTCAAACATGTTGAGCTGATCGAGACGCCGGTCTTCTTGCTCTTGTTTTCTGATGTATTCTCGAATGGTGGCTTCATCTCTGCCAACGGTGGAAACTTCATAACCTCTGGCCCAAAAGTGCTGACCGGTGAAATTCTTGCGATGACCCATAAAGTTTCTCGCAATATGTATCGCGCTCTTGCCTTTGATGAAACCAACCACTTGCGCTACCGCATGCTTCGGCGGAATGGAGATCAACATATGCACATGATCAACTCGAAGATGACCCTCGATAACCTGACTCTCTTTCTGAATCGCGAGGTCCCTGAATGTTGACCCCAAATATCTCCGCAGTTGCTCGTAAATCGCTTTCCTCCGATACTTCGGTATCCATACCACATGGTACTTGCATTCCCATGACGTATGGCTTAAACTCTGCCTGTCGTTCAACTGAAATCTCCTTCCCCGTAAACTTTGAACGGTTCACGGATAGAAGGTTTCCTTTACATTCCCGGAATTGTCAAACTCTGGGAGTCCCCCGGCAGAGCCGGTGGTTTACCCAGGATTAATTACAGAGGCTGGCTCCCTGCCCGGTCGTGTTGATAGGCCGTGCTCATTGACACCTAACTTCGTGTGACATCGCCTTTTTGATCGACGGTATAGGTCGAACTGCCGCCGCTGTGGATTGCCTGCAATGTGAAGTCAACTATCGTGCCTGAGCCGCCTAATATCAATATTATGCTTACATTAGCATTATATCCATAGCTCGAGAGAAGATTCACCGAAACCGTTCCCCCCGGTGAAACGCTGAAGAATGCCTGTGAAGCCGTGTATGCGCTTTTCACGGCCATGTTCGCTGATGCGTTGTAGGCCCTTGTTCTGTATGCCACGAACTGCGGTATGGCAATGGCTGCTAGGAGGCTGAGAATAAGAACAACAAATAACAACTCGATGGTAGTGAAGCCTCTCTGGCTTCTCTTCTTGTAATATTCCCGGATCATTCTATTTCATCCTTTAATTTCCGTTTCGGATACATAAAGGATTTTCCTTCGTCATGGGCGTTCACCATGAGGCTCTTTGAATATTTAGTTCAGACAAGATCATTGAGTCTATCGTAAGATTCATTATTTCAGAAGTTAATGCCCGTGCAGATAAATTCCTATTTCATCTGAAAATGAAGGAATCATCTTTGAGCCATGAGTTATCAAGCAAATATCGTACAAAATGATTCATCGCTTGTTATTTTGGAAAAAGCTGGATTTAATTACTTATAATTACGCGACATTTAAAGAAAGTCTCTATGATAAGCATCTTCTTAGTTATTGTGATGAAATCGGTTATTTTCACCGATGACCCGTATTTTTGAGATTATTTTGTGATTTTTTAACATTAGGACTTTTTGATAATAGGTATGGTTTTCTCCATTGACTAAGAGAAATCTTCCCTTAGCGAATGGTATGTCTTCCTTCTGCATTTGTCATTGATGAGTGTAATATATAGAAGGAAAAATTGGAGGAACTGACCCGGCAGAAATTTTCTAAATTCGAATCCGGCAAAGAATGAAACCTCTTCCTCTTGCTTCGAGCCTGCCCCTCAATAAACAAATCCAAGAGACAATGGAAAGCAATATTGAGGAGCCTGGATAGATGGCCTACCTTAGGGTTTAAGGCTTGGGGAATTAATGAAGTTCATATGCAAACGCGACGCTGC
The DNA here is from genome assembly GCA_963729715.1 of uncultured delta proteobacterium. Classification (GTDB taxonomy): domain Bacteria; phylum Desulfobacterota; class Syntrophia; order Syntrophales; family UBA2185; genus Fen-1135. The sequence goes on from CAVSPA010000005.1 coordinate 498,751, forward strand.
CGCTAAATATGAATGGCCAAATTACTTGCTACATAAATTCCTTTTCACTCATATTTACAGCCCGCTCAATTTCTGCCTTCAATTGCGCTGGCAGCCCCGGGATGTCAACGCTGAGAAATCCGCGGACTATCGTAGATGTGACCTCATCTTCCCCGAGTCCGCGCGACATAAGATATTGGATTTCTTCCTGGGCAATCTTACCAACGGCCGCCTCGTGTGACATTTCCACGCCATCTACCTTTCCCCGAAGCTCTGGAATCGCATGAATGAGACCGCCTTTCAAGAGCAGACCCCGGCACTCAAGATGGGCCTTCACGCCGGTAACTTCGCCTATCAGATCACCACGGGAGATAATCCGGCCACCGTTGCTGATGGCACGGGCGATTATCTCAGCCCGCGTATCTTCCGCTTTCAGGTCAATGCGGCCGCCCACATCGAGCTCCGATCCGGGACTTCCCAACAGCAGACTGTAAAAGCGTGAGACCGCCCCCTTACCCACGAGGTGAGTCGTCGGATACATCTGCAGAGATTTCACCGGCCGCATACAGATGTAGTTGTTGAGGAAAAGGCCCCCCTCTTCAACTATGCCCACTGACCGCGGACGTACCATCATCTCCTCCGCCCAGTGATGTATCATGGTGAAGCTCAATTTGGCATTCTTCTTGACGAAAAACTCTGAAATGCCCACGTGCAGCCCGCGTTTCAAATGGGACGCTGCTGCACATCCGGTAATAACGTGGAGATCTGCTCCTTCTTCGACGATGATTAAGTTGTGCACATACTGGCTCAGGTTTTCCTTGTCAATATAAAGACACGCCTTAACGGGATAGATGACCTTGCTTCCCGGTAACGCTCGGATGACATAGCCGTCATGCAGATTGAGCTGCGCCTGCGCGGTGTATTTATCCGCGTCAACGGAGACGAGTTTCCAGTAATAATCCTTGATCTAGTCGCATTCCTTGCGGGCCCGCTTGATGGGGAGTACCTCCAGACCATCCTGCATGGAATGTGCGTGCACGACAGATGTATCCTTCTGAACATACGTCCCTGAACGTCCTGTTTCTGTGGCATCCACTCCTGCCTGAATTATTCTCTGCTGATCTATTGCAGGCAACTTAGCAAGGTCATTCAGGTAGGCATGTTCTATAGGGTCGGCCGTAAAGGACGATAGATCGATGTCAGGCCCGATGGCCGCCTTCTTATCTTTGGCTTGAGCAGCCTTTTCATCATTTACGCCGTGCATCGCAAACACTCCTGATATCCCGCCTCCTTGATGCATCTGAAAATTTCCAACGGATTGCTCTTGCAGCTCAAGTATCCATCATACAGCATCTGTCCTCTGTCCGCAGTGACATAGTCCAAAATGAAACCCGTGTGGGTTATGATGAGTCCCATCTTTGACCGCTCCGCTCGCTGTTCCTTGTGAGACTTTCCGGCGTTCTCCTTGAAATCTCTCTGCAAGAGTGTGCTGATGGAATTTCCGATGAGGGAAATATTCTCCAGGTCTACGCCTGATTCCGGCTCATCGAATAGAAGCAGGTCCGGGTCCTGTGCCATTAACTGCAGGAGCTCGGACCGTTTTATTTCCTCTCCAGAGAAACCCGCATTGATATCGCTGTCCAGAAAGTCCGTAAAATTGACGCCTGCGGCCAGTGTTTCCGTATCAGCCTTTCCTCTTCCACATATGTCGACCATCTGTCTTGTCTTGAGTCCGTGAATCGTTGGCGGACGCTGGTAGGACATGCCAATACCGAGTTTTGCCCTGTCATTGATGGGCATGTGTGTAATATCTTTGCCCTTGAAAAAAATCTTCCCTGCCGTAACCGTATACTGAGGATAGCCCATGATCGTCATGAGGAGCGTCGTCTTGCCTGAACCGTTCGGACCGAAAAGAATGTGCGTTTCCCCTGTTTTGATTTCCAGATCGATGTGCCTGAGAACCTCCCGGTCGCCGATCTTTACCTGTAAGTCTTCTATTATCAGCATGTTAAAACCTCCTCCTATGTTTGGAGACGGATTCTATTGTCTAATCTTCGTTATTCTCTGCCGTTTGTTGAGTGACTTGCCTTTTAATTATTATAATGTTTTAGCCTGATTTTCTCCCGTTTCCTATGCTTTTCTCTCGGGCTGTTTTCCTGTGCAAAAGTTGCAGGTCTCAGACTATATGTCCCTTGCAAGGTTAAGCATTAACGGATCCTGCCTCTGGCAAGCGAAGCAAAGATGCCGCCGAAACAGAGCAGACTCAATATGATCATGGAGCTGTGCATACTCCCCATGAACGATGGATACTCTGCCGGCGTGATGGAAACATCTCCCATGTGAAGAGCGAAAATCAGCATCACGATCCCCATGCTCAACATTTGTCCAGTAATGCGCATCGTGGCCAGAGTTCCGGATGCAATACCATAAACCTGCTGTTCTACAGAGCTCATTATGGCATTGGTGTTCGGCGAGGAGAAAAGAGCGAAGCCTAATCCCAGCGTAAAAAGGACGCCCACAATAAATAAAATGTGTGTCTGGTTGTTAAGGAGGATCAAAAGCCCCAGACCAAAGGCCGTGATGCTCATCCCAATGGAAGCAACAATCCGCGGCTCGATCCTGTCGGAAAGTCTCCCGGCAAAGGGTGAAAAAATAGCCTGTACGACCGGCTGGGCAACAAGGATCACGCCCGCATGAAGTGGGCTGAAACCCTTGATGTATTGAAGGTAGAGACTAAGAAGGAAGGAGACGGCGAAAGTGGCGCTATAATTGATCAATGCCGCCAGATTCGAGACGAGGAAGACTGCGTTATGACGAAATAATGTGATATCGAGAAGAGGATTCTTTACCTTTCTTTCCCGGAAGGTGAAGATAATAATCAAGATTAGGCCAATGACAACAAGACAGGTCCCGAGAGTTTGTGTCAACGAAGAAAACCCGTACATCAAAGCTGAAAGTGCAGCCATATAGAGGAATGCGCCCTTAAAGTCGAAACCTTCGTCTCTTGCTTCGGCCCATTCCGTCTTCATCTTCCAGAGCGTAAGGATTAAGATTGTTACACCGAGGGGGACATTGATCAGGAATATGCTGCGCCAGCCGAAATGCTCCGTAAGAAAGCCGCCAAAAAAAGGTCCGGCAGAAAGCCCTATGTAGACGGAAGCGACATTGATTCCCAGGGCGCTGCCTCTCTCACTCGCAGGAAAGACAGAGGTGAGAATGGCAATTGACGGCCCGAAAATCATGGCTCCGCCAATGCCTTGGAGGAGTCTGAAAGAGATGAGATAGTAGGATGACGCTGCAACAGCACACAAAAAGGAAGACAGTGTGTAGACGACCAATCCGATAGAAAAGACCCGCTTCCTTCCCCATATGTCGGCAATCTTCCCGACGGGAACGAGGACTGCGGCGGCAGCGAGCAGAAAAGAATAGGCGACCCAGCCCATAAGGATGGCGCTCATGGCGAATTCTCGGCCAATTGATGGGAGGGCTATATTGATGGAAGATCCCATGAAGGGCGTAAGAAAAGACGCTGCCGTCGTAACAAGCAGGGTGACCTTCTTGTTCACATCAAGAGCCTTTCCCATGACACGCTCCTGAGTCACCAATCATGCCCTCCATAAAATTTGACATTTCCCCTTTCACCTTCGCCAATCTCTTGGCAATGCAATTGGGGCATCTCGCCATGCTCCGTGTTTCGGTCCGAGCCGGAAATTATGAATGACAAATAATCATTCACAGAAGATTTGTCAATTCCCAGTTGAGATATGGGATTGATGATGTACGAATCTGATTAACGGAATTACTGAGGCAAACGAACATTTCGATGATCAATTCCTTAGATTCAATTGAAGCTCTCCGCAGCAGGCTGCAGGGAATGCGCTCGCTGCCGGATTCAAGAATTCTCTCAGTCGCTGCAAATAGACTGCAGATTATGTCCAACAAGTTCACAAGTTCTATGAACGGAAGAGAAAATAATCGCGTGTGGAAGACTGAACGGGAATTTTATAACTAAGAACGGATAGAGACGGGAAAAAATTCAAATCCATGTATCTATGATTTGCCCTTTGTTTTTGTTCGGAGGACTATCAGAAGATCTGTAAGTAACAATCTGCCTTTTTGCCGGCAAAGTCTTGCCTGACTTCAGTTCGACACAATCGACAATATCATCAAGAGAAACGGGAGCAGAAGGATGGGCGACATGCTGCAGCAAGAGGATGGCTCGCTGATAGTGCGCAGAAATAGTAATGGCTATTTCATTGTTCGGTGATTTAACATCCATGTTTCACCTTGCAGTATAAGCAAATTAATATGACGTCATTGCGAGGTTGAGGAAATAGTCCATGTCAAATCAATGTGACCAGCTCACATTTCCATATAGATTATAGGAAAATGAAGATTGTTCGTCAAGAACAATGATAACAGGCGTATATATGCGAAGAGGTCTTTTCGGCTCTTAAACGACGGCAATGATACATACGGTTGATATTACTCTTATTGTTGGCAATTTTAATTACCGAAGATAAGTGCGGCCCATCAAGATTTACAATCTTTGAGAAAAGATTTATCTGCGTTTCAGCTAAGATCACTCGTATTCCTTCGGCACTGCACAGATCATAACCATGGAATTCTGTTTTGACCTGTTCTTATATTGATGTTTTTCACCGGGCAGTACGAGGGCAAAATCCCCTTTCTTCATCGGACGTTCTTCGCCGCTTTCTGTAACAAGAGCGCCTTCACCCTCTATGATATAATTTATATGCTCAAAAGGGTGGGTATGATAAGGGCTGTTACCACCTGGCATGATCGTGAATACCCTAAAAGAAAGAAGAGGTGTACCATCTGCTTTCGATATGGGCACCTGCTTCAGGATGTCCTTGGCTCCTTCCATTGCCATCTTCGTCTTCTCTACGTGATCGAGACTTGTAATTTTCATTAAACACCTCCGTGATAGAACCATAAACATTGGGTCAAAGTTGCGGCTACTATTTCATAAAGACTGTGCTGCGGTCAAGTAATTATAATCCTGGAAGGTCACAGTTCGCCCGCAAATCTGAAGGCCCGCTCAGTAAGTTCTTTCGGCATGAGTTCTGTTTTCATCTGTCTAGTAAGTTCCGGCACCCCCAACCATTGCCCTGATGCTTCAATTACAGTTTCAAAAATACCATCCTTATTGACAACAGCTGCTCCACCGGAAGCCCAGAACAACAGCCTAGAACGGGCATTCCCTTTCACCCTATCGCCGTGCCCGAAGGCAACAACACTCTCCCCTACGCGGATATCTCGATTAAGGGTGTAGAAGATGCGAACAGTTACGGCCCCGCTTGCAGATGCCATGAAGCCTGCCCATCCCAACGTTTCATCTATGAGAGCCATCGATGCTATAGGATGGATGATGTTGTTTCTTTGAAAGAGACAAAAGGCTTCGCTATCTTGTGCGTCCATGCCGGCTGTGGAAACGACTATTTTTCTTGATGGGTCATTGCTATCCAAGAGATAGAAGCGCCTCTTGAGCCCGGGGTGGCTGCGCCCTGCGCCACAGACGAAACAATTCTTGTAATGTGGGAGCAGCATCAGTTTATTCTCTATATCTGAGATACTACTTGGCATGTATGACGCAAGAATATCTCTCTTGTAAGAGACGGCGTCTCTGTATCTGATCGAGGCCGAAACATATGGAGGGGAATCCGGAGTGGCGGATATTATACCCACGGCTCCTCCTTCTTCCTCTGAAACCTCAACGTTCGGCCTATCCCCGATCTTCACACTTGCTCCGCCCATGCGAAAATCTACCGACAATGGATAAAGAGCTTCTGCATTTTGCGGATAGTTGCCAAGCATCGTGGCAAGCTCCATGATCGCCCCCATGCCAATTCCCCCATGAGGTATCCCGACCCATCCTTCTGTACGCAAGTCCATGAGAAGTTCGGCACGCACGCGTTTGCCGTCTTCATGAACATCAGAACCTCCGAAGAGGAATTTCCTGACAAAATTTTGTGAATCCCCGTCATGCGGGGAACAGGAAACTTCAGGTGAATGTTGCGACATGATACTTCTAATAACCTCTACATCTCTTTTGGCAAAGGTATGTACATCATATCCATTGGGACTGCACGAATTGCTACTTGACGAATTCAATAGGTTGCGGACAGGCGGGTCCTCACGCATTGTAGTCGTAAACCATCCGTGCCCCGTAGTCGGCGCCGACAGACATGACCCCTGGGAGCGCAAATAACAAGAGCATGAATAATGCCCGACCCTTTCTCGGAAATGGTCTCGCGATGATTGCCCAGATAGTAAGGACAGCACTCACACACAAGGTCATTATCATGAAATCTTCATGTTTTTCAAGCAGGTGTCCCCGCACGGACGGGGCGAGTATTACACTCGGCTCAGCATATATACCGGTGCCGACTGCGGCGGCGGCCCCCAGTGTGCCTACGATGAGGAGGGAGAATGCGGTGGTTGCGATGATCTCCCTTGAGCTCAGTAGCGCCAGCACATAAAAGAGTGCAGCTCCGAAGAGAAAAGCCATCGGAAAATGGATCACCAGTGGATGTATGTTTTGCAGATGCTGGATTCCCGGTAAAAGGTTTTGTATCATAGCGCTAACCTCATAGTTCCAACTGTTAAGAACTGGCTTCCTGCAATGTTCTTCACATAGTCTCTTTTATCACGCGTGCCGTCTTTCTGAGTCAGGGCGCTGCTCCCTCTCACGGCGAACTGGAATATTCTCCCCTGGATTCACCCAAATAAAGTTTCACTTTCTCCCTGATCACGTCAGGCAGTTTGACGCCCAGGTCCGCCAGACGCGCCTCGTATTTCATGAACGATTTGATGTGCCTGGACGTTGCCGCAAATATCCGGAAATATATTTGGAGGCTTCCTTCGATCTCCTTGCGGAATATCATGTCTTTGTTGAGCATATCTTCTAATGGGGCGATTACCCGATAGTTTATGGGGCGGCATATTGATCTGTAGAACACAAAACGCTGAAGTGTTCCACATTCATAATTCTTTTCCCGGATGCTTTCTTCAACAAGGTTTAGATCGACAGTATCTATAATCTGGTAGTCATATTTGTCCTTGAGTATTTCCGCAACCGTCTCCTCAGCACCTTTGAGGAAGCTGCACACCTTGCTGCCGCCGTGGCATTTGCCGTCGCATTCCCGGTAATCGCCGTCACACCGCAGATAAAGAACGAAGTCTAAATCCGAATCTGAACGCGATATGCCGAAATTGACGGAGCCCAAGACATCCATGGCAATATTGGCATGCAGTTTATCCTCGATGAGGGAAGTGGCCTCCTCCAGGACGTCGATTCTTTCCTCCGCTTCCTGGGTCTGAAATTTTCTGTAAAACTTCTTTATCTCGTTATACAACGTTATCTCAGGGATGTGAGAATCCTTAATCTCTTTTTCATCATAATTCTTCCCGAGCTTCAGGGCGTCGTATCTCTCCCGGTCTACGATTACTTCTCTTAATTTGCCGTCCTCCATATAATAGTCGGCTACATCATAAATCCTTCCGTTCCCGAATTTCCTGAAGATGATACTCGTAACCCGCTCATGTTCCACTTTGATAGAATAGTAAAATCCTCCTTCCGCGACATTTCCTGATGTCATGGTCACTTCTCCAAAATTGGAGGGATTAAGGTAAAGGGTATTCTCCACAAGATCGACCCCCCATCTCTGATGGATGTGACCAGTCAGGCACATCATTACCCGATTGGCCTCACAGTAGCTGCGAAGCGCCAGAGAGCCGATGGGTCCATCTGAAGTTACCTGATCGTGGATTCCGTATGCGGGCTGATGGGTCACGATGATGTCCGGCTTTACGGCACTGAAAAACAGGTACATCTCACTGTACTTGTCATGATACTTTACATTTCTCTGGTAATGAATCACATATCTCTCAGGGATACCGGGTGTCCAGACGGCTGCCCCGCCGTAACCGCAGATATTGAGATCACTCAGTTCATACCAGTGGAGGTGCAGGTCATGCTCACTCAAAGCCGTAAACCTGAGGTCCATGTCATAATTCCCGGGAAGGAAGAAAACCCTTGACCTCTTTTTTATGGACGCGATGCTCGCCAATACCTTATACTTTTGCTGCATAACTCTGCGGGCCCTTACCGTGTACTCCTGGTATTCGGTCCCGAGATCCTGTACGTAGTCCGAAACATCGGGCTTTTCCAGGAGCTCATCCACAAAATCCTCGATGAACATATCTTCCTTGGACATCTGCCTTCTCAAGCCGTGAAAATGTGATTGCAGTTCATGGTAGCGTATCGACGCATCCATGCTGTAGAAGGGAATGTCTATCAGGTCACCGGAGATAATATAGACGTCTGCAACCGTCTCGTTGAGGAGATCATTCAGCCTGTCAAAGCCTCCGTGAATATCAGCTAGGTAAATAATTCTCATAGATCAATTTTCTTCGTCCATTTTTCGCAAGGGTAATACTATTGCTGCGGCTTTTTTTCACGCGCCCTTCTTATTGTTACGGTTTCGCCGCCGATGCCCCAGTTATCCGTCTCCACTTCCTCGATTACGACAACTGTAGTTTGAGGATTCTTGCCCAGAATATCCCTGAGCAGATTAGTCACACCGCGAATGATTTCTTCTTTCTGCGCCTTTGTGACTCCGTCTTTGGTTACTTTAACATTTACATAAGGCATGATGCTTCTCCTAATTGTTTTCTGTTGGGATAAGCTTATGAATATGATGCATTATCAGATTGGGGTTCCCGTAGATCTCTGCCACCGGGCATTCTGCAATCATCAAACTGCTGTTCAACAAGACGCCGGCAACGGATTGTTCACTTCAATAGGGCACGCTTTATTGCTGCGCCATCGATGCCCAGTTCCTTCTCCAATCTCTCGTTTTTCTGGCTTTGATTATATAACCAAAATAATGCGACAATGGCAATCAGGCTTTCGCCGATATATCGGCCCGTCACATATACTAAGATGATGTTGAACAATATCAGGAAGCCCAGGGAAACGATTATATAGGTTGAATGTTTTTCCGAAACGAACCTGCTTTGCTGGCTAAGGAAAAGTATCCCGATGAGAATAACAATCGGTGTGTCATATATGATATCACCGGTTGAGCCATATGACTTGGTGTTCAATACGAGGTATAAGATAAGTACCACGTAAACTATGCCTTTCATCCTCATGACTGCTGCCTTCCACTCACCAAACCTTTGAGCGTCAGCTCCGGGAAAATCGGATGCAACCAGATTCTTAAATTTTTTCATCTCAGTCCTCTTCTTACTGGATATTTACCATCAAGTATAAATTCGTCTTTTCGTAACAAGGAGTTTTTCAGATATATAATTTGTAAATTGCTTCGGTAATCTGCATCTTTCCCGGAAATTTATCAAGTGCAGAATTCAGTCAACAGCATGCAGCGGGGGGGAAATATCGATCGACAGCTTCTTCCACTTCCGTGAGCCATCTTGTCCGCTGCTTTCGTGTACTGGTAACAATTGCGCCGAACATCCTGCGATGAATGATTTTAACCCCACAAAGGCCGAATATACAGTTTTTCCAAAGAGTCTCAAGGGGATCGCCAAATACGTTCATCTCCCTTTCCTCCGGTGTATTGGACGTATTGAAGACGATAGCAGTATCAGCTCTCAGCAGGCCCTGGGGAATCCCTCCTCCGCCGTCACCTTCTCGAAACTCATAGGCCACTCCTGGCCTGAATACTCTATCAATCCATCCCTTCAGGATTGCCGGCGGCTGGCCCCACCAATTGGGATGGACTATTACAAATCCTTCTGCAGAGGCCGCTTCTGAACAATGCGTTTCGATAGGCGGAGTGAGCAAGACACCCTGAGGGACTTCCCCTTCATGAAGGACAGGATCAAACCCTTCCTCATAGAGGTCGTGAAAAATTACTTCGTGCCCATTTCTTCGCAACTTTCGCGCGGCCGTCTCAGCAATAGCCCGATTGAAACTCTCAATATTAGGATGCGCGACAATCACCAGCATCTTCATTAATCTTAACCCTTTTAGGTTTGAAATAATGCGATTCTTGCAGACCTCGTGCTGCCTGATGGAACAACGGCAGACGTGGAGTCTATGCTCTCGTCAACTGCCGGTACTTGATCCGGTGCGGCTGGTCGGCTGCAGCGCCGAGGCGCATCTTTCTGTCCGCTTCATACTCCGAGTAGTTCCCGTCAAACCAGACGGTTTTGCTGTCACCCTCGAAGGCAAGGATGTGTGTGGCGATGCGGTCGAGGAACCAGCGGTCATGACTAATCACAACGGCGCAGCCGGCAAAGTTCTCGAGCGCTTCCTCGAGCGCCCGCAAGGTATTCACATCGAGATCATTTGTTGGTTCGTCGAGGAGGAGCACATTGGCCCCCTCCTTCAGCATCCGGGCCAGATGGACCCGGTTCCTTTCGCCTCCGGAAAGCATGCCGACCTTTTTCTGCTGGTCCGTACCGGAAAAATTGAAACGTCCGACGTAGGCACGGGAGTTGATTTTGAGGTCACCCAGCTCTACTTGTTCCTGGCCCTCAGAAATTACTTCCCAGATATTCTTGCCCGGATCAAGAACATCACGGCTCTGATCCACATATGAAAGCTTGACTGTTTCTCCTATTCTGATCGTGCCGGAGTCCGGTTTTTCCTGGCCTGTAACCATTCTGAACAGTGTAGTTTTCCCCGCGCCGTTAGGGCCGATTACACCGACAATCCCACCGGGAGGGAGGGAAAAAGACATCCCCTCTATAAGAAGACGGTCACCGTATGCCTTGCCTACGTCGTCTGCCTCAATGACTACTTGACCAAGTCGCGGCCCGGGCGGGATATATATTTGCAGGTCTCTCGCATGTTTCTCGCCCTCCTCCTTCAAGAGAGCCTCGTACGAACTGATGCGGGCCTTGGACTTCGCATGCCTTCCCTTCGGTGACATGCGTATCCATTCCAGTTCACGCTGTAAGGTACGCTGGCGCTCGGTTTCCTTTTTTTCCTCCACTTCCAGGCGTTTCTGTTTCTGTTCCAGCCACGATGAATAGTTACCCTGCCAGGGAATCCCCTGCCCGCGATCCAGCTCCAGGATCCAACCCGCCACATTATCGAGGAAATACCTGTCGTGGGTCACGGCAATGACGGTGCCGTGGTAGCGCTGCAGGTGGTGCTCCAGCCAGGCTACCGTTTCGGCATCGAGATGGTTGGTCGGTTCATCAAGAAGAAGTATGTCCGGTTTCTGGAGCAGCAGCCTGCAGAGGGCCACACGCCGCCTCTCTCCACCGGATAGGACCGTCACAGGAGTATCTCCCGGCGGGCAGCGAAGGGCATCCATGGCCATTTCCAGCCTGGCATCGATGTCCCAGGCATCAAGGGCGTCGAGCTTTTCCTGAACCTCTCCCTGATGTTCGATGAGCTTGTTCATCTCCTCATCAGACATGGGTTCGTTAAATTGCTCGGTAATCATGTTGAATTCATTTAGAAGAAAAACAGTTCCCTGCACTCCCTCCTCGACGATCGCCCGCGCGGTCTTCTTCTCGTCCAGGCGTGGCTCCTGTTCGAGAAACCCGACGGTGTGTCCCGGAGACAGGATCGTCTTTCCGTTGAAGTCCTGGTCAGCCCCCGCAAGTATGCGCAGGAGAGAGCTCTTGCCGGAACCGTTAAGACCGAGGACGCCTATCTTGGCGCCGTAGAAATAGGAGAGATAGATGTCTTTCAGCACCGCTTTCTTGTCATAATACTTGGAGACACCGATCATGGAATAAATTACTTTGGTTGTTTCATTGGACATGTATCCTGATAATCTCCTTCCATCATCAACAAAAATTATGCCTTCCACCCATTTTCCAAATGGGGCGGCGGAAGTTATTGTCCGTGATCCGGTGCGGCAAGATAGCGGTCAATTATCACTCCTGTGTTTGCAATAAGTTCAGAAAAAGCCTTTTCATTGTTATTATCCCTTATAATAAACGGAATGGCTTGCACTTCAGCCGAAAAAATCTCCTGCAGCAATCTTGCTGTATCGCGTTTTCTCCGTTCAACTTTTTCCGGTGCACTGTAGCTGCTTCCGTTCTCTTCGTTACCTCCGAAATCATCGATAAGCAAGATATGCCTGACTCCGCCCATGTGAAGACCTTGTTTCAGAATTTCCCAGAACCGGAGATTGTCCTTATGGAAACCGAGGTCCGCAGAATTAGCTACGATGACCGCTGTACTGCCGGGAGCGGTCATGGCTGCTCTTGCCCCAGCCGCCTGGATATGCAATTCTTTAAGAAATTGCAAGATGTAACCTGTCGCTTCGGCATAATGATCTGTAGCAATGATCACTCTTACGGAAGGATGCCGATTTAGCTTATCCAAAACGGCCTGCCAGCAGCCGTCGATCCGGGAATGGCTGAGATAACTATCTACAAATAAAGATGCCGCATCAGAAATCGTCGCGTTGGAGGAGATGGACATATTCTGATGGAGAATAGCTCTTATTCTGTCCGCCATGACTTTCTTATATCCTACTTGCGTCGTGCTCCCTTCCACCCAGGTAGGATTGACGATCTGTTCCCAGAATATGCCGGAGTTGGTGACTCCCAGATCCATCAGGCCGCTTTCCTTGAGTTGTTTCATCAAGTAGTCGGGCCGACCGAATAAGGTGGATTCCAGACTGAGGGTTCCCGAGTAGTCGAAGATGATCAGCTTTCCTGCAAGCATAAAGGATCCCTATGTCCCCCGATTTTTCAAGGCTGCCTGGATGATTGCATTAATTTCCCGGGAAGCACGCAAAGGATCGGGTGCCGCACAGATGGCGGAGACGACAGCAATACAGTCGGCTCCCGCCATGACCGCATCTACGGCATTGGACGCATTCAGGCCGCCGATGGCAACCAGCGGGTGGCGTGAATAGGCCTTGATTCTCGCGAGTCCTTCCAAGCCCCAGTTCCCTTTCGTATCGGTCTTGGTGGGTGTTTCACAGACGGGGCTAACACCGAGGTAATTGATATCGAATGCCTCTGCCTCCACCACGTCATTCCATGTTTCCACGGAGAGACCAATGATGGCCTTTGGCCCCATGAGTCTCCTGGCTTCGGCATAAGGCATGTCGTCCTGCCCGATATGGACTCCATCGGCCCCGCTGGCAAGTGCCACGTCAATGCGGTCATTTATGATGAGAGGCACATGGAATCCGGCCGCGAGGGCCTTCATCTTATGCGCCTCTTCCACAAAAAAACGGGTGGATATATTTTTTTCACGGAGCTGTATGCAGGCTGCGCCGCCCACGAGGGCATTGTGCACCACGTCTTCAAGTGGTCGGTTGCCGCATAATCCGCGGTCTGTAACCAGGTATAATCCGCGCACGGTCAACCTTCTATCTTGAGGTAATGTTTTATATCCTTTTCTGACAACCCATAGAGGGCATCGAGAAAACGGACCTGAAGCATTCCGGGACCTGCCGCGTTCTTCACAGCGATTTCCCCGGCTATGCCCATCACCGCCATTGCCTGAACCGCCGCCTCGGCATACGCGCGATTGACGGCTGCAAACGCCCCGCATATCGCCGTCGCAATGCATCCCATACCGGTAACCTTTGTCATCATGGGGTGACCGTTCAATACCTTGGTGACTTCGTCTCCGTAAATGATGTAGTCCGTTTCTCCGCTGACACATACAACACTTCCACAAGACTTGTTTAACTTATGGGCTATGTACACTGCGGAATGTGAGGAGGCCGTACTCTCTACTCCTTTTGTCTTCGCGTCTTTCTCCATGAGAGCCATAATTTCCGAGGCGTTGCCCCTGATGATAGCGGGCGGCGCTTCCTGTATCAGCTCCCTCGCCGTGCTGGTGCGGTATGCAGTCGCCCCCGCACCGACGGGGTCCAGAACGATCGGGATGTTAACTTTCTTGGCCTGGTCAACAGCGAGAAGCATTGCTCGTATCCAATGCGAGCTTAAGGTTCCTATATTGATGACCACAGCGCCGGCGATGCTAACCATCTCCTCCATTTCCTCCTCCGCATGGGCCATAACAGGTGAAGCCCCGATGGCAAGCAGTGCGTTGGCGGAATTGTTCATGACCACATAATTGGTAATATTGTGGATCACCGGGGAATTTTCTCTGATCTCCTTGACTGATGACCAGATACTGGATGCAGAAACCTTCATATGGCAACTCTCCTTTGCTCCGTAAAATCCATTTTCGTGTTGCGTCGTGTCCCCCATCACATCAATTGCATATTTTTAAATGTATCATATAACGCACAGTAATGTAAACGGGACGATGCTTTCGATATGTGTTTTTTATCGGGTTGTGCAATTACTTCAAATATAGTAGTTTCTCTGCGGCTATGAATTCTAAGCAGGAGCAAAAATTTATTTTGCATTTTTCTGAGCGGGATATCACGTATGAGTAAGATCAAAGAGATTATTGAAACGGTAAATGAAAATCAGGAGATCGCGAAAAAATTCTTCGAGATCGAGACTAGTATTTTATCCATTCTCAATTTCAAGGACTTTCTCGAAAGGCTGCTCACGGAAATCCAGGAAAAAATGGCGATTCCCTATGTATGGATTGCGTTGATAGAAGAGAGCGACTTCGCGGAGATGCTGCAAAGATCGGCAACGTCGGAAATTGTGAAAGGGCGGACGAGCCTGATTGAGAGAAACCTGTTTCTCAAACTTATCGGAAATAAGATAGATCCTATACTTGCTAATGAGGATTTAACAGCCTTCTATGCTTTGCTTCCCCGAGAGCACGAGTATCATATCCAGTCCCTTGCCATCGCTCCCCTGACGCTGGATGGCGGGATCATCGGCAGCCTGATTCAAGGAGACAGTTCCCCGTTCCGTTACCGCCCCGATATGGATGCAACTTTGCTGAAAAGGCTGGCAACTATTGTTTCCATCTGTCTTTCCAATGTTATGGCTCATGAGAAACTCAACTTTCTGGCATCGAGGGATTCACTCACGGGGTTGTTAAACCGCAGGGTTCTCGAAGACATAGTAAAGAGGGAGTTTGACCGGGCAGTAAGGTACAGGACGCCGCTGACGGTTGTGTTTCTCGACGTGGATGACTTTAAGACGGTTAATGACCTCTATGGTCACGACGCCGGCGATATTGTGCTGAAGTACGTGGCGACTCAATTGCTGTCCATGACCCGAGTAAGCGATGTTGTCGCAAGATTTGCGGGGGATGAGTTCATCATCATTCTTCCCAATACACCCGTCGGTGAAGCCTGTGAATTCGCAACTCGCCTGCAGACCTTCTTTATCAGTCACCCTCTGGACTTTGAGGGTATTCCGATCCGTATCTCCGTAAGCTATGGATTATCGCACCTTGAAGATGGCGCTTATGATGCCATGTCGCTTCTGAAAAAGGCGGATAAAATGCTTTACAGAGCGAAGATGGAAAAAAATACGAGAGATTCCTATCTCTAATTCCGTTAATTCTTGCCGCCGCCAAGCCTTTCCCGCAGCTGTTCAATAAGTTTTCTGGCGGAGGAAGGCTCCTTCAGCCTCACGGCGCCGATGATGTAACGGCCTGACTGCTCTACGAACACTCCTCCATACAAGGGATCGACAGCCGCGAGGGAAACGAAATCTCGCCTCTCTCGCAGTTGCATGTTTTTCCCTTCAGCCTTCAGGTAAGAACGATATCGATCAAAAGTCTCTTTTGCCGCTGAGATGGAATCTTCAGGCACTAGGAATACCTGGGCACGTTCGCCTTCGAGAAGCGCATCTGCGATGACGCCCCGACGGAAAAAGGCATACCCGAGGAGGCTCTTAGCTATATATCGCTCGGTCTTCGGAACAATGCCCGGCATTTTCAGGGCCTCAAGAACTCCGGCGGGCCTCGCATTGGCTGGTAGCTTCTCTGAAATAGCCCACGCGCATGCAAGAAATACATCCTGTCCCAGACCGGTCGCGCCCGTGACCTGAAGCCTCACAAAATACCTGTCCTGGTAGAACATCAACTGGGATGGAGACACAAATCCTTCCGTGCCTACTGTCACACTTGCAGCATCCGCCTTTCGGTAGTTGGAGTAGATTCCAAAGGCATCAAGCGGGGAGGCCATTCTGTATACGTCGGCCACGATCCATTCTTCCGAATTATTTCCGTTTATATATGTGGCAGTGGCGAGCATATCAAACCCGTAGGGAAAATAAAGTTCCGCTTCGCCGTTGATATGATCGAACAGAGTGTCTTTATCGAAGAGGGCTGCCTTGTCCTTCAACGTCCAGCCTTGAGCACAACCATAAGCAGGCAAAAGATTCTCCATGGCTCCGTCCGCGGCAAAGACCGGAACCCATGCATGGATGGTCAAGAAAAGAATGCACACGATGATCGAGAAGACCACTTCGATGCGATTCATTGATATGCCCCCCCTGTCCGGCTAACGCGCATCGTTTCTCTAAGCGAGTAATCTCCTCGCCCTGTCCATCTTCATTGCAATGTCAAGCCCGTTCACGCACTTCGCCACACAATCCGGACAGTCAAGGCACGCGGATGCAGAAATGGATGCGGGAATCTCATCGTATGTGGCCCGCGCAAGTCCGGATTCTTTGTATCCTTCTTTGTACATGAGGCAGCGGTTGATCGTGCTGATCGCTACGCTTTTCGGGCAGGTGGTTTCACATTCTCCGCAAAGATGGCAGTAATAATGTTTCACAGCGGCTCCGTAACGCTTCAGGATGAGTTTGTCGAGGTACCCGAATTTCATCCCCATCACCGCTATGTCTTCCCGGAGCTCAGCCATGTCTCTCATGCCGGGAATGGCCGCCGTGATGTGCGTATTCTGAAGAGCCCATTTTAAGGCTGCCTGGTGAGGACTGACGGGACCCAGCGCGCCGGTATCGTAACCCCCCGCCTGCGTCTTCATGGCGATAATCCCGATGTTCGCCTGGGCGGCCCTTGCTATCGCATCCTTCACATCCGCGCTGCTCTTGAAGTTGTAACCTACGAGAGCCGTGTCGAAGAACCTGTCGCGGTCATCCACGAGGGCGTTGAGGACCTCGGCCTGACCCTTGTGTGATGTGACCCCGAAGAATCTGACCTTGCCCTGCTCTTTCAGTTTTGTGAACGCCTCTCGTGTCTCCGGAATCAATATGCGGTCTTTGTTTTCAGCGGTAAGATTATGGAGCTGGATGACGTCAACATAATCTGTTCCCAGCGCCCTGAGGCTTGTTTCAACGTCATTGAAGATGGCCTCTTTTGTATGCGAGTCAGGCTTCGTTTTCGTTGCCACATATATCTTGTCACGCCTGCCTTTCAATGCCTTCGCGACGATCTCCTCATTCTTGCCGCCCATGTAGCGTCGCGCCGTATCCACATAGTTAACGCCGTGATCAAAGGCGACATTCATCACCTCCGCTTCCGGCGTAAGCATTGCTCCGAAGCTTACGATCGCAATCTTCATGCCGGTTCTGCCGAGGGTTCTGTATACAGGCGGAGGAAAGACGAAGGATTCCGCCGATGCATATTCCATGGCATTGGCCAGGCCTTCCCAGCCGATTATGGCCGACGTTGTTCCTGCCAGACCAACCTTGAGAAAATCTCTCCTGTTCATACCCACATATCCTTTTTCTTTCTGCATAGCGTCCTCCCTGTTACCCAGCAATGATTATCCTTTGCCCTTGTATGCCGTGAGCACACGCAGTATTTCTCCGATGTCAGGAAGCTCCCTGATTGGATAGACCTTGACGAAGATGATTTTCCCCGTCTCATCGACAATAACATTGGCTCTTTCCGAAAATCCCTCCGCGCGAAGAAGGCCCATCGACTTCGCAACGTCTCCGTGAGGCCAGAAATCAGCAAGGAGTCTTGTGTTTTTGATTCTCAGGCTTTTGGCCCAGGCCGCCTTGGAAGGCACGCTGTCCACGCTTAAACCCACCGCCACAGTATTGAGTTTATTTAAGAACCTCTTATTCTTTTCCAGAGACTGCATCTGCTTTGCGCATATGGATGTCCAGGCTAGGGGATGAAAGGACAAGAGCACCTTTTCCCCCCTATACTCCGACAGGTGCAAATCTTGACCGTTCTGATCCTTCAAGGAAAAGTCCTTCACTTTTTTACCCTGTTGCACCACTTTTTTTTCCGCCATGGGAAACCTCCCTTCTTTTTGTATGCATCAACAAAAATATGTTTATTTCCTAGCGAGTATAATCACAAGCGTGATACCGAATTGGATGGATAGGATTACAACTAAGTGTGACATAAATTAACTTCCAATGTAAAGAACAGTTTAAGACGCGCAACCAAAACTCTGTTGGAAAATTGAAAATTTTTGGCGTAATGAAAATCTGCGCCGTATGAGACATATAACCGATAGGCATTTACTCGCTTACCCTTAAAGCTTGGTGGGTTGCAATCACTACCGGCTGCGGGGTTTTGGGGGAGTCACATAAGGGCTATCCAGATATTTCCTTGCCTCGACCTGTGCAAAACCTTCTCCGCCCGGCTCTGCCAGGGCCCTGTTATAGTACTCTTCCGCCTGCTCTCTTTCCTTGAGAGCGTCATGTATCATCCCCAAACGCACGAGGGCCCACGCGCGGACCCGGGCGTTATAGGGCGCCCTATCCTCAAGTGTCTTTTCAAGATATTCGGAAGCCCTAACATATTCTTCCTCGTTGAAGAAGATTCTTCCCATGAGCTGGTTGAGACGAGGCTGAAGTTGGGGAACGAAGGGAGGCGTGCCTGCTTGAATATCTTTTTCGATCTCACGGGCTATGGCGAATGCTTCCTGGAGTTGGTGGAGATCGGAGAACGCATTTGCCAATGCAAAGGAAAAGTTATAATTGCGGGGAAACCTTTTACGGAGCTCGCGAGCAATGGGAAGAGCCCTGGCGGGTTGTTTCTCAAAGTTCACATACACCGACGCGAGTTCAGACTGCGCAAGTTCTCTGAGAAGATCACCCTTCTGCGCCGCCAATTCCAGTTCCTGAAGCCCCTTCTTGCTGTCTCCGGAGGCAATCAGGAGGGAAGAAAAAAAACGGGCCAAGGGCGGAAGGTGATCGAGATGGTAATGGAGGAGGCCCATGAGAAAATACGTGTCATAATTTTGCGGATCTTCTTCCTTTGCTTTTTCCAAGTATTCCCAGATATTCGATGTCTCCTGCGCTACGATGCGATACTGTTTTTGGCCGATGGCCCAGCGGACTTTGATAATCTTTGCCATGGCCGTGGCAAAGTAGGCCTGCGCGTCATTAGGATTTTTCTCAATCCTGCTCTGGCCTCGGGCCGTGGCTTCGCTAACGTAGCGAAGCATGGATTCCTGATATTTCTCCCGCTCCTTCTGGTCGAGGCTAATCTCATAGAAGAACAAGTTCTCGAGAGCGGAAAAAGCATAGCCAATCGGATTATCCCGATCCAGGTCCACAGCCTTCTGCAGATGGTCGCCCGCGCTCTGCGGCTCAAGGTTGAAAACTTTTTCAATTCCCTGCCTGAGATAGGAATGGAGCTGGTTCGGCCTCAATTGGGCGGCTGCCGCCCCGGCTTCGGGAGCAAAGATTATAGGGGATAAGCAAAGGGCAAGGAAAAGAATTGCCGTTCTTCTCTTGTTCATAGGTGTGTATTCTTTTTACAGGTTCTTGGAGATGAATTTCAACATCTGCTTGAAGACCCCTTCGAGAATGTCCCGCCGAATAAAATAATCCGGCATTTGATTATAGAAATAATCGGCGACGGCCTTTCCGGCGGCATCGATATCACCGTCATGCCTGCGGTATGTATCCTCCATAACGGCCTTCCATTTGACGCCTTCCTTAAAGGTCAGGTCGAGGAAATTGGATGCCTCATCCCCGGTGATATATCCGTAATGGTCACCGCAGAGGTAGGACACCGGCAAGGGCTTCAATTTCTCCAGGCTAACCAGATACTGCGTGATATTTGTATTCATGGAGGGGAAGCAGAAGTCCTTGTAAGGAATCCCTGCGGCGTCGGAGGCAAACATGATTTTTCTTTCAGGCTCGTAGGCAGTAATGGAACAGTTGGAATGGCCGGCGGTATCCATTATCTGCAGCATGACACCGCCGAGGTCTATCTGGTCTCCTTCGGCCAAGGTGAGACCGGCAATGTCATCACGCCAGTCGAGATCGTAGGCCGCAAGGGCTCTCTCCGCGCCCCACCACGTCGCACTGAGTCTACTGTAGCTGTTCATGACTTCGATAGCTTTAGGCATGGAGAATATCTTCCAGGCCGGCGCCGAGGCGTACACATCTATCCCGGGATATTTCCGCTTGAAATATGGGACGATTCCCACATGATCGAAATGCGAATGGAGGATCAGGATTTTCCCGATCTTTTTCGCGTCGATCCCAAATTTCTTCATCTGTTCCAGAACGTCGGTAAGTATGTAGCTCATCGCCCCGTTAATCAGGATTGCATCGTCTCGCCCTTCAAAAATATAGACCCCCGCTTCCTCACGGCCCAGATACCAGAGATTCTCCGTAACCTTTCCCGCCTTTCTGAATCGCATAAATTGCACCTCCCATGTGCGGCCATGTCTGCATCAATGTGCATTCTTCCGAATGCGCGCAGATTATCCTTTGGATATTCCCCTTTTTTCCAAACGTGCAAGCCGTTCTTTGATTTCGTCCACTTCTTTTCGCGTGGGAATATTCAGACGCTTAAGGAGGCCCGTTACGGTCTGTTCCATCTTATCTTCCAGGTCTTTCTTTGCCTGCTTTGATTTTTCCACAAATTCACTAACTGCCTCCCGTGCCTCCTTCTCTGTCATTTCTCCTTTCTTGACGAGTTCATCCATAATCTCCTGGACTTTTTCCGTGGTCATTATCGCCAACCCGGCGCCAGCCAATGTCATTTTCCTGATGTAGTCAAGCATTGCCATACCCCCTTTGTATTTGAATAATTTTATTTTAAATTCTCTGTCGGGAAATGTCAATGTAATGGTTCCACGCCGATATGGTGTTTGCACTAAGCGACCACGTATGATAAACAGCGGTCACCATCAATGAGTAAGAATAATAGGCAGGGTTAGGCATGGACGTCGCTGAACTTGTAAGTAAGGCAAGAGCAGAAGGGAGAACCGCCCTGACCGAGGCGGAATCCAAAAAATTGCTCGTAAATTATGGTCTGCCCGTGGTTGATGAACGCATTGCCGCAAGTGTGGACGAGGCCGCTATAGAGGCTGAGGCTGCCGGTTTTCCCGTCGTTGTAAAAGGTCTCGGCGCCCGGCTTACACACAAGACGGAACGCGGCCTTGTCAAGCTGAGTTTGAAAAGCGCGGAGGAGGTCCGAAAAGCTGCCCGAGAAATTGCCGCGGCTGCGGGTGATGACCTGGAAGGATTTCTCGTATACCACATGGTGGAAGGCAGACGGGAATTCATGGCGGGGCTGTTTCATGACGCCCAATTCGGTCCTGTTGTCATGTTCGGTTTGGGAGGCATCTTTGCTGAGGCGCTTGCAGACGTGGCGTTTCGCATTGCACCCCTCGATGAAACACACGCGTATGACATGATAAAAAAGATCAGGGCCATTGACCTCTTGGGAAAGTTTCGCGGTGAGGCGTCGGTAAAAAGTGACCAGATTGTCAGTATCCTTCTTGGTTTATCCAGGCTTGGAATGGAACATCCGGAAGTGCAGGAGGTAGATATCAATCCCCTGCTTGTCGGGCCGGATGGCCGGGTGACTGCCGTAGATGCGCTGGTCATTGTCGGGAATGTTCTCCGAAGCAAATCGCCGCGTCCGCCTGCGGATAAGATGGCGATGCGAAATTTCTTCCACGCCCGTTCAATTGCGGTTGTCGGCGCGTCTGCTACGTTCGGCAAATGGGGATACACTCTGTTCACTAATATGGTTGCCGGGAATTTCCGGGGTGAAATTTATCTGGTTAATCCTAAGGGTGGTGAAATTGCAGGATGGCCTGTCTGCAAATCTTTGGAAGACGTCCCCGGGCCCATAGACCTTGCCGTGGTAACAGTCCCTGCGGCAAGTGTTATGGACCTCGTTCCTAAGCTTAAAGGAAGGGGCATCAAGAGCATGCTCTTAGTAACGTCTGGTTTTAGTGAGGCGGACAAAAAGGGAGCGCAACTGGAGGAGCGGCTGGTGGAAGAGGCGCGTGCGGCCGGAATTACGATTCTCGGGCCCAACACAATGGGGATATGCAATCCTCATGAAGATCTATTCTGCCTGTATCAGCATGTACGGCCGAAGCCAGGCGCGACGGCGCTCGTTGCTCAATCGGGTAATCTCGGCACACAGTTCTTGATGTTTGCCGAGAGTGAAGGGATCGGGATACGGGCATTCATCGGATCCGGAAACGAGGCGATGATCACGCTTGAGGACTACATGGAATTCTTCGAAACCGATGACTTGACAAAGACGGTGGTATTGTACGTAGAGAGCCCCAAAGACGGCAGACGGTTCTTTGAATCTACCAAGAGGGTTTCCCGAAAAAAGCCTGTTCTCATGCTCAAAGGCGGTCGCACACGCGCCGGTGACCGCGCCGCCGCTAGTCATACGGGTGCATTGGCTTCCAATATTAAAGTCTTTAAGGCCGCATGCCGCCAGGCAGGAGTCGTTATGGGAGAAACTTCCATGGACCTCCTCGATCTCTCCGCTGCATTCGCATCGCTCCCCTTGCCACAGGGTAATAAGGTGGCGATAATGACCCTCGGTGGAGGCTGGGGGGTGGTTACGGCCGATCTGTGCATGGAATATGGGCTGGAAGTGCCCGACCTTTCATCTCATATAATATCACGGATCGATAAAGTCCTTCCTCCCTACTGGAGCCGATCCAATCCGGTCGACCTGGTTGCAGAAATGGATCTCTCCGTTCCCATGATACTCATCGAGGAACTGCTGAAGTGGGATGGGTGTGATGCGGCAATTCACCTGGGTATCCTCGGCAGGCTGGTATTTGTAAAGAGAATGATCGAATCCTCTCATATGGCTGATCAGACCTGCGACCGTAACGTCTTAGTAGAGATTGCTCGTCGGGTCGCTGATTTCGAACTCAGTTACAGTGAACACGTGATTCGCCTGATGGAGAAGTATGGCAAACCCGTTCTGGGGGTCTGTCTTCTTTCCGATGATAATGCCCGCACCGTTAAAGAGATCGCGGGAAAGGAATATAAAGGGGTGACTTTCCTAACACCGGAGCGAGCCGTAAAGGCTCTTGCCGGCATGTATTCGTACAAATGCTGGCTGGACATTGAAGGGATATCAATACATAATAGATAGTTAAGCTATCTCTTTTTCGGTTGGCTTTTTGGGAAGTCGGGCACTATTACAGACGGCGATTATCCAGATGGTCTTCTGTCTCACGCGATAGATGAACCGGCACGGTGCAATCGCCACTTCTCGGAAAGGGAGATCAGGAAATTCGGGTAGTGCCGTACCGGATCCGGGAAACCGTTTGAGCCGTGACAAGGTCTTTTCTGCCTTCTTTCGGAATGCACTTGCCGCAGATGTACCTTCCATATCGATTGAGGTAATAGCTCGAAGAAAATGGTTTCGTCCGGAAGGAGTAAAAAGAACTCTCAAACAATCCTCCTATTTCAGCAAGGCATCCGCATCTGCAAGGACGTGACTGAGATCATAACCCTTGCCTGTTTCGATTTCCTTTTCACCGCGGGCGAGAAGGTGGAGAATTTCCATTTCTTTTTGCGATTTTTCGTAAGCCTCCATACTGACCACAACTGCAGCTGCCCTTCCCCTTTGGGTGATGACAACGGGCTGCCGTGAGGATTTCACTCGCTTCAGCACGGATGACGCCGCTTGGCGAAGATCGGTAATCGGTATGATGTTGGGAATCTTGGTCATTATTGTCACTCCCTGAGATACGTTTAACACTACTGCCAAATGCAGCAATAAGCAAGCTCTATATTTGCGAATAAGATGGAGTTGCGGAGTTCCGCAAAAATACTCATCAGGCTTTGCTGCGATCTTCCACCTTCAATTCGAGGACGATGCGCCCCCATCCTCCACACGCCACGCCGACATCAAAGCACCCGGCCCGCTTGAATCTCATCTCATTCGGATCAGCGCCTGCATAAAGAAACTCGGTTGCCGTAAAAATCTGAGGCATGATGACACTCAACGCATAGATGCATATCCTTTTTGGAGAGAGTGCCGCAAGAAGGTTTCCCGCACTGTCAAAGTAAAACCTATCGCCGACCTTGTGCTGGCTGTTGCATCCATACGAGTCCACCACTTCTGCAATGATTGTCTTATTCATGAGTTCCGGCACCATGGATAAGATTTCTTCATTTCGAGGATTATCCCGAAATATTTTCATCTCTGCATCAGTATATCCCAAACGCTTTTGTATCATCTGCCACTTTTGCGTCTCCCACGTTTTGTCGCCAGTGGTCATCCTGTTCCTCCATCTTATCTGTTAATTTGTATTATTACTTTTTCTCCCATGATTCGATTCCGCCCTTTATCACCTTGAAGAATGGGTGAGCCCGCGGTTTCTTGACTGCAAGAATTTTCTTATGTCGTGCTGGATCGCGTAACTTCAGTTTTGTCTTGAGATGATTCAACTCGTACTTGAGTTGTCCGTCCGCTACTGGAATTTTCGAACATCGCTGCTTGGGGCCAATCTTGGCTATGTCAAAATGATATCCACGCCTGACGGTTTCCTCGTAAACGTACCAAAGATAACAATCTATCGCAACCGTGGGCTGCAGATGAGCATTAAATCTATCTATCTGGGGGTGATCCTTATAGCTTTTTGTCTGGCGTTGCAAGACCTTTCGGGCGAGCAGGCCCTCCCGCCAGAGAGCAACGAGTCCCCTCGCGTCAAGGTATTCGGGATGTAAAGACCACAAACGCATGGGCCGTATCTCCGCCGTTCCTTAGCATAGGCATCTGTTCTATGCTTGCTTCCCGGTCACTCGCGCAATCACTACTTTTATTACTGTGGTCTTTGTCATTATGTCTTCAGGAAAAATATATTCCTTGCCTGAATACTGAGCCATGATAAGTTCCAGGGCTTTATTTTTGCCTTCCTGATCATCCTCGATTTCTGCGGTTCCAAATCCTATGACGCTGCGATACTTGATTCCCCAGCGACAGCCCTGCTCTGCTTCCCTCATCCCCTCAGGGATATCGAACTCGAAGCAAACTCGGCTATTCCTGCGAAGGATATCGATCTTTCTCCCATCGGAGGCACTGTGGAAATAAAGCGCCTCCCCGTCATATCCAAAGCACAGCGGGACGATATAGGGTTCTTCACCATCAGCCAACCCCAAGCGGCATACCAGACACTGCCGGATTATGGCGTCAATCACTGCTCTATTTTTGATTTCCCTCTCGCTTCGCCTCATTACGTCCTCTCAATATTTTACAAGCAGGGTAATTGCAATCCGTTCTCAGTTTACCTTCTTCGTTGTTTCCTTGGTTTTCTTGTAGCGTTTGCCGTTGAATTGTCAAACGCTTTGACGGGACCAGCCGGCACTCTCAGCCGCTATAGTAAGATCCTATAGTCCCTTGTGTTTTACCTTATCGATTGTTACAAAATAGCCTCCGTGCGAGAGAACTATCACAAATGAATCACCGGCATTACGGAGCACCCAGATCGGACCGAGGGCGGCATCTCATCCACTCGCATCCTGTGTCGTAACGATTAAATTTGTGGTTTGACCATCTCCGTCAAGATCGACGGCTTTCCCGACGAACTCGCATTTCTGCAGGTCGTCATCTTCAATGGTAAATGTCTGAACAGGCCAGGAAGTCGATGCGACCATCAACAAACCCAAGAGGAGCAAATTCAGTTTCATATATTATTTCGCTCTTAGTTTATTGATCCGTGACGTTTAAAATACTACCTTTTCATAAAATTACAAGTGTTTTCATAATTATAGTTGAGTGCGTGCTTAATTATTTTGGATACGAGGAACTTCTTTTTCAAGGCAGAAAAAGCCCCTTGCCATAGAAGGCGGAGCGGTGTATTTACCGGTGTCACCTAAGATTGTTGAAAGAACTTGTGCATTGATGAAGCATGGGAAGACTTGTTTCATATGAAAAAAGATAAAATAGCTGTCGTTTTTCCCGGCCAGGGGGCGCAGCGCCCCGGAATGGGAAAGGATTTCTATGCTAATTTTCCTGTCAGCCGTGAGATTTACGAAGAGGCGTCTCAATCGGCAGGATGGGACATTGCCGCCATGTGTTTCGGCGACGATGAACGTCTTGACCTGACGGAATTTACCCAACCGTGCATTTTAACTACGGAAATTGCCATTTTCCGCGGCTTGGAGGCGCTTTTTGGGCTTTCACCGACCCTCTTTGGCGGTCACAGCCTCGGCGAATTTACCGCCTTGGTTGCCGCCGGCGCCCTTCCACTGTCTGAGGCTGTGCGCATCGTCCAGATTCGTGGCCGACTGATGCAGGATGCCGTGCCCGTTGGTCACGGAGCCATGGCCGCTGTTATCTTGGATAATGTGGATATAACGGCGGTTCGCTTGTCATTGAAGGATCTCCCCATTGACATCGCAAATATCAATTCAGCCAATCAAATAGTTATCAGTGGTAAGGCTGATGCGATGCCGGAGGCAGAGGCGAGGCTTGAGAAGGCGCTGGCTACTGATAGACCCTTTCGCTTTATCCCGCTTAACGTGAGTGCACCGTTTCACAGTCGTTTTATGAGCACGATTATCGAGCCCTTTGAGGAAATACTGCGGGCTGTTGGAAAGGGAATAGTTCAAGATAGGTCCGTGACGGTTACCTCAAATTTCAGGGGTATATTTCATTCAGGCCTGTATGAGGATCTTATTTACAATCTGGTCTCCCAGTTGCATCATCCTGTCCTTTGGGTGGACAATATGAGGGCCCTTGCGTCGCATACGGAGACGATCTATGAGGTCGGGCCCGGTCGGCCCCTCCGCGATTTTTTCAAGAGTATAAATATAACCTGCACGTCGATTACAACGCTCGCAACGGCTGAAAAGACATTTAAGAAAAGCGATTGACGCCTGTGAAAAAGTGCTTCTTCATCTGTATATGTATCTTTTTTCTTGCATCCGGTGCCATTCCTTTCATTTGCCCGAAGTCTATTATGCCCTTCGCTTGCACGAGGCCGGGATATGCATCATCCCTCGATACAGGTCTAAACCGCGCCCCAATCGATACCTCAGGAACCACCCTTCATAGTATCCGGGTAGTTAATGTATATCCGCACGACCCTGATGCCTTCACGCAGGGACTCGTATTCTACAAGGGGTATATCTACGAGGGAACGGGGATTTCGGGACAGTCGAGCATACGCAAGGTTGAGCTTAAGACAGGCAGGGTCTTAAAAAGTCAAGGTCTCGCGGCGGAATACTTCGGTGAGGGCATCACTGTCTGCCGGGACAAACTAATCCAGTTGACATGGCAGTCGCACACCGCTTTTGTCTATGATCTTCAATCATTCCGTCTCCTCCAGACATTTTCCTATCCAACCGAAGGCTGGGGAATTACCTGTGATGGCAATTACCTCATCATGAGCGACGGTACCGCCGTGCTGCGTTTCCTGGACACCCGGACGTATAAATTGGTGAAGCAAATCGAGGTACGGGATCGCGGCAGAAGCTTATCGAATATCAATGAGCTCGAATATATTAAAGGCGAGATCTACGCTAACGTGTGGGGTACGGATTATATTGTCCGCATCTCAGCACGTACCGGGCAAGTGCTTGGCTGGATTGACCTGAGAGATCTATATCGCTATGTCGGTACGGGCAGAAACCTTGATGTGTTAAACGGTATTGCGTATGACGCGAAGGGCGATAGGCTGTTTGTGACGGGAAAATACTGGCCTAATCTCTTTGAGATTAGGTTGGAGGCTCTTAAGTAGACGGTATTCTATAGCAGGGACATTGTCCAGCCCTGTTTTTGGTCGTCCCGGATCTGGTTTTCCTTCAGGTGCTGTTCAATTTTTTTCCGCCTATTTTCAAAGGCTTCGTTATCCATGTTCTCAGGTACATATATGGGGCTATCCCAGCGTATGACGACCGTGCTGAATGGTTTTGGTATGATAGAGCGATCCCAGCTATTAAGCACCCAAGCCCGGTTAACTGAGATATAGATCGGGACAATGGGAACACCGGACAGTTGTGCCATCGCTATAAGCCCCGGCTTTACAACCCCTCTGGGGCCTCTCGGCCCATCAAGAGCGTGCACGGCCATCTGATTTTCTGCTAAATCCGCAATCATATCGGCAAGGGCCTCCTTGCCACCACGGGAGCTCGATCCCCTTACTGGCCTGAAATTGAGAAGGCTGGCGACTCCGGCAATTAGATCACCATCACGGCTCTGGCTGATCATCGCGGATGGCGCATAGACACTAAATTTCCTTGCATAACCCACGACTGGAATAATACGCTGGTGCCAGATCGCGACGATCATCTTCTGACCGCTCTTCAGGTATTGCAGGGTCATCTCCTCATTTACAGCCCTGATCCTAATCAGGGAAAGGTATGCACGGACAAGATAATAGGCAACGGGAATGAGTCCGTATTTCAGTGCTAAGCGTGAGAGGTACTTGATCATACAGTCCGCTCTTAAGCTTTCTTTACATAAATGGGGTTCGAAAATATCCAGGGCCGGTATTTGCCGAGGACTCTAAGATAGGCTTCAACCCTGTAAACTCCGGGCTTACTGATGCTGCCCGTCAGATCTTGACCGATCTCTTCCCTAATCAAGGTTCCGTCTTTGATGATGCGTATCTTTGCAGTCGCAGGAAATGTTGCGGTGAGGCAAGCCTCGTTTTCAAGCATGAAGTCATCACCCATACAGGCGCTCTGGCTGTTATCCGTTAAGACAAGTGAGAATCCCTTGGATTCGTGGAAAGACTCTCCGGCAACATACACCCTTCCCTTCTTCAGGGCAGACAGCAGCGCTGCAATATCCTTCGCATGATCCCTAACCAAAGGTCTTTCGGTGATCACGTGGGTCCTCATAAATTTGAATGCCTTAACAAAGGGGAAGATAGATAGGTTCAAACCCAGCACCCTCTTATGGGTGTCATGATTATCGAGCTCACCGATACCCACCACTTTGGCGTTCCTGTTCAGCCGATCCCAGCGTTCCAGGGTTACCTTTCTCGGTCCCGTGAGAAAGAAAGCGGGAAAGAGAAAGCTCAGTATCGATCTGGGATATCCCCTCAGGGTGTTTTGCCAATCTGTCATGAAATCCCATATCCCCATGCCTGTATAACCTGTTACCCCCCAGTCTAACCAGGGGTAATGTTTCACGTGAAACAATTTCGTTCCCTCATGATCCGGGTGAGCAATGAACCCCATTCCCCCCCTGACCTGAACCTCATTCACGTATATCTGGGGATCAATGTCTCGTTCATCCTCGGTGATGACCACAGGTGTATCAATCTGGAAGGCAAGGTAATGGTTGAAACGCGGGGCAATTTCCTGACCGACTATGAGCAGGGTATCGCCGTGCCACCCTTCAAATCCTTCTTCCCTCGCCCGCATATTGGAGTGGTCCGTAAGCATGACAAAGTCAATGCCGTTGATCCTCGCCGCCTCCAAAATTTCTGCTATGGGAGCCCTGCCGTCGAACGAGTAGGCTGAGTGGCTATGGATAATACCCGTATAGTCATAGAAGTTAGGCATAGAACCCTGCTTCATTCAATAGACCGGTGACTGGAGTGGACAGCTTTCACAACGGGGCTTTCGGCTGCAAAAATATTTTCCTGTGTTAACGAAAAGGGCATGATACTGATTGTACAGGGGGACGTTGTGCGGAAGGCGCGTCATAAAAAGATTCTGAATTTCCTTATACGTTGCGTCACTGCGGATTATATCATGCCTCTGTAAAACCCTTCTGGTATAGGCATCGACGACAAAAATGGGCTTTTCTCCCGCATAGAGAAGGATGCTGTCGGCTGTTTCCTCGCCAATGCCCTTGACCGCAAGCAGCTTTGCTCTCAGGTGCCAAAGGTCTTCCGCAAACATGTTGTCCAGTTTGCCGCCATACTCATCGTATAAGAATCGTATAAACGATTTTAGTCTCCGGGTCTTGATATTGTAATATCCCGCCGGTCTAATGAGGTCGGCGAGTGTCGACTCATCTATCCCTAATATTCCCGCAGGGTGAAGAAGCTCTTGGGATTTCAGCCTGGCTATAGCCTTTTCGACATTTCGCCAGGCTGTGTTCTGAGTCAATATCGCCCCGACTATAACTTCAAAAGGGGAATTGCCGGGCCACCAATTGAGGTCACCGAAGTGGGCGTTAAGCGTTTTGTAGATCGCAAGCAGATAATGACCCCTCTTCATACTGGAATCCGGTACCGTCTTTCATACGAGGGCGCTCTTTATTTGCGCAGGCTGACAAAGAAAGTCGAGTTGCCCCTTCTGATCAAAAGAAGAAGGCTTTTCTTTGCACTCTTTTTCGATATCTCCCGCACGTAATCCTTCATGGAGGAAATCTTCACCTTATTGACTTCCAGGATGATGTCCTGGGGCTGGATACCTTTTTCATCAGCGGGGCTTCCGTCTTTGACATCGACGACAACTACACCGGCCGTCCCGGCGATCCCAAGATATTGGGCGATTTCCGGTGTGATATCCTGTACCGTCATGCCAAAGGTTTCCTTCGATTCTCTCGCTGAGGCAACCTCAGGTTGGTCCTTCCGCTCCGTAACAGCAATGTGAAAGGTCTTCTCCTCCCCATCCCTCAAGGCTTTGACCTCTATCTTATCCCCGACATGGAAAGAGGCGATAGTGAGCAGCAACTCATGGGTATCCTTTATTCTCTTGCCGTTCACCTCTGTTATGAGATCTCCCGCTTTCAGTCCGCCCTTGTCAGCGGGGTCCCCCTTAAACACTTCGGATATCAGTGCACCGCTATTATCTTTAAGTTTGAGATTCTTGGCTATATCTTCAGTCACATCCTGGACAGAAATACCCAGCCAGCCGCGGGTAACTTTTCCTTTTGATTTGAGGTCAGGCAGTATGGTTTTGGCCATATTCACTGGTATGGCAAATCCGATACCCTGTCCCTGGACTACGATAGCCGTATTGATGCCTATCACCTTTCCTTCCATATTGAATAGCGGCCCGCCGCTGTTGCCGGGATTGATCGACGCATCAGTCTGAATGAAATTATCATAGGGACCCGCGCCTATCACCCTGCCCTTGGCGCTGACTATGCCGGCAGTAACTGTTTGTTCAAGGCCAAAGGGATTCCCGATGGCTAAGACCCAGTCGCCTACACGCGATTTATCGGAATCCCCTATTTCAGCCACGGGGAGGCTTTCGCTCTGTTTAATCTTTATGAGGGCAAGGTCCGTTTTTGCATCCTTGCCGATCACCTTCGCCTCGTACTCCTTTCCCGTCGAGAGCTTAACCAGTATCTTGTCAGCCTGCTCCACTACGTGATTGTTGGTAAAGATGTAGCCGTCATGACTGATTATAAAACCGGAGCCAAGGCTTCTCTGCTTGAATTCCCGCTGAGGTATATCACCGAAGAATCTTTCAAAGAAATCATCGCCCCAGAAATATCTGTCAAAAGGCGTCCTGAATGGGCCTCCACGACCGCTTCTTACCGTTTTCGTTGTACTGATATTTACGACAGCGGGCTTCAATTTTTCCGCCAAATCGGCAAATGAAAAAGGCACGCGCGGGCTTTCCGGTGATGAAACCGCCGATACTGTCTGAACATTAGATCCGACGGGAACAAAGGATGACCGCAATACTTCTATAAGGGAAATGATAAAAAACCCTATCAGAAACGCAAGCAGAAACATGATAAAGGTTTTTCTGTTCTTATTTTCCATCTCTTATTTATTGACCTCCTCGGGGTTGAAACCCTTCACATTGAAATATTTGTGCGCAATTAGCATATCTACGTGCAAAATACCATTGTTTTTCGTTTATGGCTGAGGCAGTCAAATATCGCGTAAGATGATCTTGAGTCAGCTGTCACCCTTCCTGTATGATTCCGACATTTGCTCGTGTAACCTCAACGCTTGTAGCATAAACACCTCAAGTTTCGCAGTGATAACCTGCGGAAAAAGGTTCCCATCACTTTCAATAGCCAGGAAGGGGAGTTCGGTACCCATCTCCCTCGAGAGGATGGCCTCTGACAGGCGGTTCGGCATACAACCAAAGGGCCCGATTGCGATAACGCCGGAGTACCTGTGGAGTATCTCGGCTAATGCCGCCCCGATTGTCAACACGGCCTCTCCCGTTAGCTCTGGATTGATCACATGCCGGCTCTTACTTATCAGATGATCGACATCATCCAGCTTATATGTGTACAAGCCTGATCGCTCCATGATTTTCTTGAACGTCTTCTCATAGTTTCTCATCCATGCCGATCTCAGCAAGAGGGAAAACCGTTCCCGGATGTTGGGTGTGGCCGCGGACAAGCCTTTTTCGAAGCACCAGTCAGTGTAATAGACCCATTCAACAACACTGGAGACTTTGGTTACAAATCCATGCTCAGCCAGCTTTTCCACAAGGAATTGCCGGGATAAATCGTCATGGCGAACAAATATCTCCCCCGTGAGCAGAATTGCCGGTGTATCATGCACTTGCCTCGTAAGACGTATCTTTCGAAAGTTATCGGCTACTATCATAAGGGTTCTTCGAAGGTCTCTAAAATTGGGGGCATGCTCGAAAACGCCAATGAGCTTTTTGGTTTCCTGATCATATATTTCCAAGGCTGATTCTTTATCCACAGCGTTTGTAAGGAGCACGGAATAAATATCCTGCATAATATCAGCGACAACGAGACATGACCAGAGTTTCAAGGTAAATTCATTGCCGCCGATTTCCGTGTAACTATTTTCGGCCTGAGGGGAAAACAGAGCGACGTCTTCAATACCGTTTCGCGCAATGAGCTGACTAATAAAAGGAGAGTATTGGCCGAACCGGCAGGGACCTGAGGCGGTAGGCATGAAATAAACCAATAGCTCTTCAGATCTATCCCTGTCTTTTAAGTATTTTAAGAGACTGCCTGCAGTAAGCAGCAGGGGCAGGCACTCCTTGCAGCTTGTGTTGCCCCTTCCGAGTTTGAGAACTTCATCATCTGCGGGAGGAAGTACTGACGCGCGTATGCCTATTGATCTGAATACGGCAGACGTAGCATCGTTCAGGAATCGCCCCATCGACGGAAA
The DNA here is from genome assembly GCA_963729715.1 of uncultured delta proteobacterium. Taxonomy (GTDB): domain Bacteria; phylum Desulfobacterota; class Syntrophia; order Syntrophales; family UBA2185; genus Fen-1135. Next base: position 531,783 of record CAVSPA010000005.1, read on the forward strand.
GACGAGATGTATCCGGGGATGATGAAACGGGTAACCTGTCCCCCTGGAATCGATGAACTCCTGTTTCCTGTGATCAAAATGTGCTGCCGGAGGTAAAGAATAATATGGAGCGGGAATATCACTACGGAACTTTTGCAGTTCTCTGTGATTTTTAATGATATCCATAAATGCTTCAATTCTCGTTTCCAGACCTGCATCTGCTACATGAGAGTCCAATTCGAGGATCAGGAAGGGCTTTCCCCTCATTATGTGGCGAAAATATCCCACGAGAAAAGAGTCCGGACCGCATGAGAAATTGGTAATATAGCATCCAAAAAGCTGCGGATGCCTTTCTACGAAACTTGCTCCTTTAAGAATCGACTGTCCAGTTGACCAGTACATGTTATCATCGATGGCTTCTTCATCCAAAGGAAGGAAATCAAATGGGACCACGGGCACGCCCCGGGAGGCGAATTTATGGGGTATCCCCATATTTGCTTCCGGCACAAATGCATTGTAAGATCTGCCGAATACAACCACCGCGAACCGGTCAGGGTTCTTCTCCAGGTCGCGCAAGAACCATAACCCCGTTGCCTTCATCTCTCTATGCACAGATTTCTGGACTTCTACTGCCTCCGAGAATGCCCTATGGGCGAGATTCTTACCACGACCGAGCTTTTTCGCCATAGACACAAAGACACTTTCAGCCTTTTCATATCCTCCCGAAAAGTCGATGACCGGCGTTATTATCTTTCCCTCTTTACTTAAATTTCTTAATATTTCCGTATCCTTGAAAGCGCTTGGGAGATAATAAGGTTCTCCCTGCGACAGGGGGCATGTTATCCCTTGTTTGCATCCGTTTTCCACGTATGCACCCTTTACGTGGGGTAGAAAGAGATAATCCGGTTTCTTTCGCAAGAGATTTTGAAGATAGCCGTGAGAAATTTCCGCGGGGTAGCAAAATGGTGCCCTCTGGCGATCGACACCTTCCTGCTCGGAAATGTCCGAAACCAAGACTCGAAAGCCCATACGTGAAAAGAAACGGTAGTATAGGGGATAGTAAGAATTTACCAGGAAAGACTTATTAATGCCTACTGTTTTCGAATTTTCCTTGACCCCCGGTTCCTCGGATTGAGGAATGTACTTTTGAAAAACAAGCCCTTCATGGAGCTTAACAAGGTTCAGGTTTCCCGTATCAAAGTGAATATTAAAACGTTGATTGTACCATTTGTTGCAGGCACCGCCGAAGGGATATGTCTTCCCTTCTATTCTGATCCTAGCGACTTCACATTTCCGATCACACTTTTCTTTCCCTCCATTACATGTGAACGGTTCTCCGTGCTCAATTGTTCTGTCCCTTAGCTCCTTCAGAGAAAACTCTTTTTCCTTGAGGAGATTCAGTTCGAGCATACGTTTGACTTCCAGGGCAACGCCGAAGGCGCCCATCAGTCCCGCTTCTGGCGGAACTACGATACGTTTCCCTGTAAGAGCCGCCATCGCCATTGGCACCGCCCGGTTATAACAGACACCGCCCTGCATAAATATATTATTGCCTACGGGTCTATTCCCCTTGACGCGGTTATCGTAGTTCATGCAGATGGAATACACGAGCCCGGCAACAATATCTTCCCTCGTCATGCCTTCGTGAGAGGCATTCTTTATATCGCTGCTGATAAACGCCGCGCATTGATCGTTAAAATTCGGAGGCTCTTGTCCCTTTATCGCCATACCGCCTATTGATTCCATTTCCAGCCCCATCGCCTCTTTTGCAGCCTCCTCAAGGAATGAGCCCGTACCGGCGCTACAGGCGTCATTCATGGCATAGTCTGATGGTACACCATTCTTTATATATGTATATTTGGCATCCTGACCGCCTATCTCAAAGATCGTGTCTACAGTATTATCGAAAAATAATGCCCCTGTGGCATGCGCGATAATCTCATTTATTATGCCGCCAGTCATGGCATGCAATCCTGCTATCTGCCTGCCCGAGCCTGTTACACCCAATCCAACAATTCTTATTTTCTCTCCAAGTTCGCCCAGCCGGTCATACAGATCGGCGTAGCATTCTCTTGAGGCCTGGACAGGATTCCCTTGAGTACGCAGGTACACTGAGGCCAACACCTTGTCATCATTCAATCTGAGAATAACCGCCTTCGTCGTCGTTGATCCGACGTCAAGGCCGATAACACACATGTCATTCTCTTGGGCTATCCCCGTCTCTGCTGTTTTGAAATCTACCATACGGGCCGTGCTATTAAGGGGAGGCAGTAAGGAGAAGGAGTCCCTGCCTTTCTTAAAGATATTTTCCCTTTCCGGTAGTTTTATCGTTTCGTTATTGAGAGCCCACAATGCCGATCCCAGGGCTTCGAAGTAAGGGGCCTCTTCCGGGACAATCAAATTTTTTATCTCTTTCTTGAGATAGCCGATCATCATCGAATTCTGCGCAGTTCCCCCGATAATCATGATGTCGTTCCTGGGAATCTGTTTGATAATTTCGAGGATTTTACCTGCCATCATCTTGCAGAGCCCGGCAGCAATCCTCCCTTTCGGCACACCTTTGTTTGTCGCATGCGTACAGTCACTCTTGCAGAATACGCTGCAGCGCCCTGATACCTTATAAGGTTTTTCTTCGTTCGTAAGGTACGCGGCTTCATTAATGGACATCCCTATTCTTCGCAGCTGCTGAAGGAAAAACTCCCCTGTCCCCGACGCACATTTGTTCCCCGTCTGAACCGAGCAGATTCTTCCATCCTTTCCCAGGACGTAGACCATGAAGGTTTCGCCTCCGGCGCTGATAATGGCATCGAGGTTCTGCCCTTTGCCATCGAAGAAATAAAGCGCAGATTCGACTGCTTCCGGCTCGGAAATGGATGAAAGATTCACGGAGTGCCTGAATTTTCTTCCCGTTATGGCAATTCTGTCACACACGCTCGAATCTAAGTTTGCGAGCGTTTCAAGCAGCGCCTGCCGAGGATTGCTATTATGAGGCCTGACGCTTATGGATGTCTTATGGACGTGATTATCTCCGTCCCTGGTAAGACCGACTGCTGACAATGTTGATGCACCTATACAAATACCAAGACTCTTCAATTTTCCAACCCCGAATAATTGTAACGGCTACAGGAACATGCAATCGACTTCTTCTTGAACCCTGCTCTCTTGTCAGGAAGAGAAAGACCCCGTGGGCAATGGGATAAATCTTAGCAAAACAACTCTTCGCTTAAGACTTAGCCCCTTATTGGAAATGATCCACTCGGTCATACTAGCTGCTATAATATACGGCTCTTCTCTTTTGTCAGTAAACTACCACCGACCTTGTCGGTGGCTTTCTTGAAGGACGACAACTCCTGACAATGTCATTCGCTGTCGTCCCTCCATAACCCAAGCTGCTCTTCTCGCATCTGATCTTCTACTTGCTCTTTAACATATTTCTGAATGGTGGCGCTGTCGATTCCCACAGTGCTCACAAAATAGCCCCCGGCCCATATATGCAGCCCCCAATACTTTTTGCACAATTCAGGAAAATCCCTACGCAGATACTCTGCACTTTTTCCTTTGAGGATCTTCATTACATGGGCCGGAGAATATTTCGGAGGAACTGAAAGATACATATGCACGTGATCTGAACATATCGCTCCTTCTATAATTGTGACGTCAAGCCAGTTGCATAACTCCACCAACAGCTCCTTTAATCTTGGCTTGATCTCTTTCACCAGCACCTGATAGCGGTATTTCGGAACCCAAACGAAGTGATACTCACATCGGTAAATTGCATGAGATGATTTGTTGTATTCTTCCATACCCTTGCCTCCTATGGATACGTTACAACAAATCCTATCTGCTTATCAACATTGTTGATGCGCTAAAGGTGTGGGGCCTCCGCCCCCACGCCCCACCACTGACTATGTCAGTGGTTTTGAGAGATAAATAAACTGTGAAAAATTTGTTGTCCCTTAATCCGACAGCTTGAGTGGCTTCCGGGTTTTCTTGTTATCTAAGATAACATTATCTCCCTGGTCTTCTCTCTTCACGGGATTAGTTAATTGACCAATTCTTTCTATTTCTATGGTCACAACATCACCGTCCTGAAGGTATATGGGAGGCTGCCTGGTAAAGCCGACGCCTTCAGGCGTACCGGTCAATATTACCGTGCCGGGCAGCAGCGTCATGGACCTCGAAAGATCACTGATGATTGTGGGAACGTCAAAAATCATATCACAAGTATTTGAATCTTGTACAGTTTTACCATTTAATATGGCGCGGATACGGAGGCTCTGGGGATCTGGAATTTCATCTTTTGTGATGAGATAAGGTCCGAGTGGACAGAAAGTATCGAAACTCTTTCCCCTTGCCCATTGCTTTTTCTGCTTTTCAATCTGCCAATCCCGAGCACTAACATCGTTGGCGCAAGCATAACCTAAAATGGAGTCCATCGCTTCAGAGCGGGATATGTTCTTGACCGTCTTTCCTATGATGACGGCGAGTTCCGCCTCGTAGTCGACATTTTCGGAGCCTGCTTGCGGAAGGAGAATGGGCGACATATGTCCAATGACGCTGGTTGTCGCTTTAAGAAATAAGATCGGTATATCGGGATAAGAGACGCTCGTCTCGTCGGCATGTTGCCTGTAGTTTAGTCCCAATGCAAGTACGTTGCACGGATAAACGGGGGGAAGAAAGCTCACAATTCTTGCTAATTTCGACGTGACCTCAAAATCCCCGAACAGGTCTCCCCTGATAACCAGGGCCTGGTTCTCCAGTTCCGGCTCGTATAGTCCGCACATTTCATGGTTTTCATCAGAAAGAAAGCGAATGATTTTCATAGTTCGTCTCCTTGAGCATTTTTTTTGATCATGTCCTTCTCTTTTCTCCGCATGCGGAGAAAAAATAGAAATTCAGAAACGCATAAACGCCCTGCGATTTTGATTTTTGGCAGAGCAACTATTTGCGCTTCCATTTACATTATGTTAACATTCATTGCAATTACATTGAGGGCCTTGCTAAGCTGTTTCAGCATCTTTACCAATCATAACAGAAATCTGGTCTGGAGGCAGGTCTATTGTGAACCGAGGCTCATTCAATCAGCCAAGATAAGCGACCCCATGATTAGCAGTGTTTTCGAAAGCATCCCTGTTCGAGTTAACCGCCGCCATCTTCTTCTCACGAGGGCATTATGATTAATGCCATAGAAAAAATAGGCACAACGACGATAAATGTAACTAAGACGTTCCGCGATACCCTTTCTTTCGCCTTCATTATCATTCTGAAGATGTTTACCAAGAACTCATACAATAGTGCGACGAGGCAGGTCCTCATTCACCAGATATATTTTACTTCTGTGCAGATCCTGCCGCTATTCATAGGCATTTCTGTCATATTCGGCACCCTCCTCATGGGTATCGTTCTCCAAATCATAAAAACCCTCGGCCTTGCCGAACACATGGGTCGCATAATCATGGATCTAGTTGTTACGGAATTGGCACCCTTTGTGACAGTGCTCCTGATCGCCCTCCGTTCCAGTTCTGCCATAAATGCAGAAATTGCCGTGATGAAGGTGAACAAGGAATTGAACACGCTGGATAAATTCAATATCGACGTGGTCGATTACCTCTTTTTACCAAGGGTTATAAATGGCGTTTTATCCGTTGTTTTACTGAGTGCTTTTTTTTCTATACTGGTCTTGACGAGCGGCCTATTATTTTCAAAGCTGCTCTTCGGCTTGAGTTTGGAATCCTATTCAAATGTTTTATTAAGTTCAGCCAATTTTTATGATATAGTAATATCTCTTGTAAAATGTTGTACATTCGGCTTTTTCATTACATTAATCCCCATACGCTTCGGGTTACGTGCTACAAATGATCTCACAAGTATACCGATATCTGTTCTTAACGGCATGGTCGATGTCTTTATCGCAATTATTTTCATTGAGGTGTTGTCATTAATTCTAATCTTCATTTGAGGCTGTTTGAAGATGAAGTCACTCTCGACAAGGGTCTGAATGACTTCACCGAGAAACATAAAAAAACCCTGGGGCTTGTTTCGCTGGATGTGCCGCTCATCTCGAACCTAGATGTTTCGGTTAATATCGCTCTCATCAAGCAGTATCATGAGAATTTATCCGCAGATAAAGCACAAAAGCTGGTTCTCAGCTATCTTACACGATATAGTTTAGAACATATTTCTAATAAGCGAAATCCCGCCTTGACCAATAGGGAGCGATTTTATGTGATGCTCTTACGGGCCGCAATGGTTAGAGACTCTATTGTTGTTATTGATAGACCTTTTACTATTATACCAGACGTACAGGATGATCGATTTATATATGATGCTTTGAAAGTTGTTGATGATTCATTTAAAGAATGCCATATATTTGATTATCTATGGTCGAAAGACAGATACGGGATGATCCCCGTTTGATGGTTTGTTAGGTCGAAGGATGAGCATCTTCTTTACTTTTTCCTGAGCAGTCCTTCTTTAGTGAAGTTACTTACGAGAACACCATGCTTAAAAGAGTTGAATTCAAAGTTGGTTTGTTTGTAGTACTCACATCATTATTGATCATCACGTCCATAGCTTATCTGGCTTACAGCAAAGGTTTCTTCACAAAAGAATATATTTATACGCTCTCATCAAAATCCGGTGAGGATCTGACTGAGGGAGTGCCCGTCGTGTTTTCCGGATTTAAGATCGGCAAGGTGGAAGCATTAGAATTAAATGATGAGGGAATACTCCTCATAAAAATAAGGATACCGGAACAACATGTAAAATGGATCAGATCAGATAGCAAATTCAGCCTGTATAAGCCGCTCATAGGTTCTGCCCGGCTTATCGTCACTACGGAGAATTTGAATAGCCCGCCTTTGTCGCTAACGGCTATCCCCGAGATGACGATGGTCAGTGACATCAACGAGACGATAAAAAGAGTCCAGCCGACTCTGGATAAGGTGGATAAGGTGGTCGCACATATTGAAAGCATTACGGCGAACCTTGCTGACCCTCAGGGAGATGTGAATAGAATTCTGAGGCACTCGGAGAGACTTACGGAAAATCTGGCGAAAAAAGACACGCTTCTCGAGATGGCCCTCGGATCCAAGGAGGGCGTTCAGTCTGTTAATGAGTCTCTCAAAAAAGTTAGAGATATCCTTGTGAAGGCGGATGACCAGATGTACGGCCAAGACGGCGTCCTGCCCTTAGTCAGGACGATCCTCAAGGACGTTATTGTAAAGCTCCAAAAGATGAATGCGGCTGTCGATAATGTCGTAAAGATCAGTGCTGATACAGCTGAATCGACAAAAGATTTGAAGGTGTTGAGAACAGAGATCGATACAACCGTCAATTCGATCGGTAATCTCGTCAATGAGATTGATAAGAAAATCCCTTTTAAGAAACAACCGGAAGTAATAAATCTCCCATGAAAAGAATCGTTTGCCTGTTGGCGCTCAGTTTCTTGCTCGTTGGCTGCGGCTCGTCAAAGCCGGTGCCCGAGTGGATAGATGCCTCCTTTAATCAACTCGATAACTATAAGAAGAGCTACTTGAGCGGTAAGGAACGCATTGCTGAAGCATATTTTAATGAGGCCGTTGATGAGATCAAGAGCAGTGGAGATCTGGAAATACTCGCCCGGGCATATCTTACAAAATACGCTTGCCAAGTAGCCGTCCTGGAGGCATTTGATGACAGGGAGTACCTGAGGATAGATGCCGTCGAACCGGTCTCGCAGAACAGGAACTTTTATGGCTTCCTGAAAGGCACCTTTGATAACGTCGATGAAAACCAATTGCCGCAGCAGTATGAGGGTTTCTTGAGGGCATTTAAAAGCGGCAAGAAGGATAACGTTGCTCGTGAAATTTCAAGAGTGGATAACCCCCTGTCAAAACTAATTGCGATTGGCCTCCTTGTTAAAAAGAATAAAGATGATCAAATAGATTTGAAACTTGCCATCGATATTGCATCACAGAATGGCTGGAAAAAAGCTCTCGTGGCCTATCTCGGCAGGCTTCAATCCTTTTACAAGACGAACAATGAACTGGACAAGGCTGCTCACGTGGCGGAAAGAATTAAGCTCATCGAGAATTAGCAGAGCCTAAAAAGATTTCAAACAAGTCTTCGATGCAAGAATTTCGTTGGCACACCGGAGTAAGCGCGGAAACCATACAGTACACACGAACTGACGCTCATTAGATGAAAATATGGGAGGATAATTGATGGTAGAGGAAACAACGAAGAAAGAGCACAGGAAGGAAGAAAAATCGTTAGAAAAAATGACGGTTAAGGAATTGAGAGCAATAGCTCTGGAAATTCCGCGCGCCGTGGCAGTGCACGACATGAAAAAGGCGGAACTTATAGCTTGTATCAAGGAAGCAAGAGGCATCAAGGATGAGGCGCTTGTCAAGATAAAGAAAAAGGTCGTAGCAAAAATAAAATTGAGCAAGAACGAGATAAAAGGAAAGATTAAACAGCTCAAAGAAGAAAAAAAGGCGGCCCAGGCAGCAAAGAACAGAAAGCTAAAAGATATCCTGCGCCGCCGTATAAGTCACTTAAAGAAACAAACACGTAAATTTGCAGCTGCGTGAAAATCGGCTGAGGCATGAGAATCTGATGCAGAGCGAACAAGCTGCTGGCTCTCAGTTCCTTGTAATTCGGGCTTGACGGGTCCAGCTCTTGTTGTTCCACGCAGGATCTATGGCGGGAATTCTCTTCTGGTCAAGGGGATCGAACCCGCATTTCTTTGCGAAGTAGCGGTGGAACGCGACACATCCGGTCAGTTCAGGATGAAAAACCGTAACCAGGACATTCGGACTTTCCGCTGCGGCAATGTAGTCTTCCATCCGGAGTAATACATTCACACCCTCACCTGCCCGTGTGATTTTGGGTGCACGGATGAAGGTGAGTGGTAACAAGTGTGGCGCAACCTGGGGAATGCAGGCTTCTGACACAAAACTGTCAAGCTGACTCCCGAAACTGTTGCGTTCTATCTCGATATCGATCAGGCTGAGATAGGCCGGCTCGCCGACTATAGACTTTGCGAGGAGAATTGTGCCGGCACACGTCCCCCAGATTTTCATCCCCCTCTTGAATTCGCGCAGGATGACCTCTTCAATCCCGAAGATACGCATCAACCGGGACATGCAGGTGCTCTCGCCACCGGGGATTATCAGGCCGGAAAGTTTGAGGAAATCGACGGGGTCTTTAACGGGTATGCAAGGGATACCCAAACGTTCAAGATGATCGACATGTTCGACAACTCCACCCTGAAGATTAAGGACGCCGATCATATATTTACCATCCCCGACCGGCTAATAGCTGCCCTTCCGGAATTTCGGCTATCTCAAGCCCCGGCATTGCCTCTCCGAGACCCATGGAGGCTTCCAGCACTTTGGCAGGATCATTGTAATAAGCCGTCGCCTTGACGATCGCCCGGGCGCGTAACGCCGGATTCTGCGACTTGAATATTCCGGAACCTACAAAAATTCCATCGCATCCCAGCTGCATCATCAGGGCGGCATCGGCAGGGGTCGCAATGCCTCCTGCAGCGAAATTAACTACAGGCAACCGCTCCAGTTCTCTCACCTGCAGGGCAAGTTCATAAGGCATGCCATTTGCCTTCGCATAACCGGTAACCTCTTCGACGGGCATGCCGACCAGCTGTCTTATTTCACGATTCACAGTACGAATGTGACGTACCGCTTCTACGACATTTCCTGTTCCTGCTTCGCCTTTGGTGCGAATCATGGCGGCCCCTTCGGCTATGCGTCGTAACGCCTCTCCCAGGTTACGGCAGCCACAGACGAAAGGTATGGAAAACTTCGTCTTGTCAATGTGACATTCTTCGTCGGCAGGAGTTAACACCTCACTCTCATCAATATAGTCGATTTTCAGAGACTCCAAGATTTGGGCTTCAACAAAATGACCAATCCTTGCCTTCGCCATGACGGGTATTGATACGGCCTTCTTAATCTCGAGGATCATGGCAGGGTCAGACATCCTGGCGACACCCCCCTGTTTGCGGATATCCGCCGGTACTCGTTCCAGGGCCATCACTGCTACGGCGCCGGCTTCTTCGGCTATCGTAGCCTGTTCCACATTGGTGACGTCCATGATAACGCCGCCCTTTAGCATCTGAGCCAACTGAACATTCAGTTCGTACCTTTTCTTGTCCACCTTGTTTTGCCTCCTCTGGACTGAATCAAACTATTTGTAATATAATATTATCAAAAGGAATAATCAAGGGTGATGAATCAAATTCGGATATCACCAGATCATCCTCGTCCTTACACCGCTACCTTGCAAATACTTCTTGATCTCTGAGATCGTATAGTGCCGGTAATGAACCATCGACGCAATCAGGGCTGCATCGGCTTTGCCGTGGGTAAGGACATCTTTGAGATGTTCAGGTTTTCCCGCCCCTCCCGAGGCAATGACCGGTATGTTAACGTTCGTGGATATGAGATGCGTAAGTTTGATTTCATAACCTTCCTGTGTACCATCGGCATCGATGGAATTCAGGCAAATCTCACCTGCCCCCAGATTCTCTGCCTCTTTAGCCCACCATAAGGCGTCGATTCCGGTGAATACCCGACCCCCATGGATAACCATTTCATAGCCTGAAGGTATCTTGACACTCGCTTCCACCTTCTTGACATCCATGCCGAGCACCACACACTGGCTGCCGAAGGCCTTGGCGCCTTCAGATATCAAGGGCGGATTTTTCACTGCCTCAGAATTGATGCTGATTTTTTCGGCCCCCGCAAGAATGACGCGTCGCATGTCTTCAACCGTACGGATGCCGCCGCCAACGGAGAAGGGAATAAAAATTGTTGCCGCAACTCGTTTGACAACGTCTATCATGATGTCTCGCTCGTCAGATGACGCGGTGATGTCATAAAAGACTATTTCATCAGCGCCCTGTTCATAGTACTCACGCGCCGCTTCACCGGGGTCCCCGATATCGATGTTCCCCTTGAACTTGATACCTTTTGTGAGCTTTCCATCACGCACGTCGAGACAGGGTATGATCCTCTTACTCAGCATCTTCGCCTCCCCAACGGCAGAAGTTGGCCAGTATCTGGAGTCCCGGCCTTCCGCTTTTTTCCGGATGAAATTGAACGGCCACTAAATTCCTGCGGGCCAAAGCAGCGCAGAAAAGCTGCCCATAATCGGTCCAGCCGATTACCAACCGGTCATCAGCGGGAGCCGGATAATAGGAGTGGACGAAATAGAATTGGGCTTCATCGGTAATATCCCGAAAAAGGGGGTGATCCTTTTGAAAGGCCACATGGTTCCATCCCATGTGGGGAATCTTGAGGGGCATACAGTTTTCCTGCAGATTATTTGGGAATCGCTTGACGGCGCCTGGGATGATTCCGAGGCATTGCGTGTCGTTCTCTTCGCTGTACTCGAAAATAACCTGCGTTCCGAGACAAATGCCCAGCATGGGCTTTCCTTCGCCTACCCATTCAGGTATCCATCGATCGAGATGTTTCTGTCGCAGATTCACAATCGCTTCACCTGCGGCACCCACGCCGGGAAAGATTATACGGCTGGCCTCCTTAAGTACTTTTGGATCATCACTGATCCGGCAGGGTTCCCCTAAATAACGAAGCGCCCGCGCTACACTGGTCAGATTCCCGGCCTGATAATCGATAATTCCTATCATGATATTCTACCCAAGCGGGCCTTACCTCACTCATAATGTTGAAAAGTTTCTAGCGCTCTCAATATATACTAAATCAAATTTTCTCCAAATACGCAATACATATGCCGCAACATCCACGGCTGCTCGGGCATTGTCTGCATCCTTGGCATATCAGACATTCTTTACACAATCGATTCCCTGATATGTATTCCTTCTATCAAGTTCCTTGTCTATGGCATTCAAGACTTCCATCTTATTGACAGCCCACTTGGGCCCAAGAAATATATCCCGGTAACCGTCCGCCGTGAGCCGTTGAATGACCATCTCCGGCGGCAGAATCTCCAGAATGTCGCACACTATCCTTACATAATCGTACCTGCTGAACACGGTGATTTCCCCTTTTTCATAAAGATCACCGATAACAGTCCCTCTCAGGGCCAAGAGGGCATGTATCTTGATCCCATGAATCGGGAGGGGCGCAATCGCACTTGCAGTCTCCAGGATATCCTCCCGCGTTTCGCCCGGTAAACCAACAATGATATGCGCGCAAATATTGACGTTGCTGCCGGACAGCCTGTGCACCGCGTCAAGAAAGGTTGCGGCAGAGTGTCCCCTGTTGATAAGCCGCAGGGTCTTATCATGCATCGACTGAAGACCCAATTCGAGCCATACATGGTTTTTCGTGGCATATCCTCGAAGAAGGTCGATTATGCCGTCGGACAGGCAATCCGGACGGGTACCTACGGAAAGACCGATGACGTCTTCCTCTCCCAACGCTTCGTCGTACAGTTTCTTTAGCTTATCAATCGGCGCATACGTATTAGTGAATGTCTGGAAATAAGCGATGAATCTTCCCGCATTTCTGTTTTTCTTATAATATTCCTTGCCCCGGCGGATCTGCTGTGCCACCGAGGGAAGCGGACCGATCTGCCTCAGTTTCGAACCCCGACCATCGCAGTATGCGCATCCCCCTTTCGATACCGTGCCATCACGGTTGGGGCAGGTGAATCCCGCATCGATCTGGAGCTTGTAAACCCTGCTCCCGAACCGGTTCAGCCAGAAGCTTTTCAGATCGTAATATCTTTTTTTGTTGTTCCAGAGCGATGGCTTGGGCAAGAAGGCCTCTTTTTCGTTGTAATTTTTAAATTGACATTATTAAATTATATGCAAAACTGCAACATTTCAATTGCGACTCCAAACCATTGAACCGATCATCGGCGGGTTTCGAGTCACTCAAAATGGTGTTTCGGATGGAAGATAGATCAAGAAGTTACGACGTGATAATCGTCGGCGCAGGTCATGCCGGCTGTGAAGCAGCGTTGGCGTCCGCCAGGATGGGCTGCTCCACGATCATGTTCAATATCAATCTGGATTCTATCGCCCTCATGTCCTGTAACCCAGCCATCGGAGGTCTTGCCAAAGGCCAGTTGGTCAAGGAGGTTGATGCCCTGGGCGGAGAGATGGGAAAGATCGCCGATAAGACGGCAGTACATTTCCGCCTGCTCAACGCCTCGAAAGGGCCCGCGGTTCAATCCTCCCGGTTCCAATGCGATAAACAGCTCTACAGGCTCGCCATGAAAGCGACAGTGGAGAAGGAAAAAAATCTTCATCTCAGACAGACTCTCATTGACCGCATTGTCGTCGAAGACGGCAGGGCTATAGGTGTGGAAGACCACCTCGGCGTCTTTTATCGCGGCAAGGCCATTGTCGTGACGACAGGGACATTTCTCAACGGCTTGATACATATTGGAACGGTGCACTATGAGGCGGGTAGGGCAGGAGAGATGTCCTCCATTCATCTCGCAGAATCCCTCAGGTCTCTCGGTTTCGAAACGGGACGTATGAAGACAGGCACTCCGCCGAGGTTGCGTGCGTCAACTATCGATTTTTTGACGCTGGAAAGACAGGATAGCGACCCAGAACCGGAGCCATTTTCCTTCACCACGGAGAAGCTCCGCGAAGAACGTCTTCCTTCGTATTTCTCATACACGACGAGAGAAACACACAGCCTCATCAGGGAAAACATCACGTCTTCTCCGCTCTATTCAGGCACCATAAAGGGGATCAGCGCGCGTTACTGCCCCTCTCTTGAAGACAAAGTGATGCGTTTCTCCGATAAGGAAAGGCATCCTGTCGTTTTAGAATTCGAAGGTCTGGAGACGGAAGAGATTTACGCCAAAGGCCTCGGAAACAGCATGCCTCAGGATCTTCAGGAGCTGATCATCCACAGCGTCCCCGGCCTTGAGGACGCAGAAGTCATGCGCCCCGCATACGCCATTGAGTATGACTTCGTGCAACCGACGCAACTTCGGCAGACCCTGGAAACGAAGCCAATTGCGGGATTATATCTGGCTGGCCAAATCAACGGCACATCTGGCTACGAAGAAGCGGCAGCGCAAGGGTTATGGGCCGGCATAAATGCGGCCCTTGCCGTGCAGGGAAGAGCTCCTTTCATCCTTGATCGCTCGGAGGCCTATATGGGGGTTATGATCGATGACCTTGTCACAAGGGGCGTTGACGAGCCATACAGGATGTTTACGTCTCGGGCAGAATACCGCCTGATCCTCCGCGAGGATAATGCGGCAATTCGTCTCATGGCGAAGGGATACGACCTGGGCCTCATCCCGCGCAATTACTATGATCACCTGCAAGAAAAGGTGCATGAAATAACCGATAGAACACACCGGCTCTCTGCCCTAAAGATTTTTCCCAATGAAAAGGTCAATAAGATCCTTCAGACAATGGGAACTCCTCCGATCAAGAATCCTGTCACGCTCTATCAGCTTCTGAAGAGAAGCGAAATTTCCTACGATGATCTGAAGGTCTTTGAGGGCTGGGAGCCTATAGCGGACAGATTTGTTAAAAAGCAAATCTGTATAGAGTCCAGATATGAAGGATACATTAAACGTCAGCAGGAGGCCGTGGAAAGGATGAAACAGGTTGAAGAGAAGAAAATCCCCAAAGGCATGAATTACGACTGCATACCTGGACTTTCCACTGAATTGAAAATGAAGTTGATGAAGATTGAACCTTCAACCATCGGGCAAGCGGAAAGGATACCGGGAATGACACAAGCAGCGATCACGGCCATTTTGATCATGATGAAAAAGATGGAGTTTGAAGCAGTCGCGCAACAAGAAAAAAAATCGCCGCCACCCTGATTATGAGCGCAGCTCATGGGCATTGCTTTTTTTAATATCTTTCTTGCCGGTAAATTTACAGCCCTATGCCCTTTCTTTTCTTTGCAAACATCAGAATTGTGGATAGATTCAAGCGTGGTAGGCTGTATTTTTCAGGCACGGCAAATACATTTCTGCATCTGTCATCCGCATTCCATACAGTCGACTCATAACCATTAATCCCGTGTAACACAAATAGTGCGACATTTCTCCGATCTTAGTTCATGTCATCGATACTCCGAAGACTGATCTCTACAAATGTGAGACATAGTGACATGCGAGAGGCGCAAATTCTCTTGGATCTGTGAAGAAACAAACAAGACCAGTGAAATTTGACTTAATCTTGCTGACAAATGTATCCACAAAGTGACAAAAACGATGACATTCAAAGATACCGGTTGATCGAGGCAAGCTTTATTGGATTCTTCATGCTGTACGGATCAAATTATAAGAAACTGATCGTCCATGCATACATTAAAGTATCATATAACCTCATATCCGTCCAAAATAAATTTTTGGAATTGAAAAGGGTGCACACAATCAGGTAGAAGTTTCTTTGCGGAAAGAAAACGAAACCTGAAAGGGGACACCCTGATGAACAGATTTAACAGTATTTTTGGTCAAATTCTACACCTATTTTCGAAGCGCGAGTTTTTTGAAGCAGTATATGATACCCAGGCTGAGCGAGGTGCCAAGGGTTTCAGTTGTTGGGATCAGTTTGTGGCCATGTTGTTTTGCCAGCTTGGGCAGGCCCATTCGTTAAGAGAGATCTGCGGGGGCCTGGCCAGTTGTTTCGGTAAAGCGAAGCATCTGGGGCTCCGAGCGGCCCCTAAGCGATCGACGCTATCTTATGCCAATGAACATCGGCCGTGGCAGTTATACGAGAAGGTCTTTTATCACCTTCTGGGCAAATGCCGGCAACTGGACTTCGGCAAGCGCCGGTTTCGATTTAAGAGCAAGCTCTTTTCTCTGGATGCCACGGTCATTGAGCTTTGCGCCAGCCTCTTTGACTGGGCGAAGTTCCGACAAACCAAAGGGGCGGTGAAGCTTCATTTGCTTTTGGACCATGACGGATATCTGCCGGTCTTTGCACACCTCACTGACGGGAAGGTCCACGAGGTGAAGGTTGCCCAGACCATGCTCTTTCCTTCCGGATCGATTGTGGCGATCGATAAAGGGTATATCGATTACGATCTGTTTTGGACCTGGACCCAAGGCGGTGTTTACTTTGTAACCCGGCAGAAAGATAATGCCCGCTTCCGGATTCTGGAGGAAAGACCCGTTCCCAAGAACAGAAACATCTTGAGCGACCAGATGATTGAACTCGAAGGATTCTACTCTCATCAGAAGTATCCCGGCGCCTTGAGACGACTGGAAGTCTGGGACGAAGAAAATGAAAAGGTCATTGTCCTTTTAACCAATCACATGACCTTCGGGGCAACGACGGTTGCCGCCATATACAAAGACCGATGGCAGATAGAGATTTTCTTCAAGACCCTCAAACAGAATCTGAGGATCAAGACCTTTGTGGGGACCTCCCCAAACGCTCTTTTGATCCAGATTTGGACAGCATTGATCAGCGTCCTGATTCTGAAGTACCTGAAGTTCAGATCGAGCTTTCTATGGTCTCTGTCCAACCTTGTGGCGATGCTACGATATAACCTGTTCACTTACAGGGATTTATGGACGTGGATTGATCAGCCGTTTGAGCCGCCGCCCATGATTATCATGCAGGAGCAACTATCTCTGAATTGGACAGCATAGTAACCAAGGAAGAAAAAAAGAGGTAACCTGATTTTCAAAGAGCTAAAAAAACCGTCCAAATACCTGATTCCATGGGGCCGTCATACCCATTTCAGGTTATTTTGGACAGCACTGATATAACCTAATAATCCACATAAAGAACAATTGTGTCATATGTGAATTATCGTAAATTACTTATTTCTTGTTTCTTAATGCACATTGTCGTCCCAAAATAAAAATAAAAGTTGCGATTTTGTATTAAATGAGCTATAAATAGTCTGCCGAGTAGAGAAGAGAGAATAGTCTTTTTGTTTGCAAGCGGATTGAAAGAAACAATTTCGCTATAGGTGTTCTCGCAAAGCGACAATTCTTGGCACTTTCTATTTTTTAACGCTGATTATATTCAAGACGACCAGTACGTAATAATCTGTTTCTCTATGGAATAAGGAAAATGTACCAAGTAGTTGGAAATTCTGTGGAAGGGAAGAGGAAGGAGTCTTGTAACTTCTATGACCAAGCAAATATGGAGTCCGTCACAGATTGGCAGGGCAGGCGCTAAGGACTTAAGCGTTCATAATTACGAAGAACTTGCTGCTCTTCACGCTATTGCCAAGATACTGGCACAATCTCAAGAATTGCGCGATCACCTGGAGCAGGTCTTAAAAGAGATGAGCCTGCGACTGGGAATGGAGCGTGGTATGATATCGCTTCTCGATCGCGAGACAGGGGAAGCATGGCTCGACGTGGCGCACGATGTCAACATTCAGGGGCTTGAGGTCATGTATAAACCTGGTGAGGGAATTACCGGGAGAGTGGCACAGACCGGACGTCCCATGGCAGTAGCCAATCTCGGGAAGGAGGCTCACTTTCTGGACCGCACGGGTGCAAGACGTTCGTTGAACAGGTCCGAACTATCTTTCCTCTGCGTGCCAATCATATATGACGCCAGGGTCGTTGGCGTGATATCTGCAGATAAAGTGGCGCGTATTGTCGAGAATCTCGATCGTGAGCTTGCCATGCTTTCAGCGGTTGCTGAGCTCATTGCCAGAGCAGTCCACACCCGTGCCCTCGAAGAGGAAAACCGCCGTCTGAGAATGATCGTCGGCCGTTCTAAAGCGCCATCGGTGGATATCATCGGCAGTTCCAGGGCCATGCAGGAAATTTACGGACTTATCGCGCAGGTAGCGGGTACAAACACGACGGTATTGATTAGCGGAGAAACAGGAACCGGTAAGGAATTGGTTGCGGAGGCAATCCATCTGAACAGCTTGCGAAAAGATAGTCCTTTAATTTATGTGAATTGCGCTGCCATGCCGGACACACTGATAGAAAGCGAACTTTTCGGACATGAAAAGGGTGCATTCACAGGAGCGGTACACAATAGGAAGGGTAGATTTGAAGAAGCGCACGCTGGAACAG
Organism: uncultured delta proteobacterium; assembly: GCA_963729715.1. Classification (GTDB taxonomy): domain Bacteria; phylum Desulfobacterota; class Syntrophia; order Syntrophales; family UBA2185; genus Fen-1135. The sequence goes on from CAVSPA010000005.1 coordinate 549,738, forward strand.
TCGTTCTTGATGAAGTGGGTGAATTGTCAGCAGCGGCTCAGGCAAAGCTATTGCGAGTCCTACAGGATAAACAAATACAACCCTTAGGTTCGTCGAAGGTGGTGAATGTCAATGTGCGCGTGATTGCGGCTACCAATCGAGACCTTGAACAGGATATTGTGGTAGGACGGTTTCGCAGTGATCTATACTATCGCCTTAATGTGTTCCCGATCTACCTCCCCCCCCTACGAGAGCGAGGCAGCGACATAATAATGCTGGCAGACCATTTCGTACTGAAATATGCGAAAGAGCTTAGCAAGCCGGTGAACAGGATTTCTACTCCAGTACTGGAAACATTCTTGGCATATCAATGGCCGGGTAATGTAAGAGAACTGGAAAACTGCATGGAAAGAGCTGTCCTAGTGGCAACGGGAGATACCATTGAAAGCCTTCATCTCCCCCCTTCTCTTCAGCTTAAAATTAGAGATAACGAGAAAAAAGAGCAGGGAAAATTGAAAAATGTAGTTGAAAGTCAAGAGAGATCCTTAATTATCGATGCCCTGAAGGAAACGCGGGGAAATCAGAGCAAGGCAGCAAAATTGCTCGGTACCACGAAACGAATCACCCAGTATAAGATTCAGAAATTTGGTATTGACCCCTGGCAGTTTCGTCCTAAAAGGGACCGCTCCATGACAAATTCAGCAGAAGAGGAAATGGAAAGTAGTTCATAGAAATTTATCGACGATGATCCCAAAAGTACATTTTTGTTTTTTATTTAACCTTTCATATATGTTGTGTTAGCGGATGTGACATGCGATCTTATTTCTGATATCTTCTCGTGTCTCTGCTCCCAAAACATAGAAGTTGTTACTTTAAATGATATTAAACGCTTATGATGAAGCGACAATGGTCATCAGGCATATGGTTCATTTTTGTCTACTGTATATTTGACTTTTATGAAAAATATGTGTAGTTGAGGCTTTATTTTTTTTCAGATAATAGAAAGAGGTTTTTACAATCTTAAATAGTCCGTATTCATTTAAAAACCCTGCGGAGTAAATAAAAAGTGAGGAACATGTATGTGTCGTCTATTTGCTGTTACCAGTTCAGACCCGCTTTCCCCGATGGTAGCGTTACGCGCCATTGACGTTATGAAGGAAGGACATGACGGGTCGGGTACGGGAATGTTCATGACTGATCTGGCTGGTGATTTTGAAAAACTCAAGACAGAGCCGATCCTGTCCGGAACTTTTACCAATGAGGGCGTCAAATCACTGGACCGTCTTATGACAGAATGCGACTTTGGGGTAAAGCACGAGCTATCCATTCGCCCCAATAAACAGCCTCCCCCAGGTACGCCCAGGCGAGACTATTATCTGATTCGCGTATACGACTATCCGCCAGCATGGAAGGATCTCAGCGCAGCGGAGATTCAATTTCGCATGATGATGATCCGTCTGCAGTTGCGGCGGATGGGCGAGGAAGATGGGTCCATGATGATTTTCAGCTTCTGGCCTGACGTCATTATGATTAAAGAAGTTGGCGATCCCATGGCAATCGCGGATTATCTTGGACTTGATCGAAAAGAACTGCAGGCACGAACAATGCTCGTCCAGGGACGGCAAAATACAAACTATGCGATAAATATCTATGCGTGCCATCCCTTTTTCATTCAGGGCATGGCGACTATGACCAACGGGGAGAATACGGCCTTCGTCCCCATCAGGGAGTTTCTCACGTCGCGAGGTTTCCCTGGCTACATCGGCTACCAGTCAGACTCGGAAGTGTTTACACATATACTACATTACACGGTCAATCATCTGGCCCTTGGACTTCCGATGTACAAGCATGTGATTACGCCATTAATGGACGGGGAACTGGCAAAGCATCCGGATGGTCAATGGCTGCGCAGTCTAAAACAAGCCTGTCGTCCGTTGATCATTGACGGCCCCAATTGCGTTATGGGCTGTCTGCCGGACAAGACCCTCTTTATGGTTCAGGACAGCAAGAAATTGCGCCCGGGAGTCGTCGGGGGCCATCCGGGAATGTATGCGTTTTCTTCTGAAATGTGTGGGCTGGATGCTACGATACCAGCCCGTGATAAGAACCGCGATTTTCAACCAATGAAATATGACACAGTAATCGTCGGCCCGGAACGACGGGAGGTAGAGATATGGAACCAGTGGGATGCCTTACACCATTCACACTAAGCATAAAAGATCTTCCTTGGATTATCCTGTGGGATAAAGAAAAGTGCACTCTCTGCGGCAGATGTACGGCCGTTTGCCCTGTTCGCGCCATCGAACTGGGCGTCCACAGGAAGCGGGCCATCAACGTCTCCGTGGGGCTCGAGGAAAAACCCGGCAACCTGTTTAGTGTTTATCACGGTATCGACCAGCGTACTGACCCGGTCCATGCCTGCGTGGGCTGTGGAATGTGCAATCTTGTATGCCCCAACAATTGCATTATACCCGCCCACAATGAGGAAATTGACAAGTTGCGCTTTCACAATAATGTGGGAGGTGTTCCCAGACGCCGTGGCGGGCGCCGCAACGTTCCCGGTGTCATTTTAGATCAAATAAAGTTTATACGCATATCCATGCTGACCGATCCGGCACTGGACGCAGGTCGCCACGAATTTGAATTGAGGACTCTTCTTGGGCGGATTCTGCCGCCCGAAGAGATGGTCCGAGTGACGCAGGAAAACGGCTGGACGCCTCCGGTTCGAGAGATTTACCCGCTCCTCATCGGAAGCATGTCATTCGGCGCCCTGTCCCCCAATATGTGGGAAGGGCTGCAAATGGGTGTGGCCTATTTGAATGAAGAATTGGGGATGCCTGTGAGGATGTGTACGGGCGAAGGCGGATGTCCCCCGCGGCTTCTCAGGTCTCGATTCCTAAAGTATGTTATTCTCCAGATAGCCAGCGGCTATTTTGGCTGGGACGAGATTATTCATGCCCTGCCTGAGATGAAGGAAGATCCTTGCGCCATAGAGATCAAGTACGGTCAGGGAGCTAAACCGGGTGATGGCGGCCTCCTCATGTGGTATAAGGTTAACAAACTAATCGCTGCAATCCGCGGCGTGCCGCCCGGCGTGAGTCTCCCCAGTCCGCCCACACACCAGACAAAATATTCCATCGAGGAATCAGTCGCCAAAATGATCCAGTCCATGTACATGGGGTGGGGTTTCCGCGTACCGGTATATCCGAAAATTTCCGGAACAAGCACGGCGCTCGCGGTCCTCAATAACCTGACGAGAAATCCATTCGCAGGGGGTCTGGCTATTGACGGTGAGGATGGCGGCACCGGCGCGGCCTATAATATATCGATGAATCATATGGGGCATCCCATCGCGAGCAACATCCGGGATGCATACCTCAACCTCGTCAAACTGGGCAAACAGAACGAGATCCCTCTTTTTGCCGGAGGCGGCATCGGCAAGAGCGGCAATCTTGCAGCCAATGCAGCCGCCCTGATTATGCTAGGAGCAAGCGGCGTTCAGTCAGGAAAGTACATGATGCAGGCAGCAGCCGGCTGCCTCGGCTCTGAAAGCGATCGTTGCAACATCTGCAACATTGGCATCTGCCCTAAGGGCATAACCTCCCAGGACCCCAGAGTGGATAGACGCCTCGATCCCGAAAAGGTCGCCGAACGGGTCGTGGAGGTATTCTTAAGCTTTGACACGGAATTGAAAAAAATAGTCGCTCCTCTGGGCCGCTCCACTTCACTTCCCATTGGTATGTCCGATGCTATTGGCATCGCAGATCATCATGCCGCCGAGCGGCTCAGTATCAGATATGTAGTGTAGGGATAAGGAGAGTTCATGACAAAAAAGGTGAAAATCGTTCTTGCCGGCATGGAAAAGGGTGTTCGGGTGGATTCGAGGATCCTGGAGGAACGCATCCAGAAAGCCGTCGCTGACGGATATCGGTCCATAGACATCATCGCGCATGGCCAGCATGGTATTGGCGGTCGCCTGTGGAAGGCAGGTGAAAAAGCCGTCCTTATCAAGGTATTGGGAACAGCCGGGCAAAGAATTGGCTCAATGGGATTCCCGAACACATTCATTGATGTGATCGGACCGGCGTCTGACGATGTGGGATGGCTCAACGCCGGAGCGCACATAGTCGTTCGCGGTAATGCAACCAATGGTGTGGGAAATGCCATGGCTCAGGGCAAGATTTATGTTACCGGAGATACCGGGGCACGTGGCATGACCATGACAAAACACAATCCTCGCTTCGCTCCTCCGGAGCTGTGGGTATTAGGGAGCGTGGGCGATTCCTTTGCCGAGTTTATGGCGGGCGGCATTGCCGTTATCTGCGGGCATGAGACGCTGCGCGCTGATAATGTCATGGGCTATCGCCCGTGCGTCGGTATGGTGGGCGGAAAAATATTTTTTCGGGGACCCCATAGGGGCTACAGCTCACAGGACGCCAGGTTGACCCTGCCTGACGATGAAGAGTGGAAGTGGCTGACGTTTAATGTGAAGGTATTTCTCGACACGATCGGCAGATCAGAGTTGTACACGCTATTGACCAGCGACCGCAGCGCGTGGCAGCTCCTCGTGGCGCTCAAGCCTCATGAAAAGCATAGCGGCCCATCAAAAAGTATGGGGCAATTCCGCAAAGAAGTATGGGATCGGGAATTGGGCGCCGGTGGACTGATTGGTGATCTGTCCGATCTGGACAGAAGCCCTATCGATGTTATCACAACAGGCATACTGCGCAGATTTGTTCCCGTATGGGAAAATGACAAATACCTGCCGCCCTGCCAAGCGGGATGTCCAACTGGAATCCCTGTGCAAAAACGTTGGGCGTTGATACGCGAAGGATTGATGGAGAAGGCCGTGGATCTGGCTCTGTCATATACTCCATTTCCGGCAACTGTTTGCGGATATCTATGTCCGAATCTTTGTATGGAGCACTGCACGCGGCAAAAGGAAAAGCTTCCCGCAGTAGATATCACCCTGCTCGGCAAGGCCAGTTTAAACGCCAAGCCGCCGGAGCCTGCCCCCAAGACAGGCAAGAAGATCGCCATCATCGGTGGTGGGGCATCAGGGTTATCCGTTGCCTGGCAGCTTTGGATGAAGGGACATGAACCTGTCATTTACGAAATGCGCGCGCGCCTCGGTGGGAAGATTACAGATATGATTCCCGGGAGCAGAATCCCTGACGAGGTAGTGGAACATGAATTGAGCCGTGTAAGTAAACAGGTTACACACATCAATCTGAAGCACCCTTTGACAAAGAAGGATTTTTCGGAAGTTAAAGAACGGCACGATTTCACGGTAATTGCGGTAGGTGCACAAAAACCGCGGATGATTCCTGTCCCGGGCAACGAAAGGGCCATCCCGGCGCTCGAGTTCCTCAGGCAAAGCAAGACGGGCAAAGCCGTGGTGGGTGAAAAAGTGGTTGTCATCGGAGCGGGCAATGTCGGCTGTGATGCTGCAGCAGAAGCCGCGCGCCTGGGGGCCAAAGAGGTGACCCTAATCGACATCCAGGAACCGGCATCGTATGGGAAGGAAAGGAAAGCCGCCGAAGCTGCGGGGGCAAAATTCCTGTGGCCGCGCTTTACAAAAGCCATTACGGAAAAGGCCGTAGAGCTGACGGATGGGGAGATACTGCCGGCAGACACAGTCATTGTGTCCATAGGCGATCAGCCTGATCTCTCTTTCTTGCCGGAAGATATTGCGACGCAAAGAGGATTTATCGTTGTGGACGATCACTTCCAGACCAGCGATCCCCAGGTCTTCGCGATCGGTGATGCCGTGAGACTTGGACTCTTGACGGATGCCATCGGTGCGGGACGGCTTGCTGCAACGGCCATCGACAATGTGCTGAAAGGCTGGTACGAAACATTTGATAAGCTGCCTCCCATCGATCCGGGGCGTGTTAAGCTCGAATATTACGACCCCCGCATTCTCGCTTTTGATGATCCCGCGTATTGCGCATCACAGTGCGCCTCATGCGGCGCATGCCGCGATTGCGGACTCTGCGAGACGATCTGTCCCGTAAATGCGATATCGCGTAATCAGGGTGAAGATGGGCAATTTGAATACAGTGTCAATGGCGACAAATGCATCGGCTGTGGCTTCTGTGCAGGGGCTTGTCCCACAGGAATCTGGCTGCTCGTGGAAAACGAACCGCTGGAATAACTGGAAAAAAGAAAGACAGAAACGCTTTTTTGAGTGTGGTTATTTCAAATCAAAAAATTCTGAAGAAAGGGGTGTGTTATGTTTTCATGTAAGACGAAGAAAGATGTTCTGAAAGCGGTTAAGGACCACAATGTAAGTTTCATCCAGTTCTGGTTTACCGATGTGCTCGGGATGCAGAAGATTTTCAGCATCACACCTTCCGAACTCGAAGAAGGCTTGGAAGAAGGGATGGGTTTTGACGGGTCTTCGATTCAGGGATTCGCAAGGATCGAGGAAAGCGACATGATCGCGATGGCAGATCCGACTACATTTCAGTTGATACCCTGGCGTCCTTCCGATAGGCCCGTGGCGAGGCTAATCTGCGACATCCTGAACCCCGACGGCACGCCTTATGAGGGCGATCCCCGTTACGTTCTCAAGCGAGCCCTCAAGAAAATTGCCGATCAGGGCTACACCATGTATGTCGGTCCGGAGTTAGAATATTTCTATTTCGCCAATGACAAGACAACGGACATCCTCGATCAGGGCGGCTACTTCGACGGTCTTCCCGTAGACAGGGCCACAGACCTCCGGCGTCAGACCATTTTTGCCTTGCAGGATCTGGGGATCAGGGTTGAATACTCCCATCATGAAGTTGCGCCGAGCCAGCATGAGATTGACCTCCGCTATGACGATGCCCTGGTAATGGCCGATAAGGTCATGACTTATCGAACAGCGGTAAAAGAGATTGCCCGACAGAATGGTGTCTATGCCACCTTTATGCCCAAGCCCATCTTCGGCCAGAACGGCAGCGGCATGCACACGCACCAGTCCCTATTCAAGGGCAGCAAGAATACCTTCTTTGACGGGAAAGACAAGTATAATTTGTCTGCGCTGGCCAAGAGCTATATAGCCGGTCTCATGACGCACGCACCGGAGATCACCGCTATCTGCAACCAGTGGGTAAATTCCTACAAGCGCCTGGTGCCGGGTTATGAGGCACCAGTCTATGTCTCCTGGGCACGGCGCAATCGTTCCGCCATGATTCGCGTTCCCATGTATAAACCTGGGAAGGAAAAGGCAACGCGCATCGAATACCGGTCACCCGATCCGGCGTGCAACCCCTATCTCGCATTCGCAGTGATGTTAGCGGCAGGCATGAAAGGTGTTGCGAAAAAATACGTCCTCCCTGAACCTGTTGAAGAAGATATCTTTGAAATGGATGAGAAGGCCAGGGAAAAGGCGGGAATAACTTCTCTGCCCGGAAGTCTGTATGAAGCGCTTACACTGGTATCAAAGAGCAAACTCGTTCAGGAAACGCTCGGCGACCATATCTTCCAGAAGTTCATGGAGAACAAGAAGCTGGAATGGGATCGTTTCCGGATACATGTAAGTCAATACGAATTAGACAGATATCTGCCCATGATTTAAAGATCGGACGCCACAAAAAGTTCCTGTCTTCGATACACGTGTGCACAAGGGTTTTTATGATTCAATATCCATTTTGGAGTCTTGCCATTATTTGAAGAATCGTGTAAGAACCTTACATTCTATAGTCATTACTGATGAACAAGAGAGCTGTTATTTACAACTCGAAAACCCTTGTGCACATGATTCAAATTTCTCATATTGGCATTTCCCATTATCAGAAATTCATGAACATTAAGACGTCGAGGATTTTTATTTCCTGAGGTCAATTATGTCGTTGTTGCCAAAGAAAGCACCGGCCATACTGGTTCTTGAGGACGGTAGTGTGTACCATGGATATGCCTTCGCCTCTTTCGGCGAGACCCTCGGAGAAGTTGTCTTCAATACGGGGATGACCGGATATCAAGAGATAATTACGGATCCGTCCTACAAAGGACAGATTGTAACCATGACATATCCCCTCATTGGCAATTACGGTATAAACCCGGAAGATATGGAATCCGCTGCTATCCACCTGGAAGGATTTATTGTCAGGGAGTATCAGCCGCATCCGAGCAACTGGCGTAGCCGCATGACGCTGAAGGACTTTCTTGAATCACACGGCAAGCTGGGCGTCGAGGGCATTGACACCAGGGCGCTGACGCGCCGCATTCGCCTCGAAGGCGCCATGCGTGGGATTATGTCGACAGAGACAGCGGATATCGATCTCCTTCTCTCGCGGGTACGGGCCTATCCGGGCCTCGTAGGCAGGGATCTGATAAAAGAGGTTACCTGCAAGCAACCGTATCGATGGAAGGACGGCAAACCCCAATCGCTTTCATCTTCCGGCTCAGCGGAGCCCTGCGGAAGCGAACGGCAGTTGCGGGTTGTCGTTGTTGACTGCGGTGTCAAATACAACATTCTCCGCAATCTCGAGAATTTGGGATGTGAAGTATTGGTGCTGCCAGCAACGGCAACAGGGAAAGAGATGTTATCCTACGGCCCGGACGGTATCCTACTCTCCAACGGCCCTGGAGACCCGGCGGCACTGCCCTACATAGTAAAAGCAACTGAACAGATTCTGGGCAAGGTCCCCATCTTCGGTATCTGCCTCGGCCATCAGATATTAGGACAGGCATTGGGCGGGAGGACGGAAAAGCTGAAATTCGGCCATCATGGGGTAAACCAGCCGGTGAAGAATATGCAAAGCGGTCGGATTGAAATTACATCGCAGAACCATGGCTTCGTCGTAGTGCCGCAATCCTTGCCTGATAATATTGAAAAAACGTATGACAACCTCAATGACCGTACCTCAGAAGGCATGTCCTCCGAGTCTGAGCTGGCGTTCAGCGTGCAATACCATCCGGAAGCAGCACCGGGGCCCCATGATGTCAATTATCTCTTTAAGACATTTGTATCTTTTATGGAGACGAAAAGGAAAAGGTCTGATGATTCTGATCATTGATTTCGGCTCTCAATACAACCAGCTGATTGCCAGGCGTGTCCGGGAACACCATGTCTACTGCCAGATTGAGCCCCCGGATATTGACAGCCCAAGAATCCAGGCCCTGCAACCGGAGGGCATCATCCTGTCCGGAGGCCCCGCGAGCATTTACGAGAAGGGAAGTCCGAGGGCAGATAAAAAAATCTTTGACCTCGGTATTCCCGTGTTAGGCATATGTTATGGAATGCAATTCATGGTCGATGCCCTCGGTGGAAAAGTAATCGGTGCCGAGAAACGGGAATACGGGTTTGCCGAACTCAATATCAAAATTTCCTCAGGGATTTTCCCCGGCATAAACAGGGAGACGCGATGCTGGATGAGCCATGGAGACACCATCGGCGTTTTGCCAAGAGGGTTCAAGACGACTGCATCAACCCCCAATACAAAGATAGCCGCTGCTGAAAATGCATCCAGGAGATTATACGGGTTACAGTTTCATCCGGAGGTTGTTCATACACCAGAAGGGAAAAAGATGATCGAGAACTTTCTCTTCGGAATCTGCAACTGCAAGAAAAGCTGGACCATGAAATCCTTTGCACGGGATGCTGTGGCAGAGATCCGCTCCCAGGTCGGCGGCAGCAAGGTGATACTGGGTTTGAGCGGCGGCGTGGATTCGTCCGTGGCGGCCGTCCTCCTCCATCAGGCCATCGGCCGTCAGCTGCACTGCGTTTTTGTTGATAACGGCGTGCTTCGGGAAGGTGAAGCGCAGAAGGTTCAGGATGTTTTCCGAAAGCATTTCCAGATCAACCTGCGATTTGTCCGGGCAAAGAACCTTTTTCTCCGCAGACTGAAAGGTATAGAGGACCCTGAAAAGAAAAGAAAAATTATTGGTCGCACCTTCATCGAGGTCTTCGAAAAGGAAGCCGGACGGATCAAAAACGTAAAGTTCTTAGCCCAAGGGACCCTCTATCCCGATGTCATCGAATCCCGCTCCGCCTTTGGCGGCCCTAGCGCTGTAATAAAATCACACCACAATGTGGGCGGTCTTCCTAAGAAGATGCGTCTGTCCCTGGTGGAGCCCCTCAAACACCTCTTCAAGGACGAAGTCCGGCTGCTGGGCAAGGAACTCGGTATGTCCGATGAGCAGGTCTGGCGACAGCCCTTCCCCGGCCCGGGCCTGGCCATCCGCATCATCGGCGAGGTCACGGAAAAACGCCTCGCTATCCTGCGCAAGGCAGACGTAATTCTCATGGATGAGATCCGGGCGGCGAATCTCTACCGTAAGCTATGGCAGTCTTTTGCCGTTCTTCTACCTATCAAGAGCGTGGGGATTATGGGGGATCAGCGAACCTACGAGAACATCCTTTCCATTCGTGCGGTAACCAGTGAAGATGCCATGACGGCCGACTGGGCGAAGCTCCCCCATGCCCTCTTGGGAAAGATTTCCAACCGCATCATCAATGAAGTCAGGGGCGTGAATCGCGTGGTCTATGACATCAGCTCGAAGCCGCCAAGCACGATTGAGTGGGAGTAGGGGAGATACAGACTCGCCTTCGCAGCGTAGTTCAAGAAATTAATTGGAAAAAATATGCCTAAAAGAAATGACTTGAAAAAAATTCTTATCATCGGTTCCGGGCCGATCATCATCAGCCAGGCGTGCGAATTCGACTACTCCGGAACGCAGGCATGCAAGGCATTGAAGGAAGAAGGGTATCAGGTCATTCTGATCAATAGCAATCCCGCGACAATAATGACTGATCCTGAAATGGCGGACAGGACTTACGTGGAGCCGATTACGCCGGAGGCTGTAGCGAAAATCATCGCCAAGGAACGGCCCGATGCACTCCTCCCTACCATTGGGGGGCAGACGGGACTGAACACTGCTGTAGTCGTTGCGGAAAGCGGTGTGCTTGAACGCTACGGTGTGGAAATGATCGGTGCATCTCTCGAAGTGATCCAGAAGGCGGAGGATAGAGAGAAATTCCGCGACGCGATGGAGCGAATAGGACTCCGTGTACCAAAGAGCGGGTTCGCAAGAACGATGGATGAGGTATTTGCCGTAGCGGCAATCATCGGATTCCCTCTCATCATTCGCCCCTCTTTTACCTTGGGGGGTACGGGCAGCGGTGTCGTCTACAACAGGGAGGAACTGGCGGAACTCGCCAAGGTCGGACTGGACGCCAGTATGATTCATGAAATCATGTTGGAAGAATCCGTTCTCGGTTGGAAAGAATTCGAACTGGAGGTGATGCGGGACAGGGCGGATAATGTCGTGATCATCTGTTCCATAGAAAATTTTGATCCCATGGGAATTCACACCGGGGAATCTATTACAGTCGCGCCCGCCCAGACCCTGACCGATGTGGAATATCAGCGGATGCGGGATGCGGCCATTGCCATAATGCGGGAAATAGGCGTGGAGACCGGTGGATCGAACGTGCAGTTCGCGATAAATCCCGGAAACGGCGAAATGGTTGTCATCGAGATGAACCCGCGTGTGTCACGGTCCTCTGCCCTCGCATCCAAGGCAACGGGTTTCCCCATTGCCAAGATCGCAGCGAAGCTTGCCGTCGGTTATACCCTCGACGAGATTCCCAATGACATCACCAAGGAAACGATGGCTTCCTTCGAGCCGACCATTGACTACTGTGTTGTGAAAATTCCCCGCTGGACTTTTGAAAAATTTCCCGAGACGGAAGATGTATTGACGACGTCTATGAAATCCGTGGGAGAGACCATGTCCATCGGCCGTACATTTAAGGAGGCCCTCCAGAAGGCGATTCGCTCGCTCGAAATAGGCCGATACAGCATGAAAATTTCCTTGCCCGCCGATATGGGCAATGCAGAGGAATTCCTGTCTTCTAAATTAAGGACGCCAAACTCCCTGCGGCTTTTCTACATCGCTGCCGCCCTTCATCAAGGGATGACCATAGAAGAAATTGCCCGTCTGACATGGATCGATCCCTGGTTCCTGCACCAGATAGAGGCCATCGTTGAAGCGGAAAAGATTCTTGAGACAACGGCGCCTTCAGTCGCGGTATTGCGGGAAGCCAAACGAATGGGTTTTTCCGACAGATATCTCGGCGAACTCTGGGGAAAACCGGAAGCGAAAATCCGCGAAGAGCGGTTTCGTGAAAATATCCTGCCTGTCTTCAAACTCGTCGATACCTGCGCGGCTGAATTTGAGGCCTATACCCCTTACTATTACTCCACCTACGAGATCGAAGACGAATCACGGTCATCATCGAAACCCAAGGTCGTCATCCTGGGTGGAGGCCCGAACCGCATCGGGCAGGGTATTGAATTCGATTACTGCTGCGTCCATGCATCCTTTGCCCTGCGCGAAGAAGGTTATGAGAGTATCATGGTGAATTCCAACCCGGAAACAGTGAGTACCGATTACGACACATCGGACAAACTGTTCTTCGAGCCGGTGACGCTCGAAGATGTGCTTCATATACTCAAGACGGAAGATCCTCTCGGAGTAATAGTCCAGTTTGGAGGACAGACTCCTCTCAATCTTGCCAAGGGACTGGAGGCTGCAGGGGCGCGGATCCTGGGCACATCTCCCGACGCGATAGACCGCGCAGAAGACAGGAAGCGTTTCCAGGACATTGTTAATCGCCTGGACCTCAGGCAACCAGACAACGATACTGCAACGGACATCAAGGGCGCGCTGAAGGCAGCCCGGAGGATCGGATTCCCCGTTCTGGTCAGACCTTCCTATGTCCTGGGGGGACGATCCATGGAGATTGTATACGATGAGGAAACTTTGAGCCAGTTCATGGAAAGGGCCATTGCTGCTTCCCCGGATCACCCCATACTGATTGACAAATTCCTCCAGGATGCGATTGAAGTAGATGTGGATGCAATAAGCGACGGCACGGATACCGTTATCGGCGGCATCATGGAACATATTGAAGAAGCCGGCATCCATTCGGGAGACAGCGCCTGCGTGCTTCCGCCCATCACGTTCTCTCAGGAACTTCTGGAGTCAATTGAAAAGCAGACAAAACTTATCGCCCGGGAACTGGGGGTGGTAGGCCTCATGAACATTCAGTATGCCGTAAAAGACGGCGTCCTTTACGTTCTGGAGGTCAATCCGCGGGCATCCCGGACTGTTCCATTTGTCAGCAAGGCTATCGGCGTGCCTCTCGCCAAGCTGGCGACGAAGATTATGCTGGGGCGATCATTAAAAGATTTGGGATTTTCGAAAACCATATGGCCGGAGCATATCTCTGTAAAAGAGGCCGTATTCCCTTTCAACAGGTTTCCGAATGTGGATGTCCTCCTTGGTCCGGAAATGAAGTCTACCGGTGAAGTGATGGGGATTGACCATTCTTTTGGCATGGCCTTTGCCAAATCACAGATGGCCGCAGGGTTTCACTTGCCCCTCGAAGGAGGAGTATTTATCAGTGTAAATGACGTTCACAAGGATAAAATCGTGTCCGTCGCCCGTTCATTTCAAAATATGGGATTCCATATAATGGCCACTCGCGGCACTGCGGCCCATCTCGAAAGACACGGCATAAAGACAGAAACCATTTTCAAGGTCAGCGAAGGCCGTCCTCATATTGTGGATCGCATCAAGAATGGCGATATTCAGGTGGTCATCAATACAAGCGTGGGGCGAAGGTCAAGCCTTGACGCCTATCACATACGCCGCGGTGCGCTCACTTATAATGTTCTCTACACAACGACGATTGCCGGGTCCAAGGCTTTGAGCGAGGCTGTTATGGCATTGAAGAAAGAAAACTGGGAGGTTTCTCCTCTTCAAGATTATCACAGTAATGCGATGCTGTCGCGAAAGAGAAAAGTGGAAAATTAAGTGGCGGCTATAGAATTTTTTAAAGAGTTCTTGTAGACAGGTGCACAGGTACCCGCATGCAGATGCGTATGACCACTTATTGCATAGCTTGCAAAAAGAGAATAATGGTGTTAGATAGTCCCTTCAAATTTTTACGAAGTATCACGGGTAAGTCGGGGTCACTTTAGATGTCTCAATATCTTATACCGGAAAGCAAACCGAAGGAAGAATGCGGCGTCTTTGCCGTCTACGGAAATGAAGAGGCGGCGCGCGTTACATTCTTCGGGCTCTTTGCCCTCCAGCATCGGGGGCAGGAGAGTGCGGGCATCAATACAGCGGATGGCTGTCACGTCTATGGGCACAAGGGCATGGGACTGGCGTCTGAGGTGTTTCACGAGGATATCTTCTCTAAGTTGCCGGGTTATTTAGCCATTGGGCACGTCCGTTATTCGACAACGGGCTCTTCCATTATATCCAATGCCCAGCCATTCCTTGTTCATCACGCGGGCGAGCATTATGCCCTCGGCCACAATGGCAACCTTATCAATGCCCACGCATTAAGGGCCGAACTTGAAGAGAAGGGCTCTATCTTTCAGTCCACAATGGATAGTGAAGTAATCTTCCACCTGATGGCCCATTATTTGAAAGACGGATTCGAAGATGCCCTTACGAGAGCCCTCGCACATGTTGAGGGTTCCTACAGCATCGTTATGCTGACGAAAGACAAGGTAGTTGCTGCGCGTGACCCTCGTGGTTTTCGCCCTCTTTCTCTGGGACAGCTCAATGGCGGGTGGGTGGTCGCTTCCGAGACCTGCGCCTTTGACCTGTTGAGCGCCGTATATGTACGTGATGTAGAACCCGGCGAGATACTGATTATCGATCACACGGGACTAAAGAGCCTGAAACCATTTCCAAAGGTGAGGCCTGCGCATTGCATCTTCGAACTCATCTATTTCGCACGGCCCGACAGCCAGATATTCGGCCAAAATGTGTACACGTGCCGGAAGCGACTCGGACATAGCTTGGCAAAGGAGTACAGGCCGGAAGTGGATATTGTGATGCCGTTTCCCGATTCCGGCACCTATGCCGCTCTGGGCTATGCGGAAGAGAGCCGCATCCCCTTTGAGATGGGCATGATCCGCAACCATTATGTAGGACGCACCTTCATACAGCCGAGTCAGCCGATGAGAGACTTTGGTGTGCGTGTGAAGCTGAACCCTGTACGCCCCTTGCTTGCCGGTAAACGGGTCCTGATTGTCGAGGATTCCATAATCAGGGGAACGACCAGCCGCAACCGCGTCCGCAACCTGCGCGAGAGCGGTGTGAAGGAAATCTATATGGCCGTCAGTTGTCCGCCGACGAGATATCCGTGTCCATACGGGATTGATTTTTCTTCCAAGGGTGAACTAATTGCCGCGCAGAAGGAATACGTTCAGGCTGTTGCCGAGTTCATAGGATTGGATGGCCTGCACTATCTATCTTTAGAAGGCATGGTAGAAGCGACCGGCATGGATACCGACAGCTTCTGTCTTGCGTGCTACACAGGCAAATACCCCCTCCCTCCTCCCACGGGTTTTGGAAAGTTCTGCTTGGAGAATTGAGAAGGCAACCACACCGAAACTGCCATTTTCCCATTTCATGTAGCTATCACTAGGCAAATATCCAGTACATGATCTAATTCGGTTGTCTCACCAGAAATCCTCACATCACCGAGAATTGCGCTCATCCGACGTCAGGAGAGACGGCGGCAAGGAATAGTAGGATGAGCCTACAATTTTACGTATAGTCAACCATTATTGTTGTATACGTCGCTATTCTGCATTATTAATTTGCTTATGCTGTTGTTCTTAAGCAAGCACACGATATGGACGGAGAGATTATGAAACTGAAGATCGCTGTTTTAACAGGCGGCGGCGATTGTCCCGGCTTGAACGGCGCCATCAAGTGGGTAACAAAGACCGCTCTCGACCCGAGACTTGCCGCGAAACGTCCCGTGTCCTTTGAGGTTGTCGGCGTTGTCGAAGGCTGGAAGGGATTGGTAGAGGTTAATCCGGACGATCCGAGAAGTCGTGACCGCTACCTCCGTCACCTGGATGAAGAGGTCGTGCGAACATGGGACCGCCACGGCGGGACATACTTGGGAACGTCGCGGACGAACCCGTTTAATCCGAAGAATGATCGTTCTGAAAAATTAATAGCTAACATTAAGAAGCTCGGGATCGATGTTCTCGTCGTACTCGGTGGAGAAGATACCTTGGGCGTTGCCTATAAATTACATACGTTGGGCATCAAGACCGTCGGCATCCCGAAGACTATTGACAATGACCTCACTGGCACCGAATATTCGCTCGGGTTTGATACGGCTATTAACGTGATCACGGAGGAAATTGATCGGTTGAGGACTACCGCCGGTTCTCATCGCCGGAACTTTGTTGTCGAAACGATGGGACGTCATGCGGGATGGCTTGCACTTCACGGCGGCGAATGCAGCGGCGCCTATATAATTTTGATACCTGAATACCCCTTCGATATGGACGTGGTGTGTGATCTTCTGCGTGAACGGGAAGGACGGGAAATAAACTATTCAATTATTGTGGTCTCTGAGGGGGCCAAGCCGGCAGGGAAGCAGGAATTCGTGAGAGACACTAAAGTCGATGAATTCGGGCATCCTACGCTCGGTGGGATAGCGAACTCTGTCGCACTTGAAATTGAGAAGAGGACGGGCTTCGAAACTCGATCTCTCATTTTGAGCCACTTGCAGCGGGGAGGGACACCATCAGCTCGTGATCGGTTGATGGCCAGGTGGTTTGGAATAGCTGCAGTTGACATGATTATCAATGAAGATTATGGGCGCATGGTGAGCCTGATCAGAGGTGAGATTAGAAGCATTCCTCTCAAGGAAATAATCAGCAAATTAAAACTCGTCGATGTGGAAAAATATTACGATACCGAGCGGTACAACGGTCGGAGGTCAATATTGTGAGACTGCTTAATTTGCGATGTAACCTTCTTTTGATGATCTTGAGTGTTGTCGTGGTAGGTATATTATTTATTTTCACTGGAGCATCTGCTAAGGAGGGAAATACACAACAGAAAAAGTATGCAGAAGAGTTGACGCCGCAAGGAACCTTGCAAGAGCTTCCATCTCCACCACAGCAAACCCAGAAGTCTCCCTCGGCATCCGTGCCGACGTCTTCCGCACCGGAAAATCAAGGTGCCATAAATCCAAGAACGGGTGAATATTATCCACCTTCAGGCAAGGGGGCCATCAATCCCAAAACCGGGGAATATTATCCACCCAGCAGTAACGGAGTCATTAACCCGAGGACAGGCGCATATTATCCGCATGTTCCCTGATGTCATGATAGAGATGGCAGGAATTAATTTTATCCGCTTATAATACACTCCTTCCTTAACTGATCAATTTCGATCTGCGAATAATTTAGGATGTCTCTTAAGATTTCTTCTGTGTGCTGCCCCAGGAGCGGGGCAGGCGCGTATACTTCTCCCGGTGTCTCTGACAGATGCATCGGCGAGCCCGTAATAGTCATCCTTCCCACTTCAGGCTGATCTATATCCACCAGCATATTCCTGTATCCGATATGCGGATCCGCGCAGATATCCTTGATGCTGTTGACGGGCGAATAAGGCAGATCAGCCTTATCAAAGAGTTCCGACCACTCTTTCGTAGTTTTCTGGGAGATCTCTCCTGAAATAATGGAGATGAGCTCCTTTACATGCTTGGTCCTGAGAGGATTCGTTTTAAACATCGGATCTCCCGTTAGGTCTTCCCGGCCAATCACTTTACAGAATCTCGCCCAGAGGATATCGTTTCCTATGGCCGCGATTATCCACGAGTCTTTTGTCTTAAAGCTCTGAAAAGGGGTGATGGAGGGGTGCCTGCTTCCGAGAGGACCTGGTATTTCCCCGCTTATTGTATGGCGGACGACGGCGTTTTCCAAGACGGCAAACAGGCCGTCGACCATGGCGCCGTCGTAATGCTGCCCTCTTCCGGATTTTTCCCTGTAGATTAAAGCGGCCAGGATTCCAATCGCGGCCTGGTGTCCGGAAAATATGTCACCCACCGAGGAGCCGGCCCTACAGGGTTGTCCTCCTTCCGGCCCCGTTATGCTCATGAGGCCGCTGTAGCCTTGGGCCACCATGTCGTAGGACGGTCTGTTGTCATATCCGGGAAGAGAATGTTGGCCGAAGCCGGAGATAGAGGCATAAACGATGCGGGGGTTGATCTTTTGGATCTCTTCCCAACTGAATCCGAGTTTCCTCATTGTGGTGGGTCTGTAGTTTTCTATGAGAACGTCGGATACCTCCATCAATTGCCTGAGTATCTTTTTCCCCGCTTCCTTTCTCAAATCGAGAACCATGCTTTTCTTGTTGCGATTGAGACTGATGAAATAACCGCTCCGGTTCTTGCCGGCATCGCCGGCAAAAGGCCCAAACTCTCTTGCATCGTCTCCGTGCGGCGGTTCCACATGAATGACCTCAGCCCCAAGGTCCGCCAAGAACATTGTCGTTATCGGCGCTGCGAGGACGTGGCTGAGATCAACAACCCTGATACCTTCTAATGCACGACTCATCTTCTTAACTCTCCATATCGATTCGTTCGAGCAAAGACCGGCTGTCTATTGCTTCCAATTATTACAATATGAACACGGAAATTATGGCGCCTGCAAGCACTATGTAGAGGATGTCCACCTTGCGGATTAAAGCGGCCAATGCCGCAAGCCCCAGGAGGATCCTCGCAATATCCCAGGGAACAGTTGCCGCAAACTTAAAGCAGACAAATAGAAGGAGTCCGACGAAAGAGGCAAGAACACCGTCTATGGCCCGCAGAAAATGCACCGAGTTCTTCAGCCGATCAAAAAATGGTGCGACAATAACGCGCATGAAGAAGGAAGGCGTAAATATCGCGATGGTAGCGACAACAGCGCCGGAGATGCCGTACACCAGATATCCGACAAACGTTGCCGTGATCACAATGGGGCCGGGGGTCACCTGACCCAAGGCTATACCATCCATGAATGTCTTGCTATCCAGCCAGCCTCTGCCTATGACCACCTCATGAAGCATGAGCGGGAGAGATGCAAAGCCTCCACCAAAAGCAAAGAGATCTATCTTAAGCATGACCGCTCCCAGGGCAAAGAGTCTATTATTCAGAAAATAAAGAGCACCAAGGCAAGAGAGGAAGAAGATAAGGATCACGGTCATCTGTTTTACAGTTGATGTTCTCCTCACATCGAAATCAGCCGCTGCCTTTGAAGCGGACATTCGAGAAAAAGCCGTCCCCGCAATGCCGGCGCCGACAACGGCAATAAAGGGGTTTATGCCTTCCCAAAATGTGAGGGCGGAGAGGGAGGCAATGATAAGGCTTCTGTAATTGTTTGCGATGTTCCTGCCAAAGGAATAGACGGAAGAAATAATGATGGCAACTACTATTACCTGCAGTCCGCTGAAAAGAGAAATGAATCTGGGAAGATCGTTGAAACGCGCATAGATAGCGGAGAGAATCAACATCAGGAGAAAGGCAGGCAATCCAAAACCCAGGTAAGCGGCAAACGCCCCGGGAATACCACGAACCCTGAGACCCACATACGCGGCAGTCTGCATGGCGGTTGCGCCTGGTATGGATTGGCAGAGCGCCAGACCGTTCTTGAAATCCGTCTCATCGAGCCATTGATAGCGGCGGGTGGAAAGTTCTCTGAGATGCGCCACCATCGCCGGGCCGCCAAAGGCCGTCAGTCCCATCCTGAGAAAAGATAAGAAGAGATTCTTGGTTGTAGGTCTATTATTCACGAGGCACCTGCATTTCGTCTATATGCTGTTATCAGTAGAGATAGTTTAAAAAAATAATATTTTCAATTTGAAAAATCATGCATATTTATTATCCACCTGGATACCACAACTGGATATTTGGTATCCAACCATATTGGGATCATAAAGGCAGAAAATAGAGGTAATTTTATAATTATCAAGTCTTACAATGACTTGTAGCAGGCAAGCTATAATGGTACATTACTTGTAATGTTGATAAGAGATTAAGTATTGGTTTGAACATATGTTCTAATACATGACGCACTATTGAAAGTATGATTAGGAGGTAAATGAGATGTTTTTGAAGAATCTAAAAGAAAAGATAACGAAGGTAACAGCATTTGCCAGCATCATCGTGTTTGTCATCGTGGCCTTTGAAATCATGATCATGATAAGCCCGTTCGCTTTTTTCTTCTATTCTGTATTCAATCCGATATTCGATTGGCTTGGACAGTTTCCCGTAACAAGATGGCTTACCGCCTTCTTTCTGCCACACATGATCTTGCCTCCTACGCTTTTTCTCAAGACTATTCGTATTGCCGGTTCGGCATTTTTTATAATAGGCGCTGTTGCATTTATAGTATGTGCCTTACAGGTTTATCTGGGAAAACTATTCAAGTGGGGCATAGCAGATAACGGGCTCTACAGATATATCCGACATCCTCAGTATCTTGCACTCGGCATATGGGGCATTGGCATGGCGGTCCTCTGGCCTCGATTTATCGTACTCGCAAGCCTTTCAATTATGTTTGTTCTTTATTATTTTTTGGCAAAAGACGAAGAGAAAAGGATGTTAAACCTTTATGGAGAGTCTTATGAAAAGTATATGAGAAATATAGGGATGTTTCTCCCTAAAGCGGTTGAGAGATACTTCTCTTTTATGAATCATGTTATTCCCAAAACTTCGCTCAGGTTCGCCGTTGTCTCCATGATGATTGTCATAATAGTTATTGGCTCAGGCTTTATCTTAAGGACAATAACCTTACATTCTCTTCCCTTTGCATCAAATGCAAACATCACCATTGTATCTCTTTTGCCGGAAGATATTGGCAGGAATGCGAATGCAGTTCAAACCATTGTTAATGGAGAGAGAGATGGCAAGATAGTATTATCCGCTGACAAGGACTATCTTGCGTATTTAATGCCTGCGGACTACATCATGCAGGGTATGATTGCAAATACCGGAGGGGAATTTCATCTTTACAAGCAGCATAATACCGTTGCCATGATTGTTGATTGGGTATTGCATCCCTTTGAGCATCTAAGGGCTTCACCTGCTCTTCACATGGCGAAGATTCGTAATGTGGATCCGAATATTGCGAGAAGACATCACTGCCCCCTTAAAATAAATGATCCGGCTATGGATTGCGATACTTGCTCGTACCGGCGGGTTATTATCGATGAAGTCCAAAATGAAAGCGGGAATCATCTGTCAGGCAGGGCATTGTTTTCATTTGGGACGATAAGGACGCCGCGCTATGCCATAGATCTAAATACCGATACTGGTGCGATTGTCAACATTGTAGCCGTTGAGAAGGCGACCGCCTGGGCAAATGTGCCCACGCCGAGCATCTAATGGATCAAGCGGTACAAGGCCGCCCTGTCTCTGGGCAATACCGCTTTGTCTGCCATTAGAATATTACATAATACAAGCTTGACAGGATAATCGAAGTGATAAGAATGATGATTACCGGCCACGTAATGTAGCGGTAAGCTCCGAATACGGTCACACCGAAGTATTCAGCGGTAACCACGAAGCAGGCATGCATGGGGGAAAGCAACATACCCATATATCCGAATGAGTAGGCAAACACAGTAGTGGCAGCCAAGAGACCGGTTGATGGCTCCGTTCCGATGAGGGCAAACACAATCGGAAAACTCGCGCCGACAAAACCGAATGCAACTCCTGTCACCATGCCGGAGATGAAGGGAATCAGCATGATGACCGTGATGAGCGGGATGCCTGTTCTGATAAATTCGTCCCGCATCCCGGTGATCAATGTCGCCCCGGTTGCATCAACAGGACACACGAGGGCCGCTGAGAAGGCCTGAATTCCTATGACAAGCGCTATCATAAACCAGGTGTCTATGCGCATAAGCATGCGGAGCGACGGACGGAATGCCGCAGCATGGCCAGAGAAAATAGCGCAAAGCGCAACGATGAGGCCAACCAGCATGGATATTAAATTTGCCAGCGTGCCCTCAATGCCCATGAGGGGAAGAATCGCCGATCCCACAAGCGATATGATGACAAGCAGTCCGATAGGCCCCATTGCCGAAAGGACTTCGCCGGTGTCCATCTTTCCATAACGAACGCCTTTATCGTCTTCTTTCTTAATCCTCCGCAGAATAAATATATACCCGCTGATCGCCGCGACGATGGTAAAGGGCATCTGTATGAGAAAAAACCAGATTGCCGGAAGCCTGGAATACTGCATCGCCAGGATGACGCCGGGATAGAGGGGCCACCAGTATTCCCAGAGATGCCGGAACCAGTAATTGATTGCCACCTTGTGAGACAATTCGAGTTCCCCGCTCTCATCGACTGCGGCCACAAAAGGCGCGGAGAATAGTGCGCCCGCGGGCATGGGTAGGAGTCCCACCAACGCGGGTAGTCCCGCTAGGATGATATGCTTGCGCTTCAGCCATTCTTTGAGGGCCGCGATCGTGCGATCCATCCGCCCCGTTTTGCTCAAAGACTCGGTGAAGAACAAAAGAAGGAGAATGATGACAGGCAGTATATAATTCTGCGGCTCGCCAAAGCTTGCTACCTGGTAATAAATGCCGCCCATGCCGGTGCCGGCCCACAAGGGCAGCAGGATGGAAAAAAGAAGGATAGCGAGACCCAACGGCACACCGGATGAGTTAAGGAGCAGTATCCCCAGGAAGGACACGCCCACCTTACTGTAGGCGGGAAGATGTAATAACCAGTCAACCATTCTTTGCTCTCATACATTCCTCAAGGTATTTGTCCATGGAAACATGTTCGTTACACAAGCCTGTGCCCCGGCCAGGATGCTTTTACACTTTTTTCTTTCCGTATGCGAAGAATATTATGCGGCGGGTCAAAGGATTGTTGGGAGGCACGCGAATTTAAATTTTTTTATCGAAGGACTGCACGGGCAGAAGAAGAATTTGTAAAGTCTTATCGAATACAGACGCTCAAGACTTCGATGAAGTCAGTCTCTCCCTTTAGCACTTTCATAATGCCATTCTGAAGGATGGTGTGCATTCCCGCTAAGATCAGGTCCAAAAAATCAAAAGGGGCTCATGATTTCTCATGGCCCCTTTTGAACAATTTTTTGCGAAAAAAAGATTGAAGCAAGTTATTTCTTGGGCTCGTCCATCTTCTTCTCTTCCGCCTTCTTCTCTTCCTTCTTTTCCTTCTTGGCCTTCTTGGCCTTCTTTACCTTCTTCTTCTCTGCCTTCTTCTCTGCCTTCTTCTCTTCCATCTTCTTTTCTGGTGCCGGTGCGGGAGCCGGAGCCTGGGCGAAGCAGAGGCCGGTCATAGAAAGTGCAAACAGGATAGCGATAAATACTGTCGTGAGTTTCTTCATTCGATTCACCTCCTTTCTTTCAGTTTTCCATTAATTTAGCAAGGACTATACCACAATAAAAATAAATAAAAATAGCAAGTGATAATAATTGGTTATCAAAATGCCACGATGGCATATTCCTCCTTTATTGAGGAAGTATTCCCCTTCCTTTGGGGAATAATTCCCTAAGTGGACAAATAAGTTATCGTATCTGGAATCTGTTGCGCCGGGCTATGGCAATTCCGTGTAAGGAATAAAGAAAACCACACGGGAAGTCATCACCAGCTATTGACATGAATCCTTGCGGTGTTAAATCGATTCGCCGGAGGTTTGTGCTCGTCGGGATACCCGATAGGAATAACTGCGAGCGGTATCACATGCTCGGGCAGCTTCAGGAGCTTCTGCATGCCTTTAACGCGTTCAGTTATCGGATGGACGCCAAGCCATACCGCGCCTAATCCTTTTGCCTGAACCGCAATCAGCATATTTTCTGCTGCTGCCGAACAATCCTGCGCCCAGAAATCCTTATACACTTCCAATTTCAGGTCCCCGCAAATTACAATAGCCACGGAGGCCGTCTTTACGGATTGAGCATATGGATGGACCTTGGGAATTTCATCGAGGATCTTTCGGTCATTGACAATAACGAAATGCCAGGGCTGTTCATTGCCTGCAGACGGGGCGCTCATAGCGGCTGCCAATATCTCTTGCACCGCGCTCTCCGACACCGGCTCCTTTGTGTATTTGCGAATGCTTCTTCTCGAAAGAATCGCTTCCATTGCATTCATAATGGTCACCTCCGTTATCTCTCTACTGCAGCCTACCGGCCTTTGCAATCCGACTTGCCCTTGCCATAGCTCCCTGTCTCTTCGTTCTTGAGGATGGACCCTTCGAAGGTAAGAACGTAAGTAAACTACCACCGACCTTGTCGGTGGCCTTCAAAATGCGGCAAGCCTACGGACAATGTCCTTCGCCTTGCCTGATAAGGATTGAAACGGCTATTCTAAAATATTGTTCACCAACATTGTTGGTTCACTTAAGGTGTGGGGCCTCCGCCCCCACACCCCACCACTGACAATGTCAGTGGTTTTGACAGATAAATAAAATCGTTTCCCCTGCAGTTATAAAACCACTTTTCCATAGGTTTCTTTTTCTCTTTCAGGTAGGTGCGTTTGGTCTTATCGCTCTTGTCTCCCTCCCTTTCATCCGTTCGGTAGTGGCGGCCCTTCTTAGAACGTATCTTTTCTTTCGACGTCGGCTTGCCGCATTCGAGGAGCGCTTTCGTCTTGGAGTCTCCGACACTTACCCTTCGCCGCATCTGAAGGCGCCGCTCTCAATACTTCCGGATAATATGAAGCATGCCGCGACTAATACTGAAATAATTATTTTTGTCATGACGATCTCCTTTCCAGATCTATGATTACATGGCCATTTACGAATGGCGTCATATTTCACGAAAGGGGCCGGATGGTCATCAGAGCATACGCTTGCCCTTGCTTTGGCTTTAGCGAGTGGGTTAAGAATGCGTCAACTTTTTCTGCTGGTCTTGGCCGTGAATGTGGAGATTTGCTGTTTTACCTTTTTGCTTTTGCATTTCGGACATGCAGCTTTGGCTTTTTCGTATTCTCTGAAACTCTGTATCACGGAAAATTTTTTCCTGCAGGCTTCGCAGAGATATTCATACGTCGGCATATGCTTTCCTCCATATCAGGATTATCTATTGCTATTTTCTTCTCCGTATTTTAATAAAATGCCATATATTGTCAAGCAGAGTAATAAAGGAGCTTCGGAAATACCATGTCGAAGATATTAATAATATATCAGTCGCAGACAGGAAACACGGAAAAGATGGCTCAGGCCGTCGCGGATGGAGCCCG
Source organism: uncultured delta proteobacterium (assembly GCA_963729715.1). GTDB lineage: Bacteria > Desulfobacterota > Syntrophia > Syntrophales > UBA2185 > Fen-1135. The sequence goes on from CAVSPA010000005.1 coordinate 574,753, forward strand.
AATCATTGAAAATACGGAAGTGGTTCTAAAGAGGGCGGGGGATGCTACCCTCGATGACCTCTTGGGATCGGCCGGATTGGCGATCGGCACGCCGGAAAACTTCGGTTATATGTCAGGCATGGTCAAGGATTTTTTTGATCGGACTTATTACCCAGCCGGAGACAAGGTCTTCCGGAAACCCTATGTGGTATTCATCAGCGCCGGCAATGACGGGACGGGCGCCTTAAGAGCCATCGAACTCATAGCCTTAGGCTACAAGTTTAAAATGGTCTACGACCCAGTGATCTCCAAGGGCAAGCTAACTGACGACGACCTGGCAAAGTGTCGTGAATTGGGCAGCACCCTTGCAGCGGGCTGCCAGGCCGGCATATATTAGAGGGCATCCTCAAATTTATCTTTGCGGTTCAATTATCACCTTGAGTGATTCCCCTCCATCAGCAACAAGCCGGAAACCGTCACCGGTCTTATCGAGAGGCAATCTTTGTGTGATCATCTTCCCCACGGGCACACGTCCCGACCTGATGAGCTCTATCGCCACGGTCGCATCGAGGGGGCTGTTGCCGTATGACGGCATCAACTTAATCTCGTTGCGCCAGAATTCATTGAGGGGGACGGATAGCTCCACATCCGGTTCCGTTGTGGCAAAGCACAGGATCGTCCCGCCGCGGTCCACGGCCTTCAGGGCCTGGCGGAAGGCAACCGGCGCCCCCGCACAGACGATAACAAGATCGGCAAGCCTGCCCTTATTAATTCGCCGGACACTCTCAGGTGTATCTTCTGCGGCGTGAAGAACTGCGTCTGCCCCGAATGTCTTCGCTGTCTGCAGCCGGTATTCGCTGACGTCCGTCGCCATAATGCGTCCGGCCCCGAGGGTTCTCGCCAAAAGAAGATGGAGAAGGCCGGAGATGCCGCTTCCCAGAATCAGTACGGACTGGCCTGCCTGAAGATTTGCCACACGCTGCCCGCGGACGACACAGGCCAGCGGTTCGATGAAGACTCCGTCTTCAAACGAGAGCTCCTCCGGCAGGAGAAACACGCCTCGATCCACATTGAGTTTGGGTACTCTGATATATTCGGCAAAACCGCCGGGGTCATAGTTCGTAGTATGCAATGTCTCACAGGCGGTGTGATAACCCATAAGGCAATAATGGCAGGTATTGCATGGAATATGGTGGGAGACAAAGACCCTGTCGCCGATTTTGTAGCGCCCTACCCCTTCCCCTATTTCGACGACCTCTCCCGCGATCTCGTGGCCCAGGACCAGCGGCGCCTTGCGAATACGATACCATTCCATGACATCGCTGCCGCATATGCCGCTCGCTATGACCCTTACCAGAATCTCGCCGGGGCCGATTTTCGGCTTCGGCAACTCTTGCAGCCTCACGTCCCTGTTATTGTAGTACATTGCCACGCGCATAGATTTGCAACCCGATCAGGTTATTGCCGTTCGTTACTTATTCTTTTAAACTGTTGAAAAGATCCCATGCTTCCTTGGCCGTGTATTTCTCATGAATGATGGACCGCAATGCCCTTATCATGGCTACCGGGCAGGGATTCTGCCACACGTTTCTTCCGAGGTTGATGCCGATGGCGCCGTTCTGCATGCCGTCATATACAAACTCCATGACTTCGAGTTCCGTTTCACATTTCGGACCGCCCGCCATAACTACCGGGACGGGGCAGCCGCATACGACCCTGTCGAAGTCTTTGCACCAGTAGGTTTTCACCACCCGCGCCCCGAGCTCCGCGGCGATGCGGGAGCTGAGTCCCAGATACCTGGCGTCGCGCTTTTCCAATTCCTTGCCTACGGCCGTGACGGCCATTACAGGGATACCGAAATTCTCGCATTCGTTGACAAGCCCTGAGAGGTTAGTCAGAGACTCGCGTTCGTAGTCACTCCCTACGAAGATGGAAATTCCCACAGCAGCCGCATTTAGGCGGATAATCTCCTCTATGGATGTGGTAATGCTTTCATTTGCGAGGTCCTTGCCAACGACGCTGGTGCCTCCGGATACCCTGAGGATAACGGGTTTGCTCCCTACGGGATCTACTGCCGCCCGCAATACACCCCTCGTTACAAAGATGGCGTCGCAATAGGGAAGGAGCGGTGCTATGGTTTCTCCGGGCTTTTCCAGGCATGACGTCGGACCCTGAAAATAACCGTGGTCTATGGGAAGAAAAAAACAATGGCCATCAGCCTGGATGAGCTGTGACATACGGTTCTGCATTCCCCAATCCATTTTCAATTCCTCCAAAAAGTGAAGTTGTATTCTCTTCTAATAAGACATTGTTCTTGACAAATATATTTTAATTATTGATTATTTTCAATATAAAGCTGCTTAAATGAAGCCCCGTCTGCTATTGGTTGATTTGCCAATAGCAAGCGCTAACAATCCTCCGACCTCGGCAGTAACGATGCCTGCACCAGCTAAAGTTCATGCCGGGAGAGAGCCGCCTTTCGCCGGGCCGACTCGCGGCAATATTAGAAAGAGAAGACGGTAAATCGTGTTTTATCTGTCGAGATATCAATGAGCCTTTTCCTACTTACCTTTTTCCTCATCTACGGCGGCGTACATCTTTATCTTTTTGCGAAGATCAAAGGGGCATTTCATTTAGGCGCCGCAGGTAATGTAATCCTCGTCATTATCCTTATTTTCATGATCCTCGCCCCCATCCTCGTGCGGATGTCCGAGCGGTATGGCTACGAGACCCTCGCTTCCATCATGGCGCACACGGGATATATATGGATGGGCGTGTTGTTCCTGTTCTTCATCTCTTCCCTTCTTCTCGACATATACCATCTCCTCGTCCGTGCAGGCGCCCTCGTTTCGCACAGGGATTTATCGCATCTCGTCCTTTCACCGGTATATGCATTTCTCTTGCCCCTTATAGTTTCATTGGCCGTCAATGTGTACGGCTATTTTGAGGCGAAGGATATCCGGACGGAAATGCTGACCATAGCGTCTCCCAAAATCCCTGAAGCGGCAGGAAGGATACGGATCGTACAGATATCCGACGTCCATATAGGGATCATCGTGAAGGGGGAACGCCTGAAGTACATCGTCGAAGAGGTGAAGAAAGCACAGCCGGACATCCTCGTATCGACAGGGGACCTCGTGGATGGACAGATAGACACTCTCACGGAGAACGCGGCACTTCTGCGCGACATACAGCCCCGGTACGGCAAATTCGCCATCACGGGCAATCATGAATTCTACGCGGGTCTCGACGAGGCCCTCGATTTCACGCGGGCCGCAGGATTTGCGGTTCTCCGGGAAGAAGGCGTTGACGCAGCCGGAGTTATTAATATCGCCGGTGTCGATGATCCCACGGTAGACTCTCTCGGCCTTCCCCAAGAGATTTCGGAGGTGAAATTGCTGTCAGGACTTTCCCGCGAGCGCTTCACGGTGCTTCTCAAACACAGGCCGGTAATAGAAAAAGACAGTATCGGGAGATTTGATCTCCAGCTTTCCGGGCACACCCACAACGGCCAGATCTTCCCGTTCAACTTTGTTGTGAGGCGCTTTTATCCACTCATTACGGGATACTTCAACCTGCCGAATGATGCGCATCTGTACGTAAACAGGGGAACGGGCACATGGGGGCCGCCGATCCGGTTTCTATCACCCCCGGAAATCACTGTGATCGACCTGATACACGGAAGAACCGACAAAACGAAATGATCAATAAAAAGAAAATATTGTTGAACACTTTATGGTTCCTGATAGGCATGGCCGTTGCCGTCTTCCCTGTGCTGCTGTTCGAGAAGTGCTCGGAAGTAAGGAAACCGGAGACCAGGGAGACCCCTGGCCGGAAACAAGGTGCCGTCGATCATCCCGGCAACAAGCAAACCATATGCGGGAATCCGATGATCGCCCGTCATGCAGTGTAAGATCAGTTTTAATTCCCGAAAGAAAGGGGGAAACAGACAATGAAAAAGTTTTTCATCTTTCTATCCATATTGATCATTTCCTTCAGCATGTCAAAAGGAGCATCGGCAGATCTCATCGATATGGGCGACGGCACGGTTTATGACACGGATACCGACATCACCTGGTATAAGCATCCGAACAATTATCCCATGACCTGGGATGAGGCGATGAAATGGGCCGCGATCCTCAATGTCGCAGGCTTTCGCGATTGGCGGCTCCCCGTAACTCCGGGGACGGAATACGACTACACAAATGAAGGCGAGATGGGACGGCTTTATTACGATACGTTGGATAATGATGAGGACGGCCCATTGACAAATAAGGGGCCGCTTTCAGAACTCCAGCCCTACGATTACTGGTCCGGCACGGAGTTTCAGGACAATACCGCCGACTACGCGTGGGCCTTCGATTTCAGAACCGGCAGACAGCGCTCGATGGCAAAGGACAGCACTGCCTACGCAATAGCCGTGCACTCCGGCGGCGGCAGTCCGCCGAGGGTCCCCCCTCGTGAAAAGAACTATAAACCTTCGCCGGAGCATTCGCCGGAAGAAGGCGGCGGCAAGTCTTCATACTGACTGTTCTAACATGATATGCGGAATCGATACCGCGAAAAAGAATCCGCGTATCCCCTGCTACTTGCCACTCTCCGGGAGCTGCACCATTACTACTTCGCCTTTCGCGCGAATCTCGCCCTCTGCAGATAGAGTGACGCTCACAGTGACCTTCCTGCCCTCGATCTCCTTAACCCTGCCCCTGATTTCCAGGACCGGTCCCATCGGCGTTGGTTTTAGAAAATCAACTTTTATAGATGCTGAAACAAAGCGGGAAATCGGCCGGTTATCGAGAGAAAATCCTTCCGCACGCAATTTGGCCGCCGATGCAGTAGCGGCGCCGTGACAATCCATCAATGAAGCGATAAACCCGCCATAGACGTATCCGGGAAACCCGCCCGTGTAGAAAGTCTTGGGCGTATAATGACAGACGCTTTCTTCACCGTCCCAGTAACTCTTGATTTGCAGACCGTCTTTATTGAGCCTGCCGCAGCCGAAGCAATGAGCAAACTCATCAGGATAATAATCTTGAAATGCCCCATGCGTCATAATCTACTCCTATGGATGGACTTCTTCTTCCTTTACGATCTCTTTTTTAATGATAGACAGAAGTTCCTGAAGAACGGGCATCACATCTGTTCTGAATCTTCCCGCAACGAGAACATACATAATGTCATCTCCTACGTTCAATATACCTTGATTGATCCACACCCTGATGTCTTCAATTCCATCCCGTCTCTTGAATTCGTTTACGCAAGAATCCAGCTTCTGTTTATCGAAGGACAACATCATGCCTCTTACGGGCTTCCCTCCCTTTGACGACGCCCTCACTATGCCATTATGGACAAGTATCATGCCCAATTGTTCAGGATCGATTCTTGCTTTTATTTCTCTGATCCAGTCATCTACCATCTTATCGCCTTCCTCCGGTTGTAAGGAAAACGGTGAACTCCCGTACGGTTCCATCGGATAAGTTCTTCACAGCTCTCGCCGACGTCATTCCCTCACACAGTCGATCTCAGCAGAGTAGGGCTTGATGTCGAGCACCGGCGTTCCGTCAAAGGCATCAAGGCCTCTCACGATGAGCCTGGCGCCGTCACCGCCGAGAAGATCTACTACTGCAAGTCCAACCGGATTCGGGCGGTCGGGCGAGCGCGTGGCAAATACTCCATGTTCTTTTTTTGAATGGGGCGGTGTGGCGCTGAGCGTGCCGCGGTCCGCCTTGTCAAGCCAGTACAGTATGATCAAATGCGGCCGCTCTGCGATATCCTTCAGTCCCTCGGCAAATTCCGGAAAGATTTCAATCTCGCTTATTGTGGGAGAAAGCCTGCCCTGGTGCGGCGCATCGCCCTTCACCCGGTAAGGCGAGTGTATCACGCCAATGGGAACTAGTTCCAACACTCTTGTGGTATTCATCTTGAAATCCTTCGCACCGTTCTTGTTGCAATATTTTCTTCACATGCCCCGCTTTTGCAGAGCACGGCAAAACATGACTATGGCTGTGCAGATGATGAAAATCAATATCCAGTGATAGGGGTAACCCCATCCAAGAGCATCGGGAATCGTGATCTTGCCCCAGTCGCCCCATTGCAGAAGATTATTCCTTAGGTAACTGTATGCTTCGGCGTAAATAGCTGCACCGACAAGCATCCCGGGTATGGCGCCCAGAAGGGCATCATACCGGCCTTCGGCGATGGACCCTATGCCGGTTGTGGGACAGTATCCTGCCAGCGCAAAACCGACGCCGAATATCAGGCCGCCGATGATATTGGCCCCTACTATCGCCGATTTGGGACTCAATTTCACTATCCCTATATCTTTGAAAAAGTAAATGCCGACCATACCCACGACAATTGCCGAGAGCATGACCTTCAACATAGTAAAATCGCGCAGGCGAAGCAGTCCGACAATCGTCTCGTAACGCGTCATCCTGCTCTTGTGGATAGTAAAGCCGAAAACAACACCAAGCGATAACCCCATCAAGAGCTTCCCGGTTGCCGATGCAATAAAGGGCGCCATTGGTCTTATGTCCTCCTATAAAGGATGAGGGCGGTTATAATGCCGGAGAGAAACATAAAGGGAACGGTGATCCAACTGCTGACTGCGAGCTGCAGGGTCCCACTGACCCCATGACCCAGCGGTCAGCCGTCCGCCATGCGGGCGCCAAACATGAGAATCACTCCGCCCACGAAGGCAACTGCCCAGCGCTTCCATGGCCTGCCGCCAAATCTCTCTTTCCACATCACGGGCACAAACCTTCTGTACAATGTACCGGAGAGCCATGCCGATATGAAAGCTCCGATGAGGACGCCTGCGACGAACATCCATTGCCAGTCGATCATCGGGACTTCCTTCAGATAATATAGAAGGCTCTTGACATGCTCGGATGCGAAAAGTTTTTCTATCATTCCGGATGTCCTCACATAGGACGTCGAGGCCCCGAGCGGAGCCACCATCAGAAAGGCGATCCAGCTCAGGACGCCAATTATGGCCCCGCCAATATATGGTGACCAGCTCTCTCGTTTCAACCAGTCCATAAGGTTTGCCTCCTTATTGTTTCCGTCCGATTATCAGGAAGACCGTGAATTCCCGCGACCGTCCATCTGCCGTCTCTCTTACAACGCTTGCCGCCGTCACATCCCACACGTCCTGAAACCCGCCCGCAATGAGAAGCCGACGCATCTCCGCTCTGTCAAAACCAAAATGGACTACACCTGTCTTGTCTCTGTGAAATTCACCTTCGTCGGAATCCAGGTCGGCAATACATAATTGTCCTCCCGGCAAGAGGCAATTATAGAATTCATGGAAGATGTAGCCGAGATCCTCGACATGATGTAGGGTCATGCTGCAGACAACGAGGTGATATTTATTTTTCAGCTCTATGCTCTTTTCCGGATCGATGAATTCGGTTTTGACATTGGCGAGCTTCCGCTCCGCGATCTTGGATTTAAGGACATCGAGCATGCCGTGAGACGAGTCGGCGCCTGTAATGGTTCTTACAAAAGGTTGAAGCTGCAGCGTAACCAGGCCCGTTCCGCACCCGAAATCAAGGACGTCCATGTCGCCGTTAGGCTTGATCCCGCTCATTATAGCTTTTGCCACGTCCTGCGCGAGCTTTACCCGCCCGGGCTTCAGATCATAGGATGCAGCGTCCTTGTCGAAATCCCTCTTTTCCATATCCTTTGATAAATAATATTGATTACTTTTTCAAGGATGGATTTTCTGTCGCGCGACTATTTTAACACTTTTACCTCAAACGGCCATCCCACGATGCCGCCTTCGATGAACTGCACCCTGTCAAATCCGGCGGCATTCAGAATCCGCTGCGCCTCATAGCCGCGCAGACTGATCTTGCAGAAAGCCATGATGTCTTTATCTTTGGGCAGTTCCGCGGCCTTGCCTCTCAGCGCTCCCAGCGGGATGTGGAGAACGTCGTAAGGCAACTGATTGATTTCGAATTCGGCGGGAGTGCGCACATCGAGCAGAAGGACATCTCCCTTATCGATCCTCTTCTTGGCTTCGAATGCAGAAATGCCCTTGGCAAAACCGTCAAGCTTGTTGGTCAACATGTGCGCGCATGCGGCCAGAGGATCAAGCGCCGTGCTGTACGGCGGCGCATAACCGAAGTCCACATCGGCAAGCTGATCCAGTGTGCCTCCCATCAATATCATGCCAGCGGCCACGTCCAGACGCTTTGCGCCGTTGCCGGGGCCTGCCACCTGGACACCGATGAGCTTTCTATCCCTTCTCGATGCGATCATCTTTATCACCAGAGGTTTATGCTCCCGCATATAGTGAGGCAAATCCGGGCCCGCAAGTGTGAATGTCTCTATGTCCATATTTAATTCCCGGGCCTGTTTTTCCGTGAGACCGGTTCTTCCAATGGTAAAATCAAAAGCCCGCACGATGGATGTGCACGTGATGCCCTTGAAGGGCGTGGGAACGCCCGCAATATGGTTGGCGATGACCCTGCCGTGCTTGTTTGCCGTCGATCCGAGGGGCACGTAAAGAAAAGCGCCAACGCTGCCGTTAACGTAGCTGTTTACCGCGCAATCGCCACCCGCGTAGATATCTTTATTGCTCGTCTGGCAATACTCGTTGATGACGACTCCACCCTGCTTCGTACACAGAATCCCGGCCTCCCTCGCCAGTTTATCATTGGGCCGTGTCCCGACGGCAACGATCACGACGTCCGCCGGGATGCTCTGCTTGTCGGTCTTGACGGCAGTTGCCTTCTCCTTGCCTTCAATGCCGTTCACGCATTCACCCAAAACAAGCTTTACGCCTTTCTGACGCAGGTGTTTGGCGGCAAACGTGGCGACGTCCTTATCGAGAACGCCCGGCATGATCTGATCTATCATTTCGACAACCGTCACATCGAGTCCCTGTTGAACCAGCGCCTCCGCCATCTCGACGCCGATAAATCCGGCCCCCACGAGGACCGCCTTCTTCAGGCCCTGCTCTGCAATCTCCTTCTTCAGGCTGACGACGTGATCCGGGTGCGAAATAAACCACACATTCTTAAGATCGAGGCCGGGAACGTTCGGACGGCACGGAGACCCGCCTGTCGCCAAGACCAGTTTGTCGTAGGCCATGTCTTCTTCAGCGCCTGTTTCCAGGTTTTTTACGCGCACGGACTTTTTCGCCGGATCGATTTTCAGCACCTCCATTTGTATCAGCACCCGCACGCCTTTCGCCTTCTCGAAAAAGGCGGGGGTTCTCAGAACGCCGACCGGCGTCTTGTTCAGTTCACTGACGTCCGAGAATAAACCCTCCACATAATAAGGGAGGCCGCAGGCACCGTAAGAAATGATTTTGCCCTTTTCAATTATGGTAATTTCCGCGTCAGGACGGAGACGCTTCAGCCTTGATGCAGCCTTTGGCCCGCAGGCCACCCCACCGATAACAAGTATTTTAAACGACATAATTTTTCTCCTTTATTTTGCAGTTTTCTCAAGCAGCCGCATCAACGATAAGCACAATAACTCCTTACGGCCTCGCGGCATGGCTTTGGTTCTTTCGGTATCATGGCTGCCCTCTTCTTCTTCCAACAGCGAAGTCCCTCAATGCTCTATGCAGTGTCGTGGCGGCGAGAAGGGCACAATGCCTGGCTTCTTCCGGCATCCCTCCCAGATGCTCCAGGATGGCATTCTGGTTGATCCTGATGCAGTCCTTCGGGGCTTTCCCCTTAGCCATCACTGTGGCAGCCGAGACAGCGGCATGGGATGCCATGCAACCATCTGTGGTATATCGGACGTCTTCAATTCTGCCGCTTTTCACCCGTAGAAATATTTCTACCGTATCCCCGCATGGTCCGGTTATCTTTGCATAGCCGTCCGGCTTTTTTATTGTACCGCAATTTCTCGGGTTAGTCCCGTAATCAATGACTCTTCCGGAAAAAAGATTCTTGGTTTTTTCCAAGAGCAAATCCATCATTTCTTTTTTGATCTCGTCTTCTTCCACTTCCTTAATCCTGCCTGCGATTCCTCTGCGGGGCGCTTATTTGTGACATGCCGCCCCCTGCGCACACGGCGCCGTGTCGCACCGCTCCTCTCTGCCGCAGCAGGTCCTGCCTCCTCGAGAACCCATTATCTGACCTATTCTCGATGTGACCCCCTTCGACAGGATTCTCTTTAAGTCTTCATTTCCGCAGACACGGCACCTCCTCGCGGTTTGCTCCTCCGTCATACCTTCAAGCAACTCGGAGATTCCGCCGCATGCGGTGCATTCATACTCATAAATCGGCATAGTGCAAAAGACCTCTCTATTTCTTTGTCATTCCTAAAATCGGTTTGACGGCTTTGACAAAGGCCTTGGCCGCAGAGGTTTTCCCGTAATGATAGATAAATGGTTTCCCGTTGTCCGAAGCCTCCACGATCAGCGGTTCTATGGGAATGCGCCCGAGAAAGGGAACTCCCATTTCGCCTGCCATTTTTTCGCCACCTCCACGCTTAAAGACATCGACGCCTTTCCCGCAGTGCGGGCAGACGAGACCGCTCATGTTTTCAATCACCCCCAGGACGGGAACTTTCAACTGTTTACAGAAATCTATGGATTTTCGCACGTCGATGAGAGACAAATCCTGGGGCGTGGTCACAATAACGGCGCCGTCTGCGTCAGGAATCATTTGAGCCACGGAAAGGGGTTCATCTCCCGTGCCCGGAGGAAAGTCAATAACGAGGTAATCGAGATGACCCCAATTCACCTCCGTCAAAAGCTGTTTTATGACATTGACCTTCATGGGGCCTCTCCAGATCACGGCCCTGTTCTGTTCAGGCATAAAGAATCCTATGGACATTACTTTTATTCCTTCCACAAAATCCACAGGGTTAATGCCTTCATCGCCGGTTTTCACCGACTTCCCATTGAGATGGAGCAGAGTGGGGATACTGGGACCATGCAAGTCTACATCCAGAATTCCCACCTGTTTTCCTTGCATGGCCAGGGCAACGGCGATATTAACCGCCACAGTGCTCTTGCCGACGCCGCCCTTCCCGGACAGCACCATGATCTTATGATCGATCTGCGCCATACGATTTGCCAGTGTTACATCTTCGGTACTGTCATTTAATCTATTATCAGGTTCCTTGTATTTGCCTTGACAACCCTGGTCTTCACCGGAATTGTTTTTCTTACACTCCATTATCATTCTCCTCAGTAATTTTGTCGCTTTGCTTATTAAACCGCACATCATGATCGCATCCGAGTGGCGCCTGCTGCCATATAGTCTGCGGCCCTCGCACGAAGCAGAATCAGTGGGAGCACCCGCCGCCCGCATGGCCTGCACAGGTATTTTCTTTCGAAAATTGCGGCAATTTGCCGTCTCGAATGAGATCGATATTCTGTTGGACAGTGCCTTCAGCACCACGGTAAACCTGGATCCCCTGGGCTTGCAGCTTCATCAGGGCGCCCATGCCGATGCCTGCAACAACCACGGCATCAACCTTTAATCCTCCCAGAGCCTTGACAGGCTGGCACATGCCGTGGGCATGATGCAGATCGCTGTTGTTGATTTCTTCCACGCTCATCTCTCCCGTATCCACAATGACAAAGCCGGGCGCAGACCCGAAATGTCCGTAAACTCTGCTGTCCAGTCCCTGCAATGTTTCTGTTGGAAAACAAACCTTCATTTTAAAATCTCCTTTTTATTTCTTATTGATGTCCCCCTTTAACGAAGGGGAGGTTAGGGGGATTTCTCCCAATAATCAGTATCCTGCTTAAGACCTGCCGCGCGGGCATGCCTCACCGGGTTTCCTCCGTCCTCTCCGCCCATCGGCCCTGCATATAGCCGCATCATTGCAAGCCGGGCATTTTACGGGTCTGCCGGTACCAAAAGGCACATCCCACGCATGCCGGCATTTCATGCACGTAAAAATTCGCCTCTCTGCCATTTGTATTTCACCTCCCTCAATGCGGAGGGCGAGACCCTTTACCAGCGCCTCAGCCACCTTGTGCCTTGCCGCTCCAATAATCCTGCCGAAGGTCTGACGTGAGACTTTCATCCGTTCCGCCGCCTTGTCGTGGTAAAGCCCTTCAAGGTCGGCCAACCGGATTGCCTCGAACTCATCCATGGATAGAACCACATGGTCAAGCGCTGATGCAGGCACACCGGCCGGCTTGAAAATCTGGCACGGCGGTTCTCCTGCCACTCTTCGACAGCATTTTGGCCTCGCCATTCTTCTTTCTCCTTTTTCTATATTATAAGCATATGCTCATAACCTGTCAAGCAAAATTTCCCCGTATCCGGGTGAATGCGCCCTGGGATGCGTTTCAGAATAAACCTTCGTTGGTCCTAATGTTTGATATCCGAACTGCGGGCAGGGTTAATCCATGTTATCCATAAAGAAGAATTGAAGCCTTCCTCGTCTGTCGTCAATAACAGCGCCAGCCATCAATTACTAATTTCTTGAACCCCAGGAAGGAGGCCATTCCGATAACCAATTCTTCTTCCGGCAGTCTATAAGGTATAAAGACGGTCAAGCCGTCTATGGTTTCCTGTCTGTATTGATCCTGCTTGCGGGGCTTGCCGATCCTGACGGCTGGTTCCGGCTGATAGGGTATGCAGCAGCCGCCCGTTACGGTAACGAGTTCCAGGAACAACGAGCCGCCCTTATCGAGTGCATACTCCTTTGCTTCGGGTGTAATGGTCAACATGTATTTAGCCTCAAACATAGTATAGCGATCCTGCCCTGAAAAATCAAGGGCAGGGAATCGAACGAGCACTCACGAAGTCCTTCTCTCCATAGCAAAGAAGTGAATGCGATATTACAAATCATAATTAGCAACAGCCCTGTGTTCATTTTTTCTTGACATGAAGGTGCATTTTTCTTTAAAGTGAAATTACCGAAAAGATTTTATCAAACGCTGTCTCTTAATATTCTATGGCAGCACACCGAGGTGATGCGCGGAAAGCACCTTCGGCATCTTCAAGTCACGGAGAGAGAATGGCGCGTAGATATTGCATAGCGATCCTGGTCATCCTTCTGAGTGTGGGGATGCTGTCGGTCCAGGTCGCCGCAGGAGCCTCAAAATCCTCGAAGTCGTCGAAATCCTCGAAATCCAAAGTTGTCCAAAAGAAGAAAAAAAAGAAAGCGCGCGTCAAAGCCGTCAGTGCCCCCGGGAAGCTCGTCATCCGTTCAGCCTGCGCATGGGTGGAGGACCAGCAGACAGGTGAGCTCTTCGTTCAGAAACGGGCGACTGCGGTATTGCCCATCGCTTCCATCACCAAGGTCATGACGGCCATGGTGACGCTCGACGCCCAATTGGGCCTCCATGAATTGATCACCATTGAACCCGAAGACGTGGATACCATGCGCCACAGCCGCTCGCGCCTGAGGGTGGGAACGCCCATCACGCGCGGAGATGCGCTGCTGCTCGCCTTGATGGCCTCCGAGAACCGCTGTGCTCACGCGCTCGGGCGTACGTACCCCGGCGGTATCGACGCCTTCATCGCCGCCATGAACACCAAGGCCCTATCACTCGGACTCACCGATACGCACTTCCAGGACCCCGTCGGGCTTTCGAGCGGCAACGTGTCCACCGCCCAGGAGCTGGCGAGGATGGTGGATGCGGCATACCAATATCCCCTTATCCGGGAATTCACTACGCGCGAGGATGCCGCAGTCCAATTAGGCTACCGCACCATGACGTTCCGCAACAGCAATCGTCTGGTCCGGAGCCCTCGCTGGCAGATCGGCCTTTCCAAGACGGGCTTCATCGATGAGGCAGGGCGATGCCTGGTGATGCAGGCCCAAGTGGCACAGCGCCCCGTGCTGATTGTGCTCCTCGATGCTCAAGGCAAGCTGACCCGCTTCGCAGACGCCGACCGCATCAAGCGGTGGATGGAAGTAACCACGACAAAAACGCAGAGGGTGACCCAGTCCAATACCACGCATCCCATCTAACACTGTCTCCTCTTCATCTCAGCCTGAACTTCACTTCCTGTTGCATGGCGTTTGTCAACTTTGCAGATGGCATTTCTTGCAGATTGAAACAGAACGTTGACAACTCTAAATCATTATGCGACATTGCCTTTGACAATCACTGCTAAATAGGAATCTGAACGTGAGGAAGGAAGATACACGCTTCAAGGCCCGACCCGATTTTCCCTACCGCGACCTTTGGATAAACTAAGAAATATATATGGAGTAGCCCGAATTTATATAAGGTACTCTAAAGTTCATAATAAGAATCAATCTTTTTACGGATTAAGAAAAGAGGATTTGAAACAATTAGAAGGATTTAATTCTGTTATATGTTTGTTATGGAATACACAAACGGAACCTGCATTTATTCCTTATCCAGATTTCGAAGATATTTTCAATTCTTTAACACCTGCTTCTGATGGTCAATATAAGGCACAGATTTATCATGATGATGAGAATGAATTGTATATTGCTAATGCTGGACGTTTTAACATAGAAGGCTTTATTGGCTGGCACAACCTCGATGATTTAATCGATAGAAATAAATTAGTTGATTCACCTGAACTTGGCCATTCTCAAATTCAAACTTTAATTGGATCGATTGGCTATCTGAAGGGATATGATCTATGGATACCATCAAATGATAGAAACAAACTTGATTGGGATTTAGCCGACAAGTTTCATTGTAGGAATGAGTTGCCCACGAGATATGGAAAAATTTCTAACGTTATTAAAGAAATAGATGTGGTATGGTTACAGAAAGGCTCAAGCGAACTGAAAGCCATGTTTGAAGTAGAGCATTCCACGCCGATTTATTCAGGCCTATTGAGGTTCAATGATTTGTATTTGGCAGAACCAATTTTAAAGCCAAAATTTAGCATCGTTTCTAATGATATAAGGCGTTCACTTTTTCTTTCACAAATTAATCGGCCTACGTTTAGGATGAGCGGATTATCTGACATTTGTAACTTCTTAGAGTATAAAGACGTTTATAGCTGGTTTAAGAGGGTGAGAGGACATGGGTAAAATGAAAAAAATCTGGATTTTAACGCTTGTTAAAAGAGGATTCATTCAAGAACCTGAAGTCTTTTTTGAAAAAAGCAAAGCTCAAAATAGAAGAAGAGTATTAAGATCCGCTATCAATCCTGACTACGACGAAATTGCTATTTTTGAAAAGGAACTCGCTTCGGATAATCCTTTCTTGTAGTCTACGATCTCTTTGTAAAACACCTTGCTTTTTACATTGGGAATCACATTGACGTCGGCTTAGAAATCCTTTCATGAGAATTGTTGGAAGACAGACACTAAAAGCACGTCAAAATTAGAAAGGGACAAGGAGCCCTTCTGCCTTTGCCAATTTCCCCTCCCTCTTTACCGCACTGGCTGACCTCCTGGATGAAAGCTCAGAAAATTCCTCTCTGGGGTGTAGCTGACCTTCGCGGGTTCTCGACACCCGCTGACGCAACGGAGCAGGGGTATCCGTTCGCCATTTCATTTGCCATTCCCATGAACCCCATGATAATGGACGGTATCCAAGACGGCCCAAATCAGGCTTATGCTGATGAGTACGCCAGAGTGAACGACCACATCAATGATCTTGCGAAAAGGCTGGCGGCCGAGATTAAAGCCCTGGGTTTTCGGGCACAGCCCTTGGCTGCTTCAAAGCGTACCGATATGGTAAATATCAAGGGAGACTTCCCTCACAAGACCGCGGCCACTCGTGCAGGATTAGGCTGGATTGGCCGCCACTGCCAGCTTGTTACCCGTAAGTTTGGTCTATGGATTCGCCTCGGGACAGTTTTTACGGACATGACCATTCCCTGCGGGCAGCCGGTGGAGCGCGACTCCTGCGGCCGCTGCACTCGCTGCGTCGATGCATGCCCTGCCGGCGCACTAACGGGAAATGCCTGGTATCCGGGATTGCCGCGCGAGGATATATTGGATACCCGCGCCTGCGATAGCTGGAAAATAGAACACTACTTTAAGTACCTCAAGGGGCACACCTGCGGTATCTGCTCCGCAGTGTGTCCTCATGGATTGAAGGTGTTAAAAAAATCCGATCAGTCCCGGAACTATAAAGCTGAGGACAGCCGCTAATTATTGTTGAAGGACAAAGGAAGAGATATGCAGGCGTACAGAATTCACAAGATGGTCATCGCCGCAGATATTGAGGAAGAGGCCTGTGCTTTCTATCGCGAGGAAACAGGCGGTACCCCGCCCGATGTGATTGAAGAATTACCATATCTGATGGACGTGTGCTGTGACGACGGAACCGTAAAGACGGTCAAAGAGCGCATCAACGAGGAAATGGATGCCCGCAATTGCTGGCTGATAATGGGAATCCCCTGCGAACTTCACCGGCCCTTTCTCATCGGCATACTGCCCTGACGAGCCCTCGTGGATTCTCACATTAGTAGATGGATGGTAACGTCAAAGACAGAATAAAGGAAGACGTAGATATTTAATGAGAGATTACTGGGAAGAACGATTCACTGCCGAAGGCAAAATCTGGGGTGATGCGCCAAGCAAAACCGCTCTCCACGCCAAGGATTTATTCAAAAATCATCAAGTCCGAAACATCCTTGTTCCAGGCGCCGGTTATGGCCGTAATGCCGGATACCTTGAAGCTGAAGGTTTTGAGGTCAGCGGAATCGAAATATCTGAAACAGCATTAAGAACTGCAAGGCAAAGCAATCAAAAAATTATCTATTATCAAGGTTCAGTATTGGAAATGCCGTTTGCTGAGCTTTCTTATGACGCCATCTATTGTTTTAATGTACTGCATCTGTTTAGAGAACGCGAGCGACGGATTTTTGTTGAAAAATGCCTTAATCAGATTAAAGAGAACGGGGTCGTTTTTTTCACCGTTTTTTCTGAGCAAGAATCGAGTTTCGGAAAGGGCAATTGTGTCGAAGTCAATACTTATGAAAGTAAACCCGGCCGGCCTGTACATTATTTCACCGAATCCGATTTAAAAGAGCACTTCAAGGAATTTGAAGTTATTGAAACCGGCTTGATGGAAGACCCGGAAAACCATGGTTCCGAAGGCCCGCATACCCATTTGGTCCGTTACATTTTTGCGCAAAAGAAAGCCGCCTCTTAATTTGACGGTAATAAATATAACTGCCGCAAACGATCATTTCATCGGACGTGATCTACGAGGAATATTTGCCTGGCGGATCAATCGGAGAATAATCATCCCTTCTTGTAGAGCGGCGACATATTTCTCAAGAAGTCCACGCTTTTCCTGAGGGACGCGAATGCCTTGTCGATATCTTCCACCGAAATGTCAATGCCATAGGAAAAGACAAGGGTACCCTGCGCTGTAGCATGATCGGTACCGGTTGCGATTAAGACATGGGATGTCCTGAGAGAGCCCGAAGCACATGCGGAACGGGTGGAGATGCTTACTCCTTCCTCGTCAAGCATCATCATCATAGACTCACCTTCGATGTACTCCACGGAGAAAGACACGAGACCCGGCATGCTCTTTTCAGGATGCCCGTTGAGAACTATCTTATCAATGGTACCCAAACGGTCCATGATTGCCTTCTTCAATTTCAACAGGTGTAGAGTCCGCTGGGGCATTTCAACGCGGGCAAGTTCCGCCGCTTTGCCCATCCCGACGACACCAAGCATATTGGGGGTTCCTGCCCTGCGGTTACTCTCCTGTATCCCGCCATCGATAAGTGGCAGTATCCTTGTTTTATCTCTTATATAGATGGCTCCGATACCCGCTGGTCCGTAGAACTGGTTTGCAGCGATGCTCATCAGGTCAACACCCATCTCGTTCACATCTATGGGTATGTTGCCGCAGGACACTACTGCATCCGTATGAAAGGGCACTTTCTTTGCCTTCGCGATCCTCCCTATTTCGGCGATAGGCTCAATCGTACCGATCTCGTTGTTGGCGTGCATGATTGAAATGAGGATCGTGTCCTCTCTGATCGCCTCCTCCACATCTGCGGGGTTGACCATGCCATACTTGTCTACTGAGACGGAAGTCACGTTGTAACCCATTTGGGAGAGCATCCGGAGAGGTCTTGCAACTGACTGATGTTCAATATTCGACGTAATGATGTGCTTCCCTTTTTTGGCCTTTGCAAAGGCCACACCTTTTATGGCGTGGTTATTTGCTTCTGTTCCGCATGAAGTGAATACGATCTCCTGCGGATCCGCATTGATGAGCTGGGCAACCTTGGCGCGTGCGTCTTCCATGGTCTCCATGGCCGCATCTCCGATGCTGTGCTGACTCACGGGATTCCCAAAACCGTCCTTCTGTATATAATCGATGATAGCCTCTTTAACCTGAGGATGGAGCGGATTACCGGAAATATGGTCCAAATAGATAACCTTCATTCTTTCTTTGCTCCTTTCATGACGGTGAAATCAGAATGCAGCGTGGGCTTCCCACATTTCGTGCAGAGTGGAGCAGGCTCCGGCAATCCCATATCGCAGTAAGGGCAGTAACATTTTCCTTCCCTTTCACCGATGTGCTCCACTTTTTGGCCTTCTTTTGTCTCCCTGGCTTTGCCCTCTTTGTGCTCATAGTAATCCATAATGGCTTTATGCAAAGCGTCCGCCCCCAGGTTTGAACAGTGGAGTTTGTTCTTCGGGAGGCCGCCAAGGCTTTTTGCTACAGACTCTTTGGTAATCGCCATGGCTTCTTCCAAAGTCTTTCCTTTTGCCATTTCAGTCACCATGCTTGAGACGGCAATAGCCGCCCCACAGCCGAACGTGTTGAACTTTATGTCATCGATGCGGTCATCCTTGACTTTAATGGTAATCGTCATCATATCACCGCATATCGGGTTCCCTACTTCACCCGTGCCATCAGGGTTTTCAATCTTGCCGACATTCCGGGGCTTCTTGAAATGGTCCATCACTACATCCGAATATTGCATGACTACCTCCTTTGACTCAGCTTTCTGTATATTAATATAACGTATTTTGTAGGTTTTACAAATAATTTAAATCCCGATACCGTATAAAGCCTATCCGCATCCCGCTCCCCCGCCGCAACCGCATATGCAAAGGTGCCATACGGCCGACCCGCAACGAGAGTCCTGACAATGTTTATGCTGTGATACTCATCGCTGCCCGGTATTCCGGAACGGACAGTGATCGCCACTTCTCCTGCCCCTGCAGCTCCAGCACACGGTTATGATACTCGAGGATGCTGGTGCGATGCCCGACACTGATATAATGGATATCCAGTTCATTTAATTTCCGGTAGAGGTTAGACTCATTTTCCAGGTCGAGGGCGCTCGTCGCTTCGTCCATGACGGCATACCTGGGCTGGTTCATCAGGAGCCGGGCAAAGGCCAGTCTCTGCTGTTCGCCGAGAGAAAGAACATCGGCCCAATCCAATTCCACTTCGAATCCGCCTACCCGCTGCGGCAGATCCTCAAGCCTGACCGTCTCCAGAACGCGTTGCAAATCCTCTTCAGAGACCTGCCTTTCCAAGCGCGGGTAAAGCAGCTGATCCCGCAGTGATCCAAGCAGCATGTAAGGTTTTTGCGGGAGAAAAAAGATATCAGACAAAGGCGGCCGATCGATCTCGCCTGCACCCTGTGTCCACAATCCTGCAATCGCCCTGAGAAGGGAACTCTTGCCTACGCCGCTCTGACCGACAACGACCATGTTGTCACCGCTCTTCAAATCCACGGTCAAGTCATCGATGAGCTTGCGATTAGCATTCGGCGTAAGGAGTGTCAGATTATTCAGGGCAAACCGGTCGGCTTCGTGAGACTTGATACCGGGGGGCGGCGCCAGGGCGGGCGTGGTTACATCGGCAAAGGCTGACAGACGCTGCACACCTGCGGCAAAATTCGTTATCTGTTCAATCTGAGAGACGATCAGCGAGAGCGACGCGTACACCTGGGTGAATGCGAAATTGGCCTGAACCATGTCGCCGTATTCGATTTCGCCGCTGAAGTACTGGGGAAACAGCACGAGAAACGGCAGGACCACAGGCAGGTAGCTGTACGCCGTAGTGAAAAACGACAGGTTCCGCTGCCAGCCGATGAGAAGACTGAAATTTCCCAAGACGTTGCGAAAACGCTCTCCGATATGGGTGATCTCCGGTTTCTCGCCCTGATAAAAGGCAATCGACTCGGCGTTGTCCCGCACATGGACAAGAGAGTAACGGAAATCCGCCTCGTACCTGAGCTGATTGAAGTTCAAGCGGACAAGACGCCGTCCTATCAAGACAGTGAGGACACTCCCCACTAAAGAGTAGCCCAAGACCACGGCGACAAGGAGACCCGATTTCGACCAGAGAATCCCGGTAAAAGAAACGAGATCCATCAGAGAGCCCAGCAAAATCAAGAGAAAGACGAGAGAAGTCCGGGTAAACGAACGAATGTCTTCCATGATACGCTGATCAGGGTTGTCTATCTTCGAGCTTATCTCTATCTCATAATAGTTGCGGTTCTTAAAATAGTTATTGAGGAACTCTCCGGTCATCCATTCCCGCCACCGCATTCCCAGATAATTCTGCACGTAGCTGTATAACGCCACGATAGGAATTCCTACAAGGAACCCGCAGAAATACACGGCGACAAACAGATACGCCATGTCCTGATTTTTCTTGACCAGAGCGTTGGTGAAGTAGTTGCCGATATAGCTGAAGGCAACGTTGATACCCGTCACGGAAAAAGAAAGGAGAAGAACAACGGCAAGGAGAGTCCACGCCCGCTTGCGGGCGCGCAATTGTGGCGCAAAGAGCATGAAACATGCAGCAGGAATGATCAGGGCACCGGCGATAATCATCCAGGCATTGCTGTGAAAGACTTCCTTAAGCAGGGATAACAGTCCGGATGCTACTTTGGCGGTCACGGAAGGTGCGAAGATGCTTCCCGCCATGGTAAGGCCTGCAACAACCATAAATAGAACGCCGAAAAGGAAAACAAGCAGCATCAATAAGAGCAGGAGCATGTACCAACTTCCGCCTCGAACAGTGGGGAAAAAATAAGGCTGGGCAATAGTGACAAATCGATTCCACAGGGAACGTTTAATCTCGTTCATCGATGGACATTCCTTTCCGATCAGATTTTTCCTGCATGAAACCAGGTTCCGCTTCTCATCTCCCTAAGAGACGATCACCGGGGGAGAGGCTCTCACGAAGTTATTCGTATTTTGTCAGCAAGATAACCTCGCGTTATGGTCAGCTATAATATAACCAAATTCATGGTGGAATGGAATCGCAGATTGACGTGGACAACCAATCCTGACCCTTCCTTTCCTGTAAACCGATAAATTTTATTGTCAATTTGTTCATTCATGTATAAAATTATCATACTATTCCGAAAATGAATTAGAAAAGATATGAGCAAGGAACTTCCTTCCGGAACAGGACAGCAGACTCAAGGGACGGAATTAAACTGTTTTTCCTGTTGCCATTTCTACATCACCTATGAGACGCAATTTCCCTATGGGTGTCGAAAGGCGGGCTTTAAGTCGCGGCTGATGCCTTCAAAGGTGATGTACGCATACTCCGGAATGGAGTGCCAGTTGTTTCTGGAAAAAGAGAACCCGCAAAAGACTAAACCCGTTTGATAGATGGAATTTGCAACCGCGAAAACAAACCTGATGTGATTGCGGAACCGGCCGGCTTAACGATTTAACTATCATGAGAAATATGCTTTCAGATAAGCTTGCAAAAGTTCATATCTCTTTCCGCCTGGCAATATCGACAATCCTTACGGTACTGCTTGTCGGCACCGTAGCCGTAACGGGCATTCTCTCCTACGTGAACCTCACGAGGGATACCAAAGATCTCTCCGCGCAGATTCTCGATCAGACGTCCCAGCGCATCAGTCAGTGGGTGGGGAATCTTCTTTTCAAAGCCCACGATCAGAGCGAAATAAACAGCTCACTGCTGGGCACAATCAAACTGAATCAGGAAAGTTTCACAAAGCTCGCCCATTACTGGCAGAAAGTGATGGAGGCACAGCCGTTCTTTACCTTTCTTTCCGTAGACCTTGAGTCTGACGTGCTGCTCTCCATAGAGCGCATGCAGGATAGAAAGCTCACGATCCGTGAGGCTCACGTCAATAGAAAAATTCACACTGCCGAATTTTTTGATTTCTGGCCTGCGGATTATCAGAAGCGAAAATTTTATGCCCGCAAAAAGATTGAGATGGCTTCAACGTCGGGACGGCCACCCTGGTATATTAAGGCCAAAGAAGCGGGCCACCACGTATGGACAGATGCCCGCACAATTCGCCTCGGTGCAGAAGTGTTTCCGGGCATCACCTATGCCGCACCCATTTATGACAAGGACGGGAAGCTGCGCGGGGTCACGACAATCGATTTTAACATCACTACCATATCGGAATTTCTTGCCAAAAACAGGGTTGGTCAGGCGGGGTTTGCATTCATCATTGAGAAACCAGTCGACGGGGAGCCGCACGTGATCGCCTTCCCGAAGCCGGAAATCCTGACCCATGCCGTAACTGACAGCCGGGGACGCACTCAATACGAATTCGTTCCAACAAGAAATCTCAGCGATGACAGGGTCGTCAGCTTCATGGAAAAGTTCTCTCAGAATAGTCTCAAGCATCCCGGCGCCACTCTGCGGACATTCGATTTCACCTCCGACGGCACCGACTATTTTGGAAGTTACCGGCTAATGACGGGCAAGGAACTTCCGGGATGGACCGTCGCCCTGGTCATCCCCCGCGATGAGATAATGGGGCCGGTCAAACGCAATAACAGGCAGACGCTCGGAATAGGGTTGGCGAGCTTTTTCGTGATCTTGATTGTGAGTGTGTGGATTTCCATGCGCATCTCAAAGCCTCTCGGAGAAATCGCGCGTGAAACGGAGGCTATCGGCCAATTCAAACTGGAAGCGCAGCCCCTCGGGCACTCGATGTTCAAGGAAGTGGATCAGTTGATGGTGGCCACCCAAAATATGAAGACAAGCCTGCGCTCTTTTCAGAAGTACGTGCCGGCGGATCTTGTGCGTGAGGTCCTGGCTTCCGGCCAGGAAGCGGAGCTCGGCGGCCGCAGGGATACTCTAACAATCTTCTTTTCCGATATCAAAGGTTTTACGTCCATCTCGGAAGTTCTTTCGCCGGAATCACTCGTAGAGCAAATGGCCGAATATCTGGAGGCGATGAGCAACGAGATCCGGGAAAATCCGCCGGGCACAGTCGATAAGTTTATCGGGGACAGCATCATGGCCTTCTGGGGTGCTCCCACACCCAACCCGGACCACGCACCGTCAGCGTGCCGTGCGGCGCTCCTCTGCCAGGAGAGATTGGGACAATTGAGGGAAAAGTGGAAACAGGAAGGGAAACCTCTTTTCTTCCAGCGCATCGGCATATACACAGGAGAGGTGATTGTAGGCAACATAGGCAGTGAGTCCCGGATGAACTACACGGTTATAGGCGACACCGTGAATATAGCGAGCCGTCTTGAAGGCCTCAACAAGTATTACGGCACGCCGATCGTCATCGGGCACAGCACGTGCGAGCTGGTGAAAGAAGATTTCATTGTCCGTCCCCTCGACCTCGTATCGGTCGTGGGCAGCACAAAGGGCATCAAGATATATGAACTGTTCGGGGAGAAAAAAAACACGGATGAACAAAAAATCCGGGTTGCGGAACTTTGTGCAACGGCATTGGAACTGTATCTGGGCAGGCGCTGGAATGAAGCAATGGACAACTATAAAAAGGTGCTCGAATTAAGTCCTGAAGATCAACCCGCCATTATCATGCTGGAGCGCTGCAGGCTGTATCTGGAAAATCCGCCGTCCGATGATTGGACAGGCATCCACCGCATTGAAAACAAATAATCAAAACATCATAAATCAACTATTGACGTTTAGACGTTATGCTCTTACAGTATTCCCATTACAATCAGGCAGTGATGTTATGGCGACGTTAACGAAGCGAGCCGCCATATACTTTGACACCACCCTGCACAAAGCTCTGCAGCTTAAATCTGTGGAGACTTCTCGATCTTTTTCCAGGCTTGTAAACGATGCCGTTAAATAAGCCCTTGCTGAGGATGCCGAGAATCTCAAAGTATTTGAAGAAAAGCTCACGAACCTCTGATCGGCTATGAGAAGATAGTCAAGAGGCTTAAGAAAGATGGCAGGATACAGAGTCTCAAGCGTTCGGTTTGGAAAGACTTCAGAGGAAGCGTAATAAAATTAGATTAGACAAATATAATACATTAAAGCAGAAAAAGTCTGAAGCTGTAAGGGGGGGCCACGGAATGAAACAGAAGACTGATGACCAGAAGGCTGCTGCAAGGCTCAAGAAAGATTTCAAGACGTGGCACACTGATATCTACGGCTCTCAGAAAGAGCGCAAGCCCCATTTTAAGACCCTCTCCTGAATTCCCATACAACCGCTTTACACACCTCTCGATACGGCAAATATTGACTATCTCAAAGATCTGGGATTCCCCAGCTGCGAACCGTATATCCGCGGCGTTCACCCAACCATGTATAGGGGAAGAGTGTGGACGCATCGACAACTCGCGGGTTTTGGTCCGCCTGAAGAGACGAATAACCGCTATAAGTTTCTTCTTCAACAGGGGGCAACGGGGATCAACGGCGTCTTTGATTACCCGACCCTGCGGGGCTACGACAGCGATGATCGGGAGGTATACGCCGACGTAGGCCGCGGCGGCGTTGCCATCGACACAATCGAGGACATGCGAATCTTATTTGACGGAATTGCGATCGACAAGGTCAGCGTATCACTGGTCACATGTCAACCTATCTGTAATATCTCGATTCAGTCGATGTATTTTGCCAATGCAGAGCGGAAAGGATTGTCCCTGAACGTATTATCGGGAACGAGCCAGAACGACTTCCTGATGGAGACAGCCATTACAACCGCCCCGAGCGTCCTGCCGCCAAAGGTTTCCTTCAAGTTGAGCTGTGATGCCATCGAATTTTGCACACAACATGTACCGCGATGGAATCCCATCAGCTTTGCCGGATACAATTACCGGGAAGCCGGATGCACGGCGCCCCAGGAAGTTGCTTTTGTCATTTCCTGTGCCATTGCCTGCTGCGAGGAACTGATCCGGCGCGGCCTCGACATTGATAGCTTCGCTCCTAGGCTCAGCTATTTTCTTTCCGCGCACAATGATCTCTTTGAGGAAATCGCAAAGTACCGGGCTGCGCGAAGAGTCTATCACAGAATCATGAAGGCGCGGTTCGGCGCAACTGATCCTCGTTCCCTGATGTTCCGGCTCCACGTGCAAACAGCCGGTGTAGCTCTCACCGCCCAGCAACCTTTGAACAACATTGCCAGGGCTGCCTACCACGCCCTTTCTGCCGTACTGGGTGGAGCCCAGTCTGTACATGTTGATGCTTACGATGAGGCGCTGTGCACACCCACGGAGCTTTCGTCATTGACGGCGCTGCGCACGCAGCAAATCCTGCAGATGGAAACAGGCGTCACAAATACGGTGGATCCATTAGGCGGATCATTCTTTGTGGAATCTCTGACCAATAAAATGGAGGCCGAGGTCGAAAGAATTATCTCGGAGATTGACGGCATGGGCGGTATTGTCAAGGCGGTCGAAAAGGGATGGATGCATACTGAGATAGCATCGGCTGCTTATCAGTATCAGGTTGACATTGAATCCGGCGAGATGCCCATCGTCGGGGTAAATTGCTTTAAGATCGAAGATGAAGTTCTTCCCATAGAGCTTTTCAAGGGCCCGGAAACGCTGCTTATCCAGAAAGAGAAACTCAAGAGGAACAGAAAAGACCGAAATCCCAGGGAAGCTGCGAAGGCCCTCGATGCTATTACGAGCTGTTGCGAGCGGGACGGAAACCTTATGGAGGTCATTGTAGACGCCGTCAAGACGCACGTTACGGAGGGAGAAATATCAAAGACTCTGAAGACATTTTTATGGGATATGGCACCCACCCCTCTCCTGAGAAACTTCACGTCCAATAAGGGTTTCCTAAGAACGTACATTGCTAGCGAGAGGTTCCAAAGTAATGGCATAACCTAATTGTTTGGCTTTAGTTTTAATATTTTTAATTACTCGTTCTTTGTATTTTTGTTCATAATAGTCTACTCCGGGGTCCAGATAGGCTTCTCCGTTTTTCCAAAGACGATAGAATATGCGGGCAAGCTTATGGGCTGTCGCGGTAATCGCTTTGGGTGCCCCAAGCCTCGCACGCATACGGCGGTAATATGCGCCTAAGGCACTTGCGCTGCTGTGCAAAGATTCAGCGGCCATACGAAAGGCTTCAGCGGCTCGATTTACCACTTTACGGGTTTTACTGGATTTTACTTTTCCGCCGGTAATGCGATTATCCGGGCATAATCCCAGCCAGGATGCAAAATGCTTCTCCGTAGGGAAAGATCCAGGATTAAGGCCAACCTCGCTAATGACCGTCTGGACAGTCATTACATCCAACCCGTCAATCCGGGTTAAATCGGCGCCGGTTATCCGGTATAAGTGAGTATGCAAATCGATTTTAGGCTCGTTGCGTCTTCGCTTTCTGTTTGCCTTTTTTGAAGGAGGCACCGGGTTAGTGTTTATGTCTAATTTGGAGTCGAATTGGGCCAAACAATTCTCTATCTGCCGGTCGCAGGCTTCAATCTTCTGGTGATAAAAATCATAAAGTTCAACGGCCTGCTTTAAAGCAAACATATGTTCTTCACGATAGTCCCCTTCCAGAGATTTGACGATGTCCTGGACACTGCACATAATACGGCGATCTCTCATGTCGGCCAAAACAAGGGGGTCACGTTCACCGGCAATGATGGCACGAACAATACGCATGCCGGTAACACCGGTAATGTCCGAGATGACTTTGTGCAACTGGATATTCATCTCCGTAAGCGCCTTCTGCATATGCAGGATATGAGAGGATGCATAACGAAGAAGATTGTCACGATGGCGCCAATAACTCCTCATAACACAAATCTGGTCTTCCGGTCGAAACGAACCGCTTAAAAGACCGTAGGCATGGAGATTTTGCAGCCATTGGCAATCCTGAACATCCGATTTACGGCCGGGAACATTCTTCACATGCCGGGCATTAACCAGTTTGACCTCAAACCCGTAAGTCTCAAGAATTTGAAACACCGGGATCCAATAAACACCCGTTGACTCCATGGCAACACTATCGATTCGGCACTCTTTCAGCCACTGGGCCATCGCATGAAGATCGGATGTAAAACAACGGAAGGGACGCACGGGACGCTTATCACGATCTTCGGGGACGGCGACATAATGCTCCTCTGCACCGATATCTATGCCGGCGGCATTTAAATTAAGCTTGGATAGCATACCGGAATCCTTAGATTGGACGGATAACTTCTTTTGTTGCCTTTTAAGACTGTTCCCCATAAACTTGCCCCCTGATTGGTTTTTGGGGCATGCCCCGGCCCGAGTCGGTAAAAAACGGTTAATCTCCTGAACGGGATCTGACATGCCGAAAAGACATGATTTGTCACCAATGTAATAACCAAAGAAAACTCGGTACCATGCTTCTAGACGGGTATGAAAACACCAGTGAGGAGTCGATATTGACTGCCGGGGCGCACCCGCTGCCTACTTTATAAAATTGTATTTAATAAAGCCAGTTTCTTCCATGAATAACACCGTTGCGTAGCACCGGGGTCAATTGCTTCTAAGTAGTCAGGAAACTTTCCAGGAGAACAGACAATGAGCAAAAGAAAAAGGATTCTTGTAGCCCGCCTAGGCATGGATGCCCACTGGAGAGGTAGCGTCGTGGTGGCAAGGGCTTTGAGGGATGCGGGGATGGAGGTGATTTATATAGGCAATCAGATGCCTGAGGGAATCGTAAAAGCCGCCATTCAGGAGAGCGTGGATATTATCGGATTAAGTTCTCTCTCAGGCAACCACATGATTCTGGCCCCGGAGGTCGTCCAAATTCTCAAAAGGGCGGGCGCAGACGATATAAAAGTAATCTTCGGAGGAACTGTACCGCCCGAAGATATTCCCCTGCTGAAGGAAGCTGGGATCTAGGAAGTGTTCGGCCCAGGGACCTCCGTTAAAAAAATCATCGATTTCGTTAACTCCCTAGATTGATTGATTTGGACAGCTTTTCTTAAAAAATTTATCCTAGCAGATTTCACCAAATTTTAGTTAGCATTCTGCCATCGATTGTCCCCCGGTACAGACCTGTACTTTTTATCGCGAGTAAATAGGCGGCACCCTGGTATAAGGTTTTTATGAGTTTCAGAGAATTAAGGTGCTCCATACTCTCTTCAGTGTATGGCACCGGTTTCGCTATTGAGATTCGGGATGTGTTTCTTGCCATGGTCCGAGGCAATCTTATTATCCGCCTCCATGACCCAGCCGCCGCCCAAGGCTTTGTAGAGAGCTATGAGATCTGTGGCGATACTACGCTCGCTCTGTACCAACGCGTCTTCGGAGGCGTAAAGAGAACGCTGGGCATTGAGCACGTTGAGAAAATCGATCTGGCCCTCAGTGTAAAGCTGCAATGACAAATCCACAGCCTTGCGGTTGGCGACAACGGCATCATTAAGTGCCTTGCGGTGCTCTTGTTCCTTGGCAAAAGCAATCAACGCATTCTCGACATCCTGAAACGCTGCCAGGACCGTTTTCTGGTACGTGATGAACGCCTGGTCACGTAGCGCCTCCTGCAAATGTACGTTCGACACAATCGCACCGCCCTGGAAAATCGGCCATGTCACCGCCGGGCCGAAGGAGTATGAACGACTGGCGTCGGTCCACCACGTGCGCAACAAATTGCTGTTCCAGTTCATCGTACCGGTTAATGAAAACGACGGAAAGAAGTCGGCAATAGCGACACCGATTTGTGCGGTGGAGGCGTGCAACTGAGCCTCAGATGCGCGTATGTCTGGCCGGCGGCGCAGCATGTCTGAGGGCAAACCGGCGGGCACTTGCGCCGGCACTCCGGGCAGGTTACACATTGGCGACAACTGCTTCAACAATTCCGCCGGCAGCCGGGCCAACAGCACACTCAACGCATAGATGGATTGCTGTGCAGCGGTTTCAAAGACCGGGATTTGAGACTCGGTTGTGGCAACGTTAGAGTCGGCGTTGGCGACGTCAAGCGCACTGGCGAAGCCGACATTCAATAGCCTATGAGTAATCTCGGCGGTGTGCTTCTGGGCTTTCAGATTGTTTTGCGCGATCACAATCTCCCGCTGGTAACCGCGGAGCTGGATGTAATTGAGCGCCACTTCAGCGATGACGCTGACCTGCACGTCGCGGATACTTTCAATTGCGGCTTGGATATTGGCATCGGCCGATTCCACGTTGCGGCGCTGCCCACCGAAGAGGTCGAGTTCCCACACGGCGTCTAAACCGGCCTGATAAAGATCCTGTTGGTTTACGTTATCCGGCGTGATGCCCGCCAAGTGTACTCTCTGGTAACCGCCGGAGGCTGTAACCCCAGGCCATAATCCAGCGACGGCCACGCCCCGTGCGGCGCGGGCCTGGCGCAAGCGGGCCTCGGCTATTTGGAGATCGAGGTTCATCCTTATCGCTTCCTCGACGAGCGAGCTCAATATCGAATCGTTGAACTGCCGCCACCACTGCGTAAGGTCAGCCGCCTGCGCAGTAGCTACTGACTGTTGCGCACTCGGCGTCATCGCCACGCCAACCCACTCGCCGGGAACTGCCAACTGCGGCGTACGATAATCCGGACCGACCATGCACCCGCTTACCATCAACATGGTTAAACTGACCGCTACAGCCAAGACCGAAACGCAGTGCCATTGATCGTCCATATGCATCAATTCCACTTCACTCATACCGGAGTGCCTCGATGGGATCAAGCCTTGACGCTTTCCATGCCGGGTAGAAACCGAAAATGACGCCCACACTGGCCGAAACAACGACGGCAGCCACTATCGCGCCTACTGAAACCGCCGTCGGCCAGTGCAACACCGCAGACACAACGTACGAACTGCCGCGGCCAAGCACGATGCCTAAAGTGCCGCCAAGCAGGCACAGCACAACCGCCTCGGTCAGAAACTGCCGCAGGATATCGCCTGGCTCGGCGCCCACTGCCATGCGCAGGCCGATCTCACGCGTTCGTTCGGTGACCGAGACGAGCATGATGTTCATGATGCCGACGCCACCGACCACCAGCGAGATCATTGCCACGCACAAAAGCAATTTGGTTATCAACTCTGTTGTCGAACTCATCGCCTTGGCGATTTCGGTCATGTCACGTACGTTGAAATCATTCACATCGGCTGCGCGAAGGTGGTGCCGTTCGCGCAGCAACATGGTGATCTGCTCAATAGCAGAGGGAATCTGGCCGCCCGACTGCGCGGCGGTCAATATCTGGTCCACATTGGCGAATCGGATCGGTTGCGGCGAGTCGGCCTGCTCTGTGTCCGACGGAACCGGGTATAAATTCTGCTGGATGTTCGGGTAAATTTGGCTGAGTGAATTAACTTCGGTACTGTTCGCGGTGTTCGTAGTGCTCTGATTGGCATTGGCGAGCGCGGAAGCGACCACGCGATATTTGATTGTCGTCCACGGGGCCAACAGGATATCATCCTGGTCCATGCCCATTACGTTCGCGCCTTTTCTCTGCAAAACGCCGATGACTTTAAACGCCACATTCCGGATGCGGACTTCTTTGCCGATGGGCGACTGGCCATCGAACAACTCGCTGACGATTGTCTGGCCTATTATGCACACTTTGCTGGAGTTGCGAACGTCATGCTCGGTGAATGCTTCACCCTTGTCCAGATCGGTCCATTCGCGTACCTGCAGAAACGATGGCGTGGTACCATAGATGTAGGTCGGCACCCAGTTGCGGTTGCCGTACACTATCTGCGTGCGGGCGCGCACAATCGGCGCCACGCTCCTGACGGCAGGGCAGTCTTTGCTGATCGCATCCGCATCCCGCGGCGTCAGCGTAGTCTTGCTACCGGATCCCTGGTTGACACCGCTGATGCTGACTGCACCCGGTACGATCACGAGAGTGTTGGCGCCTATGCTGGCCATGGTGCGTTGGATGGCTATAGTCGTGCCGTTGCCGATCTCCATCATCGAGATCACCGCTGCGACGCCGATGACGATACCCAGCGTCGTGAGCAACGTGCGCATAACATTGCGCCGGAGTGCACTAAGAGCCGTTTTCATGGTGATGTAAAATCTCATGCGGCATCTCCGGCTTTGGGTCGACCCGTTCCGTTTTCGATCAGGCCATCCTTGATGTGAATGACCCGCTGGGCGTGTTTTGCCACGCCGGGATCGTGGGTGACGAGGATGATCGTGATGCCGTCGGCGCTGTTTATCTGCTGGAACATCTGGAGGAGTTCCTCGCTGGTGCGTGAATCGAGGTTTCCGGTCGGCTCATCCGCGAGGAGCACCCGCGGTTGATTGACCAGCGATCGGGCGACAGCCACGCGCTGCTGTTCGCCGCCGGAGAGTTGAGAGGGCTGGTGATCAATGCGATCCGCCAAACCAACTTTCCGGAGCAATTCGGCGGCGCGCTGTTTCATTTGCTGCTCGCTGAGGTCCTCTCTAGTGTAGGTCAGCGGCATCAGGACGTTCTCCAATGCCGTGGTACGCGGCAGCAGGTTGAAGCTTTGGAAAACAAACCCGATTATCCGATTTCGCAGCCGGGCCCTTTCCCCGGCGGCGAGCCGGGAAACCTCCCGGCCATCCAGCCAGTACTCTCCTGAAGTCGGGTGATCCAAACAACCGAGGATGTTCATCAGCGTACTCTTGCCTGAGCCACTGACACCCATCAACGCCACTAGCTCGCCGCGGGCGACGTTCAGTGACACGCCCTTGAGCACCGGCAGGTCAACCTCACCGAGATAGTAGGTCTTATGTATGTCCCGCAGTTCGATCAATCCCATAAATCTGCTACTCTCCCGCTAACTTCACCGTTCACCGCCGGGACCGCCCGAGCCCGTCTGGCCTTGGCGCTGGCCCCGCCCCACTTGGGGCGTGAACGGACTGCGTTCAGCACTCGGACCATCTGCTGTTTCCTTTGTTGCTTCGCCGATGACCACGCGCAGGCCCTCAGTCAGATCGTCGCCTTCAACCTCTGTCAATGTGCCGTCCGTCAACCCTATTTTCACACGGGCAGGCCGGACGAACTTTCCTTGCTCGACCCATATGGTTCCGCGTGCCTGTGGCGTCGCAACGGTGTCAGAACCGCCGCTGCTGTCCTGGCCATGTGAGCCGGCGTGTGCATGTGGCGCTTGGCGGGATTCCGGTGCGATCTGTTTGGGCCGCGGCGACCAACGCAGTGCTGCATTCGGGACCAGCAGCACGCCTTGCCGACGGCCGATAACGAACTGCGCGTTGGCTGTCAGATAAGGAAGCAGCTTGCCGTCGTCGTTGTTCGTGTTGACTTCGACGGTGTAAGTGACGACATTCTGCGTCATCGTCGCATTGAGACGAATTTTACCGACTTGCCCTTGAAATACCTGGTTGGGAAGTGCGTCCACGGTGAACGTCACGGGCTGGTCTTTGGAAATATTGCCTATGTCGGCTTCGTTAACCGACACCCAAACCTGGATGCGCTTGAGGTCTTTCGCAATAAGAAAGAGGCTCGGAGCACTCAGGCTGGAAACAACCGTCTGCCCGATGTTAACCCGCCGGTCAACAATCACACCCTTGACCGGCGACTTGATGGTACAGTAACTGAGATTGATACGCGCGCTCGTGAGACTGGCCTTGGCTTGTGCCACCGCTGCCTTCGTTTGCTCGACGGCGGCCTCTGCCGCCGCCAAGTTGGCCTTGGCTACTTCGTAGTTGGCTTTGTATTGGTCGTAGACGCTCTGTGCCAGCGCATCGGACGGGCCCAGCTTCTGCGCCCGATCCCAGTCCTGCCGTGCCTGCAGCAATTTCGCTTTCATCTGGAGCACGTTGGCGTCGGCGCTGATCTTGTTAGCCTCAGCCTGTTGATATTGGGCCTTGGCAGTATCCACGGCGGCGGCGTAAAGCGAATCTTCAATTTTGGCCAGTACCGTGCCCGCATCCACGGCCGAGCCGTAGTCAATGAACTTCCCGTGTTTGTCCTTGCCGAAGGTGCTAATCAACCCCGCAACCTGAGCACCAACGTCCACTACTTCCTCCGGTTCGACTGTGCCCGTTGCGCTGATCGTTGCCACCAGATCGCCCCGTTTCACCGCTGCCGTGCGGAACGTAGGCGCTTTGTTCCCTTTGTACCAGAATGACCACACAGCAAAGCCACTGATCACGGCAAGACCGATAACTACCATGATCGTGATTACAACTTTTCGTCGCATAATTATCTCTACAGATTATCAAACAGAAAGGATATCACGCTATATCACAAATTTTGGGGCCGGGGGACCATTTCTTTGGTCTTTCTCAATGACCTTGCCACTTCGAGCATTTGAGAAGCGCAGGCAGGACAAAGGCTATGCGTAATTGCCGGTGCGCCGCATTCCGTGAGGTACTGCTCAATCGGATGCCACGCGCCATCCACATTACGATAGCACTTGCACTTGGAGCATAACGGCAACAGAGACTCCAAGTCATGGATAATCTTCTCCTTTGCACGATGAGATCTAATTGTCTGAATAAATCCCATAATTAGGAAAAGAACCGCCAAGACATCGGCAAAGTTCCCCGTGATGCTCATTACCAAGTCAAAGGATTGCCTGTTCAAGTTTATGTAATTAGAGATATGAAAAGTGGGGTGCTCAGTTAACACTTCACTTATACGCGCCACAAATAAAAAAGTGATGCCCCAGATGATCGGGCGGAGAGACAGGATTCTTCTTTCCTTCCACAATAAATAAAACGACCACGCTAAGGGGACAAGAACCAGCACATCGAGAAAGAATACTATATTCATCTTTAGCCTCTACTTATTTTTTGTTGGGGTTTAGCCTTAGCTCCGGAATCATAATTTATTTCCGGACAATCGCGGTCATTAAAGGGATAAAACTTTCTGCTATCCCGGATAATCCCGCTGTCGGCCTGAAGTAATAAAGTGCAGAAAGCGTACCAGAAATGGGGAAAAATATAATCGTTTGATATGACGGAATATTTAATGATTGATATGGTAATGGAGCAAATTCGTTCTTATAAAAATGGATAATATATATCCAATCTGAGGTATCCAGTTGTATAAAAAGTATCCAAGCAGATGAGTTTACGAAAACAGCGGCGATTACCATGATATTGACATGGAAAGTTCTGATGGGTTTCAGGGAAGAGAGGTGCTCCAGACTCTTTTCAATGTATGGCGCCGGTTTCTTTATTGAAATTAGATGTGTCTTTCTTGTCTTGGTCCGAGGCAATTCTCTTGTCCGCCTCTATGACCCAGCCGCCGCCTACCGCCTTGTAAAGGTTCACGAGGGCTTGGAAGAGAACTCCTGCTGTCCGCGCCCGGGCAAGTTCTGCGTCGAAAAGGCTGCGCTCCGCATCGAGCACCTCGATATAGCTCGTGTAGCCGTTTTCAAATCTCAGACGTGCGAAGCGAGAATAGGTACGTAGAGATTCTACCTGCCGCGTCTGGATATCAAGTTCTTCCCGTGATCTCCTCTGATCAATAAGGGCGTCTTCGACTTCGCGAAAGGCCGTCTGGATGGATTGCTGATACTGAATGAGGGCCTGCCGCTGTATCGCCTCGGCTGCTTCGACCTGTCCGGCAATGGCGCCTGCTGTGAAGATCGGTATATTCAGGGGAACGTTCCAGCTCCAGGCTCTCGATGGACCCTGGAAGAGTGTTGAGAGGTCATTGCTCGCGAATCCATACGTGCCGGTGAGAGAGATCGTAGGAAAGTAGAGTGCCCGCGCCACACCGATTCTCGCATTGGCCGCAATCAGGGTCTGTTCCGCCTGACGTATGTCCGGCCGTTTGGCGAGGAGCTCTGAAGGCAGGCCCGCCGGTACGGCGGGAAGGACAAGGTCATCGATCTTTCTTCCACGGGGAATAGGACCCGGATTTCGTCCGAGAAGCACGGAGAGGGCATTTTCTTGCTGGGCAATGGCCTTTTCGAGAAACGGGATTATCGCTAGGGCCTGTTCATAATTTGATTTAACCTGACTCAGTTCGAGTTCGGAGATGACGCCGCCCCGGAAGCGCAACTGGAAAAGGTCATAAGTTTCCTTACGGCTCTGTACGGTGCGTTTGGCAATCTCAAGCTGTTTGTCAAGGTCGCTGAGGTTTACATAGGAGCTTGCCACAGAGGTTATAAGAATCAAGATAACGCCCCTTCGCCCCTCTTCCTGACTCAGGATATCGGCACGGGACGCCTCTTTTGCCCTCCTCAGCTTTCCCCACAGGTCAATCTCCCAGGTCGCATACAAGGTGGCGGAATAGTTGTCCGCAGGGTTTATAGTGGCTTCTGTGAGGGGAGTTTGGCTGTTATCCGTGGCCCTGCTTCTGCCCACAGCTGCTCCTGCACCCGCCTGGGGGAAGAGAGAGGCGCGGGTTATGCCGTACCGACCGGCAAACTCTTCAATACGCGCCGTGGCAATCATGAGATCCTTATTCTCTTTCAATGCCGTTTGAATCAGTGTGTTCAGGACGGGATCGTTGAATTGCTCCCACCATGCGGCATTGCCGATCTCTCTTGCCTCTTTTTCTTCAAAGCGCCAGGATGCGGGTGTCTCCACAGCGGGCCTCCGGTAGTCCGGGCCCACCATGCAGCCGGCAAGGATGAGCGCCAGCAAAAAGGATAAAAGCATCTTACGCATGATCTCCTCCCTCGCTCTCCGGCTTCTCGTTATTCCTGCGTCTTTCCGTCATTTTGGCAACGACATAGAACGTCACCGGAATCAGGAAGATAGCAATCAACGATGCGGCTGCAGTGCCGCCCATAACTGTGGTCCCCATGATTTGTCTTGCCACGGCCCCTGATCCTGTAGAGATGGCAAGGGGAAGCGTGCCGAAGAGAAATGCAAACGACGTCATGAGAATTGGCCGGAGCCTCAATCGGGATCCTTCGAGGGCGGCGTCCTCGAGAGATCTTCCCTGTTCATGACTGTTTTTTGCAAACTCGACAATCAGAATTGCGTTTTTCGCGGCCAGACCGATCAGCACGATCAGGCCGATCTGTGCATAGACGTTATTCACCTGGCCGCGGAGCCAGATTGCCGTGAAGGCGCCAAAAACAGCCACTGGCGTGCCGAGAACAACACTGACGGGTAGTGACCAGCTTTCGTACTGGGCCGCAAGAATGAGAAAAACGCAAAGCAGCGAGAACCCAAAGATGACCGTTGCCGGTATACCCTCTTGTGCTTTCTTCTCCTGGAAACTCATGCCTAGATAATCAAAACCCATCTCCCGTGGCATGCTCTGGGCAAAGGCCTCTTGAAGTGCCTTCATGGCCTGGGCCGAACTGTAGCCGGGGTTGGCCATAGCGTTGATCTGTGCCGAACGGTACATATTGTACCGCATCGTAAATTCGGGTCCCATTCGTGATTCGATCGTCGTGACCGCCGAGAGAGGAACCGGGTCCCCCCGGTCGTTCCGCACATAAAACTGTCCGACATCCTCCGCTTTGGTGCGGTAGGCGCCCTCCGCCTGAACGTAGACCTGCCATTGCCTTCCGAATCGGTTGAAGTAATTGATGAAATAACCACCCATAAAAGCCTGGAGCGTTTGATACACCTCTTCGACGTCGATACCTTGCTTGAGCACCTTGTCCCGATCGACATTGATGAAAACCTGGGGCACCGTCGGGAGGAAGGTCGTTCTCACTGAGGCAAGCTCCGGCCTCTTCTGTGCTACATCGAGGAACTTCTTGACATTCTCCGAGAGAAAATCGATGTCCTTGCCGGCACGGTCCTCAAGGATCATCGTTACACCACCGGCCGTCCCAATGCCTGGAATTGCGGGTGGAGAAAAGGCGAAGGCGGTGCATTGCGGAAGTTTGACCAACTCTCTGTTAAGCTGGGTCATAATCGCGTCATATTGCTGTTCCGGTGTTTTCCGATCCTTCCACGGCTTGAGGTTCACAAAGAAAAAAGCGCTGTAGGTGTTCTGCACAAGGCTGAGCAAGCTGATGCCGACGATAGTTTGATAATACTGAACACCGGGCGTCTTCGCGATGATTTTTTCTATCTCTTTGCAGGCCTCATCGGTGCGTTGCATTGAGGAGGCATTAGGCAACGATACATTGACAAACATGTACCCTTGATCCTCTTCCGGCAGAAATCCCGTGGGGATGCCTTTTCCGATCCCGGCGCAAAGAACCGTGATCCCTGCAAGGAATAGAAGACTGAGGGCACTCTTACGGATCAGGAGTCTGCAAAATCCCACATATCCTGTTGTGGCACGTCCGAACCAGTGGTTGAATAACCCGAAGAAGGAACCCAAGGGGCCCCGTGCCTCTTTCCGGGGCTTGAGGAGAAGAGCGGCAAGGGCGGGACTGAGACTCAAGGCGTTGAAGGCCGATATGAGGACTGAAATGGCAATGGTTGCCGCAAATTGCTGGTAAAGCCTGCCCGTAATTCCCGGGATGAACACCGTGGGGATAAAGACCGCCGAGAGCACCAAGGCAATAGCCATGACTGGGCCGGAAACCTCCTGCATGGCCTTGAATGCGGCATCTTTGGGGGGCATACCCTCCTCAATATGACGTTCAACGCACTCCACAACGACAATGGCATCGTCAACGACCAGGCCGATGGCGAGCACCAGGCCGAAGAGAGACAGGGTGTTAATTGAGAAGCCGAGAAGAGGAAAGAAGGCAAAGGTGCCGACGAGGGAAACCGGAACGGCGATGGTCGGAATAAGGGTCGGCCTCCAGCCTTGAAGGAAGATGAAGACGACGACAATGACCAGCACCAATGCGATCAAAAGCGTCTTGACAATTTCATGGATACCTTCGGTAATAGCCCGCGTCGTATCAAGACCGACTACATAATCGAGACCAGCCGGGAATTGCATCTTAGCCTGTTCCATAACTCTCCTGACACCGTTGGCTGTTTCGATGGCATTCGTACCGGGCAACTGATAGATACCGAGATTGGCGGCAGGTTTTCCGTTCAGACGCCCCCTGAACGTATAAACCTGCGAGCCCATTTCAATGCGGGCCACATCATTTAGGCGAACAATAGATCCATCGGAATTGGCCCGCAGAACGATCTGGCCGAATTCTTCCGGCGTGATCAGACGGCCTTGGGCTCTGACGGAATAGGTGAACTCCTGGCCCGGAGGCGCGGGTTCAGAACCGATCTGCCCTGCCGGATTAACTGCATTCTGCTTCTGGACGGCATCGATGACCTGGGGAACAGTTATTGCGAGCTTCGCCAGCACATCGGGTTTGACCCAGATACGGATCGCATACATGCCGGAACCCCAGACTGTGGCCATGCCGACGCCTGGCACGCGCAGCAGTTGATCGACTAGGTTGATGTAGGCATAGTTCGCCAGAAATTTGGCGTCAAGGGACTCGTTGGGTGAATACACGGAAAGGATCATCAGAGGGGCGGACCGGGCCTTCTGGACCGTGACGCCATAATTACGCACGTCCTGGGGAAGCTGAGGCTGAGAAAGATTCTGCCGGATCTGGGTGAGCACCAGGTCCGTATTTGGACTGGTCGCAACATCGAAGCTGGTCGTCAGGCGCATGGTACCATTATTGGCATTGAGGGAGTACATGTAATTCATGTTATCCACGCCGCTCAGCTGCTGCTCGATGGGGGTCGCCACGGACTGTTCGACAGTCTGGGCATCCGCACCTGTATACGTCGTATAGATCTGAATTTCAGGAGGCACGATCTCCGGGAACTGGGCAATGGGCAGACCTACCAGCGCCACTATGCCCACGATGATGAACATAATGGAAATTACCATGGCAACAATAGGACGATTGATGAAGAACTTAGACATAACGGCCTACTTTTGCGCCGGCCCGGATTGCACCGATTTCTGTTGTTCGGCGCTCGAGGCGTTGCCATTGGCGGATGGTACGTAAGGCTGCGGATTGACGATCATGTCCTGCTTTACCTTCTGGAACCCTTCCACGACCACTTTATCTCCCTGCTTAAGCCCCTCGTCAATCACCCAGAGGCTGTCGATTCGTTCAGCAGGTTTTACCGATCTTATATCGATTTTATTACCGGGGCCTACAACGGCCACCTGATAGCCACCCTGAAGTTCTGTCACTGCTCGCTGGGGTATCAGCAATGCGTTTTCCTTAATTTTACTTCTGGCACGGACCCTGGCAAATTGTCCAGGTCGAATAACATTTCCGGGATTGTTGAAAAAGGCCGCGAGCTTTATAGTGCCTGTCTTCACATCCACCTGACGGTCAGCAAGGGCAAAGTATCCTTTATATGGATGGACGAGGCCTGACGATAGAATCAATTCCAGGGGCATGTTCTTGAAACTGGGCCCGCCGTTTCCGACAATCTTGAGGTACTCCTGTTCACCGACGGATACATAGACCTTAATAGGATCAAGGGTTGATACCGTCGTAAGTTCCTCGATCAATCCGGGACCGACGAGATTCCCGATCTGGGTCTTGGCAATGCCGGCGATGCCATCAACGGGAGAGGTAATCTTCGTAAAGCCGACGTCCAGCGTTGTTTTTTCAACAACTGCTTGTGCCGAAATCACGGCCGCATGCGCTCCCTGTTCACTGCCCACAGCGTCGTCCAGGTCTTTTTTACTGATGGCATTCTGTTCTGCCAAGGGTGCGATCCTGGCAAGATTCGCCTTGGCAGTTACCCAGCGTGCCTGCTGTTCCTCCAGTTGCCCCTTCGCCTGATCCAAGGCGGCCTGGAATGGACGCGGATCAATCTCAAAGAGTATCTGTCCCTTCCTGACAAAATCGCCTTCACGGTAATGCTGCTTGATCAAATAGCCCTGTACCTGGGCCCGAATTGTGGCATTGACCTTACCATCCGTTATGCCGATCCATTCTGTATATGCGGGGACGTTCTGCCGACCAACCTGTGCTACTTGCACCATGGGCGGAGAGGAATCCCTCTCCTTTTCTCCTTTACCGCAACCAACCATGAGGAAAAAGACCAGACTCATGGCAGCGATGGAAACCGATACGGCCAGTCGTAGAAATATCACACCGTTGTCCTTTCTTGTCATAGAAATACCCCTTTGCTCTTGCCTCAGTGTCGCGGAGAACAGATGAATACATGATCTCCAGCATCAAACCATCTGCGGATTTGTATGGATCAACGACTCCCCCGAGAGATTTCCTTCCGGAATAGTCAAGGAAAGACGCCAATCGTTCATTCCGTCAACTCCAGTCCCACCCCTTTGAGAAAGATGTCCGAGACAAAGCCCACCTTACCACTCAAAGGTGCATCCTGATTTGTAAGCATCCAGTAATAAAAGAATGACCGGATGATGCCCAAGAGTGTATAAGCCATCATGCGCGAATCCCCGGCCTTCAACGTTCTTGTCTCCATCCCGAAGCGCATGATGCTTTCCACAAAAGAGACGTGGTTAAAATAGTCCGCTATAAGTTTGTCCCTCAAAATTGTCCCCTTATCCGAGAGTGTCAAACCTTCTCCGCGTATAAGAAGGTCGCAGAAAGCGACATTGTTTTCTACGAAATGAAAATGTGATCCCACCAGCTTCTCGATCTTACCCGTCAGTTCTTCTTCCACGTTTACGGCGTCTCTGATTTCGGAATACATCCTATCAATCTTCTCGCTCACCATGACATTGTACAGGCTTTCCTTGCCCTCAAAGAACTGATACAGAGTGCCCGTGGCAAAGCCTGATGCGCTGGCAATCTCTGCCATAGTCGTATTATGGAACCCTTTTGCAGCAAATATCTTTTCTGCCTGACTGAGAATCTCCGTCCTCCGGAGTTGAAATTCCATCTCTTTTCTTTTTGATTTTTCCATAACAGAACTTTTATTCAAATATTATAATATGCGTTCAAATAGTGAATTGGCGTTCAGTAATTATATAATTTGTATTATTTGTCAAGAAAAAAGCCTATATCTGTTGAGATTGTAATTTGAAGCCACCATGCCGATCAGTCGGCAAAAAAAGAATGAAAATTATGGTTGAATCCTGCAGTGGGTACTGATGTCAGATTTTGTAATTACGGCAGTCAATGATTGACCGATTTTGAGAATTATGAAAGATTGCAAACGGTAAAGCTCCCGCTGGGAAGCTAAGCTGTAAAAGGAGAAGACAAACTTCAACCTGTCGTATCGGCGGAAACATATCTACCCGACCCAGAATAAAAAAGCTATGAGCGCTCAAGCACTGTTCTTAGTCATATCCGCTGCATTGTTGCATGCTGTATGGAATCTCATCTTTAAAAAAACGAACGGCAGACTTCCTTTTGTTTGGTTGGTTTCTTTAGCTTCCGCAGTCATCTATCTTCCGTTTGTCATTTGGCAACTTGTACAAAGTCAAGCACCGTTGACAGGCGTCACGTATGGCCTCGCATTGGCAAGCGCCGTACTCCATTTGTTATATTTTATAGTCCTGCAAGTCGGTTACAGAAAAGCGGACATTTCCGTTATATATCCGATGGCACGGGGAACCGGCCCATTGCTTTCCGCAATGGGCGCCGTGTTATTTTTTGGAGAAAGACCGGGATGGATGGCTATTTCCGGCATGGTATTGATCGTGACCGGTGTTTTTATAATGACCGGACTGAGATTGAGCTTATCCGCTGATGAAAGATTGAAAACCGGGACCATTTACGGGACTGTCACAGGTTTGTTTATTGCCGCGTACACGTTATGGGATAAAACAGCCGTAACGGACTATAACGTTTCCGCATTGATTCTCACTTTTGCATCAATGCTGTTGCCGTTGTTGGTGTTGCTTCCCAAGGCAGTAAAAGAAACCCAGGAAATACGGCATGAGATACGACAACACTGGAAACATATTGTAGCCATAGCAGTGCTTGCGCCGCTTTCCTTTATTCTCGTCCTGATGGCGCTAAAAACATCTCCCGTAAGCTATGTGGCGCCGGCACGCGAACTTAGTATTGTCTTTGGCGTATTTTTCGGAACCGGTCTTTTGAAAGAAGCAGATGCAAAAAGGAGAATCATTGCCGCAATCATAATGCTGATCGGCATATCATTCTTAGCGATCGGATGAGCAGCGGAAGCGGAGTTCTTGTTTACTCCTTACTGCAATGTCATGTTTTCATTTCGGCCGCTCCCTACGGTTTATCTGAAGCCTTTGTTACGCATACTCTCCATCAGTAATTATCGACACCGCACACCAAATTGTGCGGCCATTATTACATTGACACACAAGACCGCTTATCCTATATTTTCTCCACATAAAAAGAAGTTCTTATCAAGAGACTATGAGCTTACCGCTGCGCAGAACAGGACTGAACAGAGAGACGCCTTTTTTCTTCTCATGCTCTCAGTGTCTTCGTTGCTGCCACCACAAGAAAATCCAGGTCAACCCCTACGAAATCGCGCGCCTTGCTGCGAACCGGCGCCTGTCCACTGCCGAATTCATCGAACGCTACACACACGAAAGCGGAACCATTCTGAATTGGGAAGAAGACGGCGCCTGCGTCTTCCTCGATTCCCAGGGTTGCGGGGTCCATCCTGACCGTCCTCTTGTCTGTCGTCTTTACCCTCTCGGCCGCCATGTCCTTCCCTCGGGAGAGGAGAGTTTCTCCGAGATCGAGCCGAATGAGGACTGCAAGGGCGTCTATGGCGATGACGGCATGATCACGGCGTATCTCGACTCGCAGGGCGCCCGCCCTTTCATGGAAGCCGCCGACAGGTATCTCGATCTCTTCTGGAGGCTTTGCCTGATACTGGAAGAAGAGGCGGCTGAGCCCGAGAAACAAAGCGCCATCATGAGCGTGTTTAAGAAGTTTGCCGGCGGTGAACGCAACGGTGACATCGGGTTTGCCGATGTGGATGCCATAGTAGCCGCCTTCTGCGAAAAACTATGTATATCGGTACCGGAGAGTACTGACGACAAAATGTCGATCCACATACAGGCTGTTGAAGCCTGGGCAAATAACTCAGGGAGGAGACAAAAACATGAAGCAAAAAAAAAGAAACGAACCGCCACAAAAGGATCCGGGAAAAAGCCCCTTAAGGCAAGCCATTAGTGTCGCCACCGTTGTTGCCTCACTTGGAGCTTCCCTCGGCGTCAGCGTTACTGACTTGATTGCCGCAGACCAGAAGGGCCCCATTCGCAATGAAGCGGTACAGCATAAAGATGCGGCGTCATGGGATTGGGGAAATATAAACGCAAACCAGTGGAAGCTCTCCGACCAGATCAAAACGCTCGAGGCATCTCAGTTCAAATTTTGGAACCAGGTCAAAGGGGAGTCACGGCAGGGAAAGATCAACATAAGGCAGTACAAGGAACTACAGGCAAACGAATACAAACTTGCAGACCAGATCAAGGATTTGCGGGCAAGCGATTACAATCTGTCGAACCAGTTTAAGTTCTGGCGGTCGAACATGCATAAGGGTGATCAGGCAGACCAGCTCAAAATCGACGGCCTCGAATCAAACGAACTGAAGATCGCAAACCAGCTCAAGATCCTGGAAGCCAACCAGCTCAAGATCTCAGAGCAGATGAAGATACTTCAGTCGAATCAGGATAAGCGCTGAGTATAGATGAGGATACGTATCGGTAAGAAACAAAACCCCGCCCATCAAAAGTGGGCGGGGTTTCTAAAATTAATTTCTGTTGCGGCGTAAGGACCCATCACTTCGGCTTCTTCCAGAATGGGCCGGTCTTACCGATTTCTTTCATGCCT
The DNA here is from genome assembly GCA_963729715.1 of uncultured delta proteobacterium. GTDB lineage: Bacteria > Desulfobacterota > Syntrophia > Syntrophales > UBA2185 > Fen-1135. Next base: position 618,312 of record CAVSPA010000005.1, read on the forward strand.
TGAACCATCTCACGGGCGTATTCATGTATGTGTGACAGATAGTCCTTATCCATCCGCCGCCTGAAGAAAGGCCCGGAGAATAGTTTGCGTAATTGCTCCAGTGACAGGATGCCCTCGTCGGTGCCTTGGACAAAGGACTTCCAGTTGCGGACATGCTCTTCCGACCGGAAGAGATTCATCGTGCTTCAGGCATAGCCCGGATCTTCAAACCATTTCCAGAAGGGCACGGCTACATAGGCCGTGTATCCTGAGGCTTCGGCATTCAAAATGACCCCGTCCCGGATGACCACACGGAGCGGCGCGCCGCAGTCCAAACAGGGGAAATCCACCGTCACCGCCTTGCCAGGGAATAGCCAGCAGACCGCCAGCGATTCGAATGCTCACTGGCCGAACCATTTCTGCTGACCGTCGATGGTGATCCGGTATTGGGTTGGAAGATTGTTGAAGGGAGCGAAGGAGACGATGTGGTCCGTGCGGGGATACAGCCACGAAGGGATTCCCGAGGAGAACAGGTCGTGCATGACCTTCCGGCCTTCCTCAACGGGAAGCCCGAATTCTTGGGCAAGTTCCGTGTAAAAGGGCGCCTGCCCGGTTTCTACCATGCGTTTCATGATGATGTGAAACGCCTTCTCCAGCATTGGGGGTGCGCTCATGGTATTTCCTCCTTTATAATTCTGTTTTTCAAATTCCCTATTCAGATGAAAGTCTATCTACACGTCCTTCATAAACTCAATTGACGTCATACTTTTGAAAAGAGGATAAAGCGGGTTGTTGCGGTACAGGTTCAATGTCGTTTCATGAATTTCCCTGGTGAAGGCGGCGCAGCAGTCTTCGAGGATATAGGCCTGGAAATCGTTAGACAAGGCGTCAAGGGCGGTTACGAGGACACACCAGTGCGTGCTTATGCCGCAGATTGCAACCGTGTCCACTCCGTGCAGTCTGAGAATCTGATCCATGTCCGTCTTGTAGAAGGCGCTGAACCTGCGCTTGGGACTGTAAATATCCGTCGGAGCCTGAATCAAGAGCTCCGTTACCTCCGCATCTGTTGTCCCGCGAATGGAGCGCTCTTTCATCTTTCCACCGAAGATGAAGTCTCCTTTCAAAAAACTGTCCATGGAAAAAATCACCGGGATGGACTTGCGGCGGGCAAATTCGGTAAGACGGTTGATATTTGGGCAGACGGCACGGGCAAGTGGGGTAATCGGAAAGCCCGGTTCAACTTCCAATGAGTCTTTAAGCATGTCGACGATAACAATTGCAGGTTTCATTCACATCTCCGCCAAAATAAAAAGAGGCAAGTAATAACGCCTTGCCTCTTTCTTCTTCGTTTGATCTCCTTGATTATTCTTCCTTCATGCCCATGAGCTTCTTGGCCATCTTCTTCTTAGCGTCAAAGTCCGTGAGCACGGAGATCATGAACCGCTGTGTCTGAGGGGCGCCGGCGCCGTGCCAGGTTCCCGTGCCATGCAGACCGGCTGACCAGTGCTGGAGGAACTTTGCGACCTTAAGGCGCTTGTCCGCCGGGGCTGCAGCCGCGAAAGCCTTTTTCAGCATGGGCCCGACCTCCGGGTCTTCCAGGTCCTTTTGCCTCGGCATGGTTACCACCAGGCCGCCACCGATATCTCCGGCGTTCTTGATGATTTCCCAGAATCCGTGGGCGATGTTCAGCTTGGCGGCATTGCCGAAGAGATCGTCCGGAAGGAAGACGCCGGATCCCCTGGGTTCTTCCCTTCCCCGCATGGCTGCCGCGATAGCGCAGGCGTGGGACGTCTCGCTGAAGCGTACCATATCAATGATCTTCTCCTGGATGTGAGGGACCTTGTCCACACCGGTGTATTCGGCGGCAAGCACGGTGCCTCCGATAACCAGGTCGGCGAATCCCACCTTGCAGGCGCCGCCGCAATTCATGCGGTGGGCCTTGGCGAACCGGGTAACCATTTTCCCGCAGAACTTGGTCTCGCCGCAGAGGAAAACTCGCTCCCAGGGAATGAAGACATTGTCAAAAACCATCGTCGACGTTTCCCTCTGTCCGAAGACGGGATTCCCAATCTCGGCTTCGTCTTCACAAAATTCACGCTCCGCCGAGTAGGCATTGTATTGGCAGATGTATGTAAGCCCCGGTACGCTGTTTTGTACCGCAAAGGCCAGGGCAAAGGCCTCTTCGCCTTCTCTCAGGGCGCCTCCCGGCAGAACAAGTGTTTCATGCGAGCCTATGGCGCCGCTCTGGCTCACCTTGATCCCGCGTACTACGATTCCATCGTCACGTTTTTCAACAAGGTGAACGAATGTATCGGGTTCGTCCTGCTGGGAAGGCCTCTTTTTCCTGTCTCCTTTTGCATCGGTTATCGCGCCGGAGACTGCGAGGTCGTTGGCCTGGGCGAATGCAAGCCATTTGTTAAATCTTTCATTATATTTCGTTTTCAAATCCCGGTCCATCTCCCACGTCGTAGAGGCGAGGCTGTTGAGTGCATCGCAACCCACGCAGCGGTAATTGCAGGTACCCACCGTCTGGCTCGTCAAGAGGGCCATCTCCTGCCGCATGTCGAGGTCGTGGATATTGCGTGCCACGTTAAGGTTGCGGTTGATCGCTTCCCCCGTCAGGTGCGATGTAGCGACCATGATTCCCTTGTATTTCGGGTCTTCAGCGAGCTCGTAAATCGCCGCGTTGGCCATAACCATGGAACGCGTAATTTTGTTGTTGAGCAGATTCTTCACCCATTTACCCCCGCAATAGACGCGGGGCGACAGCTTCTTCATACTGTCCAGATATTCCTTTGCAGTCTTTAAAGCCATAATATCCTCCGGATTAGTTTATTCTTTAGACTTGATGTCTATTATATATTTCGCCTTTCCGGTACCGGGAAAGGCCCCTATATTCTCTAAGGCAATGTCCATGATTTCCATCAATTCGGTCTCGCTTCTCTTTCCGGATAATACGAGCAGCATGCCTTTTTCCTTCAGTCGAGCTTCAGCAATGAGACCCTTTTCCTGAAAACCCGGTATGAACTTCTTGTCAAGACAGCAATACATAAAACTCGCGAATGTGCCGCCCAGACCACTGTAGCTTCCCTGCATCTCGCGTCCGATCTTGACAGCTATCACTTCCAATCCCGCATCGTTCTCTAACGCCAACTTTGATCCCTCTCACCACTATTGAGACTTATTCGTTCTGGAAATTTCTTCCAAGGCCTTCCCGATTTACATCTTTCCCCTGAGAGACTGGGCCGCGATGTGGATGGCGTCCCAGGCGCCTCCGAAGGGCGGCGCGTATGGAAGATCAAGGTAGCCGACCTCATCCACGGAGAGTCCTGCCCATAGGGCGACAGAAAGGCTGCTGATTCGTTGAACGGCCCCTTTCTCACCGATGCACTGCCCGCCGAGAAGTTTTCCCGTCTTCTTGTCTCCGACAAGTTTCACGCCCATCTTCTCCCCTTTAGCCATGGGACGGCCAACGGGAAGACCCCAGATCATGGTGCTCACCGGCTGGAATCCATATTTTGCGGCTTCCTCCTCCGTAAGTCCGGTGGCAGCCACCTCCAGTTTGAATACCTTGAAGGCCTGAGCACCCACGACACCCGGAAACTCCGCCGGGTAACCGCCGATGTTTTGACCGGCAACACGGCCCTGCTTGTTGGCAACATCGCCGAGGGGAAAATAGACCCACCGGCCGGCGACTTTGTGAAATACCTCACAGCAGTCTCCCACTGCGTAAACCCCTTCCCGGGATGTCTTCTGCCGGAGATCCACCGTGATGGCGCCACTTTCCCCTAAGGCAATTCCCATGGATTCGGCAAGCGCGGCATTCCGCTTTGTTCCCACTCCCATCAGCACGAGATCGGCATCCAGCTCGCCGCCGCTGGTATGAAGATTCAACCTGTATTCCTTCCCTTTTTCAATCGATAGAGGCTTCGTCTCCGGAAGGAATTCCACCTGGTTCTTGGCCAGCTCTTCCACTATCATCTTCGTGAATTCGGCATCCCACCGTACGGCCGGCCGGGGCAGGATGTCCATGACCTTCACTTCAATTCCCAGGCTTCGGAGCGCCTCACACATCTCCATACCGATATAGCCCGCACCGATCAGAACCGCTTTCCTGCAGCTCTTTTCGTTCAGGTAGGATTTCATCTTCAAGGCGTCGCTCAAGTCTCTGAAGACATAGACGCCGTCCATGTCTTTGCCCGGAATATCCAGGCGGATCGCTTCGGCCCCTGTCGCCATGACCAGGAAGTCGTAAGGAAGACTCGTGCCGTCTGATAACGAGAGAGATCCCTTTTGAGGATCGACACTGTCCACGCGCGTCTTGATTTTTACGTCGATGCCCGTTTTCTTGAATTCTTCCGGCGTACGGATGACGAGCCTCTTTGACTCTTTGATTACATCACCGATGTAATAAGGCATCGGTCAGGCCGCATAGGAAACAAAGTCACCCTTCTCAATCATCGTCACTTCCAGAGAAGGGTTTCTTCTTTTGGCCTCGGCAGCCGAAGACGGGCCTGCCGCCCCGCCTCCCACTATAACCAGTTTTTGACCCATTTAATGTCCTCCACAGTTATCAATTTAATTGTATACTGTCCGTTTCAAGCCTTCTCCTGATTACATCAATCCTTGAGGTTTTCCACGTTTTCACTGAAGGGCTTCGACGCCAGTTCATCCTTGTCGGATAGTACTAGGTCCGCCGCAATCCCGGCTGCATCAGTAATGACCTCACGGCAGTACAGCGCGTGTTCCCTGCACAGCCAGGTGCTCTGCCATGGCACCGTCAATTCCCTGCACAGGGTCTTTCCGTATTTCGCCTTGAAGCGGTTGGGGACCACATTGAATATCCTGTAAACACCGGGCTTCCCGTACAACTGGGCCTTCGACTTCATCGCCACATCCTTTTGATCCGCTCCTTCAGGGAGTGATGCCCTGCCGTGGACGGCGCTCACGGCCATTACCGCCCCTGCCAGGGCGCCGCAGGTGTCTCCGAAAAGCCCTATGCCGCCGCCAAACCCGGTTGCGACCTTTTTGACTGCCGGAGGCAATCCTGTATCCACCAGGGTTAGAACCGCTTCAGTGACGCATTCCGCACAATTATACCCTAAAGAAAAATTCTTGCGGGCACGCTGACGGATTTCCTCGATTTTCTCCTCTTTTGTCATTGATCCTTCCTCCTTTTTTAAGAAATCTTTCTAAGACTTTTGTCTCAGCACATTACCGCGTTAGTCGTCTCCCCTTAGAGGCTGTCTACGCGTCTCAACGCGAAATATCAATACTGAAAAACTGCGCATAGTATACGTATTTTTTCTAAGTAGTCAATCGGATCGCAATAGGATAAAACTATAAAGACAAAAGATGGGATCTCAAGTTTGCCTTCTTCTTATTAAGCCTCAACTTTCTTCTAATATGATTGCGATGAACCTCCACTGTCCTCACTGACGCATTCAACAGCTTTGCCATTTCTTTTGTCGTGCGTCCTTCTTTTATCAAATTAATGACCTTGATTTCCGTTGGCGTGAGATCGGGATATTTCGAAGAGAGGGTACGGAGGAAGGGGGAAACGATTTCATTGAGATTTCTCTCGAGTATTTTTAATTGATTCAATTGACGGCTATCAACTTGGGTCATTTTCAAATTCTCGATGTACGGGAGAATCAATTCCTTCATGTTGCAGGTAACCTTTTCCTCAAGCTCCGCTTTGTCTTCCTCTCTGCGCTTGAGCAGGACTTTCATGGCTGTATTGGCATCTTCAAGATTGCGCGAATTTTCTTCCAGCTCGCGCTCCCTCTTCTTCAACGCCTCTTCCATTTTTTTTCGTTCCGTAATGTTACGGGCAATGCCATGGATCGATACCCGTCTGCCGTTTTCTTCCATGCTCCGGGCGTTCACCTCCACCCATACGGCTTCACCGTCTTTTGTATACGTGAGAAACTCCTGTGGGTTCTGAACATCCACATCATCGAGCCTGTTTCGAATGAGCTTTCGCACTACAGGTAGATAATCCGCATCCAGAAGATTCTCTATGTTCAGCCCCAACAGCTGCGCCTGTTCATAGCCGTATGTCTTGGATGCGGCGGCATTGCAGGATAAGATCTTACCGTCGAAATCAAGTATCAATATCATGTCATTGGCATTTTCGAAGAGTTCCCTGTACTTCTGTTCCGATTGCCTCATTGCCTCTTGGGCCTTTCTCCGCTCGGTTATATCCGTAACTATCTCCACGATACCGATTGGGGAGCCTCTTCCGTCCCGCACGGGATAGCTGCGTAGAACCCAATTCTTCTTGTAAGATGAAAAATCGACTACTTCCTGGGGGTCACCCGTCTTAAGAGTTTTTACAGCCGGGCAAATTCGGCATGCCCTGCTTCTATTATGAAGCGCCTCATAGCAGTGTTTCTTATTCAATTTGCCGGGCGCCAGATTAAATGCATCAAGCATGGCCTTATTAGCCCAGATCACCCTCAGATCCTTATCAAGGTACAAGACGAGCTCGGTCATGGCATCGAGAATGACCGATTTTTCCTGCTCTGATTTTCTCAGTTTTTCAAAGAGAGGAAGATATTTTTTTTCGGTTTGGTGGGTCGACAAACTTGATTTGTCAGGCTCCCTCATTTTTTTCATCTTTGCCTCTAATTACAATTGGGTTCGTCTTGTAATATTTTGATTAATCCGGTTTTTCTTCCGGCAGTTTTTCTCCCAAAGCTAATCGGCAGATGTCGCTGATCATGAAATTCTTCATGCCCTCGTCACGCACCTTTTTATTAAGGGTTGCGAAGCACATGGCGCAGAGATAGACCATCGCCTCGGCGCCGTGATCCTTCGCATCCTTGATGTTCTTCTCCCGAAATGGCTCGAAGTTCTTTCCCCTTGGGAAGAGCTTCAGCCCCGGGCCTGCCACCTCCACACCGCAGCATATGGCATCGATACCGTCGTACTGCCGTTTTACCCGCTCCACCCCGACGAGGTCGAAGACTTCGTCCACCAGGTAATCCTTCTCAGGCGTATACCGGGAGGCGCAGGGACGCTGGTAGGCAACCTTCATGTTCAGGTTCCTCACTTTGCTTTTATTCTCCTTGAGATGGTCCCTTAGATATTCAAACAGGTGAACCGGCCGGAAGGGAAGCTTGATGCCGTATTCGGGCGCAACACCCTTAAGGACGGCATAGCAGTCGTCATGCACGAAGACGATTTCCTTTGCCCCGGACTTGGCCAAGTTGTCCACCATGGCTTGCAAGCGATTACTCATGATCGATTCGTCCCCCATGTGGGCGAAGAGGACATTGCAGAAGTAGTGTTTCCCTTTGAGGAGCGGCATCGTCTCGAAGAGCTGTCCCTGAATCGCCCAGGGCATGTTGCCCTGCATAACGCAGATGGACATTGCCCGCTCTTTGGGCGCTACCGGTTTCGGTTCACCTTCCGGCTTGAATCTTTCAGCCATCTGGACCTTCAGAGCCGGGTCGGTGAAGCTGCCGTCTTCTTCCAGTCGCTTCAGAATCAAATCGAAGGGACGGGCTCCCTTTGAGCAGTATTCATTACAGGCGATGCATGTCACACAGTCCGTGAGCCAAGCAACCTTTTCACCCAGCGCCAGTTTCTTAAATTCTCTGCCCCCGCTTTCCCTGTCGAAATCAAGGTAGCGGCATAGATTTAGACACTCACCACAATAATCGCATTTATCTTCGTGAAACATAAATTCTCCTCAATAAATATTACTTGTGCTCCAATCCGTCACAAGTTCTTACGTCCTGAGGATGCCGTGCTGTCGAGTTATTACCTATCAGAAAAAGGTCTCTGTCAATAGCATTTTTATCCCTCCGTATAGTTCTGTCTCCACAGCTACTTTTCATTTTTCTTAGTCTTGCATTTGCTGCATAACCCGTAAAATTGTATGAGATGGTTAATGATTGTGAAATCATATTTCTTGGATAATCCGGCTTCCGTCTTTTTTAAGAGGGCCAACTCCTCATCGATAAAGTCCGCATAATCAATGACACGACGACAGCCCGTACATACCAGATGATGATGGTGCGCCTCTCCCCGGCGCCCTTCGGCTATCTCGTATCTGGCCCTCCCGTCGCCAAAATCAAACTTATACACCAGACCGGTACTCACAAGAACCTCCAGTGTTCTGTAAACGGACGTCAAGCCAATGGCAGGATAGGCGGTGTAAGCCTTTAAATAGATGTCCTCCGCGCTCAGATGCTCCTTCGCATCCGCCAGAACATTCATGATGGCCGCACGGCCCTGGGTTATCCGGTAGCCGTATCCCCTAAGTTGCCCATGCATGAGCGGCGGCTCCTGTCTATTCTTCACGAATTTTCCTCCTATTGTTAATGAAATTCATTTCCATTTACTTCTTGCAAAAGCGTCTGTCAAGGATTAATATCCGACCGTGAGACTAACCTCGGCGTTCGCTTTCCACTCATCACCGGAAATTAATCAGATTTCATTGGATAAGGGCGCTATCCGAAATTTGAATTATATTTATTTCACGTATCGTGACCCGGAGATTACGCTTGCATTATTATTTTTTCTATGGTGAGCTGAAAACCCATGTCAGTCTCAAGCTGCAACATCCAGTTTCCGTTTTGTTTTTCTTTTTGTGTTCCTTTATCCTCGTTGCAGATGACCGGCATTAGGGCATCCGTGGGTTTGTAAAGGAAGCCCGCTCTATAATGATCGCGGGTGAATATATTTTTCGAGAGGAGTGACGCCATGCAAAATTTCATATTCGATAATCCCACGAGGATCATCTTCGGGAAAGGAACGATTGCCCGCATAGGGAATGAAGTTAAACGATTCGGCACCAATGTACTGCTCGTCTACGGTCAGGGAAGCATCAAGAAACATGGAATTTATGACCAGGTCATCTCGTCTCTTAAAGAAGCAAACCTTTCAATCGTGGAATTTCCCGGCGTCAAGGCAAATCCTGTTTTCTCCCATGTCCTTAAGGGAATAGAGCTTGCCCGCAGTCAAAACATCGACGTTGTCCTCGCCGTGGGTGGCGGAAGCGTGATCGATACGGCAAAGACAATAGCGGCAGGCGTAAAGGCAGAGCCGGGTGACGATATATGGGATTTTTTTACATTCAAGAAGAAGATACGAAATGCCCTTCCTGTCCTTACGGTGCTTACCGTGTCTGCCAGCGCCTCGGAAATGAATCCTACAGCGGTGATTACAAAGGAGGATGGGGCGCAAAAATTCAGTATCAGCTCTCCCTTGATACAGCCCAGAGCTTCAGCCCTGGATCCAACCGTGCTGTTTTCACTCACAGCCGAGTGCAGCGCTTACAGCGCCGTAGACGTAATCACGCATCTGCTGGAAGGATATTTTAACAACACAGAGCCGAAAAGCCCGCTTCAGGACAGGCTGGTCGAAGGCATTATGAAAACAGTCATGGAAAGTACGGAGGTTATCCTCAAAGATCCTCAAAATTACAACGCCAGGGCCAACATGATGTGGTCGGCAACCTTGGCCTTTAACGGCTTGACGTCGGCAGGCATGGGATTGATAAGCCTGCCTGCTCACATGATCGAACACTCGCTCAGCGCCCTCTACGACATTGCACACGGGGCCGGGCTGAGTATAATATTTCCCGGTTGGATGAAATATGCCGTGCACAAAAGGCCCGCGAAATTTGCCCGGCTGGGAAGGGAGATTTTTAATATCAGAGAAACCGATGACCTGAAGGCGGCAGTGGAAGGGATCAATCGTTTAGAGCGATGGTTTTCATCCATCGGCAGCCCCACATCATTGAAAGAGGCCGGCATACCCGGATCTGATATAGACCGAATAGCAGAAAACTCAGCGGCGCTGGCCAAACTGTGGGTATTGAAAGACTACACCCGCGAAATCATCGTAGAAATATTGCATCTCTGCAAGGCGTAAGGAACAGCCGACAGCAGATGTTTTTGACATAAGGAGGGAGTCTGTATGAAGCGGTATGGAGATTTTATCGCGTCCGAGGAAGATCTTGCTTTCCTCACCGTAATCCGGAAATACGTTGACAACGAAATGATGCCGGTTCGTCTCAAGTTGGATGAAGATTATTCCGTCTTCGAAAAAGTATATGAGGGCCTGGTGAAGCTTGGTATCCAGAAGCGGGGATTTTCTCCCGAATACGGAGGTCTGGGAATCCGGTCCGCAACCACGGTCTGCGCCATCACTGAAGAATTATCCCGAGGGGACAGCGGCGTATCCCTTCATTCGCTTATCATACCTTGGTGTCTGGCGGGAGCGATGGGCGCGCGCAATAAAGTCCTCATGGATAAGTTCATTCCCATGTTCTGCGGGGATACACCACGCTGCGGCTGTCTTGCTATTACCGAACCCGCCGGGGGCTGCAATATCGAAGATGCGGCCGAACATGGCCTTACCATTCGAACCAGGGCCAGACTGGACGGGAACGAATGGGTGATTAACGGCGAAAAAATGTGGCCCAGCGGCGCCAGCATTGCGGACATCTACTGTGTCATCTGCACGACCGATCCCACTCAGAAGGAAGATGGTATGGCGCTCATCTACGTCCCCAAGGATGCCCCCGGGCTTTCCTTTGGCAAAGCGGAAGAAAAAATGGGCATGAAGGTGACGGACGTGAATACGGCCATCTACTTCGACAACGTGAGGGTACCCAAAGAATATAGAGCCGGCGGAGCTGGCGTTGACTGGCAGCTTTTCCGGGCCAACATCGGCTGGGGACGACTGACGAGCGCTCCCATGACGCTGGGAAACGCCCAGGCCGTTTTGGAGATCGTGATAGAGTATACCAAGAATAGATTCTATGGAGGGAAGCCCGTCCGCAACCATTCCCTGCAGGCTGCCATGATTGCAGATATGGCGATCGGCATCGAATCAGCGCGCGCCCTTTATCTCTCCGTGGCAGCCATGTTCAACAACAGAAAGAAATACGGAAATCCCGGTGAGGATTATCTGATGGCTCGCGCCAGTGCCGCAAAGGTGTACGCCTGTGATGTCACCGAGACTGTATGCGACAGGGCTATGGAGCTCATGGGTTCATACGGGTATGCCCGCGATTACCATGTGGAGAAATATCTCAGGGACAGCAAGATTATCCAGATCTGGCTCGGCGGCGGACAATTGGGAAGGCTGGACGTGGTCCAGAGCTACTACCCTTACGTAGAGAATCATAAGTAACACATCTTATATGAGGAGTAACTGATATGGCACTAAAGACACCTGAACAATATGAAGAGAGTCTGCGCAAGATGAATTTTAAGATCTACCTGATGGGTGAGCGGGTGGAAAATCCCGTGGACCATCCGATCATCAGGCCTTCGATGAATTCGGTAAAGATGACATACGCCCTGGCCCAGAATCCCGAGCATGAAGATTTGATGACGGCGACATCTCACCTCTCAGGAAAGAAGATCAACCGTTTCTGCCACTTGCACCGGAACACCGAGGATCTGATAAAGAAGGTGAAGATGCAGAGGCTTTTGGGGCAGAAAACGGGGGCCTGTTTTCAGCGCTGCGTGGGCATGGATGCGATCAATGCCGTGGACAGCGTCACCTTCGAGATGGATATGAAGCTCGGCACCAAATACCACGAGCGATTCATCAAGTTCCTCTCGATGATGCAGGAAGAAGACCTCACTGTGGATGGCGCCATGACGGACCCCAAGGGTGACCGTAGCCTGACGCCCGGCAAACAGGCAGACCCTGATCTATATACGCGCGTGGTGGAAAGAAGAAAAGACGGCATTGTCGTCCGGGGCGCGAAGGCCCACCAGACGGGGGCAATCAATTCCCACTGGATTCTTGTCATGCCGACGATGACCATGGCAAAGGAGGACAGCGATTATGCCCTTTCCTTTGTGGCGCCTGCCGACGCGAAGGGCATATTTTACATTTACGGCCGCCAGTCCTGTGACACGCGGAAACTCGAAGGCGGTGAAATCGACGTGGGGAATAAAGAATTCGGTGGGCACGAGGCCTTGATGGTCTTTGACAATCTCTTTGTCCCCTGGGAAAATGTCTTCATGTGCGGCGAATACGAATACAGCGGCGCCCTGGTGGAAAGGTTTGCCGGGTATCATCGTCAGAGTTACGGCGGCTGCAAGGTCGGCGTGGGCGACGTGCTCATTGGCGCGGCGGCACTGGCTGCAGATTACAACGGCGCGGCCAAGGCATCCCACGTCAAGGACAAGCTGATCGAAATGATGCACCTCAATGAGACCCTTTACGCCTGCGGGATCGCGTGTTCGGCGGAAGGACACGAGACGGCATCCGGAAACTATCTGATCGATCTCCTCCTTGCCAATGTCTGCAAACAGAATGTTACGCGTCTCCCCTACGAGATCGCGCGGCTTGCAGAGGATATAGCGGGTGGGTTGATGGTCACCATGGCCTCGGAGCAGGACCTGCGGCACCCTGAAATCGGCAAGGTAGTGGAAAAATATTTCAAAGGTGTTGCGTCGGTACCTACCGAGCATCGCTGCCGCGTGCTCCGATTGATTGAAAACGTCACGCTCGGGACGGCGGCGGTGGGATACCGCACCGAATCCATGCATGGCGCCGGCTCACCGCAGGCGCAAAGGATTATGATCTCACGGCAGGGCAATCTCGATTACAAAAAGAGGCTGGCTAAAGAAATCGCCGGAATCAAAGATTGACCCGGGATGTAAGATGAAAAGAAAGAGAAGAAGATGCCAAACGAAGATAAAGACTTATTGGAAGAGTCCCTGACCGGCTACAAGGAAAAAATAGTACCAATCACAAAAACTACCCTGACCTGGGATAGGGAACTCATCTTTACAGGCACGACCCAGCAGGGATATGAGATAGCATTCGATGCCCATGCCCAATGGGGCTGCAAGCCAACGGAGGCTCTGCTTCTGAGCCTCGCCGGTTGCATGGGGATCGACGTGGTAATGTTTTTACAGAAGATGAGGGTCCAACTGACAAGTTTCAAGATGGAGCTTGTGGGAGAGCGAAATCCGACACCGCCGCAGTATTTCAAGGCCATCGAGATCGTCTTGCATATAGGAGGGAAGAACCTTAATGCCCAGAAGGTCGATCGTGCCGTTTCCTTATCCCATGACAAGTATTGTTCTGTCTATAACACCCTCCGCAAAGATTTGGAAATGAATGTCCGCTACGTACTCGAAGAATCAAAATAGCCGATCTCATATAGCCCCAAGTACGGTGCCCCGATTCTACTGGGCACCATGGTTATTTATAAGCTAACTACGTCTATAAACAACTACTCCCCTTTCATTTCTTGTGTATCCTTTTTCACACGCTTCTAGTCTAAAGAGTTAAGGCGAGAGAAAAAAAGAATTTGTCAAGGAGGAATGAAATGGAAAAGATGTTTGGTTCAATGATGCAAGGATTCATGAGCAGTATGTCGAAGGACGATAAGAACAAGATGACGGCGATGGGCCCATCTTGTAATATGAAAGCTATGCCTGAAGAGGATAAGAAGGCAATGATGGAAAAGATGAATGCATGTTGTGGAAGCAAGATGGACTGACATCATCTATTGAGGATAAGGAGAAAAGCAAAATATTTACTGGTGTTATGGAAATGAATCGTGGCTGAGGCTTGCGGGAGAATCTATGGAAGCAGAAGCTGATTGTCTCGGGATCTTGATTCCCCGACACTGGTTACATAGATGGCGGGCTGTCCAAGAACGGGGCATTTTGCCTCGCAGAGCCCGCAGCCGATGCAGAGCTCCAGGTCGACCCTAGGCAGCTTTAATATCCGTTCCTTTCCTTCTCTGTTTTTTACGTGTACCTGTTCAAACCAGATGGCCTTTTTCGGGGTGGGACAGACCTCCTCACAGACGATACACGGCGTGGCATGGGCATGGGGCAGGCATCTCCCCTTGTCGATCATGGCGAGTCCTATCTTCACCTTGTTCTTCTCACGAAGCTCCAGTCTCTTAATCGCCTCCGTAGGACAGACCTGACCACAGAGGGTGCACCGGTATTCACAATAGCCGATGCGCGGAACAAGGACGGGTGACCATATCCCCTCAAGGCCCGCCTCAAAGAGCGTCGGCTGGAGACCGTTTGTAATACAGACCTTCATACACTCGCCGCATTTTACGCATCTCCTGAGAAATTCCTTTTCTTCGAGGGAGCCCGGCGGCCTGATTAATCTGGGATCGGACACGCCTGCCCTGGCAATGGGTGTGATTCTCATCAACGGCACGGCGATAAGACCCGTCAGGATTGAACCGATGACCCGCCTTTTGCCGAGGTCCATGCCGGCAACAGGCTGCTTTTTCAGGAAACCGAAATCAACGGCATTCCGAGGACAGAGATCATCGCAGTCCATGCAATAGAGACACTCCGTGTTTTTCCAGCTCTCCTTCTCATCGGGGGTTGCGCCCCCCTGACATGCATACGCACAAGCCCCGCAGTCATTGCAGTCTTCGCTAACAGACCTTCTCAGGAGGGCATACCTCGAAAGAATCCCGAGGAGCCCGCCTAAGGGGCAGAGATACTTGCACCAAAAGCGTCTCTCCACAAGATTCATTCCGAGAATGAGGAGAAACAGAAACCCCACGAGGGCACTCTGGAGGTAGAAGGGCTGCTGGAAGGGGAGAAATATCTTTTTCAGAACGGAGTAAATAAATTCGGAGACATTGACCAGAAAAGGTATGTTTGCATTATAGAAGGCGTCAAAAGTGGCGCTCGTAGCGTAGCTCACCAATGGGTAAACAGCCAACGAAAACGACCTGATCAAGAGCGAAATCGGGTCCGCTATTCCTGTGAGCTGTAAAGAGAATAGGGACGACACTAGAAGAAAGATCAGGATATAATACTTGAACCGATACCAGTCCACTGTCGCTGTCTTGGGGCGCCCTTTCTTTATGGAACCCACCATGTTATTCAAGGTTCCGAGCGGGCAAACCCAGCCGCAGAAGACCCTCCCCAGGAGAACTGTCGCAACAATAACTAAAACGGCGAGGTAAAATGTTTGATACCACTCACGGCTGGACAGTATCGTTGTGATGAAGATCAGAGGGTCCGCATCGAGGAATATCTTTACGGGGTAGCCGAGGTCATTGGCCCCTTTCGATTCGGTCTGCAAAAAGAGCCACAGGAAGAGCAGTAAGAAAAGCCCCTGCGTAACTATACGGATTTTTTTTGTCATTAAATATTGACTCTTTTGATTTTCAATTTCGATAGATCCATAGTACCGAGTCCTGCCTTGTGTCCTGCCATAACGTAGCCGAGATCCGCCCCTTTCAAGCCGAAGAGTGTGGCTCCATAGGCGTCAACGGCCACCTGATCCGTTCCCGCGATAACGGTGTTGAGCTGCTTCACATCTGAAAGGCTTCCTCCCTGCGGGCCATTGGCGGTCAGAATGCGAACCGCATCGAGTATGACAAGAGAGGGTTTGACGAACATGGCAACATCGACAAGGCTTCCATCCATCTTCTGGTGTATCCTGCCTCGCGATCCGCCCATGATGCCCATCAAGTTCTTCATGCCGAGGGTAAGGGTGGAAAGTCCGTGCGTCTTCGCGATAGGTATATTGATGACCTTGTCCGCTTCTATGGCCTCCGTATATAAGGGCCAAGATTTCAGCGCCACGCCTGGAAGTTTTACCTCCCTGAATTTCCTGTCATCCACGAAGCTCACGACGCCGCCCACGGCGGAGGCTGCGTCGACAATGCCGCTCTGCTTATAACACCGTCTCGGGTCTACAACGGCACGGTCAAAAACCTTTACCTGTTTTGCTCCCGCCTCATAGCACATCCTGATAACTGTCGAGACGACTTCAGGATTGGTAGTTGCCGCATATTCAGGCATCCTATCCCATCCGATGTTCGGTTTAACAACTACGACATCGCCCCTCGATATGAATCTCTTTATTCCGCCTAAAGCATCAATGGCCGCTTTCGTTATCCCTGCAGGTGAAACGCCATGGGCGATCGCAAGGTCAACCTTATCGGCGGCTTCCAGGGAACTGAGGATCATGCCCGTATTACCCGGGAAGGTTAAAGTCACGCCTGCCGCAATAGCAGCTTTAATAAAATCCCTTCTCTTCATCGCCACTCCTTTATGTGTGCCTTAATACCCGCCTTCCAATCAGAGACTGTTTCCAACGAGCTTGGGAATCAAAAACAATATCCACGTTAAATAATATATACACTAATACTTTATTGTCCACCCTTTTACGAAACACCAGAACTTACCGTGAGTATGAATCAAATTCATAGCTTTCTTTTAGCACCACGGAAGTTGGACGTCAAGCATCCCCGGTTCCGCTTCCTCATCATTCAACAGTTACGGGACAAAAAAGTGTGGTAAAAACGCTATTTCACATCTATACTTACATAAGACCCTTGGTTCCGAGATGGCCGTTAAGAAGTAGCGGCTAAGGAACTTCGTAGAGAGATGAACGATGGGAGAAACGCATGGAAAAACGTCATAGATTTTCTATCTGGTATGTCCTCTTAGGCGTATGGGCAGTCCTGATTATCCAGGGTTATATCGCATCCATGTTTGCCGCCCAGATGATACCGTACAGCCAGTTCCTTAACCTTCTCAAGGCGGGAAAGATCGTTGAGGTGGCGGTAACAGCCAATCAGATTCAGGGCAAGATGAAAGGGGAAGGTGGTGCTCCCGATGAAACAAAGACCTTTAAAACCATACGGGTTGACCCCGAATTGTCCACCTTACTTGAACAGTACAGAGTCATTTTCAAAGGGGAAATCGAATCGACTTTTCTGCGCGACCTATTTTCATGGATTTTCCCTATAATACTCTTTGTCGGCATCTGGTACTTCTTTATGAAGAAGATGGGCTCCCAGCAGGCAGGTTTCATGACTATCGGCAAGAACAAGGCAAAGATATATGTGGAAAATGAATTGAATGTTACCTTTAAGGACGTTGCCGGTGTTGACGAAGCCAAGCAGGAGCTGATCGAAGTTGTGGAATTCTTGAAGAACCCGGGGAAATTTACCGAACTCGGAGGCAGGATACCCAAGGGCATACTCCTGGTGGGCCCACCGGGGACAGGGAAAACGCTTCTGGCCAAGGCCGTCGCCGGTGAAAGCGGCGTGCCCTTCTTCAGCCTCTCGGGATCGGAATTTGTGGAGATGTTCGTGGGACTGGGAGCGGCGCGGGTGCGTGACCTTTTTGTTCAAGCCAAGGAGAAGGCACCCTGTATCATCTTTATCGATGAACTCGACGCCCTGGGAAAAGCCCGCGGCATCGGAACCTTCGGGGGACACGATGAACGAGAGCAAACACTAAATCAGCTTCTCGCGGAAATGGACGGTTTCGATCCGAAGGTAGGGGTTATTCTCATGGCCGCAACGAACAGGCCGGAGATTCTGGACCCCGCACTCCTCAGGCCCGGCCGGTTTGATCGTCACATCCTTGTGGACCGCCCCGATAAGACCGGACGGATGGAGATTCTGAAGGTTCACCTGAGAAATATAAAAGCAGCGACAGACCTTGACCTGGAGAAGCTGGCAAACATGACCCCTGGTATGGCGGGTGCGGACCTCGCCAACCTGGTTAATGAAGCGGCGCTCCTCGCCGTCAGAAGAGACAAGAAAGAGGTGGGGATGCCCGAATTCGAGGAGGCTGTCGAAAGGATTGTGGCCGGACTCGAAAAGAAGAACCGTCTTATAAACCCCGAGGAGAGAAAAATCGTGGCCTATCACGAGATGGGTCATGCCATTGTGGCCTTATCTCTCCCTGGAACCGATCCGGTCCAAAAGATCTCCATAATACCACGCGGCATCGCCGCCTTGGGTTACACCATGCAAGTTCCTACAGGGGATCGTTTCCTCATGAGGAGGACTGAGCTCCTCAACAAGGTCGCATCCCTTCTGGGAGGCAGGGCGGCAGAAGAGATCATATTCGGAGATATATCCACTGGCGCCCATAACGATCTCGCGAGGGCTACGGATATTACGAAGAGTATGATCAAGGAATACGGCATGAGCAACAGATTGGGTCAAGTATACTTTGCTCACGAGAAGCGGCAGCAGTTCCTTGACATGGGCCTGCAGGAGACTGGTGACTACAGCAACGCCACGGCAGAAGCCATCGACAAAGAAATACAGACGATTATCAGCACGGAATATGCCAAAGCACTCGAGATTCTTAAAAGCAAGAAAGACATCCTGCAAAAAGGCACCGAATTGCTGCTGGAAAAGGAAAAGATAGAAGGAGCGGAGCTGAAGGAGCTGCTGGAAAGCAAATAAGTGTAATACGAAAGGATTTTAAAGTGACCAAGAAAAAAGCAAAAGACAAAGTTGTTACCGGCAGTGGCATCAAGACATCGGCAGGCGCAGTTCTCCTCTCCTGTACATTGCACTGCCGCGTATGCGGGAGTTCCGAGCTCTTCGAATGGCATGATAAAGAGATAGCCCCGGAAGATGTAGAGGGTATCGACACAATGGGCCTCATAATGGCAGTTGCGCACAGCCAGAACTGGATCGCCCAGCGCGTTCACAATATCAATGAGGGGGAAAATTGCCTTTTTGTGCTTTGCCCAACCTGCTTGGCCCTCTTCTTCTCCGCCACGACAGGACCTGATACAAGCAGCAAAGGACCTTCCTGACAGCCATGTCATGGACATTCTTCTCACAAAGTTCCCAAAGGAATATTCCCAAATTCTTCATCGCCTGACAGCAGGCACTTGTCCCCGCGTGGCCAATCACCCCCGTTAAAGAACCCCTTTCTTTCCCGCATCTAAAGATGGCTGAACGATGGTGGTATTGACTTTTTACATGCAAATGATGATAATATTGAAAATGATTGAGGATGAATATGGCACAGGACCACATGATAATTAGGTGCCTCAACTGTGGAACGAGGAATCGTATAAAGAGAGAGCGGATTCACAACCGGCCTACGTGCGGCAGATGCCATGCTCATCTTGACGATATGATTATCAGATGTCTCAGTTGCGGAACGAAAAACCGGATGCCTGAGAATCGCCTGAACGAACGCCCACTGTGCGGGAAGTGCGGCGTACCTCTCGTCATTAGGGGAGGTGAGGGATATCCTATAGATATAACGGATGAAACATTCTCAAGAGAAGTCCTCTCCCATGCCGGTTCCGTTCTGATGGATCTCTGGGCGCCATGGTGTACCCCCTGCCGCACGATAGGTCCTATTCTGGAAGAACTTGCAGCCAAGTATGCCGGCGGCGTCAAGATTGTCAAACTGAATGTAGATGAAAGTCCCCTTACGGCATCGAAATATGACGTTCGCAACATTCCGACAATGCTGTTGTTTAAAGACGGAGAGCTCGCAAACAGATTGGTCGGTGCCCTGCCTAAAGAAGAAATCGAACGACATCTCCTCGCCATCATGAAGACAAACTAATTTCAAGAATTTTAGATCGGCTTTCCGGCGCCATAGCTTCTCGCCACGGCGTTATTTGAAAAGCAGAACGAACTGCTCGAAGAGGTCTCTGTGGAAGTGATGAATCATCTCCTCTTTCATCAATTGAAGGGCGCCAAAGGGGTCGAGTTTCTGTCTGTAGGAACGCTCCGATGTCAGTGCATCAAACACATCGGCGATTGAGCATATCCTCCCATAGAGATGGATGTCGTCTCCTTCAAGCCCATCAGGATATCCCTTGCCGTCGAACCTCTCGTGGTGTTGTAGCACTATCTTCTTGCATTCATGGGTCAATTGATTCGTCTCATAGAGAAGCTTGTATCCCATGTGGGGATGCTGCTTCATCTGGGCCATTTCCTCTTCCGTCAACTTGCCGGGCTTATTGATGATGGACGCGTCCACCTCCACCTTGCCCAGGTCATGAAGAAAAAAGCCGGCTCCCAGTTCGTGCATGTTATGAGCCGCCGATTTCTTGAAGAGGGACTTGGAAAGGGAAACCGCCAGAAACCCAACATTGACCGAATGCGTATAGGTATAGAAATCATGGGATGTAATGTTAAGCAGGTACAGGGATGTATCATCATCAGTAAGAATCAGATCGACAACTTCCGCAATACCTTTTTTAACATCCTGAATATTTTCAGCAGTAGGATTTTCAAGCAGGTTGCTTATCATGGTGAGGGAATGGGCTCTGACTGCTTTTGCCTTTTCTTGAGGAGCTAACTTTACATCATGGATTGCCTCCCGGAGTCCATCCGGTACGACGGTTCTGGATACGGGTGGTCTTGTGGTCAGTTCACATTCGGTTTGAGGTGCGCTACTCTTTTGCTCTCCGTTAAAATTGCTTTTCTTGGTATCAAGGATAACTTCTGTTATGCCGCTTTCAGAGATCTTTTCTATCTGTTCTCTTGATCTAATAAGAAATTCGTTCTTTACAAACGGGTGCTGATACCACGACACCGGCAAAATAACATACATGCCGATTTTCAGATTGTCCGTGTTAATCGTTTTTTGCATACCTTGGCCGAATATAATGATCTCGAAATTGTGTGAAACCTGTTCTCTCACATTCTAATATCGGCAGGTCTGCAAATTTACCTGAGCATTTTTTCCCTTTTTTCCAGTTGTACTTCCAGGCTTTTCAAGAGCTGAATATCCTTTTTGAGCTGCTCATTTTCCTGAATCAATTTCGCCGTTTCCTCAAGCATACGATGGTTGTCTTTCTTCACTTGTTCGTTTTCCTTAAGGAGTCTCGTGTTTTCTCCCTTTGCCCTCTCGATGAACTGCAGGTCAGTGCGGCACTGTTCCTCATATAACTGCTCTATATCGATGAGACGGATGAATGTCTCTGAGAGGCCCCGCCACTTGCTCTTGGGATATGTCTTCAGCACTTCTGCGAATGCCGCTTTTGCTTTGGCATATTCCGCCGACTTCTCGTTATCTCCCAGATATGATATCCCCTGATAAAAGATAACTTCATCCGCAGGCGATCTCTTGAACCAACTCTTTTCATTCGCCCGCGGGGGAGTCCCAGGGGGTGAGGGCAGAGAAGAGCAGGCCCCCAGCAAGGCGATGAGCAAAAGAACCAAATATTTACGATAATTTTTCAAAATACTCCTGTTTAACATAATTGCTTCCCGGCAATGTCTTTGCATATTCCTTCAATTCTGCAGCCTTCTTCGCCATGTCCAGGGGGCCCTGAAACTTGGACCCGTCATCCGTTACTACAGCAATAGTCATGGTTACGAGAGGAAAGTCTTGCTGTTTCCCCTGTCTGTCTTTCCCTGTGATAAATCCTTTCTGCCTGTCTTTCTCGCTGTAAAACCTCATGCTGCGGCGGTCAAACTCTTCCACGACTTTCTTACATACCTGCTCCGCACGCTCAGCGCCCGTAATGACAATAAAATCATCACCGCCCACATGGCCGACAAAGTCGCCGTCAAGATCAGTGGTATGCACAGTTTCAGTCAGGATCTTCGCCACCTCCTTGATGACCTCACTTCCCCATGCATAACCATATTTATCGGCGAAAGGCTTGAAATTATCAAGATCGACATG
This sequence comes from uncultured delta proteobacterium, assembly GCA_963729715.1. Taxonomy (GTDB): domain Bacteria; phylum Desulfobacterota; class Syntrophia; order Syntrophales; family UBA2185; genus Fen-1135. Next base: position 639,692 of record CAVSPA010000005.1, read on the forward strand.
GCAAAGGGAAAACTGTTTTCTTTCTGAAAGCCGCTTTTGAATCTCCATCTCAATCGCCATATTGCCGGGCAAACCCGTCAAAGGACTCGCATCAAGGAGGAGACTTTCCAGGACCTTGAGTCGCTCCATCATAAAGCTGAAAGCATCCGCGAGACTGCCTATCTCATCAGGGCGGTTGATATTCAGATTATATTCGAACTTTCCCTCGGCGATATGTTCTGTGGCCTTTTTCAGTTCCTTAAGAGGTCTGGAGATATTATAAGTAATTAAGAGCGCCAAGGCCAATCCTACAATCAATCCTATGGCGCTTAAGGTTATTGTCATTCTCGAAGCCTGTACACCGCGCATTTTAATAAGATTCATGCGTGTATCTATATTATTTTCGGCCTTCGTACGGATATCACGCAACGCTGTGGCCATATCTTCAATGGCTTTTTGACTATCCGCTTCGGAAATCTTGGTTGCATCCTCTATGTGATTGCCATTAACAAGTGTTACGGTCTGATTAAAAAGGTCATCATACTGCTTATGCAGTAATGAAATTGTCGATAGTGTCTTTGCCATCCCGGGGATATCATTCTTCCTTAGATTGTCAAGACTGTCACTGAATTCATGGCTTCGCGACCAGAACAGCTCTGCGATTGACGGGTCTTTAAGAATAAGATATCTTTTCTCTGCGCTTTCCTGGGCAAGGAGCGCATCCATCATTGTCTTGCTCGTATCGACAACAATGAAATCCTCATCGATTATTGCATATGCCAATTCATTGAGATTATGAAGGCTGAAGATCGCGTAGGCGCTTGCCAGAATGGCAAGCAACGCCATGGCCAAGTAACTCGCGAGCAATTTTCCGCTTATTGTAAATTTCATTACCCTTACCGCTATTCAGTTCTCCTCGTATACGGCAGAGCATCAAGTACCATATCCCGCCGATTTCCGCAAAGCAGAAAATCTCCTTCCGTGCCTAATGTTTGTTGCCCCCTGTATTAAGTTTTGGTATATTAGAAAAAATCTTAGTGCAAAGTGGAGGCGATATCGATGATATATAATGAAGATTTCGAAACGTTGCCCCGCGAGGTTTTAGAAACCCTGCAGTTGAAGAGGTTGCAGCAGGTTGCGCAGCGTGTCTATCATACGGTTGGCTTTTACAAAAAGGCTTTCGATAAGGCCGGCGTGCAGCCGGATGACATCAAGACACTGCCGGACATAAAGCGGCTTCCCTTCACGACGAAGCAGGACCTGAGAGATAACTATCCTTTCGGGCTCTTTGCTGCACCGATGAGCAGTGTGGTGAGGCTTCATGCTTCTTCCGGCACAACCGGCAGGGCGATCGTCGTCGGCTACACGAAAAGGGACGTTGATACATGGTCGGAGCTGATGGCCAGATGCTTTGTGGCCGCCGGCCTGACCAAGAATGACATCATCCATAACGCATACGGATATGGCCTCTTCACCGGCGGTCTCGGCGCCCATTACGGCGCGGAGAGGCTTGGCGCCAGCGTAATACCCATGTCAGGCGGCAATACAAAGAGGCAGATAATGATCTTGCAGGACTTCGGCCCCACGGCAATCTGCTGCACGCCTTCTTACGCGCTGAACCTAGCAGAGCAGGGTACGGCCATGGGTGTTGACATGCGGTCACTAAAGCTCCGTGTCGGCATTTTTGGCGCCGAGCCGTGGTCTGAAAATATGAGGGACGAAATAGAGGGTAAATTGAATCTTGCCGCTCTGGATATCTACGGCATCTCGGAGGTTATGGGGCCCGGTGTTTCCATGGAGTGCATGGAAGGACGTTCCGGCATGCATGTATTTGAGGATCACTTCATCGTGGAGGTGATCAATCCGGAAACGGGCGAGACATTGCCATACGGCGAAGAGGGAGAACTGGTCTTCACCACCATCACGAAGGAGGCATTCCCTATCATCCGGTATCGAACCCGCGACATATCCCGCCTGATCGCCGAACCCTGCCGCTGCGGCAGGAGCCACATCAAGATGGCCCGGGTCACCGGCAGGAGTGACGACATGCTTATTATCAGAGGCGTAAATGTCTTCCCGTCTCAGATCGAGGCAGTTCTCGTAGGCATCACAGGACTCGAACCGCATTATCAACTAATTGTGGACAGGGTCGGCGCCATGGACACCCTGGAGGTCCAGGTTGAGGTAAGCGAAAAGGCATTTGCAAACGCAGACGAGATCCGCTATCTGCAGAATTTAGAAAAAGGCCTCGCCAAAGACTTGAAGGACTATCTCGGCGTGACAGCCAAAATAAAATTGGTAGAACCCAAATCCTTGCAGCGTTCTGAAGGTAAGGCCAACCGGATAATTGATAAACGAAAGATGTAGGGGAAGCTCTCACTTACTCTTTTTCCCTCGAAATCAATTAGGAGGACATATGAAAGTAGAACAGATATCCATATTCCTGGAGAATAAACCAGGAGCGCTCGAAAGCGTCATGCGGCTGCTGAAGGATGCTGATATTAATATCAGGAGCCTCTCTCTTGCTGATACGTCCGATTTCGGAATCCTCCGGCTGATTGTGAATGATACAAACAAGGCACTCAAGGTGCTGAATGACAATGGTTTGAGAGTCAGCCGGACAAGCGTAGTGGCTGTGGAAGTCCCTGACCGTCCGGGCGGTCTTCACCGTATCCTGGCAACGCTGGCGCAGCATGGAATCAACGTGGAATACCTGTACGCGTTCATCGAAAAAAGCGGCGAGAATGCTGTGATCATTTTCCGTTTCGATGCTCCGGATGATGCCGTTGAGGTCCTTTCAAAAAATGGGTTTTCTGTCCTGCCCGGAGAGAGGCTGTATTCTTTTTAAGTATGATAATCCCGTAACAAGGTGTCTGGTCCAAGAATGAAAAATCTAGTAGAAAAGGAGGTATTTGCATGAAGACACAGACTCGCTCACTAAACCAGTTGGTTGATAAACAATTGAAAAGCTGGCAGGGCGCAACCGTGGAGCGGAAATCTGTGAAGTCAAAGCCTGGTCCTGTTATCACCGTCTCGAGAGAGCCGGGGAGCGGCGGCAGCGAGATATCGAGAAGGCTCGCGGAAAAACTGAAGATGGACCTCCTAGGCGCGCAAATCATACAGAAGATCGCGGAAAGCGCCAATATGAGTGCAAAGGTTATCGAGTCGCTCGATGAGAAGGAAGTCACCAGGCGCGATGACTGGTTGAGCGCTCTATTCGAAACACGCCACCTTTGGGTAGATGATTATCTTCACCACCTCACAAAGGTCATCGGCACATTCGGAAGGCAAGGCAACATGATCATCGTAGGCAGAGGCGCTCAGTATATCCTGCCTCCTGACGACACTTTCAGATTGCGTTTCATCGCCCCCATGGAAACCAAAATTGAAAATGTGATGCACCATTCCGACTGCACCAAGGAAAACGCGAAAAAATACGTCATAAAGACAGATTCAGACCGCCGTGCATACTTGCGCAAGTACTTCAACGCCGATGTAACGGACCCTTCACACTACGACATGGTTCTGAACACTGGGAAAATCGGCATAGACGGTTCTGTCGAAGCGGTTGCTATTGCTTTCACTTTGTGGAAACAGAAGCGCGACCGCAACCCGTAATGGGCATGACCTGCTGCCGTAGTCGTCGTTCCCGTCCCGGAGAACGACATCCGGAGGCACCCTCCCGCAGACACCGGTGCATTCAGTTTTGATAAACTATCAAAATAGATGAAGCAACCAGATGATATTGGATAGCAAAAGCGACGTTCAAACATGAAGAAGATCGGTATAGCCCTGGGTGCAGGCGGCGCCAAAGGATTGGCACATGTGCTGATACTCGAAGCACTGGATGAACTTGCATTAAAGCCATCTTATGTCACGGGAACCAGTACCGGCGCCATTGTGGGCGTTCTATATTGTTCGGGATTGAGTGCGAAGGACTTAAGGCAGGTTATCAGCCATATAAGTATTGGTGAAAACGATACACTGAAAGACGTTATGACCAAGAAACATATGTTCAAGTGGCTCAATTTTATGGCGCCACAATTTGACGGCCATGGTTTCCTAAATGCGGAACGGTTCATAAACTATCTCTTCGAATCCATCGGGGCGAGGACTTTCGAGGAGCTCGTCATTCCTTTGCGGGTCGTCGCTTCAGATTTTTGGACTCGCGAGCAGGTGGTGCTTGACAAGGGAGAATTGGTGCCGGCCATACAGGCAAGCATGTCGCTACCCGGAGTGTTCACTCCCGTCACCATGGGGGAGAATGTCTTAATCGATGGCGGAGCGGTTAATCCCGTGCCCTTTGACCTCTTGCCAAGCGATTGCGATCTCACCATTGCCGTTGATGTTATCGGACGCCGTGACGCAGGACCGGACCGTATGCCGTCTCTGCAGGAAGCAATTTTTAACACATTCCAAATCATGGAGAGAAGCATCGTCCGCGAAAAATTGCGCAATTCATCGCCGGACATTTACATTGAGATTGAAATTTCAAATATTCGTGCGTTGGAATTCTACAAGGCGGACCAGGTGTTTAAACAGGCGCAAACGGCCAAGGATCAGCTTAAACGTGAATTGGAGAAGCGAATCTATTTCCACAACAGTTCCTAATGCGGACTGTCACCCTTTGATACATCCCAATGCCCGGAGTTTTGCGACCTTCCTGGAGATGCCGGATCTGTGAACTACATCCACTACCTGATCTAAATCTTTATACGCCTCTGGCAGCTCCTCGCTGAGGGTTCCTCTCCCCGTGGCCATGACAACGATGCCCTTGGCTGCCATTTCGCGCTCTATTGATCTCCCGCGGCTTGCTTTTTTCGCCTGGGTGCGGCTCATGACGCGCCCGGCGCCGTGGCAGGTGCTTCCAAAGGTCTCCGCAAAGGCTTTCTCCGTCCCCGCAAGCACGTACGAGCCCGTTCCCATATCGCCGGGTATTAATACAGGCTGGCCTATATGGGCGTGCCGCGCCGAAAGCGCCGGATGCCCGGGAGGAAAGGCCCGGGTAGCTCCTTTTCTGTGCACGCATAGCTTCGTTTCTTTGCCATCGACGATAAATGTTTCGATCTTGGCGATATTATGGCAAACATCGTAAAGCAATCTCATACCTAAATCGCGGGGACCTTTTTTCAAGGTACGTTCGAACGTCTCACGTGTCCAGTGCATTATCATCTGACGGTTGGCCCAGGCATAATTGGCGGCACAGGCCATAGCGGCAAGGTATTCCTTCCCCCGATTTGACGTGAGATATGCGCAGGCAAGCTGCCTGTCGGGAAGGGGAACCTCCAGTTCGCCAAGATGCTTGACCATCCTTGCCAGATAATCATCGCAGACTTGATAGCCAAGTCCCCGGGAACCGCTATGAATGAGAACGCAGATCTGATCCTCCTCAAGGCCAAAGGCAGCCGCGGCTTTTTTGTCGAAGATCTCCTCGACGACCTCGATCTCCAGAAAATGGTTACCCGATCCGAGTGTGCCCAGCTGCTCCCGTCCGCGCTCAATAGCCCTTGTGCTTATCATTTCGGGATCGGCGCCTGGTATCTTACCTCTGTCTTCCGTGGCCTCCAGATCATCATGTGTGCCGTATCCTCGCTCCACCGCCCATTTGGCCCCTTCGATGAGAACCTTTTTTTCTTCATTCGCGGAAAGCTTGAGGTCGCTCTTCGAGCCCACACCTGTAGGGATATGATGATACAGGCCGGTTATCAGATCCCTTAAACGATCCCTTATGTCTTCATGCGCCAGGCGGGTCGTCACCAGCCTGCATCCGCAGTTGATATCATAGCCCACGCCGCCCGGAGAAATAACTCCGTCCTGAAGACCGAAAGCCGCAACACCGCCTATCGGGAAACCATAACCCCAGTGCATATCAGGCATGGCCAGAGAATATTTCACAATCCCGGGGAGCTGCGCTACATTGGCCACCTGCTTCGGGCTTTCGTCCGAACCCATTTCCCGGATGAGGCGTTCACTCGAATAAATGATCCCGGGAACCCTCATGTTGCCCGTCTGCGGAATCATCCACCGGCAATCGTCAAGCTTCTTGAGTTCAGACATCAAAAATCACCCTTCCCGTCCACATGCCCCGATCTCCTCTCACGGCTGCCTGGTGATACGTTACCGCCTTGATCTCCGTATTTATCGTATGCTTTGCGGGATCAAATGGCTCCCCCGCCACCTTCCCTTCCAAATGCCGCGGGTCGATATCAACCACGGAGAACTCTTTGAGCAAGAGTCCTTCGCCGTTATACATATAGAGAACCTCCCGCAGATAGTTCACCAGAAGATCTTCCCAGCCTTCACCATCAACAACTATTTTTCTTTCTACGACTGGACTAACATGCGAGAGGTCGGCAAGAATGTCAAAGACGGCAAAGGCGGCATTGGCAAATAACTCATCTGCCGTTTTGCCGTATACCTCCACTCCTAAATCCGCCGTGTGATCAAACAGCTTGTATCTATGCATTTCGGGTAATCGCCGTTTTCGCAGTAAGCTACGGCAGGCTCCAGTAGGGGTCGTCTATGCATTTTGCAATTCCCGCGCTGCGCGGGCACTGCGTCTGGATTCTCGATCAAGAGACTGTGTCATAATCAGGTTAATTTACAAACGGGCTCTTCGGCAAAAAGATATCAGGTTTAGGAGAAAAAGCTGTAACACAAGCCACATTGATATGATAGAGTTTTTCCGAAAGGAGAAACAGCATGGCATATCGAAGTGGCGATCGTCAGCAGATGAGTTTACTTCCCCAGAGCATTGAAGAATATGTGGCTGAGGATGATCCTGTCAGGGCCTATGACGCCTTTGTTGAAGCTGTTGATTTCCATGAACCGGGAATCAATATCAATCCGTACAAGGTAGGCCATGCCGAATACGATCCCCGGTCAATGCTCAAGCTGCTTGTATATGGCTATTCGTACGGCGTGAAGAGTTCCCGTAAGCTGGAGAGGGAGTGTTACCATAACATAGCCTTTATCTGGCTCATGGGCGGTTTGAAACCTGACCATAAGACGATAGCGGAGTTCCGGCGCCGGAACAAGAAAGCGTTGAAAAAGGTTTTACGACACTGTGCCCAGGTATGCATCAAACTGGAACTGATCGCGGGTAATATCTTATTTGTTGACGGTACGAAGATCCGTGCTAATGCATCACGTGACCGGACCCATAACCGGGCTTATTATGAAAAGCTTTTGGTCGATATAGACTGCCGTATTGAGCAGTTGCTCGCCGATTGTGAGACTACCGACAAGTCAGAGGAAGGCACATCCTCTGAGGTTGCGATGGACAAAGAGTTGGCTAAGAATCAGAATTTGAAAGAGCGGATCAAGGAGGCCCTTAAATCTTTTGCATCAAGCGATAGGAAGCAAGTCAATCAGACTGATCCTGATTGCGCCATGATGCACAGTGTTCAGGGCAGTCATGCCGGTTATAATGTCCAGAGCGTAGTGGATGATGAACACGGCCTTATCGTTCAGGCAGAAGCGGTAAGCGACGCCAACGATGTACGGCAGTTTGCCCGGCAGATCGATCAGGCCAATGAACTGTTGGAGGCGCCCTGCAAAGTGGCGTGCGCCGATGCCGGATATAGGGATACCGTTGAATTGGAGAAGATTGATCAACAGGAGATAAAGGTTATTGTTCCATCACAGCGGCAAGCATTACACGAGGCAGAAAGTCCATTCAGCAAGAGCCATTTTACCTATGATAAAGAGATGGATTGCTATATATGCCCGGAAGGACACAGATTGCTTTATAGTTTTACCAATAAGAGAAAAGGCAAGCGGCAATATCGGATGGAAGATAAGAAGTTGTGCCATCACTGTCGGCATTATGGTCATTGTACCAAAGCCCGTAGTGGCCGTAATGTTATCCGGTTGCGCAATGAGGACGTAAAGATAAAACTGGAAGCTCAGTATGAGGAGGAATCATCTCAGAAGATTTACGCCCGCAGGAAAACCAGAGTCGAGCATCCCTTCGGCCATATTCGACGGAACTTAAAAACCGATGCTTTTCTTTTGCGAGGCCGAGATGGTGTTCAAGCCGAAACCTCACTTTTAGCAACCTGCTTCAATGTTGCACGCATGATTACGATCTTTGGAGTTGGGGTACTGAGAGAAAAGCTGGTAGCCTTGAATACGGTTCCAGTTGCCGCGTGATGTGACGGGTAAGTCTAACTGTGCATGCCACAAAGCAGACACGGATATGAGTTGACAGCGCCTGAAATCTTTTCATGTTACAGCGCGTGACGATTTCCTAATATTTTTTTGTCAAAGAGCGCTTATGTTACAAAGTGCCTAATCTATTATGACACAGTCTCCAAGTCGGGAACGACACGTGGTCCTGTTGAGACTGCCACGCTTAATTTTTTCACTCTCAATGGCAAGCAAGAATTACGTCACACTTTTTCTTCATCGTCCGCAGATAATTCTAGCTCGTTTATGGTTTCTTCATCTGCATCTTCCTGCGGCAAGCCATTATCCTTTTCTTCCGGTTCCCTCTCGGCGCGGGCGACACCAACCAGCTTCTCTTCAGGATCAATCTCAATCAGTCTTACTCCTTGAGTACTTCTATGAAGGAGAGGAACTTCTGCAACCTTCAGACGTATGATCTTTCCGGCGTTGCTGATCAGCATAATATCTTCATCGCCCGTAACCTGAAGGACCCCTGAAACATTTCCTACCTTGGAAACTGTTTTGAGATTTATAACCCCTTGGCCGCCGCGGCTTTGCCGCCGGTATTCTTCCACTTCGGTGCGCTTGCCATAGCCGTTTTCGGAAACTGTTATAATAGAATTGCCTTCCGATGGTATCTCCATCCCGACCACGGCATCATCATCGTCCATGCGAATGCCGATAACGCCCCTGGCCGTTCTCCCCATATCCCGGACGTCATCTTCATGGAAAAGGATGGACTGGCCTTTTCTCGTCCCCAAAAAGACATCCTGATCTCCGTGGGTCAACTGGACGGCAATCAGCTCGTCTCCTTCGTCAATGGATATGGCGATGATTCCTCCGGACCGCGGGTTCGAATAGGCTGCGAGATCGGTCTTTTTTGCTATGCCTTTCCTCGTCACCATAATCACATACTTCCCCTCGACGAACTCTTGGACAGGAAGTATCGCCGCCACCCGTTCTCCCGGCGACAGATTGACGAGGTTGACAATTGCCTTTCCTTTCGATGCGCGTCCGGCCTGGGGAATCTGGTAAACTTTGAGCCAGTATACCCTTCCCAAGTTCGTAAAGATCAGTATATAGTTATGGGTGGAGGCGATGAATATCTTCTCGACAAAATCCTCCTCCTTGGTTCCCATTCCGACCTTCCCCTTGCCGCCGCGGCGCTGGCTTCTGTAAAGGCTCACGGCGTTCCTCTTAATATAGCCAGAGTGGGACACGGTCACCACCATGTCTTCTTCCACGATCATGTCCTCGATATCAATATCCTCCACGCTTTCCACGATCTCCGTGCGTCTCTCATCGCCATACTTTTTCTTGATCTCTTCAAGTTCCGCCACGATGAGATCGAGCACCTTCTTGGTATCGTCCAGAATCCCCTGTAATTGGGCGACCAGCCGGATGAGTTCCGCGTACTCGTCATCGATCTTGGCCCGCTCGAGACCTGTAAGCCTCTGCAGGCGCATATCGAGGATAGCCCGCGCCTGGATCTCAGAAAGGCCAAACTTTTCCGTCAGGGCCTGCGTTGCCTCCTGGGGATTCTTGGATTTCTTGATGAGCTGAACTACGGCATCGATATTATTAAGGGCGATGATGAGTCCTTCCAGGATATGCGCCCGTTCCTTCGCTTTCCTGAGATCAAAGATCGTCCTGCGCGTGATGACCTCCTTGCGGAAGTCCACAAATTTCTGGAGGACCTCTTTGAGATTGAGCACCTTCGGCTGGTTGCGGTCGATTGCGAGCATGATAACCCCGAAGCTCGTCCCCATCTGTGTATGCTTGTATAGCTGGTTGAGGATCACGCCGGAAGGCTCATCCTTCTTCAAGTCTATGACGATCCGTATTCCGTCCCGGTCCGATTCGTCCCTAAGATCGGAGATGCCTTCCATCTTCTTCTCTTTCACGAGTTCGGAAATCTTTTCAATGAGATTGGCCTTATTCACGAGGTAGGGGAGCTCAGTTACGACGATGCTTTCACGGTCGTTCCTCGCGTTTCTCTCGATGCTCGCCCTGGCCCTCATGCGTATGGAACCCCTGCCTGTAGTATACGCGGAGACGATCCCTTCCCTGCCGTTGATGAAACCGGCCGTCGGGAAATCAGGGCCTTTGATATGAACCATCAGTTCGGGAACCGTGATCTCCGGATCGCGGATCAGGGCTATTGTCCCGTCGATGAGCTCGCTTAAGTTATGGGGCGGGATATTTGTCGCCACACCAACAGCGATCCCGGAAGTGCCGTTTAGCAGAAGCGCAGGCATACGCGCAGGCAGTACCGTAGGCTCCTCCATGGTGGCGTCATAGTTCGGAACAAAATCTACCGTTTCTTTTTCGAGGTCGGCAAGCATCTCCTCTGCAAGCCTCGCCATGCGGATCTCCGTGTAACGCATCGCCGCAGGCGGATCTCCATCGACGCTCCCGAAATTTCCCTGACCGTCAATCAGGGGATAGCGCATGGAGAAGTCCTGGGCCATGCGGACAAGGGTGTCATACGCAGCGGTATCGCCGTGAGGGTGATACTTACCGATGATATCCCCGACGATCCTGGCGGATTTCTTATAGGCCTTGTTCCAGACGTTCCCCATTTCCGACATGGCGAAGAGAACCCGGCGATGGACCGGTTTCATGCCGTCCCGAACATCCGGGATGGCGCGGCCGATTATCACGCTCATCGCGTAATCCATGTAGGATTTTTTCATTTCATCTTCGATATTGATGGGGATGTTCTTCTGGAAAAGCTGCTCCATAATTTTCAAGTCCTCACTATACGTTTTAGCTTCTAAAAACACCTGCAATTTCAAGCATTAACGTGGCAGGTATTCTATAAAATTTTATACCACTTTTTGCCAAATAAGTCGCGTTATTTTTTATCTTTTTGCCGGGTTAAAAAGAGGGGATTTCAGGCACGGCTGCTCACTAGGACAGTGTATCCTTACACATCCAGGTTCGATGCGTAGAGGGCATTCTTGTAGATGAAGTCTTTGCGGGGTTCTACGTGGTCTCCCATAAGAGTGGTGAATATTTCATCGGCGGTGACGTAGTCTTCCAGCTTGACCTGGAGGAGGGTTCTCTTGTCCGGATTCATGGTGGTCTCCCAGAGCTGCTCGGGGTTCATCTCGCCAAGGCCCTTGTAGCGCTGGATGGAAAGCCCCTTCTGCCCCATGGCTGTCACGTATTCAACGAGGGCCGTCATGCTTGCGAGTTCCTTTCTACCTTTTTCCTCGTCATCCGTAACCACCGTGTAGGGCGGCTCGCCGATGGCGCTTACCTGATTGAGGAGCTCCTTGATTTCGATAAATCTCGGTGATTTGAATATCTCGCGGTCAAGGACCGTCGTAAATATCTGCCCCTTCATCCGGTAATCGAGAATGAGCCTGTAGCCGTCGTCGTATTCCGGATCAGTATCAGGTCTGCAGTCCACCAGCCTTTCTCCGATGGCCTTGCTGGTTCGTTTCGCAACTTTAAGAAGGACCTTTTCGCTCTTGAAGTCATTAGGCGAGAAGGCTGGATCAGCGGCTAATATGCGCATGACCGTCTTGTTCTTGTCTTCTTTCTCAAAGCGATCAAGAACAGTTTCTATCCTCATTACCTTCTTGACAAGATTGAGGAGGCGGTTGCCTGTGATGCTGGTTCCATTACCCGCGAGGAGGGAAAGTTTACTTACCCCGTTATCAAGCACATAATCTTTCATTTCCTCCTCGTTGCTGATGTAGAGTTCTTTCTTGCGGTCCATCACCTTGAAGAGTGGCGGCTGGGCGATATAGAGGTAACCCCGCTCAATCAACTCACGCATCTGCCGAAAAAAGAATGTGAGGAGCAGCGTCCGGATGTGGAGACCATCCACATCGGCATCCGTCATGATGATGACTTTGTGGTACCTGAGCTTGCTGACATCGAAGTCATCTGTGCCGATGCCCGTCCCCAGGGCCGTTACCATGACCTTGATTTCCTCGTTCTGCAGCATCTTGTCGAAGCGGGCCTTCTCCACGTTGAGGACTTTGCCGCGGAGAGGGAGTATGGCCTGGTTCCGGCGGTCCCTGCCTTGCTTGGCCGAGCCGCCGGCGCTGTCTCCTTCCACAAGGTAAACCTCACTGCGCGCGGGATCGCGCTCTTGGCAGTCCGCAAGTTTTCCGGGCAGGGCGCCCACCTCCAGGGCGCTCTTTCGCCGCGTGAGTTCCTTGGCGCGCCGCGCCGCGTCCCTGGCCCTCGCGGCATCAAGGGCTTTGCCTAAAATCTGTTTTGCCACCGGGGGGTTCTCTTCGAGATAGTTCCCCAGCTTGTCGTAGACGACACCTTCGACTAGGCCCTTCACTTCGCTGTTTCCCAGCTTTGTTTTGGTCTGCCCCTCAAACTGGGGCTCCTTCAGCTTGACGCTAATGACGCAGGAGAGTCCTTCCCGGACGTCTTCGCCCCGGATGGAATCTTTCCCGTTTTTCACAAGGTTGTTGTTGGCCGCGTAATTGTTGATTACCCGGGTCAGCGCAGACTTGAAGCCGCTCAAGTGCGTTCCGCCTTCCGTAGTGTTGATACTGTTTACATACGAAAAGATACCCTCTGCGTACGTATCGTTATATTGTAGGGCAACCTCCACATAGCAATCTTCTTTCTCCCCTTCAAAATATATCGGCTTCTTGTGAAGGACGCCTTTGTTGCGGTTGATATACTCCACGAAGGATACAATCCCGCCCTTGTAAAAGAATTCGCTTTTCTTGCCGTCTCTTTCGTCCGTCAGAATTATTTTCAGTCCCTTGTTCAGGAAGGCCAGTTCGCGGAGACGGTTGGAAAGGATATCGAAACTGAACTCTACTTCTTCGAATATCTCGTCATCGGGCTTGAAGGTGACCTTTGTCCCCCGGCCCCGAGTCTTACCTACAATATCCAACTGGCTCGTGGGCTCGCCCCTCGAGTAAGACTGCCTGTAAACCTTTCCTTCTCTCCGCACTTCCAGCTCGAGGGATGAGGAGAGTGCATTGACGACGGAAACGCCGACTCCATGAAGGCCACCGGAAATCTTGTAACTCTCGTTGGAAAATTTCGCACCGGAGTGAAGCTTGGTGAGAACTACCTGTGCCGCCGGAATTCCCTCTTCCTTGTGCATGTCCACGGGAATCCCGCGGCCGTTGTCATCTACCATGACGCTGTTATCGGCCCGGACGCGGACATCGATAGTGTCGCAAAAGCCCGCTGCCGCTTCATCGACGCTGTTATCAACGACTTCGTATACCAAGTGGTGCAGCCCGTCTTTGCCGGTACTGCCTATGTACATGGCCGGTCTCTTGCGTACGGCTTCAAGTCCTTCCAACACTTTTATACTGTCTGCCTCGTACCGATCTGTCATATTTTCCTTATTCCTTCCACCTTTTCCAAAATACTTTCCTGCTCTTTCCTATTGCGAGGAGGGCTGTAGCCCGGATGCGCAGTCTCCGTGCCAACGGCGCTCTACACCTCGCGATGAGGCACGGTCGTTTATTGAAGCTTCAACGGCATGACGATACACAGATAATCATCCTTCTCTGCAGGCCTTATAACGCCCGGTTTCATGCCCGTGCCTATCTCGAAGATGACTGTTTTCTCATCGATAACCTCTATTGCATCGATCAAATATTTGACGTTATAACCTACGGAGAACTCACTGTCGTGATAGTCTACTTCAATCTCATCTTTGGCTTCTCCCACATCCGGATTTGCCGATTCTAACACCATTCTGCCATCATCCAGTTTAATTATTACTCCACTGTACCTTTCGCTTGATATAACACTCATCCTTCTCAAGGCATGTAGAATTCTGTCTTTATCGAATTGCACGAGGACCCCCTTCTCCGTGGGTATGACCCGCTTGTAGTCGGGATAATCTGCATCAACCAAGCTAACCTTTAACATCGTGCTGTCTGTCTTGATGACGCACATGCCTTGCCGCACGCCTACGAAGATATCCTCCGGTGCACTTTCGATGAGCCTTCTGATTTCACCCAATCCCTTCCTCGGAATTATAACTCCCTTTTCCATCCGCAAGAACGGTGTCCCCTCCGTGTCCACATTAGCCATAGCCAGGCGATGACCATCCGTCGCGATCATGCGCAACTTATTCTTGCCACCATCATCTATAGTTTCAAAGAAGACTCCATTTAGATTTTTCCTCATTTCATCTGCCGACATGGCAAATGATGTCTTACGAATTAATCTCTCAATCAATTGCCCTTTGATCTTATAGAAATTCAATTCACTGCGATCATCAACGACACTTGGGAAGTCGTCTGCCGGCAAACCGGGTATCTTATAGATTATCTTCTGCGAGGTCAGTGTTACCCTATGGTTCTCGTTTGCTTCACACAGAATGGTATCACCTTCGATCTCTCTGATCATTTCATAGAGTTTTCTTGCAGAAACGGTCACATCGCCTTTATTTATGATTTCTGCTTGATGGTCTGCCACCAATCCTATCTCCCTGTCAGTCGCCACAATTGTTATTTTATCTTTTTCCGCCTTGATCAAAACATTGTTGAGGATCGGCATGGTTGTTTTCTTCTCCACGATGCTGAGCGTCTTTTGGATGCCTTCCAGAAAAGAATCTCTTTGTATACTAAATTTCATTACCGTACCCTCCCTCTATTTTAAGTTATATTATTTATTAAATATAATAGTCATAGTAATAGTCCCTGTTACGATTGTTCATAGGTAGACTTACTTATGTTGTCCCGCAAAGATAGACCAAACATCATTGTTGATAACCTGTGAGGCAAAAAGTTGTTAACTTCTCTGCTGCAAAGACTCCTCAATTTCTTGGACGATTTTTTTTAGATTTTTATCCTCGTCACAGCCTTTTTTCATCTTATTGTTGGCATAGATGACCGTAGAATGGTCCCGTCCGCCTATCTTTTCCCCGATGTCGGGGAATGATAAAGCAGTCAGTTTCCTCGCAAGATACATGGCAATCTGTCTTGCGAATACAAGATTTTTATTCTTCTTCTGCGATTTAATGTCTGATATCTTTACATTGAGTTTAGCGGCTATTGTTTTTATAATTTCCTCAATTGTGACTTCTTCCTTTTCAATTCTCTTCAGAATCCTCTTTAAGACCTCTTTGGTAAGGTTTATATCAATCTCTTTACCGGTGAGAGAGGAGAAAGCGGAAATTCTTATGAGATAGCCCTCAAGTTCCCTGATGTTAGATTCCACCTGGGATGCTACATAATGCGCAACGTTAGTCGGCAGAGTCAGATTATTTTCCTGGGCCTTTTTTTCCAGAATGGCGATTTTTGTCTCAATCTCCGGGGGATGAATATCGGCGATAAGGCCCCACTCAAACCGTGAACGCAACCTGTTTTCCATGTTCGGTATGTCTTTGGGAAACTTGTCACTCGAAACGACGATTTGTTTGCCGGAATCGTGCAGGGTATTAAAGGTATGAAAAAATTCCTCCTGCGTCTTTTCCTTCCCGGCAACGAACTGAATGTCATCGATGAGAAGACAGTCAATGTTTCTGTATTTCTCCCTGAACTTCGGCATCCTGTCATACCTGATCGAATTGATCAATTCGTTCATGAACTCTTCCGCAGAAACATACACAACGTTCATGTCCGGATGGCGCGAAAGCGCGCGAAGCCCGATAGCATTAAGCAGATGTGTTTTTCCCAGACCAACACCGCCATAGATAAACAGGGGATTATAATTCTTGGCAGGCTGCTCAGCTACAGATACGGATGCTGCATGAGCGAATTGGTTGCACGGTCCCACGACAAATCTTTCAAAACTGTAATGAGGATTCAATGACTGATTAATTCCCGAGCGGACACGCTTGCTCTGAGAGCGTGTTTTTTCCTGGTGTTCCCCGTGACGGCGGACAGATGTTTGGCTTTTTTTCATTTCCTGGCCGATCTGAAGCTCTACTTTCAAGTCGAGGCCCGCCACCTTCGCGATGGCCTCCCTGATGACATATTGGTAGTTTTCTATCAGCCAGTCTTTGAAAAACTTATTGGGGACATTTAAGGTGACATTGTTACCCTCCAGGGAAGACATTTTGATGGGCCTAATCCAGGTCTCGAAGTTCTGCGGACTGACCTTTTCTTTAATGATTTGAATACTCTTTTCCCAAAGCATGTCCAATGCTACTCACCTTATAGACAATGTTGTCAACACCTGTTGATAAATCAATTTACCTGGAAATACGTTTACTGTCGACGACATTCATCAGTAATGTCACAAGTCGATTCAGTTCTTCCGCCGTCCTAAACTTGATATCTATAGATCCCTTGTTCTTGCGCTGGCGAATATGAGTTTCCGTCATCAGCTTCGAAGATAGCTCTTTTTCAAGATCGCGAAGGAACGGGTCCTTTTTCTTGGCCTTCTTTTCCGCGGGCGTTTTTCTCAGTTTTTGAATCAGGCCTTCTGTTTCCCGAACGCTGAGAGCCTTCTTCATGATGACATTGAGGAATCTGATCTGTTCTCCCGGCGAATCGAGCATGAGTATGGATCTGGCATGCCCGGAACTAATGGTTTTATTAATCAGAGCCGACCTGATTTCCCGGGGCAGTTTCAGCAACCTTAATGTGTTGGCAATAGTTGAGCGATCCTTCCCAACTCTCGAAGAGAGCTCCTCCTGCGACAGGCTGAACTTATTGATCAGAGTCTGGTAAGCCTCAGCCTCTTCCAGGGGGTTCAAATTTTCACGCAGAAGGTTCTCTAAGAGAGACAATTCTGCTGCCGCTGCGTCGGGTGCCTCTCTGATAATAACCGGCACTTCCTTAAGGCCTGCTTCCTGAGCGGCCCTCCAGCGCCTCTCCCCCGCTATAATCTCGTAGCCCGAAGCGGATCTCCGCACAACGATAGGCTGAATGATGCCATTCTTCTTTATGGATGCGACAAGGCGTTTCTGTTCCCTGTCATTGAAATCCTTGCGGGCCTGGAACCGGTTGGGGGAAAGCTCTTCAATTCCGCATACAATGTACGAAGGCCTTGTGCTGACATTATCAAGCAGGTCGGGAAACAACGCCCCGAGCCCCTTGCCGAGGGAACTTTTTGGCTGCATCTAAATCCTCCCGTTGACCAGGATTTCTCGAGCGAGGTCCATGTAGGAAACAGCGCCGCGGGACTTGATATCATAGAGAATGATGGGGAGACCATGACTCGGACTTTCAGATAACCTGACATTTCTCGGTATAATTGTATTAAAAACTTTCCCCCCCAAATGCCTTCTCACATCCTCACTCACCCTGTGGGACAGCGAATTTCTCGTATCAAACATGGTGAGCAGAATGCCCCCCAGGGACAAAGATGGATTCAGCCGTGCTTTAACAAGTTTGACGGTATTGAGTAAATATCCGAGGCCCTCCATAGCAAAATATTCACACTGCAGGGGGATGATCACGGAGTCCGAAGCAACAAGGGCGTTTACCGTTAAGAATCCGAGAGACGGCGGACAATCGATAATGATGTAGTCGTACGCAATATCAAGGCTCTTCAACAGCTCGCGGAGCTTTTTCTCCCGGTTTTCAAGATTTACGAATTCTACCTCGATCCCTATCAAATCCTGGTTCGCAGGCGCCACGTCAAGGCAGGGCAACTGGGTACCAACAATTACCTCTTTTAAGGGAACCTTACCGATGAGGGAATGATAAAGATTTTTCTTGTTGATGGTTTCCCTGTCTATGCCCATGCCGCTCGACGCATTGCCCTGAGAGTCGCAGTCGATGAGCAGGGTTCTCTTTTCCGCCGCCGCCAAGGTTGCGGCAATATTTATGGCAGTGGTTGTCTTTCCGACACCCCCTTTTTGGTTTGCTATGCATATGATTTTACGCATGATTTAGCAGAGCACACACCCGGCATTTTGAGACGTAAATTTTGGAGAGACGTTAGCATAAAACACGAATCTTTAGAAGGAATATTTACCTTGTAAAGAAAGTTTTTCATAAATTATAATTCTTCGAAAATCACCGGTTATAGGCAATGTCAAATCATGGCTTCCGATATATTTTAGCCCCAGACTATGAGATATCGCGACGGCATCTGTCAGTTCTTGATCGGACATTTTCCCTTTCATTGCTATCAAGGAACCTTTCGGGGCAAGAAAAAATGCGCCCATTCGGAGGAATTCTAGTAGCTTAAAAGTGGCCCTCGATGTGACTACCTGATAAGAATCTTTGCACGTTTCGTCTTCCATCAGAGCTTGAGCCCGGTTATGGATAACCACAGTCTCTGCGAGGCCCAAACTGCGGATCACATGCTTCAGAAAAGACGTTTTTTTGCGTGATGACTCGAGGAGGAAGACCTTCAGTGAATATACCGCGATCTTTAAAGGGATACCGGGGAATCCGGCTCCTGAGCCGATATCGAGAACCTGACAGGTTTCAGACTTGATATACGGCAACAGCGTCAAGGAGTCAATGAAATGTTTTATGATAATGTCGCGTTCTGATTTCGTGGAGATCAGGTTTATCTTTTTGTTCCAGGCAAGAAGTTCATCGTAATAGGCTGCAAACAGGCAAAGCTCTCCCTTTCCAAGGGCTATTCCCATTGCATTTGCAGCTTCGCAAAGTATTTGCGATATCCGCTCTTCCATTGATTAGTTCTTGCAGAGGTCGCTAGGCATGTCAACCTTTTCTTATCCTGTTTCGAATCGGCTGAACCGATGTCAATGCAAATTTTTAGTAGAAATAATATCCATTATCTAATAAATGCAACAAGGTGAGAGGGGAGGTGCCCGTGAGAGCAAAAAACGAGAAGATTACAATCGTTCTGAACAAGCCGAAATATCCGGGCAATGTCGGGTCCGTGGCGAGGTGCGCGAGGAATATGGGAATCGAGAAAATTTCTGTCGTGGGTAACAGAGACCTTGCCTCCGAGGAGATGAAACAGATGGCCACCCATTTTGCTGCCGGTATTGTGGATCGTATTCAGCATTTCGACGCCTTGGATGAAGCATTGGCGCGGTTTCAGTATATCGTCGGGACCACATCGAGGCGCGGCTCTGCAAGAGGCCCAGTTGTATCTCCGAGAGAGATGGCGGCACGTATCGTGGATGCATCCCAGGAGAATGAAGTAGCGCTGCTATTCGGACCGGAGGATACGGGATTGTCGAACGATGATCTCCGGTTTTGCCACCTGTTGGTAACCATACCCACATCCAAACATAACAAATCCATCAACCTTTCTCATGCGGCCATGATTCTCTGCTACGAGATCTTCGTGGCCCACATGGAGTCCCTGGAGTCATTTACACCCCGTCTCGCTCAATCAGCAGAGCTCGAAGGGATGTACGAACATGTAAAGGGGATATTGATGAAGATTGGTTTCCTGAATCCGGAGAACCCAGATTTTTGGATGATGCATATCCGCCGTTTCCTCTCCCGGACAAATCTCTTCTCCAGGGAGGTGAAGATTATCAGGGGCGTTTGCCGGCAGTTAGACTGGTATCTGAAAAACAAAAAGACTTGACTTTCCATCGACAGAAATTTATTACTCATTGAAATTTCATGGGGGTGCAATCATGTATAAGAATTTCTCCTTCACGGGTGCCAAGAAAATCATCTTTGGCAACGGTGCCATAGAGTCTCTAGTAGAGCATGTTCGTGAACTGAAGGCGAGCCGTCCCCTCATCGTCCTCGATAGGAACCTAGGCAAGACAGATCTCAAAGGGAAGGTCTTGGATATACTTGGTAACGGCGGTCTTAAGGCGACCCTGTATGATCAGAAGGTTGAAGCCGAGCCGAGGCTTGAGGTAGCTGATGAGGGAGTGAAAGCGGCCCAGAAAGGGAAATGTGACATCGTCGTGGGCATCGGGGGAGGAAGCGCCATGGATGTGGCAAAGGCCATTGCCGTCCTTGCAGCCAACAACGGCAGGGCCAAGGATTATTTAGGGCTGAATAAAGTGCCCGGACCCGGGCTTCCCAAGATCATGATTCCCACTACGGCAGGAACGGGAAGCGAGGTCACCTTTACGGCTGTCTTTGTCAGGCAGAACCTGAAGAAGAAAGAAGGGATGAACAGCCCGCACCTTTATCCCGAGCTGGCGATCCTTGATCCTACCCTCACACTTTCTCTCCCTGCTGTTTCCACGGCATCAACAGGTATAGATGCCCTCTGTCACGCGATAGAATCCTACACATCAATTAATGCCTCTCCTATGAGTGAGTTGCTTTCCCTCGAAGCTATTTATTTGATTTCGTCGAATCTTCGCACATGTGTCCATGATGGTAGCAACCTGGAGGCAAGGGGAAATATGCTCCTCGGGAGCCTTTATGCGGGTCTGGGTCTCGCCAACGCCGGTGTCGGCGCCGTTCATTCCCTCTCCTATCCTCTCGGAGGGAAATATGGTGTCTCCCATGGCCTCTCCAACACCATCATGCTGCCGCATGTGATGGCCTTCAATCTGCCTGGGGCCCTCGAAAAATTTACTGTCGTCGCCGAAACGATGGGAGAGGTGATCGATACTCTGCCGCTCCGCGAAGCGGCGTTCATGGCCGTAGAAGCAGTACAGGCGCTGATTGAAGACTGCGGCATCTACACCACCCTCGAGGACTTGGGCATACCCGAGGAGGCGCTGCCTGAGCTTGCCGAAGTGGCGATGACGGTTCTCCGGCCTTTGGAGAACAATCCTCGGAAATTGACCATAGAGGATGCCATAGATATATACGGAGAGGCATATTAAGCGAAGGCCGTCGAGTGTCTTTTCGAGGTACATGTGTAGAACTAATCAAGCGAGTCATTTTGGAGGAGATTAGCCAAGCAAGAAATGACAGAAGAAAACTGCGACACGTTATCGATGCAGGATGATAACAAGGTAGTGGAGGTAGTTATATGGCGGGCGCTGAGCTGATTGGAAAAGAAGAGATAAAAGAAATTATGGATGTCATGGAAACAGGCATCCTCATGAGATACGGTTTTGACAAAGACAGAAAGGGCATCTTTAAGGTACGCGAATTTGAGGAAGACTTCGCGCGCTACTGCCAGGCAAAATACGCCTTGGGTGTTACGTCCGGCTCCACAGCGCTCAAAGTGGCCCTTGTGACTATGGATGTAGGACCGGGGGATGAAGTCATCGTGCCGGCCTTCACATTCATCGCCACGTATGAAGCGGTATTGGAAGTTGGCGCAATTCCCATCATGGCTGACATCGATGAGACTTTGAATATGGATCCCGACGATATAGAAAAGAGGATAACACCTTACTCGAAGGCCATTATTCCCGTGCACATGTGCGGTGCTCCGGCACATATCGACAGGATCATGTCTGTTGCGAGAAAAAATAAACTCCTCGTCCTCGAAGACAATGCCCAAGCTTCCGGCGGCAGCTATCGCGGGAAAAAGCTGGGGACGTTCGGTGACATGGGCATCTTCAGTTTTGACTATTATAAGACCCTCACCACGGGCGAAGGGGGAATGGTACTGACTGATAATAAAGATTTCTATCTCCGTGCCGACGGGTACCACGATCACGGCCACGACCACAACCCCAATGTCAGCAGAGCGCTTGAAGGGCGGACGATTCTCGGCTTTAATTACCGCATGAACGAACTTCAGGGCGCCCTTGGCCTCGCCCAACTCAGGAAGCTTGATACGATTATTGCCGAGCAGAAAAAAAATAAAAAAGCGATTAAAGATGTCCTTAGCAAATGCAAAGGCATTAAGTTCAGAGAGATCCCGGATCCCGATGGAGATACGGCAACTTTTCTGGCGTTCAATATGCCGGACGAGAATGCCAAGGCGCGGTTTCAGAAGGCCCTCTCCGGCGAAGGAGTCGATACCGTCTGCTTCAAGAATAATCTCTGGCACTACCTTCCCAACTGGGAGCATTTTCTGGCGCGGTCAACAGCGAACTCAAAGAAGTATCCTTTTACAGATCTGTCATACAAAGGAAAGGTTAACTACGACAGATCGACCATACCCCAGGCGGAGGATATACTTGGCCGGACTCTTGTAATGAATATATCAGTAAAGATGCCGGCAGAAAGATTTGCGAAGATCAAAGAAGGGATTGAGAAAGCGGCAAAGAGTCTATAGGGGAAAGTTTCATGATCATCGTTACCGGCGGCGCCGGATTCATCGGGAGCGCCTTCGTCTGGAAGCTCAATCAGGAAGGCATCGACGACATCTTAATAGTTGATGAACTCGGCGAGTCGGACAAGTGGAAGAATCTGGTGAACCGGCGTTACGTTGAGTACATACACAAAGATGTTTTCCTCAAAATGATCCGCAGCGAACAAATGCCCTTCACACCGCGGGCAATCATCCACATGGGGGCATGTTCCTCCACAACGGAACGTAATGCCGACTATTTGATGGACAATAACTACCACTATACGTGTCGGCTGGCAGAGTGGGCGCTGCCGAACAACATTCGCTTTATCTATGCAAGTTCAGCCGCCACTTATGGCGATGGCTCGCAGGGATTTTCCGACGACAGCTCTGTAACGGGGAAGCTTCGCCCCATGAATATGTACGGGTATTCAAAGCAGGTCTTCGACCTCTGGGTTCTGCGCCAGCAGGTGGAAAAGCAGGTCTTGGGCATAAAATTTTTCAACGTCTTTGGTCCCAACGAGTACCATAAGGGCGACATGCGCAGCGTTGTCCATAAGGCCTTTGAACAAATCAGGGACACAGGGGAAGTCCGGCTCTTCAAATCTCACAAGCCTGAATACATAGATGGCGGGCAGATGCGCGATTTCGTGTATGTAAAAGATTGCGTTGATGTCATGTGGTGGCTCTTTGAACATCCGGAGATAAACGGCATATTCAACGTAGGCACAGGCAAGGCCCGTACGTGGAATGATCTTGTTCATGCGCTTTTTTCGGCCATGGAGATGAAACCCAAGATAGAGTATTTCGAAATGCCGCTGGAGATACGTGACCAGTACCAGTATATGACGGAGGCAAGAACGGATAAACTCCGCGCGACAGGATGCCCCGTCACATTTCGTCCCTTAGAAGATGCCGTGAAAGACTACGTGGTGAACTATTTAAAGAAGCCTGATCCACACCTATGAAAGTCGTCTGCATTATTCCCGCCCGTTATGCATCCACTCGCTTTCCGGGGAAGGCCCTTTCGGATCTCTTGGGAAAGCCGATGATCCAGCACGTATACGAACGTGTGTTGAAGGCCGGCACTGTATCCGTTGCAGCCGTGGCGACTGACGATAAACGGATCGTTGCTGCTGTAGAAAGCTTCGGGGGCCGCGCCATTATGACAGCGGCGTCTCACAGGTCAGGAACAGACCGCATAGCAGAAGCCGTTTCCATCCTTGATATCGATGAATCTGATATTGTGGTTAATATCCAGGGTGATCAACCCCTCTTTGAACCATCGCTGATTGACGCTGTGGCAAAGCCACTCTTGGACGACCCAGCCATTCCCATGTCCACCCTTATATATAAAATCGTGAGGGAAGAAGAGATTACCCATCCCAATGCAGTAAAGGTCGTCTTTGATCGGGATCACTTTGCCCTCTACTTTTCCCGGTCAACCATTCCTTATGTAAGAGACAGGGGCACAAAGGCGTCATATTATTATAAACACCACGGCATTTACGCCTACAGAAGGGCATTCCTAAAAGAGTTTACCGAACTCCCTGAAGGCATTCTCGAGAAAATGGAGGCCCTTGAGCAGCTGCGAGCCCTTGAGCATGGATACAAGATCAAGGTTGTAGAAACGCTCTACGACTCTGTGGAAGTTGATACCCGTGAGGAACTGGAGAGGGTGAGGCGCCTCCTCGAAGCGAAGGGGAAATCGTAAACGGGAAGGATGAATGATAGATATTGATTATTTAAAAAAGATCAAGCTGGTAACTTCACCCCTGGGCCAGCAGCTCGTCGCGGCGTTATTGCTGTTTCCTAATTACCGTATCTTCGCTAAGGTCGACATTCAGATCGAAAATATCGAGCTTATTCCACGCAACGAGAATGTGATCTTTGCCATGAATCACACAGATCGTTTCAATTACTGGCCGTTCCAGTATAAACTCTGGAGCATGAGATGTTTTTCATATACCACGGTCTGGGTGAAGGGCAAGTATTACAGGAATGCGCTGCTTGCCAAAGGGCTTGACCTGTGCAATCTCATTCCCGTCCCCTCCATGGGTTATTTGATCGAGGAGTTTTACAGAAAGAAATTGAAACAGCGGCTCGATAGGAACGTTTACAGGGCGATTAAGGATATCATTGACGGCAAGTATGAAAGTATTGAAGCCTACCCGAGGAAGGCAGCGGAGGTACTCAATGCATTAGGGGGACAATTTGTTGATCTTGTGAGAGGCCACTATGATCTCATAATGGAGCGGGTAGCGGAATTGAGCAGGACGGCCCTCTCTGAAAAAAAACTTAACCTTATCATCTTCCCTGAAGGTACGAGGGGAACCCAGCTCGGAGAAGGAAGAACAGGCGTTGCGCAGCTTGCATTATCCACGCGGAAAAAGATCGTTCCAATCGGGTGTAACAATTCGGATGAGTTATATACAGGGAGCCTGCCTTTCGCGAAAAGCGGACGGATTGTCTATCGCGTGGGGGAACCCCTCTCTCTCGACAATCAATTGCGGGAATTCGCGATTGACGAACCATTCAAACTGTTTTCCAAGGAATCGCAAAGGAAGTACAAGAAACAGTTCGAAGAGGTGACGAGAATTGTCATGGAAAACATCAACAAGCTCCTGGATGAGAAGTACAGGCGCGCCTTCACCGGGTCATGACGTTATAGAAATTTGCTCTCCAATCCATTTCACCAACTCGCAAGGAGGCGGCATATGAGCGCCATCGCGGTTATTCAAGAACTCATCAAGCCTTTGTTTCCCGGCCTGATGGGAATGCAGCTCACAGAAGTTACTCCTGAAAGAGTTATTGCGTCGATGGAGGTTCGTCCGGATTTGTGTACCGTCGGTGAGATACTTCACGGCGGCGCGCTTATGGCCTTTGCAGACACTCTTGGGGGTATCGCCACGTTTATCAACCTTGAAAAGGGCGCACGCACAACAACCATCGAGTCGAAGACCAACTTCCTCGGCGCCATGCCCGTTGGCACTCGTATCATCGGCGAGTGCACCCCCTTGCATCGCGGCAAGACCACGATGGTCTGGCAGACGCGCGTGAAGTCCGAAAACGGCAAGCTCTGCGCCGTTGTCATCCAAACGCAGATGGTGCTTCCCGCCTGATGTCTTTCCCCCTGTTGCAATCGGTCTGTTGGTGGCACCTATCATTTATATCCGGTGCGTCAGGTGGAAAGGCGTTCGTTTGAGACAGGTCTCAAATGAATACAGATTTGTCAGTTTCTTAAAATGGCGCCAGTACTTGCGGGGGAAACAAGTCCGGCATACCATGCTAGGCACCCGAGACGATAAGATATCCCCCTCCCTAAACGGGAGGGGGCCAAAGTGCATCATCGGTAGAATTATATTCGGGGCTATCAATCCTTTAAAATGGCGCCTGTGCTTGCGGAGGTCACAAGTCCGGCATACCGGACCAGGTAGCCGCTCTTGACTGCAGGTGGCCGTGGTTTAAACTTAGCCTGTCTTTTCTTCAATTCGTCCGGACCGACCTTGAGAGAGATTGTCTTTTTCGGGATGTCGATAGCGATAATGTCGCCTTCCTTGACAAGACCGATGGGACCTCCCTCGGCTGCCTCCGGAGAGATGTGTCCGATGGCCGCCCCGCGAGTTCCGCCGCTGAACCTGCCATCAGTTAGGAGCGCCACCGTCGTATCGAGCCCCATACCGGCTATAACCGACGTCGGCGCCAGCATCTCGCGCATGCCCGGTCCGCCCTTCGGACCCTCATAGCGGATGACGACGATATCGCCCGGTTTGATCTTCCCGCCGAGGATGGCGGCAATGGCATCGTCCTCAGAATCAAAGACCCGGGCCTTGCCTTTGTTGACGAGCATTCTTTCTGCGACAGCGGACTGCTTGACGACAGCGCCATCGGGGGCCAGATTACCCCTCAGGATAGCGATCCCCCCTTCTTTCGAATAGGGGTTGTTAAGCGGCCGGATGACGTCGCTGTTTAACACCACAGCCCCTTTCAGAGTGAAGCCCACCGCCTTTCCTGTAACGGTCAAGGCCTTCAGGTCAATGACGCCAAGCCGACTGATTTGCTTCATCACCGCCTGAACCCCGCCTGCCATGTCCAGGTCTTCCAGATGGTGTTGCCCCGCGGGGCTTAGCTTGCAGAGATTAGGGGTTTTCTTGCTGATCTCATTGAAAAGGTCGAGGTCTAGTTTAATTCCCGCTTCGTGGGCAATAGCGGGAATATGGAGGACTGTATTGGTCGAGCAGCCCAGGGCCATGTCCACAGCGATGGCATTCTTGAAGGCTGATAGTGTTGCGATTTTCCGCGGACGGATATCTTTTTTGAGGAGTTCCATGATCTTCATGCCGGCCTGCTTCGCCAGGCGCCGCCTGGCCGCGTGGACGGCAGGTACCGTGCCATTGCCGGGGAGGCCGAGGCCGAGGGCCTCGGTTACGCAGTTCATGGAATTGGCCGTATACATGCCTGAGCAGGACCCACAGCCGGGGCAGGCGCAGTCTTCCAAGGCCTTCAGATACTTTTCTTTCATCTGGCGGGATTTTACCTTTCCCACGCCTTCGAAGACACTGATGAGATCAACAGTCTTACCCTCCAGGGTTCCGGCCATCATGGGACCGCCGCTGATGAAGATGGTAGGGATATTCAGTCGAAGCGCCGCCATCAACATCCCGGGAATAATCTTGTCACAGTTGGGGATCATGACGAGCGCATCAAAGGGATGGGCGACAGCCATGACCTCGATGGAATCGGCGATCAGCTCACGGCTGGCAAGGGAGTATTTCATGCCTGTATGTCCCATGGCAATCCCGTCGCAGATGCCGATGACGGGGAATTCGACGGGCGTTCCGCCTGCCATGCGGATGCCTGCCTTTACGTCTCCGGTGATAATATCCAAATGAATATGTCCGGGTATGATTTCATTGGCGGAATTCACCACGCCTATCAAGGGCTGTGCAATTTCTTTATCCGTATACCCCATGGCTTTGAAAAGAGATCTGTGGGGCGCCCTTTCAAGCCCCTTTTTCATCAGGTCGCTTCGCATGCTTTCCTCCTTATATTTTTTTCCAATGAGCGGAATGTAGAGAGCCGTATCGCAATCCTCCCATTTTGTCATTCCTTACTTTTTTCTTCGCTCCGGTCTCAATGAGCGAACCACTGCGCCCGCCAGCCACATTTCGCTATTCTTTATGGCTTCGAGTTCCTTTTGCAGTTTCTCCCTGTAGTCAGGGGCGGAGTTTACCTCGAGGACTATGGCTGTTTCCTTGCCGGATGCCACTCTGTCGTACAAGTTATCGAATACAGGCGCTACAGCATCACGAAATCTGTTTTTCCAGTCCAAGGCGCCCCTCTGGGCAGTTGTGCTGCAATTGGCATACATCCAGTCCATACCATTTTGCGCGACAAGCGGCATGAGGCTCTGGGTCAATTCCTCGACTGTTTCATTGAAGGCTTCACTGGGGCTGTGTCCATGCTTGCGGAGAACATTATACTGCGCCTCCAGGACACCGGCGAGACAACCCATGAGGACGCCGCGCTCACCCGTGAGGTCGCTGTAAACTTCCTGTTCAAAGGTGGTGGGGAACAGATACCCTGATCCTATGGCAATGCCGACGGCAAGTGTCCTTTCCAGGGCTTTTCCTGTGGCGTTTTGGAAAACGGCGTAACTCGAATTTATGCCGCTTCCCGCAAGAAAGTTGTCGCGTACCGTGCGTCCGGCACCTTTTGGCGCTACCAGTATAACATCGATGTCAGAGGGAGGGATCACACCAGTCTGATCTTTATACACGATGGAGAATCCATGAGAAAAATAGAGGGCCTTTCCTTTTGTCAGTTGGAGTTTTAGTTCCGGCCACATGGCCTTCTGACCGGCATCTGACATCAGGTACTGGATGATTGTGCCGCGTTTTGCAGCCTCCATTGGTGGAAACAGCGTCTCGCCCGGCTTAAAGCCTTCGTCAATGGCCTTCTGCCAGTTGAAGTCTCCTTCGCCCACGATACAACGGATTCCGTTGTCCCTCATGTTTAGGGCTTGACCGCGTCCCTGTACACCGTAGCCAATGACGGCAACCGTTTCATCCCTGAGCACTTTGCGCGCCTTTTCGAGGGTGAACTCCTCTGATGTGACAACCTCTTCCATGACCCCGCCGATGTTGATTTTAGGCATATTAGTTCCTCCTTATTGTTATAAATTTAACGATCAATAGCATTGTGTGGTATGTACTCTGAATACCCCTCATTTACGACTATTTCTGACGCTCCACGGCGACAACCCCAGTTCTCGTAAAATCATCCATTCCCATCTTGTCCAAAAAAGCAAGGGCGTCGTCGATGTCCTTTTTACCGCCCGTTACTTCCAGTATGCAGGTGTCAGCATCCATCTTTACAATCTTCCACTTAAGCGTGTCAACAGTCTGCATGATTTTCACTTGATTCGCATCGGTTAATTTCATTCTCACCAGAACCATTTCCCGGCAAGCCGCATTCGCGCGCGTCAGATCCTTCACTTCAAGGACATCAATAATTTTTGTCAGTTGCTTTTCAAGTTTGATGACAGTCTCCCGATTACCGAGGGTGGTAATAACGATTCTGGTAAATTCAGGATTTCTCGTGATATTTGCCGAGATGCTTTCGATATTGAACCCCCGGCCACTGAAGGTTCCCGCGATCCTGGCCAGGACATCGGGTCTGTTATTTACCAGGATGGAAATCGTATTCTCTTTTACTTCCATAAGCTCATTCACCTCACAATAGATTTGATATATTCCAATCCACGCTATTTGCGTAAGACCATATCTGAGATCGCCGCACCCGGTGAAACCATGGGGTAGACGCCTTCTTCTGGTTCAACATGGAAATCCATTATGACAGTCTTTGGAGTATCGAGACCCTTCCTTAATGTGGCCTCCACCTCTTCGGGGCGTGTCGCCCGCAGGCCGACAGCGCCATAAGCCTCGGCAAGCTTCACAAAGTCAGGCACATTATTTATGTTGCTGTGGGAATAACGCTTTCCGTAGAAGAGTTCCTGCCATTGGCGAACCATGCCCAAAAATCCGTTGTTAAGGATGACGATCTTAACGGGAAGGTCATAATTAACAGCCGTTGCGAGTTCCTGTATGTTCATCTGGATACTTCCATCTCCGGCAATATCTACTACGACCTTGTCGGGACGCGCAACCTGAGCGCCGATGGCAGCCGGGAATCCATAACCCATTGTCCCGAGGCCGCCCGATGTAATAAATGAATTGGGGTAATCGAAATGATAGAACTGCGCCGCCCACATCTGGTTCTGCCCCACCTCTGTCGAGATAATAGCTTTTCCTTCCGTGAGACGATAGAGTGTCTCGACAACGTATTGAGGTTTTATTTTATCAGACTGACAGTATGTCAGGGGGGCAAACTTTTTCCACTGGTCAATCTGATCGAGCCATGCCTTTGTTTGCTTTTCGGGCATTGCAAAACTCTTATCGGAAATCCACTTATTGAGCAGCTGCAGTACAGGCTTGCAATCGCTTGCTATCGACAGGTGCGTCTTTACAAATTTATCAATGGAAGCCGGGTCAATGTCGATGTGAAGTACCTTGGCATGGGGCGCAAAGGCGTCAAGCTTCGATGTAACCCGATCATCAAAACGGACACCAAGCGCGATCAAAAGGTCGCAATTACTGATGGCCATATTGGCGTAATATGTGCCATGCATACCCGGCATACCGAGCCAGTGTGGGTCGGATGCGGGGAATGCCCCAAGTCCCATAAGCGTCGACGTGATGGGCACATTGAGCATTTTCACAAACGTTCTCAACTCGTCCCAGGCCCGCCCCAGAAGCACGCCACCGCCTGAGATGATGAGAGGCTTTTCGGCCTTCCTGATCATGTCGAGTGCCTTTACGCATGCGTCGTCGATGGAAGTCTTCTTGTTGTTATTAGGGAGACTTGATGTCCAGGATACAGCAGAATCTTCTATAAGGGATCTAGTGATATCCTTGGGAATGTCGATAAGAACAGGACCGGGTCGTCCTGAGCGGGCAATGTCAAAGGCCTCCCTGACGATGCGTCCCAAGTCGTCAATCCGCCTGACCAGAAAATTATGTTTCGTGCATGGTCTTGTAATACCGGTGATGTCCACTTCCTGAAAGGCGTCACCGCCAATCAAGGAGGTCGCCACCTGACCTGTCAGCACGACGACAGGAATGGAATCCATGAACGCATTTGCAATACCGGTTACCGTGTTTGTCGCTCCAGGCCCGGAGGTAACCAAGCATACACCAACCTTTCCGGAAACCCTCGCATATCCGTCGGCTGCGTGTATGGCGCCCTGTTCATGCCGTACTAAAATATTTCTAATCTTTCTTCTATACAGTTCATCAAAGATGTCGAGTACGGCTCCACCGGGAAACCCAAAGATCGTATCGACGTTCTCCTTTTGCAAGGCCTCAAAAAGGACTTGTGCTCCTGTTAACTTCACTTTTCTCTACCCCCTTTCAAAATCCCCTCCGTCAATGCCCTCAACCGATACGGGTTAAGCATGGGTAAAGCATGAAGGGAAATTTCTCCAAAAAAAAACCGTTACCTTTTGGCTGGTAACGGTCTTTTGACTGCGAAATATGTGCTAAACGCAAACCATCATCCAGCCCTCCTATGGAAGGGAATGATTATGCCGATAATAATTATGATGGTGTTTGCGATACTAAATGCGTGCATGTCGTTGTCAATCCTCACTGCGGGACATTTTTAACAGCATCCCATCGTATTGTCAAGAATATTTTATGATTTCTTCTAGATTTTTCTCTGGGGCTTCGTTCTCTCAATAGCAATTGACCCAGTTCTATTTATTTCCTCCACACCGAATGACTGAAAGAATTTCAGGAATGCCGCCGTTTCATCCGGCTGACCCGTCAACTCCAGGATGAAATAATCCGGTGTCATGGTGACGATTCTGCAGCCAAACAGTTCAATTGCCCGCAGGATTTCTGCATAGGCTCCCTCTTTGACGGTAACGCCGATCAACATTAACTCTCTCTGAATGTAGGACTGTCCTGAGACATCGGAGACATTGATGATATCTACCAGCTTGTCCAGTTGCTTTTTTATCTTTTCAGTAAAGTCAGGATCCGATTCGCTGGTCAGAGTGATTCTTGAAACGTCCGGGTTCGTTGTTTCTGCCACGCAGAGGCTCTTGATGTTGTATCCATGGCGGCCAAACACGCCTCCCACACGGGACAGCACGCCCGGTTGATTGTTTACGAGAATGGAAATAGTCTGTTCCTGTTCGCGTGCCTTTCTTAACATAGTAGATCCTCCGCAGTTATTTCTTAGTCAAGTCTGTCGTACATCATCTCGATATTCGAGCATCCCGGCGGGATGATGGGGTAGACATAGTTTTCCGGATCAACAACGGCTTCCAGGAGATATGGGCCATCAGCCTTTACCATAGCTTCGATGCCGGCCTTCGGATCTTTATCTACGGCAATTCTGCTCCCTGGGATGCCGAAGCCGCGGGCCACCGTCACAAAATCAACCTTGCTTCCCAAATCAATAGTGGTAAAACGGGCATTGTAAAAAAGATCCTGAATCTGGCGAATCATCCCCAGATGACCGTTATTGATGACGACAATCTTTATGGGTAAATGGTAGTAGCTAATGGTAGCCAGTTCCTGGATGTTCATATAGAATCCTCCATCGCCTGTGATAGCGATGACCGCCCTCTCCGGAGCGCCTACCTTAGCGCCGATCGCCGCAGGCAGGCTGAATCCCATAGTCCCCATGCCGCCGCTGGTGATGAGGCTGCGGGGACTGCGCGCCTGCCATGTGCGCACTGTCCATATCTGATTCAGCCCCACATCCGCAGTCACCGTTGTTTCGACGGGCATGGCCTCCTGTAGCATGTGGATAAAATCTCCCGCCGATCCGCAGCCCGTGTCCGCGACTTTTCCGGTGATGGCGTCGCGCTCAGACTGGATTCTCTGGAGCCACTCCGACTTTTCCTTTGCATCTATCAGAGGCAGCAAGGCCGTCAGTGCATCGCGAATATCCCCGACGTAAGGCAGATTAATCTTGATGCTCTTTCCGATCGAAGTAGGGTCGATATCGATCTGGGCAATCTTTGCCAAAGGCGCGAATTCTTCTATGAGTGCGGTACTGCGATCTGAGAAGCGTGTACCTATGGCCAGAATGAAATCACATTGATGCACCATCCGGTTTGCCAGCTCATTACCGTGCGTTCCTATCAACCCCAGGTTGTATCCATTGACGGAGTCAACGGAACCGATGCCCATCATCGTAGTGACGAAGGGGATCTTCGCCTTTTCAATCAGATCGCGTATCAGGCGAAATGCATTGCTAAGTTTAACTCCTCCTCCGATGATGAGGATAGGCCTTTCGCTCTGATTCAATGTCTTGGCAATCATCTCCAGTTGTTCACGATCTTCTTCAGTTTTGTAGTTCGTTTTCAACGCAGGGGCAGCTTTCTTTTCTGCCAGAGGGCATTTCGACGACAGAATATCGCGGGGGATATCCACTAAGACCGGACCCGGCCTGCCGGTCTTGGCAAGTTCAAATGCCTGCCTCAGTGTTGCCGCAAGATTATTCACATCATGCACCTGGTAACTGTGTTTTGTGATAGGCAAGGTTATGCCGATGATGTCTGTTTCCTGGAAGGCATCATGTCCGAGAAGGCTTGTGCTCACCTGTGCTGTAAGGGCGACCATGGGCGTTGAGTCCATGAAGGCCGTGGCAATTCCCGTCACCAGGTTGGTCGCCCCCGGTCCCGATGTTGCGATGCAGACGCCTACTTTTCCGGTGGCACGAGCGTAGCCGTCGGCAGCGTGAGCCGCTGCCTGTTCGTGTCGCATGAGGTAGTGCCGGACCTCGCTGTTTATCAACCGGTCATGAAGGGGAAGAGTGTTTGCCCCCGGGTATCCGAAGATTACATCAACTCCTTCCTCCTTTAAGATTTCTATGATTATATCTGCGCCAATGGTTTCCATATTCGCTTCTTGCTCCTTGCTGTTCAGAAAATAAAAAGCCGCCAGTTCATTTGCACAGCGGCTTGTAAGGCATAAAAAAGCCGCGGGTTACAGGGGCCCGCGGCTCTTTGTTCTATGTCATTCCATCACAGAAACCGAGCAGCGGTCCCCCGAAGTACAGATACTACGACTACGGCTACAATAAGGGTACTTGTGCTCAGGATGTAACGAATCATCTGCTTACCTCTACTCATTAATCTTATATAAGAAATCAGATTTGTCAAGGAATTTTTGGGCTACTCTCATTAACGGGAACCGTCTTTATTGAGCCTGTTGGTTTCTTCTTGCGTTTCCTTGATTTCTATAGGTACAGCGCGAGTCCCTGTCGTACCCTCGAGAAAGCTCTCGAATATGGCATCCTGGGTCGAGCGTGTAGCCGGAATACCTGTGTGAGGTTCTACCTTGATGAAAACAATTCCGTCCGGCACGGGAAAAACTTCTCTGGGCCTTCCCTGCAGGGCTTTTTCCATAAAATAGAGCCATATTGGAGCTGCCGCCCTGCCTCCCACTTCTTCTCTGCCGAGTGAGGTTTCCTGGTCAAAACCAACCCATACCCCGGCCACGAGAGACGGTGTAAAACCTATGAACCAGGCATCTCTCGTATCATCTGTCGTTCCCGTCTTGGCTGCCACGGGCCGGCCGATGCTCTTTACTCGCCTCCCTGTGCCGCTTTCCACTACATCCTGCATGACATAGGAAGTCATAAATGCTATGCGGGGGTCAATTACCTCCTCACTTTTTACCTGGGTCTCTTCAAAGACATGACCCGTCCGATCGACGATTTTCTTGATGAAAAAAGGAACGACCCTCTTGCCTTGATTTGCTAGGACACCGTATCCCCTCACCATTTCCAGCAGAGTGACTCCCGATGTTCCCAGGGCCAGAGAGAGGTTCTTTGACAAGGGAGAAGTTATCCCCATGTTCGTGGCATATGCGGCGGCATAGTCGACCCCGATCTCCTGGAGAATCTTTATCGTAATGATATTTCGTGACTGCACGAGGGCGTTTCTAAGAGTGGTCGGCCCATTGAATTTACCGTCGAAGTTTCTTGGTTTCCAGAAACCATCAGGAGATGCTCTATCTTCATACACAATGGGAGCGTCCAGTATGCGCGTAGAGGGTGTCATTCCCTTGTCAAAGGCGGCTGTGTATATAAATGGCTTAAATGCCGATCCGGGCTGCCTCCGTGACTGGGTGGCACGGTTGAATTCACTCTTCTTGAAATCCCTGCCTCCGACCATAGCCGTGATAGCACCGGTCTTCGCCTCCATACAGAGAAGAGCCCCCTGAACAAGTCCCTTCTCATACTTCTCCCGGTCTTCCAATTCTTGAAGCCCCTTTTCTACTGCGTCCCGTGCCGCCTTCTGCATGTCTATGTTAAGGGTAGTATAGACCTCAAGACCTTCCTTGTAGAGCACGTCGCTCCCGTATTTTTCCAAAATGTATTTCCGTATGTTTTCGACAAAATAAGGGGCGATTTTTTCTTTGGGTCTGATGGACTTGAGGGCTACAGGCACTGCCAGGGCCCGTTCTTTCTCTGCTGCGGTAATGTATTCGTCTTCGACCATCCTCTCAAGCACGTATGCCTGTCTCTGGCGGGCACGGTCGAAATGAAGGAAAGGAGAATAGCTGCTGGGCGCTTTGGGAAGACCGGCCAGGAGTGAGGCTTCCGCGAGGTTCAGATGCCTGGCGCTTTTCCCAAAATATCCTTGTGATGCTGCCTCAATGCCGTAAGTGCCATGCCCTAAATATATGTGGTTGAGGTATAAGTTCATAATTTCGTCTTTGGAAAGATACTTGTCAATCTTATAGGCTAAGAAGGCCTCCTTGATTTTTCTCATGTAGCTTTTTTCCGAAGACAGATAAAGGGATTTTGCTACCTGCTGTGTTATGGTGCTTCCGCCCTGAACTATACGACCGGCTTCGATATTCTTATAAAAGGCCCTTGTCATGCTCACCAAGTCAAAGCCGGTATGCTGATAAAATCTCGCATCTTCCGCGGCCACAAAGGCCTGAACGACCACCTTTGGAACTTCAGACAGCTTAATGATTTTTCTGTCTTCCATGAAAAATTCATCGATTAGTTCGTTATTGTCTGCGTACACCCGCGTGGCGATGCTGGGACGGTAGTCCTTTAAGGCGGCTATGCTAGGTAATTCTTGCTGAAGGACATAGTACAAGATACTGCTTACTATGATTGCCAGAACGACAAAGCACACTGTGGCTATCAGCAGTACTGTGCCAAGACGGGAGTGTTTAGGTTGCGTTTTCTTGTATTTGGGTCTCATATTTCCTTTTGATCGTCTTTCAAATCTTCTGCCTTGGGACGTTTCTTCTCAGCGAGCTTGGCTACGATTATACCAATCTCATAAAGGCCCATCAATGGTACAGCCATGATGATCTGGGTAATCGCATCAGGGGAAGGCGTCAGGATTGCAGCAGCGATAAATATTATAAGAATAGCGTAACGCCTGTTTCGCGACAGCGTTCTTGAACTTACGACACCGATTTTGGCTAAGAAAAAGATAACAACGGGGAGTTCAAAGGACACACCAAACGCAAGCAAGAGCTTCAGGGAGAGAGAAAGATACTCTCGCAGTGAAAACATGGGCTTAAGAAAGTCAGATGAAAATTCCACGAAAAAGCTGAATGCCGGAGGAAGGGCAAGATAATAGCCGAATAGTACGCCGCAAATAAACAGAATGGTGGAAGAGATAACGAAGGGAAGCATGTATTTCTTCTCTGACCTATAGAGACCAGGTGAGATGAATTTCCACAGTTGATAAAGGATGTAGGGGCTTGTAAGAAAAAGTGACGCGTAGAAGGATATTTTCATGTAGTTGAAAAACGCCTCGGGCAGGCTGGTATATATCATGAAGCTGTTCGGGGGTAGGACCTGGTATAGAGGCCTTGTAATGATCTGGAATAGCCATTCTTTAAAATACCAACAGACACCGAAACCGATAGCTGCGGCAATCATTATGCGGATGATTCTGGTCCGCAATTCTTCCAGATGATTAGTGAAGGGCATTTTTTCTTCTACAGGGTCTTCCATAGATTAATTATCAGCGTCTCCTCTTATAAATTGATTCTAACTCGAGTAGTGAATTCAAGATTGAGCTTTAAAAGGGGAATCTTTGTGGGGGGGTTCTTTTGTTTCATCGCCGCCTGGCGGAGAATGCTTATGGTCATCCTGGTCATTTTTTTTAACATACAGCAGTGAAGCTTTAAAGTCATTGACTTCTTTTTTTACATCTTCCGGCTTGAGAGTTTCCTTGATATTTTCCGTTACATCATCGGCCGCTCTGCGAAATTCGGAGAGACCGTTGCCGAAGGATTTTGCAAGATCTGGCAGCTTCTTCGGACCCACGACGATCAATGCGATAACTGCTATTACGATGAGCTCAGGCAAACCGATGCCGAACATGATTTCAACCTCTTATTCGCTAAAGCGGCTTGAATATATATCTATTTATGCATTTGTCAATGTTTTTCCAGGAGCAGAGAATGCCGTCGCCACGCTGGGAAACTTTTTGCGTTCTCATTGCTTTTGTGCTAAAAGCTTGTGCCTGTGTAGAAAAACCCTTCCAGGGATGGTGACCAATGTCTCGAAAAACGGGTATTGTTAAGGATGAAAGGTATTTAAGGCATGACGCCGGATTCGGACATCCCGAATCACCACAGCGGCTTGGAGCGACCTACACTATGCTTGAAGCCTCTGGTATGGCCGGACAGTTTATCGAAATTGAACCGCGTTATGCCACCCATGAAGAGATTGCAATGATTCATTCTCTTTCTTATATAAATCTTGTCGCCTCTACTGCAGGGAAGATATTTGTTCCCCTTGATCCCGATACGGCTGCCACACCGGAATCGTATGATGTTGCGAAGCTGGCAGTGGGGGGACTATTTAACGCTATCGACAGCGTTGTAGCGGGTGAAGTTGACAATGCCTTTGCCCTTGTCAGGCCTCCCGGACATCACGCAGGAGTATCCAATGCGGCCGGCTTCTGCCTTTTCAATAATGTTGCCATAGGAGCCATGCATGCTATTTCCAAGCACAAGATGGAAAGGATTCTGGTAGTCGACTGGGATCTACACCATGGCAATGGCACCCAAGCGCAATTCTATGAGGACCCGAGGGTTTTGTATTTCTCAACGCACCAGTATCCATATTATCCTGGCACAGGCGCCATAGAAGAAATAGGACGAGGGAAAGGTATCGGATACAACATCAATATACCCTTGAGACCCGGCACAGACAGCGCTCAGTATGTCAAGATTTTCAAAAAAATTATCTATCCTGTCTCTATGAAGTTTAAGCCGGAGCTGGTCCTTATCTCGGCCGGGTTCGATCCTTACTACAAGGACCCCTTAGGAGGAATGAAGGTTACGCCCGCCGGGTTTGCCTGTCTGACACGTATTCTCATGGATATCGCTGATCAGTGCTGCGGTGGAAAGGTGGTTGCAACCCTCGAAGGCGGGTATCATATCAGCGGACTTGCAGAGTCGATAAAAACAGTGCTTATCGAAATGAGGGACGGCACGCATGTGACCGATGATGAGCTCGAGCGAATTGCAAAAGAGGCAGACAGCAATACGGATCCAGTAATCAAGAAGGTCATCGATCAGATAAATCCTTACTGGCGGCTGTCATGAATTCATTGTTGCAGTTATGAGGATACGGCGTTGAAGATCACAAAGGAAGAAGTTGAATACGTGGCTCATCTGGCGAGGCTCGATTTTAGCGAAGAACAAAAAGTGACATTTACCTCACAGCTAAACGATATACTGATGTATATGGATAAGCTCAATGAGGTGGACACAGCGGGCATCGAACCAATGAGTCATGCCATTGCCCTTCAGAATGCCTTCAGAAACGATACCGTCAAAGATTCACTCAGTCATGAACTGTCCCTGTCCAATGCCCCCGAAGCAAGGGGCCCGTTTTTCCGGGTACCGAAAGTTATAGAATAGGATAGGGGCGGCATGGAACTTCATCAGTTAACGATTCACGAGTTGCAGAAATTGATCAGGTCGAAGGAGATAAATTCCTCGGACATAGTTGAATCCGTGTACAAAAGGATTGATGCCGTAGAAGGCCGTGTTCATGCATATATCACCTTAATGAAGGAACATGCATTTGCAGAGGCCACCAAAGCAGACCGCTGTATCAAGGAAGGAAATGTCCGGGCGCTGACGGGAATACCCATCGCCCTCAAAGATATCGTCTGCACGAAAAATTTCTTGACAACCTGCGGATCCCACATCCTGTACAACTACATCCCGCCTTACGATGCCACGGTGGTGGAGAAATTGAAGGAAGCCGGTGCGGTATTCACGGGCAAGACGAATATGGATGAATTCGCGATGGGCTCATCCACGGAGACCTCATATTTCGGGATAACCAGAAATCCCTGGGCTCTCGACAGGATACCCGGTGGGTCAAGCGGCGGGTCCGCCGCTGCTGTGGCCGGGGATGAGTGCATTGCCTCTATCGGTTCAGATACAGGCGGCTCCATCAGGCAGCCCGCAGCTTTATGTGGTGTTGTGGGAATGAAGCCAACCTATGGAAGAGTGTCCCGATACGGACTCATCGCCTTTGCCTCCTCCCTGGATCAGATTGGTCCTTTTACAAAAGACGTTGAAGACTGCGCTATCATGATGAATGTTATTGCCGGATATGATCCGAGGGAGTCTACATCTGTTCCTCTCGACGTACCCGATTACACGGCATTTCTCTCACGGGGGATTGATGGCTTCAAAGTGGGGATTCCGAAGGAGTACTTCATCGAGGGCATTGACCCGGAGATAACGGAGGCCATGAACGAAGCCAGGAAGGCCATCGAGGAACTGGGAGCAACGTGTGTCGAGACATCTCTTCCCCATACGGAATATTGCCTGGCCGTGTATTACATCATTGCTCCCGCGGAGGCGAGTTCCAATCTGGCCCGATATGACGGTGTGAGGTACGGATTCCGGGCGGAAGACTGCAGAGACCTTCTGGATATGTACAAGAAAACCCGCTCTGCCGGTTTCGGGGCCGAAGTAAAAAGGCGGATAATGATAGGGACGTACGCGCTGTCTTCCGGCTATTACGATGCTTACTATAAGAAGGCTTCCCAGGTGCGGGCGCTGATTAAGCGGGATTTTGAAGAGGCATTGAAGCATTGCGATGTAATCCTTACACCGACGACCCCCACCCCTGCCTTCAAGATCGGCGAGAAGATGGACGATCCCCTGCAGATGTATCTCTCCGACATATTCACCATATCAACAAACCTGGCGGGCATACCGGGCATATCCGTGCCGTGCGGATTTACGCGGCAAGGGCTCCCCATTGGCGCGCAGTTCCTGACAGGACATTTTGAAGAAGGGAAATTAATTCAAATTGCCGCTGCATTTGAAAAACATGCAAACCTAAAGCAGAGGAGACCGACTCTCTGATGGCATATGAACCGGTCATAGGGCTGGAAATACATGCCCAGCTTCTTACTAAATCAAAAATATTCTGCAGCTGCTCAACGTTGTTCGGGGCGGAGCCCAATACGCACACCTGTGCAGTGTGTATGGGGATGCCCGGTGTCCTTCCCGTCTTGAACAGGACGGTGGTTGAGTATACGATTAAAATGGCACTCGCGACCAACTGCGCAATAAATGAGTCATGCAATTTCGCGAGGAAAAACTATTTCTATCCTGACCTCCCCAAAGGGTATCAGATATCCCAGTACGCCCAGCCTCTTTCCGAGCACGGATATGTCAATATTGAACAGAACGAAGGAAGAAAAAGGATCGGCATAACGCGAATCCACATGGAGGAAGATGCAGGCAAAATGATTCACGATGAGCATATGCCTTCGAGTTACATTGATCTCAACAGGACAGGAGTGCCACTCATTGAGATTGTCAGCGAGCCGGATATGAGAAGCGCCGAGGAGGCATCCGCCTATCTGAGAAGACTGCATGAAATACTCGTTTATCTGGAGATCTGTGACGGGAATATGGAGGAGGGAAGCTTCCGCTGTGATGCCAATGTATCCATCAGGCCAAGAGGAGAAAAAGCCTTCGGTACGCGGACAGAACTGAAAAACATGAATTCCTTCCGGAATGTCCAGCGTGCACTAGATTATGAAATCAAGCGTCAGCAGTATATCCTGGAGAGCGGCCAGGCAGTGATCCAGGAAACGAGGCTGTGGGACGATTCACAAGGGGTAACCCTATCCATGCGGGGAAAAGAAGAGGCCCACGATTACCGATATTTTCCCGATCCCGATCTCGTTCCTATAGTAATAGATGAGTTTTGGGTGGAAGAGGTCAGAAAGAAAATTCCCGAACTTCCTCTCGCGAAACGGGAGCGGTTTATGAGAGATTATCAGCTCCCTTCCTATGATGCCGGTGTATTGACGTCAAGCCGCGTACTTGCTGATTACTTCGAAGATGTGGCCAGCCTTTCCGGAAAACCGAAGGCAGCCAGCAACTGGGTCATGGGG
Organism: uncultured delta proteobacterium; assembly: GCA_963729715.1. Classification (GTDB taxonomy): domain Bacteria; phylum Desulfobacterota; class Syntrophia; order Syntrophales; family UBA2185; genus Fen-1135. The sequence goes on from CAVSPA010000005.1 coordinate 680,352, forward strand.
GATATCCTCCGATTCCTAAATGAGGAAAAGCGGGATATAAAAGAGTGTCCCATTCTACCACAGTCACTCGCGGAGATGATTCAACTCATTGAAGATGGAACTATCAGCGGGAAGATGGCCAAGGATATTATTGAGGAGATGTACAGGACAGGCAAGCCGCCGAAGACGATCATTGAAGAGAAGGGCATGATTCAGATTACCGATGAAGTTGCGCTAGCGAAAACTATTACTGAGATTCTGGCGAAAAATACGGCACAGGTTGAGCAGTACCGGGGAGGCAAAGAGAAGCTCTTTGGCTATTTTGTGGGTCAGGTGATGAAAGCAACCAAGGGAAAAGCCAATCCCCAGCTCATCAATGACCTTCTAAAAAAAATGTTAGCAGCGTCGTAATCATCCGGAGCCTTGGTGGTAAGATTTCTCAGAATGAGTTTAGCGGGGCAAAAATCTTCTTTCCACCTTAAGAAGGAAAACTAATAAGATGAATAGTGCGATCAGGACGATTTTCTGGAAGGATGATGCGGTCGTCATGATCGACCAGAAGGCCCTTCCCCAGGAAGAGCGCCACCTGAGGTTTACTGATTATCAGGATGTCATCGCGGCAATCAAGGATCTGACCGTCCGCGGCGCCCCGGCAATCGGAGTAGCTGCTGCAATGGGTATTGCGCTCGGCACGCTCCATTTTGCCGCCTCATCAAAAGAAGATTTCAATCTCGCGTTCCGCGCAATCTGTTATCAGTTCTCCCAGACCCGGCCCACAGCGCGGAATCTTTTCTGGGCCATAGAAAGGATGAAAAAGCGTTTTGACGAAGCGTCCGCAGCGCCTATGGATCAGATAAAGAGGGTTCTTGTGGAAGAAGCCATGCACATCTGTGAGGAGGATATTGCCATAAATGAGAGAATCGGTATTAACGGAAGATCACTGATTCAGGACGGCGATAAAATTCTCACACACTGCAATGCCGGCGCCTTGGCAACGGCCGGTTGCGGTACGGCCCTCGGTGTTATCAGGGCCGCTTGGGAGGAAGGGAAGAAACTCCATGTTTTTGTCGATGAAACGCGACCCGTCCTTCAGGGAGCGCGGCTCACAGCCTGGGAACTCATGAAAGAGAAGATCCCTGCGACGCTAATAGCTGATAATATGGCAGGTTTTTTAATGAAACAAGGAAGGATCAGCAAGGTTATTGTCGGGGCGGACCGGATCACCGCCAATGGCGATGTGGCAAACAAGATCGGCACATATTCTCTCGCTGTTCTGGCAAAAGAGCATAACATTCCTTTTTATGTGGCAGCACCCTTATCTACCATAGACGTGTCGCTTCAAAACGGCGATGAGATTCCCATTGAGGAAAGAGATGCGGAAGAGATCACGACGATTCGAGGAACAAGAGTGGCGCCTGAGGGCATGCATGTTTATAACCCGGCCTTTGATGTTACTCCAAATCGTCACATCACTGCCATTGTAACTGAAATGGGTATTGTCTTTCCTCCTTATTGCATGGGAAAAGTAGCACGGCATCCTAAAAAATGATGAACGAGCTAAAAGGTTCTATAAGCGGTTTTATACATTTCAGTTCATACACGGCTTCCTCAATGACACTGTAGTCTTTTCGGCACGTCTCTTGCACGTCATTTCTCTCATGATTTGATCTGAATTACTCCATTGCTAATCCTAAAAATTCTCTCCGGCAGAGCAGGGGATTTCTTTATGCGCGATTGTTCGAATCTCTCTGAGAGCAAATTTTGTCAGCAAATACAGAATGCTCCTAAAGAAAGAAGAGAATTATCCGATTTAATGAAAAGCATCTCGTTGTCACAAAAAATTAATTCTGTGAGGTAACTATGAAAAATGCAAGATTAAGTCTCAAATTAATCGGGGGGTTTATGATTGTTGCCTGCCTGCTCCTGGTGGGCGGCTTTGCCGGGTGGTACAGTGTTACTCTCCTCAGTAACTGCATTGAAGAAGTCAATAGTAACCGTATACCCGATATGAGAGGGCTTGCGATGATTAGTGAAGCCCATGTGGCGATTCAGAAGGGCGAGCGCAGTCTGTTGATTCCCGAGTTCTTCAAAGATGATAACGAAAAGGCTCAACAGATGAACAATCTCGCGAAAGACTGGAAAGTTGCGGAGCAGGGTTTCAAGATGGTCGATCCCTTGCCCCGGACAAAGGAAGAGACCGAAATCTGGAACAACTTCAAGATTGCATGGCAAAACTGGCAAAGGGAGCACAATCAGGTTATCGAACTTCTCAAAATGGACAAGCGTGACGAGGCGCTCGCCCTTTCTTCGGGCAAAACGAGAGGAGTAATCAGAGTTGTTGAGAATCTCTTAGGTGAACTGATCTCAGTCAATACGAAATTGGCAGCGGCAGAAACTGAAGCCACAGCGCTGACAGTAAAATGGACTAAGGTTGTGACCTCCATAGGAACAGGGATCGGTATCCTGGTTGCTTTTTTGCTTGGGATTTTCTTTGCTAACTATATTACAAAACCAATCAATCACGTCATTAAGCGCCTCATCGAAAGCGCAGATCACGTGGCGACAGCTTCGTCGGAGGTGACTGCTGCCAGCCAATCCCTTGCCGAAGGGGCTTCCGAACAGGCGGCTGCTGTTGAGGAAACGTCTTCATCCCTCGAAGAGATGTCTTCCATGACGAAGAACAATGCCGATAATGCACAACAGGCCAGTCTGCTCATGTCGCATGACGCCAAAGTAAGTTACCGCGTGATAACTGAAAAAATGACTCAGATGAAGGAGGTTATCAACGCGAGTGTCGAAGCGAGTCTGGAGACAGCAAAGATAATTAAGACCATCGATGAGATAGCCTTTCAAACGAATCTGCTTGCTTTAAATGCTGCAGTAGAGGCCGCGAGGGCCGGCGAAACAGGCGCCAGTTTTGCCATCGTGGCTGAGGAGGTACGGAATCTGGCTATGCGATCGGCGGAAGAGGCAAAAAATACGGAAACCCTGATCGCAGGCTCCACCGCGAAAATACAAGAGGCATCTACCCTCTTCGAACAAATTAACACTGAGTTGTCAAGCAATCGTCAAATTGCCAGAAAAGTGACGGAACTTGTCGGCGAAATTGCGGCAGCGTCTCAGGAGCAGGCGCAAGGTATAAATCAGATAAATAATGCCGTCATGGAGATGGATAAGGTGGTGCAGCTGAATGCGGCGAGCGCCGAAGAATATTCCGGTGCCTCGGCGGAGATGAATACACAGGCAAAATATCTGAAGAATATTGTTGGAAATCTGAAAGATTTGGTCGAAGGTCAATCGAGGGACATTGCAAGTACAAGAGAAATGGATTCCGACGCTCACAGACTTAAGGCATTAATGGCAGATAAAACGTAACTCGGTGAAGCAAAGACTGCATAGCTGCGGCCGTAATGAACTGAATTCTAAATGTTGTATAATGAAGTACATTAATTCCAACGATATGGGTAAAGGTTAATATTATTAAGTCTGTTCAAGAAACCTTGGTATATTGAAAAAAAGTGAAATAAACCTTGACTTTCAGCTTTGATCGTACTAAATGTACTTCAACATTTGCACCCCTTAGAAATGATAGGGTGCAGTAGAAGTTGGATCAGACATATTGAAGTGCAAAGGTTGGCCACCATGCCCTTTAGGTCTTGGTGGCCTTTTTCTTTCTGTCAAAACGGCAATCCGACTGTGAGAAAATTTTGAGAAAGGAGGATTCAAGCGATGCCAGAAGGTAAAGTAAAGTGGTTTAATGAGCAGAAGGGCTTCGGTTTCATCGAAAAGGATGACGGTGGTGATGTGTTTGTTCATCACAGCGCGATTCAAGCCGAGGGCTTCAAGACGTTATATGAAGGTCAGCGAGTGAGCTTCGACGTTCAGCAGGGCAAGAAAGGCCCGGCAGCAGACAACGTGAAGGCCCTGTAAAAGCACGATTGCCAAGAAACAAAAGAGGCACTCAGGTCTATAGGCAACTATAGACGAGTGCCTTTTGCTTTGTATGAGACTACACGCAAATAGCGCCATTGTAACTCATTTCAGTTACGACTTGGGATCGGTCATAAACGATGAGTCCGGCTCCTTAGGCGGGCAGCTCGAGATGCAGGAGAATAAATCATGCACAAACTTTCAATTTCTCTTTTCGCGGCTATTACTATTATTCTTATGATAGCACTGAACTATGAATACAGATTTGTAGGGGACACTTCTTTATATCAAGAAGCCCGTGACAACAGAATAGAGAAGGCTATAGTGAAATCTGTAGTATGGGCTACCGACGAACAGATTCGCAGATTGGCTCTGATTATAGAGAAGAAATATGGCAGCCAAATCGAGCAGATTTCAAGAAAGTATTACGCTTCCCCGGAAGATATCAAGGCTATTGCTATTGTCGAGTCTTTGACTGATGAGAATGCCGAGTCTAGTGTCGGCGCTGTAGGCCTGATGGGAGTTAAGCGAACAACGGGCAAGGAAATGGGTTTTGATAATATCGAGGGTCCCCTAAATAACCTTAAGGCCGGAACAAAATACTACAAGATGTTGCTCAAAAAATTTAAGGACCGAGAACTGGCTTTGGCAGCCTATAACCTTGGTCCAGGTGAAGTGGGAAACAGATTGAACAATGGATTTGACCCTGAAACAATCGCCTATATCTGGAAAATCAGAAGAGTAAGCCGGCTCGTTATTTGAAAGATGTGATGGGCTTCCCTCGCACCAACTTTCTTTAGGTCCTTAACCATTCCCCTTTGATTTCATTTAGCACTTGATTTCTGTATGGTAAGCTTGCAGGGATTTGGCATGGCCGTGTCCCTCGCGATTGGCCGCTATCCCCTTGGCAGCGGCAATGGCTGCCGCCACCGTAGTAATGTAGGGGATCTTGTGCTTGATTTCCCGGTATTGACACCCCTACCTTTATTCATTATACTCCCCAGCCTGAAATATAGTTAATATCGGTATTTAATCAGTGATTTATCTAAACAACATCTCCTTGTCCTTCGCTGACAACACGATCTTCGATGGCATCACTTGGATGATTCCGGAAAAAAGTAGGATCGGACTCGTAGGGGATAATGGCACCGGGAAGACCACATTGTTCAGGGCTATCCTGGGGATGGTAGATATAGATCAGGGCAGCATAGAGATTCCGAATAGAAGGAACAGGACAATCGGCTACCTGCTCCAGGATCTGGTAGAACTGGAGCCCTTCCCCCTGATTGACTATCTCAGGAAGAAAAGTGGCATAGACGATATCGAACATACTCTGAAAGATCATGAGAGGCGCATGTCCCAGTGTGATCCGGACTCGGCCGAGTATCAGGAGATAATGAAGGCATACGAAGTCGCGACTGCCCGCTATCAGGCCGCCGAAGGATACCGATTCGACGCAAAGGCGAAACAGATACTAAACGGCTTCGGGTTCCGGGAAAAGGATTTCTCTAAGAACTGCACTGAATTTTCCGGTGGCTGGAAGATGCGCATCCTGATAGCGCTGATCTTACTATCCGCCCCGGATATCATGCTCCTCGACGAGCCGACCAATCACCTCGATACGGAAAGCATGGAGTGGCTGGAGAGCTATCTGAAAAATTACCACGGTACTCTGCTTGCGATTGCCCACGACCGCGTGTTCCTCGACAAAATGGTCCATCAGATCGTCGAGCTCGCCAATCATCGACTCACCGTATACAAGGGAAACTACTCTTACTATCTCGCGGAAAAGGAACGGCGTCTGGAGGCCCTGAAAAAGCAGATGGCCCTTCAGCGTGGAGAGATCAAGAAGACACAGGAATTCATCGAGCGGTTCCGGTATAAAGCCACCAAGGCCAAGCAGGTCCAGAGCCGCATCAAGATGCTCGAACGGTTTGAAGTCATTGAAAGTGAAAGAAGCAGGAGGCAGGTTCATATCAGATTTCCCGAAGCGCCGAAAAGCGGCAGGGACGTTGTATCTGCAAGGCGGGTCTCCAAGAACTATGGGGACCTCTCAGTTTTCAATCCCTTTGACCTGACAATCTACAGGGGTGAAAAGATCGCTCTTGTTGGTGTCAACGGGGCAGGTAAATCCACCTTGGCCAGGATTCTCGCCGGTACGGAAGATCCGTCTTCCGGTATGGTTACCTATGGCCTCAACGTGAGCATGGCCTTCTTTTCTCAGGAAAGCGCAGAGAATCTCGACTATGGGCGTACCATCTGGGACGATGTCTCTCTGACCGGCCGTCGCAGTAATGATCAGGGAAAAAGGAACCTCTTGGGGACTTTTCTCTTCTCCGGGAATGACATCTATAAGGATATTTCCGTGCTCTCCGGCGGAGAGAAGTCGCGTCTTGCCCTGCTGAAAATTCTTCTCCAGGATTCCAATTTCCTGATCCTCGACGAACCCACCAATCATCTCGACCTCAAGACGAAAGAGATCCTCCAGAATGCCCTGCTCGGGTACACAGGCACGGTGGTAATAGTTTCCCACGACCGTTTCTTCCTGGATCGCCTCGTCACCAGGGTGATCGAGATTCGCGATGGGCGATGCTACGAATATCTTGGCAACTACTCCTACTTCATCCAGAAGCGCGGTGAAATGGCCGCGGCGATCATGGGCACAGACGGCGCCTCAGTAGCCGGTAATCCACCTGCAACGGCTTCACCGCCTGAAGTGAGTGAGACGACGCCCGGCCGGAGGCCCTTTAAGACGAAGGACGAAAAACGGCTGGAGGCTGAGGAAAGAAACCGGCTTTCGCGAATTATGAGCGACTTTAAAAAGAAACTGAAGGCGCTGGAGAATCAGATTATCCAGCTCGAAGAGAAGAAGGCGGATAACGAAAAGATTCTTTGTGAGCCTAACATTCACAAGGAACCGCAGAAGATCAAAATGCTGAATCAGGAGCTGCATGATATCACCAGGGAACTCGAATATCTGTATGTTTCATGGGACACTGTTACACAAGAAATTGAAGCCCACGAAGCCGAAGGCGGCGTCATCATACAGGATAGTTGCTCAGGACTGTAACTGTGCCGATACAACAGAACATATCAGCGCGGGTGGATACTACCTGTGAAGACTCTAAAGCTGAGCGAGACGGAAATTGATCGGGCTATAAAAAGGGCGATTGCACGGATCCCATCAGAAATAAAGCACCATCTGAAAAATGTCGTCATTTCCGTTCAGAAGCGTCCTTCTAAGGAAATTCTCGAGGAGATAGGCCTCCATCGGAATGAACCTTTGCCCGGCATGTACAGGGGTACGGCACTCGTGGATCGTTCCGTGTTCTATCCGCCTCTTTACCCGGACGCCATTATTCTGTTTCAGGAGCCTCTGGAAAAAATGTGCAACACGATAGACGAACTTGAGGAACAAATAGAAATTACCGTGGTGCATGAAATCGCTCATTTTCTGGGGATGAGCGAGGAAAGGCTTGCGGAGCTCGGATACGGCTGAGCCACTGCTTCTGCAGTCAGACGAAATGGAGAAAAGAAAAGGCGGTCGAAGAATCCTCCCACCGCCCGTGAAATCGATCAATCACCTTGTTCTGAGAATCACACCAACTCAACTTTAATAGGAGTTACACAGGCGAGATTATCCGATACAGGACACCTGCTTTCTATTTCATGCACGAAGGCCTCTTTTTCCTCCTTCGTCATCTCGGCATCGATGCTTAACGTAACATTTATACCCTCGGCTCCGGGCCTGTTCTCCTTGCTCTTGCCAAGTATCGTCTCCTGATCAAATGTCCCCTCAACCCTCATCTGCATGCCGTTCAATTTGTACCTCTTCTTGATGGCAATGATTCTTGCCACCGTGGCGATGCAGCCCGCGAGGGACGTGAACATATATTCGATGGGGTTCGGTCCCGCATCTTTCCCGCCGCTGTTGTCGGCTGGTCGACGTAGAGAGTATGGTTTCCCGCCTTTACTTCGCCCTTGAATCTATCATCAGACTTTGCCTCGATGCTTACTGTTTTCATCTTTGCCATGGTATTTTCTCCTGACGTTATTTTTTATGTCGCGCTTGGTCGTTCCATCAGAACGATCCGCTGAGCCTCTCTGCAAATTCCTCAGGACCGAACCTATAGTCCTGCGTTCCATAAGTCTCCACGGCAAAGGAGGCGCAAACGCTCCCCATCCTCGCGCACTCTTCGATATCCTTGCCTTGAATCAGTCCGCTTATCAGCCCGCCCCTGTATGAATCACCGGCGCCTGTCGGGTCTTCCACCTTCCTCGGCTTAACGGCGGGAATATTTATTTCACCGCCCAGCGTGAGAACCTGCGAACCTTTCTCCCCCAAGGTGACAATAACAGTCCCGGCCCGCCGTATCAAATCCTTCCTGTCTAAGGCGGTCTTGCACATGATCAGGTCCAGTTCATAATCATTGGATATCAGTATCCGGCAACCATCTATGGCATTTGCAATATCCGCGGCAGCGAGCACTGGCAGAGATTGTCCGGGATCAAAGATGTAGCCGATTCCTCTTTGCTTGCAGATACGCGGATAGTTCACCATGTCTCCAAGATTACCGGGAGAGATGATGGCGATGGTATCCTCAGGATTGAGCTTGTCGAAATCGAGAGATGAAGAATGCTTCATGGCGCCGGGATTAAAGCCGGTAATCTGATTGTCGGCAAGGTCGGTGGTTATGTAAGCGCATGCGGTGAATTCATCTTCTATGATTTTGATGCCGTCCGTGGAAATATCATTCTTCGCCATCCAGTCGAAGTATCTGTGATGATCATGACCGATAGCAGCGGAGATGTCCGGCTTTTCGCCTACGAGAGACAGGGCGTAGGCAATATTTCCCGCCGTACCGCCGAATTTCTCCCTCATGCCGTTGACCTGGAAGCAAACGTTCAAGACGTGTATCTTCCCGGGAAGGATGTGATCCGAGAAGTGTCCCGGAAAATCCATGATCCTGTCATACGCCAGTGACCCGGAAACGATTATCTTCATATTCATGGGCCTCTTAAATCAAGTCGAAGTCGCCATCATGGATGCAACGTAACCACTCGTGCGCACTGGGTTCAGTTGATGGGAACCGGGACATCTTGGAATCGTCGATGATCTGATCAACTGTGATGATACACACAGGCCAGCCGGGAAAGCCGTGCCGGACATGACAGTTATCATTTATCCGATAGGCGAGGAATTTCTTCCTGCTGCAGAATATCCGGTATCTCCTGTTACGGCGCTTGATGCGGAGTGTCTGATCGAGCCATCCGTTACTTTCAAAAACGCCGACAAGATTCTGGAGCACTTCCTGCGATTTAATTTCTCCATGATCGCTAAGCGGCTTATTTGTAGTTATCATGTTCACTATTCCGTTCTTTTGGTAATTCACTTCTGCCCAGAGAAGTAAATAAAATGCATTTGAATGTCAAGGGCTATTTGGGAAGATCAGATATAGCGCTATCGCGGACGCAGCTCAACTGCCGTCATATTCCGATTGAGAAAGCCCGTTGCAATCCCAAACAAAATTGACCGTTTATAAAAAAGGTGATAACCTCATTCGCTCGTTGCAATTGTAGGCGGAACCGTTCAGATAGACGTGGGAGGTATTGTTTATCCATGACGAGTGCGAAAGCTATCTTTGACGAATGGCCTGAAAAATATGACCAATGGTTCACGACCCCTATCGGTTCCCTCGTAAGAAAATATGAAAGCGAACTGATATTGGACTTCTTGAAACCGGCTTCAGGAGAAATGATCCTTGATGCAGGCTGCGGCACAGGGGTGTTTACGCATGATATCGTTTCGTCTGGATCACAGGTCATAGGGCTCGATATATCTTTTCCGATGCTCAGGCGCGCAAGGGAAAAATCCGGAGGCGTTCGCTTCTATCCCATACGGGGCGATATATCAACCCTGTCCTTCCGTGACGAGTCCTTTGACAAGGTTGTTTCCGTTACTGCCCTTGAGTTTATTGACGATGCCAAGGGCGCTGTGGTCGAGTTGTTTCGCGTTGCGAAAAAAGGCGGCATCGTTGTCGTGGCAACACTCAACAGCCGGAGCCCTTGGGCAGCGCGCAGAAAGGAGGAGGCAAGAAAAGAACATGCCATTTTCAGTAAGGCCGTCTTGAGATCTCCTGACGACTTGCTTGCCCTTTCACCCGCCCGTGGCGTGGCGAGAACGGCCATCCATTTTCATAAAGGCGATTCGCCTGAAAAAGCTGTGGAGACGGAGCGTGAAGGTCAGACCATGGGATCGATGGCAGGCGCGTTTGCCGCGGTGCAATGGCTCAAGCCCTGAGGCATAAATCCATTCCCGTTTCAGGAAATTATCTTGCCGAAAAAATCCCGCACCCGCGGGAACAGTTTTTTTAGCAGAACGTTCATTTTTTTCTATACCGTGATTGAGAAAAGAAGTATGTATAAGCCCGCGACGGAAAGAAAAGGAAAGTCGCACAAATTACGGCTTACCCAAAGCAATGGAAAGAGAGTTTATAAATGCAGAATTTTTTTGACCCTTCTTCAGTGGCTCTCATTGGTGTCCCCCGCAACACCGGCAGCGGGACCTTCAACAATGCGGAAGTAATGATGCGTTACGGCTATGAAGGGAAGATATTCCCCATAAATCCAAACGCCAGCGAGATCTGCGGACTCAGGGCATATCCTTCCATAGCCGATGTCCCGGAAGTGGTAGACCTTGCGGTGATATCCGTTGGCCGAGAACGGGTCATTCCGATGCTGGATCAGTGCATTGCCGTGGGTGTAAGCCGGATCATCATAATTACCCAGGGTTTTGCCGACGCAGACGAAAAAGGTAAGAAGCTGCAGGAAGAGATTGTAAGGCGGGCAAAAGCGAACGGCGTGCGCATTCTGGGTCCCAATACAATGGGTGTTCTCAACAATTTCAAAAAATTTACCACCTCTTTTATCGATGTGGTTTATCCAGAGACGTTTTCGCCTGTCTCGTTGATTGCACAGACGGGGCTCTTCCAGGTCGCATCGCAGGACATGGCATATAAACATTGGGGCAAGGCAGTCGATATAGGCAACGGTTGCGACATCGATGAGGTGGATGCCCTCTCGTATCTAGCTGACGACCCGGAAACCAAATTTATTGTCGTTCATATGGAAGGGATTAAACGGGGTGCCGATTTTCTGAAACTTGCGGCACGGACAAGCTGCAAGAAACCGGTTATTCTGTTCAAGACGGGCCGCAGCCAGGCCGGAGCAAAGGCGGCGCTCTCTCATACAGGGTCTTTGGTGGGGGAAGATCATGTCTTTGACGCCGTCTGCAGTAGGGCTGGTTTGATCCGGGTAAGAGGCAGTGCTGAATTGAAAGATGCGATTCGAGCCCTCGTTCAGATGGGGGAGATGGAAGGCTCGCGGCTCGGCGTGGTGACAGCTTCCGGGGCGTTCGGTATAATGACGGCGGACGCCTGCGAAGATTACGGCCTGGAGTTGGCGAGACTTCCCGATGGCCTGGCAGATAAACTTTTAACAGGCTTGCCGGACTGGATCTCTGTAAGCAATCCGATAGATATCTGGCCCATCGGCATGATAGGCGGCAATTACACCGGCGCATACGGCACAGCGCTGAAGGAACTGCTCCGCTCCCGGGACGTTGATGGAGTCCTGGGCGTATTGCCCGTGCCGGACTCTCCACTCCATCGGAATCTCAACATGGTTGAATGTATAAAGGATGCAAGGAACAACTCAGGCAATATGAAGCCCCTGGCACTTTGGCCATATCTGGATGTTTCCTCTTTCATCGATAAATTTGAGAGCGTTCCGGGTGTGGCCTGTTTTGATACCGTGGAACAGGCTGTCAAAGGGCTTGCATTCTGCTACAGATATCACCAGGCGAAGAAGCGCAACACTCCCGTTCAGAGGCAGTTTCCCGTCGATCTTGAGAAGCTGCGGCCTCTCGCCGAGAAGGGCAGATCGCAGAAACTGTTGGTCGGAGATGAAGCGCTGATGCTCTTGGATCTCTTCGGTATCCCCGTTGTCAAGAGCGACATCGCCAGAAGTCGCAAGGATTTGGAAAACATCGCATCGTCAATGACCTACCCGCTTGTACTGAAGTTGACCGGAGCCGCATTCCTGCACAAGACGGAGTGGGGAGGCGTTGTTACGGGAATCAGGGATTTGAAAGATCTCCAGCGTGCGTTTGACCGGATCGTTCATAATGTCAGCACGCGTCAACCGGATGTGAAAGTTGAAACCGTTCTGGTTCAGGAACAGATCCATGGGCACGAATTGCTCCTGGGTTTGAAGAGGGACCATGAATTCGGCCACGTTATCGCCTGCGGCCTTGGCGGTATTTATACTGAAGTTTTCAAGGACATCAGTCGGTCAATTGTCCCTGTCGATCAGGAAGAGGCGGAAGGTATGCTCGCGTCTCTCAAGATAGCGCCCATATTGAAAGGCCTGAGGGGTGAGGCAGCGATTGACTGGACGGGTCTCGTGGAAATTTTGGAAAGACTATCGTTTCTTGCAAGCACACTATCGGATATCTCGGAGCTGGACATCAATCCTGTTATAGCGACAAGCAGCAAATGTATTGCGGTGGATGCCCGGATATTGTGGTAGATTATAGAAGCTGTTGTAGATACCTTAACGCGGATTAAAATCGCTGTCCCTGGTATTTCCAAACATCTCCCCAAAGGAGGAATGAAGTATGAAAAATTTGGAATGGAAGAATCCACCTGAAATGCAGATTGACCCGGCCAAGAAATACAAGGCCGTCATTGAAACGGGGAGAGGTGTTATTGAATTGGTGCTATTTCCGCAACATGCTCCGAAAACCGTCAACAACTTCGTCTTTCTCGCGAAACAGGGTTTCTATGACGACGTATCCTTTCATCGGGTAATCAAAAATTTCATGATACAGGGCGGTGATCCGACAGGCACGGGAAGGGACGGTCCCGGCTATAAGTTTGAGGATGAGTTTAAGAAAAATCCCTTGAAACATGAAACAGGAGTGATCTCCATGGCGAATTCCGGGCCGAACACGAACGGAAGCCAGTTCTTCATCACGCATTCCCCGCAGCCGCACCTGAACAGCAGACACACTGTATTCGGCAAGGTGGTAAGCGGTCAGAATGTAGTCGATGCAATTCAACAGGGAGACAAAATGCTCCGTGTGGAAATACAGGAGATATAGAAAGCACGCCGCCACTGCGAGGCGCGCCGTGCCGTAGCAACCTCTCTCATTCTTGAACGTAGTGCAGACCTTCAGGTCTGCTGTAGCTGATATCCAAAACCAGTCGTCATTCTAATGCAAAGACTGTACTGCAATTCTCTTTATTGTCATTTCGAGAAGCGAGAAATCTTTGTTTAACCTGAAAAAAGATCTAAAAGATTCGTCACACTCATTCGGATTGATATTGTTTTCGCCTCTTAGATGGGAATCTATGCACCGCTTTCGTAAAGACAGATTATGCTTTTCAAGAAAAAAGACAGAATGACCAGAGACGCAGGCGTTGCCGATATCTCCGGCATTCAAGAAGAATATGGACTCAGGATTGCGACCATTATCGATAATAACGATTGGGTGAGAACCAAGGCGCGGGAAATAGATCTGGATAAAGAACTGCATTTGGTCAAAGACCTCGATAAAATCATGAGACACATGAAAGACCTGCATAAGTTTGTGGGCGTCAGCTCTAATAATATATACTGGAACTTGACACAGGCGCCAATCAGGCAAATACTCATTCCGACAACGGAAAGAAAATATATCTCCCTTATAAATCCGGAAATTCTGAAGCTGGAGGGGCAGGAGAATAGCTACGTGGAGGCATGCGGTTCAGTGCCCAACAAGGTCTATATAGTCAGGAGAAAGCCGTATGTATTGATCTCCGGGTATACAACCGGGAAAGAGCGTATTGAATTGGAATACGGATCAAAGGTCTTTTACGCGGGGGAGGATCCTATATGCTCGTCATACAGCAATCCGGAATGGGTTATCCAGCACGAAATGGATCACCTTGATGGGATAACAATCCAAGACAAAGGAGCCGTCTTGATCTGAAAAGTCCTTTGTCTGCAACGTCCTGAGAGATCCCTTTATCCGACGTCTATTGTGTTACGCATAACGACTGGTAATCAATAAAAAAAGCAGAGCCATTTCTGATCGTGCCCTTTGTATTAATGACTTGATATGGTCTGATCAATTTGCAGCCTTATTTAAAGGTGAAATACCCTCTCTGCATTTTGATGTAGAAAAAGCTCCTTCCCCTCCTCATCCAACCCCAATGAATCAAGATCCTCAAGACACTTGCTTGGTAAAATCATGGGGTAGTTTGTACCAAAAAGAACTTTCTTACGGCCATTTGTTTTCATGCAAGTTACGAGCTCTTTAGGATACCGTTTCGCAGTATATGCTGATGTATCGATGAACACATTGGGATGCTTCGTGGCGACGGCAATCATTTCGGTCGTCCATGGATATCCGATATGACCACACACGATCTTCAGTTCCGGGAACTCGATAGCTACGACATCTATATAGGGGATCGGGCGACCCGGCTCAGAAGGACAAAGAGGGCCTGTGTGTCCTACCTGAAGGCATACAGGGATGTCCAGGTTGACACATTCGGCAAAAAGTGGATAGTAGCGGCGATCGGTCGCGGGCAGATTCCACAGCCATTGTACCATGCGGAGTCCGCGGAACATATAGTCAGTAACATATCTTCTCAATTCTCGGACGGCTTCCAAGGGCTGGTATAGATTTACTGATGCAATACCTATGAAACGATCAGGATGCTTCCTGACAATCGCCGCCACTTCATCGTTGGAAATCAACGGTCCTTGCGGTCCCCACCATGCACAAATCAACCCCCTCTGGACGCCGCCCCTGTCCATCGCGTCAATTGTAAATTCGATCGGTATCTCTTCCGTCACTTTTTTTACTCCTCCTGTCCATCGCCGGAGCGAATCGAACATGGGCTGATTGATGAACCTCATTGTCGGATGCTGCATCCACACATCAATAATGACATTAGTTCTCATCGTGCTTCCCCTTTTCTATTTGCCTTCAGATTCTTCTGTATCCTTTAAATAAATCGTCAGTCTGTGAACAATATTGATAATTCCTGTAGCGATAGTCAATAGATAAATTCGGCATAAATAACTGTTTCAAGCAAGAATTACGATTTAATGCATTTATCAGTTTCAAGGTGCCGGAACATAGCTATAGCGTCTCTATTTCATTTAACCGGTGGAGGAGAAAAATATTGAAATGCAGGGGTTGTCCCAATCTGCCTTTGACACATAGAGCCTTCCATTGTATGGTTTTTCGTCACTCATAGTCATGTCTTATCAAAACGAATCAAGCGGGCAAATCAAATCGAAGGAGGAAGCTCAATGAATCGCAATACACTCTGGATCGGTTCCGTGGTGCTCGCCGTTGCCATTGGCTTTGGTGTAGCGAATTTTGCGAATTCGCAGACAGGCGAGAAGCCGAAGCGTTTTCCCCAGCTCACGATGGACCAACTCAATGACCAGCAGCGGCCTCTCGGCGAAAAGATCATGAAGATTTCAAGCGTCGGTATCGGGGGACCTTACAATCCGCTGCTGCGCAGCCCGGTCCTGGCGCAGCGCATGTATGATCTGCTCGATTATCTGCGCTGGAATTCTTCGCTGTCGCGGCAGTTGACCGAATTCGCGATCCTGATCGTGGGGTGGCAGTGGCGGAGCCAGATTGAATGGTATGCGCATTATCCGCTGGCACTGAAAGAGGGCCTGCCGAAACAGGTGGCCGATAACATCAAGGCCAACAAACGGCCGCGGGGCATGACGCCCCAAGTGGAAGCCGTCTATGACTTCTGCATTGAGCTCTCCACGAAACACGAGGTTTCCGACGCGACGTTCAAGCGGACTAGAAAATTCCTCAGCGATCAGCAAATCGTGGATCTGACGGTGCTCAGCGGCACCTATGTGACGCTGGCCATGGTGCTGAGCATGGCGGAGGAGAGCGTGCCGGTCGGCAAGGAGCTGCCTTTCAAACCCGGCGAGCCTTGAGAGTTGTTGCTACCGACGTCTATCCGGGAACGCGCCGATGCGCGTCCCGGATGGGCCGTTGCGCCTTCAGAACTATACCTTTGCATAGGAGATCACAAAGCTGCAAGGGATGGTAGAACGCCGTGTCTTTATATCGTGAATAGTTCCTCCGCCATTTCAATGGGTGTCCTGTCTCCGACCTTTATCGCTTCGCACCGGGCTTTGACTGTAGAAAGAATATTCAGCGCGAAGAATCTGGCCGCGGCGATCTTCCCGTTATAGAAGGCAACGTCCTTGTTTTCACGGATAAGCGCCCGCTGTTTTGACTTCGATCCCTTTGCATCCTTATCCGTATAGATGGTGTTCAGCTTTTCATTGGCAATCGTAGCCGCCTGCATCAGGAGCGATCCGACGGCAACGTCGCCGAAGAGCTCCAGATATGGAGAAGCGTTAAGGACGGGGATCAAAAAGCTTGCGCCCCTGCCCAGCCGGTAAAAATGTGTTGTCAGATCGGAGAAGGCCTTCAGGGCCTCTTCCAGGTAGTTACACGGGACGGTCAGATCTTCAAACCCCGTGCTCCTTGTTATTACACTGTAAACTTCACTGTAGAGGCTCATCATGAACTCGCCTCTTTTCTGCGCGAGTTTTCTCCCGACAAGGTCAAGGGCCTGAACCGCGTTCGTTCCCTCATAGATGGTAGTGATCTTGCAGTCGCGCATGTACTGCTCCACGGGATATTCGCTGCAATAGCCGTAGCCGCCGTATACGTCGATGGCCTTCGAACAAACCTGCATGGCCTTATCTGAGGAATAGGCCTTGCAGATGGGAATCAACAGTTCCGCCAATCCCTGCCATTTTGACTTGTCTATCTTGGTTTCTGAGACATCCGCCATATCAAGGGAATAGGCCGTATAATAAAGCAGTACCCTTATCCCTTCCACGTGGGCCTTCATCCAGAGAAGCGTTCGTTTGATGTCGGGATGCTGGATGATGGGCACGGGCTTGGCATCCGGATTCTTCATATCCCATATGGCGACGCCCTGAATTCTTTCCTTGGCATACGCCACGGCATGTTCGAAGGCCGCCGTTGCAACGCCCAGCGCCTGCACACCGACCTCAAGCCTGGCATCATTCATCATCTGGAACATGATTGACATGCCAGCCCTCTCTTTTCCGAGGAGCTCGCCGATGCATCTTGCGTCGTCGCCGAAATTGAGGGTACATGTGGCGGAGCCCTTGATCCCCATCTTGTGCTCGATGTTTCCCGTGCGGACGTCATTGAACTCGCCCATGCTCCCATCGTCGTTGACGCGGTACTTGGGGACGATGAATATGGAGATACCCTTCGTTCCCGGCGCATCCCCTTCGATCCTCGCGAGAACGGGATGGACGATATTCGGGCAGAGGTCATGGTCTCCGCCGGAGATGAATATCTTGGCCCCCGTGATGCTGTATTTCCCGTCGGGCAATCTCTTCGCCGTTGTCTTCAGGGCGCCAACGTCTGTCCCTGCTCCGGACTCCGTGAGACACATCGTTCCGCCCCACTCGCCGGCAAACATCTTGCACATGTATTTGTTCTTCTGCTCTTCCGTGCCGAAACGTTCTATGAGAGAGGCGGCCCCGGTCGTAAGGAGCGGGTACATGAGGAGGGGGTAGTTTGCGGCCTGAAAAAGTTCAAAGCAGGCAGTGGAAACGCTTATCGGCATTCCCTGTCCGCCCACCTCGGGGTCTTTTATCGCGCACTGCCAGCCGGCTCCGACAAACTTCTTGTATGCGGCGTGGAAGCTCTTCGGCACGTAGACTTTTCCGTCCTTGAACGTGCATCCTTCCCTGTCCCCGTCCACATACGTAGGCAGGATCACATCGATGGCCATCTTCTCCGCTTCCGTAAGGATCATGTCCACGGTCTCTTTCGCGTAGTCCGCGTACTTGGCCTTGAAAATATCTTCTATGCCGAGCTGTTCATAAAGGACGAATTGCTGATCTCTCGTGTTCACCAATAAGTTGCTCATGAAGACCTCCTGAAAAACGGTGGATTAAAGACCCGGGAAATTTTGGAACGCAATGCCTGGATGAAGGCCGATACAATGCCAATATGAGTCTGTTTTTATACATAACAAGGGCGGGCTTTGCAAGGATTCCTTTGTGAAGATTGATCTTTCTTGCGGCTCCAGTTCTCGCCCCTGACTGTTATTGAAAATTTATAAATTTTATGAGATTAAAAGCAACTGAATACAACGCCGCCGGAATTATCTCGGTTGAGAAGGAGAGTGACATGAAAAATTTATTGGAAAACATCGAGGAAATCCTGCTCATGGGCCCCGGCCCTTCCTGCGTACCCCCGCAGGTCTACAAGGCCCTTAGCCGGAAGACCCTGGGACACCTGGACCCTTATTTCCTGACCATCATGGATGAGCTTATGGAGATGCTTCGCCGGATCATGAATACGAAGAACAGGCTCACGATCCCCATATCGGGAACGGGTTCCGCAGGCATGGAGGCGAGCTTCGTGAATCTCGTGGAGCCGGGCGACAAGGTTCTTATCATCACGAACGGCGTCTTCGGCGTGCGGATGCAGGACGTAGCTGGTCGGCTTGGCGCCAAGGTCGACGCGCAGGAGTTCCCCTGGGGAACGCCGGTAGTGCCGGAGGCGGTAGAAAAGAAGATCAAACAGGATTCCTACAAGATAGTCGCCGTGGTCCATGCCGAGACCTCGACGGGTGTGATGAATCCGGTTGCGGAAATCGGTGCGCTTCTCAAAGGCAGTGACGCCATCTATCTGGTGGATACAGTCACGAGTCTGGGCGGCATCGAGGTCAGGATGGATGACTGGAACATCGACGCTCTCTACAGCGGTACGCAGAAATGTCTTTCCTGCCCGCCGGGACTTGCGCCCCTTTCATTTTCCGACAAGGCCCTGGCGAAGCTGAACGGGCGCAAGACGAAGGTGCCCAACTGGTATCTCGATATTTCCATGATTGCGAACTACTGGGGGAAGAGCCGCGTCTACCATCATACGGCGCCCGTGAACATGATCTACGGCCTGTATGAGGCGCTGTACGTGATCTTCGAGGAGAAGCTGGAGAATGTGTTTAAGCGGCATAAGGAAAGCCATGCGGCTCTGGTGGCAGGGCTGAAGGAGCTGGGCGTGAAGATGCTGGTGGAGGAGCCGTATCGCCTTCCTATGCTGAATGCCGTCTCTGTGCCTGAGGGCGTGGATGAGCTCGCTGTCAGGAAGCGCCTGCGAAGCGAATTCAAGATCGAGATCGGCGCGGGCCTAGGACCCCTGGCCGGGAAGATATGGCGTGTGGGGTTAATGGGGCACACGGCGAGAAAAGAAAACGTTGCGAGATTCATTGCGGCCCTGAAGAAGGTTCTGAAATAATTAGTGTGTCACTCCCGCGGAGGTGGGAGTCCAGTTCTTTGAATCTTGGATTCCCACTTTCGTGGGAATGACAGAAGGTGGTGCGTACCTTTAGGTGCGCTGTATTGGCGGGACTAAAGTCCTGCACTACGGTTGTCAAGAAATCCCGCCGCATCCCCCTTTAGGAAAGGGGGATGCGCGCACGGCGAGTCTGTTGTTGACATCCTTTTTTTGCAAAATATAATTTATTATATAGAGTCTGAACAGGATGCATAGAAAGGATGTCGTTATGGAACAACCGCTCAAGATAGTATATCGCAATATACTGCCGGCGCATAAAGATGTCATTGATCCGATAATGAGGGAGCACGCCGTTAAACTGGACAAGTACTTTCCCAAGATAATCAGTTGTCGTGGTGGAAAAGACACAAGGGCGGCATCACGTAGGCGATCTCTACAGAACAACCATAACGCTTACAGTGCCGCATAGAGAGATCGTCGTGAATCGCGAGCATCCCCGTAACCACAGTCACGAAGACATGGTTGTTACGGTAGGCCATGTTTTCGACGATGCGGCGCGGCAACTTGAAGAATATGCACGGATGCGGGGGAAGGAGCTAAAAGACCACGATCTACTGCCTCACGGTGTGATCCATAAACTCTACCTTAAGGATGGTTATGGATTTATACAAGGATCAGGCGATAGGGAAATTTACTTTCACCGGAACAGTGTGATCGACGGGTTCGATAACCTTGAGATCGGGACAGCGGTCCGTTTTGAGGAGGAGGAAGAGAAGAAAGGCCCGCAGGACAGCACCGTCAAGATTGTGAGGAAGGAGCACACCCATCACAGGCATTAAGGTTTCGTGAATTGCAAGGCCGGCGGCCGTTATGTGCATGCATTATTTCGGTTAGGATACTAAGTTCACCGCGCTGCTGTGGCAGCGGCTCTCTTGCGTCCGTTTTTCTTGACATCCTTGAAAGGCACCTTCCCACGGGAAGGGCGCAGCACTTTTTCCGAAAGGTCTTCTTCGATAGGCACTTCTTTCCCGAATTCAAGGACCTCCATCAGAGGCTCTTCGTTTTCGTAATCGCCGAGTTCCCAGATCATCTCATCGAGGTCCCCGTCGCGGTATCTATCCCTCCCGCGTTCAAATTCCCTCGTAATGTCGTTGAGAAATGTGTCGAGCGGTTTCACTCTGTCGTAATATGCCATTTTTCCCTCCTCGGTATTTTCGAATTATAGATAAAATCTAAGCCGGATAAAAAATTACATCCATCATAAAATTCATAAAATCCAGTTTTGAAAAACCTGAATTTTACATAAGGGAATGGATGATAGGCGCGGTTTATTTGGCCTCTCTTTCTGCGACAGCAATTCTTACCCATTGACACACCCACCCCCTTTCTTTTATGCTCCCTGTGTGACTCTTTTACGCAAGACTGACAACTCTTTTTGAACGCAACTACAGTTATGCAGGGTAAATCAGAAACAGAAGAAGGCCGTTTGCGGATCAAATGTATAGAAGAACTGGTTCGCCGAAGGGGGCTGGACGAAGGGGAAGCGCTGGTAATCGACGAACGCCTGCTCGCACTGATGCAGATTATCTCCACGGGACTGGGAGATGATATTCATCTGAAAATTGCCCCCGGCAGCAACTGGAGATATAACAGTGAAACAAACGAAATGGTATTTCCCGTAGGATTGCTGTTGTCCTCTTCGGCAGAAGAGGTCATCGCCTTTTGCGCCCATGAGGCGGGACACAGGCAAATATCCCGCAGGAGCGTGAGAAAGGCGGTGTTCAAGACATTTTCCGCGACTGAATCCACCAGGCTTCTCTTGACTGCCTTTGAAGACAGCCGTGTAGATAACTGGCTGACAAGCGTCTTTGCGGGAATAAAACACTACCTGGATATTGCCTATGACGAGATGCTCCCCCGTGATTTGTCGAGATCGTCGTACGTGGATTATCTGAAGGGTGAAATCTCCAAGAGGGCGAGTACCTGCTGCCATCCGTATCTCCTTTACCCACATCTCGAATACCTTCTCGGAATGCGCTATTACTGGCTGTATGGCCGCCTTCCTACGCAGTTGATGAATCCGGAAGTAGGCGCTGCCCTTGCCCGGACACACGGGGATTTTGCGGAGATCTTCAATCACTATCCTCCCGGGCGGGTCTCGGAGAATGAGAATCTGAGATTTGCGGAAGAAACGGCCTTGATGGTGAGGGACAAAATCCTTCCGGAGTATGAAAACCTTGTCCTGCTCGCGATTACAAAGCTCGCAGAGGCCATAAAGGACGGCCAGCTCCAGGTCAAGGACAAGAAATGCGCCCCGGAGGATTTGAGCCCGGATGAGATCGAGGAAGCGGCGAGAAAATTATTAGAGCTAAAAGCGAGGGAGCTGGCGGACAAGTTATCTCCCAAGACGGAAAAGCGCACCGGGAAAACAGAGGAATACAGAAAGGAAACCCCTGAAGAAACAGCTCCGCGCAGAGCGGGCGGAAAATCCGCCGGGGAAAGAACGGCGCCGTTGCCCACAGAGACTCTCCGCGACCTCATCAAGAAGCAGCGAAGGATAGACCGCGACGAGAACACAAAGATAGGTGAGTACGAAAAAGTCTTCAGGCTGATCTCGAATCTGGTCCAGGCCTTAAGCGGGGTTTTGGAAAATCACTTCGCGAAAAATAAGAGGCCTTCCTTCAAAGGCTATTTCCCTTCCGGCCAGAAGCCTGATCTGCGGAGGGCCATGGAGCTTTCCCGGAAATTGAGCGAGGGTATTCCCGTGCAGGATAGGGATCTCAAGGTCTTCTTGAAGAGGAGGCTTCCAACACAGAGGGACCACAAAATCATCCTCGCGCTCGATGAATCGGGTTCCATGGACGAACCCAAGAGGACATCCGCCCTCGCAGGTCTTCTCATCTTTATGGAGGCCCTCGATCATATCGGCATCGACTACGGGGTGATAGGATTTTCCGATAGCCCCATTATGCACAAGGAGTTGGGCGTGAAACTGGATAACGCAGGCCGGAGGGTATTGTTCGACGAGGTCTCCCTGTGCATACCCGGAGGCTCCACCGCAGATGCAGATGCGCTCCAGTTGGCGACGAATATATTAAAGGATCAACCCGAAGATTCATCAAGGTGGATCATCATGGTGACGGATGGAGAAGGAAACGTGAATACAACCGGTAAGACGTTTGTCGAGCTTCAGAAGGAGGCTCTCGATCAAAAGATAGAGGTGCTCGGTGTGGGTCTGGGAGAGGAGGTAACGGAGGTCATAAGGAGGTACGCAAGCGGCATGCAGATTAATGCGGTGGAAGAACTCCCGTCCGTCCTCTCGGGCATACTGGAGGAAAAACTTGTTACGCAGGATGCATACTGGGACAGTTTTCTCACGCCCCGCCATGAGGCCCATATAGAGAGGGAAGATCCCGATGTGTCCCTGCCCCCGGATTTGTCGGTGCTCCTCGCGTCTCTCTATCTTTATCTGAAGGAAAACATTCCCGCTTTCAATGTTAGGCATCTGAAGAGGGCATCGGAGCTCCTAGGATTTTTGCTGAACCGGGGTTATCCGGGAAAAGAAGCGTTCGGAAGGAGCCTGAAATACGCCTTTGTTGATACACAGGAACAGTCCCAGCGGGTAAAAGAGCTCATCCTCGAAAGGATTGAAGACATGCGGAAGGTATTTCCGGACATCACCCGGGAAGACTTGCCGCAGGAATTTCACCAAGCGTCTTCACGGGCGGACGTTCCCGTGTCTGCGATCCCGCATGACCTGGCTTCTGTCCTGGATATTTTAATGAAGAACAGCGCTCATCCTCGGATCGAAAAGGCCCTTTCATTGTTGAAGGCGCTCATCAGTTCCTCTGACACGGCATTCGTGAGCATCCCCGGAATGGAAGCGGCGTTCCGGGTTATTGACGACGAACTTCTAAAGGAAATAGCCATAGAGGAGATCGAAAAAAAATTAGAGGATAAGAGCTGGGCTGTCCGCCAGCCCGCAGCCTTAGCCCTGGGCCGGGTTTATCTCGCGCTCGTCAAGCAAGGAAAAGATGTCGACTTGAGTCTGCTTGAGGAAATGCTGAAGGATGAAGATCCGTCCGTCTGCCGCGCCGCCGCACAGGCCCTCAGTCGGATCTGGTATCACTATCATGGGAAGGGAAAAATAACGCTGGGGGCATTGGAGCGCCGACTGGGAGATGAAAACTGGGCCGTCCGCCAGGCTGCGGCAAGGGCTCTCGGAAGGATATATCCTCTACTTATGGAACAAGGACTGAATGTGGACATCAGCAAATTGGAAGGAGGGTTGTGGAATAAAAACTGGTTTGTCCGCCAGGCCGAGGCCGAGGCCTTGGGGGAGACCTACGGCGCTCTCATCAGGAAGGGAATAGAGATCAACCTCGAGGGTCTGGAAGAAAGATTGAAAGATAAAAATATACTGACCCGTCAAACCGCCGCCCTGGCCCTAGGACAGGTCTATCCGCCCCTCATGAAGCGAGGGCGAGATGTTAATTTGGGAAAATTGGAAGAAAGGCTCGACAATGATGACTGGTCGGTCCGCCAGGCCGCGGCCGTGGCCTTAGGCCGGATATGGTTCCACGACTATTACCATGGCAAGATGGCTTTGACAGATTTGGAAAAGAGACTCGAAGACCCAAGCTGGCCTGTCCGCCAGGCTGCATGCCAGACCCTGGGGCAGATATACCCGACGCTTGTCGGACGGGGAAAGAATGTAAACTTAGGGAAATTGGAAGACAGGTTAAGAGACGCAGACGTGGATAGATCCGTCTGCCAAGCTGCAGCGCAGGCCCTGGGCCGGATCTGGCCTCGCAGCTATCATCGAAAGAAGATTACCTTAAAAGAGTTGGAGGAAAGGCTGAAGGATGAAAACTGGTTTGTACACCAGGCTGCCGCACTCGCCCTAGTCCGTATACAACATGTCCTTGTCAAACGGGGGAATGACGCCGAATTAGACAAACTGGATAAGAGATTGAAGGATAAGATCTGGTCGGTCCGCCAGGCGGCGGCACGGGCGTCAATAGAAATCTTTGCGGATATAATCTCGGGCAAGAAGAAGGAGTTTGGGAAGGCGCTTGCTTCCTTCAATGAGATGCTGAGTAAACCTATGGGAAGTGCCATAGCAGGCACACATGCGGGCCAGGTGCAGATCGGTGAAAAATCTTTAACAGTGGGAGATCTGCTCTTAGACAGGGCGGAACTGAGAGACGATATACCCGCCTGCGTAATGACGGAATCCGGCTATCACATGTTAGAGACGTTGTGCATGGGCTACCTCTTGAGACACTCCGTCCTGCTCCTGGGCCCTACGTCAACAGGGAAGAGCTTCTTGATCAAATGGTTCGCGAGTGTGTTGGGCTATGAGCACCTCTCATATTCCATCAACCCCTACACCTCCAAGTTTGAGATAATCGGCGGCATTAAACCAGACAAGGAAGGCAGATTTGTCTGGCAGGACGGCATTCTTCTGAATGCGGCGCGAGACGGCCTGTGGCTCACTCTCGAAGAGATAAACCTCGCGTCTTCCGAAGTGGTCGAGATAATGAACGACTATCTCATTACGGGACGGGTATCCTACTCGGCAAACGGGGAGCAGAAAGAATTGTATCCCCATCCCACTTTCAGACTCTTTGCCACAGGGAACCCGGAAAGTTACAGCCAGAGGCAGAAACTCTCCGAGGTATTTCTTTCCAGGTTCAAAATACTCTATCAAAAAGAACTTTCGGAAGAGGAACTGACCCAGGTATTAAGTTCTTTATTCGAGATTACTTCCGCTGCGGCCCTTCCCATTGCGAGATTTCACACTACCCTGCAGAACCAGGCGGACAGCCGCATCATCGGCAAGACGGAAAAAGACCCGTATATATTTACCCTCAGGGACATAATAAGACTGGGGAGGAGGTTGGAGCCAGTCTTGGCGAACAGATCAGCCGACAAGGAATATTTCAAAAAGTTTTTCCTCGAGTTGTTCAGCGTTTATATAGGCAGATTGAGGGACAGCTCCGAAAGAGAGGCAGTGGTCAGTCTATTGGATGCATATTTTGGTTTCCGGGCCGAGGGCTTGGACCTGAAAGAAGTGCTCATATCCGCTTCTCTGGACATGGATTCCCTACTTGCAGACTTGACATCCTCAAAGGGAGATGAACTGATTCCCCGACATGACGCAGCGATTGTACCCACACCGACCCAGAGGATAACTCTCTATCTAATCCTCACGGCCCTGATAAATAACGAACCTCTTCTTGTGGCAGGAAATCCTGCCTCAGGAAAGACCACCCTCATCAGATATCTGGCCGGTCAAAAAGAGACGAACCTCTACTATGTAAACCTCTCCTCAGATACGGGCCTGGAAGAGCTTCTGGGCGGTTATATTCAAGACAAAAAGGGGAAATGGCATTACAGGAAGGGCCTACTGTTCATGGCCATGGAAAAAGGAAGCTGGCTCCTCATAGACGAAGCGAATCTGTCCCCCCTGTCCGAGTATTTAAACACACTCCTTGACTTTGGCTACGTCATTGATGGAGAGGAAAATGTCTGTTACGCCCATCCTAATTTCAGGATATTTCTCTCGATGAATCCTCCTTCCGTGCATCAATCGCGTAACCTGCTCTCACCTGCGTTGAGATCAAGATTTACAGAGGTGTGGGTTGAGGAGTTGACCAATTTAGGAGAACTCGCTGGTTTAGTAGATACCTGGAGCAAGGCTCACGAGGAGGCGCAAACATCTCACAAAAAAAGTAGGGGGAAAAAGAGGAAAGATGCGCGTGATGAAAAAATCTCCGATGATAAAAAACCGGCAAAAACCGATGCCAAGAAGGAGGATGAGGGATTTGCATCCGACAAGCGATTTACCCATTATTCGACGTGAGTGCCATGCTCCCCACAGGTGAAATAACCCGCCGCCTCTTTGATAGTGTGTCTTGTAGAGGGAATAACACCGTGATCGAAGAAGTCCGCATCGGCCTCGGCTATGTGGGGGTACGGTTGGACGATCGGCGCATGGGGCTGGCGGCCGTTCCACTCCACGAGCTGCCAGCAGGCTGTTCCGTATGTCCCGATGCCGGAAGAGTGGCCGGTTCAAAGGCGCTCTCTCTTCTCGGCAGCCTCATAGAAGGACAGAATCCGCTCTCGAGAGCCTTGGGTCTTGCTGCTGCGAATGCCGTTCTTCATACAGAATTCGGTGAAGATGAAAGAAATTCCCTCTCGATCATGAAATTAACGCCTGAAGATCATGTAGCCATGGTCGGTCTCTTCACGCCCATGGTTCCGAAGATCGAAAGAACGGGGGCAAAACTCACCGTCATCGAAAGGAACCCCGCCCGCCTGGCCGTTCTCGATAAGAAAGATAGTGACAGGATATTGAAGGAATGTACTGTCGCGATTATTACGGCAACCGCACTTCTTAACGACACTCTCGAAGAAATTCTGAATGGCCTGGGTGATCCAAGGCACGTAGCCATCCTCGGTCCCTCGACGCCCCTTCTGCCAGAAATTTTTCAGGGAACGCCTGTCCATCACCTGGGTGGGGCGATAGTCCGGGACACCGGGAAATGCATGCAGATCATCTCCGAAGGCGGAGGCACACCGGCGATGCGCCCCTACCTTAGGTCCATAAACCTGCTCGTTAAGTAATGATGCAGTCATCCGGATAGATATCTTTCCATTTGAAATAAAGGAGCATGAGGGTTAAATAGGAGCTGTTGGAGACATGGTTATGGACAGAGGATTGGACTATGCCTGATTTCTCGACTTACTTACGGCGGTTTCAAGCGGGCGAAAAGAATCTGAACCCTTATCTCGATTATTTTGAAATGACTCTCGTAGAAGTGCGTGAAGGATATGCGCGTTTCCGGATGCCTTTCCGCCCGGAATACCTGCAGGTGGGCGGCTTCCTGCAGGGGGGGCTTATCGTGGCCCTTGCAGATGAAGCCATTGCCCACGCCGCCATGACGGTCCTCCCGCCTGCTTCCGGAATTACGACCGTGGAATTGAAATGTAATTTCCTTGCCCCGGTAACAAAAGGTGAACTGATTGCAGAGGCAAGCATTTTCAAAAAAGGGCGTACACTGATTATCGGTGATTGTCTGGTGAAGGACGAAAATGGCAAGGACGTACTTCGCTGCACTGCGACGTTCTTGATGTTTCCTGATAAGAAGGACTTCGAATGACGAGCGATCCTGAGATCCATCCCTGTGAGGAAAGAGATATTGAAACTATCTGTGAAATTATTAACGCCGCGGCAGAGGCTTACAGAGGCGTCATTCCGGCGGATAGATGGAAGGAACCGTATATGTCGGAAGATGAACTCCGGCACGAGATCGACGAAGGAGTAAAATTCTGGTGTTATACAGAGAACGGAGAACTTCTCGGAGTCATGGGTATGCAGGACGTCATGGATGTAACATTGATGAGACATGCATACGTACGCACGGTCAGACGACGCCAGGGTATCGGCGGTAGGCTGTTGTCTCTACTCCGGAAGAAAACGTCCCGTCCGATCCTGATTGGTACCTGGGCGGCGGCAGCTTGGGCGGTTCGTTTCTATGAGGCGCATGGCTTTTATATGGTCTCTCCGGAAGAAAAGGATCGTCTGCTGAAACGATACTGGTCAATACCGGAACGTCAGGTCGAAACATCAGTCGTTCTTGCGGAACGCGGTCGTTCGCTATGAGGGAGAAAAACACTTGATACCTATCGTGTCCATAGTCGGTCGATCGAATACCGGGAAGACCACATTGATTGAAAAACTTATACCGGAGCTGAGGCGAAGGGGCTATCAGGTGGCTACGATCAAACACAACGTCCATGGCTTCGACATAGACCACGAGGGCAAAGACAGCTGGCGCCATAAAAAGGCGGGTGCACACCTTACGGTCATCGCATCACCACATAGCGTCGCTGTCATTGAGGATGTGGACAGGGACTTTGAATTGGCAGAACTGAGGGATCGCTACATACGGGACGTCGACGTCATCCTTTCCGAAGGCTTTAAACGAAATCCGCATCCAAAAATTGAAGTGGTCCGATCGGAAATGAAGCACGAGCCCCTCTGCTCGCGAGAAGATAATCTTATGGCCATTGTGAGTGACAAGCCCGTACACAGAGGAACGCCCTGTCTAAATATCGATGACATCCGGGGTATCGCCGATCTCATAGAAGATAAATTTCTGAAAGGGAAGACAGCGTAGGGCTCACGCGGTTGCGGCAAAGGCATAGGCTGCAAAGAGACCGTCATGACTGAGACTGAGATCAATTGCCGCGGGCTCGCCACTTATACATAAGAATGGCGGTCCCAGACCATAGGGACTCTTCACCCGCCTGATTTCGATATTTTCCGGGGATTCATCATAATGTGTTGAGAGGTGCAGCTTGAGGACTTTACGCACAAAGGCTGATTCGTAATCGGGCGAAGCCTGTGAACCAGGGCTGATGCGGGCAACGTGCCAGACGAGTGCATCAATCTCATCGGATGCTGACGTAGTTCCGATGCAATGGACATAGTCGGAAGTTATCAAAACCTTGATCTCTATCCTGCCATACGGCGTATCAACGAATCCTGTAAGGGTATCACTTCCAGAAGAAAGTCGGACTGATTCTTCCGCACAATTTAGACTCACTTCATATAAGCGGGGGACGGAAGTGGCGGAAGGGTCAAGCTTCTTGACAAGCTTGTACGCCGTTTCCTTGCCTGCCCAGAGCGCCCACAAGACGGCGTCCTGGCTCTCTGCGCGGGATATCAATTCTTTTTCACGGGGTGTGAAGACGCGGTTAATGAATCGCGTATCCCGACTCTTCCCCATATTGTGTGGATCGGTCAGATCCACAATATCGTTGCCGATGCGAATCAAAATAACCTTTCTCCATTTGTGCCATATGTTTGATGATCTGCTCTGCATAGCGGCGCTGAGCCCTGAGTCCGTTTTCTTGTATCGGTTCGGGCTCAAAGACTTCTACGTTCACCGCAAAACGCTCGCGAAATCTGGGAATGAAGCCGTAAGAATGCTGGCTGTCACCTCGCAGATAGATACACATTACCTTGCAGGTTTCAAAATCCTTGATGAACCGGCCCACACCGTAGGAAAAACTCTCGGTATTAACGCGGCCTGTCCGGGAGCGCCCTCCTTCCGGAAAAATCAGCAATGGCTGTTTCCATTCGAGAAGGGATGTGCATTTATCAAGGGTGTTTTTCATCTCTTCACGATTGCCGCCCCTGTTGATGGGGACGCACTTGGCGAGGTAACAAAGAACTGCCATGATGATATTCCGCTGGAAATTGTTTCTCTCCGGCAAATTCCACGGCAGCTCACGGTAATGCAGTAAGTTACGCGTGAAGGAAAATGCCGCATATGTAATGATTAGGGAATCGATCATCGTGAGATGATTCGCGCAGATGATCCACGGCCCTTCGTAGTTCCTGAAATGACGTGCGCATTCCTCTCTGATCTTCAGTATATTCCTTACCCTGTAGCCCATGAGCCAGATGACTGAAAAATAAAGAGGGGCGATAACAAAAATGGCAATCCGACCAAGCGTGTATTGAATCAGCAGAGGGCCTTGGAGCATCAACTTCTTCTTCATGACTGACCTTATCCTAATTTGCTCTTGATGATAGCTACGGCATCTCCGACTGTTCCGATCTTGTCGGCCTCGTCATCTTCGACGGTGATGCCGAATGTGTCTTCACACTTTATAATGACATCTACCAGCCTGGCGGAATTGACCTTCAGGTCGTTTAGAATGTGGGTATCCTTTGTCGCCTTATCCAGCAAGCTCGGGTCCTTTGTATATCCCCTGAGGATATCGATCATTTTGTTAAAGATTGTCTGTTCGTCCATTTCTTAATAGCTCCTTTGATTATTATTCCATCTCTTAAAGATGAGACAGCTGTTAACATCGCCGAAACCGAAACCGGCTTTGGCGATAATATTTAATTCAGGAAAGTCCATGCACTTCTGTGGCACCTTATCTCCAAATTCAGCAATATCGGGGTGTATGTCTTCACAATTGACGGAAGGATGGAGGAACCCCTTGTATAATTGCAGTACTACGGCAACGCTCTCTATGGCACCTGCTGCGCCTAAGCAATGCCCCACCATAGATTTTGTGGAATTGATATAGGGAAAATTAGCGGGGCCGCGTTCGAGGGCTGCCGACCAGTTCTTCACTTCATAAGGGTCGGCAAAGGTTGCCGTTAAGTGGCCGTTGATTGCGTCTATATGAGCCGGCATAATACGTGCGTCGGATATGGCGGCCTTGATGCATCGTTTGACACCCTCGGGATTCGGCGCGGTTATGGAGCCGCCCATGCGATGCCCTCCGCAATTGACGGCGCCTCCGAGAACTTCAGCATAAATCCTCGCTCCACGTTCCAAGGCGGATTCCAGATCTTCAAGCACCAGAATTCCAGCGCCCGAGCCGGGGACAAAACCACATGCTGTGGCGCTCATCGGCCGTGAAGCAGTCTCCGGGTAATCATTGAATTTCTTGCAGATGACGCGCATGGCCTCGAATCCGGCCCAGATAAAGGGCGATTGGCCTTCGGAACCACCGGCTAAAATCCTTTTTGCAAGACCGTTCCGTATTCTCCACATCCCTTCAACAATCGCTTCATTCCCCGTGCTGCAGGCAGATGAATTTGAAGTCACCTGGTTTCCGAGAGCCAAGATGCCCGCGATACTTGCGCTTGTGCCGCTATTCATGACCTGCTCTACTATCCGGCTTCCCATGCGGCGCACTTTCCCCCGGGAAACCATGGGCACGAGAACGGTTGTAATTGTATCCATGCCGCCGATTCCGGAGCCGACGATCACGCCTGTATCCCAGTCCACAGTATCATCGTGAATGCCAGGCATCTTGAAACCTGCGTCGGTCCATGCGTCTACGGCTGAAACAGCGGCGTATCCGATGTTTTCGTTCATCGACATCAGTGTATCTTCATTAAAATAACTCTTGCGGATATCCTCAAAGTCCTGGGGGGCAGCGCCCACCTGGCAGGAAAAGTTCAATTCCTTAAGTTCAGGAAAAAACCGGATGCCGGAGCGCCCTTTCCGCAGGGCATCTTCAAAATTAACCAAGCCATGGGCATTGGGGGCTGCTATCCCCATCCCTGTTATGACAACTCTTCTTTTCAACTAATATAAACCTCCATGAAAAACATTAAGCGCCCTGGGAAGGTACTCCCCTCCCCGCGAGGACACCGAAACTCACGGCCTCGCCATTTTCCCTTTCCATGGTAACCTTCATTTTAAGGCTTCCCATGCGGAAATAGACTTTGTGACCTTTAACGATCACGCGCTCACCGGGATGCACGACCCCCGTGAACTCCACCCCTTCGGCAAGGGTAAAAAGTGTAGTCAATTTTTTTGCATCCTCCACCGTTGTATACGTCTGCCTCATGTGAAGATAAAGGCCGAAGGCAACAACCCCCGTCTGTGCCATGGCTTCAATGAGAATCACACCCGGAGTAATCGGTTTGCCTGGGAAGTGTCCCTTATAAAAATACTCATCCTCACGAAACCGGTACGTGCCGACGATGTGCTCATCATCGAGCTCCAGGATATCGTCGATAAAGCGAAACGGATGCTGTTGGGGAACACTATTTAAAATTCGTGTCATCGTCTCCCGATCAGCCGCCATAAAGCCCCCCGTTCACATGGACGACACTTCCCGATATATAGGATCCCCCTGTTGCGAGAAAGGCCACGACCTCAGCCACTTCCTCGGGGCGTCCTATACGGCCCAGAGTAATGTTCTCGAGAATCCTCTCTTGCACCTCTTCGGGGAGATTCTGTGTCATCTCTGTCTCGATGAATCCCGGGGCAACTGAATTGACGAGGATATTCCTCCCTGCCAATTCTTGCGACAGGGACTTCGTAAAGGCGTCGAGAGCTGCCTTTTCCATGGTGTAGGGGATCTGACCCGCATTGCCGGTATGTCCCACGACACTGGATATATTGATGATGCGGCCTCCTCTCTGACGAAGCATGAAGAGGCGGATTATACGTTTGGTCAGGTACCATGTTCCGCGCATCAAGGCCCGCTGGGCATCGAATTGCTCGATCTTCATGCTGACGATATCGGCGTTGAGAGATAGACCCGCATTGTTGACAAGGACATCCACGCGGCCCGCCTTCTCTTTTATCTTGTTGACCAGAAGTTCCACCTGATCGATATCCACCAGATCAGCCGGAAGAAGAAAGCCGTCACCTATCTCGGAGAGTAAAGCCCTTGCATGTTCCTCGCTGCTCCGGTAGTGAATGCCCACCAGAAATCCTTCTCCGGACAGCGCCCGGCAACACGCCGCGCCTATTCCTTTTCCACCGCCTGTTACGATGGCAACAGGTTTCTCGCTCATGAACCGCTCCTCATGATGCCGCCTATCGAGTTTACCGATCGTTTCGGATAGTCGGGATAAATGATCCCTTTGAAAATGCCGGTGCGGGCATCTTTGATGTGGGCAATCAGTTCATTGTCAACAAAAACCTTTCCGTCTCCGATGGCAATGCTCGCCCCCGAGTCCTTCAACTGAGCGAAGCGCCTCACTTCAATATCGTAGCGGACGCATTTGTTGTAGGGACGAATCTGGCCGCTGAAAGTAATCTCACCGCAACCGAGGGCCCTGCCGGCGCCCAAGGCGCCGCGCCAGACACAGTAAAAACCGAGAAGCTGCCATACTGCATCAACGCAGAGGCAGCCCGGCTGAACCGGGTCCCCGGGCATATGGCACTGAAAATACCAGGCATCAAGTCTGATGTCCTGCTCTGCAACAATCGAACCCTGTCTGCCGACAGAACTAAACGACAGCACCCGATCTACCATGAGAAAGGGAGGCGCCGGCAGTCGCGCCTCAAAATTTACAGGCGGGTCATCTACCAGGGTCCCGTAGGAAAAAGCGATGAGCTCCTCCAGCCCGAAACTCTGGCATTCTCTGAAATCCGCATACTTCATGATTATTCCTCTACCTGTAAGACCATATGAACCCAGGACAACCCCGCCCCGACAATGGCAATGGCCACATGATCTCCCGGACGCAGGTCATTCCAGCGTTGGCTGAGAACAGCCGGCGCTCCGGAACAGCCGGTGTTGCCAAAAAATTCCACATTGTGCCA
This sequence comes from uncultured delta proteobacterium, assembly GCA_963729715.1. Lineage (GTDB taxonomy): Bacteria > Desulfobacterota > Syntrophia > Syntrophales > UBA2185 > Fen-1135. The sequence goes on from CAVSPA010000005.1 coordinate 713,757, forward strand.
ATGATTGTTTTCCGTAATTTGAGAACGCTCGCAGACAGTTTGCAGCATACCCATATTGGCCTGATGACCGATAAAGATGAAGCGATTGCCATTGAGAGCATAGGTCTGCTGCAGCATGCGAATAGCATCTGTTGTCTTGCGAATGGCAAAGCCCTGCACGGAGTTCCCGTCCTGCTGGAAGTAACCCATACGGGGTATTCCCACCTTGTCCCAATCTGACGGTTTCGTTTCATAAGCGCAGGCCGTAAAGAATTTGTGCGACGGCACCGTGGCAGATACAATGGCTGCGGAACTGCCGTCACCGAACAGCACCGCAGATTTCCGATCGGCATAGTCCACGCAGCGAGTGAGATTTTCCGGATTGACCAGGAGTATAAAGGGCGGCAGTGCCTCGGGTCTCATGAGGCTGACAAAGTGCACCTGCGTACCAAAGCTGGTGCAGGCGGAATTCACGTCGAAGCAGGGTACGTCGATTCCGAGTTCCGCGGCTACGGTCGAGGCTTCCGCAGGGGAAACATTATCCGCTGCCGAGCTTCCGGAGATGACAAGCCCGATGTCTTCCTTCTTGAGACCGGCGCGCTCAATGGCCATCTGTGCGGCAGAGGCTCCGGTTTGCGCGTTATTGTAAAGGCCTGCTGCAAAAGCTTCTCTCGGGTCTCTGTTTCTTGTTTCCTTTATATAGTCCAAAGGGAGCACGGTCCGGCGTGTATGAATGCCGACCCTCTCCATGATCCATGCCTCATTTGTTCCGATATCCATCTCTTCCAAAAATCTATTGGTAATAACATTCTCCGGGTGGAAATGGCCCATACCGTGAAGATAGAGTGCACTCATACAAGCTCCCTCCCGATAATCATGTTCTGGACCTCCCGCACACCTTCGTAAATGTCGATGATGTGCGCATCTCTCGCCAACTTCGAAATCTCATATTCTGACATGAAACCATATCCGCCGTGGAGATGCAGGCCTTCGTTGGCGCAGAACAAAGCCGCCTCCGCGGCTGTATTCTTCGCGAGGGAGGCATACATGCCCCTGTCGTCCGCTTTTTCCTGAACCTTGAAAGCAGCTTTCATGAGCGCCATATCCGCGAGCTCGACTTTTTTCCACATTTGCACCAATGTCTCTCTTGCAACCGACAAATCACAGATCCTTTGTCCAAATTGCTTGCGCTCTCTTGTGTATTCCAGAGTGACATCCAATGCCCGTTTGGCGAGACCCACACCTATTGCCGCAACCATGGGACGCGCATAGTCAAGAACGTCGATGACATACTTGAAACCCTGTCTCCGATCACCGATTATCTGATTGTCATTGATGACTACGTCTTCAAAGGTGACAGCGGCCGTATTTGATAAACGCTGCCCCAGCTTGTCTTCCGGTTTGCCAATGATGATCTTTCCCCCCGTGGGGAGAGTCATCTCCTTGCCCACTGCGAGATGCGGATCTGAATTGGAGGGAAGCACCGGTGGGGCGGGAACTATTAAGCAGGCCATGAAGTTACCCGTCGGCTTCCCTACTTTACAAAAAACGGTAAATTGTGAGGCGTAGGACGCATTGGTGATAAAGCACTTGCTGCCATTGAGGACATACGTTCCATCCGGGCTCTTCTTGATGAACGTCGTCATGGCGGAGTTGTCAGAACCGGCGCACGGTTCCGTCAGACAGAAAGAAGCCATTATGGGATTCTCGACAAAGGGGCTTAAGAAAAGGGCCTTCTGTTCGTCCGTACCATGCTGGGCAATAACCGTGTTTGCCAGATCATTACACATTGCCGACGTGGAAATCCCCGTATCTCCGTAGGACAGTTCTTTGATGATCATGGCCGTAGAAACGGGATCAACCTCAAATCCCTTAACCGATTCAGGGATGCTCAGATTCAAAATTCCGAGGCCCCAGGCCTTCTGGATAATTTCCCAGGGGAAAATATGCTTCTTTTCCAGCTCCATAACCTGCGGTATGATTCCATACCTGACAAATCTCTTAACTGTATCCATATACATTTGCTGACTGCTGGTAAGATTAAAATCCATTACTGAAATCCTTCGTGCAAATTTTTGCCATAAACTTCTAAGCACACAGCATTATCCGTGCCAGAAGGGTGATTGACACCCCTCTGTGGACTATAATCATCCATATTTATTGACTAATTTATGATTAGTTTGATTTTTCGGATGGCTCTCAGAAGGCCGTATTCCGGGCTTATAACGCGTAATTCTCTTTGCAGTGTGTATACGGCTATGCATCATATGATAATGCAAGAGTAGAGACCATCCCTACTGATCAAACTGCCCGGGAGCGTTCTTCAAAGAGTAAAAAATTTATCTTGACAAGGCAAAAATATATGGAGTATCTTCGCAGCATCGAGGAACGGGTTGATTTACGGACGATAGAAACTTTTTTCACAAAGGAGGTAAGAATCGATGAGGAAACTGCTTGCAATCATTTTATCAATTCTTTTCGTAGTGGCGGTTACGTTTACATTAATGGGCTGCCCATCAGCACCAGAAAAGAAACCGCCTGAGCCTGCGAAGAAAGAAGCGGCGGCTCCGGCCCCGGCAGCACCAGGAGCGCCAGCACCGGCACCAGGAGCCCCTGCGGCGCCACCGACGCCACCGGCACCGGCACCAGCGGCCCCTGCGCATAAGTAGCATCGGTAATATCTTGAAAGAAAAAGGCCGAGCATGTTATAAGCACGCTCGGCCTTTTTTCTTCTTTGACCTAAGCATCTCTTTTATTCACAACCTAGGGTAACATTTAATGTGAGGCAATTCGTCTTTCTCGTCTCTCTTGACAACCTCGTTTTTTATCTATATCTTCATTCATATATCATCTTTTTTAAAAGCAATTCTTTATGGAAACCTTTACATTAGCAACGGTCAGCCTGATAATTTCTCTTACCCTGATTATAAATAAAAAAAAAGTTCCTGCCCATCTGTCTTTTGCTTCCCTCTGTCTCGCGATCTTTTTCTATAAAAGCGGCGCCTTTTTCGATGAGATTTTTACGGGGCATAACTGGAGAATTATAGAATACGCCGGATTGATAGCCATCCCTCCCTGCTCGGTGAAATTCGCCCGCTCTCTCCTGCGTGAACAGACCTTCTTGAGAAAAAGAGATGTCATATCCTTCACAATTTTCAGTTTTCTCCTTGCCATTACTGTTTTCTCCCCCCTTTACAACTGGCCCTACCTGAAGACTGCTTTCTTAATATATGCCGGCGCTGCACTTTCTGTCTGTTATATCGCCCTTATCCTTTATATTAGAAATAGGCCCGTAGGTGTGGAAAGAACCCGGATGGTGTATCTGGCTTGCGCCAGTGGGGCAACCGCCATCCTCAGTGTGTTTGATATATTCTATTATTATGGATATTCTTTTCCTCCCATATCCAACCTCTTTATTGCAATCCTGCTTTATTTTGTCCTGATTCTTATTACACATCCCCGTCTGCCGGAGTTGCATGAACTCATGGGAAGGGCCCTTGTACTCTCGATCATCACTCTTTTTGCGGCTATTGCATTTACCCTAATCGTGAGATTGTTCGGAAAGGGGGAAACGCCTCCCTTCACCCATATTTTGCTGGCGTCACTAATAATTGTGATCGCCATCGAACCTTTCAAACTTGTCCTAAAGATGATGTTCAGTTATTTTTACCCGGAAGGTAAGGATGTATTCACATCCCTTTATGCCTTCGATGAAATGCTCGAGAAAGAGAAGTCCCTTCTCCTCGAGGAAATGGCGCCCGTTTTGGCTCATGAAATAAGAAACCCTCTCGGTTCCATCAAAGGCGCCGCCCAGTACCTCAGATCGGAATCGAGCGCCGGCGACCACCAGAGGCTTCTCGACGTTATAATAGAAGAAGTAGACCGGTTGAATAGCGTCGTATCTCAGTTTCTCAATTATGCCAAACCCTATACCCTTAAGGTTAAGATGCAGGACGTAAATCAGATTATTGAGAAGGCCATATCTGTCATCAAAGCAAGCCCGCGTTCAGATAATATCGTCATTGAAAAAGAGCTTCGTCCTGATTTGCCCCTCATCGAGGTCGATGCGGAACAGCTGGTTCAGGTAATTCTGAATATAGCATTCAACGCCATAGAGGCAATGCAGGAGGGCGGGACCATCATTTTCCGGACGTCCAAGATCAGCAGCGGCGATGGCGAGGCGATAGGCATTTCCATCAGGGATACGGGAAAAGGAATCAAAAAAGAGGAAATGAAAAATATTTTCAAACCATTTTTCACAACCAAGGAACGGGGAGTCGGTCTTGGCCTTGCCATCAGCCAGAAGATCATCAAGAATCATGGCGGTCATATCAAGGTTAAATCCATTCCTCTTCAGGGGAGCATATTTTATATCAGGCTGGGTGTCACGCCTTGAGAATATAGATAAAGACGGTAAGGAATTATAAGGCATACTATGGCAGAGAAAATATTGGTCGTTGATGATGAGCTCAATATGCGGCTGGTCTTGAAGGCCCTGCTGAATAAGGAAGGCTATGACGTGGCCACGGCATCGGATGGCAACGAGGCCTTGAAAATCCTCAAGGGCGGCGGCGTGCAAGTCGTCGTGACTGATCTGAAGATGCCGAAGCTCGACGGCGTGGGTCTCTTGGAGCGGGTGATTCGCGACTATCCGTCCACGCCGGTTATTATTGTCACCGCTCACGGGACTATTGCCACGGCAGTGGACGCTTTGAAGAAGGGCGCCTTCGATTATATCACCAAACCTTTTGAACGTGATGAATTGAAAAATATAATCCATAAGGCCATCAGGACCCGAAGGCTCAACGAGGAAGAACTGCTCGTCAGCCCCGATGATATTGACAGGCAGGGGATAGTCGGTTCCAGTGAGCCGATGCTGAAAATATATGATACGATCAAAAGAGTGGCGCCGACGCCGACAACTGTGCTTATATCGGGGGAAACGGGCACAGGCAAGGATCTCATAGCATATGCAATTCACAGAAGCAGCCCGCGCCGGGATAATCCGTTCGTCAAGATTAACTGTGCCGCCATTGCGGAAAATCTCATAGAGAGTGAACTGTTCGGATACGAAAAAGGGGCTTTCACGGGAGCAGTGTCCACGAAGCCCGGGAGGTTTGAGCTGGCGGATAAGGGGACTCTGTTTCTCGACGAAGTAGGAGAAATTCCCCGGGACATGCAGGTGAAGCTCCTTCGGGTAATCCAGGATTATGAATTCGAGCGTGTCGGCGGGCTGCGTACGATTAAGGTGGATGTGAGATTAATTGCGGCGACGAACAGGAATCTCCTCCAGGACGTGAAAGACGGCAGGTTCAGGGAAGATCTTTACTACAGGCTCAATGTCTTTCCCACGCACCTGCCTCCCTTGCGGGAAAGAAGAGAGGACATCCTTCCCCTGACAGATTATTTTATCGAGAAATTCAACGGCAAGTTAAGCCGAGAGGTTAAGCATATCGATGCGCGTGTGCAAGATGTGCTTGTCAATTATGACTGGCCCGGCAATATCAGAGAGCTGGAAAATTTCATAGAGCGGATTGTTCTCTTGTCTGGCGGAGACGCGATTACCTTCGAAGATATTCCTCCCGAATGGAAGTCGGCCGCCGAAGCAATCTCCGTCTCCCAGCGTGGCGGCCAGAAAAAACCCTTCAAAGATTTCGTGAAGGGCCACATGGAAGAAGTGGAGAAACAGAGCATAATACAGTGCCTCGAGGAGGTGGGCGGCAATGTCACAAAAGCGGCTCAGCGTCTCGGTCTCAGCAGAAAGGGTCTGCAACTGAAGATGATAAAATATAATCTTCGCAAGTAGAGAGGCATGAACACCAAGCGAGGATGCCTATCACCCGAAAATTTTCAGAGGGAGATATGAAAACACTGATCTTTACAAAGAAGGATATCGAAAAGGTGTTAACGCCTTCTCTGGCCAACAAGACTGTGGAACAGGCATTCAAGGCATACGGACTGGGAGAGGCCGATATGCCTGCAAAGAGTTATCTCTACTTTAAAAAAGGGGATCTCAGATCGATGCCTGCTTATATTCACGGTCAGGGCCTGAACATTGCCGGTATCAAGAGCGTGACCGTGCACCCCGGAAATGCAATCTACGGCCTTCCCACGGTTATAGCTGTTATCATCCTTGCGGATCCCACGAACGGATTTCCGCTGGCCATAATGGACGGTACTTACCTTACCAGCATCCGTACAGGCGCTGCGGGAGCGTTAGCGGTAAAACTCCTGAGCAGGAAGAACGCGCGGATTGCCGGATTTATCGGTTGCGGTACGCAGGCGCGCTCACAGCTCACATGTATCCTGGAAGTGCGCAAATTAAAAACCGTAAAAATTTGGCAATCCGGCCCAAAAGATGAATCCGCGCCGAGATTCAGAGATTGGGCGGAGAAGAAACACAAGCTCGAAGCGGTAATCTCCCCGGAGATTGATGAAGTGACGACAGGCGTCGATATTCTCGTAACAACGACGCCTTCCCGCAGACCGCTGGTGAATAAGGTCTCCCCTGGGACCCATATCAATGCCATCGGCGCCGATGCCGCCGGGAAAGAGGAGATAAATCCGAAAATATTGAAGCAGGCAAAAGTGGTCATCGACGCCTGGGCCCAGGCGTCGCACAGCGGCGAGATCAATGTTCCCGTCCGCAAGAAACTGCTGACAAAGAAAGACATCTATGCGGGACTCGGAGATATTGTTGCAGGGAAAGTTAAGGGAAGGACGAAAGCCCAGGAAATTACGCTCTTCGACTCGACCGGTCTCGCGATCCAAGATGTATCCTGCGCCTACACCGTTTATCAGGCGCTCAAAGGCAAGCCGGGCATTAAACGGATAGAATTGTTTTAGTCAATGAAACTGCCAAGGGAAGCGGAAGCCCCTATTCTACGCTTCCGCCCTTTCCAGGTGACTGGCCCTCATGCCGATGAGTCGGACCCTCTTCTTGAGTTCGACCCTCTTGAGGGAGGCGAACGCCGCTCTCCTTATCTCCTCTTCTCTATCCGTCGCATTGGGGATGGTTGTGGCCCTTGTGACTGTCTCGAAATCGCTGAACCGTACCTTTACCGTAACCGTCCTCGCCTTGAAGCTGCTGTCTCTCATGTCTGTGACAACTTCCCTCGTCAGGTCTGCGAGCGTCTTGGCTATGAACTGCCAGTTTGCTATGTCCTTCTGGAATGTCGTTTCCCTGCTTATGGATTTGGGTTCCCAGTCGGTGATAAGGGGACTGTCGTCGATGCCTCGGGAGGCATGATAGAGATAATTCCCATAAGATGAACCGAAGCTGTCGACAAGTGTTTCCATCTGCAGAGAGGCGAGCTCCTCCAGAGTTTCAATGCCCATGTCCTTCAGGTATTTCTCTGTCTTTGGTCCGATCCCCCAGAGTTTCCTCACGGGCAGCGGCTTGAGGATGGAGAGAACATCCTCCGCAAGGATCACGATGAGGCCGTCCGGTTTATCCATGTCCGAGGCGATCTTGGCAAGAAGCTTGTTGGGGGCGATGCCGATGGAGCACGTCAGGCCCGTCTCATCTCTTATCTCTTTTTTGATTAGTTGCGAGATGTCTTCCGAAGTTCTATCGATCGCCGATATGTCGAGGAACGCCTCATCGATGCCGACATCTTCCATGGCAGGCGTGAGACTCCTGAGGATGCTCTTCACCTTCTGTGATTCCCTTGCATATGCCTCGTAATCGACAGGAAGAAAGACGGCCTTGGGACAGAGGCCGTAAGCCGTCTTCAAAGGCATGGCAGAGTGTATGCCGAACTTTCTTGCTTCGTATGAGGCGGTGGCTACGACCCCCCTTTTCGTGGGGTCCCCGCTGCCCCCTATTACTACAGGCTGGCCGATCAATTCGGGGCGTCTCTTCTGCTCCACCGCTGCAAAAAAGGCGTCCATGTCGATGTGAAGGATGCGTCTCAAGGCTTATTGCTCGGAGCGTTGCCCGAAGTCGTCTCCGGGGCGAAGATCTGGTTGTAGAGGGATGCGAAGCGGTCCTTGCCGGTCGCGAGCATCAGTGCAAGCGGCATCGATTCTTTACCCAGCTTCACCATGTCTTCCGCCGTCTTTCTTATATCCCATTGGGCGTGCGTATCTGTCCGCAGGCGGGCGATGTGGTAAAGCTCCCTTGCATTAATTTTCATGGAAACGCGCCTGCGATGGGCGTTGGTGAGAATATAGCCGGCAGCGAGCGGGGAGAACACTTTTATCCGGGCATACACGTCTTCGCTTCGTCTTACGATTTCCATGAAGGCGTCATGCATGCCGATTTCCGATACCGCGGGTGGAACCGTTGCGCCGAGGGCGGGATCATAATCTTGACAGGTTATGGTTGCCATGCGGTGGCGCTTCATCTGGGCAAAACAGCTTGCGCTGATGAGCAGCTCAAAATGTAGTTCCGCATTTTCGAATTCACGAAGGACCGCGTCGTAGGACTTGATGTGCTTTAAAGCCGTTTTCATGAGGGACTCTTTTTCGTGCCTATCCATGGAAGAGACCACCCGCAGGCACCGGGTCATCGGCAAGTCCGATGATGAGTGTATCAGCGAGGCCATAATTCTGTCGTCTCCCTCGGGAGTGGTGTGGATGAGAGAAACGTATTGTCCTTTCCGGTTGGCCGGCGCAGTTGCGGTCCTATGTTTCTTTTGCCGCATCAGTGCTGAGACTTCGTCCGTTAAATTCTGCCTCGTCAGGCGGTCGTGGTCCGTGGCCTCCGTGTAGCGGATCAGAGAGGGGGCGGTGTCTTTCGTTGCCGCAAAGAGCTTCCGGCTGCACTCCTTCGCCTCGGCGAGCGGATGTGCGGCAAGTCGGCGGAGCATGAGTTCGAGATTCCTCGCACTGACGGTCATTCCCAGCTGCGTCTCCGTGGCAAGGGAAATGCCATAGCGGGCGTCTTCCTTGGCCCAGCCTTCCAGCATCGAGTGATTGGCGGGGTCCGCTGCAAGGCCCTTGTGCTTTTCAAAGATGTGGGGTTTCAATTTTTCAAAGAGTTCGTGATACAACCTGTTCTGCTTGGTGATGATGTCCACAAAAGGCCCCTCCACAGGGGTACCGCGGATTTCTTCGGGGATGACGAAATCGTCTTTCAGCCTAACGTAGCGCTGCGATTTTTCCGTATAAGAACAAAGGCGAAATTTTTCGATTTCCTCGACGAGCAGCCGGGAAACGCCGAGAACGTCGATGTTGAAGACGGCATGCTCGGCAACCGAGCTGTGTCCCATCTCAAAGACGATGTTCCGGTTGGACTGGCGAGCCTTCTCCACCTCCTGCCTGGCAGCGGCGCGCAATTCGTCGACCGGCTTGGGGCTGCGGCTTATCCGTGCGTAGGCGGCGGAGATCGTCTCCGGTGTGAGATCCTGCGCACCCGGCCGCAGTTTTTGAAAATCCCGGATTGTTTCGAAATCGAGATTGTAGCCGGCGAGGATAATTTTCATGAGATTGACATCCCTACAATTTAACAAGTTCAACGTGGGATAGCGTCCGCCCGAGGAACCCTTCGCCGATCGTCTGGAAGTGATAGGGCACGTCGGTGACAAAGAAGCGGTACTTCGGATGTGTGTGCTTATGATTTCCAAGATGCTTGTCGGTGAGGAGATGCGCCGTTATATCCGCCATAGCTTCGGCGGAGTCCACGAGGCGAATATCAGGCCCCGCGATGTCCTGCAGAAGAGGCTTGATCAATGGATAGTGGGTACACCCCAGGACAAGAGTATCGATATGCTCCGCAAGAACCGGCCGCAAGTACTCCTGGGCGGTAAGCCGGGTGACGGGATGATTCCACCATCCCTCTTCGACCAGCGGTACAAACAGGGGGCAGGCTTGGGAGAAGACCCGGATGCTAGGGTCATGCTGGTGAATGGCACGGGCATAAGCGTTGCTGTTTATGGTTGCCGGCGTGCCGATGACGCCGATATACTTGCTGTGGGTTTCGGCTGCTGCTCTGCGGGCTCCTGCATCTATGACGTCGAGGACGGAAACAGGAGAAATGTCTTTGACTGCCTGATAGGCGACCGCGGCCATGGTGTTACATGCGACAATGAGCAGTTTCACATCTTTTTGCAGCAGGAAATTTGTGATCTCCATTGCGTATTGCGTGATCGTTTCCGGTGATTTCACGCCGTATGGCACCCGCGCGGTGTCACCGAAGTAGACGATGTTCTCGAAGGGCAGGCGTTCCATGAGGGCGCGAACGACCGTCAATCCTCCGATACCGGAATCAAACACTCCGATGGGATGGTTGGCAATTGACTGCATGAGAAATCCTTTTTTCGTTGAGACGGTTTCCTATTTAACACAGCCTCCGGGAAAATCAAAGTCAAGAATTGTGCGCTCTGAAGAAGCTTTCTGTTGAAATTATCGAATAAATAAGATACTTTTTTAGACAGCATTTCGCTTGGAAAATAAATTTCTTCTTATATCAGGATTGTCATGCGCGCTTCGAAAGTACAGAACATACTTTTTTTCACGATTATGATCTTTGTCTTCCTTCTGTTTCTCTATCTGCTTGCGCCTTTCTTTTTTCCTATTTTCTGGGCGGCTGTTATTTCCAGTATCTTCAGTCCGCTTTACAAATATTTGAACAGGAAATTGCATAATCCCAGCGCTGCAGCTACCATTATTTTTCTGGTGGTCGCTGTAATCATCATACTGCCGGGGGGTATCATCGGTAGTGTCTTGTTCGGAGAGTCCATGCGCATGTATGAATCTCTTGATGCGGATGGCGGCAATATAGAAAATGTTGTCAAGGGTCTTACGGGTTTAATAAAAGACAGCCCGTATGTGGCACAATTTCATATCAATGAACAATTCTGGACCGAAAAGTTTGCTGAAGTCGCAAGAACCATTTCCAACTACATCTTCATCAATCTGAAGGATCTCACGCAGAACACTTTTGTTTTTATCGTTCAATTCTCTGTCATGCTCTATACACTGTTTTACTTTATTCGCGACGGCAATAAGCTTCTGGGAAAAGTTGTTCGTGTATTTTCTCTCGGGCAGGAGAGAGAAAAAGTTCTCTACGAACGCTTTGTGAAGACCGCACGAGCCACGTTGAAGGTGACCCTTATCATTGGGGGCATTCAGGGAATGCTGGGAGGGTTGCTTTTCTGGTTCACCGGCATTCAAGGACCACTGATGTGGGGGGCCATTATGATATTTACGGCCATCGTACCGGTTGTCGGCTGTTCCATCATCTGGGTACCCGCCGGTGTGATAATGATGATAATGGGACATTTTTTGAAAGGCGTCATCATTCTCGCTTTCGGCGTTCTTGTGATCAGCATGGTGGACCATTTTCTTCGTCCCATCCTCATCGGGAGAGACGTGCAGATGCATCCACTGATGGTTTTCTTATCTACCCTGGGTGGGTTATCATTGTTCGGATTTTCCGGCTTCATAATCGGCCCTATCATCGCTTCCCTGCTCCTCGCCATTTGGGCGATGTACGAAGAATTCTACCGGGGTACATTGTCAAGCGAATAGGGCATCAATTTGACTTTTGCCCTACCGACCGAATCTTGAACACCATCCATGCAAAAGTTACCGGACGGTGTGCGTCACGACATGGATAGCGGCGGATATCAAAGCCGCCGCGGGAATCGTCAATATCCAGGCCCAGAGGATGTTTCCGGCCACCCCCCAACGGACGGCGGTAAGCCTTTTTGTTGAGCCAACCCCCACGATGGCGCCTGTGATGGTATGGGTCGTACTCACGGGGATGCCGGCGATGGATGCCCCGATGATGGAGATGGCCGCCGCTGTCTCCGCGCAAAATCCACCCATGGGCTGGAGCTTTGTGATCTTGGTTCCCATCGTCTTGACGATACGCCATCCGCCAGACATGATGCCTAGGGAAATGACCGTGTAACATGCGATAATAACCCAGAGGGGAATATAAAAGGTTTTCCCGAGTAGGCCGTGGCTGTAAAGAATTATGGCTATAATTCCCATTGTTTTCTGGGCGTCGTTCGTACCATGGCCCATGCTGTAGATTGCGCACGAGACAAGCTGCAGCTTTCGAAACAACTTATCTGCTTTCGCAACATTGGAATACCGGTTGATGTTCAGCACTAAGATCATCATACCCAATCCGAGGATCAGACCAATGGTGGGTGAGAGCACAACAAAAACGGCTGTCTTTATAATGCCGCTCCATACAAGTACGCCTGTGCCGCCGTCTACGAGGCCTGCACCGATGAGACCGCCTATGAGGGCGTGAGAAGAACTGCTTGGGAGCCCAAAATACCAGGTAATGATGTTCCAGATGATAGCGCCGCCGAGGGCGGAAAGGATGAGCAGATTGTTTACGATATCCGGATTTATAATGCCGGTGCCGACAGTTTTTGCCACCTGTACACCGACAAAAAAGACAGCGGCAAATTCAAAGAAGGCCGCCCACAGGATGGCATATTTGGGTGAAAGAACCCTGGTTGATACAATGGTTGAAATAGCATTAGCAGAGTCATGGAAGCCGTTGAGAAAATCGAAGACCAGGGCTACGAGGATGAGAAATATAACAAATCCAAAGGAATCAGGCATGTTTCAGGACGATACCCTCCACAATGTTTGAAACGTCCTCACACACGTCAAGGGCCTCCTCAATACGTTCAAAGATTTCCTTCCATTTGATCAACTCGATGGCATCTTTTTCATGCTCGAAGAGGTCGACCATGGCCGTTCTCAGAACAATATCGCCTTCGTTTTCGAGAGTGTTTATCTCTACGCACGCATCGATAATCATCTTTGAATTTTTCATGTCTCTCATGGCGTAAACGATGAGTTTGACTTTGCTGATGGCTTCGTTGAGAATCTTTGCCTGATCGATAATCACCTTCGTCGGCTTCTTTACCTTATAAAGGCTCATCCTGGCCGCTGACGCCTCGATCATATCCAGGATACTGTCCATCTTATTTACCAGAGCGTAGATGTCCTCCCTGTCCAAGGGGGTCAGGAACGACTTGTGCATCTTTTCATAGGTTCTGTGGGTGATGATGTCCGCCTCATGTTCCAGCTCTTTGAGTTTGGTTATCTTGGGAAGGGGATATTCGTACTGTTCAACCATACACAGAAAGACCTTCCCCCCTTCTTCGATTTTATTGATGAGTTCTTCAAATAGATCGTAAAATTTTTCTTGTTTAGGAATAAACCGCATCTGTCCTCCGCAGCGATTCGAGCGTGCTTCTGTGTGTTATTGTGTGCCATCCCTTAACAAACATGACCCGAACGTTTTGCCATCTATTAAGGGAAGATTATGAGCGAATGCTATCTACAGGATTAACGTTAAAAAAGCAACTGTTTTTGGCTCTTAATATGAGGAGAGGTATCGGGAATAAGTTTTTGGAAGGAGGGCTTTTAATTATAGTATCTTATCGCGTCCCCGTGAAAAAAATCAGGGAGATATTGCATCCCGAATAATTCGTTCAATTGCTTGGACGAAGCTTAAACCCGAGCGCTCTATGGCAGCATAAAATCCCCCGTCCGGAGACAGGCACGGATTTGTATTCACTTCCAGGACCCACGGCTTTCCTGTACCGTCGACACGAAAATCCACCCTCGCGTATCCCCGCAGGCCAAACACCTGCCAGCACTGAAGCGCCAGGTCCTCCAAGCGGACAAGCAAGGAAGCATCCTCATCCGGAAAGTCAAAACACCGCGGCGTGTGACGATATTCAAAAGAGTCTTCGACCCATTTGGAAAGGTAGTCGACTACCCTGACCTTATCCGGCGGGAAATCGTCAAAGCGAATCTCAGCCGGGGGAAGGACATGCGGCCCTCCAGCTCCCGCGAGGAGGGAGAGATTAAATTCCCTTCCCTCAATGAACGCTTCCGTAAAACACGCCATGCCGAGCTGCTTCTGCCGGTATGTAGTTGCTTCGCGGAGCTGATTATGATCTCTTACATGAATGATGGAATCGCTCCCGAGCCAGGTAGAGGCGTGTTCCCAAACAGCCTTGATGATATATGTGCCTTCGACAAAATGTCCGCTGAGATTCTCATGGGGCATAAATAATGGAGGTGTGGCGATGCCCGCTGCATTCAAGATCTTTTTGGCGAGAACCTTGTTAGACGTGAGAAACGTAGCCTCCGTACTTGCGCCTGTGTAAGGGATTCTTAAGAAGTCCAGAACGGACGGGGCTATGTGGATCAGGCTCCCCTGTCCCGCCATTGTTTCCACAATATTGAAAACGAACGCAGGCCGGAGGTCCCGCAGCATGTCGATTATGCGCGCGCAATTCAACGAGAAGGGCATGGTGATGGGTTGGTATCCGAGTTCCGAAAGGGCAGAGGACACTACTGCGGCCTGGACGAGGGCGTCCTTTTCATCCATGCCGGCATCATCCGGCACATCGCTGTGCAGCACGACTGCTTTCATGAACTGTCTGTCAGCGTGGTGACTCATCGCCGTTGCGACAGGTGAGACAGGTGTGGTAATACCGTGACAGGGCGGGTTCAGCAGTTGGGCAAACAGTATACGTGTCCTGGATGCGTTTTCGCGCCGATTCCATGATCATGTTGATGAGTTCATGGTAGGTGATGCCGGCAAGCTTGCAGATTATAGGGAGATCCGAATGGTCCGGATGCAGGCCCGCCAATGGGTTAATTTCTAGGAAATGCGGCAATCCCTTTTTGTCGGCGCGGATGTCGACCCTGCCTGCGTCTTTGCAGCCGAGTCCCCGCCACGCGGCAAGGGCTGTTTCCTGAACAGCCTGGGCCATGGGGTCATCGGCCAGCCGGTATTCCACAAGCTCCTCACAGTTCTCTTTGTTTATGTAGGAATAGACGCCTTTCTCCGCATCGTCTTTAAGGTGGACTTCCATGACCCCGAGTGCGACGGCATCCTTTCCCGTTCCGACTATACCCACAGTGAACTCCCGGCCGGGAAGAAAGCGCTCGACAAGAACGGGTTGCCGAAACGTAGTTAACAAAGACCGGCATACGAAGGAGAGCTGCTTTCGGGAAGTTATCTTCGACTGGGCGTTGATGCCCTTGCTTGTGCCTTCGGCCACGGGCTTCGCAAAAAGCGGAAATGGAAGCGAGATCTTGTCAATATCATGCTCTTCGTGCACAACTGCAAAATCAGGCGTCGGGATGCCGAGGTCGCGTATGACATGCTTGGTCATGCCTTTATGAAGGGTGAGCGAGAGGATAAGAGGATCGGAAAAGGTGTACGGGATGTTGTAGACGTCAAGGATGGCCGGCACCTGGGCTTCTCTCGCGAGTCCCTCGATACCTTCGGCGATGTTAAAGACTATGTCCCATCTGTCGCCGCATGCCAGCCTTTTGACAAGTGACTTGATGTTGCCTATGCGATCGGTGGTATAACCTAAATCCTGCAGCGTCTGTTCAATTGCCTCTATCGTATCAGCCCGGTCAAACTCTGCAGCCTCTTCTTCATTTAATCCCTCTGCTATATAATCATCGCGAAGGTCGTATGTAATTCCCGTCCTCAAATGTGATACCTCAGGGATTGTCCGTTTGCGGAAACTGGAAATCCGGATAACGGTAGATATTCCCCTCGTAATTTCGGAGCATCAGATCATTGCCGTCCCGGCCAACGGCATAATCGGGTATCAGGGGGATCTTGCCGCCGCCACCAGGAGCGTCGATGACGTATGTCGGTACTGCATAGCCTGTCGTATGCCCGCGCAGACCTTCGATGATATCGAGTCCGGCTTTTACGGGAGTGCGAAAATGCGATGATCCGGGGATCGGGTCACACTGATAGAGATAGTAGGGTTTGACCCGTATCTTAAGCAGGCCGAGAACCAGCCGCTTCATGGTTTCCACATCGTCGTTTATTTTGTGGAGCAGGACAGTCTGGCTGCCGAGTGGTATGCCCGCGTTGGCGAGGCGGGTGCATGCCTGACTCATTTCAGGCGTTAACTCATCCGGATGGTTCACGTGGATGCTCACCCAGAGAGGGTGAAAACGCTTTAGCATGTAAGTCAGTTTCGGAGTTATTCTCTGCGGCAGCACAACTGGCATCTTGGTACCGATACGCAGGATCTCTATATGGGCAATTTTTCTCAGCCGGTCGAGAAGCCATTCCAGTCTCTCGTCGGAAAGGGTCAGCGGATCCCCGCCGGACAAGAGCACGTCACGAATTTGAGTATTGGCTTCTATGTATTCAATGGCGCCTTCCCACGCATCAGTGCTCGATATGGCCCTGACGTGACTTCCGACCATGCGTGAGCGCGTGCAATACCGGCAGTACGCTGAACAGGTGTCCGTAACAAGGAATAGGACGCGATCCGGATAGCGGTGTACGATTCCCGGGACAGGGCTGTCATGCTCCTCTCCCAAGGGATCATCGGCTTCCACCGCAGAACGGCGACGCTCAGCGGTTACAGGCACCACCATCCGTCGTAGCGGCTGGGATGAATCGAATTCGTCAAGAAGGCTCGTGTAGTAAGGCGTGATGGCCACCGGTATCGAGCCCTCATGATGGCTCATGGCATTCCGCTCGTCCTCCGACAGCCAGATGAATTGCGAAAGTGCATCGACATCCTTTATGCGGTTGACGTATTGCCAGTGCCAGTTGCTCCATTCGAGGGATGTTACTTCAGGATAGAAACGCTTCCGAAAAGCCCGTGTACGGGGGCTCTCCTTAAAACGAAAAACGTATTGGACACCCTTTGTCTTAATGACCGAAGGGTTAAGGAGAGTATTATATGCTGTTACTATGTCGTCTGTGTAATTTTCAATACCAACAAGACCTGTTGAACTACCCGGAGGTTCAGCCTCCTCCGTAAAAAGGGTCTCGTTTTCCATTCTGTTATCCTCCTCCGTATCCAGGGATGATAAAAAAAATTCCCCTTTCTTTTTTTTGTGTAATATATTTTTTTCTGTACGCTGTTTAGAAATGCTTGTCAATATTTTTTTCATTTTTTTTGAAAAAAAATTATTTTTCTTGAAAGAAGAAAAATCAAACTGTAAAATGCAGAAAAAATTTTTCGACAGGAGCATATGCCTGAACTTCCCGAAGTAGAAACTCTGTGCCGACAATTGAGGCGAGTGATTCAAGATAGAGAGATCCTCAGTGTGGAGATCCTTGATCACAGGCTGGGAGCCTTGGGGGAACTTACGGGAAGGAAGATCACTGCCGTTACTCGTCAGGGCAAGGCCGTGGAGATGAAGCTTGATAACGATGCGCGGCTTCTTCTCCATCTTCGGATGACGGGCAAGATGCAGTGGCAGAGCGCGTCTCCGGAGATTCCTCCTCACACCCGTTTCATAATTTCATTTTCTCACGGTAGGCTTTTTTGTGTCGACACTCGGCGTTTTGCGACGCTTGTGATCACGGCGGACGGAAGCTCGCAAGCTTTCGTGAAGAACCCGCTGCTTGATTTCCGGATCGAAGAACTGCATAAGATCGCGCGTGTGAAGAAACTTCCCGTGAAATCATTCCTGATGGATCAGCGATGGATTGCCGGTATCGGAAACATATATGCCTGTGAGATCCTCCATGAAGTATCCATCAATCCCTGGCGGCCCGTATGCGGAGTGTCCTTGCGGGAGTGGAGGAAGATTGAGAGAGCGACGACGAAGATCCTTGAGAAAGCCATCAGCTGCCGGGGCACAACTGTATCGGATTGGCGTGATCTGTCCGGCCAAAAAGGCGAGTATCAGGATGAATTGAAAGTTTATGACCGTGAAGGACTACCCTGCTTTCGCTGTCGTGGCACTATTCATCGGTTGCGCCTGAGCGGCAGGGGGACATATTTCTGTCCCTCCTGCCAGAAAAGATAGTGCTCTGATAACCGGCGCGAGATAATCTCCGGGAAGAAACCTATGGCGGAAAAATCTGATGCTTCCGAAGAAAGCCGGTTGATGAACGGCAGGAGAGCGGCTTCATAAAGTTTCAACGACGTCTCACCACAGGCAGCATGCCCTTAGGAGCGTGAGATCACTTACCGCTTGGCTGCGAGCGTCGCACGCAGCACTCCCAGACCATTTCTGATTTCAAACGTGCCCACGTATTTGCGGATGTCATCGCTTGCGTACTTGATGACGCATGTCGGAGTTGATTTAGCCTGGTATGTATTTATGATCTTATTGAGCGCCGGATACACCGGTGACAGGTCGTAAACCGCGACGGGAACTCCCTCCGCCTTCAGCGCTTTCTTGAGGTCATCTTCACTCTGAGCGGCATGATTCTTTGCCAGAGAGAATAGCACGCGCCGCGCATGGAGGACATTCTCGTAATTCTTTGCCGCCTTCGCCGCGTACAGATAGTACTGGGCATAGAGACGGGTTTCCTTATGGATAGGAAGATCGACGAAGGTCACCCTCACGCCTCCTCCGGACAGGAATTCCTTCACCGAGGGATCGAGCTCAGACTCCATAGTCTGGCAGTGCTCGCAGAAATAATCCGAGAAGATGATCAACTCGTATTTTCCCGAACCATACGAAGGCACAAGCGATTTTTCCGCACCATAAGCGGGTGTTGCAGAGCCGGAAAATGTGACGGCCACGAAGCTATATCCGAGGATAACGAAAGCGAGAAGGGGTAAAGGCCTCTTCACGGCAGGAGGAAGCTCCACAGTGCCGAGGCCATAGATGATCCGGTTTGAGCAGCCTTTCCCGCGCGCGAGATCTTTTTCGTGGTTCAGTGCAAATGCGATGATAATCATAGATGCAAAGGCCAGGCAGTAGGGGCAAAACACATCCTCTTGGAACTGAAAGGCGATGAGATACGCCTCCACGCCAATCCCTGCTGCGAGGAGGGCGCGGACGTACGGCATTTTTTTCACAGCGGCAAGAATGATGATCATCAGCATATACGCAATACCGATGTGTGACAGGTCAATCCCGAAGATATCCCCCTGCAGGTAGGTACAGGCCGTTTCGCATGTCTTATAATAAAGCATGATTCCTATGCCTGCTGCCGCAAGGATTATTGTTATGACACGTCTTCCTGCTTTTATCTTTTCCATTTTATTTATTTTGATGCCGTCGAGTTATCGTCAGTCATGGCGTGACATTTTTCATGTGAACTCTATCAATTTCACCTCGCTCAATCAAGTGATGAATTATGAATGCAGCCAAGAATTCGTATCAATCCTTCTCAATCCCAGCTTTTGTTATCCACCCTGATACTTGCCTGTCTCCCGGGATGGACATGTCCAGGGGCATCAATGTCCAGTGAAAGCGGTTGTTCCGGGAAGGAGGCTCTTTGGAAGTCCTCAGCCCATCTCCTGCAGCCTGCCGCCTTGCCTGTTCCTCCGTCATTTCGTACTTGAAAGGTGAAGAGGCATTAACATAGCCGACCTGGAGCTTGCCTGCATACATGCCATATTTGTAGGATTCAAGAATGGGTGTCTGTCCTTCCAAAAGGGGTGACTGAACGTACCTGCCGTCGCGTCCGCCCAGGACAAAATGAATCGCCGGGGCTGCTTTAATGACCTCCTGCTGACTGTCCGAGGGGAGATCCGAGAGAAGTACAATTACATCCGCCTTGCCACGAAGGAGCCCCATCATTTCCCGCGCCGTCCCGACCGGATCGTTCACCATGAATCGTTTCCCTGCTTCCTTATATATATCCGTCCTGATGTTCGGAGAAAGAAGGCCGAAAAAGGCGACGCGGAGGGCGCCGACCTTTCTTATGATGTATGGCTTGAAAATAGGAGTCTTTGTCGCGGGATCAACAAGATTGGCAGAGACAAGCGGAAGCCCGCGGGATACCTCCTTACGCAGGAATGCCAATCCTGGCAGCAGATCCAAGGCACCCACATTTATTGCCGCTGTCCCCATGCGCATGTATGCGCGGCTGATCAACCTTGCTTTTATGATGGATTGCTTCTGATTGGCGCCTGCCCATCCATTTGTGAAGAGATTACCGGAATCGACAACCAGAAGCGACCTGTCTTCGCTCTTTAATTTCTCCACAAGGGACACTCGCCGGGCGAGACCGCCCAGCACCCTCTCACCTCAGGTAGGACAGGGGAACAGGTGGCCCTGTACATTGCTACTTTGAATTAATGTAAGGTGTATTGCATCGGCAGATGCATCATTAAAAAGAAAGGTAAGGACGGCAGAGAGCAGAACTGCAGACGCTATCATGAATTTTCGCGCGTGGCCGAGAGAGGGCATTCACTCTCCTTCTTCCGGCTCTGCGTGAGGGACGTTTACAGGGCAGGAGAGAATTCCTGTCGCCGGACATGACGTTGCCTCAAATTGCAAAACGGGATGACCGATGGAAAAACGACAAAGGAGTTCACGTCGTATCTTGGCGGCAATATCATCGATCTTGCTCAGCATCTGGTCTTCCACGACGACGTGGGCACTGAGGGCGACGCCTTCAGTTGCAATATTCCATACGTGGAGATGATGAATCTTCTCCACACCTGGCACGGCTTCTATCTCCTTTTGTATGGCATAAAGGTCGATGTCCACGGGTGTGGCATTCATGAGGATTTCGAAGGCGTCTTTCAGAATGTCCCACCCGCTGTACATAATCAAGATCACAATGACCCAGGATACGACGGGATCGAGCCAGTACCAGGGCTTGAATATCCATATGAGACCCAGAACAGCCACCCCGAGGGAGGTTATGGCATCGGTCAGCATGTGCAGGAAGGCGCTTCGTATATTAAGGTTGTCATGGGCTTCCGGCCGCAGCATCAACGTCGATAACATGTTTGCGAGGAATGCTATGGAGGCGATGAGTATGACGATGTTGCCCTGTATGGGCCGCGGATTCTGGAGGCGGTGCCATCCCTCAATCGTGATGAAGAGGGCGGCGCCGAAGAGCGCGGCCACGTTAAACACGGCTGCGAAGACCTCCATGCGTTTGAAGCCGAACGTATGTTTTAGCGTAGGTTCGCGCCGTCCGATGCGCAGGGCCGAATAGCTGATCAACACGGACGTAAAATCACTCAGATTGTGGAGGGCATCGCTGATCAGGGCCATGCTTCCCGATATGATGCCGCCGTAGAGCTGAACGGAGGGGATGATTAGGTTCATGGCCATGGTGGCTATGAGCCGTTTGTTCAGATCCACGGATTTGAAATAATGCCCTGTATGTTTTTCCATTTTGTCAGCAACGGAGCGCTCGGACAACTCAGCTTTCTCCTGTCAGTCTTCACAACTCATAAATAATGCTAACCGATATTGCAGTGCCTGCACAAGGAATTTATGATAGATTTTATTATTGTCAAGCAAAAAGGGCGATATCTTGTGTGTACACCCGGGTGAAGAAGAGGCGATCAGATCTGTTTACCCATTGACGTAGCAGAAATCAAATCTTATAATAACCAAAAAGATGTGAAGGGCAAACATAGATAAAAGGCGTCAAATGCCCGATATGGGAAGTATCTGTAAGGGAGAGACGATGAAGAAAAAGGTGTTATGTCTCTTGGTGTTGCTGACATTTCTTTTTGTCTATTTCGGTATCGCTGAGTCAGGTGCACAAGTCAAAGGAGGTAAGGATATGCAAATCAAAAGCTCAGCCTTCAAGAGTGGCGCAAGAATACCGGCAAAGTATACCTGTGACGGTGTGGATGTTTCACCTCCTCTCGAATGGGGCAAATTGCCGGCCGGCACGAAATATCTGGCCCTCATCTGTGATGATCCCGATGCCCCCATGGGCACATGGGTTCACTGGGTAATCTATGATATACCCGCGAACGTCACAAGCATGCAGGAGAAATTACCGCCGCTGAAAGAAGTTGCCAATGGCGCAAAGCAGGGCATGAATGATTTCCGCGCCATCGGCTACGGAGGGCCCTGCCCCCCTTCCGGCGAGCACCGCTACTTTTTTAAACTTTACGCCCTCGATGGTCCGACGGCGCTGAAGCCGGGCGCAACGAAGAAGCAACTCCTGGCAGCCATGAAGGGACACATACTTGCGGAAGCGGAGTTGATGGGAAAATATAAAAGGTAGAAAGAAAAGAAATGCGCGCGCAGTCCTATCTCAGACTTTACATGGAGGGAAAGCTTCAGGACCGCATTGACAGAGCGCTGGAACTGACGAGAGACTGCTTACTGTGTCCCCGGGAATGCCATGTGGATCGGCTGTCCGGGGAGCTTGGGTTTTGCCGCACGGGGAAAAAAGCAAGAGTGGCAAGTCTGCACGCCCACTTCGGAGAAGAGTCTCCCCTTGTGGGAACGGGCGGTTCAGGCACTATCTTTTTCAGATCCTGCAACCTCCTTTGCTACTTCTGCCAGAACTATGACATCAGCCACGATGCAGGAGGCAGTGAGGTAGAGCCAAAAGACCTTGCCGACATGATGCTGAATCTCCAGATGCGTGGATGTCACAATATCAACTTCGTAACACCATCCCACGTCGTTCCGCAAATCCTTCAGGGGCTTTTCATCGCCATCGAGCGCGGCCTCAATGTTCCCCTTATCTACAACACAGGCGGATACGATAAGGTTGAAACATTAAAGATTCTGGAAGATGTCTTTGACATCTATATGCCTGACTTCAAGTTCTGGGAAGGAAGGTGGTCGGAAAGATTCTGCAAGGCCCCCGATTACAGGAAAATAGCCGCGGCGGCAATAAAGGAAATGCACCGCCAGGTGGGCGACCTGGCGATCGATGAAGCGGGTATTGCCGAAAAAGGTTTGCTGGTGCGCCACCTGGTCATGCCTAATGACGTTTCCAATACGAAGGAGGTCATGACGTTTCTCGCTGATAAAATTTCGGAAGACACTTATGTAAATGTGATGGATCAGTACCATCCCTGCGGCAAGGCAACGTTGGACCCCGCTATCAATCGCCGTCTTTCCAGGAAGGAGTATGTTGAAGCCGTCCGCTTGACCAGAGAGGCCGGCCTTCACAGACTGGATTCTTGGCGCTGAAGAGGGAACCGAGAGCCCATTTGAGAAGGTCGTGCGTGACGAAAAGCCGCATCGGGACGGTCAGCTTTTCTTGTTCTGTAGGTAGTCTCTCATGCCCTTGATGCTATTGACGGAAAAAATTCTCTCCCGGGACTGAATATCTTTAGGAAGGACGCCGTAGGTGGATAGCCCTCTGTCATTTTTCAAAAGGTCCGCGTAAACGCTTTCCTCGAAGGGATCACTTCCCATCCGATAGTGTTTCTCCACCGTAGCGAGCCAGTTATCCAGCTGGTTCCTCGCCGTATCAAATACATTTGTTACGTCCTGTCTGTAACCGTAATGTCCGAAGCATACATGAGAAACATCGAGGGAGGCAGCTTTTTCTAGGGAACTGCGGTAGGTCTCGTAGCTGAAGGGAGGAGGTGTCGCGATGCGGAGATACAGCCCCTGGTCCAGGGGATAGTTTATTCCTGCCGCTTCTCCGAGGAATAAGAGATTCCCGATCTGATAGCAGAGGTGGCTCGGGGCATGACCCGGAGTGTCGAAGACGTTGATGGTGACGCCGCCCGCCTCGACCGGATTCTTATAGTTGATGTTTCGTTCGGGAATCGCGGCAATCTCTCCGTACACGTCTGCAACTTTTCCCAGGAAGCTGCGGGAGCCCGCCCAGAGCTTTGCAGGATCGATCATGTGGCGGATCCCCTTGGGATGGCAGATGACCATGGCATCCGGATAATGATCCACCAGGAGACCCACGCCTCCTGCATGGTCAATGTGTATGTGTGTAAGCAGGATATAGTCGAGCTTCTTTACATCGAGTTCCTTTAATGCCTTAACGAGCATGGGAATGGTGGAGCGGGGACCGGGATCGACCAGGATGGTCAGGCCGTCCCTCCTGTATACCCAGCTGTTGAGGAAATTGTAAAATCCCTCCAAGGGCTGGTCCAGATCCACGATGTAAAGATCTTTCATGGGTTCATGTGTCGCCATCTCCCCCTCCTTAATATATATAGATATCAGAGTGTATATTATCCTGCAGTATTTTTCTGATAATACTATCTTTACCCCATATTTTCTAAAGATTTTTTGGTATTGCTTTTTTGCGATTGACAATGATAATGCTGCTACACCTTCCATGGTGCTCCAATCAATTACAAGGTCAGACTTGTGACCTTGATATATCCAATCTCTTACACCTCTAATGCTATTTTTTCGGAAACGATGAAGTAGATCCTGCTGGCGGCAAAAGCCGACAGATGCGTGATTAGCGAAATTCTTTCCACAAAATATCAGAACCTGTAACTAATAAACCTGTTTTGGATTGACGGCGACGGAAACCGGGCGCTGTTCCCTATTCTAATAAAGGATATAATAATGAAAAATAAATTAATTGGGGCAGCGGGGTCGGACCAAGTTTCGCACTTGGTGTCATGAAGAAACGCATCAATAAATGAGCTGATATTGGCTTTAAACGACCAAATTTGACCCTGAGAATGTACTTTTACAACTTATAAGCCGGAGTAAGTTTGACACCATCAGTTCTTCTTTCCCAGGAGTGTTTCCAGCACCGTGTCTATGGCGAAATACTTTGTGGTCAATACCTTTCCATCGCGATTGATGAGGACCATAGCCGGTATGCCTGTGATATCATAGGCACCTGCCACACGTCCTCTTTCATCCAAAAGAGTTCTGTAGGGAATCTGATTTTTTGCTGCAAACTGTGACACCCTGTTTTTGCTTTCCTCGATGTCAATACCCGCTACATCGAGTCCGCGCTTACCGTAGGTTTCATAAATTTCTTTGTAATGAGGTATCTCGGAACGGCAGGAGGGGCACCACGTCGTGGAAAAAATCAGCAGCACCGGCTTGCCTTTAGCGGTGCTGAGTTTGAAGTCCGCGCCTGCTAAGTCTTTCAGGCTGAAATCGGGCGCTGCAGAATCGGAGATGGTTCGCCCCTTGGTGGGCTGCTCACTTTCGGAGCACGAGAGCAAGGATGTTAATACTACGACAATCAGTCCTGCGATCAGTAAAAAGAAAAGCCTGCCTCTTATCCTCACCACAAAATTCCTCATATCCAGAGCATTCCCGCCTGGATGAGAAAGTACTCTCCCACTGCCAGAAGTATCCATCCGCATATGTGGCTTACCCTGGTCATCCACATGCCTGATTTTGGCAGGCTGGCTAAAAGGCCGGCGAAGGCTCCCAATATTATAAGTAATGTTCCCATTCCAAAAGCAAAAATAAAAAAGAGGCTTATTCCGAAGACGATATTCTGGCTCATCGCCACAAAACTCAAGAGCACCGCAAGCACCGGGGTAGTGCAGGGGCCGACGATCAATCCCGATAGTGCTCCGACAAGGAAGCTCGCCACAATGCCCTTTTTTTTCGGCTGCGCTTCCGCCAGAAAGTCCGGTATGCGTATGGGCAACACAAAGACGTCGAGCATGGATAATCCCATGAGGATACAGATGTTGGCTACGATAAAGTTTGTCCATGGGCTCGCCTGTATCTGTCCGAATAATTTGCCAGTCAGGGCGGCGATTGCGGCAAGGGCAGTATATGTGACAGACATGCCCAAAACATAGACGATGGAGAGTAAAAATCCCTTCATCTTGGAGCCGCTGCTGTGGGCGCCGATGAAGGCGATGGTTATTGGTGCCATTGGATACACACAGGGAGTGAAACTCATCAAAACGCCTCCCAGATAGGCGGCCGCAAATGCCAGGATATAAGACCCGTGGAGATAAACGGACAGTCCTTCAATAAAATTTTCCAATTACATACCCTCGGCGAAAGGCTTGGCAATAAGCCTTCGCATCAATTAGACTCCTGTATAAAATAAAGTAACATAATAACTATTAAAGATCAAACATATACAAACAGTCGTTCTCCCTGTTTCCCCGATGTTCCGAGGGCGGCGGCCATCATGGAAAGCAAGGCGGCGAATGATTGATATGAGGAGTAAAAACGGACAGGTGCAGGGGCCACGGTTGGATCTACGGATGATACTTATTGCTTGCTCTGGTATCACAAAAGGTATATACAGCTATCAACTTATCCAAGAGAGATATGAGGAGATTTTGTTAGCATGGCTAAGATATTGAAGGACGCTTTAAAGACCATAGAGAAATACAAGAATATAACTCCCCACTACGGGGAGTTGCTGGATATCCTTGGAGAAATATTGATCCTCAGGGAAGAATACCGGCGCAAGATGAAAGATGTGATCTTTCCGATAGACGAAGGGCTCATGGAAACTAAAATAACCGGCGGCTTGCCGCTGATTGATTTTTCCGCCGGCACATTCGACCTCACGGAACCCAGGAAGTACTTTACTGCTCTCCTGGAAATTGCAGAAAAGCGCGCTCCCGGCGAGACGAAAGAAGTTCTTCAGATGATTCAGGACGGGACATTTAATTTTGCCAAAATGATTTCAGATTCCTTCAATTCGCTTCAAGAGGATGAAGATATCTCTGAAGATATTGACGACGATGTCATTGATCTTGTCGATCTGTTTCTTGAAGAGAGTCTGAGACCTGCTCTCGAAAAGGTAGTGGAGAAGTACGGGAAAAGCATTGCCAAGGCTGGATGGGCCGAGGGCTACTGCCCGATCTGCGGCAAGGAGCCGAAGATCGGAGAGATAAGAGAGGAAGAGGGCAGAAGGTTTCTCTTCTGTACACAGTGCGGGTTTGAGTGGCGTTTCATGCGCATCAAATGCCCCTTCTGCGGCAATGAGGAGCAGCAAACGCTGGCCTACTTCAGCATCGAGGGAGAGGAAAAATACCGGGTTGATGTCTGCAATGAGTGCAAGCGATATATCAAGACAGTCGATTTCAGAGAAACAGAGGAAGAGGCTGATCTCGACGTTGAGGATATTGCTACGCTGCATCTTGATATGCTTGCCAATGAAGAGGGGTACGATTAAGACCGCGGCGCGTGCGCATGTATGAATGACCGTGATATAAGTAAAGTCATTCGCCTCCTTGAGAAAGAGGTCGCTAAATGGGAACTTCCCATAGTATCCTCCCTGGCCGAGGAGCATAGCGGTCCCTTTCCCATCCTTATATCGACAATCCTGAGTCTGAGAACGAAGGATGAAGTAACCGCGATAGCTGCGGAACACCTGCTGGCGCTGGCCAAGACCCCGGAAGAAATGTTAAAACTCTCTGAAGGGAAAATCATAAAAGCAATTTATCCTGTCGGGTTTTACCGGATAAAGGCGAAAACGATCCTTCACATATCGAAAGAACTTATAGACCGTTTTCATTCACGGGTTCCCGATACGATCGAGCAGTTGCTCACCCTGAAGGGTGTGGGTAGGAAGACGGCTAACCTTGTTGTGGCTCTTGGATATAATAAGGAGGGGTTGTGTGTTGACACGCATGTCCATAGGATATCGAATCGCCTGGGCTACGTGAAAACAAAAACCCCCGACGACACGGAATTTGCCCTGAGAGATAAGCTCCCATCTAAATACTGGCTCCGGTATAATACTTTGATGGTTGCCTTCGGTCGGCATATCTGTGTTCCCCTCTCCCCGTTCTGCAGCAGATGCCTTGTCTTTGCTTACTGTGACAGGGTCAATGTCGTAAGAAGCAGATAGGGCGAGAAAGAACCGCCGGGTTGCCTGCGTACATATGTTTCTTTAACAGGTAATTTTTTGAAGCTTGAGTAAGGAGGTATGTCATGGTAGTAAAGGTTGCGATTAATGGTTTCGGCAGGGTTGGACGGAGTCTCGTACGCGCATGCTCGGGTTGTGAGGATATCGATATCGTTGCCGTCAATTCACGGGCCAAGCCGGATATTCTCGTTCATCTCCTCAAATATGATTCAGTGCACGGCAAGTTCAGGGCGGATGTCTCCCTGGACGGCGACGCCATGGTGATAGACGGTAGGAGAATCGCGATAACTACAGTCACTTCGAATCTGGCGGACTTGCCCTGGGCGAAGCTGGGCGTCGAGATGGTCTTTGAATCAACCGGGAAATTCCGCAAGCGGGATGAAATGTCTGGTCATCTAACTGCCGGAGCGAAGAAGGTTATCCTTGCGGCCCCTGGGAAGGGAGTTGACGGCACCTTTGTCATGGGTGTCAATGAAGAGCAATATAATCCCGGTAAACATCATATAGTATCCAATGCATCATGCACTACTAACTGTCTTGCGCCTGTTGCCAAGGTGCTTAACGACGAGTTCAAGATTGTCAAGGGGTTCATAACAACGGCGCATGCCTATACGATGGACCAGAGGCTTCTCGATGGTTCCCATAAAGACCTGCGCCGGGCAAGGGCCGCCGCTGTTTCGATTGTTCCCACTTCAACGGGAGCGGCGCAAGCCGTGGGTCAGGTGATTCCGGACCTGAAGGGGAAGCTCGATGGCGTAGCGCTCCGGGTTCCCGTGCACAATGTGTCAGTCGTAGACCTTGTGGTGGAGGTGTCGCGGCCCGTTACGGTGAACGAGGTGAATGGGGCGATGAAGGCGGCGTCGGAAGGCAAGCTGAAGGACATCATGCTCTATTGCGAGGAAGAACTCGTTTCCGTAGATTTTACGAGCAGCCCTTATTCGGCAATCTTTGATGCGCCGCTCACTAATGTAATGGCCGGGACCCTTGTCAAGGTGTTTGCCTGGTATGACAACGAGATGGGATACGCATGCAGGATGAGAGACCTTGCCATCCATATAGCCAGAAAAGGCATGGGAGCGTGAAATGAGACGGTCCATTATTGCCGGCAACTGGAAAATGCACAAGACCGTCCGGGAGTCTGTTGATTTCGCGCGTCAATTGATGATTGCCTACGCCGAATCACCGGACAGGCGCGTTATCGTCGCCCCGCCCTTTACATCCATTTACGCCGTTGCGGAGGTGCTCGTGGGATCGGGGATTCATGTTGCGGCACAGAATCTCCATGATAAACAGGCGGGCGCATATACTGGAGAGATATCTGCGGGAATGCTCGTAGATGCCGGGTGTGAGTTCGCCATCGTGGGTCATTCGGAGCGCCGTACCATCTTTGGCGAGAAGGATGATGTCATCAACAGAAAACTCAAGGCCGCCATCTCCTTTGATCTGAAGCCTATATTCTGTATCGGCGAAACCCTCGAGGAGCGGGAGGCCGGCCGGACTTTTCCCGTTATCGAAAGGCAGATAAAAGAGGGATTGAATAATTTCACTGCTGATGATATGAAAGTTAGCGTTATTGCCTATGAACCCGTCTGGGCGATCGGTACCGGCAGGACGGCGACGCCTGAGCAGGCCCAGGAAGTGCATGCCTACATCCGCGCTGTCATGAGAAAAATATATGGAGACAGTCTCGCAGGATTGCTCCATGTAATTTACGGAGGCAGCGTTAATCCCGGCACCATAGGCGGGCTTATGGCCCAGCCGGACATCGACGGAGCTTTGGTAGGGGGTGCAAGCCTCGACGTTGAAAGCTTTGTCAAGATCATACAATTTTAAATAGCAGAGCCTTTGTTATGGCGAAGGGCGCAGTCCGCGGCAATCATCTCGCTCGGTCATTCCGAACGAATGTGAGAAATCTTTTTTAGGAGATATTTAACGTGCAAATATTAATTACTATCCTGCATGTAGCAGTATGCGTCATCTTGATTCTCGTCGTTCTTCTTCAGGCGGGCAAGGGGGCAAATATGGGGGCAGTCTTTGGCGGCTCAAGCCAGACCGTCTTCGGAAGCAGCGGCCCGGGAACTTTTTAGGAAAGATGACATCCGTTGTTGCTACCGTTTTCATGCTTACGTCTCTCGCCCTTTCGTACTCGGCAACTCATAAGACGTCGTCAGTGATGGAGAAAGTCGGCCCGCAGGCACAGCAGCAGACGATGCCGGCGCCGGCAGAAAAAGCGCCGTTACCGCCTGAGCAGAATGCACCGGCAGGGCAGCAGAAATAGAGATACAACACGTGCGAAAAAAAGACAACTGCCGAGGTGGTGGAACATGGTAGACACGCTATCTTGAGGGGGTAGTGGACAAAATCCGTCCGGGTTCAAGTCCCGGCCTCGGCACCATAATTAGAGTTAAATCTCTTGTGATAATGGGGAGTTAGGGATGAAGTCCTGATTCCCCATTTTTATTTTGGGGTACAATTGGGGTACTTTTTGCATTATCAACTAAAATGATATCTATCCTGACATGGTTTCATGCGAAGGGTTGAAAACATTATCCATGAAAGCGCTACCCTCGTCTCTCTGGTAATTTTTGATATACGAATAATACTTCTCATAGATCATCTGCAGCGTCTCATGCCCCATCATCTTCTGAACCCATCCCGGATGTTCGCCGGCATCAAGCATGAGGGTGGCAAAGGTATGTCTAGTCTGATAAAGAGAACGATGTTCCAACCCCGCCTTCTTCAGAGCTGGTTTCCATACATGGTAATTTGTAGAATCAGGGTCCAAGGGTTTTCCATACTGGTTAAGGAAAACATACTCCGATTTACCCATTGTCTGCTTCCTCTGATCTCTCATTGCTTCGATCACTGGTGGGAGCATCTTTGATATCCCGGACAGATTTCCTTGTCTTTGGTCTACCTTCTTCTCCCTTCACCCTTGTTTCCCTTACTTTGATCAATCGCATCTGAAAATCGATATGCTTCCACTTAAGGGCAGCCATCTCGCCGAATCTCATCCCTGTGAAAAAAGCAACGACAAAGAAGTCTCGATACCGTTCACTTACATTATTCAGGAAAAAGATTTACCTCTTCCATTGACATCGGCTTTATATCCGGCTTTGTTGTCTTGAGGTTCCTGATCCTGTCCATGGGGTTCTGATCAACGATGCCTGAGAGAAAGGCCAATCTTAAAAACCGATCTCATGGGCACCAGGATGTTGTTCTTTCTCTTTGCCGAACTCGGAAGCTCGCTGACGAACTTTCTGATATCCAGATAGTTGATGTCGCCTATCGGCATGTTTCCGAAACGGGGCAGGATGTAATGATTCATTGAATCCCGATAATCGCGAAAAGTGGATGACTTCAATTCACCGGCTGTAATCTTTGCCCATTCCTCTACAACTTCTCCGAAAAGTCGTCCTGAAGCATCAACAGGTTCTTTGATCCGAATATGGCCGTGAATCTGTATCCCTTCAAGATACTCATCACGATAGTTCTCTTGCTTCCGTAATCGATGATGTGACAAGGGACTTTCTAAATCTCTTCCCGTTGATCTTAACTACGAAGTACCATGTGTTATGTCGTTTTTCTAAATTGTGATTCTTGTTCTTGGTCGTCATTATATCCTCCATACCTTTTGTGGTCTGGTAGATACATTAGACCTTTCCCCTTTAATCCCGTTCTTCCTCACCACCTCCTTTGCAACTTTAGTGCACTGCCTTTCAAACTCATCGATAGCATCAACAGGATATAAAACCCTTCGTTGAGCCTGGAGCTTGAAAAAATTGAAGCAACCCTCTCTCCCTCCAGTTCTTGATCGTTGAGGGAGATACCCTGAATCTACACGCTACTTCATGCTGTGTCAAAAATTTTTTTGTAACGGTGGTGAAGGCCATATCAAAGACACTTACCGATTAGATTTTCTTATATTTTTTTCACTTGTAGCATAAGCAGATTAGCAAATTACTTTTCAATCGACACTTCTTCACTGCTATGTTCGTGGCTGAGACTGTAGTCTTTATCACTTGCTACATAAAAATCGCTTTCAATCTTCGGATTATAAGCATCCCGCTCCACACTATTTTCTGTTGCCAGGATGATCTCTTCTTTGTTTGAGTCACGAGGACAATCAGTGTTGGCAATTTCAATCTGGCAGTCCGCCTTATGCATGTCGTTATCAATTGACTTGCTGTCATAGGTATAGTCCAAGGTAGAAGTCTTTTCTTGGTCCTGCATGGCTTTTTCAAAATACGCTTCTTTATTATCAACGAATATCTGGAAGTCTTCTCTTGTACGACTTGCAGCAACATAGAACTGATTTGAATTAGCCCGATCCGCTTCTCCTGTGAAAATCACGTTATCATAGCTTGCACCCTGACTCTTGTAATCGGTTATGGCATAACCATGATCGATATACTGATAGTTATCGGGTTTAATATTGACCATACGCCCTCTGTTCACCTCGACAATTAGTCCACCGTTTTCGTTTATGGCCCTGATAACCCCGGCCAGCCCATTTTGGACATTCAGCATTTTATCGTTCTTTGTAAATGCTATAAGATCACCCACAGCAAAATCCATTTCCGCAGTTTGGAAGGATTGTAAACGGTCACCACACTGAGCAATATCAATAGTAAGTTCCTTGCCTGGTGCAGTCTCCAACTGGATCATGTTGTTGAGCGCATCAGTGCCTATTACCTTTGCTTCCGTGCCAGCTTTCATTCCGGGAATGGATTTTTGAGCAAATGTAATATTACCTCCCTGGTAATTGTGAGCGAATCGCTTATCACTTTCGGACATGTTGAGACATTCTCTAATTGTCATGTTGATGCCTTCCTGGAGCTTGCCCCCGGCTTTAAGTTCGTCTCGTATCATGCTGTTAAGGTCTTTCCGATCAGCATTGGTTTGGGTTATAATTCGTGTTCCTGTTTCCATGCCGTTTTTGAAAAAATAGGCATCCTTGACGGCCTTGAGCCGCTCATCGCGGTCATTTATCTCTGTTAGCTTACCATTGGCCTCAAGGAGATATTGTGCCTTATCAAGGCACTTATTTTTAGCCGCAGTCGCAAGCTCCTTTGTAAAGCCCGTCTTTTGCCGTAGGCTTTCAGACAGGTGCAAAACACTAATCTCACCTTTCTCCTGGGCATCCCGGAAAATCCTGCCTGCATCAAGGGATTGGAGCTGCTTGACATCACCCATAAGAACCATGTGGCAATTGTCCTGTTTAGCCGCATCTATCATCGCAAGGGTCTGACGGCTGCCAAGCATAGATGCTTCGTCGATGACTCTGATACCGCTTTTGAATTTCTGCTCATACGAGTCAACAGGTCCAGTACTCACATTTTCTCTGCTCATCAGGAATGAATCAACCGTGTATCCTTTCATTCCTGTTGCCTCTTTGAATTCCTGAACGGCCTTCCCGGTTTTGGAGTAACCCTCGATTTGCACAGCCTTACTTGCAGCAGCCTCTATTATAGACTTAAAAATAGTTGTTTTTCCCGTTCCTGCATCCCCCTGAGCGAGAATGAATTGATCCTTGGATGTCATCACCTGGAAATATAACTCTCGCTGACCATCTGTGAGGGTGAGGCCATTTCTGGTCTGATAAGCGTCAATGAATTGTTCAGCTTCTCCCTTAGTCATAATAGGTCCAATTTTCCCCTGCCCATCCTTGAGGTTCTCTAATATCTTCTGCTCAGTAATGATCATATCCGGGGTTGAATAAATGTGTTCCCCAGCATCCAAGCACTTTATCCCTTGCAATTTCTCTATTTCTAAGAAAGTCTTTGAGATGTCTTTTTCAGTAAATCTTCCTATAGATAGCGAAAGAGCATCTTTGATGATCTCCTCTCTGGTGAAAGTGCTTTCTCTTGCTGTCCTGTCCATGATTGCCGCTTTCACGCAGTCCATCTCATTCATATGTTTTTTGCTATCATATATCTCTTTATACTTCGAATAGGCTTGCTCTATGCAATGAATAAGCTCGTCCTTGGACTTATGGCAGTCATTTGTGATCTGCTTTTCCCATGACTTCTGAATCTCGTCTTTCGTTATGGTTGTGTTCTTGCCCGGTCGAGTTTCTAAGGTAGCAATACGGTTAATCTGCGCATCATTTGCATGAGGCAATATATTATTAGTTTTGAGTTCCGCTTCTTTCTCTTTAATAGCCTTAGATCGCTTTGAGAATTGTTCTATCACCTGTTTTTCAATTCCATCGATGTCGTAAAGTCCCTTTCCCTTGTTTTCGATGGCAAAGCCTGCTTTTGCGAGACTTGCAGCCATCTCAGCTTGATAAACAGCCGTCAGATATTTCTGATCCCGATAGATAACGGTGTTATCCAATGCACGATAGCCATTGGGGGTATTAATCATATTGCAGATGAGGACATGGTTATGACTTTGAGGATCATTCATCCTACTCAAGGAGTGCTGGTAGACAGACATGATACCGCGACCTGAAGCGGGGACAGATTTAGTGACACCATCCTTAGTTTCCCGATAATAGATGTAATTCTTGTCGATGATGTCCAGAACTTTATTGAGTGCGGCTTCCCGGGAAGCTTCTATCTCATCAACCTTGTATTTCAGGACGTACTCGGTAATGCTCACGCCTTTAGGGTCGTCAAAGGTAAAATCTACACCTGCCCGGTGCTCGGTACGACCATTTTCATCTCCATAAGACAGCCGCACAAGCTGATTCCCATCCAGGTCACGACCATGAATAATATTCATGAAATCTGCACCTTTTATACGTTCGCCTTCTTCGAGTCTTAGATCCTTGAGGCCGCCACCCCTCCACTGAGAGTTTTCACCCTTGCCTCCCGGAGCGTGGAAGGGATCTTTCTCATAATAATATTCTGCGGCCTTGCCGGCCGATTGGCTCACGGGTCCCATACTCTTTATCCTCTATCAATCAAAGGCTGACGGACCATTTTTTCTTGGGTGGAGTGTCTACTGTTTCCTTTTCCGTAGCTTCAAACATTGTCGCATAGCCTTTCCTGCCCTGTTGCGAGGATGGTAGTATGTCGAGGCCGGAACGTAAAACGAACGGTTTATTGATTTGAGTATAAGGCTTGTACGCAAGCTGAGTCTTGAAGATGTCTCGCCCAACCATAGATACAAAAGCTGCGAGATTTGGCAGGTGCTGAATCTGAGCCGGGCTGATGAGCATTTCTTGTATGCGTCGCAGCGTCATCTGTTGTCTGTCGCCCACATCCTCCGGAGATATGGAAAAATTCACATCATACTTGTAATATTCGGTCTCACCGATACGTCTGCCGAAATACTGCCCAGTGTCCGGATCGGGAGACCTGAAAATTATCGATGTGCCGCACGCATTGAGAATAGTTTGCGCTCCCTCTCGTCCGTACTTGCCACGGATCTGGCTCACATCCTGGATTCCGATAAAAACGCTCCCGCCCTTTGACCGCGCAGTCGTGAGCAATCTTTCGATTGAGGGTAGATTCTGTAATTGTGGAAATTCATCCAGAAGAAAAAATACCCTGCGGTCAAGATCATCAGGAAGAGATAATAGACGTCTTGCAATAAGATCAATCATCAGGCTCAAAATCGGTCTGAGCACGTCCTGGCAATCGGCATAATTAGTAATAAATAAGGCTCCTCCCTGTGTGTCCGTGAGCCACCTCGATAGGGAAAACTTGCCATGACAGTCCGTGTCCTGAAGATATTCAAAACACGAGACATACTGCATCATGCTCGATAGTATGCCGATGGACTGCTTTGATGAGGCGTCCTCTACATATCTTGCACCTGCTTTGGCGTCTGCATTTAAAAGCATCTCTTTGATCTCTGTAGCTTTGCTCGATACGGCATTCCAAATGTTAGCATTACTCATGCGCTTTTCTAAATATAAGTATCGGAGCAATCCGCTGAATACATCACGCGATCCGTCATTCCAAAAACGCCCCTCACCGACCGATGGCGGAATTAAACTGTGGCTCACTGCCTGAAGATCAAGGGCATTGCATATTTCATTAAATATGGGCCAGCGAACGGATCTCGCATCCAACGGGTTGAAGATCAGGTCGGTTTTGGGGTTGTAAAATCGTCCTACATAGTCACCTTTGAAATCATGGCAAATAACTTTGCAGCCACGAGACCGGATCTCCTCAAAAGCCTGTGAGAAAAATACTGTTTTTCCAACACCAGGTGCACCAGATACCAGTATATTCAGTATCTCATCTCTTATAGGCAATTTAACATGGGGAGACAGCGGAATCGAAATTGGCAGCGCTTCCGTTCTAATTCGCTTTCTGGTCTCTTTTTCACTAAGCAACTGTGGCCCGCGAATATGTTTTCGGTTAAATGTATTTGACACCCTCCGAAGTATTCTGATAACCAAAATACTCACTGGTATCATGCACACCAAAGAGATTACCGCCGCAATTTTCACTCTTCTTATCGCATCTTCTCTGATGTTCGAAGTAATGTCATTATTCATGATTGCGTCCGGAGTACCGACATACCTGCTGCCGTCGATTTCAAGTTCAATATTTTTGCTCTTTCCCAAAGCTGCATACCATTGTGCCTGGACAGTTGCGATTAGTACGCTCTTTCCGTTGTGTGGCATATACATTTCATAAACTCCCCAAAACACGAGGGGATATGCGATCATCAACATTAAAACAATCAGACGTACTATCTGAAAATGCATTTTCATTGTTGTCCGTAGACGCTCTCCGCCGACATAAATCGGATGTTGTTTTTCGCTTCTATGAATATTTGCATTCATTATTTTCTCCTTATTAATATTAATGGTTACGATCACGACACTTAGCAAGATCAGGTATTTTCCGAATAATGCTTATCCAAATCATATCCCTGACCAGTACCCGTGTCCCTTTTGCTGAATTTATTATTAAAAAGTTTCCATAAGCACATCCTTATAGTGTAATTTTTTTGGTTGCCTGGAACTCCTGATATTTGGCCTCGACTAAATCTTTGATCTTGTAAAATTGTTCAATGCCGATCGAAGCCTTGCAGTGTTCGACCATGATGATTAAGATCCAAAAAGAAAGATTCTGGATGCGTCGAATATCTTCGTATGTGGATGATTGATCAGCCCTCATTCTTTTTAAATCCATCCTTAGTTCATTCATTGCCTTGCGGATCACATCAGCTTCAAAGCCAAGTTCGATTTTTTCCCTGATGATCTCAGTAACCGAAGTAGATTTCACCCGTGCCTCTGCCCTGATTTTTGCTTCAAGATCATCTGGCAGTCGTGCTGATATTTTATTTTTTAGTTTGTTCCCCATTGCCCTCTGTTGATATCATTCACTTTTTAGGTGGTTTCACATTTGTTCTGTCCGACATTCTGTCCGACAACCCAAGCCATTAATAACATCCCAAATAAACATGAATTTGAACACCACTTGTCATCTCCCCTTGCACTCAACGATTGCGTATGGTGTCCGTCTTCAGCGATTTCACAGATCCTCTGCAGTATTCTAAAATTCCTATTATCTTAGTTATCTAAACTGTTCGCGTGCATCACTTTTGCGAACGAATAATCAGTTTCATAAGCGCATACCTTCGTACGTAGGCCTAACTTCCTGTGTTCTCGAAAAGAATTTTACTTTTTGATTTTCTCGTGTAGAGCCACACGATGATTGTTCTTGACAGCAGCAGCAACCACTGCTATTCAAAATCAGCAAGGGATTATGATTTCGTCTGGTCATAATGTTCCTTCAGAGAGCCGGTCCCTCCGCCAAGATGCGACCGGCTTTCTCACTTCAAAATTTAGTCTATCTTACTTCTTTCTATTTCTTGAATTGCAACTCGTCATTTTTCCCCAGTCTTATGCGACCGTCCAGGAGTGCTTCTTTAAATTTCTTCATAACCTTGTCAGAAAACAAGACGGCAGAGAAAATCCCTGTCTTACGGATTAATTCCATATCGGTCAATCCACCTAGGACGAAGCTTCTGAGCATCTGCGCCCGTGATTTACCCAATTCGTTTGCAATACTATCGATGCGCTCCACTTCCTCATCTTCAAGAGGCACATTATATTGTTTGATCTTTCGCATTTTTTCCTACCTCCGGTTATTATTGTTATATCCTTAACATACACTTTAATAATTTGAATTAAACTATAATAAACTATTTTGGATTTGTCAACAATTATTTTTAAATTATTTAAACAACTGTTGGGGACAAATTCGCAGGGAAAGCCATTCCTCTAGACTGTTACTTTATGGTGCTTTTCTCTTTCGCCCCGTGTTCATACGCGAAGGCATTTGTGTTTGCCTTAGACAGCATTCAGAAAGTGCGACAGCATTCTTTCAGTTAACTATTGAGATGGGGCACCGACAAAGACGAGGACGCATCGAAATGCTATTTGAAGTGAATTAAATCTGCCATTTCTAAATATTCCCTCTAAAACCCTTGCGATATTGTTTTCTTCTTGAAAATAACATGAAAAGCCGAAGACAGGGTATGCTGGGCTTCAAATACA
>CAVSPA010000006.1:0-502527 GCA_963729715.1 uncultured delta proteobacterium
AGGTAGCCGTAAGCTGCACGTGATGGGAAAAAGCTGTAAAGGAGTAGCACATTTCATCTTGCTTTCAACGAGCTGCTCCGACAAAACGATCGGCGATTTTTGTTTGAAGATCTTGCATGGCTGCAATTTAGTCAAGGTCAATTATGCTTCGCTAATTGAACATGGAAGTCAATTCAAGCAGCATTTTTTGTGTGAGACTTTGTGTGTGAAAATCTTTCCAAAATTAGCAAAAATCGGCAAATATCTGCTAAAGGCTGATAAGTAAAATATTAATATATTCATAAACATACAAACAAATGAGGAAGTTAGGAAACTCGCGGGGTGCGATTCGTAATCAGTAGGTCGCCAGTTCGATTCTGGCCATCGGCTCCAGTCATATCGGGGAGTTAACCATTTGCGGTTAACCCCCTTTTGGGGTTTGTGACCAAATTGTAACCGGTTTCCTCAAAAATAGTCTCGTCCAGTCTGCAAACTGCCCTTTGATTATCTTGGTTCATGAGGTGCGCGTAAATTTTAAGTCATAGTAGGATTCATGTGGCCTAATTGACTTGATATGTATTTCATGCTTTTTGTTATAATATCTCTGTTTTTCTTTTCATCCTGTCCACAACTCTGGGTTATATCTAGTCGTTAAGTCGGACCAATCTTCTTGTGTAGCACCGTTCTCTGACAAAGGCAGAAAAGTGTTACTCCACTATGCTGAGGTCGTTGTGGAGGAGAACAGGACGAAACTATTAGCAAGAATTGAGGACTTGACCAGAAGGCGGAATAGATGATAATAGAAAAACTTAGGGGTAATGACTATGCATAATGAATTCACCGCTATAGTCGAACGAGACGGGGCCTGGTTCATTGCATACTGCCCAGAAATTCCCGGTGCGAACGGACAAGGCAAATCAAAGGATGAATGCCTGAAAAACCTGTCTGAAGCTATTAATTTGATCCTGGAGGATAGAAGGGAAGATGCATTGAGGGGCATTCCTGAAAATGCCACAAGAGAAATGGTCTCTGTGGGATGAAAAGGAATGAACTGCTGAAACACCTCCGGCGGTACGGCTGTTTTCTGAAACGCGAGGGTAGTGCACACTCCCTTTGGATCAATCCAAATACCGGAAAGATAGAGGCTGTTCCCCGGCATACTGAGATATCGGATAGACTCGCGATCAAAATATGTCGCGCCTTATCAATTCCGGAGCCAAAATAACAGCCTTACAAACCGTGACGTAAAATAACATCGATGATACAAATTATACTCACAGCGTGACAGGCGTGTGCGGACCCGTCGGGTACTATATCCTTTAGCCTGTAAGGAGGGTGGCGAAAGCTACCCTCCTTTTTTTAGGTTCTCGGGAAACTGGTTGACAGCATGGAAGTTGATACACCTCCATTTTGCAAGTTTGTGAGGTCTTTGGGGCTTATGGAGGTTATAGAATTATAAAAGTTGAAGATATGAGAAATTATAATACTCAGCCACCATGGCTATGATCGGACGGCTGTAAATCAGCTCAAATCTAAAAGATTTGAGCTCTTCGGACCATTACCGTTATTTGCTAACCATGATTCTATGAAAATGATTATCGCACACCATGCTATATATTTGCTATCTCTTCCAAGAGCTTTATAAACCGAGGCAACCGTGCTTGACTTGCGCTGTCGGGTAGCAAATGTCCTGGAATCGCATCAAGAAAATTTTCATCAGCCAAGAACATTCGAAACGTTGTGGTTAGAAAAGGTTTCAATTCGTCGGAGGAACTTTTGATTTCATCAACGATTTCGCGACGCCCATCCAGAACAGTTATAATGTCTTCCATGTCGTGACTGGCCATATAATCTCCCTTGCCGCGCCCCTTAAAAGCTTCGATTTTAGTTGCAAGAAAATAAGGGGGAGCAACAAGTCTAATCGTAAGTTCTGTTTCAAGCTCAACACAATTTGCACTCTCGATAGCAGGCAGATACCAACTGTTGGAGAATCCGAGAATATCCTCTTGAGTAGGCATGATATCAACTTTAATACCATTGACCAGCCAGCGACACGACGGTGCATCTTCACTCATATCATTTCTGAAACCCTTGCTTCGAAGATCTGCCTCGAGCCTGTAGTATTCCATCTTTGTAGCAATATCAATAATGACATCCACATCCTTTGTTACCCTGACTTCCGGCATCGCGGGGTCCGTAATAAATAATCCCGTGGTACAGCCACCTACGAAAACTACTTTCTCCCTGAGATTACCAAATCGTTTGGCTACAGCAGTGATCATTTGGATATTCACATCTCTGGCATTGATCATGGTGATTCCAAGCGTGCTTTGAGTTCTGTGATGGCGATTTTTCTTTCACGGGTTCTTCCGTCGCGTATTGCATCAACTAAGGCCAATAATTCATAAAGCTTTATATCTTTTAAAGCAGCCTTCGGAACAGACTTATAAAGGGGCGAAAATTCATATCCCCGGACAGTGCCTTCCGGATCAGGCCATACGGGAGGAGGTTCCGTCGGTTGAGAAATTACGTCTTTGAGAGGGGGAGCTGCATATGAGGTAGGAATGCCTCGGGTAAGGCTACCATGATCAGGTGGAAAAGCATATTTGATGCCGTGAATGATAAATTCTTCAAAAGACTTTTTTAGCAGGAGCCCTCTCTGAGAGCCCATTAAATGCGCTGCAACTGCACGCCTCATACCTGCATGGACCTCGGACGTGCTCATGTACAAATCTTGGGCCAGGGATGCATAAGACCATGGGGTTTTCCCGAGTGAGACAAGTTTCAGGAGAATAAATATATCTTGGGGTTTAAGATTCATGACGGCATTGTATTCGCGATTCGCGAATAGCGCAAGACATTTTTTCAATTTAATATTTCTTGAATTGTATAGACTTATGTTAGCCAGTACTTCGCTAAATTAACATGAAAGTCTATTAACGGCATTATTTGTGTGAGACTTTGTGTGAGAAAACCTTTCCAAAATTAGCAAAAATCGGCAAACATCTGCTAAAGGCTGATAAGTAAAATATTAATATATTCATAAACATGCAAACAAATGAGGAAGTTAGGAAACTCGCGGGGTGCGATTCGTAATCAGTAGGTCCGCGGTTCGATTCCGCGCATCGGCTCCATTTATATCAAGGGGTTAGCCGACGACTGATGTCTTTCGAGGGGGTCTAAGGCGGGATTTGTGACAAAATGTGACACAACTTCTTTTTGGGGAGCGGTTAATCCATTCAAGAGATTGACCGCTTTCTTTTTATGCTCCTGACTCAGATGAGCATATCTAAGAGTCATTTGCATCGTCTTGTGTCCTAACAATTCCTGAACATCTTTTATGCTTGCACCGTTCATCAATAAATGACTTGCAAACGTCAAGGCGCAGTCGACATCGTGGCCAAAATCGCTTAGTATGCGATGGAACGTGTTACATACGTCCTCGTCATCATCTATAACCAAGATTCTTCCGATATTCATCCCTTCTCCCGAAAATTAATTATCCCGACAGTGCCCGCAAGATAGGGTGGTGCAGCTTTATTAATGTTCTTGAGGAACAGTTTCGCAGCTAAATGTTCCCAATTCCCTCGTAACACTTATAGAGAAGGCAAGTTGAATGCCCGATGCGGCTCACTTGAGATATTTTTTCAGGTCGCGATAGAAGTTTTCATGTGGTCCAAGGGAAACTAAGAATAACTCTTTTTCATCAAATTCATAAGCCAGAAGAAAGAGTTTCCTGCCAGCCTTGAATTTATGCACACTAATTCCCGCAAGGTCCCCTTTTTTGAGTTCTCCAGATTTGGGATCTCTCTGCAGGAATCGTGTCTCCTCATCGAGTTGTTCAATCTCCGGCTTATTGAGATTATTTTTTTGTCTGGCAAATAATGGAGATTGGGAAACCTGCTTGGTCATTTCCCTTCTCCAAATTTATAAGGTGTTTTTTGTCCGCTTCTCAGTTGAGCTCTTCCTATCAGGATGTCTTTGATGAATGACATGGGCAGGTCGGGATTCTCCTCGGCAATTTTTCCAAGCTTAGCCCAATATTCTACCTGGCCAGCAAGAGATCTGTTTTCTATATCAGCAAAAACAGCAGCACTCGCGGCAAGCTCCTCTGATATTTTAACGGCCCTCGGCATTGTTCATTACCTCCATCAGTCTATTTTTATAGAAATATTATATTCCCTAAAGAAATGTATTGCAACTAAAATTATACCCATTGCTTGATGAACATGTATCTCCCCATTTTAATAAGAATGCATAGTTGAAAGCGATAAGAAACAACAAAGACGGGATACTCAAATTCAAATACAGAGCACTAAGAGGGATAGACGCGATGAAGAAAAGCGGCAAAGTGAACACTAAGATGATCAACGATTTTTTCATAAGCAACATTCCTTTCGTATTTGTTTCATTTTCTGTAGTACACAAAAATACATTTGTCAATTGATTGATACACAAATCATTTGTATATAAATTAAAAATATGATAGGTACATTGGCCAAGACCCAAAGACAGGAGTGAAGATGACAAATAAATCCGCAATAGTCTCAAGGATTATTAGCAACATTCGTAGAGTTTTCAAGGCAGTTAGTAAAGAACCCCGTGCGGAAGCGCGGGGTTCTTTACTCAGCGGATGCCGTGAATTCTTTCCGGTCTTTAATGTAGAGAGTCCGGATTGGAAATGGAATTTCAATTCCCTCTTTGTTATAGCGCTCGTGCAACCGCTTTATAAACTCGTGTACGAGAAGATGCTGACTCACATAATCACGAGCGCGCATAATGACCGTAAAATTGATGCTGGAGTCGCCAAAATTATTATATCGAATAAAAGGTTCGAATTCCGGGATGCCGCCTTCAACCTGCTTCATGACGCTCCGTGCCACTTCTACTGTCACCTGTTCGACTTTCCTTAGATCGCAGTCATAACTCACACCCACCTGGAGCAGCACGGACATTTCGTTTACAGGCAGGGCAAAATTCGTCACAATCGCCGAGGACAATTTTGAATTCGGGACAATGATCATGTTATCCGACAAACTCCTGACCACTGCGTATCTC
Organism: uncultured delta proteobacterium; assembly: GCA_963729715.1. Classification (GTDB taxonomy): domain Bacteria; phylum Desulfobacterota; class Syntrophia; order Syntrophales; family UBA2185; genus Fen-1135. The sequence continues at coordinate 5,038 of CAVSPA010000006.1, forward strand.
CATGTTATATCTGTTACATAACCCTCTTCACCCGTATTGAGCTTGACATAATCGCCCGGCCTTATCTGCTTTGAGGCGATTATATGTATTCCTGCAAGGAGGTTGGACAGAGTGTCCTTAAGCGCAAGGGCAACGGCAAGTCCGCCCACTCCCAATGCCGTCAATAACGGAGTAACGTTGATTCCGAGAGATTCGAGGGTAACAAGAATGCCTAACACCAAAACCAGAAGAAAAGTTAGATTGGTAAAGATGGACGTCGATACAAAAGCACCTCCGGCCTTTCGACTGTAAAGGCTTACAAACCCAACGGCAATTCTTCCCAAGGCCAGGGTTACGGATAAGATAACGCAGACCAGCAGCGTTTTGTGCGCCAGAACCAAACCCGATCTGTCGATTGGAAGGTTGCGGATGGCACCGTAAAGGCCAGCAAGCGTAAACCAGAATAATCCAATGCCGTGAAAAGCGTCGACCAGAATCTCATCATTTTCCCATTTTGTTCGGACGACAACTTTCCGTATATTTCTTAGGATGATCTTCTCGAAGAAGAGGCCGAGGATGATTCCGCCCGCAAGTATTGCCAGAGGCAGAGCCATTCTTTCAATGGTCAAATATTCGCGTAACATACATTCACCTCATCAAAATCTTCGCATTGGATGACATGGGCTCTTCCGATTACCGCGCAACATCTTTTCAGCAACTATATCGCCTGGCCGTCTAAACCGCACGGCATTGCCGATGACCGACACCGAGCTGAAACTCATGGCAGCAGACGCATCAGCACCGTCTCGAAACTCAGGTAACTGGGCTAAGCGCCAAGTTCCCGCACAGTGCGCAAATAGCCGACGACATCCTCCCGGCTGAGCATGCCCTGAATTTGCCCATCTGCCATCACGGGAAGTTGGTTGACTCCATCGCGGTCCATCTCTTTCAAAGCTTCCCATAGTTCCGTACCGGGCCGCAACTGTTTCATCTGTTCGGCTGGTATCATGGCCTTGGCGGCTGTGATAGTCGGCCAATCGGAACGTGGAATCTCCTTGATGTGATGCAAAGTCAACAAGCCGACAACTGTGTCGCCCCGTTTGACCACGAAACTCCGGCGACCGCTCGCCAGAATGTGATCGTCCACCAAGTGTTGCAAAGTGATGTCGGGAGGAATGGCTGCATATTGCCGATTCATGGCTTGGGAGACCTCATGGCCGGCCAGCATATCTTGGAGCCCCAGTTGCTGAACCTGCCCCCTGGCGGCACTTTCCAGAAACCAGCCGATGAAGGCGATCCACATGCCGTTGAAGATGTTGCCGGTAAATATTTGCCACACGCCGAAGAAGATGAAGAGGTAGGCGACGAATCGCCCCACGTTGGCGGCGATGAGAGTGGCCCGGCGCATGTTGTGAGTGAAACCCCAGACAAATGCCCGAAAGACGCCGCCACCATCCAGGGGGAAACCAGGAATGAGGTTGAACACGCCCAGCGCGACGTTGATATAGACGAGATATTTGGACATGGCCAGTAGCGGGGCAATACTAGCTAAGAAAGGCTCCAGCAGACGGAAGAGAACTGCTAAAGCAAAACTGACAAATGGGCCAACAATGGCGATCCAGAATCCGGCCACGGCAGTGGGTGGTTCGGCGCCAATTAGAGATACGCCACCAAAAATAAAGAGTGTGATGCTTCGCACCTGGATTTTGTAGTGCATCGCCACCACTGAATGTCCCAACTCGTGTAACAGCACGCTAACGAAAAGCATGATGGCCGTTGCCGCGCCCACCACCCAATACAGCGCTACAGGCCAGTCATTGAATTCAGCCGGGTAGTAGCTAACGGCCATCGTCCAGGTGATCAGTCCGAAAATCAAAAACCAGGAATAGTCCAGCCCGATAGGGATACCCAGAATGCGCCCCAATGGGATCGTATGTCTGTTCATTCTTTACCTCCTTGATCTGTTTGTATATCCTATGCAAGCCCTATCCCATGACCTCAGCAAACCCTCGTCATGCTCCTGAGGATATAAGCTCCGATATCACACCCCTTTCCGAGCTAAGGGAGGAGAGGACGATGCCGATAAAGTCCTGAAGAAAGTGCATCACGATGGGAGCAACTAAGCTTTGTCGCTACATGTAGACAAAGGTAAAAACTAGCCCCATAAAACCGACGGTTACCACGCCAGCCGAACCCTCGTAGCCGTGTCCGAGAGAAAAGAGCGCCGCCGCAAGGGGATTCCCAGTGACAGTATTCAAGCGCAGAATGAGGTATCTATGAAAAATGGTCTCCTCTGCCAGAGCGACAACCGCAACCAGGGCGATGGCCGGTAAGAATTGTACTGTGCCATTGGCGGCCATGAGTGAAGGCAATGGCGTAGACGGTACAGAAAGCCCGGCCACCCGTAACGCATTCTCAAAGAATCCGGTAGCAAAAAAGAAGGGAATGTAGAGCCCAATGCCGAGAGCGATCTCTTTCCAGACGTTTTCGAATTTCCAGCCAATCCGATTGACACGCTCGCCATTACGCCAGAGAAAGAAGAGGATCAGGCTGACCAGAGCAAGGTCGCGAAGAATAGTCGCAAATGCCACCAGCACAAAGCTTAATGTTCCCTGCTTAACTGCAAAAAAAGAAAGGACCATTGACGGCACAATAAGAAAAAGGAAGATAGAAACCTCAACAAGCTGCTCTGTCGAACTCGATTGAGTACTGTTTCTACTGTCAGCCTTGCTTTTATTCAATACAGTGAACACCGATTGCCTCTTCTTACGGATGAAACTTGGAGATTCCATGAAAAAATGACGGTTTTATGGTTCCGGCCCTTCTTTCTTTATAAGAAGAAGTTGATATGTGCCTCTCTTGAATGTTTTGCTTTCCACTATTTTTTGTCGTAGTTGATTCTTGTACGGTTCTTGAGGTCTTGCTTGGCAACATTATAAGCAATTCCCATATCCGCCACCTTCAATGGTTTAGAAGTCATCGTCCCCTGTTTTTCAACACTTTCCCGAAACCCACCCGCGGACAGGTTCACTTTTTTGATTCTGCCATTTTGGTTCACGATAATATCATCAGCCTCACGGCGCCATAGTTCATTTCTTTGCATGAATTGCTTTTCTGCTAAATAATACTTTTAACGCAGATCATCTCCTTACGACTAGGACAGGGATTTTCGTATCTTTGTGGATTACGCCATAGGTAACGCTGCCGAGGAATGCGGCTGCTAAAGCACTCTTTCCATGAGAACCCATAACGATGAGAGTTCCCTTCGACCTCCCAGCCTCTTTTGCGATATCTTCAACGGGATGCCCTGTCGTTATGACAATTTTTGATCGGACACCTTTTTTGTCGCAGATTTCCTTTATCTCCATGGCATACCCCTCCGCAGCCTCTCTCAGATAATCCTCGATGGGTTCTATCGCACGCCGAGCGGTCTCCTCGGCAGGAACTGTCTGGGCTATAAGTGAGCGATTATCAATAACGCTCAGGGCAATTACCGAGACTTTTAGATGTTTTGCAAGATCAACCGCATACCTAGCTGCCTTTTGAGCTGCCTTTGACCCGTCTGTAGGCACAAGAATTTTTAAAATCATACCTTCTCCTTTAATATTCTTCGCATTTAGTCTGAAAATAATTCAACTCATGATCGCATGTAGGACATTTTTCCGGCGGAGCCTCACCTTTATGGATATAGCCGCATTTCATACAGATCCGTTTTCCCCAGGGCGCCATTTTGGCCCAGAAGAGGAGGTGGAGAAAATGGCCGCCGATATTACATGATGCGGTTGCCACTCGTTACATTGGTGAATATACATCTTCAATGATTTTGGCTATAATTGAAGAAGCTCTCGATGTCGAAATCCTTGGGAATAGTCGATTAGGTAAATCTCCCGAGGTGTCACTTTAACGACCACTGAGGATCCAGGTTTTAAACTGTTGAAAACCTTATCTCTGGCCACGACTGCTTTGGGTGCTTTAGCAATTTCATCGTCAGACAGAATTTTTGCATTGCCGCTATATTGGATTCCCTTCATTTCCTGGTCAGTTTTAGGAAGGCGAGGCCTTTGCATAGTTATAGCCACTCGGGGATTAGATGAAAGATTCCGTATTTTCTTACTATCTCTATCGGTATTGAAATAAATATCCATTCCTGCATTGTTAAAAAAGACTGTTGATGCATTTGGTTGTCCATCTGCAGTGATGGTCGCTATAGTACAGAAACGGCACTTGTCTATGTATTCGGTTATGCGCTTCTTAAGATCATTTTCCATGCTACCCTCCCGTTTCGTTGTAAAAATTGATTATCCTCTTCTTCCTTGTTTATCACAGATGTCCTGCTTGACATGCAGCATTGATCATACCCGGGAATCGCTGTTTCAATCTCCCACCACACTTTGTCCCTGCCATCATTAAGTTGACCCTCGTGATGCTTGATCCACATCACCCTGGCACAATCGCCAATTGCTGTGAGCTGCTCATCAAAGAAACAAGAACCAAAGTGCAGACCGTCGTGGCTGTTTAGCGGAGCATAGCTTCACCAGATACTTGCGTGTTGTCAGGATATTGGCAAATCTGATTTCCAGTTGATGCCAGGCAGGAAAACGAAGCCGGTTGACAGGCCTGCAAACGTCACTCCAATGGGCATGACATGCCTCTCAAGCAGAGAGATAATAAATGAAAAGCGAAATGCCTCCGATTAAGCACCGGTCCTCAGATATTCAGCCATATATTCCAAGGGTTTTTTTTCGAACTCCTCTTTACATTCCACGGAGCAGAAATAAACTTTTATCCCGTCGTGTTCGCTGCTGTGCGCCACCTTTTCTTCCTCTAATTTGCGCTTACAGACAGGGTCAATACGATGTCGCGGCATCGATGTCACCTCCTTTATTTTTAGGTTACACATGTATAGCGGATGAATATTAAAGTTTCCCTTACTCATACTTTCACGGTGAATATCAAACATCTTAGACGACAAAAACACAGAATCCCTGATGACCCCCGATTGCGAGAAAACAGAGATGCTACCGTGCTATGGAGTCTAGATCATTTCGTCGTGCGAGATTCCTCGGGTATTCCCCACCATCTGTCCGCCTGGCTCTCTTTGACATCTTTTGGCGTGATATTCTTGTACCCCACCCAACTGAACCAGAGATGGTCCCCGTCTTCATATATGGTGCTATGTTGCCAAAAGCCCGATTCTTTGGCTGCGGCTCCGCATCCGAAAATAAATAGACTAACCATTGCTATCATCAGGATTTTCTTCATGTCTTCCTCCTACTGTAAATCTGGATTCTATTGATTGTTGTACAAAATTACCTTACCCGTTGATCCGCCGGGCTTTCCACGGCCTGGGTCAAGTCGGTACTCTTGCCACTACCGGCCGTGGTGATCCTGGATTTATCGATTCTGCTAAGCATTATTTCTATTAAGAATTACTAATATAATATTTTATTAATTATTTAAAAGAAGAACAATCGGGGAATGTCTTATTTTGCAGTGGTTAAATTCTTATTTTAACGCCGCACTTTTTCTTAAGATCAAAACGTGCCATTTATATTCCCACATGATGCCACCTATCTTTCACAGACTCGAACACTGATAAACAAGAAAGGCATTCCGTGCGCGGACAATGACAGTTTAACTTCAACCATGTGCAGGCTTATCCAACCATGCACCTTAAACAAGCCCATTTTCTATCTTGACTTTGGGGAGAGGCTTTAATTTCTATCAATAAGAAAACATATGTTGCAAAGTATAAACCTTTCCGCTAAATTTATAACCTCTGATATATGAATTAGTAGATATTCATTCGAATCAAGACGATTGCTTATTTCTGAGGGCTATGCGGGCAGGTAAAACGATGATGATGCTGTGGAAAGCAACGGCCCACGAATCCCGGATAGCAATGAATATCCCGTTGGACCGTTGAACTAAATACTTCTCGGAAAGGAGATAGGCAATGGAGGATATTAAACGCATACTTGTCGTTAGCAGGATAACGAAATACTGCCAAAAAGCTATTCATTATGGAATCTCTCTATCTAAAAAATATGGGGCGAAACTTTCCGTGCTTCATACGATTGATACGTTCTGGCTAAGGGGATGGAATGTACCAATGATATCAGTTGAAGAAGAATATAAAAAAGGGCTGAAAAGAACAAAGGAAGAACTGGATAACATAATTACCATGGAAAAAAAGAAGGGGATGGTGATTAAAGAGTTACTTAAGGAAGGTGATCCGACAGAAGAGATATTGAAGGTCATTAAGGAAGAAAACATTGACCTCGTTATTCTGCTTGCCCATGAGGAAAGTCGTTTTGAGCACTTTCTTTTCGGACGCAGCAACGAGGAGATTATCCGGAAGATACCATGCTCAATTCTGTTGGTCAAAAAAGAACAAGAATGATTATCACAGCAATTAGGCATGATACATACTGCTCTGACACTTGAAAAGATCGTTCTGCCTTTAGCAATACTCGCGAGCGGAATAATTTTGGGACTAATATTCGAAAGAAATCATTTTATGCACATCGCACGGGAACAGCCCCGCATTATGTAGATCGATGAAGACAAAGCATTGAAGTCACTAGTGTTTTGTCCCAGAAATAAGTTTAATTAGTTATACGGCAATTGCCGAATGATATCTGCTGGCTACTATTACAATAAATACAAATTATAAGTGAGACGTCACACTAGCCAAGTTAATCACAACTCCGAGGGACCGTAAAACCGCCATGATGGTTGCCATAAAGATGGTTTAACATGGACACCCATGTCAAATCACCAGAAAGCGGTCCTATCCAAGATATACAAAGCCCTGCAAATTTAGTGAAGGGGTTCCATGAAAGCGGATAATATTGATGCAATCAATTATTTTCCAAGGGCAATAATCGGAGGATAGTAGCTATGCAAATGGCCACAAAGAAAGCTGGGGTAGAGGACGATCTTAAATCCCTACCCACGCCGGAACTGCAGGCAAAGTTGGGGGCATCGCCGGACGGCCTCAGTCAAGCCGAGGTGCAACGACGTCTATTACAATATGGGTTTAACGAGATTGAGGAGAAGAAAATAAATCCATTCCTGAAATTCCTCAGTTATTTTTGGGGTCCGATTCCTTGGATGATTGAAGCGGCCGTGATTCTATCGGCGCTTGTCCGCCACTGGCCAGATTTTTTCATCATCCTTGTCCTTCTTTTTGCCAACGCCATAGTCGGGTTCTGGGAGGAGTACCAGGCGGGCAACGCCATTGATGCCCTTAAAGCCACACTCGCGATCCAAGCACGGGTTCGTCGTGATGGGAAGTGGACCACAGTGCCGGCGCGTGAACTGGTGCCAGGGGACGTCATCCGCGTGCGCCTCGGCGACATCGTGCCTGCAGACGCGCGCTTGTTTGAAGGAGACCCTGTGGAAGTCGATCAGTCCGCGTTGACGGGCGAATCATTGCCAGTCACCCGCAAAGGAAACGAGACTGTCTACTCGGGCTCGATTATCCGCCAGGGAGAAATCGACGCACTGGTCTACGGCACGGGTCAGAACACATACTTCGGCAAGACCGCACAGCTGGTGCAGGAGGCGCACACCGTCAGCCACTTCCAGCGCGCCGTGCTGAAGATTGGTAATTACCTGATCGTAATAGCCGTGGTTCTGGTAGTATTGATTCTGGCGGTCGCGTTCTTCCGTGGTGACAGGATGACGACCACTCTGCAGTTCGCACTGGTGCTGACCGTGGCAGCGATCCCGGTCGCGATGCCCACAGTCCTGTCGGTTACGATGGCTGTGGGGGCGCGGCTCCTGGCGGCAAAACAGGCGATTGTCAGCCGCCTGGTAGCTATTGAGGAAATGGCGGGTATGGATGTGCTCTGCTCGGATAAGACAGGCACCTTGACGCAGAACAAGCTAACCCTGGGCACTCCGTTCAGTGTGGAGGGCATCAGCGCGGAGCAGGTGGTCTTGAGCGCAGCGCTGGCGTCGCGCGCCGAGAATCAGGACACCATCGATCTGGCCGTACTGAGCGGTCTGAAGAACGATCTGGCCTTCAAGGGTCACACAGTCCTCCATTTTCAGCCGTTCGACCCGGTGCACAAGCGTACCGAAGCCACCGTCAAGAGCACGGACGGAAAGGAGTTCAAGGTGACCAAGGGCGCACCGCAGGTGATAATGGCGTTGGCAGCCAATGCAGCAGAGGTAAAGCCCGCAGTGGATAGAGCCGTCAACGCATTCGCTGCACGTGGCTTTCGCTCGCTGGGCGTGGCGCGGACAGACGCAAAGGGTCAGTGGCAGTTTCTGGGGATTCTGCCGCTTTTCGATCCACCTCGCGAGGATTCCAAGACAACCATCGCCACCGCGCGTCAGATGGGAGTGAACGTGAAGATGGTCACGGGCGACCAACTCGCCATCGGCAGGGAAATCGCGGGTCAACTGGGGCTGGGCACTAACATTCTGGATGCCAGCGGCTTCGGTGACACGCGTGAGCACGGTTCGGCACAGTTGACTGAGTCCGTCGAGAAGGCCGACGGTTTCGCCCAGGTGTTCCCCGAACATAAGTTCCAGATCGTCGATATTCTTCAACATCACGGTCACATCGTCGGTATGACCGGCGACGGGGTAAACGACGCACCCGCGCTGAAGAAGGCCGACTGCGGCATCGCGGTATCGGGTGCAACAGACGCAGCCCGTGCGGCAGCGGACGTGGTACTGATGAGCCCTGGCCTGTCAGTGATTATCGATGCGATCAAGGAGAGCCGCAAGGCCTTTCAACGGATGAACAGTTATGCGATATATCGCATTGCCGAAACCATCCGTGTTCTGCTCTTTATGACGCTGGCGATCCTGATCTTCAACTTCTATCCGGTGACGGCCGTGATGATAGTCCTTCTCGCGTTGCTCAACGACGGCCCCATCCTCGCCATCGCTTACGACAACGTCCACTATGCGAACCAGCCTGAGGCCTGGAATATGCGTGTCGTCCTGGGGATAGCAACGGTGCTGGGGGTGGCCGGCGTGGTTGCCTCGTTCGTCTTGTTCTACCTCGGCGAGGGTGTATTCTATCTCAGCCGCGACCTCCTGCAAACGTTCATGTTCCTGAAGCTGGCTGTGGCCGGCCATTTGACCATCTTCGTGACACGAACACGCGGACCTTTCTGGTCCATCCGGCCCGCCCCGTTGTTGCTCTGGGCGGCGATCGGCACGAAAGTGCTGGCCACGTTGGCAGCCGTTTACGGATGGTTTATGGTGCCCATCGGGTGGAAATGGGCGCTGGTTATCTGGGGCTACGCGCTGGCTTGGTTCCTGGTAAATGATCAGGTTAAACTGGTGGCCTACCGGATCTTTGACCGGCAACGGCCGCTGTTAGGGATGAAACTTGGAAGATAGCGACACTCCGGTTTTTGCTTTCGGCCGAAACGGCCATAGTGGACGCTAGTTCAACGTGAACTTATGCGGTCCGATGTCAAAAAATTTTAGAACGGGACATAACAATTAAAAGTTAGTGGGGTAATAGAATAATGGGCAAGTATTTGTCAATTCCCACAAATACGAGATTTTCAATTTTTCGAAGAATTTATTTATCTGTCAAAACCACTGACATTGTCAGTGGTGGGGTGTGGGGGCGGAGGCCCCACACCTTAAGTGAACCAACAATGTTGGTGAACAATATTTTAGAATAGCCGTTTCAATCCTTATCAGGCAAGGCGAAGGACATTGTCCGTATGCTTGCCGCATTTTCAAGGCCACCGACAAGGTCGGTGGTAGTTTACTGGCGAAATTATCTATTCCAGAGCTTCCGAGCCACCCCGTTAAAACAGGATACAAATTTCTGAACTGAGAAGCGGCCTGAAGGAATTAATAACTCTGAGACATTTGGAATATAGCAATAATATTTTCGGTCATTGTTGTGTTTTGGCAGTTGTTCATAAGATAAATTATGAGTTGGCGGGTTACTTCTTTCATGGGTACAATGAAAAAGAATAACAACTGGATACCAAATAGGCAAAATTTAACACCCTGTGTATGCCCTAGGTGCACGGCAAAACATGAGAAGATGATCTTCTGGACCGGAAAAATTCCAGTAAGAAAATTTTGTCCGTCCTGCGAGCAGATTGCAGAACGCGATTACACTCTAGAGGCATATGCTATTGGTTATATAGACAAAGATAAATTATCATCATATTGAATCATTCCGGCCGGATCAATATCACTGGATCCTACACAGGCACCATAAAAAGAAACAGAGGGATGTCGTCCGCACTTTCAAACCGTAGTCCTCACTCTCCACATAAACCGTGCAGTCACACGTTGATGTCAGTAACCGACACATTTCATCTTTTCACGTATCGATTTTATGCAGTAGGGTTTAAAACATGCGAGGGCTAGACAGCTTATTTTTTGTTCGTATAAAATCTGGCTGACTGAAAGAGAGATTTCTCAAGTCTTCCGCAAGACGACACATTTCTGCAGAAATCAACAGATGTTATCAGTTTTTAAATTAGATAATGTTTTCCGTCAGTTATATTCAATTCCTTGGGAAGTGTAATTAATTATGAAAAAGATAAAAGATCAAAACAACAAATATCTAACTTTCTATCCATTAAAAATCTATCATAAACAAGAGCGGCAAATTCTTATCAAGCTGGGAGTATAATTTCAAACGGCGCAGCTATTTCGGCCTATGCGCTGGACTGGATCCTGCTGGTAATATTCCCGGAGAACGCGATAAAGATCGGGGGAGTGGTCCATCATCAAGCGGGGCTGATCGAAAAACTGCTCGGTGGCAACGGCGAAGAATTCGGCTTCGCTTACCGCGCCGTAGGCATTGAGGAATGATTTCCTGCCGTGTTCGACATCATGTCGGAGGCGAAGATATTCACGAGAACATGTCTGCACCCAATCACGGTATTCAGCCCGGTCCCGTAGCGGGGGAGTGCCATCCGCGGCGCCGTCGAGCATGTCGAGTTTGTGGGCAAATTCATGATAGATAACGTTGTGGCCTAACTCAGGATGGCGGCCGCCATGCAGAGCTGAATCCCAAACTATAATGAGCGGCCCTTGCTGGAAGGCTTGCCCGATAATGGGATGGGCAATTCCTACTGGCTCGATGACATTTTCAAAAAAGCCGGGTTTACGATGGGACGGGATTACAGTGGATGGATAGACGATGATTGACTCTACATTTTTATAGTATTCATGGGGGAGCCCGAGAAGAAGGAGGCACGCCTGAGCGGAGATAGTGACGCGGATCTCATCGGTAAGTTCCAACCCGCCGCAGCCTTCCCAATCTTTTTCGGCGATAAACACCTGGATCAGAGCGCGAAGATGAGCGCGTTCCGCATTTTCCAGCATGCAATAATGGGCAACGTTATTCTTTAGGATTTCTTCCCATGCGGGGGGGAATGGAACTGCCACGAGCTTTTTCCGGCGGCGATTAGTGAGCCAATGAAACATGGGAAATCCTTTTTTACCAAAGAGTAATATATCCTTAATTATGGGGACGTTTGTGCTAACTCAATAATTCGGTAACTCTTTGAAGCTTATCAAAAAGTGTTTCACAATTCAATATTGCTGAAGGACAAAGTTATCTTAACAACGGTTTAGATATGGACTGCATGCTATTCTTCCTTGTAACAATAAAGCATCCAGCAATTTTGGGGACACACTTCGTTTCAAACGCTAATCCTTATTGACTGTGAGAAAGATTTCTCAAGGCTTCCGGTGTAAGCAACATTTCATCAGGCAATCAAGAGATGTCATCAATTTTCAAATCAGATAATTTTATTTTATAAGTTATACCGATTCCATATAAATCATGTCTATTTATGAATATACCGAATTGCTGAGTTGTTTTCCACGATTTTAGAGAATTCTTTAATTCATTCCGCTTGACATATATATTTGTTTGATTTTTCATGTATCAAGTACGAAAATAAAAGTTATGTGCTCAAGGCAATCTGCGTAAATAGAAATGACTTAATGCATATGAATGGATCTGGAAATGGAAACCTCGGATACTGGGAGGTAACAGCGATAGGGGTCGGCGGTATGGTTGGGGGCGGAATCTTTGCCGTTCTTGGCCTGTCAGTGGATTTGACGCGCGGAGGAGCTCCAGTAGCGTTCCTGATTGCGGGTATCGTTGCCCTCGTTACCTCCTATTCATACGCACGACTCTCTGTCACCTTTCCCAGTCAAGGAGGAACAGTAGCGTTCTTGGATCGCGCGTTTGGACCAGGCCTGCTGACGGGGAGCGCGAACATTTTGCTCTGGATAAGCTACGTCATCATGCTGTCGCTGTATGCCTATGCTTTCGGAAGCTATGGAGCATCATTGTTTCCACCCTCCTCACAACTTCTTTGGAAACACATTCTGATCACTGGCAGTATTGTTGGCATTACTGGGCTTAACCTGTTGAGCGCTAAGCTGATCGGCGAAGCGGAAGACTGGATTGTGCTCATCAAGTTGGCGATTCTGGTCCTTTTCATCGCCGTTGGTATCTGGGGTATTGACAGGACCAGGCTGGTACCGTCGGCATGGTCACCTCCTCTGGATCTGATTGCAGGCGGGATGATCATTTTTGTGGCCTATGAGGGATTCGAGTTGATTGCCAACACAGCTCAGGATGTGCGGGACGCGCACAGGACATTGCCTCGCGCTTTTTATTCAAGCGTTGGGTTCGTGATAGTTCTTTATGTCCTTGTCGCCGTAGTTACAGTTGGGACTCTACCCATCGCCAAGATTGTCGATGCCAAAGACTACGCGCTGGCCGAAGCAGCCCGGCCATTCCTGGGTCAAACCGGATTCATCTTGATTGCCATCGCCGCCATGCTTTCAACAGCTTCTGCCATCAATGCCACAGTTTACGGTGCGGCCAGGCTGAGTTATGTCATTGCAAAAGACGGGGAGCTTCCAAGCGAATTGGAACGAAAGGCCTGGGGAAGGCCAATAGAAGGGCTGTTGATTACGTCAGGAGTCACCCTCATCATCGCCAACCTTGCCGACCTGTCCAGTATGTCGACGATGGGTAGTGTTGGCTTCCTGTTGATCTTTGCAGCCGTTAATGGTGCTAACGTGGTACTGGCAGACGAGACGCATAGCAGAAGTTGGCTTTCGCTAATCGGAGTTGGACTTTGCCTCAGTGCATTAGCAAGTCTTCTCTGGCAGACTGCAAAGAGTTCACCCGGTCAGATCGGGGTTCTGTTCGTCATGGTAGGAGCAGCCTTTTTTATCGAAATCACCTTCCGGTTGACTACTAGGCGAACAATAAATCTTTCAAAGGTCCAAAAGAAGAATGCATACAAATCTTAAGAACCGCCTGAGCTGAAAAGATCATTTCCTTTCTTAAGGTTTCATGCAACGTTGCGACTATAACCCATATACCTTGGCAAAACCACTATTAAAAAGTGGATTATCTTTTTTCAATCAATTAAAATAAATGATCCTGTCAGTAAGGAATTCATTTTCGTGAAGAAGTTCGAAACCGAGGTTCGGCTCAGCCGGGAAATGAGCCTGATGGACGCCACGATGATCGGTGCGGGAATTTTTGTCCTGATAGGTTTCATTCTGTAACGTCTTTTTTTTTTGCTACCTCGTGTGAAATGTTTGTAAATTCGCTCTGGCCGCTCCTAAAATAGCTGCCCATTCTGTGCCCTTTATGCAACATCTCAAACAGAGATAATATTGGCGTCTCACCGCACGCCGTGGTCAGTTATTTCATTGATTTATCACAAATATTTCTATATAGTTCCCAGCCTTGAGAGTAACTTCTTGTACTATAATAATAACAATTTAGGGCACATTGCGGCAAATTGTCAGGAGGCAATCCATGATAAGAAAATCCCTCTTGTTTCTCCTCATCGCCTTACCCATTACCGCCTGCACTTATAGTGGGAAGATTCTGCTGCCAGAGGATACATCGTCGGCTATGCTCCAAAAGGGTAAGTACGACCTCAAGGCGGCCATTGTCGTCACACCGCAGCAGGAGGGAGAGAAGGTGAGGCTGCAGGGCGGCTTTGAATTCAAGCCGTACCCGGAGATGTATCAATTAGCACAGCAAAAATTTAAGAAGCTGTTTTCGACTGTCGAAATCGTGAATACGGGTGAAATGGTCAAAGACAGGTATGATGTCCTGATAAACTCATCATCCGAATTCTCCCTTGGACATGACTACGAATTGCGCGACACGATGTTTGAGGTGAGTTTTTTTACGGAATGGATTGATCCAAAGAGCGGTAGCGCGATATTCAGGACATCAAACAAGCAGGAGAAAAGATTCAATAGGAACGAAGGGGAAGAAGCTACCTATGGACAGGCGGCGACTCTTTTGTTGACAGCTCCCGTGTCAATACCGATGTCTCTGTACAAAAATAACCAATACAGCGAAAAGACGGTGAGTGCTATGCTTGCAAAGGCAATGGATGAAATGATTGACGAGCTGCCTCGAAACAAGAAGTTCATCGCACTTACCGAAGGATACAAGCCTGGGAAACCAACGGGGATTGCTGCAGTCAAGATTATCAAATCCGACGTTGACGAGCTGCCGGCGTTTAAGGTTAAGCCGAGGAAGAACGCATACGCGGTCGTTATAGGGATTGAGAATTATCGTCAGAAGCTGCCTACGGCGGATTTCGCGACGCATGACGCACAGACGATAACGGAGTACCTGGTGAAGGTGTTTGGCTATCCTGAAGAGAATGTTATTACGCTTCTGAACGATAATGCCTCTAATGTTGATCTGGCGAAGTATTTTGAGAAGTGGCTGCCGAACAATGTGGAGCCCAAGGGGACGGTGTTTGTTTATTATTCAGGCCATGGCGCGCCAAATCCCAAGACGGGCGATGCCTACATTGTGCCCTACGACGGCGATCCGTCATTCATCGACCAGACGGGATATTCATTGCAGCGTCTTTACAATGCCCTCGGCAGGCTTCCGGCGAAGGAGATAGTTGTGGTGCTTGATTCCTGCTTTTCCGGGGCGGGCGGAAGATCGGTGCTGGCGCAGGGGGCGCGGCCTCTGGTGATAAATCTGGAGAAGGTCTCCGTTCTGCCCAAGAACCTAGTTGTCATGTCAGCCGCTTCTGGCGATCAGATAAGCTCGACTTACCGGGACAAGGGACACGGCCTTTTCACGTATTTCATGCTCAAAGGCATCAAGACCGAGGATGTGACACGTGCGGACGGCACAATCAGGATGGACGATCTCTTCGGCTATGTGAAGCCCCAGGTCGAGCGGATCGCGAGGAAGCAGTACAACAACGAACAATCACCGCAGTTGATAGGACAGAAATAGGAGGCGGCTTATGAATCGATGTATCGCAATTGCCCTCAAGGGATTCGTCATCTCCTTTTGTTTTGTATTTCTGCTTGCCCATCTCTCGGGCTGTGCTACCACACCCGTAGAGCCTTCACCCTTGATGATGGCAATAAAACAGAATGACAGCGCACGCATAAAGACCTTGTTCGAAAAGAGCACAGACATCAATGGGACCGATGGCAAAGGATGGACGGCGTTGACATGGGCTGCATACACGGGTCGGGCGGATATTGTCAAGCTGCTCCTCGACAAAGGCGTGGACGTTTATGGAAACGACCTGAATATTGCAGCACAGAGAGGCGACGTCAATATCGTCAAGCTCTTGCTCGCTAAAGTAAAATTCGGCAATGAAAGCCTGGTTACAGCAATGCGCTCCGCGGCGGTTGCGGGGCATGCCGATGCAGTTAAGCTGCTGATAGATAGCGGCGCTGATCCAAACATTCTTTACAGGGGCACTTCTCAGACCGCCCTCATGCTCGCCGCTCAGAATGACCGCGCCGATGTCATCCAGGTGCTTCTTGACAATGGTGCAAATATAAATGCAAAAGAAGCCTCTGATTCATGGACGGCGTTAAGCTGGGCAGCCTATAAGGAAAACCCTGATCTTGTCAGACTCTTCCTGAATAACGGCGCCGACGCCGAACTGGCGCTGGCAGCCCTGGAGGCCTACGCCGGCAAATGGGCGAACAGCAGCGCCGATAACGCCGCAAACGAAAGCACAAGAACCAAGCTCGGCATCAGGCTCATCGAAACGTTTGCAAGAAAGAAAGGCGTCGCGCAGTCAACGCCAACGGCCGCCGGCGTGAAGAGTGAGCTCAAGCTGGCTCCTGTCGTCAAATCCGACGTTGACGAGCTGCCGGCGTTTAAGGTTAAGCCGAGGAAGAACGCATACGCGGTCGTTATAGGGATTGAGAATTATCGTCAGAAGCTGCCTACGGCGGATTTCGCGACGCATGACGCGCAGACGATAACGGAGTACCTGGTGAAGGTGTTTGGCTATCCTGAAGAGAATGTTATTACGCTTCTGAACGATAATGCCTCTAATGTTGATCTGGCGAAGTATTTTGAGAAGTGGCTGCCGAACAATGTGGAGCCCAAGGGGACGGTGTTTGTTTATTATTCAGGCCACGGCGCGCCAAATCCCAAGACGGGCGATGCCTACATTGTGCCCTACGACGGCGATCCGTCATTCATCGACCAGACGGGATATTCATTGCAGCGTCTTTACAATGCCCTCGGCAGGCTTCCGGCGAAGGAGATAGTTGTGGTGCTTGATTCCTGCTTTTCCGGGGCGGGCGGAAGATCGGTGCTGGCGCAGGGGGCGCGGCCTCTGGTGATAAATCTGGAGAAGGTCTCCGTTCTGCCCAAGAACCTAGTTGTCATGTCAGCCGCTTCTGGCGATCAGATAAGCTCGACTTACCGGGACAAGGGACACGGCCTTTTCACGTATTTCATGCTCAAAGGCATCAAGACCGAGGATGTGACACGTGCGGACGGCACAATCAGGATGGACGATCTCTTCGGCTATGTGAAGCCCCAGGTCGAGCGGATCGCGAGGAAGCAGTACAACAACGAACAATCACCGCAGTTGATAGGACAGAAATAGGAGGCCTGTATGAAAAGGAACATGCTGCTTTTTCTCCTTATCTTATTGATGACAACATCCTGTTCATACAGTTATACCTCAAAGATCGCGCTTCGGGATGAGGGTTCTCCGGCTGCGCAGCAGAAGGCAAAATATGATCTGAAAGCGGCAATTGTCGTCACGCCTGAACAAATGGAGCAGGCCATGACCTATAACTGCGCCCTGATAAGCATACACATAGGATTCAGACCGTATCCTGAAATGTATCAGCTTATGCAGAAAAAAATTAAGAATGTGTTTTCCACCGTTGACATCGTACCAGCGAATAAACTTCTCAAAGAGAATTACGATGTCCTGCTGAACAGCAAATTCAGCGCAGAGAAGGGCTATGAGATGGTGATGAGTTTGGCCATGTACGGCATCAACGCAAAGAATGGAGACATGCTTTTTGGAATCACCAGCAATCAAAAAGGAGACCCGGAATTCAACAAGATTATCCCGCTTCCCGGAACAATACCTACCGTTATCGGCCCCAGTTGCGGTAAAGGTTATGACAAATTATTAACTGAGATGGTTTCCACGGCGCTGGACGAAGGTGTTGAAGCGATGACAAAGAACTGGAAGCTTGCATTGTATGCGAAGGGCGCAAGCTATGAGGTGGCAGAAAAAGGCCCTACCCCTGCGGTCGTCAAATCCGACGTTGACGAGCTGCCGGCGTTTAAGGTTAAGCCGAGGAAGAACGCATACGCGGTCGTTATAGGGATTGAGAATTATCGTCAGAAGCTGCCTACGGCGGATTTCGCGACGCATGACGCGCAGACGATAACGGAGTACCTGGTGAAGGTGTTTGGCTATCCTGAAGAGAATGTTATTACGCTTCTGAACGATAATGCCTCTAATGTTGATCTGGCGAAGTATTTTGAGAAGTGGCTGCCGAACAATGTGGAGCCCAAGGGGACGGTGTTTGTTTATTATTCAGGCCACGGCGCGCCAAATCCCAAGACGGGCGATGCCTACATTGTGCCCTACGACGGCGATCCGTCATTCATCGACCAGACGGGATATTCATTGCAGCGTCTTTACAATGCCCTCGGCAGGCTTCCGGCGAAGGAGATAGTTGTGGTGCTTGATTCCTGCTTTTCCGGGGCGGGCGGAAGATCGGTGCTGGCGCAGGGGGCGCGGCCTTTAGTCATGAACTTAAAAAGCGCAGAGCCTGCACGCCGCAATATGGTGATCCTGTCTGCCACCTCCGGCAGCCAGATCAGCTCTACATACAGAGAGAAAGGGCACGGGCTCTTCACTTATTTTATGCTCAAGGGCATCAAGAATGAAGAGGTCGTAAGGCAGGATGGCTCCATTGCAATGAGTGATCTATTCGGTTACTTGAAACCTCAAGTGGAGCGTATTGCAAGGAAGCAGTACAACAACGAGCAACTGCCGCAATTGATCGAGCCGAAGAAGAATTAGGAGGAGTGTGAAAAAATCATTGAGCTGGCACAATCGTCCCTTTTCCTCTTGAACGATGAGAACTAAGAACGAAATGTGAACGGTTCTAATGACGAGAATGGTCTTGCCATCATTTAGGGCTTGACATTGATTATTCCAGCATCTACCTAATACACCGTAATTATTACATAGACATAGACATAGACAATTGAACCATAACCCTTGAACCGTTCTGCGAGGGAAGTATGGAGCGATTATCGAGACCCCGTATCTCAAAACAGAGAGCGGGGTTTTGTGTTTCCTAGGGAAAAAAAGAAAATACAAGATATTACCCTTGTCTCATTGATCGTATTCTGCCTCCCGCAAGTGCGCCAAGTCTCTTCCGCCAGGTTATGGCTCTGCACTCGAACTATGCCTTTTTCTTGCGCCGTAAACATGGTGTCCTCCTGCTTTCTGAAGATATTATCTGTAGAAGGAAGGCATCCTGTTCCTATGCTGTGGACGAGTCGCCTTCGAGAATCGGGCGAACGGTTGTGGCGTAGTATTGTCGCCCGAGTCGATTCAAGTATTCCCATGCCTTTGTTGCGCCTGACGGCAGTTCGCGGGTCCAGAAGCTATCGGGAATCGGCTCTAAGGCTCCGGCAACTTGACCGGGCGTGATGTCGGCAATGATCACGCCTTCGCCGTCTTCGTACGTCATGCGGGCAAGTACCTTGCCGTTACCGTCCGTGATTTGACTCTCGCCCAGGTATCGGGAAGCGTAGGGCATGGATTCGTTCCCCGGTGTCAACCCCGAGAAGTCACCGGCGTGGGACGCGTGTACGACGGGTACGCCAAGCATCCGCGCCAGGTGAGCGGGAGCCTGTCTTAGCAAGTCCATCAACCGCGCTTGCTCCCCAGCGTATTTGGGAAGCACGGGGAGGCGCAGATCCCACCAACATGAACCGCCCACTACAAGACCCACTTTACCCAACAATCGATGCGCTGTCTGGGAACGAATTAATTCCCAGCACATGGCGACGCCGACAGGGCCGGCAGGAGTGGCGAGGACGCCGTCATCCGAACCGCCGATGTAGTAGCTGTTCTCCCACATGGTGGGCAGATCCTTGTCGTGACGGAAGTACTGGCCGTCAGGAAAGATAAGCAGAAAGCTGTTGAAGCAGTCATGCCCTGACTTCGCGATGAACGACCCGCCTACGACAGCATCATGTTTGCGCGCAAGCCTACGCATGAGTTGCAAAGGAGGGCCTTCCAGCGGTTTCCACGCTGAGAGCATCGCCGGTGTGAACGCTACTGCAGATGGGAAGAACTCGGGAAGAATTACCCATTGCGCGCCACGCCGAAAGGCCTCGCAGACCAGCCCCTCGGCGGACGAGAGGTTTCGCGCAATTGCGCCTACCTGTGCCCGCATCTGCACCGCAGCAACCCGGATTGGAACCATGCAACCCTCTCCTGTACGTGAATCCTGTAAATGCTTAATACACTTACACAAGTATTAGCCAAAGGCAAGGGCGAAACCGCGTGGGGTGGGATGCCGCTCAATTATATTTCCCCTTGCCGGATATCATTTTCTGTACTAATGAATCGGTGTGTAAAAAAACTCAAAAGATTTGATACGCCGGTCGTACAACCTTTCCTGCTTTTCTATTCCTGATCCTCGAAGGCGTGAACAATTCTGCGATGCAGACACTGATATAAAGACGATGTATTTTTGAACATAGAAAATTTCTCCTGGCAGGATGATTTGCAGCCATCGACTAAAAGATTTTCATGAGAGGTGTGATCATGTAGGGAAAATCAAGAATTGCAGTTCGAGTGTTAGTCATGTCAGCGCTTATTTGCCTGCTCTCGCTGTCAACGGCTTACGCGGCCCCGGCCGCAGCCCAGAAGACCACGCAGCAGAGCACGCAGCAGGTGAAACCGGCTACAGGCACCGTATCTAATCTGTTGAACCCTAATGCGCCGCCGCAGGGCACCATCACTATAACGCCCTCCAGCAAAAACAACGTCAACGCATCGACCTGCTTTACCGGCAGCTACCAGTACATAGAATGGACCTGCACCGGCACCCGCTCCAATCTGGTGGACATAACGCTTTGGAAGGATAACCAGAAAAAGATCACTATCGGCAACGGGGTGGCGGGCACACCGCTTATACGGTCCCGTGGGACACTGCTCCGGGCCAGTACGAACTCCGAATTACCAGCGAGGACGATTCCCGTGTAGAAGCAAGGCAGCCTGTTAGTGTTATTCTCACAACGGTAACCATCACAACGCCCAAGCCAAACGATACTTGGTACGCAGGCGGGACATACCAGATTGCGTGGGAGATCCAAGGGACGCAAACGAAAGTTGACGCATTTATCTTGTCGTCGGCCACAAACAATCTTACGAGCATCAGTACAGGGATAACAGCGGAAGCATTAATTTCACAGTCCCTCTGAGCTTTATCGGGACTACCTACGATCTGGGCTACCTCGTGGGAGTCTACGCAACGGGTGCACAGGGGGGGGGTGGGCAGGAATGAAGCAAAAGGTGTATGTTTTGCCGCCCACTGTGACTATTACCTCGCCACTGGCCGGCGCTTCATGGACGACAGGAATTACGCATCTGATAACTTGGCAGTTTACAGGCAATCCCGGTCCACTGAAAATTGAACTGTTTAACGCCTCCAACTCATTTATTATCGCCGATAACCTTCCGCCAGGCGCCTCCGGCTCCGGGAACTATCTCTGGAAAGTTATCGGTTTGACGAATGCACCCTACCAGGTGAGAATCACAAGCATGACCCTTGGTTCCATCACGACCTCCAGCCCGCCTGTAAATATCACGAACCCCCCGATCCCATACGTTAAGTGGTTGCGGCCGTACTGCGGGAACGTCGGTTGTTATGCGGTAATGGGAAAGCCTTTATACATTCAGTGGTCGTCCGCCGCTTGCGGAGACACAATTGATATTTCTATTACTGATAATACTCAGAATAGTGCTGCGGTAGGCACGCAGTATCTTTCTGTGAAGCAATTTCCCATAAGCGGTGGGCAATAAACGTGGGTGCCGCCAGTGCCTCCCGATTCATATACAGGGTCACGAGAATATCTTATCAACCTGACTACTTCGGGCGGTTGTCATGACTCCGGCTCTGTCTATGAGTATCAATAGACGTGGGCGAACGGGCGGCCATATGGGTGAGGCTGCAAAATAGATAAAAGAGGAGATAGCAGGCGACATACTTAAGGGGAAGACAAAGTTGTCGAAGGCCTGAACAATCCGTTAAGCAGGCTAATCTATAGCGCCGCTCTTCTTCAGGAGAGCGGCAAGGGCTTCGGCTATGCGGCGATAACCCGCGGCATTGGGATGAATATAATCCGACTTGAGTGAGCCATCGGCAAGCACCGCAGGCAATATCTTTTCTTCAAGGGGAACGGATAACTCTTTGGCAATCTCCCGGTACATTTGCGGCGGCTTAAGAGACAGGTTCGGGGCCGGCACACCAATGAGGACCACGGCCACCTTCTGTTCCTGTGCCAACCGAATCATGTTTCGCAGATTGTTCGCGGCCTGCTGTTGGTTCAATTTTCGGAGCATATCATTACCGCCATGGCAGATTATCATGAGAGCCGGTCTTTCCTTTTGCAGCACTTCCGGCAAGCGGGACAGGCCCTGAGCAGTCACCTCTCCCGGAATGCCTGCATTGACTACCTTTCGACCAATCAACTTCTCGAGGACCGCAGGGTAACTCTCTGACGGCTCCGCCCCGGTTCCGTAAGTCAGACTATCGCCAAAGGCCAGGATGGCAGCACTCCTGGCAAGGTGGGGAAGCTTTACGTCAGAAGAACAAGCCATCATGCTGCCGCTGACTGCGATAGCCAGCAAAAGTAAAACCGGCACTATGTGTCTTCTCGATATCATAACATTGGCGCCGATAAATCTATTGCCGCGAGATGAACAACCACAGGTAAGGAGCGAGCCGCGGGATGGCTATTGATGGCCCACGGAATACTTTTTAGATATCGTTTAGAAATCCGGGGTGAGATGGAGGGATTTATGGTCAGCTGCAGACCTCCGCGGACGCCGGTACACAGCCGCCGGTGCAGACGGCTCCGCCGTATGCATTGACAGTCGCCGACCCGTACATTTCAGCAGAACAGAATGCCTGCCCGAATGCGGTGATCAGGCATTTTCCCGGGCCGCATAGTATCTTGCCGTCGAAGGTCTTTACGATACCGCCAAATGGCGGTAAACAGGCGATCTCGCCGGTAATGGTTATCAGGCAAGTGCCCGCCGCCGGAGGACAAACCACTTTACCATGGGCGTTGGTCACACAGCGGCTCTGCTCGATAGACCAAGCCGGCACCGATAACGCCAGCCAGAGCACCAGAGAAATAAAGATACTTGTTCTAAGCAATCCCATATCTGCCTTAGTCCGCGAGTAAAGTTAAATGGTTCGGGGAACCAACCACTTACACGTAGGATAAGGATAGGGGAAACGGCCTCGTAAGTCAATGTGGATTTGATGGTGGAGATCATAAATGCAAGATGCAAGATGTAAAATGCAAAATCAAAGAGGAATCAGCTTACTCGCAGCAGGTTACGTTAGAATTCTGCTGCTAAATGTGGTAATGCGACAGTACGCAAGTATTTCTCCTCGGATTAAGCAATGGGGCAGTGTGCATCGCCTATTGTGCCCCTGTTCTCGTCCCGTATCTCTTTGGAGAGGGTAAGGCGGTGCTGCAGAATTTTTCCGTTGTTGCCCAGTTCCTCTCCGGAAGACTTTTGGGTTATCTCCTTTTCGGCGTGCTGGCATGGGCCGTCGGCCAGACGATATTGCTGGCATCATCATGGCGCGACATCATCATCGGCTCTGCCAACATGATCCTGGCGGTGTTCCTTGTGCTCTACGGTTTTTTCAGGATCGGCGCGATCTGCCCCGCCGAGGAGGTCAGCAAGCGGTTCACGAAGATCAACACATGGTGGCCATTCATGCTCCCCGCGACTATGGGACTTTTTACAGGACTAAATTTTTGCCCGCCGTTCCTCTTAGCTTTCACCAATGCCGCTGGTGAAACAACTCTTTTCCAAACCCTCGCGTTCTTCTTTCTGTTCTCCCTCGGGACATCGGTATTTTTTATCCCCATTCCGCTCATCGGCGGCTTGCGGCGCGTGACCGTGCTTGCCGTCGTCGGGAAACTGGCAGCCGGCGTCATGGGAATCTATTATTTTTACACTGGTCTCATGTTATTCATGAATGGTATGTACAAAACATGACTGAGACAGAAAAGGCAACAGCCCCTGCTCCCGAGCGCATGAGTTTGATGAAGACGATCCTCTTCGCCTTTCCGATGATGGTTCTCACCTTCATGATTCTTACCGGAGGAAAAATCCCGGCAGATCCGAAAAAACTTTTTGCAGTGGCGGTTACGTTTCTGTTTTTCAATATCCTCTTCTTCCTGATGGTCCGCACGGAAAAAACAGACAATTACCGGGCTACCATATTTTGCATCTATGCCGTCTTCTTCAGCATCTCCTTCATTTCACACTACATTGAAGTGAGGGGAAGCATGTCCATTGGGGATTCTGCGGATGGGCCTGCTTCTTCGGTGGGTGAGACGACGGCTTCTCGCGCATATTAAAAAAACCCATCATCAAGAACATCAACCCGAAGTGGCACTATCTCCCGTATGCGGTACTGCTTGCGGTTGTGCTTGCCTCCGCGATTTATCTCGCTCCCGTGTACTGCGAGTGGCTGTGCCCGTTTAAGACGGTCTCGGAGTTCGCTGCAATTACTTCCACCAAGATCCTGATACAGACCATCATATTTGTTTCCCTCTTCATAGGCCTTGTCATCGTTCTGCCCATTCTCACGAGGCGAAGGATTCAATGCGGTCTCTTCTGTCCTTTCGGAGCATTCCAGTCGTTTGCGAACAAGATTAATCCCTTTGAAGTCAGGATTAACCATGAGGCATGCGTGAAGTGCAAGCGCTCCATGCAAGTGTGCCCGAGTTTTTCCGTTGATGAGGCGTCGATCGAAAAAGGGAAGACCCGCCTTACCTGCATCAAGTGCGGCAAATGTATCGACAACTGTCCGAAGAAGGCACTCTCCTTCCATGTAAAGGGCACGCCTCTCGGTGGGAATCTTCCAATACAGCGACTGCAGTTTCTTTATCCGGCTTTTCTTATGACAATGTCGGGCGGCAATATTCAGGACGTGATCGTCAGGGCCATCAGGCTCACTACAACAGGCAGCATTTTTCCCACGTGAAAAGGAAACGCCATGGGTAGGCTAAAATCAATTCTCGGTTATACGGCTGCTGTTCTTGCCACATCCATCGTGCTTGCCACATTTCTGGGAAATAATTATTTCAGCAATAAGTTTGCCTTGGCAACAGGGATAACGGTTTCTCCTCGGTACACTGGAGGGGAGATTGTGAAAGTCGTCGATCATGGTACGTACAGGACCATCATTCACCGGCCCGTTTATGATGGCCTCCTGGGAGAGAGAAGAAGGGTTCATTCAAATCAAATGGGAGTCCATCGCCGGGTTGCCGCCGGTGATTTCCGAAACTGTGGATTACGACGGTGATGATAAAGCGGACTTCCTGATCACACTAAACACGGTAACGGGTGAGACAACCGTTCTTGGCTATAACCCCGCTGTTGTGTCCGTCAAGAAAACGTATAAGCTCGACACAGGTTGGGCTGTAAGAATTCTGCTCAGAAAAGTTTCCTGATCCGGTTTCTTTATACCTATTCTGTCTGCGTCAAGGTTTTCCTGCCTCGTGGGAGAGGTCCTTGCTGCGGCAGTCTCCGCCGATTGGCATTATCATTTCTTGCGGAGTAATTTGGGGACGGTGCCCGGCTCCGGACTGAAGGCCACGCCGTTTTCGAGGATCAAGGTATTCAGCTCCTTATCACTCAAGTATCGCCGCTGCAGAGGGCCGTCATTGGCATCCATCATCTCGTACCAAGTTTCACCGCCATGAAGAAAAGCCTTCGTGAGCACAACCTCATGTCCGACCAAGCTGCTGCCGGTATTATGAGCCACGTTCACTAAAACCGGCCTCCCCTCCTTGAGCATACTGGCGAAGCCGGAAGGGGGAACCACCTCGGCGCGACCAAAGGCTTCGGCCTCCATAATCACTTCACCGCCGATAAGGCCACCCTTCTCGATGGCTTTCTGTGGATTTGCTCGATCTTCGGCGCTGCGCCATTCACCCTCGCGAATGATCTCTGCCGCGCGCGCTGCCACCACTCCGTAGGGCAGGCCCGCGGCATTGGCCAGGGCGAAGATGGTGCAGTCATTGTAACGGGTCTGCTTTCCTGCACCCGGCATGCGCGTGCCCTCGCCCCGAGATGCCTCCTGCGCAAGCTTCCTGTCCTGGGCGCGGGCAAAAATATTCTGCCAGGCCTCGTTGATCTGGGTTCCTGTCACAATGGAATCATCGGCAAGGTCCAACCCGTTCAATGCTTTATCGAGACGTTCAAGTTTCTTCGCGCTCCAACCGAGACGTTTGGCCTGGGCATAGATGCCGCTGATCACGGCATCCGCTTGCATGCGTGCCTGTGCGCCCTGCGTGTTTGTCCTGCCCTTCACCACATTGGGGTCAACTACATAGGGCGCCTTTTTGTCGCGAAGGTCAACTACCTTGGAGTCTGTTATTGGCGCCTGACGAGACGCCTCGTTTGGGTCGCCCATGATGAGGGCCAGGTTATCGCCCGGAGCGGCAGCAGTCGTTGCCGAATATCCCTGGCGTGGCCTTAAATCAACAACTCGGGAATCATTATTAACGCCGGCAGACGAACCACCCGCGCCGCCGCCCGTGCCGAAGAACGACGTCCCCTGCGGGCGAAGGCCGCTATCACTATCTCCAAGCATAAGGGCAGGGCCGTCAGACTTTTGGCCATCGAACCCTTCGGAGAGTTGGATTTGCGTGGAAAGACGATCAAATGTTTCCTGCTTTTTGTGGGCTTCCTCTGCCGCTCGTATACGGGCTTCCACCTCTGCCATTTGGCGGGCTGCCTCTGCGGCTTGTGCCTGCTCCGCGGTCTGCATTTGCTGTTCCGCCCGCTTGCGCGCTTCTTCCTGGGGATCGCCGAATAGCGCCTTGCCGAGTGACTGCCCAAAGTTGTATCCGAGGTTATAAAAGGGTTGGGCAAGGCCAGCGGCGGCGCCGCCACTCGAAGATCCACCCCTTCCGCCCCAGTTCGGACCGGGCGTACACGAAGGATTACCGCCCGACATGCTGAACTTCCCGTTGCAGGCCTCACACCATGATTGATACTGCCTTGCCCAGGCGGGACCGTAAGAACCCGTGGGCGGGCTGCTGCAGTTCTGCGCCATCGCCGTGTGAGTCGTCACCACCATCGTACAGATAACTATAAAGGCAACAGCCGGTATAGGGAATTGTTTCTTCATTTATCCGCTCCCTTCATCACGGTCTTCATTCTTTCGCCTTTCCCTCCCAGAGGTACATCTTCTCTCTTGCGGCTTTGGCGTTCTGGGCATCGGGGACGAGCTCGAGATAACATCTCATATGGAGTAAGGCCGCTCCGTAATCTTTGATCTCCCCGTAAAGCAAAGCAGCATTGAACTGCCCCTGTGGCCACAATGGTTCAATTGCCAACCCTTTTTCGTAGTAATCGATGGCCTTCTCGAAGTCCTTATTCATGAATGCGTCCTCGGCCATTACCCGGTATCGCTGCACATTCTCGGGCAGTGGGGGCTTCACCGTCAAGTCACGCCATGTCTTCGCGGCCGCACTGAACGTAGCAAACTCTTCGTCCTGACGTGCGGCGTATAGAAGTCGATTGAACGCATCAGCAAACTTCTCCGCTGATGTCTTGTTTCCCCATACAAGTACTGGGTAATTGGAAGGCCAGGGCTCAGGGGTGGCAACCCCGTAGAGTCTCTTCGGTATCTCCAGTTCATAAACACCATTCGAAAACGTTGGATCTAACGAGTAAGCCTGCATGTACTTTGTGGCTTCTTTGAAACTCACGGACATCTGTACATCATAGCGCTTGTCGGAATAGGCGGCAACCCTTTCAGTATATGATGAAGTGAAATGGAAGCCGGTGGGGCCGATACGGACGCCGGTCACCTTTTCAAACACTACCATCCCATCACACAGTTTATTTCCAATGAGTCCCTGGAATCCTTCAGCCAGACGGCAGGATTTAGCGGTCCCGACATATTTGTTGTTTATGGCCTCTTTCAGTTGAGCGCGAGCTTGACGAATTGAAAGAGCCATTGAGTCTCCCGGAGGGGGATCGCCTCGCCAAACCGAAGGAATGCCGCCTGCCGGAGTATTGCCTCCCTGAGTCTGTGCCATCAGGTTTGATGGAATCGCAGCCACGGTCAGCAGCACAACCAGCGCGCACAACATATTCCTGTTGCTCATTTGATCATCCCTCCTGATTGTTGATGTCCCGATTTCGCCACGAATGATAGCAGTCTTGTCGTCTTGCGAGTTCATCAATAGAAAAAGTGTTCAAATGCTTCATCGAGTTTCCCCGCTCTTGGACCTTGTGAACTATTGTGTACTCGCCTCTTTCGCCTTTCCCTCCCAGAGGTACATCTTCTCCCTTGCGGTTGTGGCGTTCTTGGCATTGGGGACGAGTTCCAGATAACGTTTCATATGCAGGGCAGCAGTTGCGTACCTATTCAACTCACCATCAAGCATAGCGGCGTTGAAGTGGCCTTGCGGCCATAGAGGTTCAATCGCCAACCCTTTTTCGTAGTACATTACCGCCTTCTCAAAATCTTTATTCTTGAATGCGTCCTCGGCCATTATCCTGCACCGCTGCACATCCTCGGGCAGTGCGGGTTTCACCGTCAAGGCGCGCCATAACTTCGCCTTCTTTTGGAAATCGGCAAACGACAAGGCCTCATCTTCGGGTTTGTAGCCTTCGGTGTATCTCTTCAGCACATAAAAAGCTTTGGCTAAAGAGACGGCTTCATCCCTCTTGAGTGAACTCCAAAAGGTATCTGTTGCGCTTGTATCCCCGCTGTTTCTGCTTCCCCCGTGCTGCACCTGCTTGATGCAACCGTGGTACCATGGGGCAGCCTCACACGGAAGTACATTGAATGTCCCATACACATGACTTTTCTCGACATGGGGATCCATTGATCTAAAACCTGACGTACAAGCCCAAAATAGTTTCGGATAGACTTGATCCCAGGTTATCTTGTCGGAGCTTATCGTGATGTTCTTCATCAAGGGGGTATTATAAGTGGAGGCATTCCAGCCGGGAGGAATCTGCTCCCGGCGGTTTTCCATAGACTCTATTATTTTACGCGCCTGGGAATATGACATCGTCAGGAGCACGTCGTCATTCGGCCTATACACTACTTCGTCTCTTTGCGCATCATTCGGATTGAAGGCTAAACTTGGCTGAAGACTGATAAGTAAGGTCATGAGGGATAATGTTAGGGACAGACATAAAATAGCGCACAAATCTAAGCGGCCCTGTCTCTTAAAAACCTTCCGGTATCCCATCTTCATTATCATGATCCTTTCATTCCCTCTCACCGGTAATCTTTTGCTGCTCCTCCTTAGCTTTTTCCTCCCAGATGTATATCTTCTCCCGCGCGGCTGTGGCGTTCTGGGCATTGGGGACGAGTTCGAGATAACGTTTCATATGAAAGACAGCCCAACTGTACCATTGCGATTCACCTTCGAGCATGGCGGTATTGAACTGTCCCTGAGGCCACAGTGGTTCAATGGCCAGCCCTTTTCTGTACCATTCGAGGGCCTTCTGCAACTCTTTGTTCTTGAATGCGTCTTCTGCCAGTATCCGGCACTTCTGAACTGCTTCGGGCAGAGCGGGCTTAACCGCCATCTCGCGATACCTTTTGGCTTCGTTTGCAAATGCGGCCTCCGCAGCAGGATCACTCTCGGGCACGGGTACGTATCCTTCCGCGTAGCGTTTTAGAACATAGAAGGCATTGGCCAAAGAAACCGCTTCGTACTTATTCGTATAGGTCCAAAAAGGTTCGCCGTAAAAAGGAGTTTCCTTCAGACCTCCCCCACGGCCCTGCGATTTAACGTTACCGAGAGTTACGGGAAATTCCCCATTGTCCCGACCCGTCACAGCAATCTTCATAGACTTCACATGTAACGTGCTGACATACCAGAGATCCATGCACTCTTTACGCCAAGTCACTTTGTCGAAGCTTATTACGATGTTCTTGATTATGAATGGACCGGCGAGCCCAGGAATCGGCGTGCTGCGGTTTTCCATGGACTCTATTATTTTACGCGCCTGCGCATACGGCATCGTCTGTAACACCTCGTCAGTCGGCTGATAAACTACTTCGTCTGCCTGGGCCAGACCTGTCTGAAAGCCGATTAATATAGTAGCGGCGGATAATACCATGAACAGATACGCGATGGAGTGGAAATATAAGCGGCCGTGTTTCACGCAAAGCATCCTCTTCATAAAAGATTCCTCGATAGTGGATTAGCATTATTTTTGTGCGGCTGATTTTAGGGAAAATTGCAGGTATGGTCAAGAGAAACCTCTGCAATCTTTTGAGATGTTAAGAAATGGGAAATTTAATTATCAATTGATAATGTTCGTAACGGTGGGCATAAAACAATTGTTTCGATTTTTTCACAAGTTTTTGCCTAAGAATTGGAGTAAGGCCGGCGGAAAAATCATTAAAACTTCAAATTTCCATCAAAATAGCCATCTTTTATCATTGACACTTCGTTTTCCACTCCTTACACTGTCAATAATAATTAGTGGAATATGCGGGAGATAAATTTTCAATTTCCCAGGAAGCGGTGTTGAAATGGACATCCCTTTGTTTATTGCGGGACTGGTTTTGATCCTCGTCGTTTTGGGGGATGCCTTTGAAACGATGGTGCTCCCGCGCCGCGTGACACGCCGGCTCAGACTTGCCCGTCTCTTCTTCCGATATTCGTGGAAGTTCTGGCTGCTGATCGCCAGGTTGATACCTTCACGCAGAGGGAGGGAAACCTTTTTCGGTTTCTTCGGTCCTTTTACGATGCTCATGCTGATCATCCTCTGGGCAACCGGGCTGGTCTTCGGCTTTGCCATCATGCTCTGGGCATCCGGCTCGACACTCACAATGCATGCGGGAATTGTCAGTTTCGGAACATACCTCTATATGAGCGGCACGAGTCTCTTCACCCTCGGCCTAGGAGATGTCACGCCGACCACTCCTCTGGGGAGGGGATTAATTGCCGCTGAATCCGGGTTGGGTCTCGGCTTCCTTGCCCTCGTCATCAGTTACCTGCCGCTCTTGAACCAGTCGTTCTCTCGTCGTGAGGTGACTATCTCACTCCTCGACTCTCGCGCGGGTTCACCTCCCACGGCGGCAGAGTTGATACGGCGCCATATCAATGACAAAGAGGTTGATGAACTTCGCCAGCATCTTCATGAATGGGAACGCTGGTCGGCGGAATTGCTTGAGAGTCACTTGTCCTATCCGGTGCTGGCTCAATTTCGTTCCCACCACGAGAACCAGTCGTGGCTCGGATCGCTCACGGCGATACTGGATACTTGCGCGTTTGCCTTGGCAGGTATCGAAGGCGTATGCAAGGATCAGGCGAAATTCACTTTTGCCATGACCCGACACGCGATTGTGGATATCGCGGGGGTCTTCAACTGTCCTCCCGTCCATCCGGAAAAGGATCGCCTTACCAAGGCCGACCTTAAATATCTTTGCTCGATATTGTCAGAGGCGGGTCTTAAGCTCGAAGAGGCTGAGGTCCTCGAAAAGGCGCTCAAGGAATTGCGCTTGATGTATGAACCGTATATCCACGCTCTTTCCATATACCTCCATATTACTATTCCGCCCTGGGTTTTGAGGACCAAGCGCCCGGACGACTGGCAGACGAGCCGCTGGGATACCGGCGCCGGCGTGGCGCGAAAGAAAATGTTGCAGGAGATTTGGGACGATCATTTTTGATTGAATAAGGCCGGTAAGAGGGGCAGAGGATAAAGACATAATCAGGAGAGGAAGAATGAATTACAAACTTATTAAATTTGAAAAGACGAATGGTGTGGGGACCCTTACGTTAAATAATCCAGAAAGAAGAAATGCCCTTTCTCTTGAGATGTTGAAAGAGCTTCACTACATACTGGACGAGATCAAGGGAAAAAGCGATGTGAAGGTCGTTATTGTCAGGGGAGCAGGCAAGATCTTTTCGTCCGGCCACGACCTGACGGAGATGATAGGCCATGGGCTCAAGGACTACCAGGAGGTGTTTGATACGTGCAGTGCCTTCATGCTGAAGATACAGGATATGCCGCAGCCCTTCATCGCTCAGGTGCACGGCATAGCAACTGCCGCCGGATGCCAGCTTGTGGCCGCGTGCGACCTTGCCGTTGCTGAGGAAGGAACCCTCTTCGGGACGCCCGGTGTCAGGCTCGGCATCTTCTGCACGACGCCGGCAATTCCTTTGGTTCGTGCAGTGGGAAGAAAACGGGCCCTCGAAATGCTCTTCACGGGTCGGATGATTTCCGCGAAAGAAGCAGAGCAGTTCGGACTTGTCAACAAGGTCGTGCCCATGGATCGGTTGGAAGAAGAAGCAAAAGCCATGGCGGAGAAGATCGCCGAGGCCAGTGCATTGACGCTCAAGATCGGCAAGGGTGCCTTTTATGCGCAGGTGAATTTGAGCGATGCGCATGCGTACAATATCGGCAATGAAGTGATGATAGGGAACCTGTTTGCGGATGACGCCAAAGAGGGCATCCGCTCCTTTCTTGAAAAACGCAAACCCGTGTGGACCGGGAAATGACAATTCTTGTTCTCTTGTCATTCCGAACGAATGTGATGAATCTCAAGATATTAATATTATTAATCATCAAGATTTCTCGTTTCACTCGAAATAACGAAATAAGAGAATAACGACGCAGCCCCTTCGAGGGAATAATAGTGATGAAAAAACCGGGAATTTTAGCCCCAGATTTGATATAGAAAGTGGCGGTTGCGAGGTTGAACCCGGTTATGTTTTTCTATTATGGGGTTCTTCAGAATATAGTCTATGAAATAATAAGGAGGGACGTTAAATGGCCGAGGCAAAGAAATTGAAGCAGCTTAGTTTTTCCCTGTCCAACAAGGTTGGACTATTGGCCCAAGTGGCTTCTGTCGTCTCCGATGCAAAGGTCAATATCGAGGCGATCTGCACTTACGAGATGGGCGACAAGGGATATTTCATGGTGGTCACGGACAATAACGCCAAGGCAAAGAAGGTACTGGCCAAAATCGGGGCCAATGTTGAGGTGGAAGATGTGCTCGTAGTCAGTGTGCCGAATAAAGTCGGACAGTTGCAGAGCCTAGCAAAGAAAATTGCCGAAGCGGGAATTGACATCTACTATGCCTATGGGAGCCCCGGGGCGGTCAAGACGACGTGCCTCGTTTTTAAGACGGCCAATGACGACAAAGCGTTGAAAGCCATTAACGCAAAATAATTTTTTTGTCAGCCAGTCGCCGAAAAGCACCGGCCGTTTTTTACTTTGACGATAACCTGCAATAATGTCCGAGGGGGTGTGCATGGCGCATGCAGACTCCTCCTCGTCTTCTCTTTATCGCATGATAAAGCCATGCGGCCGTAATCAGCGCCTCTCGCTCTTGACCTCCACCGGTATTCCCCACCAGCCCTTCTGTTTGGTTTCCTTAACATCCAGAACGGTTGGATTCTGGTAGCCAAATATGGAAAATCCCATGTGATCCCACGACGCATACATCGATTTATGCTTCCAGAATTCAGATTGTTCCGCAAGATGGCAACATCCTGATACAATTAAGACGACGAGTAAGATGAATAATTTTTTCATATGATGCCTTCCTTTCTGTCAGAAGTGACTTCATTCTCAAAGACTCACTTATTTCTATTACTACAAAGAAAGCTGTTTTGGTATCCAATTTATGGGATTATATTATTACATTCATTTCTTCGCACCGATAAACACCAGAGAGCCGGCCGACCACTCAAGATCAGTAGCGGCGAACATTTCCACGAATAATTCCCCTTGACTTAATTCAGTTTGCCCATTTACTATCCTGCCTACGGCAGATATCGTCGAGGCTTTGAATATCGTGGGATTTCAATAATGACACGGCGCAGGGAGCAGAAAATCATGAAAGAAGAGCAGGTCGCCCTCGTGACAGGCGGCAGTCGCGGCATTGGCCGCGCCATCGCGGTTGAGCTTTCATCAGCAGGATATGAACTTATCATTACGTACAAATCCGACGATGCTTCAGCCGCAGAAACCCTCGACATTATCCGCTCGCAAGGCGGCACGGGAGAAAAGGTCCGGTTCGATGTGACGGATTCCAAGAAGACGGCGCAGCGGATGGATGAAATCCTTGCCCGGCGTAAGAATATTCGCGTCCTCGTCAACAACGCCGGCATTACGGCTGACGGACTCTTCATGATGATGCGTGAGGGGGACTGGGACAGGGTGATTCAAACGACCCTTAAAGGCTTCTACAATGTGACCAAGCCGGTGATAAAAAGGATGGCAAGGAATCACCAGGGATCTGTTGTCTCTATCTCGTCTGTATCGGCTCTCGTGGGAAACAGGGGGCAGGCCAATTACGCGGCGGCTAAGGCAGGCTTGATTGCCGCCAGCCGCTCACTCGCATCTGAAGTGGCAAGGTTTGGCATCCGCGTGAACGTGGTTGCACCAGGGCTCATCGACACGGGAATGATCAAGGGAGCGCCGCTGCAAAGGATTAAGGACATCATTCCTATGGCAAGAATTGGAAAACCCGAAGAGGTCGCAAAAGTCGTCCGATTCCTGTGTTCAGACGATGCCTCTTACATCACAGGGCAAGTAATTTCCGTAAACGGCGGCATGTTGTAGCCGAGACAGTCTTTCTAATACGAAACATATAATCCCACATTAACTCCATACTGGTGTGTCATACTTGCCTGTTCATAAAGAGCACCCACCGTTGTTCCGTAATATGTAAGGTCCACGGTGTCACTTTGACCAATTTCATCATACGCATACCATGGTTTGATAACAACGGATCAGAATTGAGAAACCTTATATTATGTAGGGATTTCAGCGTAATAGCCAGTTCTATTTCCTAATTTAACGTCAGGGGTGTTGTAACCTGGGTCGAAGTCAGAGAATTTGACTGCCATTTTGCCATAGAACATGAAGCGGGCGCCCACGTTCGGTTCCATGACCACCTTTTTTGAAACAGGTAAATAATTCCCATGATACCCATCCGCGGCACCATTCCATCGAGGCATTATCCCGTTGTCAACATGCTTATCATTGTTGCAAACATTTTCTTTTTTATGGTGGAGATGTCTCAGGGTGATGCGCTTGACAGGTTTATATACATCTACGGGCTTGTTCCGGCGCGTTATTCATTGTTTCAGCTCGCGGCTCATTTCACTTTCTCAGAGCAGATGTTTTCTTTCATCTCATTTATGTTTCTCCATGGCAGCTTCTGGCACCTCGCGGGTAATATGTGGTTCCTTTACATTTTCGGGGACAATGTGGAAGACCGTCTCGGACATTTGAGATATCTTTTCTTTTATCTCCTTTGCGGGCTTGCGGCGGGCGTTGCCCACGTATTCTTCAATCTGGACTCCACAATGCCTACGATCGGGGCGAGCGGCGCCATAGCGGGAGTGATGGGCGCATACTTTATCCTCTACCCGAAGGCGCGTATTGTTACGCTCATTCCCATTATCTTCATTCCCTACTTTGTCGAGCTTCCCGCGACACTTTTCCTGGGCATATGGCTTTTTATTCAATTTATCAGCGCAGCGCTGACGAGCGTAAATGCCGGCGGTATCGCTTGGTGGGCGCATATAGGGGGCTTTATCTTCGGCGCTCTATTCTTGAAAATCTTCCTTCTGATTCCCGGGCAGGGTGTGCCCCGCATATTAACGGATGCTACAGTGAGAAAAGGCACTCCCAGATTGCATATGGCGCGGCCTGTACTACAGTCGGCAGAGTCGGACCTTTTTGACGTCATATATATTACGCCGGAAGAGGCAGCACGGGGCGCCAGAAAGCTGATCAGCGTTTCCTTTGGTTATCAAAAAAAGACCGTAATTGTCGGCATTCCTCCGGGTATTAGAGACGGCACGAAGCTTCGTCTCGAGGGAATGGGCAAAAAGACAAACGGCGATCAAAGAGGCGACCTTTACCTCCAGGTGTCTATAAGGTAGATGGATACCCTGTCACATCTTCTGTGGTGGGAGCATTTACCTGCCACTATACTCCCGTTAAACCATCCTTGTACATTATCGATTGCCAATTTATAAATTAACCGTATCAACATATCAATCGGGAGGTAGGGAAAATGAAGAAAATAATTTGGGCCGGAATCGTCGTCTTATTTATCACAAGTTATGCCTTTGCCGATCAAATCACAGTGCAGATGAACCTTGTGAACGAGCAGGGTACCGGAAAGAATATAGGCAGCGTTACTGCTATGGACAGCCGGTACGGTCTTATCCTCATTCCTGAATTGAAAGGTCTCGCCCCTGGCATACACGGCTTCCATGTGCATCAGATGCCTGATTGCAACCATGCCATGAAAGACGGGAAACATGTCGCAGCGCTCGCAGCAGGAGGTCACTTTGACCCCTTGGGGGCCAACAAACATGAAGGGCCATACGGGGAGGGACATCTCGGAGATCTGCCGTTCTTGTATGTCGGTGCAGACGGCAAGGCAGCATCGCCGGTGCTTGCGCCACGCCTGAAAGTTGCAGACCTGAAGGAAAGATCATTGATGATACACGCAGGCGGCGACAATTATTCCGACTATCCTGAGGCCTTGGGCGGCGGCGGAGCCCGGGTTGCCTGCGGCGTGATAAAGTGATATTTATTTTTGTCATTTCGAACCCTTCGGTTTGCTCAGGGTAAACTCCGTGAGAAATCCTTGTTCCGAGCGAAGAGAGGGATCTGGTTCAATGCAGGAAAGATTTCTCAGTCGCTGCGCTCCTTGGAAATGACATGAGAGGCGTCTTCTTCGCAATTACATGACACTCCACAAATCCATTGCTCCTTAAACGCGAGGGGCAATGGCGACAGGGCGTAGTTTTCTCGTGATATTAATCGTCATTGCTATAAATAATCTCAAGTTGCTTTCTCAGATGCCTTTTGGTATTTTACCCGCGCAGTTGCCTGCATAGAGACGCAACTGCTTCGTCTCCTTGTTCGGCTTCCCGCCATCGGAGTGACAAACAATATTTTCGCACATCTCTTATCATGAAAGGACAAATGGTCACGCGTAAATGGCAGACAGAATTGAAATAGGATTCAAGGAGGGGGTCAGAGATTCTCTCGGGGAAAAGATAAAGAAAAGAGTCATCGAAAATCTGCACATCAAAGTCGATTCCGTAAAGACCGTTGATGTCCATACTATTGATGGAACGCTAACCCGCAAGGAGCTGGAAATGGCTGCCGCCGGCCCTCTTTCCGATCCCATTATCCAGGATTTCGCCATCAACAGCGGCTTGGCCGACAGGTTCGATTGGATGATCGAGGTGGGCTTCCGGCCCGGTGTCACCGATAATGTCGGAAAAACTGCGAGAGAAGCTATCGAGTTGCTTTTTGGAAAATTGCCGGAGCGGCTTTCCGGCGTTCATACATCAAGGCAATATGTAATTGAAGGAAGAATCGGCAGGGACGACGCGGAAACGATAGCATCGAGCCTCCTCGCCAATGATCTCATCGAGCGTTACGTAATTGTCGATGGAAAATCCTGGGACAGGCGGAAGGGGCTATCTCCTTATGTCCCCCGTGTGATCGGCGAAGACAGGGTGCATATAGAAGAAATCAATCTTGATATGAGCGACGAGTCGCTTATGAAGATCAGCAATGAGCGTCTCCTCGCACTGAATTTGGAGGAGATGAAGGCGCTCCGGAATTATCTGAAAGACAAGTCAATTCTAAAAGAGAGGAAGAAGGCAGGCCTGGGCGGCAACATGACAGATGCCGAACTTGAGTGCCTGGCGCAGACATGGTCCGAACACTGCAAACATAAAATCTTCAATGCCCGGATTGTCTATGAGGACGAACAGGGCGCGAGAGAGGATATCGATTCCCTTTTCGACAGCTGCATCAAGAGGGCGACAAAAGAAATTAGGGAACGGTTGGGGAAGGACGACTGGTGTCTCTCGGTATTTGTGGATAATGCCGGAATCATCAGGTTCAACGACGATTACAATTTAGTTTTCAAAGTGGAAACCCACAATTCTCCTTCCGCGCTCGATCCATACGGCGGAGCCCTCACGGGAATTGTAGGGGTTAACAGAGATCCCTTCGGCACGGGCAGGGGAGCCAAACTGATTTTCAATACCGACGTCTTCTGCTTTGCGCCGCCGACTTACGATAAACCGCTCCCGAAACGGATTCTCCATCCGAGACGCATCTATGAAGGGGTTCGGGAGGGCGTTGAACACGGTGGGAACAAGAGCGGCATCCCGACGATTAACGGCTGTATCGTGTTCGATGAGCGATTCCTTGGAAAACCATTGGTCTACTGCGGAACAGGCGGGATCATGCCCGCGGTTATTGAGGGGAGGCCCACGCACACGAAAGAGATTCTGGCCGGAGATTTGATTGTCATGGCGGGAGGCAGGATAGGGAAAGACGGAATCCACGGGGCAACATTTTCTTCCGAGGAGCTCCATGAGGGTTCTCCGGTGACGGCGGTGCAGATCGGCGATCCCATCACCCAGAAAAAAATGACCGATTTTCTGTTGCTGGCGAGAGACCGCGGCCTCTACCGGTGTATAACCGATAACGGTGCTGGCGGCCTTTCTTCCTCGGTGGGTGAGACTGCGCGCCTGTCCGGTGGCTGCGAAATCGATCTGAAAAAAGCGCCTTTAAAATATGCCGGTCTAAATCCCTGGGAAATTCTTATCTCCGAATCACAGGAGAGAATGACGCTGGCCGTATCTCCCGATATGGTGCAGGAATTTTTGGAGCTTGCAGAGAAGATGGATGTGGAAGCGACTGTTGTCGGCAGATACACGGATTCGGGTATGTTCCACGTCCTATACGGTGACACGCCCGTCGCCTATCTCGATATGGATTTTCTCCACAGCGGTGTTCCCCAGATGCAGTTGCACGCGAAATGGCAGCCACGCATTTATTCCGAGCCTGATTTTCCCGAGCCCGCCGATATGGGACAAGCCATAAAAGATATTTTATCCAGACTTAATATCTGCAGTAAAGAGTCCGTCGTCAGGCAGTACGACCACGAGGTCCAGGGTGGAAGCGTCGTTAAGCCGCTCGTCGGGGTATGTAATGACGGCCCGAGTGACGCCGCCGTCATAAGGCCCATCCTGACCTCTTTCGAAGGCGTGGTGGTGACAAACGGCATCTGCCCACGGTATGGCGATATTGATACTTACCACATGGCCGCTTGCGCGATTGATGAGGCCATAAGGAATGCCATAGCCGTAGGCGGCAGCCTTGACTTCATGGCGGGGCTCGATAACTTCTGTTGGTGTGATCCTGTTCAGTCGGAAAAGACCCCCGACGGCGAGTATAAACTGGCGCAGCTTGTGCGGGCCAACAAGGCCGTGTACGATTATACGAGAGCCTTTGGTGTCCCGTGCATTTCCGGAAAAGACAGCATGAAAAATGACTATAGCATCGGGAATGTGAAAATTTCCATCCCGCCGACGCTTCTGTTTTCCACAATGGGAAAAATCAGTGATGCGCGGAAAGCGGTCACCCTGGATGCGAAGCGGCCGGGAGATTTGGTTTATATAGTGGGTGAGACATATGATGAACTGGGCGGTTCAGAGTGGTATGCGATGCATGGCATGATCGGGAATCGGGTGCCCAAAGTCAACGCGGAAAGAGCAAAAGCATTGTACAACGCCTTAAGCAAAGCCATTGGTGCGGGACTGGTCGCTTCCTGTCACGACTGCTCTGACGGAGGTGCAGGCGTCGCCATCGCTGAAACCGCTTTTGCCGGAGGACTGGGCATGCTGATCAATCTGGCCTTGTTTCCCTCTTCCGGTATTCGCCGCAACGATACACTCCTCTTCTCAGAAACACAGAGCAGATTTGTTGTCACGATCTCTCCCGCGGCAAAAAAATCTTTTGAAGCGATGATGAAGGGAATCGCCATGAGCCAGGTGGGGGAAGTGCTTGCGGAAGGAGTGTTGAAGATAGACGGGCTTGACGGTAAGAGGATCATCTCGGAAGATATCGGCGGGTTGAAAGCGGCCTGGCAAAAGCCGTTGAATTTTTAGCGCCCGAAACATGCAAGCCCTCTTTTGCAAAAAATGGAAGAGTTAATTTTTTAGAGTGAAGGAATGTATCATGCCGAAAGAGGTTAAGTCGATCGTCATTACCGGGAACGGGACCAACTGCGAAATGGAGATGGCCCATGCCTGCAGGCTTGCAGGTTCCGATGTTGTGGATATTGTGCACATCAGTATGTTGCTTTACGGTGAAAAAAGCCTCGACGATTATCATTTCCTTAACCTGCCCGGGGGGTTTCTTGATGGCGACGATCTCGGCTCGGCGAAAGCGGGAGCCAACCGGATTCTGAATGCGAAAATCAAAGGGAAGAAAGAAAATCTCTTCGATCAGTTTGCCAGGTTCATAAGTAAGGGTAAACTTATCCTCGGCGTCTGCAACGGATTTCAGCTACTTGTGAAACTTGGGATGCTGCCGGGTTTTGACGGCGATTACCGGAATCAGACAACGACCCTCACCTTCAATGATTCGGGAAGATTCGAGGACCGGTGGGTAAATCTGAGAGTCAACTCTGATTCCCCCTGCATTTTTACAAGAAAGGTGACCGGCATTTATCTTCCCGTAAGACACGGCGAGGGGAAGTTCGTCACGAAGGATAAGGATATCTTAGAAAGACTTCACAGAGATCATCAAGTTGTCGTAGAATACAGCCATGAGGATTTTAAGGATGCCACGATGGAGTATCCGGCAAATCCGAACGGCGCCATTGACGGCATCGCCGGGATCTGCAATGAAACGGGACGGATATTCGGTCTCATGCCGCATCCGGAAGCCTATCTCCACCGCACCAACCACCCACGCTGGACGAGGGAAAAGTTGCCGGAAGAGGGGATGGGTCTGGCCATTTTCAAGAATGCCATAGACTTTATAAGGAAAGAGAATATTTGAAACTGCGGCAAATCCTTTTCTGTAGCTTTCATCAGGGCGTGATAATCCGTGAGGCGGACTCGCGCTGCATCTCCTTGGCCCGCTCAATCATATTCTTTATTGTCAGCGCCATGACTTCAGGAAATTTCTTTATGGCCTCCGGCAGCGTCTTTGCAGGTATCTGACATTGAATCGGTATGGGGCCCTGGGGTGTGACCAGTTGCGACTGTCCAATGAACATGGATTCGCGCTTTTTATCTCTGTTGCCGTCGGGTGTCACGGGAGTGAGTCGGCGTATCCACCCGACCTTCAGATCGGTGAAGGTCTCCTCATGGTAGAGATTGTCCTCGTCTATCTTGATTTCTGGTTCTTTGTCGTCCGTGCCGTTCATGGTTTTTCTCCTTCAGGAAGTATAGAGGCTTACGTATACTACAGTGGAAATGACGTCAAATCTTATTATTTGGAATAACTCCCGTGCATTTCTTCATTACTGCTTTTTGGAAAAGTATGAAAACTTTTTTTGTTGACAAATCGGATGATATATCTTAAAAACACGACTAGTTGATTGTTCAAACGCAAAAGGACATTGTTATTCATTATGCGAAGCACGTACACCATCAGGCCGATTGGTATTGAAGGCATAATTAGGCTCATTACATAGGAAGCCTGGTAGTGGTGTAGTGTTTCGATAAAAGCAATAGAGCAGCAAGAATCCGTTATCAGGTTATCTGGTAGCGGTTTTTTTTTGGAAGAGGGGGGAGCTATGGATTCGTCGGATGTTTTGATTTACGACACGACATTGAGAGACGGGACACAGGGCGAGCAGGTAAATTTCTCGGCAGAAGAAAAATTACGCATTGCCCAGCGTCTTGATGAGCTTGGTTTTCACTACATTGAAGGCGGGTGGCCGGGATCAAATCCGAAAGATATGCGTTTCTTTGAGATGGCCAAGGGCGTGTCATTCAAGCACGCGCGCCTCACCGCATTCGGCAGCACGAGAAAGCCGCATATGAAAGCTGCGGCTTGTCCCAATATAATGGCTCTCTTAGAGGCGGAAACGCCGTCCGTAGCCATTTTCGGCAAGAGCTGGGACCTTCATCTCTCAGACATCCTCAATGTATCTCTCGATGAGAATTTAGAAATGATTCGTGATTCTATTGAATTCCTGAAATCAAAAGGGAAGGAAGTCATCTTCGATGCGGAGCATTTTTTCGACGGATACAAGAATAATCCCGCTTGTGCGCGCCAGGTGATAGAGGCTGCCCTTTCCGCCGGGGCCGATATGATCGTGCTGTGCGATACCAATGGGGGAACGATGTCCGGTGATCTGATTACGATCATCGATGAGATCGTCCCTTCTGTTCCTTACCGTATCCTCGGTATTCATGTACATAATGATTGCGGCCTCGCCGTGGCAAACTCGCTTGCGGCAGTCCATCGCGGTGTAAGAATGGTTCATGGAACGATCAACGGATACGGAGAAAGGTGCGGAAATGCCGACCTCATCTCCGTAATAGGGAATCTCCAGCTGAAAATGAATAAGAGATGTTTGCCCGAAGCATCCATAAGGCAATTAACACACCTCTCTAATTACGTGAGTGACGTTGCGAACATTCCCCCCCTCAATTCCAGGCCGTTCGTCGGCCGCAGTGCATTTGCCCATAAGGGCGGTGTTCACGTTGATGCGGTATTGAAGAATCCGGCGGCATATGAACACATCAGACCGGAACTGGTAGGAAATCAGCAGCGAGTACTGGTTTCGGACCTCTCGGGTAAGAGCAATATTGCATACAAGGCAAGGGAGCTCGGCATCGACTTGGGTGAGGAAACATCCGTCAGCAAAAATATCGTTCAGCAGGTAAAGACCATGGAAGACCAAGGATATCACTTTGACACAGCCGATGGTTCCCTCTCCGTATTGATGAAGAAAATAAAAGGTGAATTCAGAGACCCGTTTATCCTGGAGAGCTTTCAGGTAATAAATGCAAAAACAGGAAATAATCCACCCGTATCACAGGCTACGATCAAGATAACGGTGGGCGGTGAGGAAGAATTAACCGCCGCGGAAGGCAATGGGCCGGTAAATGCCCTGGATAACGCCCTGAGAAAAGCATTGATAAAATTTTATCCAGAGGTCAGCGGGATGCATCTCGTAGATTTTAAAGTGAGGATTCTCGAGGGCTGCGAAGGAACGGCGGCCAAGGTGACGGTGTTTATAGATTCAACCGACGGCGCGGATATATGGAGCACCATGGGTGTATCCACAAACATCATCGAAGCAAGCTGGCTCGCCCTCGTGGACAGTATCCAATATAAATTGAGCAAAGATGAAGAAAATAGAAATGGAATTGTTCTGAAAGAGATTCAATAAGTTCATTGATATTAATGCCCATTTCTGGTAAGTAATCAAACCTATAGACAAGGGGAATTTAATAGAATCAGAATACAATGAAATATATGTATTTATCCATTAACAGTCAAAATCCGCAGATGCGGTTGATCAAGAAGGCTGTTGATGTCCTGCAGGATGGGGGAGTCATAATCTATCCTACGGACACTGTCTATGGGTTGGGTTGCGCCCTTTCCAATAAGAGGGGCATCGATAGGATTTATGAGATAAAGAGGAGGAGCAGGAAACGACCGCTGAGTTTTGTTTGTGCAGACCTCAAGGATATCAGCCGTTACGCCCGCGTTTCGGATTTCGCCTATAAGACCATGAAGCGCCTCCTGCCGGGACCATATACATTTATCCTTGAGGCGTCGAGGCTGGTCCCGAAGACCATCCTGCCGAAGAGACTGGCCACAGGGATCAGGGTGCCGGATAATCAGATCTGCCTATCCTTAGTCAGGGAGCTGGGACAGCCCATTATCAGTACGAGTGTGTCGACTGAAGACGGCGAGGTGCTGAGTAATCCGTTTGAGATCAAGGATAAATTCGGTCATACCGTAGACCTGATAATAGATGGAGGCATTCTGGTTTCCGAACCGTCGAGCATTATCAGTCTTGTTGATGACACGATTGAGATAGTCAGGGAGGGGAAGGGGGATGTATCCACTCTCGTCCGATGATTATCTCGTAAAAATATAAATAGCGGCCTGAAATTGGCGGCAGCGCAGCCTCTGCACATATTTTGCGAGGCTGAGATTTAAAGAACAAGGATATTTATGAAAAGAGTGATGTTAATTAATGCTGTTCATCCAGAACAGAAGCGGCTGGCCATTGTGGACGGCGGGAAACTCATCGAATACAACATCCAAATGGCGGACAAGGAACCCATAACGGGCAATATTTACAAAGGCGCCGTGATGAAAGTAGAGCGCGGTCTCCAGGCGGCTTTCGTAAATTACGGGGGCAGGAGGGATGGATTTCTGCCGCTGCACGACGTTGGTCCCGAGTATTTCACAGAGCAGACGGGAAAAGAAGGCAGCCCGCAGAGTCAGAAACCTTTTCTCAAGGCGGGTCAGGAGGTATTGGTTCAGATAGTAAGGGAAGAAAGCGAACGCAAAGGAGCGCTTCTTACGACCTATATATCATTGCCCGGAAGATATTTGGTTCTCTTACCCAATAAGGAAAGCAGCGGCATTTCCCGAAAGATAGAGGACGAGGAAGACCGCAAGCGGCTAAAAACATTAATGGAGCAAGTAAAAATTGATGAAGGCATCGGTTTTATAATCCGTACGGCAGGCATGCACAGAACAAAGCAGGAGCTTGCCCGGGATTACCAAATGCTGTCGAGGCTGTGGAAGGAGATTCAGAAGAGGGCAAAGAGCGCCCCTGCGCAGTCACTCATCTATCAGGAAAGCAATTTTGGTGTATGCTCCCTCCGCGACTATTACACATCGGAAATAGAAGAGATCCTTGTAGACGATATGGAGACATACAGAAAAATGAGGGAATACTCCAAAGCCGTCGTGCCGAGGACTCTAAAACTCATCAAGCTCTATAAGGAAAAGACACCGCTGTTTGATAAGAATCGGCTTGAAGAACAGATTCGCGTTATCTACCAGGACAGGGTGGAGTTGAAATCAGGCGGTTATATAATAATAAATCCCACGGAAGCCATGATTACCATTGATGTTAACTCGGGGCGGGCATCAAACAAGAGGAACGTGGAAGAAACGGCCTACAGGACCAACATGGAAGCGGCAGAGGAGATTGCCAGGCAACTGCGCCTGCGAGACCTGGGCGGACTACTTGTAATCGATTTCATCGACATGCGTGACCGAAAACATGAAGCCGAAGTGGAGAAGACCTTCAAGAAGGCTCTCAA
The DNA here is from genome assembly GCA_963729715.1 of uncultured delta proteobacterium. GTDB lineage: Bacteria > Desulfobacterota > Syntrophia > Syntrophales > UBA2185 > Fen-1135. The sequence continues at coordinate 49,712 of CAVSPA010000006.1, forward strand.
TGTCGACAGGGCAAGGATACAGATGTCGCGCATATCCAAGTTCGGAATTCTTGAACTTTCCAGACAGAAGAAGCAGTCGACCATACAGGAAATAAGTTATAACGTCTGCCCTTACTGTAAGGGGCGCGGTGTCAGGCCGTCTCTCGAATACACGGCCCTCGGCGCCTTCAGGAAAATTGAATCGCAGGCGGTAAAGGGGGATTTCTCTGTTCTCAAAGTGAAGCTGCCTTACGAGATAGCCGATTATCTCCTGAACAGGAAGAGAAGCGAGATCAGTAAGCTTGAAAGCACTTATAACGTGTCAATTCATATCTCCGGAAGCCCTGACACGCCGTGGGATGAATTAAAGATCGAAACCGTAACCAGGGAGGTAATTGAGGAAGTTTCTCAGGAGGAGGAAATCCGCCCTGTTGAGGTGTCTGATAAGCAGGAGAATGAGCGTGCCGAACCCGCTGTCGGCATATTAACACAGGCCGAAGCCAGTTTCCTTCCGCAGGAAAGCAGCGAAGGCGCGGAGGCAAGTCCTAAGCCTGCCAAGAAGAAGACAAGATGGAGATCAAGACACAAGAAAAAGAAGACGGAAGATAAATCCGTTGAACCCGTATCTCGACCTCAGGCTGGCCGCAGCGATAATACGATGACCTACAGGAAGATAGAACAAGCCCAGGACAGCGTAGTCAATACTCCGGCGCCGTCCGGCGGAACAGGCGGAGAAGGACAAGACCTTTTAACAAGACTCCGCAAGGTGTTTGAACAGATGGAGGAGTAGAATTATTTTTTCCTGCCGAGTTCCTTAGCCCGAAGAGTGGCCGCCTGAACGGCTGCCATCATGGTAGCCCTCAGTTTCCCCTCTTCTATGGCCTGCAAGCCGGCTATGGTCGTCCCTCCGGGAGAGGTGACCATGTCCTTGAGCGCTGCGGGGTGTTTGTCTCCTATGAGGCAAAGTTTGGCCGCGCCGAGAAGGGTCTGTGCTGCAAGTTTCAGGGCGATGTCCCTCGATAGCCCCATGTTGACGCCGGCATCGGCGAGTGCATCAATTATGACAAATGCGTATGCAGGTCCGCTCCCGCTCAAGCCGGTTACCGCATCCATGAGTTCTTCTTTAACCGCAACGGTAATCCCGACGGCATCAAAGATATGAAGGGTGAAAGCAAGATCTTCGTCAGTCGCAAGTGAGCCTCTCGCGATTGCCGCAGCCCCTTCACCGATCAACGCAGGGGTATTCGGCATGACCCTCATGACGCGGGCACCCTTCTTGAGGTATTCCTCGATAAATCCTGTAGAAATACCCGCGGCGATGGTGATGATAAGCTTATTAGTATCAATGCTGCCTGATATCCCTTCCAGCACTTCCGCCATATTCTGTGGTTTTACAGCGAGGATGATGATGTCTGCGTCTCTGACGGCTTTCTTATTGTCTTTGGTCGCAAGGACGCCGTATGTCTTTCTGAGCCCTTCGAGTTGCTCTTCTACCACATCAGCTACGGTGACCTTGCCCGCAGCTATGAGATTGCGGGCCAGGATGCCCTTAATGAGGGCGCTGCCCATTTTGCCTCCCCCGATAAAGCTGATCTTTTTTCCTTTCAACATATTTCTCCCCCCCCGTGTTTGCCCTCTTATGGGCCGTCAGTAATTTGAACCAGTTTACGAATTTTTACAATATTATCAATCTTTATTTGCACAAGATGCATGATATATGATAGGCACTGAATACCTCCTATATGCAGGGGCGGAGTCGTAACATCACTTCAATTCTCTGTTGTTGATGCGGAAGACAGACAGAAAACCTGTTCCGGGATTTTCGTGGTAGGACCTCACACGCCGCTGTCTTTTGTCAGAAGGAAAAATGTACGATGATAATATTTCATGAAATCGACGGTGCAAATATAGCCTGCTGGGTGAGCAGCAAGAACTTTTCTCAGGAGAAAAAGACGCTCTTCTTTATTCACGGATCTGGCGGGGACCACAGGATCTGGATAAAACAGTATACGAGATTGAAGGATGAGTTTAATATTGCGGTAATTGACTTGCCCGGCCATGGACTGTCCGGGGGCCGGGGTGAACAGGATGTATCGCGGTATGTCGAAAGGGTGAGAGAATTCGTCGGTGTCATTGCTTTGGAGAAACCTGTCTTGATAGGCCACTCCCTCGGTGCGGCTATAAGCCTCGTATTTGCGATAAAATATGGAGACATGCTCTCCGCCATTGTTCCCGTGGGCGGAGGTGCCAGAATGCCTGTAAATGCTATGATTCTCGAAGGACTGAAAACGGACCCCGATTCTGTAATCGCTTTGGCCGCCAAGTTTTCTGTTACCAAGGAAAATAGAGAACGCCTGTCCCGAACCGTTATTGATGGCCTGTCACGCGCCAATCCTGATACACTGTGTGGCGATCTTCTTGCCTGTGACAGACTTGACGTTAGCCGTGAGATCGTAAGTATCGCAAAGCCAACGCTCGTTATGTGCGGTGGTGATGACAAGATGACACCTCCTGCGCTGTCGCAATTCCTGAGAGATAACATTCCCGGTGCGCAGTTGTCGCTTATTGAGAATGCCGGTCATATGGCGATGCTGGAAAATGCGGAGGCCTTCAACGAAGTCCTCAAAACATTTGTTCTATCCTTGCCTGATGTGGAGAGACAATAAAGAAATTAAAGTATTTGATTATTAGAAGGAGTTCGTATGTTTGTGCTGGGAAACTTTATCATCGCGGTGGCAAAAATTATCCACGTCATACTTAACATCTATATGTGGATTATCATTGCGAGGGCTATCATCTCATGGGTGAATCCTGATCCGTACAATCAGATCGTGCAGTTCTTATATCGTGTGACAGAGCCGGTTCTGGCACAGGTTCGCAGATGGCTGCCTTTCGGACGCATGGCCATTGACGTATCGCCGATAGTCGTTATTCTGGCGATTTATTTCTTAGATGAATTTCTCATCAAGAGCATGATTGAATTGGCGGTGAGCTTAAAGTAATGATCCATGCAAACATGTCTCTGGTCTGAAATGGTAAACATCAAAGAAACGGAAGACGGCGTAATCCTACAGGTTCATGTCGTGCCGCGGTCTGCCAAAAGCGAGATTGCCGGCTTTCAGGGCGACGCGCTAAAGCTTCGAATAACGGCGCCGCCTGTGGAGGGGCAGGCGAATGCGGAATGCATCAGGTTTCTCTCTGATATCCTGGGGATCAAAAAAAAACAGGTAAGAATCTTGAGCGGCCATAAATCGAGGAAGAAGACCTTTGCAATAGAAGGGATCAGAAGAAAGAACATAGAGGTTCTGATTCCGTGAACCGGCTCCCATTAGAAGGGCGTGCTCACGAATAGTTTTGTTTAATTCCCACAAGCCGCCGTATGTGACATTTACTTTCACTGCTTTTTGCCAACTTACAGTATGGAAGAGGGTCGAATAACAGGCACGGAAAATAGAAGAGTCGCCCGCGCAGCAGGGGTGGTCGGTCTGGCGACGATGCTTTCCCGCATATCCGGCTTTCTCCGGGATATGGTTGTCGCCGCTTTTTTCGGCGCCGGTCTTACGACGGACGCCTTTTTCGTTGCCTTCCGGATTCCCAACATGCTGAGGCGCCTGCTCGGCGAAGGATCGCTGACTGTCTCCTTCGTACCCGTCTTTACGGAATACCTGAACAAAAAGACAAAGGCCGAGGCCTATGAATTGGCCAATGTCGCATTTACGGTGCTTTCGATTATCCTTGTCATTGTATCTATCGCAGGCATTATTTTTTCACCGCTTATCGTAACGATCATGGCGCCTGGATGGTATATCGATCGTCCGGCCCACTATCAACTGACGGTTTTTCTCAATCGTCTGATGTTTCCCTACATCTTCTTCATCGCTCTCGTGGCGCTGTGCATGGGCATCCTCAATTCCCTGCGCCACTTCGCCATACCCGCCCTTTCACCCGTTATCCTTAACATCTGTATGATCCTGGCGGTGCTGCTGCTCATGGACTTTTTCCCGGAGCCGATTACGGCCCTTGCCGTGGGAGTCATGATAGGAGGCGTTTTGCAGCTCGCCATGCAGTGGCCTTTCCTTGTTAAATTCGGATTGAAGCTGAAGCCTGATTTTAACTTCAGGCATCCAGGCCTGAAAAAAATCGGGATCCTCATGCTTCCCGCAGTTTTCGGGGCGTCGATCTATCAGATCAATATTTTCATTGCCACCATCTTGGCCTCGCTCCTTCCGTCCGGGAGCGTCTCCTATCTCTACTATGCGGACCGGGTCGTGGAGCTTCCCCTCGGCGTATTTGCTATTGCGGTAGGGACGGCGGTGCTCCCCAGCTTTTCGGAGCAGGTGGCAAAAGGCGACTTTCATGAATTGAAGGGAACAATTAATTTTTCCCTGAGACTAATACTCTTTGTCACTATACCGGCAGCGGCCGCACTCATAGTACTCCGGGTGCCGATAATCTCGGTACTTTTTCAGAGAGGTGCGTTTGATATCCAGTCAACATTTCTGACGGCCCAAGCCCTCTTATGTTACGCCCTTGGCTTGTGGGCCTTTTCGGTAATCAGGGTTATTGTGTCGGCTTTTTATTCACTTCAGGATTCAAAAACTCCGATGAAAGCGGGAATTGTCGCATTCATCGTCAATGTTGTCTGTAGCATTATTCTCATGTATCCTCTAAAGCATAGCGGTCTCGCGTTGGCGACGTCTATCGCGACGGCTGTTAATGTCATCATGCTGACAATTGTTCTCAAGAGGCGGATCGGGGTTTTCCTGGATCAGGAGTTTTATAAGTCTGTTCTCAGAATATTGCTGTCGTCGTTTGCGATGTGCGGGGTTATCATCCTCATAGGAACTTTCCTGCCCTGGAGTGACGAGGGTGCGTTTAACGCAAGACTATTGCACCTCATGGTCTCTGTCTTTGCCGGGATGGCAGCATTCTTCAGCTTCGCCTGTTTGACTAAGTGCTCGGAAATGACGATGATTGTTGATGTTATCAAGAGAAGGATGGTGGGCTAAATCCAAATAAAAACAGAAAGATGAAACTAATGGTGGGAGAAAAGGTATTGACTGCCGGGGCTTGAAGTGATAGGGGGAATTTCCTTTTGACGGGGTAATCTGGAAGGGAAGGTCAGAATATGCTGGATATAAAATTTCTGAGACAAAATATTGATTTCGTCAGAAAGAAAATGCTCGAGAGAGGTCAGGACATCAATCTCGAAGCCTTTGCCGCGCTGGATGAAGAAAGACGCAGAGTTCTTCAGGAAGTGGAAACCCTGCGGAACGAGCGGAACAAAGCCTCCAAGGAGATAGGCGAGAAAAAGAAAAAAAAAGAAGACGCTTCCCAGCTTATTGCCAAGATGAGCGATGTCTCCAATCGCATCAAAGAACTGGACGAGTCTCTGAAGAAGATCGAGGAAGACTTGGGCAGCATTCTGATGATCATTCCCAATGTACCTCATGAGTCCGTCGTGTACGGTACAGGCTCGGAGGATAATCCGGTAATCCGCGTCTGGGGAGAAAAGCCGCAGCTCGCGTTCACGCCGAAACCGCACTGGGAAATCGGTGAGGATCTGAACATCCTCGATTTTACAAGGGGTGCAAAGATTACGGGGGCGCGGTTTACCCTGTACAGGGCGTGGGGGGCTGTGCTGGAGCGGGCCATCATAAATTTTATGCTTGACCTGCATACGTCGGAGCACGGCTATACGGAGGTATTGACGCCCTTCATGGTGAACAGCGAAAGCATGACGGGAACCGGACAGCTCCCGAAATTTGCTGAGGACCTTTTCAAGATCGAGAAATTTGACTATTACCTAATTCCTACGGCCGAAGTGCCGGTAACTAACATCCACCGTGACGAGATTCTGGATGAGCGGGATCTTCCGACTTTGTATGTGGCGTATTCGCCATGTTTTCGCTCCGAGGCCGGTTCATACGGAAAAGATACGCGGGGACTCATCAGGCAGCACCAATTCAACAAAGTGGAAATGGTCAAGTTCACCACACCGGAAACATCCTACGATGAGCTGGAAAGGCTGACCCTCAATGCTGAAGAAGTTTTAAAAAGGCTCAACATCCATTTCCGAACGGTAAGCCTGTGTACAGCGGATTTGGGGTTTTCTTCCGCCAAGACCTATGACGTTGAAGTTTGGCTTCCGGGGCAGGATTCTTACCGGGAGATATCGTCCTGCAGCAACTTCGGGGATTTTCAGTCTCGCAGGGCGTCCATACGATTCAGGCGTGAAGACAGCGGCAAGGTAGAGTTTGTTCATACCCTTAATGGGTCCGGACTCGCCGTCGGAAGGACGGTAGTGGCCGTTCTGGAAAATTTTCAGCAGGCCAACGGAAGCGTAATTATTCCTGAGGTGCTCAGGCCTTACATGAAAGGAATTGACAGGATTCCCGCTCGGGTCTAATATAAATTTTGGTTCTGAAATCAGTGTCATCACGGAGGGGTGGCCGAGTGGTCGATGGCGGCGGTCTTGAAAACCGTTAACCGAAAGGTTCACAGGTTCGAATCCTGTTCCCTCCGCCAGAATAGAAATAAAATCCCTGCCCCCTATTCAGAAATATGGGTTCACGGGAGACCTAAGAGATAATAGATCGGCTCATATGGAGAGATGCCAGAGAGGCCGAATGGGTTCGCCTGCTAAGCGAATGTATGCCCTTAAAAGGTGTACCGGGGGTTCGAATCCCCCTCTCTCCGCCATGACTTTGTGGAGCGCCCATAGCTCAGCTGGATAGAGCGTTGGACTACGAATCCAAAGGCCCCAGGTTCGACTCCTGGTGGGCGCGCCAGTTTATGTGAGACCGTAGATTTTTTCCGCAGCCCTTTGCAAATCTCTTTTTCGGGAGAATTAGCCAACGCGTATGGTTGCCTCAAAATCTGAAGAGCACCGGCCATGGGGTTATTTCTGTGTGCTTACCGATGAGCCGGACCATAAAGTGAAACGCATCGTTGTGTTCCCGAAGCAGCGTCTGAGTCTCCAGAGACACCGTCACAGAATGGAACACTGGTATATAGTCCGGGGGACCGCCATCGTGACCATCGACAAGGAACAAATCCAACTGGAGCGCGGCCAGGCTGTGGATATTCCCCAGGGTGCATGGCATAGGATCATGAACACAGGGGAGGAGAATGTTGTTGTCATTGAAGTTCAAGGCGGAGATTACTTCGGAGAGGACGACATCGAACGGGCAGAGGACGACTACGGCCGGGTTTGACGGTTTCAGCATCAAATCCCGAGATTGGACCCATTGTCACAGAGAGGTATCACTATATGGCCAAAATCGTTGACTATATGAGAAGCAACCCGTCAAGCGCCCGCTCATTTGGCAAGAGATGCGTCATAATTTTTCAGAAATACTTGGCAGATTTATCTTGACAATGAAAAAAAAGGGAGTATGTTTCGTGCCTAAAGAAATGGGTTTAACACCCAGCGTCTGAAAAATTTTGAAAGGAGGTACTACGTTGATGAAGAAGGTGTTTGCTTTCATGCTTTCGGTGCTGATGTTAATAGCATTTACGGTTGTATTAGTCGGCTGTCCGTCCGCACCCGAAAAGAAACCAGCAGAGCCCGCGAAGAAAGAAGCAGCAGCAGCGCCGGCACCAGGGGCACCAGCGCCAGCACCAGGGGCACCAGCACCAGGGGCACCAGCTCCTGCAGCGCCTGCTCCCGCAGCGCCTGCGCACAAGTAATATCCCTATTACGATCTGATAAGAAAAAAACAACCGAGCATCTCAATGATGCCCGGTTTGTTTTTTTTGGGCGGGGATCAATTTTTACAGGCTGCGCTTTGTATATTTTGCCAGAGACTTCCGGGATAAATTATTTTCCATTCGTAATCTGCGGAGACGGCAGAGTGGATTATGGACCCTTCCGCATTGAAATGAACAATCTGCAGGAACCTGATCCTGTTTCCTCTGCACTCAATCTCATTTAGTATCTCAGTGTACATCAGTCCCTTTGCGGATTTCTTTAGCTTCTTTAGTTCTCCTTTCACTTCCTCGCGATATTTACTCTTTTCAGACGGGGCAATCATTGACCATACCCGGGCAATATCGGGGGATGGATAGGAGACGCTTTTCTTCTCGATATAAAGTGCATCTCTGTACTTGGTAAAACCCACAAAGATCCATTGCTCTTTTCCTGCCTGTGCGCAAACGGAAGTTGCTCCCAGGAAAGATGCGCCGATAAAGAAAATAATGACATATGATAGCGGAGTCAGTTTCATTGAGAGAATCTCTCTTTTATTTACTTGCCAGACTGTTTATAATACCTTATTTTCCGCGCATAATAAATAGTATATTTGCCTTGCACATCATGGGATGCAAAGAAATGGAACTGAATTACGAAGTGGTGAGGAGTAAAAAAAGGAGGCGGACGATTTCATTGCAGGTCAGGGCAGACGGGACTGCAGTCGTCCATGCTCCATATCGAACACCGATTCCGGAAATAGACAAATTTGTTAGGGAGAAACAAAGCTGGTTAGGGAGAAAGGTCAGGGAGAACAGGGAAAGGCAAAAAGAAATCCAGGCTAAGAAGTATTTAAGAGGCGAAATATTTTTTTTCCTGGGGAAACCCTATCCGTTGAAGATCGAGGCCGCCGCCCTTGGATTTGATAAACTGGCTTTCGTTTGCGGCCAATTTGTCCTTGCCGAAGATAATGCCTTTCAGGGAAGAGAGCTTTTCGTTGACTGGTATAGGAAAAGCGCGCAGAAACATATTGGGGAAAGAGTCGATCATTTCGGCCAGGCCCTCAAGCTCGTTCCCAAAGACGTCAGGATAAGCAACGCGCGCTGCCGGTGGGGTTCCTGTTCTCAGGACAATCATCTGCATTTCAGCTGGCGGCTCATAATGGCGCCATGTTCCGTCATTGATTACCTGGTCGTGCATGAATTAGCCCACATGCAAGAAAAGAATCATTCGGAGAGTTTCTGGAGTCTTGTAGGAAATACGATTACCGACTATAAGAAACAAAGAATCTGGTTAAAGGATAACGGGCATACATTGGATATTTAGAAATGATGGAGTACGTGAATCCAGAGAGCTTCTGCCGTGCGATTATCTTGTCTGTCATTTCACTGGAGCTCGGGCAGAAGCTTCTTTTTGTGTATTTTCCGGCATAATTTTGGTATAAGCGGGCACGTTTAACTTTGGTTAGTGAAATAGGCACATGGGCACCGAATTGATACCAGTTACATCGATGAGCATAGGCGAAGAGGGAATCATTCAAGCCATCTCCGGAGGAGGCGCTCTCACAAGCAGACTCGCAGGCATGGGTATTGTGTCTAACGCCAAGCTCAAGGTCCTCCGCAAAAGCGGAGGATTGATTATTGTCCAGGTAGCGGATACGAGGGTGGCCTTGGGAAGTGGAGAGGCATCGAAGATACTGGTATTTAAGGTTGCGGCAGTGCGGGATGAAGGAGAGCAAAAGAGGGTCGAGAAGAAACTTCTGGTTGCACTTGCCGGGCAGCCCAATGTGGGGAAATCCACTGTATTCAATATCCTTACCGGTTTATCGCAGCATGTGGGCAACTGGCCGGGAAAAACGGTAGAGAAGAAAGAAGGCGCCCATTTTTCGGATGACGTGGAACTTCAGATTATAGACCTGCCGGGCACTTACAGCCTGACGGCCTTTTCCGAAGAGGAGAGGGTTGCACGGGATTTTATCATCAGTGCAAATCCCGATGTTATTGTCCACCTCGTGAATGCATCTGCCCTCGAAAGAAGCCTCTATCTCTTGTCAGAGCTGCTGCTTTTGGGTCCGCCCATTGTTGTGGCCGTCAATATGATAGATGTTGCTGAAGCTCAGGGGATCCATGTTGATGTGAAGGCGCTGCAAGAATCTCTGGGGATACCCGTCGTGCCGATGGTTGCTACAAAAAACAGGGGAATCAAGGAGCTCGTATCCACTGTCATCGCTGCGGCAACGGGGGAACTGGATTACAACCCGAGGATACCTGATGTTTCCCCGGACCACAGGGCGATTTTTGATAGTCTCATGGATCTCATCAAGGAATATGTCCCGCTTCCATTCACCGTCCGCTGGACTGCAACGAAACTCATGGAAGGCGACCCGGAAATATCGAAGTTGATGGAGGGACTCGTGCCCGCGGATGTGTGGAATAGGATACAGACGCTTCTCATCAAGCATGAAGACTCCCTCCACGCTGTGGTCGGCGGCAGGTATGACTGGATCGAAGAGGTTACCAGAGCCGCCGTTTCGAGATTCAAAATGGGAGAAGTCGTAATGACCGACAGAATCGATCACATTCTCACCCGTCCCATTCTCGGCATTCCCATACTCCTTGCGGTTTTTGCAGGCGTCTTCGTGGTGACATATAAAATAGGGTTCCCCTTGCAAAAGCAGGTTGAATGGATGGTCGCTGCACTTGCCCGGTGGGTGGATGCGGCAATCGTCTCTTTTCATCCATGGATCAGGGGAATTATAATCGACGGCGTTATCGGAGGTGTGGGGTCAGTCTTGACCTTGCTCCCCATATTGCTCATATTTTTTGCGGTCATGGCTTTCTTGGAAGATGTTGGATATATGGCGAGGGCGGCTTTTGTCATGGACAGATTCATGCACCTTGTGGGTCTTCACGGTAAGAGCTTTATTCCCATGTGTTTGGGTTTCGGGTGTAACGTGCCATCGGTTCTTGGCACTAGGATTGTGGAGTCCAGGAGGGAGCGGTTGCTTACAATATTTCTTATTCCCTTCGTTCCCTGCACGGCGCGGCTTGCCGTTGTGACGTTTGTCTCTGCCGCTCTATTTGCGGACAAAGCAGCCTCTGTTTCCTGGGCATTACTGACCATGAACATACTTGTATTGGGCGTCATAGGCATGTTCATAGATAGATTTATTTTGAAGGACGAGCCCATGCCTTTTATCATGGAATTGCCGCTCTATCATAAACCCGATCCCAAAACTATCGGAATCGTTGTGTGGGCAAGGACCGTAGCATTTGTGAAGAGGGCGGGCACTGTTATACTGACAGTTTCTGTCGTCATATGGGTTTTCTCCTATTTTCCAAGCGGCAATATGGAGGATAGCGTTCTCGCGTGGTTCGGCCGTCTCATTGAGCCGGTCGGGAAACCAATGGGTCTTGACTGGAAAATGCTGACAGCCCTGATTACGGGCTTTTTAGCGAAAGAGAATGTAATTGCTACCCTCGGAGTTCTTTACGGCGTAGGCGAGCATGGGTTGCTTGAGGTCTTGCCAAACGTCGTAAGCCACGCCTCGGCGTTGGCTTTCCTGGTTGTTCTCATGCTTTTTATTCCCTGCGTTGCCACTTTGACAGTGATGAAGAGGGAAATGGGAAGCGCGAAATGGTTTGCGTCCTCTCTGCTCTTGATGCTGATTGTCTCTTTTTCCGGAGGCATCATCGCCTACCACGTGGCTCTGTGGGCGGGACTATAGAGATTTGTGACATTCAATGAGCTGTCGTGGTTGCCTGTATGGACAAAAGGGTATTTACCTGCGATTAATTCCGTAATGGAATGACCCGCGCCAGTGTAATTAAGTAGGTTGACGGTAGTGAATTCAAATCCTCATCCGAGGCATTCGCCGCGCTCTGAATTTATCGCGGGCATCAGGGCTGAACTGCCAATCTTATTAGGCGTGGTTCCGTTCGGCATGATTTACGGGGTATTGGCCATTGGCGCCGGATTGACCGTGGGCGCGGCTATGGCGATGTCGTCCATCGTTTTCGCCGGCTCGGCACAGTTCGTGGGCGTGCAGCTCATCCACTCAGGTGCGCCGGGGATGGTCATCGTCTTTACGACGTTTATCGTGAACCTGCGGCATATACTCTATAGCGCCTCCATAGCGCCACACCTTGCACGGCTGAGCCACAGGTGGAAGTGGTTGCTGGCCTATCTGCTCACCGACGAAGCCTACGCCGTCACCATCACCCGCTACAATCAAGAATCCGCATCACCCGTCAAGTGCGCCAACAGGCATTGGTATCTGCTGGGGGCGGGACTGGCAATGTGGACCACATGGCAGGTTAGCACAGCGGCGGGTATCTTCCTTGGCGCGCAGGTTCCATCAAGCTGGTCGCTCGATTTCACCATAGCCCTCACGTTCATCGCCCTCGTTGTGCCGGCGTTGCGCGATCGGCCAAGCGTGGCGGCGGCCCTGTCTGCCGGCGTCATCGCCGTCCTGGCTTTTGGCCTGCCCTACAAGCTGGGGTTGATAGTCGCGGCCATCAGCGGCATGGCAGTTGGCCTTTGGGTCGAAGAGAGACAGCTGTCAAATGGCCGTCACGAGCGGGGGGGCAGCCGATGAATGTGTGGCTCCTTCTCATATGCATGGGCTTAGTCACCTACGCAATTCGTCTATCACTGATCGTGCTGATCGGGCGCGTCAATCTGCCGCCGATTATTCAATGGGCATTGTGCCTTGTGCCTCCGGCAGTGCTGTCGGCGATTATCTTTCCGGAACTGCTGATGCCGGCAGGCACGCTCGATTTGTCCTTCGGAAATCTCCGGCTGCTGGCGGGAGCACTGGCCGCGGCTGTTGCTTGGCGCACCCGGAATGTTCTCTTGACGATCGGAGTCGGCATGGTGGCGCTGTGGGTCTTGCAGGCGGTGATTACCCACTGACGCAGGCAGCTTCGGTTCCGTGATTTTCCTCGTGGGATGGGATTGCTCTCGCAGACGGGAATGCACGCATTAAAGAGCCCTCAAAAATTCTTCCAGACGTGCTTTCTTTGGCCGAACGGCGCGCCCCGTTATGTGTTGAAGTCATATTTTCTTGACATACCGGAACTCCATCCCCTATAATTCTTACACGCAAAAGAAATCCTTTAACTAAAGATAAGCAACAAATTGTTAAATCTATTGGGAGGCGTCGTACTCCTTCAAATAAAGAAACGGTGCCGGAGCAGATGCCGCATCTGCTAATTACGTTTGTTGACCAAGATCTGATATGAACGGAAAATCCATAATTTTTAGAACGCAGGAAGGGATATTTGACCTCAGCGCCTCAGTTGTAGAAGTGGGTCAGGATTTTGTTGTTGTCATTTGGGGTGGGGAAAGACCCCACGTCGGTGCAGTAGCTTTAGCCCAGTCCCGGCCGAGTCTCAAGGACGCTGAGAAGAAAAGCGCCACTGCTTCGGTCCTCAGTATCCTTGGACATAAGGAGGACGCTGTCGTCAAATCTATATCGGAACGACTGGCAGCCGTCGCCGATCGTCCCGTGGTGGTCACTGCGGGGATGCACTGGGATAACCTGAAAGAATCAGACCTTAATCACATCCTTAAAAATGTGGAAATACTTACTCAGATGATCGAAGCGCATTTGCGAATCTCACGCTCCTGAGAATGCGGAGATTGGAGGAATGATACCCGTGTCAAAAAGAATGATTATTGCAATTACCGGGGCAAGCGGGGTGATTTACGGAATTCATATGCTGCGCGCCATGCAAGAAACTCCTTACGAAACACACCTGATCATTTCCGAGTCCGGTTGTCGCAATATCGAGATTGAGACCGGCATGAATCCTGACGAGATAAAACAGATGGCCGATTACACTTACAGCTACACCGACGTCGGGGCCGCTCTGGCCAGCGGGTCGTTTATCACGGAAGGCATGGTGGTGGTTCCGTGCACCATCAAAACCCTTTCTGGAATTGCAAATTGCTACACTGATAATCTGATTGTCCGCGCCGCGGATGTTACTCTCAAAGAAAAGAGGAAGTTATTGCTCGTTGTGAGAGAGACCCCGCTTCACATTGGGCATCTAAAGCTGATGACGATGGCTGCCGAAATGGGAGCGCATCTTTTGCCACCTATTCCCTCCTTCTATCATCAACCCAAGACCATCGAGGATATCATCAGCCATACGATCGGGAAAATTTTTGACTATTTCCATATTGAACATAATCTGTTCAAACGGTGGGGCAGTTAGTCTCGGTCAGGTGGCAGTGTTTCCGTTAGGTACCTGTCTTTGCCTCGAGGAAAGATATCGCAGATTCACCCGACGACTACCGCTATCCGTTACATTGAAAAAGTGGCTTTAAATCCACCGCCAAAGGTGGATTACTCACCATACTCGACAATTCTGCTTTTCGACAAATTTGTACAATGTCCCCCTCACAAACTCAAAAAAAGAGAGGGTGTTAGCAGGAAGACATATATTATTGACAATATTATCGATATTATTGATATTTAAATTAATTGAATAAAGTTCAGTAAGTTTTCCCTTGACAAGCCTAAAAAGCGGTGATATGCAGGTGTCGAAATACATTATTGACAATATTATCGACATTATCACTGACAATTTTCCTGAATAAAGTTCCTTGCATCTACGGAAGACTTTTCTGAATGCGGACAATCCATTAATATACCAGAGAAAATGTGAAGGAGCATTTTGACCTCCAACAGATGGACAGCCCGCTAAGAACAGCCTTCTTCAGGAGCATGCGAGGCGTTGAGCGGTTAAGAATTCGGGTACACGATTTTGAGTGAAGCCATGACTGTCATAAATTCGGATGATGCCTGCAGGAGAATGGCCATGGCCATTCTGACGGGTGAGCTGAAACCCCGGGAGCGCCTGGTCGAGTCGGAACTGATCAAAAAATTCAATGTAAAGCGTTTCACCATTCGCAAAGCCATTCAGGAGCTGGTCCATCTCGGATTCGTCGAGTTCACTCCGAATAAGGGTGCGAGGGTGGCAGACATTACCGATGAAGAGCTGGAGGATCTCTACTGCGTGCGGTTGAGTTTGGAGCTACTGGCAGCGGAGCTCCTGATCAAGAAGATTACTCCGGACAAATTGGCCCTTCTCTGGAAGATTCATAAGGAATATTCCAGAGCCGTCGAGAGCGGCGTGCTTGAGGACATGGTGATGAAGAATGAGGAGTTCCACCAGGCCATCTATGCGATGACTGAAAACAGGTTTCTCGCAGACAATCTTGAAAGATTGAAAAACGGCATCTTCGCTCTCCGGTACAACGCCTACGTCTCGCTTGACATACCCCAGGTGAGTATTGCCCAGCACGAAGCCATCATCATAGCTCTCGCTGAAGGCGATTTGGAGAAACTCAAAAGGTGTGTGAGAGAAAATATCATTTATCCGAAGATGATTCATGAGGCAAAAAAACCGAAGCAGCCTTCTGCCGAGGGAGCCAAAGGTTTTGTGGACGGGATGCTGCGGGAGAAGCGGGGAAACAAATGGAAAGACGATCGACGGCCCGGCGCTCGCAGGCACAAGAAGTACGTAATATGGGACCGCCATCTGTGATGAGAAAGTTCCGCTAAGGGTTCTTCGGGCCTCTGTCGGCGTCTTCTCATGAGTTGAAGAAAGGTATGAAAGATTCACATTTCACTATCCGGAAGGGGAAAGTCTGAAGTCACGCATTTAATCTACGGGGTGTATCTATGTTTGTATCGATCTTGATCAACGGGTTAGTTTCAGGCGCGGTTTATGCCATTCTTGCCATTGGCTTCTCCCTTATTTTCGGCGTTGCGAAGATACTGAACATGGCCCATACCGCCTTTTACATGCTCACCGCTTTTCTCATACTGGGCGCTATAACATTCCTCGATGTGCCGCTTCCCCTTGCCGCCGTGGCATCCATTATTGTCGCAGGCCTCTTAGGAGTGGTCTGCTATAAACTGTGTTTTGACAGGATCAAGGTGCATGAAACAGCAGTGATGATTATCTCAGTGGCGATAGCAATGCTGTTTGAGGAAACGTTGCTGTTAACATTTGGTGCTCAATACCAGAGAATACCTCCCTTTGTCGAAGGATATTTCGAAATTGGAGGGGTTAGCGTCCTTAATCAACATTTCTTTACGGCTGGAGCAAGCATTATTACCCTGGTCGGGGTATGGCTATTATTGTCAAAGACAAAACTCGGCAAGGCGATAAGAGCTGTGGACCAGGATCGCGAGATGGCTAACGTTATGGGAATCAATGTAACCAAGACGAGTATGCAAGTTATGGGTATATCAGTAATCTTGGCAGGCGTAGCGGGTGCAGTAACGGCTCCTACAATTATGATAAACCCTTTGATGTGGACTAACCCGCTTGTTATCGTGCTGTCCGCAGTTGTGCTTGGCGGGCTCGGAAGCATCAAGGGGAGCGCTATCGCGGCTTTTATCCTGGGATATGCGGAGACCATGGTAGTTTTTCTCGTTCCTGATGGAAGTTTTTTAAGGGGCGCGGTTTCATTAAGCGTGATGGTATTGGTGCTCTTGGTGAGACCTGAGGGCTTATTTGGAGTAGCATTCGAGGAAGAGAGATTATAAAGTGATAACACGTATTGTATGGATGTGGATGTGGTTTCGTAAATCCGTCCTGGTTGTTCCCGGGCGGGCAATCGCGCTGCTTTTTGGCATAACGTTGCTTTTTTTCCCTCTTATCACGGCTGATGAGGAGATATTGCGTATTGTCACATTTGCCGCAATATTTTCCCTTTACGCCGTGAGCTGGGACACTTTAAGCGGATTTACCGGACAGTTAAGTCTCGGCCACGCACTTTTCTTTGGTGTCGCCGCCTACGCCAGCGCCTTGCTTGATTTACACTTTGACTTACCCTTGTGGTTGACCATTCCCATCGGAAGCTGCGTCGGGGCTTTGGTGGGGTTGATCGTCGGTCTGCCGGCTTTGCGTTTGCGTGGCTTGTATTTGGGGCTTGTGACACTTGCTTTTCCGATAATCCTTTCCGGGATCATATTTTTCTTTTCAGACTTCACAGGCGGTGAGGCCGGTCTTTACGGATTAAGTCGTCTTGCGGAAGACAAAATCAATGCCTACTACATTGTTATGGCAGTGGTGATGTGTTCCATTTTCATTATGTTCAAATTTACCGATGCAAAAAGCAGGATCCTGAGGACTGGTCTTCTCTTGCGCGCCATTCGGGAAGACGAGATGACCGCGCGTGCCTCGGGGATAGATACGATAAAATATAAGCTGCTGGCTTTTGCGATAAGCGGGTTTTTTGCAGGAATTGCCGGAGGCATGTATGCCCACTATATCAGAGTTGCCGGACCCTCCACGCTGGAGCTTATTTTTTCTATTCAAGTAGTGCTATGGTCAATTTTTGGAGGTATGGGGACGATCTATGGACCCGTTGCCGGAGTCTTCATTTTGTATCCGCTCACAGAAATCATCCGGTTTTATCCGTATGGAGAGGAAATACGTTTTATCCTTCTTGCGCTTATCTTAATTCTTTCTCTGCTTTTCATGCCGGAGGGGATTACCGTCTGGGTGCGTGATAAAATTGAGACGGAATGTACGAGATGCAAAGTCATGAATGTGGCTACCAGGCGTACCTGCAGGGCATGCCGGGCGCCGATGTTTCTGACGAAAGATAAAAACACAAATCAAGGAAAGGAAGAAAAATGACTCAGACATCTGTATACTTGACCAGGCCTTGGCTTAGTTCTTATTTGCCTTCGTCTCCCCACGAGGTTGATGTCCCAAAGATATCAGTGAGCGAAGCTTTTGATGAAGTGACTGAGAAGTGGAAAAATAAAACCGCATTGATGTTTTATGGCAGAAAAATATCGTACAAAGAACTGAGGGAGAAGGTAGACAGACTGGCAACCGCCCTTGCAGATCTTGGCGTCAAAAAGGGAGACAGGATAGCAATATTATTACTCAACTCTCCCGAATACATAATAGCGTCCTACGCGGCGTTCAAGTTAGGGGCCGTCGTAACAGCCATAAGCCCTGTTTATGTTTCGGCTGAGATCAAACATCAATTGGAGGATGCGGGAGCAGAGACTATAATTTGTCAGGACATACTTTATGAAGCCGTAGAGAAAACAGGCATCAAATTCAAAAACGTGATTTTAACCAATATATCCGAATCCCTCCCTAAATTAACAAAATTTGTAGGCAAGACCATCTTGAGCGCCGTATATCAGAAGATGGCAGCGCCTGCCCCGGAAATACTCACGAGGGAGGGTTTTCATAAACTTGTGGACTTGATCAAGAAATATCCACCGACCCCGCCAAAGGTTGACATAGGTCCTGAAGATCTCATTACACTCCCATATACAGGGGGTACAACAGGGCTACCAAAGGGTGTTATGCTGACGCATGGAAATGTGATGGCCTCCGTTGCGATCTACAAAGCTGCAAATATGTTTCTTGAAGACGGCAATGAATCCGTCGTCGGTATCATGCCATTTTATCACGCAGGAGGTCAATTTAACGCCGTCTTCTTTTCGATCTTATCCGGGTTTAAGATACTGATACTTACAACTCCTGAACCTGATGAATTATTATATACCATTACCAGTCAGAGGCCGAGCCTTCTGATTAGTGCTCCGTCTCTGTATGAAAAGCTCAAGGACTATGAAAAGACCGATAGAGTGAACTGGAAAAAATTTAAAATCATTACCAGCGGGGGCGACGCACTCAATGAATATACCGCCAAGGACTGGGAGGCCAAGACGGACACGAAACTCCACGAAGTTTACGGCATGACTGAATTCGTATGTTTAAGCCATTGTGTCCCCTTGGGCAAAGTAAAAGTCGGTTCCGTCGGCATCCCGATGCCCGGTGTTCTGGCCGCCATAGCTGATCAGGATAAGGATGAATTTCTCCCGATCGGCGAATTGGGTGAAATTGTGGTACATGGTCCGCTGGTAACTAAAGGGTACTGGAAAAATCCGGATGATACAAAGGCCTGTGAGGCCATTATAGACGGTATACGATGGTGGAGAACCGGGGATCTGTCAAGCATGGACGAAGAAGGTTACTTTTATATTTATGACAGAAAACGGGATCTCATAAAATACAAAGGCCTGCGGGTGTATGCGCGAGAGGTGGAGGAGGCAATAAAGAGCCATCCAAAAATTAAGGAGGTGGGGGTCGTGGGGGTGAAGGACATAAAGGTGGGACAAAACGTAAAGGCCTTTGTAGTCCTGGAAAGCGATGCACGCGGTAATTTGTCCGAAGAGGATATTCGTGAATACTGCAAGGACAAGTTAGCCTCTTACAAGATTCCTAAAATTGTTGAATTTGTCGGCGAAATTCCTAAGACCGATATTGGGAAAGTATCACGGAGGGACTTAAGGGAGGAGGATGAAGCTCAAAAATGACCGCACCATTCCTTCAGGTTGAAAATTTAACTAAAGACTTTGGCGGGCTCAGGGCCGTAGAGGACGTAAGTTTCAGCATTGATCGGAACGAGGTCGTCGGTTTGATAGGGCCAAACGGCGCAGGAAAGACAACCTTGATTCGTCTTCTAATGAATATACTGAAACCAACCTCCGGCAAGGTAATATTGAAAGGCGAAGACATTACGGGGCAGAAGACTGCAAAGATTGTAAACAAGGGAATGGCATTGACTTTCCAGGTAGTAAAGCCATTTCGTCACCTGCCGGTTGCCGCCAATGTTATGGTGGCATGCCTTAGCCCCAAAACGAAGAGGAGGGGAGAGTGGGTAAAAACAGTTGAGTTGCGAGCGTTGGATGCACTGGAGTTCTGCGGCATTGCCGACCTTGCCCTTGAACCGGCATCGGTTCTATCCCACGGAGACCTGAAGCGCCTTGAATTAGCGAGGGCAATTGCCACCGAACCAGAACTTCTCCTCCTCGATGAGCCTTTTGGCGGATTGAGTCCGGCGGAAACGACGCTCGTTGCAGGGTCTTTAAAGCGGCTGCATAAAGGTGGTCGGTTTGGAAGACTCCATAGTGAGGGGCCCGCGATGCTTATCGTCGAGCACAAATTGTCCGAGTTGATGAAGATTGTGGACCGGGTAATTGTGATTAATTTCGGAAAGGTAATTGCGATAGACGTCCCAGGTAATATAGTAAAAAATAAAGACGTAATAGAAGCGTATATCGGGAAGGGGGGCAAGTGAGCCTGTATCTGGAAGTAAAGAACCTGTCCGTTTTATATGACAGAGCGATTGTTTTAAACGGCTTGAGTTTGCATGTAAACTCAGGGGAACTGGTTAGCTTGGTAGGTCCAAATGGAGCCGGGAAGAGCACCCTTCTTAATGTCATGTCCGGGCTGATAAAATGGCAGCGTGATACGCTTAAGGGAACGGTGAGCGGGAAAATTACCCTAAACGGAAGTGTCAAGTTTGACGGAAATGAGCTAATCAATCTTCCGGCCCACGAAATCGCAAGAAAAGGAGTAATCCTCTGCCCGGAGAGGGGGAGACCATTTCGAGAAATGACAGTGAAAGAGAACCTGGAAGTGGGCGCCCTTTTTATCGACAAGGAGGTAGCGGATCAAAATCTTGAGAAAGTCTATGCCCTTTTTCCAGTCTTGAAAAAAAGAGCCTCCCAAATTTCGGGGACACTATCGGGCGGCGAGCGCACAATGTTGTCAATCGGCCGATCGTTGATGTCAGAACCCAAAATTCTGTTAATTGACGAACCTTCGGTTGGGCTTGCCCCATTGGTTAAGGATAGTTTATTCGAACGCATCAGAGACGTACAGGGCATGGGAGTCACCATCCTCTTGACTGAGCAGGATGTAAGTTTCGCCTTTGATTTGGCTTCCAGAAATTATGTGATTTCCCGGGGAAAGATAATCGCTGAAGGAACTTCGCAGGAATTGCTTGCTGATGAGCTCATCAGAGAAACTTATTTGGGCCTGTAGTACGCCGTATGAAATTCCGGCGTGGAGACGGGAGCTCAGGAGCCGGCGAAAGAGCTTTATCTGGAGGATGCGTTTAGTATAGCGGCTTATAATTTCACATAGAATGAAAAAAAGGAGGTGAAATACCGGCGTGAAATGGGACTCACTTTTGGTTCGTATCAAAGGGGAAAGAAATGGATATTCCAAATTGTAGAGAGAAGCTAAGGCAGGAGGAAGCTATGACAAGCAAGCATAAGAAGACAATGTACGGCATATTGGTGTGTTTCTTGATAATGGCTATGGCCACGATGGCCCATGCTCAAAATACCATCAAGTTTGGGTATATAGGCCCCATGAAATTCATAATTGGTCAGGAATGTTCTTTAACCGCTGAGATGGCTGTCGAAGACATAAATAAGGCGGGCGGGATCAAGGTTGGTAATACGAAATATAAGGTAGAGTTGGTCAAGGTGGACAGCAACGAGATTTTGAACATCTCAGATGCCGTAAGCGCAATGGAAAGACTGATTACTGCCGATAAGGTAAATTTTATAGTGGGGGGATACAGATCAGAAGCGGTGCTCGCCATGCAGGAAGTCATAGGGGACAAAAAAGCCATATGGATTAACTGCTATACGGGGTCCCCGGAGCCGGTTGCGAGAGTGGCAAAAAACTATGACCGACTGAAGTACTTCTTTAAGATTGCAACACTAAATTCCCAGTACATCGGTGACGTGGTTTTTAACGGGCTCCTTATTATACGTGACAAGGTAATAAAGGACTTAGGTATTGCAAAACCTCGCGTAGCCCTCTTGGGAGAAAAGGCATTGTGGGTAGATTACGTGATTAAGGACATGCAAAAGAGGATTCCTGAGAATGGTATGGAAATAGCCGGTATATGGAGACCTTCTATTACAGCCCAGGACGTCACTGCTGAATTATCCGCTATTAAACAATCAGGCGCGCAAATAATCCGTTTCGACGCTTGTGGTCCCATAGGAGCGGTTGTTCCTAAACAGTGGGGTGAGCTCCAGATACCCGCCGCCATGATTGGGTTTGACTGTGCGTCCATGAATGACCGAAACTGGGCGTCAAGCGGCGGATTGATTAACTATGAGGCGACCTTGGCCCCGTTTGGGAATGCTCACATAACGCCTAAGACAGTAGCTTATAGCAGAAAACTTAAGAACCGTTACGGGTACAGCCCCTCATACTGCGGCGTATGTTATGACGCTTACAATGTACTAAAAGCAGCCATTGAAAGAGCCGGCACCCTTGATAAAGACGCTGTGGTAGCCGCCCTGGAAAAGACTGACTATGTCGGGGCTTCGGGAAGAATCGCGTTTACGCCCAAGGGCGCAAAGTGGGTTCATGATATAGTATTCGGCCCTGGTTATACAACAACTACCATTGTCCAATGGATAAACGGCAAACCAATGGTCATCTGGCCTGACGGTAAACCATTTTTGGGCGATAAGAAATGGGTCGGTGTAAAATACGGAGGTACGACGGAATATCAGTTGCCTCCTTGGATGGTAAAATACTGGCAGAGCAAGAAGTAAGTAAGATAGTCTGTTACTTAGTGAGTTCTTTTTGTCAATCTTTTTACCAGGGAACTATATCTGTCTGTAATACGTTCTCGTAATCTATCGGCTGAGGGGGCCTGCGATTTTGGAGGCTCCCCTCAACGCTGCAGGTGCAACTTCTTTCCGGGCGGTTGCATTCCGCGGGTCACTAATGCAGGGTTTGGAAGGCGCGGAGGGTGAAAAAACTGGGCCTTGGGCCGGGCCAGAAGAAATTACATGAGACCATATTGGGTCACGCACAACGATTTGTAGCCCCAATTGGCAACTATGGAAAGATTGAAATATGAATTCGGTAGCGAGCGCATTCCCCGAAGCTTGCTGCGGAGAGCTTCAATTCATCAATGCAAGATCATCATAAGGAGGAAGCATGAAGGCAAAACTGATAGACCAAAAGGGGGCCTTAGATTTTTGTGCGAAAGAAGGGGAACTTATCACCATTTCCAAAGAGGTGGATCCTGTGTACGAAATAGCGGGCATCACGAAGAGCTTTGATGGAGGTCCAATGGTCCTCTTCGAAAATATCAAGGGGTATCCGAAATGGAAGGCCGTGACGAACATTTTCGCAAATCGCGATCGGGTGGCCAGGTATTTTGGGACAACCAAGCAAGAGCTTCCCAAGCGGATTCTGGACGCAGCGAGGAATCCCATCCAGCCGAAATTGGTGACACAGGCGCCGTGCCAGGAAAATGTCATCACTAAGGACATCGATGTCCTGAACTTCCTGCCGGTGATTACGCACACGAAATTGGATATCGGTCCCGTTATTTCCGGTGGTGTAGTGATGATCAGTGTTCCCAAGGAGATGGGCGGAGGAGAGCAGTCCTTTAATCTTTCTTTCCATCGCATGAATCCGAGCCTGGGAAAAGACTGGATTAGTATGGCAACGTTGTACAGCCGCCACTTCCTCGAAGTGCTGTATCATCATAAGTCGAAGAAGCAGGAGTACCCCGTTACGATTAACATCGGCATGTCTCCGGCATTAAGTGTGGTCGCTTCCGGCGGCGACTTCCCGCAAATCCGCCCCATTGGGACTGATGACCTGGGCATGGCCGGGAACCTGCAAGGGCAGGCCGTTGAGTACTGCAAGGCGAAGACCGTCGACGCCTACGCCCTGGCCCACGCAGATATCGTCCTCGAAGGAAAGGTGATTTATACTGAAAAGATAACCGAAGAACTTCCCTCCAAGGCGAAGGGACCGGGGAAGAGTTATTTCTTCCCTGAACAACTTGGCTACGAAGGTCTGGCAGCCGCGGGCTTCAAGATTCAGATTTCGGCCATTACCTACAGGAATAGTCCCTGTTACTTCACCCCTCTGGCCGATGCCTATGAGACAAATAACCTGCAGGTACTCATCTCGGAAGCGAGCATCTACAATACCTGCAAGATGACGGCCCCGAACATCTTCACGAACTGTCATGTCCTGGACTGTATGAAGGGACATATGGGGGTGGTTATCCAGTGCCGTGTGCCCCATGAGCAAGAACAGGGAATCTCGCAAAATCTGATCGGCGCAGCCTTTGGGGCAGTCAGGAACCTTAATTTCGTGATAGCCGTCGATGAGGACGTAGATATCTATGATCCTTCGGATGTCATTTGGGCGATGGTGAGGAGGACACGCGCTGCCGAGGACGTCAATATCATAAAGGGGGCAGGCATAGGCAATAACTTCGCAAAGTGGTCCGTTGACACAACTGTTCCTGTTGCAGAAAAATATCGGGCATTGAGACCCAAATTCGAGCCCATGGATCTAGGCAAGTGGCTGACCCCGGAAGAGGTCGCGAGAGGGCTCGCCCTGATGGACGACGGAGCAAAAAGTATCGCGAGGAGACGGGTGTAAAGAAGGAATACGAGAAATAGAGGAGATTATTTATGGAGCCGAAAGAACGAGAGGCTTTGGACAAGTTTTTTTACCCTCAGTCCGTGGCGATAATCGGAGCTTCCGCTGAGCCCAAAAAAACAGGTTATGTGTGGGTGAAGAACTTCGTTGAGTATGGATATAAAGGAAAGATCTATCCCATCAATCCCAAGGAGGATGAGATCCTCGGATTCAAGGCGTATAAGAGTGTTTTGGATGTCCCTGATGAGATTGATCTTGTCATATTTATCGTCCCCGCTGCGGCCATGGTCAAGATCATGGAGGAATGCGTCAAAAAGAAGATCCCTGCGGGGATCATTCATTCCGCCGGCTATGCAGAGACGGGTAAGGAAGGGGTGTTTCTTCAGCAGAAGCTGGTGGACATGGCCCGCCAGGGCGGCATGAAGCTCATAGGACCAAACTGCGTAGGCATCCTCTGCCCCGAATCCGGTCACCCCTGGGCGAGGAGAAGCACATTTCCGAAAGACGTAGGCGGTGTTTCCGTCATCAGCCAGTCAGGAGGCGGTGGAGGATATTTCATCAACATGGGCGAGGTCCGGGGACTCTCGTTCAGCAAGTTCATCTCCATTGGAAACGAATGTGATGTCTCCGTGATTGACTTCATGGATTACCTGCGTGACGACCCCAAGACAAACGCAGTCTTCGTCTACCTGGAAGGCTTCAGAGACGGGCAACGGTTCCTGGAAATAGCCAAACCCCTCTCCCGTGTCAAACCCGTACTCGTTTACAAGGTCGGGAGAACGGAGGTGGGCCGAAAGATGACAGCCTCCCACACCGGTTCTATTGCCGGGTCTATCGCAGTTTACGACGGCGCCTTCCGGCAGGCGGGGATTATTCGTGTGGAAGACTTCGAGCAGGCGCAGGATTATCTTACCGCCTTCGAGAACGTGTGGTTCGGACAAGGAATTCCTAAAGGGCCAAGGGTCGGCATCATTGCGGGACCCGGAGGTCCGGGTGTTGCGGCTGCTGACATGTGCGGAGAGGTGGGCCTGGAAGTTCCCCCGTTTTCGGAGGAGACCGTGAGGAGACTTGCGGAAGAGATCCCCGGAGCCAGCAGGACGAACCCGACTGACATCGACCTCGGTGCGATGGCAATGCTGAAAGGAAAGAATCCCTTTGTCGTGCGGGCCAACATCATCGAGATGGACGAGAATATCGACATGCTGGCCTTCGTCGGCTTGGGAGAAAACAACCCCAAGGCGGCCTTGGATGCGATGCTGGAGATCCAAGCCACATGCAAGAAACCGTTCATCATCATCTGGCCTTCAGCCGGAAAAGAAGTAGACGCATGTAAGGAAGTCCTGCTGCAAAAGAAGGTTCCCCTCTTTTTGACTCCGGAAAGGGGAGCGAAGGCCCTGGGAGCCCTGATAAGATACAAGAAAGCGGTGGAGCGATTGGAGAAGGAGGCAGTGCGATGAATACCCATGAGCAGGCAAAAGAAATTCTGAGCCGGGCCAGAAAAGCCAAGAGGAATGTTTTGTTGGAGCCGGAAGCAAAAGCGCTTCTCGCCTCCTATGGCTGCGCCGTTACAAAGGATAAGGTGGCCGTCTCGGCTGACGAAGCAGCGGCATTCGCGAGCGAACTCGGATTCCCGGTTGTGGCCAAGATAGTCTCACCGCAGATCATACATAAAACCGATGCCAAGTGCGTGAAGGTGAATCTTGAAAATCCGGAGAAGGTCAAAGGGGCATTCAAGGAAATCATGGCCAATGCAAAGGCCTATGATGCAAACGCTAGGATAGAGGGGGTTTTGCTTTATCACATGGTGAGCGGGGGCGAAGAGGTCATAATAGGACTGGCGACTGACCCCACCTTCGGGAAGGTGATCATGTTCGGATTGGGCGGAATCTGGGTGGAAGTCATGAAAGACGTCTCTTTCCGTGTTGTTCCCGTGAGCCGCGAGGACGCCCGGGACATGGTGGAAGAGATCAAGGGATATCCTCTTCTTACCGGGATCCGGGGAAAATCCGCGAAAGACATCGATGCCCTGTGCAATATGCTGGTACAAGTTTCGAAATTGGCCGGGGCCAACTCAGAGATTGCGGAGATGGACCTCAATCCTATTTTCGTCATGGAGAAGGGGGCCATCATAGTCGATGCCCGGATTATCCTCAGTGAGTGAATGAAAGCGTCCACGTCGGCGCTAAAATGAGATGACATTCTTATCGAAAGATTTATACAGAAAGTTACATGCAAGGAGGACCATACGATGAACCAAGGTCTGCGAGCGTACATAGAACACTTGGAAAGGGATATGCCGTCCCATGTCATCAGGATAAAGAAGGAGGTTTCACCTGAGTTTGAAATCCCAGCCATCCTGCAACAGGTGGAGTCGAGAAAAAAACAGCCTGTTTTGATTTTCGAGAAGGTGCGGAACCTAAACGGATCAATCTCAAAGCTGCCGGTGGTGATCAATCTTTTTGGCTCTAGGGAGAGGCTTGCAGATGCTATCGGGTCTACGGTTCAGAGGCTTCCCCTGGACTATATCGAGAAAGAGAAGCCTGTGCCTCCGGTCGTAATCGATAAGTCCAAAGCGATGGTCAAAGGCGTTATCCAGAAAGGCGATGATGTAGATTTGTATGAACTGCCGATCGTGACTCATCATGAAATGGATTTAGGGCCATACTTCACCAGCCCCAGCGTCTGGATAAAAGACCCGGAGACAGGATGGGTCAATTGCGCAATCATCAGGATCTATGTCGCAGGCCCCAAGAGCCTTGTCGTAAATTTCAACGCGGCGCGTCACACAAATTATGTCTTCCAGAAATACAAGGCCCTTAAACGCAACATTCCTATAATCATTATGATTGGACATCATCCTGCTTTCTATATGGGGGCGCAAACGAAGATCTTCACGGATGAACCGCAGATAATCGGCGGTATCATAGGCGAACCCGTCGAGCTGACCCCTTCCGAAACTTGGGGGAAGGATATGCTCGTTCCAGCACAGGCGGAAATCGTCGTAGAAGCCGAAATGTCCTACGAGCAGGTTGATATCGAGGCGCCCTTCGGCGAATATACCCAGTATTACGGCGGCCAGAGGCTAAACCCCGTGACGTCGGTGAAAGCGATAACGCGAAGGAAAGACGCCTTCTATCTCGACATCATGCCGGGCCATGCGGATCACCTCCTACTTGACGCACCGATGATCGAGGCTTATCTTTATAACAGAATCAGGGCGGTGGTGCCCGGGGTTGTGGGGGTACACGTACCTGTCTCAGGGACAGCGAGGCTCCACGCGTATATCCAGATCCGGAAGTCCAACGATGGAGAGCCTAAGACCGCCATAGCAACGGCCCTTAGCTCCGATTACCGGATAAAACATGTTGTTGTTGTGGATGATGACGTCAATATCTTTGATGATGAGCATGTGCTCTGGGCGATCGCTACACGATCACAGTGGGACAAGGACCTTGTGGTCATCCCCGGCATGATGGGCACGAGGTTAGACCCGTCGGGCAATGACATCTTGACGACAAAGGGCGGGATTGATGCGACCAAGCCTGTCGATCCCCGCGGCTTTGCCAAAAGGCTCTGCATACCTGAATCGGTGATGTCCAGAATAAGGCTGGAGGATTTCCTGGAGCCGGATGTCCTGAGACAGTTTTAGATAAAGGAGATTACCATGGCAAAAGTGCATTATATAGAGTGTGCGTTGTGCGGAAAGGAATATTATCTGGACAGGATTCTCTCGGAGGTCGTTGAAGTAAACCCCAAGCAAAAGCTCAAGTGTCCATTTTGCAAGAAAGAATTTCACCTGGACATGAAACGCAAGCAGGGGAAGGACGCGCGACCCTGAAATTGTAAAAGAAAGACCAGTCCATGAAATATGGTCTTTTGACTTGAGAGGAAGGGCAGAAAAGCTATGAAAAAGGTTATAACGAATTCACATTTCATTTTGGAAAAATGTGTCGGCTGCAAAACATGCACCCATGTTTGCCCGACGAAGGCCTACACCCCATCCATAAGCCGGCCGCTGGAGAAGATCAAGGTCTCTCCTTGTACCGTTCAATGTCCGATTGGAAACGACATCGAAGGGTTTAATTATCTGATCGGACAGAAGAAATACCTTGAGGCTTATGATTTGCTCCGAGAGACAAACCCGCTTCCCGGTGCTACGGGCCGGGTCTGTCATCATCCCTGCGAAAAAGAGTGCAACCGGATCGAATTTGACGAACGCGTGTCGATCAAGTCCGTAGAGCGTTTTATTGCCGATACTGCCATGAAGATGGGCTATAAGCCGGTCAAGCCAAAGGTGGTCCGGATGGAGACTGTCGCCGTGGTGGGATCGGGACCGGCAGGTCTCTCCTGCGCCTTCCACTTGTGCCGGATGGGTTACCGTGTCACTCTTTTCGAGGGTGCTGAGAAGGCAGGCGGCATGATGCGTTACGGTATCCCTGAATATCGGCTGCCGAAGCAGGTCCTGGATAACGAGATCAGATATATCGAAGAGTCAGGGGTCAGTATCAAGACGAATACGCCTGTAAAGAACGCTGAAGAGCTCTTTAAGCAGGGATACAAGGCGGTCTTTGTCGCAACAGGTTCATGGGCAAGTCATAAGGTGGGCGTTCCTGGGGAAGAGACCAAGGGGGTCTTGTATTCGGTCGATTTCCTGAGGAGGGCGAACTCCGGGGAAAAGGTGAAAATGGGGGACTGCGTGGCGGTCATCGGCGGCGGCAATGTGGCCATCGATTCTGCCAGGCTTTCCCGGCGACTCGGGGCCAAGGAGGTTCACCTGATCTGCCTGGAGTCTTGCGACCTGACCTGCAAAGACAGGATGCCGGCCCAGGATGTGGAGATCGAACAGGCCGAAGGGGAAGGGGTTATCGTCCATCCCAACCTGGGGGTCAGAAAGATATTGGCCGATCGGGGCAAAATCGTGGGTTTGGAAACGATCCAGTGTACGAGCGTCATTAATGAGCGGGGAAGATTCGCGCCGGAGTTTGGAGATGGTGCTGCCCCAACCATCGCGGCCGATATGGTGATCGTCGCGATCGGTCAGAGACCGGACGATAAAGATTTTGTCGAGCTGGAAAGAAACCCCTCCAAAACAATCAAGATCGACGATATGACTTTCGAGACCAATATCAAAGGCATTTTTGCCGGAGGGGATGCAACCAAGGGGGCAGGCACCGTATCCGAGGCAATCGGTGAGGGTAAAAAAGTGGCTTTGGCCATCCATCGTTTCCTCGAAAAGGGGGATGCGCGCCAGGAGATGGCCGCGCGCGAGGTCGTGACTTATGAAGAGATGAATCGCGATTACTTCTATCCGGCCGCGAGGAACGAGACCGGTCATCTCGATCTGGGGCAGGCGGTCCGCTCTTTTGAAGAGGTCAGCCTCGGCTATCAGGAGGACCAGGCCGTGAACGAGGCACAAAGGTGTTTCGGATGCGCCGCACCGCCTACTTACACGTTCGCAGAGTGCAAAGGCTGTTTGAACTGCGTGGACCGATGTCCTGTATTCGCGATCACCATCGAACCGATACAGGAGCCTTATACCGTAGCCGTCGACGCCAGCCAGTTCGATCAAGAAGAGATCATGCGCATCTGCAAGAAGACGCGTATCCATCCGAAGCAGATCATCTGTTACTGCAACGGGACACGCGCTGAAGAGGTCGTTGCCGCCATTATGAAAGGAGCCAAAACGCCTGACGACATCTCCCGGATGACAGGAGCCCGCACCGGTTGCGCCGTCCTTTGCATCCAGTCGATCGTCAAACTTCTGGAGGTGTCCGGATTCCCGGTCACGGTGGGGAGCACACACCAGACCTATGGAAAGACCTTCACCCTGTGGGATCTGGACCCCGAACTGAAGAAGAAGCATGAGGCACGGGGATATCATTTTGATGATGACATGAAACTAATCGAAACTGTTTTCGAGAGTAAGTGAGGTACATGAGATGGGAAAGACACTAAAACCTGCCGCTCCTAACCGATCACAATACTGCATTAATCCAGAGCTGTTGAAGATGAGAGCCGCTGATTTGCCAGGGATGACCTCCCTGACCATTCGGGAACTCATTCCCTCTATGCCCAATCCCATTTTCCCGAGCGAGCATGGGGTTGAAGCGATCCGTCAGGCAACCCGGGATTCTTTGAACGGGGTTGATATGACCAAGATCAAGCCCGGGGATTCTGTCAACATCCTGGCATCGCACCATGGTTTCACGCTCTATGGCGGGACTGCCTACGCGGAGATGATCAAGGTGACACGCGATGTGATCATGGAGAGGACCGGTACCAAGGATATACGGCTGCGCGCCGGTGTGGGGCTGCGATTCAGGGAGACAGAGGAGTACATCAAGAAATTCGGCCTTGATCAGCATTTCAACGGGAAGGCCATGGGGATGACGCCCATTGATGAAGGTTTTCCCATCCAGACAGAGTTCGGCACCCTTTTTGGACTCAAGAGGGCCTATGATGCGAAGTGGGTTGTCCACGCCCACAACAATGATTTGAGGGAGCTCCACAACCATCGGATGATCAACCGGATCATCAAGCCTTTTGCAATGTCGTATGCGAGGATGGAGACGCGTTCCACGTATCACCAGAACTTCGGCCCGAGATCGTCGAACATCATTCCCAGGGCGGTTTTCACGTCGGACTTCGTCCAGAGCAAGTTTGTCTTTTCCGTCATGCTGAACGTTGCACCCAGCGGGATCGCCGAGGTCAGCGCGAACAACGATCTGCTGAAGCAGGATGAATATATGGCGGTCGATACGCTGAGATGGTACGGAAAACTGCTTACCTTGCTGGAACACATCGACCAATGCAATGTGATCGTCGACGGTCCCATGCCCATCGGGTACATGAGAGCGGGCGGGATCGTGTACGACAATTTTGCAGGGCTCTCTGTGGATGAGTTCGATCTGGATCAGGGATTCCCTCCGTTTTCACGCTACACGGAGATGTATTTTGACGAACTGGGCCATCGTCTTATCGAGAATATCCCTCCTTTGAATCCAGCCGTCAAATGGATGATCAACAACTACTGTATGAGCGGATTGCCATGCACCTTCTTTTCCCAGCATGTTCCAACCGTTGTGGTGGGTCGCGACATGGTGAACCATATGAATGCGGACCCGCAGAATCCCCAGTACATGAAATATGCGGTGACGACGGAAGGGCTGCAGGAGGCGGTCGACTTCGTGACGCGGGTCAGCGGTACCTCGAATATCCTCGTATTTGACGGTGCGGCAAACGGATTCAACATGACTGAGCCCCTGGCCGATCTGCTGAGGTCTAAGGGCTCGGGCATTGAAGAGAAGGTGGAGGGGGAGTTGCTTCCGAAGTGGTGTCGTCAGCGCGGTCTAAGTGCCGCGGTGCTGAAAGACAAACAGGTAAAGGTTAGCAGGCAGTAGGCTCTGCATCCTGAATAGATCGACTCAAGACAGCGACTTGAGAGGGATGCGCCAGCGGGGCATCCAATCCCTATTGAGGGGAGATATTTCACTGCCGGCGGTTTTTCGAGAAGGGGATTCCTGCCCGGCCATCAGGCAGGCTCAAATAAGAAATGGAGTGGAAGCGAATGTACGAAATCAGGTTTCATGGAAGAGGAGGACAGGGCGCGGTCGTAGCGTCGACGGTTCTCGCCTCCGCCTTCTTCAAGGAAAAGAAATTCGTTCAGGCTTTCCCGAACTTCGGGGCTGAGAGAAGAGGTGCGCCCGTAG
Organism: uncultured delta proteobacterium; assembly: GCA_963729715.1. Lineage (GTDB taxonomy): Bacteria > Desulfobacterota > Syntrophia > Syntrophales > UBA2185 > Fen-1135. The sequence continues at coordinate 81,376 of CAVSPA010000006.1, forward strand.
TCGCCTTTACGCGCGTGAGCGACCATGAGATCAGGGAGAGATTCGGAATCTATGAGCCGGACTGCCTGATCATTCTTGACTCAAGCCTGACCAGAAGGAAGGGGATTGTCCAGGGTCTGAAGGAAGGCCACTGGATCATCATCAACAGCGATAAGAAACCGGAGGACTATGTTTTTCTGGGCCCCTATCTCGTGGCGACACTGAATGCAAACACCATCGCACAGGAGCACGGCCTGGGGAGCTCATCCGTTCCGATCGTCAATACGACGATCCTCGGTGCGTTCTCAAGGGCAACCGGGATGGTCGCTATAGAATCGATCATGGATGCCGTGCGCGAGAATGTACCTTCACATCCCGAGGATAATGCCAAGGCCGCCCGGGAGGCTTATGAGAAGGTGGTTTTTTAAGTAGAGTAATCTTGCATCAAGAGGTTGATTAAATGAAAAAGCGATATAGCCTGAAATCCTTAGATACGTTACCGATCACAGCCATCTCCTTCCTCACCACAGAGGGAAACGAAACCGGCGAGTGGCGCTCACAAAGACCAATCCTCGATCGGGAAAAGTGTAATCGCTGCGGCCTTTGCTGGATGTACTGTCCGGATAACGCGATCCATGCGGAGGGCGGTGCATTTCAAATCTCCTACACCTATTGCAAGGGTTGCGGAATCTGCGCGAAAGAGTGTCCCAGAGGAGCCATTTTGATTGAGAAGGAAGAAAGATGAAGAAAGTTATTTCTGCCAACCAGGCCGTCTCGTATGCTGTTCTGGCCGCTAAGGCCCAAGTCATTGCAGCGTATCCCATCACCCCTCAGTCTTCCATAGTGGAGATGTTGTCAGGGTTCTGCGCAACGGGAGCCCTTCAGGCCAAGTTCATCAACGTGGAGTCGGAGCATTCCGCCATGGCCGCGTGCATCTCCGCGTCAGTGATGGGGGCCAGAACATTCACGGCAACAAGCTCCCAGGGGCTGGCGTTGATGCATGAGTTGCTTCATTATGCCTCAGGGTTGCGGCTCCCGATAGTCATGGCAAACGTCAACAGGGCGCTGGCAAGCCCTTTCAATCTGAAGGCGGATCTGAGCGACAGCCTCTCCCAGCGGGATACGGGTTGGCTGCAGTTCTACTGTGAGAGCGGCCAGGAGGTCTTTGACACAATCATTCAGTCCTACAAGATATCGGAAAAATTACTGCTTCCTGTTATGGTTAATCTGGAAGGTTTCATCCTTTCTCACACCTACGAGATTGTCGACCTTCCGGAGCAGAGCCAGATCGACCTCTTCCTCCCGCCCGCGCCCGCCCGGGAGTGCCTTGACGTTGATAATCCCTGCATGTTCGGGTCAACTACGGATTACTATATCAATTTCCGGTACAAGATGCATCAGGACATGGAGGAGGCCAAGACCTTATGCAGTGAAATCGATGCCGAATTTAAGAAGGCGTTTGGCCGGGATTATGGTCTCGTCTCAACCTATCTCTGTGAAGATGCCGACCTTATATTGGTTACAGCAGGAACAATCGCCGGCACATGCCGCGTCGTTGCCGACCGCTGCCGGGCCAGGGGAATGAAGGTGGGCGTCCTCCGGATCCGCATGGTTCGTCCTTTCCCTGGAAAGCAGATCTGTGAGCCGCTTCGAAAAGCAAAGAAGGTGGCTGTGATCGACCGTGACTTCTCTCCCGGATGCGGAGGGATTTTTGCACAGGAGGTCAAGGCCTCCCTCCAGGGGATCAATTGCGGTCTGCCTGTTTATGAGTTTATCGCCGGCTTGGGAGGCAAGGATGTGACGGATAAAGACATCGAATTAATCATTGAACAAACGCATAATATGCCGAACCGAGGAGAAAGCACATGGATAGGCCTGCTCAAATAAAATTCCCCATACCCGAAGAGGAGCTTGTTTACTCAGGACATACGGCCTGCCCCGGCTGTGGAGCCGCGCTGGCTATGAAATATGTATTGAAGGGACTGGGTCCGAGAACCATTATTGTCATTCCGCCCTCGTGCATGGGGACCATTGCCGCGGGTTTTCCTTTTTCTTCACTCAAGATTCCCGTCCTCAGGATTCCTTTTGAATCGACGGCCATAACGGCTTCAGGAATCCGGGCGGCCCTGGATGTCATGGGCAAGGAAGACATACATGTCCTCGCGTGGGCCGGCGACGGAGGCACGTTTGACATCGGCCTTCAGGCCCTGTCGGGATCGGCCGAGAGAAATGACAATATCATATACGTCTGTTATGATAACGAAGGTTATATGAATACGGGGATTCAGCGGAGTTCTTCAACCCCTGCGGGCGCCTGGACGACTACCACTCCCGCACCCTTCGTGAAAGATACGCCCAAGAAGGACATCGTCCGCATCATGGCCGCCCACAACATCCCGTATATTGCGACGGCCTCCATCGGATATCCCGCCGACCTGATCAGGAAGGTGAAGAAAGCGAAGGAGATAGGGGGCACGAAGTTCATATTGATCTTTTCCCCCTGCCCAACGGGGTGGCGCTATTCTCCGGAGATGACGATAAGGCTTGCCAAGCTGGCCACCGAGACAGGAATATTTCCCCTTTATGAAATTGAAAACGGGGAGAAGTACGCCCTGAGTTCCAAACGGTCGGAAAAGCCGCTCCAGGATTATTTTGCCCTCCAGGGACGCTTTCGCAATCTCACGAAAGAGAACCTCCAGCAGTTTGAAGAAAGAGTGGAGAAAGAACGGGAATATCTGAAGCGTCTGGCAGGATAGGCTGACGATGCTCTCCGGGGTAGCGAAATCCTGATTCTCAGCCGGAAAAGCATTTTCCGCTCTTGAAGATACTGCCCAGGAAAATCTTGAATGGCCGGTGCGAAAAGCATATCCTATTCCTGTTTTGAGGTCCATTTCCATCCGGGGAATGGATATGCATGCGGGAGGATTTTATAAATAATGCTACCTGAACGGGATATCCGTGATATCATCTTCGCCGGCATCCGGGAAAAGAAGTACATTGCCCACATCTCCGCCCAGACAGAGGGCGTCCTTTCCGGAATCGAATGGCTGAAAAAGGCCTGCAAGAATCTGGGAATCCATTTGAAGAAATGCAAGAAAAACGGGGCGAGGGTCAGACTGGAGGAGGTCATCGCCGTTCTCACGGGAAGCGCCAAGCAGCTGGCCGCGGGTGAAGAGCAGCTTATCGGCTGGATCTCAAAAGCCTCCGGTATTGCCACTGCCGCCCGGAAGGCAAAAAAGGCTGCCGGAAAGAACCTGAAGGTGGTATGCGGGGCATGGAAGAAGATGCCGCTGCCGATCAAAGATCTGGTCCGGCAGGCGATCGCCGACGGAGGCATTCTGTACCGCATGGCAGATATACCCTTCCTTTACCTGGACAAGAACTACGTCAAGACATTGGGCGGGGTCGCAAAGACGATGCAATCCGTGAAAGGCCTGAAGGGACACACCCTGGTGATACAGCTGAAAGCGGTGGGACATAACCTCCTCCGGGAAGCAATCGTCGCAGCAGAGGGCGGCGGCAACATCATCATGATCGATACAGGCAGGAAAGAGGATATCGTAAAGATCGATTCCGGGTTGCGGGCAAGGGGTCTGAGAGACCGCGTGCAAATCGCTTTTGCAGGAAACATCGGAATCGGCGATCTCCAGGAACTAAAGAAGCTGCCGGTAGAGATCGTTGACATCGGACAGGCCGTTGTCGATGCGCCGCTTCTCGACATGAGAATGGATATTACGGCAGAGACGGGGGAGAAGATTGGAGCTTGAACTTTTTGAAAAGACGGAGATCTGGATAAGTCCCATCCATATCGTGGATGTCGACCTGGGATTGATCGCAGAGAAGTTTGCCGGGATTCTGCACCTCGACAAGAAGGAGATCATGGTCGTCGATGTGCGTGAGGAACTCATCACCCTTGACGTCCTGAAGAAATCCGTCAGGGCCGAGGATATTATCGGCAAGAAGGACGCCCTGCTCAAGGCGCTGGCGGCGATCCCCGGAGTCAGTCTCACCCCCGAGACAAGTCTCCACTCCGATGGCATCCTCGGATTGATTGCCGTCGAAGATCAAGCGATGGCGGGTGAAATCCTAGGAGGGATGGCGCGGATGCAGCGCGAAATCTCGGAGCGGATACGGAAGAGGGCAATAGTCTTTCCATCCGGGTTCGAGGTCCGGAGGGGCATGATTCAGGACACCAACAGCCCCTACATCACAGGCCGGCTGACGAAGGAAGGATACAGCGTCACAGTAGGCGATACGCTCGAAGACGATCTGGAGAGTATTGTCCCGGTACTTCGCCGGACCCTGAGCGAGGGCTATGGACTGATCATCACGACCGGCGGAGTAGGGGCAGAGGATAAGGACAGGATGGTTGAGGCCCTTCTGAGGATCGACCCTTCGGCGTCCACGCCGTACATAATCCATTACGAAAAAGGAAAAGGGCGTCACGAAAAAGACGGGGTCAGGATCGGGGTCGCTTACCTGCATCCCTCTTACGTCATTGCCCTGCCGGGACCGCACGAGGAAGTAAAGGCCGGTATGGATGTCATCATCGAGGGATTAAAGGGGGGAATGGGAAAAGAGGATATTGCTTCCGCCCTTGCAAACAAATATGTCGGTCGCCTGAAGCGGCTTCACCATTTGAAGTGACACTGAAGATCAGTAACAACTCCACCCCTGCGCAAAGTGCCGGGCCTGATGAAGAGATCAGTTTAAGTCAATAAAGTGAGGGGAAGAAAGAAGATGCTTGAAATCCGCTTTCATGGTCGCGGAGGCGGGGGTACCGTCGTGCTGGCCACCTTACTCGCCAAGGCTTTTTTTCAGGCCGGTTACCAGGTCCAGAGCTTCCCCTTTTTCGGTGTTGAACGGCGAGGGGCCCCGGTAGAGGCGTATCTCCGTCTCGCGAGCAAGAAGATTTTAGCGAGAACCAGTGTGACCACGCCGGATCATGTAGTTGTTCAGGATCAGAGCCTCATTCAAGACATCGGCGTCATGCAAGGACTCAAGCCGGGTGGTTGGATTTTGCTTAACTGCCCCTTACACCCTTCCGATATGAGCCTCTTTACAAACTACAAGGTTGCCATTGTGGATGCAACCAGCCTTGCGCTCAAAAACAGGATAGGAAGCAGGACGCACCCCATTGTCAATACGGCCATGATAGGTGCTTTTGCGCGCATGATGGAGGCACCGCCGATGGATACCGTCATTGCAGCGATAAGGAAAGAAGTGCCGTCCGACCCTGATAGAAATGTCGCCGCTGCAGAAGAGGCGTATCGTGAAGTCCGTTTATTACAGGAAACATAAATAAGGCGAAGGCATGAAGGTCGCAATAATACCAAAACCGTTTGTAGCCATAACTTATGAAACGACGGAAAGCAACAAGACGGGCTCTTGGCGCTTTCTCAAACCGCGTTACCAGGATAAGACATCGCCCTGCAGCACCGGTTGTCCGGCCGGCGAAGATATCGGCATGATTGAGATGCTCGCAAAGCAGGGATTGTTCAAGGAGGCGTGGGAAGCGATCCTCCGGGAAAATCCTTTACCGGGCGTATGCGGGCGCGTCTGCTTTCACCCTTGCGAGAGCGCTTGCAACAGAAAGGATTTCGATTCGCCCATTGCCATTCACACCCTTGAACGGTTTCTGGCCGATGCGGCTGCCGGTTGCGATCTTACGACAACACTGGAAAAGCTCCCCCAAAAGAAACAAAGGATAGCCATCATCGGCGCTGGTCCGGCGGGACTTTCCGCCGCATGGTTTCTGTCAGTGCTTGGTTATCCCTGTGATATTTTTGAGGCACTTCCTGAAGCAGGTGGAATCTTACGCTGGGGGATACCGGAGTATCGTTTACCCGCGGCAGTTCTTCAATCCGAGATTGCCCGGGTTGAAGGCTTGGGAGTGCGCATGTATACGAATAAAGCCGTGGCGTCTGATACATTTGATGAACTTAGGAAAAGTTACGGCGCCGTTTTTCTCGGCTGCGGCCATGCGCATGGCACGCCGCTCGGATTGACGGGAGAGACCCCGGAAACTGTTGAGGACGGCCTGGATTTTTTGAGAAGAGTGAGGCAGGGTGAAATGCCTTTATGTGACGGTTTCTCTGTTGTCATCGGGGGCGGCAACACGGCTGTTGACGTTGCCAGAACCATCACCAGGTTTGGCGGCATTGCGGCCATCTTGTACCGCAGGCGCCGTCAGGATATGCCGGCATTCGGAGATGAAATAGAGATGGCGCTCGAGGAAGGTGTGGAACTGGAAGAGCTTGTAGCCCCGTCAGCTATTGAACATCATAACGGCCGGCTCAGACTGCTTTTGCGGAAAATGAAAATCAAAGGTCAGGATAAAGATGGTCGTGGACGGATAGTATTCGACGGGAAAAAGACCGTTAAGAAAGTTGTCGATCATATATTTGCGGCCACGGGCGCCAACGCGGCTGAGTCCTGGCATAGCCCTCCTTTGGCGCAACGGGAAGTTATCGGCTTCAATAACTGTGTTCTATTGTTGGAGGACAGCGGCGCGCCTGTAATCTACGGCGGGGATCTGACCAATGAAACAAAAAATGTCGCACAGGCCATAGCCTCCGGCAAGCAGGCAGCGATGGTACTGGATACCTATTTCGAAAGAGGAATCGATGAGATTAAACCCCGGCTTGAGGCATGCATGGTCGGAAACGGGCCGGCACTTTCCATGGAAGCATATCTCGGGGAAGCGCGCGGAGGCCGCAGTTCCCATATTGTCCAATACGGAGAAATCAATACAGACTATTTCCATAGTGAAGATAGGGCGGCTCAACTCCGCCTTTCCGCGGAAGATCGCAGCCGCTCGTTTAATGAAATCGACTTGGGCATACCCGCTGAGGCGGCCGTCCGGGAGGCCGGGCGCTGCTTCAATTGCGGCCTGTGTGACCAGTGTGACAACTGTTATGTATTTTGCCCGGATGCTGCCGTTATCAGAAGTAAGAACATGGAAGACCGGCATATCAACTATGATTACTGCAAAGGATGCGGCGTATGCGCTACGGAGTGTCCTCGCTATGCCGTAATCATGGGTGAGGAGAGACTATGAAGCAGGTGATGGAAGGCAACTCCGCCGTTGCGGAGGCGGTCCGGCTGGCTAGGGTTCAGGTAATCTCTGCATATCCTATCACACCCCAATCGCATATCGTGGAGGTTCTGTCGGATTACTGTGCCAGCGGCAAGATGGATGCCCGTTACTTAAGGGTTGAGAGCGAGCACTCCTGTCTTGCGAGCCTTGTCGGAGCCGCATGCGGCGGCGTCAGGACCTTTACGGCGACCTCGTCAGCCGGCCTCGCCTATATGCACGAAATGCTGCATTGGACGGCAGGATCACGCCTGCCAATCGTTATGGCAGAGGTGAACCGGGCAGTAGGCGCACCCTGGAATATCTGGTCAGACCAAACCGACAGCCTGTCCCAGCGCGATACGGGCTGGATGCAGTTCTACTGTGAAGACGGGCAGGAGGTTTTTGACACAACCCTCCAGGCATTCCGTTTGGCGGAATGGGTTAACCTTCCCGTCATGGTCGTCACGGAGGGTTTCCTACTCTCACATACCTATGAACCAGTGGATATTCCCGAGCAGGAAGAAGTTGATCGTTTTCTTCCTCCCTACAATCCCGCGTTCAGTGTCGATACCAAGAATCCGTTTACATTTAATTCCATCGCCTCTCCTTCAATCTATATGGAAATTCGTCATGACAACGCAGCGGCCATGGATCAGGTGCTGGAGCGCTTTGATGACGTTGAGAAGGAATTTGAAACCTTATTTAACCGCAGATATGGCGCGATCGAGGCGGTCAATTGTGACGATGCAGAGATTATTCTCGTCACATCAGGAACTATTACGAGCACCGGCCGTCTGCTTCTAGAAGACCTGCGAGACAGGGGTGAGAAAGTCGGTCTCCTGAAAATGAAAATGTTTCGGCCATTCCCTGTGGAATTGGTTTGCGAGGCGCTTAAGCCTGCAAAAAAGGTTGCTGTTATTGACCGGAATTTTTCATCCGGCGCAGGGGGGATATTCCTGCAGGAAGTTCGGGCGGCGCTCTGCAATAGAGAGGACCGTCCCCTTGTCTTTGGTTATGTTGTTGGCCTCGGTGGAAGGGACGTCACGAAGGCTGTTCTCGAAGAGATCTATGAGATGACCAAGAACAACGATATCCCATCGGATAAGAGCATTTGGATAGGACTGAAAGAGGTGAAGCATGCGATTGGACGCTGACGATCGTGAATTCATGTGCTCAGGGCATGCGGCTTGTCCGGGCTGCGGCGCAGTTATTGCTCTGCGCATTTTTACAAAGGCCATGGGAGAAAATACCATCCTGGTTATTCCGGCCAGTTGCACAGGTGTCATCGTCGGTGTTTACCCCCAGTCTGTCATGAGAATTCCCGTGGTCCACGCCCCCATGCCGGCCGGCGCCTCCGTGGCTTCAGGGCTGCGTGCAGCCCTTGATATGAGGCATGACACGGATACCACGGTTGTTGCATGGGCCGGTGACGGCGGCACCTTCGATATCGGCTTTCAGGCCCTGAGCGGCGCCGTCGAAAGGAACGAGGATTTTATTTATGTCTGCTATGACAATGAAGCCTATATGAATACCGGCATCCAGCGCAGCTCTTCAACGCCGTATGGGGCGTGGACGACTACCACACCGGGACAAGATTGGAAAAAACTGCGGAAGAAGAATATCGTTGAAGCCTTGGTGGCGCACCGGATCCCCTATGTGGCGACGGCAAATATAGCATTTCCGGAGGACCTTGTTCGAAAGGTGAAGAAAGCCAAAGCCGTCAGGGGTTCGAGGTTTTTGCATATCTTCGCGAGCTGCCCCCCGGGATGGCGCATCCCCTCCGAGATATCAGTAAAAACGGCCCGGATGGCTGTTCAGACAAATATCTTTCCTCTATACGAGGTAGAAGACGGCGTCCGCTACACCATCAATTACAAGGACAGGCAGCGCCCTGTGCAGGACTATTTCGGGGTTCAGGGACGCTTCAGTCATCTGACTGCTGAAGACTTCGATCAGATCCAAAAAATGGTTGAAAAAGATTGGGCATTGTTACTGAGAAAGGCCGGGGAGCAAGCCGCCGACGCATGCATCCAATCATCGAGCGCTCACGAGGTGAAAGTATAACTTCAATCTATATGAAACTGTCCTCCTGGCATTTTGTCATGGCAGCACTTCTGATACGGTTCTTTCACATGTTTAGACAATTTGATAGGCATCTTACAACAGGGGTGCTATACTGGTATTATAATTCGTATGTTGGCAAGGAGGAAGGATGAAAAAGAGAATCGCAGTATCCATTTTTTTTGCGTTAGTTTTTGTCTCCGTAATCTGTGGAAACCTGCGCGCTGAAACAGTAGAAGAGACCTTGACAAGAGAATTTCCCGGAGCAGATTTTGATGCTATTAAACCGACAGATATAAAGGGTGTGTACGAGATCGTCAAAGACTCCGATGTTATCTATTTTGTTCCGAACCCCGGTTATCTTATCGTCGGGGATATCTACGACAAAGAGGGAAGGAATGTCACGGAAGAGAGGAAGGGCGAGCTTTTTGCCGCAAGCGCAAAAACCCTCCCGTTGGATAAGGCCGTCAAGATCGGAAACGGTAAAAATACCATTGTAGAATTTACTGATCCTGATTGCCCCCACTGCAGGACTGCATCCTCTTTTTTAGGAAAGAGAAAGGACGTAACCCGCTATATTTTCTTTTTCCCACTCCCCATGCACGAGGATGCTGAGAACAAGATAAAATATATCTTGTGCGCCGCCGATCGGGCGAAGGCTTACGAAGATGCCATGCAGGGCAAGCTTGATGATCAGAAATATGAAAAATGCTCGAAACCTGAGGCAGCTGAACTCTTGGAGCTTCACAAGGAGATGGGGCGAAAGATGCGCATTAGCGGTACACCATTCTTTATCATTAACGGGAAGAAGTCGATCGCTGGGGCCAATATTCCTGAGATCGAAGAAGCTTTAAAAAAGTGACCCTTATTTGACCGGCACAGCATCTTAGCTGCGGCCGGGCTTTTTTCTCGATAAACAAATCATAAGGGCTTTCTATCATGGCTGAAGGCCCATTGTAATCTATATCACCTCATCCTTCATGCTGTAAAAGCGGTTGAAATGCCAGGCGAGCGGCGTGAGGTCTTTGTTCACTGTGAAGTCCACGGGGCTGGCGAGGTAGACAGTGTAGGTGCTCACCGGGAAGGATGTGAGCACGTTGCACTCTATGGAGACAGAGGAGCCCTTAATAATAGGGGCGCTCACCACTTTCGCCTTTTCCGTCTTGATGGCGAATTTTTTGAATTTATCGACTTTATCGCCGTGTGTGGAACCGAGACCCCTGGCGAGCTTCACCTGGCCTACGGAGGCTACGTTTAGGACGAACTGGCCTGTTTCTTCAATCAGGGCATGAGTCAGGTGACCCCTGTCAACACTCACCACGAATAAGGGTGGGTCTTCGGAAACGAACATGGAGGTGGCTGTTATGGCGTCCTTCTTCGCTCCGTTTCCTGCGCTCAAGAGAACTACGGAGCATGGCATCAAGTGGCTTACGTTCAGCATCTCTTTCTTCATAATCTTCTCCTTCCTTCATGACGATTGACTGAACTCAATCGATTCCCATCGGCAAATGAAATAAGACATTTTCTTGATTGAAACTTCTTTTGAAAGTATAGGAAAGGGAGAATTGCCTGTCAAGACAAATGAAAATCTACCCCGTGTAATTGTCAGGTGTTTCACATGAAGCCCATTATATACACAATAGGCCATTCAACTCATGCGATCGATGAGTTTGTGGAAATGCTCCAGGCATTCCATATCGAGAGGGTAGTCGATGTTAGGTCTATTCCTAAATCACGCCATGATCCCCAATTCAATAAAGAGGAATTAAAGAAGAGTCTGCACGAGCATGAAATTGACTACATGCACTTGGGTCTTCTCGGCGGGCTGCGTCATACAACAAACGCATCTATCAATACGGCCTGGAGGAACTCATCGTTCCGGGGGTTTGCGGACTATATGCAGACTTCTGAATTTGCCGCAGGGATGGAGCAATTGGTGGGTCTTGCCGAGAAAAAAAGAGTTGCCATTATGTGTTCGGAGGCTGTCCCGTGGCGCTGTCATCGCTCACTTATCGGCGATGCGCTCCTGGTGCGCAATTACCATGTTGAGGATATTATTACCAGCAAGGCCACTAAACCTCACATACTGACACCCTGGGCAAAAGTGAAGGGTATGGAGATCACATATCCGGAGCCCGAGATATGAGGAACGGAAGCGAGACGCAAATCTAATTCCAACGCTGGATTATTTTCGCTCACCCTTAGCCTTTCCCAGATGCCCCTCTTCCTGCAGCCACTGTTCTGTTATCTGCATTCCTTCCTTCAATGAGAGGCGGGGCCGATAACCGAGCTCGCGCCGCGCCTTTTCAATACTGAAGCAGGCTTTCTTGGTTAGAAAACCAACAGCCTGCCGCGTGATCTTTGGCTGCTTGCCGGTAAACTTTGAGGTTATTTCCATCCCGAGTGCGACGATTTTTCCGAGATGTGCGGGAACGGATCTCATCTGCGGTTTCCCGGCCATTTGTGCATAGCATCCGAAGAATTCTTTCCAGGGGAGGGCGATACCGTCGGTAATTATATAAGCCTGCCCAACGGCTTCGTCGCTTTTTACGGCCAGGAGCGTAGCGTCAATAAGATTATCGATATACACATAATTGCACAGACCTGTCCCACCGTTGATGAGCATCATTTTATCTGAGTTTATCATCTTGATAGGCCGCAGCGTCCATGGCTTGGAATGAGGCCCGTATACATTGGTGGGCCGGATTACCACGACCGGCAGTCCTCTGTCCCGGTGATATGCCCATACGATCTTTTCCGCGGCGATCTTTGTATCGCAGTAAAGATTGCCGCAGAGCTGAAAGGCGGTGTCTTCATCCGCCCCATCCGGAGGATTGAGTCCGTATACGGCGACGCTGCTCATGTGAATGAACTTCTTGACGCCTGCTGCGACGGCAGCCTTCACGATGTTCTCCGTCCCTTCCACATTTATTTGATAGAATTCCTTTTTCTTTCCCGTCTCACGGACAAGGGCCGCGCAGTGGAACACAAGGTCGCACCCCTCCACGGCCTTCTTGAGAGATTGCGGATCAAGAAGATCCCCCTCAACTATTTCCAAGGGCAGCTTTGTTAGACGCCCCGCTTTCCCCGCGCTGCGCACCAGAGCGCGAACACGGACGTCTTCTTCAGTCGCCAATCTTTCCGTTAGGCGGCCGCCGATGAAGCCTGTGGCGCCTGTCACCAATGCGAGCAATCCACGAATTTCCATGATGTCTCCTAAAGAATTATTGTACTCAATTCCCTATCTCACCCGTGTGCCTCGTCCCAGTTTCTTCCCGAGGCGATGTCCACCCTGAGAGGCACCTTCAGTTTGATCACCTCTTCCATCTCTTTCTTGACGAGGGCCAAGACTTCTTCCTTCTCCGCGAGGGGAACTTCAAAGACGAGTTCATCGTGGACCTGCATGATCATGCTTGCCAGGAAGCGTTTTTTCGCCATCAGGTGTGAGATATTGATCATGGCCACTTTAATAAGGTCGGCCGCCGTCCCCTGAATTGGGGTGTTGATTGCCGTGCGCTCAGCAAACTGCCTCACGGGGGCATTGCTGCTGTTTATCTCGGGAAGATAGCGACGCCGGTTGAGAAGGGTGGTAACGAACCCGTCTTTCCGTGCATTTGCGATGAGTCCATCCAGAAACGCTCTCACCTCCTGGTACTTGTTGAAATATTCGTCGATGTAAACCTGGGCTGTCTTCTGTGGCACATTGAGTTCCTTCGATAGACCGAAGGCGCTCATGCCGTAGAGGATGCCGAAATTGATAACCTTGGCCTGCCGTCTCATGTCCGATGTCACCATCTCCGGGAAGACGCCGAAGACATTCGCCGCTGTTGCGGTATGGATATCAACATCCTCCATGAAGGCGTCGATCAAGGCGCTGTCACAGGAGAGATGCGCGAGTATCCGGAGTTCGATCTGGGAGTAATCGGCGGAGACGATTTCCCAGCCGCCCGGTGCGATGAAGGCCTGCCTGATTCTTTTCCCCTCCGGTGTCCTGATGGGGATATTCTGCAAGTTGGGATTGCTGCTGGAGAGCCTGCCTGTTGCCGTTACAGTCTGGTTGTAGGAGGTGTGGATGCGGCCTGTCTCCCTGTTGATCAGCAACGGCAGAGCATCGATGTAGGTTGACCGCAGCTTCGCCATGGTCCGGTATGACAGGATTTCTGCGGGCAGTTCGTGGCTCCGGGCGAGGTTGGTTAAGACTTCAATGTCCGTCGAGTGGCCCTCTTTCGTTTTCCTCCCCTTGGGGAGACCGAGCTTTTCGAAGAGAACCACCTGGAGCTGTTTCGGCGAACTGATATTGAATTTTTCTCCGGCCAACTGGTAGATCTTTTCTTCGGTGAGAGACATTAGTTGTTCGATCTCTCTCGACATCGCAGCAAGGAGCTGTGTATCCAGGAGGACGCCCTTCTTCTCCATGGCGGCAAGAACGGAAATGACGGGCAACTCTACCTCATAGTAAAGGACTTTGAATCCATCTTGTACAATTTTTCCATGCAGCGCTGCGGCAAGTGCCAAGATGGCATCGGCCCTCCGGCATGCGTAATCCCTGACATTTTCAACAGGGATAGCACTGAAACAAATAGCCTTCGCGCCGCTGCCGATCAAATCCTTCGGATGTGTAATATGCATGCCGAGGTGATTCCTGACTACATCGGCGAGCTCGAAGCTGTGCTTTGCCGGATTCAGTATGTAGGTGGCAACCATCGTGTCGCACCCCAGACCCTGCAGATTTACGCCGCTTCGGGCCAGGATGATCATAGCATTCTTCATATCGTGGCCGTGCTTCTTGATGCCGTTACTGGAAAGGAAGGGTGTCAGGCCCTTCAGGACATCGCGTGACGTGAGCTGCTGCGGCATTCCCATATACGCGTGGGAAAGCGGGATGTAGAAGGCTTCTCCCGGGGAGAGGCAGATAGAGATGCCGATAATATCGGCAAGCATCGGTACATCCGCATTCGCGACTATATCAAAAGAAAATTCGTTCACATGCCCGAGCCGTTCAATCAGGGCTGTGAATTCGGCATCTGTGAGGATGAGACTGTATTGCCCCTTGATCGATTCATCTTTGCTTTTCAGTTCCTGAAGGAGCGATGAGAATTCAAATTCCCTGAACAGGGCCTGCAATGCCTTATTGTCAGGCCCCGAATAGCGCGTGCTTTCGAGGTCAATATTAAAGTCAGCGTCCGTCCTGATTCTGGCGAGATCGTGGCTCATTCTGGCCTGGTCGGCGAACGACCGCAAACTTTCGCGCGTCTTCGGGTTTCGCACCTTGTCGATGTTTTGCAGAACTCCCTCCACAGACCCGAATTCCTCAATCAGGCGCTGTGCGGTCTTCGGACCTATACCGGGAACGCCCGGGATGTTATCCGATTGATCGCCCGTGAGACCGAGAATTTCTATTACCTTCTCAGGGCCGACGCCAAATCGCTCCCTCACGGCTTCGACATCGTAGGACTTGTCCTTCATGGTATCTATCATCATGATGTTATCGGAAACGAGCTGCATCATGTCCTTGTCTCCGGAGACGATGACCGTCCTGAAATTCCTATTCGCGTACTTCACGGCCAGAGTCCCGATAATGTCGTCCGCCTCCAGTCCCTGCATTTCTAGGACAGGTATGGAAAAGCCGCGGACAATGTCCTTGATATGGGGTATCTGCAGTATCAGGTCATCGGGCGTGGGTCTTCTCGTGGCCTTGTACGCCTCGAATGCCTCATGGCGGAATGTGGGCCCCTTGAGGTCGAAGACAACGGCGACATACTGCGGCTTCCAGTCCCGCAGCAGCTTCAGGAGCATCGTGGTAAATCCATAGATTGCATTGGTGGGGAAACCTTTGGAATTGGACAATTCTCTAATTGCATAATAGGCGCGATATACGTAATTGCTGCCGTCGATCAAGAACATGGTGGGGTTTTCAGCTTCTTCTGTCATCGCACTCTTTCATTCATTACTATTCCCCACTTTGGAAAGGGGGCAGGGGGGGATTTAATATCCTTCGTTCACAATTCAAACGTCGCATCGATCTTGAAAGTCTGTGCGGCGGTCATGCTGATGATGTCCGTGACGCCCGTTTTGTCGCGTATTTCGCCGAGGGATTTCTTCAGCGTCTCCTCATCCGCTGCAATGAAAGTGAACCAGAGATTGTATTCATGGCTTCTTCGGTAATTGTGTGTGACGCCGGGATAGGAGTTTACAACCGCGACGAACTGTTTCAATTTTTCTTTGGGAACCCTGGCGGCGCACAGGGTGCTCGCATAGCCCATCTTCTTGGAATCAAAGACAGCCCCGATCCGGCGGATGATTCCTTCTTCCTTCAATTTCTTAATGCGCAGAAGAGCGTCATCCTCACTAACGCCTGCCTTAGCAGCCACTGCCTTGAAGGGTTCTTCAACTACAGGGAAGTCCTTCTGGATGATATTCAAAATCTTTTTGTCGACGCTATCCATTTTAAAAATGTTCTTCAGTCATTTCAGCTTATTTAACTTGTCCCACTTAAAGATCACTAGATACAAGAAAAATAAACCGATAAGTATTGTTACGGGCGCGAATATCAACCCGCCCCACCGATTTTGATAAAATTAATTTCCTTTCAATAAACTCCGCACACCGGTAAATATTATGGCAAGTGCGATCAGAGTGGCGAATGATTGAAGAAATATCTTTCTCAAATTTGACTTCTTTACCTACTTATCATCAACACCGTATGCTTGGGTTCTTTCGTATCGATTCTTCCCATGAGACACAGGAATGCCTCATCTTTTCGGTTCGTAAATGCAGAAGGGTTCTTGGGCTAAGTAGTCTCCCGTGATCTCGTAGGCCCGTGCGCGGCACCCGCCGCATACTTTGATGAATTTGCAATAGCCGCATTTGCCTTTGTATTTATTCAAATCACGGAGGTCTGCAAATATCGGGGAACTGTTCCAGATGTCTCTGAATCGTTCTTCTTTGATCTGACCGCAGTCGACCTCCAGATAGCCGCAGGGCTGCACCTGTCCTGTATGAGAGATAAAGCAGAAGGAGCTTCCACCCAGACAACCGCGCGTCATGGCATGCAAAGGATCTCCTGGCCCCTCCTCCCTGCCCCCTTTCCCCTGTGTTCTCTGCTTCAGGATGCGGTAATAATGGGGCGCGCATGTAGCCTTCAGTTGTATCGGGCAATTGAGGCTTTTCTCATAGAACCAGTTGAGCGTTTTTTCGTAATCTGCGGGAGATATGGCCTGCTCTGCCATCTCTTTTCCCCGGCCGGCGGGAACGAGGAGGAAGATATGGTGTGCGGCAGCGCCTAATCTTACGGCCAAATCCATGATGCCGGGCAGTTGATTGAGATTGGCTTTGGTTATAGTCGTGTTGATCTGGAATTCCATGCCGGCTTTCTTCATTGCCTCAGTGCCGGCGAGCGCTCCCTCAAAGGCGCCCGCCGCCATGCGGAAGGCATCGTGCATTTCCGCATTCAAACCATCGATGCTGATGCTGACGCGCTTAATGCCCGCCCTGAGCATGTTTCCGGCAATGTGCTCCGTGACCAGGGTTCCGTTGGTAGCTAAAACCATGCGGAGTCCTTTCCTGTCTCCGTAGGCGGCGATATCAAATATGTCGGGACGGAGGAGCGGTTCCCCGCCGGTCAGAATGATCACAGGTTTGCTTACGGCGGCAATCTCATCCATAAGATGCAAGGCCTCGTCTGTCGTGAGTTCACCGGCATAAGAGCCGTGTTTGGCCGATGCCCGGCAGTGGATGCAAGCTAGGTTGCAGCTCCGGGTCACTTCCCAGGCAACCATGCGAAGGGTATGCGGCAGCACTTTCTTATTCATTTCTGGAGAAACTTTGCCGCCTCCGTGGCAAAATAGGTAATGATGATATCCGCACCAGCCCTCTTGATGGAGGTGAGCGCTTCCATCATCGCCCTTTCTCCGTCCATCCAGCCAAGTTTGGCCGCTGCCTTGATCATGGAGAATTCGCCGCTCACATTGTAGGCCGCAACGGGTAGGTCAAACTCCTCCCGCGCGCGGCGGATGATATCGAGGTAGGGCAGGGCGGGTTTGACCATGATGACATCGGCTCCTTCTTCGACATCGAGGCTTATCTCACGGATGGCCTCGTCTCCGTTGGCCGGATCCATCTGGTAGGCCTTGCGGTCGCCGAACTGAGGGGCGCTTTCCGCGGCCTCACGGAACGGGCCGTAGAAACAGGAGGCATATTTGGCGGAATAGGCCATGATCGGCAGGTTTTCGAAGCCGGCTTCATCGAGGGCATCACGGATGGCGCCGACCTGGCCGTCCATCATGGCGGACGGGGCAACCATGTCCGCACCCGCTTTTGCATGCGACAGGGCGGTTTCCGCTATGACTTCGAGCGATGCGTCATTGTCCACTTCGTCCTTCTCGATCATCCCGCAGTGGCCGTGGCTCGTGTATTCGCAGAGGCACACATCGGTAATGACGATGATGTCGGGAACCTTGTCTTTGATCCTTTTGACTGCCTGCTGAACAACGCCGTTTTTCATGAAGGCCCCGGATGCCACCTCGTCCTTTTTATCCGGGATGCCGAAGAGGAGAACGGCAGGGATGCCCAAGTCTTTCGCCTTTTGCACTTCTTTCACCAGATTGTCAGCGGACATTTGAAAATTTCCCGGCATAGAACTGATCGGTTTTTTCAAGTCCTTTCCGAAGGTCGCAAAAAGAGGATAAACGAAATTGTCGACGGACAGCTTCGTCTCGCGGATCATCCTCCGGAAATTTTCATTTTTTCTCAACCGCCGCGGTCTGTAAGCAGGAAAATACATAATCTATTCTGACCCTCCTTTTCTTATGTTCATGCTTTTTTACTGAAATATTTTATCAGCGCTTCAACCAGGCCCGGTATGGTATAGCGTTCCTGGATTATATCCGTGGGAAGGCCGGCCTTCTTGACGGCTGCGGCTGTGACCGGTCCGATACAGGCGATCCGTACTCCCTTCGGCGTCGCATAATTCCGTCCCATGATTTCCATGAAATTATGAACTGTCGAAGGGCTGGTAAATGTGATCACGTCCACCTTTCCCTCGCTCATCAATTTTTCAAGCTCTGCTTTATCTTTTCCCGAATTGACTGTTCGATATGCTGTTACCACATCGACCTTGGTCCCGAGTTTCGCAAGTCCTTCAGGAATGACATCGCGGGCCGTATCGGCTCTCGGAAGCAGTATCCTGCTTCTCCTCAAATTGATCTTCTCAAACGCCTTGACCACGCCCTCGGAGATAAACTGGTCAGGCACAAGATCAACCAAGATGCCGAGCTGTTCAAGCTGGGACGCTGTGGCGGGCCCGATCGTGCAGATACGTAGTCCTTTGAGGTCCCGGATATCCCGTCCAAGTTCTTTCAGACGCCTCAAGAAGAAGACTACGCCGTTCGCGCTGGTGAAGATGATCCACTGATATGCCGAGAGTTCGGCGATGGCGCGGTCGAGATCGTCATAACTCACAGGCGGGACGATCTTGATTGTCGGGAAATTTATCACCCGTGCACCCTGCGCATGGAGAAGGCCTGCGAATTCTTCCGATTGCGCCTCGGGTCTTGTGATCACAATGCCTTTGCCGAAGAGCGGCTGCGTCTCGTACCAGTTGAGCACGCTCCGCAGATCCACGACGCCGCCTACCACTAAAATAGCCGGAGGAGAAAAATGTTTTTCCTCTGCTTTCGTGGCAATGTCGCTGATGGTGCCTGTCAGGGTCTCCTGATTTTCCGTCGTCCCCCAACGGATGAGGGCGGCGGGTGTATCCGCATGTTTGCCATGCGTGCTCAGATTGGCGGTGATCCGGCCGAGATTCCTGACGCCCATGAGAAAGACAACGGTGCCGATTCCCGCCAGAGACTTCCAGTCGATATCGCTCTCTTCTTTTGTCGCATCTTCATGGCCTGTCACAAAGGCGACTGTAGACGCATGGCCGCGATGCGTGAGCGGGATACCCGCGTACGCCGGGACTGCAGCGGCGGAGGTTACGCCTGGCACCACCTCAAAGGGGATGCCGGACTGTGCCAGGATTTCCGCCTCTTCCCCGCCGCGCCCAAAGATGAAGGGATCTCCGCCCTTGACTCTTGCGACAACGTTACCCTGATTTGCTTCTTCAAGGAGGAGTCGATTTATTTCATCCTGCGGCAGGGTGTGGTCTCCTCCTTTTTTCCCCGCATAGATCAGGCGCGCCGACTCCTTTGCCTGATGAATGATCTCCGAGTTCACAAGGAAGTCGTAGATGATGACATCAGCTTCTTTAAGGCATCTCAAGCCCTTTATCGTAAACAGTCCGGGGTCTCCCGGGCCGGCCCCGATGATATAAACTTTACCCTTGTTCACCACAGAAAAGCCCCTTTCTGTAAACCTCATCCATTATCTCCTGTCCGCCCTTCGACAAGATTCTTTCCGCAAGTGATGTCCCCAGAATCTCGGCGTCTCCACTCATTCCTCTTACTTCATCCTTTATCAACTCTTTGCCGTCCAGGCTTCCGAGCAGTCCCGTAACGGTCAGGTCGTTTCCTTCTTTCACACCGTAGGCGGCTACCGGCAACTGGCATCCCCCGCCCAGTCTCCCCATAAATGCCCGCTCCGCGGTCACCTCCATCCATGTACGGGGATGATTGAGGAAGGAAACGGCGCGGCTGACGTCGTTATCGTTTTTTCTCAACTCTATGCCGAGGGCGCCCTGGCCTGCGGCGGGGAGCATCATTTCCACCGGAATGATCTGTGTGATACGGTCCGCCCATCCCATCCGCTTGAGCCCGGCTGCCGCCACAATGATGCCGTCGAGGCCGTCAGTTTGAATCTTTCTTATGCGTGTATCGAGGTTGCCGCGTATAGGAACGAGTTCTATGTCCGGAAAAAGGTGAAGGAGCTGGAACCCCCTCCTCAGGGAACCCGTGCCGATGCGCGCGCCGACCGGCATATCCGCAAGCTTTTTTTGGTCTTTCGAGATCAGCACGTCGTGTGGGTCTTCCCTTTCCGACATTACGCTGATCTCCAGACCTTCCGGGAGTTCCATGGGCACGTCCTTCATGCTATGGACGGCGATATCTACTTCGTTCCGGAGGAGGGCGTCCTCGATCTCTTTCACAAAGAGTCCCTTTCCCCCCACTTTCGCCAAAGGCACATCCTGGAGAATATCTCCCTTTGTCTTGATCACTACAGTCTCTACGGCGATGGCGGGCGTTATTCTCCGCAACTTCTCTGCAACCCAATTCGCTTGCGTCAGCGCGAGAAGGCTTCCCCGTGTTCCGATTCTCAGAATGCTTCTAATTGGCCTGCCTCCTCATTTATCATCCAGTCCGAACAGCCTCCTGATCGCTGCGATGTAAGGCAGCGCGCTGTTATCCTTGCTCTCCTCCTTCAGTCCGACAATCGGATCGTGCAGCACCTTGTTGATAATGGAATTCGCCATGATCTCCACATTTCTTTTTTCATCTTCCGTAAGATTTTCCATCCATGCGGAGGACCTCGCAATCTCTCCTCTAATGATGCCTTCCATTTTTTCCCGCAGGGAGATGATCGTCGGCACGACTTCGAGGGTGCTGTACCATTCGAGATACCTTGTCACTTCTTCGTCTATGATGGTCTCCGCCTTCTCGGCCTCCTTGTTACGGCTTTTCAGATTGCTATCCACAATATCCTGAAGGTCGTCGATATTGTATAGGTACACGTTGTCGATCTCCCCCACCGCCGGGTCGATATCTCTCGGCACGGCGATGTCGATAAGAAAGAGAAGACGGTTCTTGCGCCTGCGGATGGACGCTTCGATCATTGGGGGTGTAAGCACGTAGCCGGGGGCCCCTGTCGAAGTTATTACAATATCGACTTCGTGCAACTTTTCCGGGAGCCTGTCAAACTCTATTGCTGTGCCGTGAACATCTTCGGCCATCTTCACTGCGCGCGCATACGTCCTGTTGGTGATGAATATCTTTCCCACCCTGCGACTGATAAGATGTTTTGCCGCAAGCTCCGACATCTCACCGGCTCCGATGAGGAGAACATTCCTCTCTTCAATAGCGCCGAATATCTTTTTTGCAAGTTCCACGGCGGCGAAACTGACGGACACGGCATTGTTGGCAATTCCTGTTTCGCTCCTCACCCTCTTCGCCACCCTGAATGCGTGATGGAGGATCTTATTCAGTATGACACCGGTTGCGTTATGATCAACAGCGGTGCGGAACGCATCCTTGATCTGTCCCAGAATCTGCGGCTCCCCCATGACCATAGAGTCGATGCTCGATGCCACGCGGAACAGATGGCGCACCGCTTCATGGTCATGGTGCAGATAAAGGCATTTGTTCATCTCTTCTGCGGACAGATTGCCGTGATGAAAAATAAAATCCCTGAGCCGCCCCACTGCGCCCTCACTATCTGCGGTATTTGCGAGGACCTCTACACGGTTGCAGGTGGCAAGATACAGACCTTCCTTTATTTCCGGGATGTTCATAATCTCCGCAAGATGGTTGATGTCGTCCCCGCAGGATAGAGAAAGGCGTTCCCTGATTTCAAGGGGGGCCGTTTTATGGTTCATGCCGATAAGAATGATATTCATGGTGTTATATGAATCTGTGAGCAGTTACAAAGAGGAGGCTCGTAAGTACAAGCGAAATCAAGAGTGCGGCGAATGCGAGCAGCGTGAAAAGCGCCGCCTTATGCCCCTTCCAGCCCATGGCGAGCCTTTGATGAAGCAGCACGGCATAAGCAAACCACGCCGCGAGCGTCCATGTCTGCTTGGGGTCCCATTGCCAGAGGCTGCCCCAGACGCTTCGCGCCCATACGGAACCAACCAGGATGCCGAGAGTGAGAAAGGAAAATCCGAGCATGAGGCATATATGGTTAATCCTGTCCAGGTCTGTAAGGGAAGGCAGAACCTTGCTGAAGCTGCTCACCTTCTTATTCTTTAGTAAACCTTCCTGGATGAGATACATAGCGCCCGCGCAGGTGGCGAGAGCAAAAAGGGCTTCTCCCGTTACGGCGAGTATCACATGAACCGGCACCAGGTTGCTCTGGAGTGCGGCGGGAATGGAAACGTATCCTCCCAGGTCTTTCGAAGCTGCGATCATAAGGAGAAAACTCACGGGAGAGACGAAGGCGCCCAGCACCCTGGTCTTCGTCTTCAATTGGAAGGCAAGATAGATACCGGCCATCGCCCAGGCGAAAAAAGAAAGCATCTCATGGAAGCTGATCACAGGATTCTGGCCGGTCTTGATGCATCTCATTGCGAAAAACAAGGTGTGGAACGCAAAGGCCAAGAATAGAATCCATGTGGAGATTCTGGCCACCAGCACCCTTCTGGTATACAGGGAGCCCAAGTATCCTAAGGCGCTTAAGAGGTAGATAGCAAGAGCCAGTCTGAAAAAAATAATATCCATCAATCACCAACTTTTATTTCTTCGCCGGTAATGTCGTAAATGATTTTTCTTACCTTATCCCAGCTCTTATCTTTTATGTGCTTCAGGATGTCTGAATGCACGACTGCTTCAAACAGGCGCCTGTTCTCGTTGGAGGAACGCCCTTTCACGACCAGCTTTTCTCTCAGTTGCCCCATCACGCCGAGGAGGGTCTGATATTCCGTCCCGAAGAGCTGTTCCATCTCTTCTTTAAGTTTCTTCGCGAGTGCCGGACTTTTCCCGCCGGTGGATATGGCTATCAGAAGGTCTCCCTGTGTGAGGAGGGAAGGGAGGACAAAATCACACTTGTCGGGGTCATCCACTATATTGACGAGTATCCCCTCTTTTTTCCCGTCGCGCGAGATCTTCGCATTGACGTCATCCTGGTCGGTGGCGCCGATTAAGAGGAACGCATCATCGATCAAGGCCTTGTCATAATCGGCAGCGATGTGATTTATCCTGCCTGCTTTCTTCATCGTTTCCAGACCGGGCGTCAGTGTCTTGCCGACAACGACGACGCGTGCCCCGAAGTTGAGAAGACGTTCCACCTTCCTCTCGGCGACATCGCCTCCGCCTATGACGACACATCTTCTATCTATGATATTCAGAAATAACGGGTAATATTTCACTGCCCTTCCTTTTATGAAGTCGAGACCTTCAAGACAAAGAACGTAGTGCAGATTCCATGTCTATCATAAAAGCAGGACTAAAGTCCTGCGCTACAGAGTTTATTTCCACGCCCTACCTATGATGTAGTGCAGACCTTCAGGTCTGCTGTGCCTTTTTCCGCCCCATGGCGTTGTCGTAAGTATAGAGAATCAGTGCAAGCTATCACGAAGACCCTTAAAATTCAAGCTGCTTGAAATATCATCGAAAAGAGGATATAGAAAGATATCCAATCATTTCGGGTCAGGGAGGGACAAAATGCCAGAAGTGACCGGGCTGACCGGAGAAAAAAAGGGGCAATGGCTGAAGATCGAACTCTCTGTATCGCCGCTGCTGATCGATGCATTGTCAAACTTCCTTACTGAAATAGGCGTACCGGGAGCGTTTCAGGAGGAACTGGAGCCGCAGGCCCAGGGAGACTTTGGGCTTTTGGAAACGAGAGAAGTTCTTAAAGCGTATTTAGCATTTGACGGACGCCTGGAAGATCGGATCGCTTCCCTGAAGATATATTTGGACAGCGTCTCCGGTCTCTTCCCCGGAATGGAGGAGCCCCGCCTTGCCATGGAAATAGTTGCGGACCAGGATTGGGGGGAAGAGTGGAAGAAATATTTCAAGCCCCTGCGTGTGAGTAAGAACATAGTTATCAAACCGACCTGGGAGAGATACACCCCCGCAGGCCGAGACATTGTCATTGAGATAGACCCCGGGATGGCATTCGGAACGGGGCAGCATCCATCGACGAGAATGTGTCTCGAAGCGATTGAGGACATCCTTCTGAAAGACAGGGGGTTCAAGAAGTGGAGGGTCCTCGACGTCGGGACAGGTACAGGCATCCTGGGCATCTCCTGTGCAAAGCTGGGTGCAGAAAGAGTTGTATGTGTCGACATCGATAAGAAGGCTGCTGCCATTGCCCGAGAGAATGCGATGATCAATAACGTGGCAGACAGAGTGGAGATCATTAACCGTGACGTCAATACCATCAATGAACCGTTTGATCTAATCGTCGCCAACCTCACGGCCAAGATACTGGTGCGTCTCCGTGACCACTTGATGTCTCTTATCGAAAAAGACGGTTATCTGGTGATTTCAGGTATCATTGATCAAAATAAAACCGATATAGAGGCGCATTTCCTGAAGGGCACATTCGCCGTTCACCAGATCATCTCGGAAAAGGAATGGGTTTGCTACGTTCTGCAAAGAAAAGGTAATAAACCTTGAGTGTCGCAAGAGAGCGTTCGGCATTTCTTAGCTAAGCCAGCCTTCTGACCAATTTCCAATTGTTTTGTGAGGGAATAAAACCTTGACGGTGCCGAGAATCTATTTCCCCGGGATTACAGGGAAGGACGAGATATCTAATCTTGGAGGAGAGAACCTCAAATATGTCAAGTCCGTCCTCAGGATGAAGAAGGGTGACCATCTGGTTCTTTTTGACGGCGCCGGATGGGAATACGAAACCGTAATAAGGAACTTCTCCGCCGATGGCATCAAGATAGAGGTCCTGGGAAAAAACAGGATAGAGGACAAGTCTCCGAACATCATCCTTCTTCAGGCCCTGCCCAAGGCGAGCAAGATGGATTCGATAGTCCGGAAGGCAACCGAACTGGGTGCTCGCACGATCATCCCCTTCCGATCGACAAGATCCGTCCCTCAATTAACTGCGGACAAGGCCCATGCGAGGGTGTTGCGCTGGCGAAGCATAGCCACCGAGGCGGCGAGACAGTGCGGGAGGGCCGATATACCGGAAGTCAACGACGTTCTCTCCTTTGAAGAGATGCTTGCATCTGGGGAAAGGGGGGCGCTCAAGGTTATTTTCTGGGAAGAAGAATCTGAAAGAGGTATAAAGACACTATTGCGTGACAGTAGATACGAGGGAGCAAAAGACGTTACCGTCATGATAGGCCCCGAGGGGGGGTTCTCAAGAGACGAAGTGGAGAGCGCCGTGAGAAGAGGATTCATATCCGTGAGCTTGGGCAGAAATGTATTAAAGGTGGAGACGGCTACTGTCACTATTCTTTCTATAATACAATATGAATTGGGTATCTTCGGAGGAGAGCCGGAAGGAGGTAAGCTGTGATGGTGGAACATTGTTACGGCGGCTTCTGGCGAAGAGCGATGGCGTTTTCCATCGATAAGATAATCCTCTTTCTCACTTCTCTCTTCATCCTTTTTATAGGCATGCTGGCAATGAGTATCAGCTTTCTGTCCCACTACCGCGAAATGTTGCCGGAGAGATTTGAACAAATGACCATCACGTTTGTGTTTGTCTATCTCATTATGACCGTCTTTTTAAGCATGTTTTATTTTACATATTTCCACGGCGCCGTCGGACAGACGCCGGGAAAGATGATCTTCGGCCTCAAAGTGGTTCAGTCAACGGGAGAGCAAATGACCTTCGGACTCGCTTTTCTCAGATGGGTGGGATACATTATCTCGGCCATGATCTTTTACATCGGATTTGTCTGGGTCTCATTTGATGCGAAGAAACAGGGCTGGCATGACAAGATAGCGGGGACAGTTGTCGTCCGTGTCAGGAATATCATTGATGGGTCTGCATATACGCCCGATGAAAAAGGCCTTGACAAGGAAGGGGATTTTTTATAGACGAGACTTCCGCATAATAACATAACAAACCGGGAGGGTCGGTAGCTCAGTCGGTAGAGCACTGGACTGAAAATCCAGGTGTCGGCAGTTCAATTCTGCCCTGACCCACCATGAATTCAAGGGGTTATAGATCAAGAATTAGGTCTGTAACCCCTTTGGTGTCTTTATAGGTGTCTATCTGCGGTCTTAATCCAGCCTTATATCAGGGGATCCCGACACCAAAGCCTTCAGCTTTTTATCAGTGATGACTATGTAACGTGAGTGGACTTCGTCGGCTTTTGGAATGGCATGGCCGACGGCTGCCCTGACAAGATAGGTATTTTTTTCTCAACAGATTAACGAAGTCAGGGAAACGGCACATAGGGTGTTGGAGAAATTTACGGGGTCTCGGGCTTACGATAATCCCAGGGCTCTGATTGATAACCTGAAAGAACATGATCATAAGGTCGCAGCTAGGATCCAGCTGGAGTCGGGCGCGCGCGTATGGGCTGTGTCCCTCATAAAAGAGAAGCAATTGCAGGGCGTAGAAAACGGCATCGGACGTGTATTCATCGAGGACAAGGGCGGTAAAGCATTGACGCTGGAGATGAGTGCCGGAACATATAATGACCTCGCAAAAATTATCGCCGAGAAAAGTGAATTTCATATCTCTCAGAGGGCGTACCGGGCAGATATGAAGGATGCCGCCGCGGCCACAGGCCAGGAGTACAACGGCAGTCACGGATTCAGATGGAATGAGGCCCAGGAATCGTATGCCGAACACATCAAGTCCGGCGAAACTCCTGATGAAGCATTACAGTCAGTTTCGGACGAATTGGGACATGGCAGGCCGGATATAACGGCGCATTATTTGAAATGAAACTAATTTATATAACAAAAAGAAGGCACCATTTTCCTGGAT
Source organism: uncultured delta proteobacterium (assembly GCA_963729715.1). Lineage (GTDB taxonomy): Bacteria > Desulfobacterota > Syntrophia > Syntrophales > UBA2185 > Fen-1135. The sequence continues at coordinate 108,047 of CAVSPA010000006.1, forward strand.
TGTGGTAGCTTTCATCCCGTTATGCTCAAGAGCGAACAATGAAAAACTGGAATATGCCGGTCATTGGTTTCACCTACTGCTCAGCGGTGGGCCGTCGTAAGAACTAAGGATTTCGATTTGAACTAATCAATAAACATCCAAGCGCAGGATCTTCGGAATGCTGTAGACGAAATGCCGGAGGGCATCGCCACCTTGGTATGGGTCACGGCCGCCCCGATGAGGACCCACTCCTCCTTTGTCCCTGATCCGTGTCAAAGCATGGTCCCCGTGACATCGATGAGCCGGTCGGCGGCATGTTCCCGCTGCCGCAATTGGAGGAGCAGGTCTGTTGATTAAACTGGCCAGAAGGGTTGCTCAGATCCCCCCCATACAGAGGTACTTGATTTCAAGAAAGTCGTCGATGCCGTATCGGGAGCCCTCGCGACCGATCCCGGACTCCTTCATCCCGCCGAACGGGGCAACTGCTGTAGAAATAAGGCCAGTGTTGATGCCGACAATCCCGTACTCAAGAGCTTCGGATACCCGCCAAACGCGACCGACGTCCCGGCTGTAGAAGTAGGCGGCAAGGCCGAATTCGGTGTCATTTGCCATCCGGATTGCCTCTTCATCGGTCTTGAAACGGAAGAGGGGCGCCACCGGTCCGAATGTCTCTTCCCGGGCGACGGCCATTTCGCAGGTGACGTCGGTAAGTATAGTGGGCTGGAAAAAGGTGCCACCAAGTGCGTGCCGCTGGCCGCCGAGGACGATCCGGGCTCCCTTTCCGACGGCATCGGCGATATGTGCTTCGACTTTCTCGACGGCGCGCATATCGATGAGGGGACCTTGCTGGGTTTCGCTTTTTAAGCCGTCCCCTACGGTGAATGTGCCAACCCGCACCGCCAGTTTCGCTGCGAAGGCGTCGTAGATCCCCTCTTGGATGAGGAAACGGTTGGCGCAGACACAGGTCTGGCCCGTGTTGCGATACTTGGAAACGATGGCCCCCTCAACTGCGGCATCGAGATCGGCGTCGTCGAAAACTATGAATGGGGCGTTGCCGCCCAACTCCAAGGCAACCTTCTTGACGGTTCCAACGCATTGCCTCATGAGGAGCTTGCCCGTTTCGGTAGACCCCGTGAAGGTGAATTTACGGACGATCGGATTGCCGGTCATCTCGCGGCCAATGGCGTCGGAAGCGCCGGTGACAACATTGAAAACGCCGGGCGGGATCCCTGCCCTGTCGGCCAGAGCGGCAAGCGCCAGGGCCGAATAGGGAGTCTGGCTGGCCGGTTTGAGGATCATGGTGCACCCGACCGCGAGGGCAGGGGCGACTTTGCGTGTGATCATGGCGGAGGGAAAGTTCCACGGGGTAATGGCAGCGCAGACCCCGATCGGCTCTTTGATCACGATAACCCGTTTATCCTTTGCAAAGGTCGGCATGGTGTCGCCGTAGACTCGCTTCCCCTCTTCGGCGAACCACTCAACGAAGGAAGCGGCGTAGGCTATTTCGCCGCGGGACTCGGCCAGGGGTTTCCCCTGCTCGGCGGTCATCAGAACCGCAAGGTCCTCCTGGTGCTCAAGGATAAGCTCAAACCAGCGACGCAGAAGCGCAGAACGGTCGGCGGCGGTCCTGCCACGCCAGGCAGGGTATGCGCTGTTTGCCGCTTCGATGGCAGCGCGGGTCTCTGTTGCGCCAAGCTTTGGAACCGTACCGATACTCTCACTCGTGGCGGGGTTGGTTACGGTTATCGTTCCGCCTTCGGCAGCATCTATCCACTGTCCGTTAACGTAGCACTGTTGGCGGAGAAGGCTTTTGTCTTTCAATGTAAACATAGGTAACCTCCAATTAAATATTGATTACAGCCGGTTCATTCCCAAGCCGGTAGCTGAAGGTAATGAAACAAAATAACTCAATTAATGATATTTTCCAGGCTTTAAATACCATAATGTGAAATTTTCCGACAAAATTATCTGACCAAGAGAAGATTGTTTATTGAAAGCGAAATTTGCACTAGATGCGCTTGTGAAGCAGCTTTCAACCCGTTATGCTCAAGGGCGTGCAATGAAAAAATGAAATGCGATGGTTATTGTCTTCACCTACCTATACGTAACATAATCTGATTTCGCTATTGATATTAATGTGTTAAGTTGTGTTTAAGATCTCATAGTTTTGTTCTTTCGTCAAGGATTATCTGGGTTGCAAGCCGTTCGTTGCATGATCACCTCCATGGCTTTAAAGTAATCTCTCTGTACTTTGATGTTTGATACACGGCAGTATCGTTGTGTCGTTCTGATTGAGTTGTGTCCCAGGAGATCCTGGATGGTGGAGAGATCAGTGTCGGCGTTCAACATCTGTGTGGCCATCGTGTGCCGTAAATGATGACAGGATATTTTTAAACCCGTCCTGCGGGCATAATATTCCATACGCTTCTGGATACCGCGAATGGAGATGGGCTGCCCGGTGAGAGGCCCTTTCTCTACCAGAAAAACTTTTTTTACTTTATTGGCCGGTCTCACCCTTATGTATTCCAGGAGTACACGGAGGGCGTCGTTGCTGATATAGACGATCCGGTCCTTGGCGCCCTTGCCATCCTGAATGAGTAACGTTCTGCGTTTAATATCTATGCTGCCGAGAGAAAGATGGGCAACTTCTTCCACCCGTAATCCGCACCGCAGCATGAGCATGAACATGGCGTGATCCCGGCGCCCCTTCAGGTTTTGAAAGAGAACCTCTATCTGTTCTTCCTTCAGGTGCCTGGGAAGTGAACGGGGGAGCTTCATGATATTCGGCTTTCTCACGGGATTGATAACATGGATTCCTTCCTCCTCAGATAGATAGTGGTAAAACTGGCAGACAGTGTTCAGGTAGCAGTTGATCGTCTTCGGCCTTAACCTCCTGCCGAGCAGGTAGTCAGTATACTCCCCGATTTTCCTGTAAGTGACGTCTTCTATAGGCACGTCAAGCCAGAGAACAAAGTGTCTCAGACCGTGTAAATAGCTCTTAATGGAATTAGGCGAGACGTTCCTCCTCTTCAGGAATCGTCTGTACCTGATGATCGAATCGGTAACGGTCATCTGCCTTCCCCCCTTTCTATGATCGACATGGCCCTGAAGTATTCTTCCTCTCTTGTCTTGTCGGTGAGCCTTGCATAGCGCCGCGTCACGTCCAGGGAACTGTGTCCCATCAGCGGCTGAAGATGTTCGATACGCATGCCGGCGTTTAACAGCTCGCTGGCAAAGGTGTGACGAAGTGCATGCAGGGAATACCCCTTATGAGTGAGACCGGCTTTCGTGAGACACCGTTCAAAGATAAGGTAGGCCGTGCTGTAGGACATGCTCTTCGTGCCCGTGGCGTAAAAGAGAAACTCCTTTTGAGGGTCTCTCATTTTGAGCCATGCCTTCAAAGCGCTCAGCGCATCATCGCTTAAATACACAACCCGCCCCAGCCGGTTCTTCTCGCCTTCATAAATATCAATCTTGCGGTCCCTCAGGTGGAGATCATGTATCTTTGTATTGAGCAGTTCGCCGATCCTCATCCCCGTCCGTAAAAGAACCATAATCATGGCACGGTCTTTCGGATTGTCGATAACGGAAAGTAGTTGCTTAACATCGTCGGGGTCCATGGCTCTCGGTAATGTCTCGGGCTTTTTCAGACGAATCCGTCTCGCCAGAACAGCCGCACCGACAACCCCGGCGTCCATCGCATAGCCCAAAAAGGCGTTGACGCAGTGCAGTCTCGTACGCACCGTCGAGATCTTCATGCCCCGGTCCTGCTCATGTTCGATGAACGCTTCAATGTCATTCTTGCTGATCTCCTCCAAACGTGTCTTCCCCGCAGCCCTGACGCCTTTCAGAAAGTCGTGAATGGCATTAAGGGCACTCTCATATGTCCTCGGCCGGAAGTTCCGCCGGTACATGCCCCGGATATACTCCTCAACATGCCCTTTGCCTGGCAGTTCCCAGCCTGCGAGGCGATCCAATGCCCGGCGAAGGGCTTTCGCCTCCTGCGTGTATTCAGGATAAAATACCTTCCCTGATTTTCCTCTATAGATCTCGGGTAAAATAACGGGGGGGAGAAACCCTGCATCCAGATCGCTGCTTCCAAAATCTGCCAGGGGTTCTTTCTCTGATGTGATACTGCAATTTTCTGTGGTCATCTGGTCCATCGCTATCTCCTTTCCTTTAATTCAATAGGAAATACAGATAGATGATGACCATCAGAACATTAACTGTCAATCATCATTTTGTTACGTATAGCACCTTCCTATCAATAGATCACATAGCTATAAAGGACTAACGATTATAGGGAGAAATGTTTTTTCATAACGGGAAGCATTTTTATAGCGTAAATGGATTGCCTTGGTATACTCTTTTTTGGACCGCGGACTCATGATTATCCCTCCTTTTGGAAGTCGATGTTCGGTAACATCGAATTATCAGTCAACGATCTCTTTTATTCACCTCCTTGGGTAACATTTAATGTGAGGCAATTTCGCCTGAGAGTATTTGCTTGACTATATTTAGTTATAGGTGCAAACTTATAGCACGATTTTTGTTATTGAAATTTATTCGCATCCTTCTGAGTGCTCATCCCATAGATGGGTCATTGGTGGTTAATGGGACCCTGTGTGTTAATATGAGGCAGGGTTAATTAGTTTACCGTCGGCCGTGTGCCATACCAGCCGTGATCTGATCGCAGTATTGCTAAAATCATTAACATTAGTGGATGTGAGCCATGACAACTCCCCCTGAAGACCCTCCATCTTCCACAGTTCAAGAGAGTGCTTCATCTGCCTCAAATAAGCCGCAAACTCTGAGTGCTTGGATTAGGCGGCCGCAGGCGATCGTGTTCACACTCATCGGATTATTTATTTTAACCTGTGGAATCTACATTAGCCTCGGTTACCGGCACTTTGAAAGTACAAGGCGCAATGCGCTGCTTGCAGATAAGACTATGGCAAACCTTCTCGCGGTGGTTATAGAGGAGCATGAAAGAGCAGTCATTGGAATCCTACAGTCCTATGCCGGTCGGCCATTATTCATTGAGATTGTAAAAAGAAAGGATCCTGTAGCTGCCCGCCGGCATCTGGCCGAGCTCAAAAAGCAGCATGAGATCGATTTTACGTTGGTGACGGACAAGAACGGAGTCTCCTGGGCGAATTATCCCGTGTTTCCGGAAGTAATAGGGAAGGACCTGTCCCATCTCGACTGGTATAAAGGGATAAGTTCCAACTGGAAGCCTTATATTTCCACTGTTCTCAAACTCGTTGTCCTGGATAAGCCGTTGGCTATAGTGATCTGCGTTCCTGTCTTCGATGAAAAAGGTAGACCCATCGGGATACTCTCAAGCTCCCAACGACTCACTTTTCTCTCAGACATCATCCAGCAGGTGCCTTTTAATCCGTATACGGGCGTGACCGTGATCGACCGGACAGGGCATATCCTTTACAACAACAAATATCCCCAGCAGAAAGAAAACACTGAATATGCATCATATTCAATCATTGAGCAGGCATTGAAGGAAAGAAGACAGCAGGTTGAATTAACTGATCCGCAGAAAGGTCAGGCAAAAAGTTATCTGGCCGTTGTTCCCATCGAAGGCATCGGATGGACGGTGATCGTTGAGAGAGGACTGAAGGATATCTTTAGGTCAGAATACAAAAATTATATCATGACCGGCGCTTTTCCACTCCTCCTGTTTCTTTTGGTCTCTTTCTTTCTGGTCTATTCAAGAAAAGTCTTCCTGTTTCGAAAAACTGAGGAACTTTTGCAGGCTGAAGTTCGTTTCCGCAGTCTGTTCGAGAGCATGAGCAGTGGTGTGACGATCTATCAGGCAACGGATGATGGAGAAGACTTCATCATTCTGGACCACAATGAGGCCGCCCAAAGGATCACTCATGTCTACAAAGATTTTATCGGTAAAAGTGTAAGTGCCCTATTTCCGGGAGTCAAAGATTTTGGTCTCCTCCAGGTTTTTCAGCAGGTATGGAGAACCGGGAAAGCAGAGTTTTTTCCATCTGCCCTGTATAAGGATGACCGTCTCACGTACTGGGCAGAAAATTATGTCTACAAGCTGCCATCCGGTGAAATTGTTACCATATTCGATGACGTCACCGAACACAAGCAGGCGGAGGATGACCTGCAGGAAAGCGAAGAGAAGTACCGCGTATTCTTTGAGACGTCACGAGATTGCGTCTTTATTACTTCCAAAGATGGTAGCTGGATAGATTTCAATGATGCTGCCGTGCAATTTTTTGGTTACGAAAGTAGAGACGAATTGAAAGAAGTAAAGATACAACATTTATATCATGATGAACAAGACAGGAAAAGACATACACAGGAGATTACACAGCGAAGGTTTTCTCGGGACTATGCCGTAGATTTGCGAAAGAAGGATGGCAGTATCATCCATACGCTTATCACATCAGTTCCGAAAAAGGATAAAAGCGGGGAGATAATTGGTTATCAGGGAACAATTAAGGATGTTACGGATCAAAGGCGGGCGGAGGAAGTATTAAAGGAAGCGTTTAATTTTCTGCAACAGTTGATTGACGCCTTGCCAATGCCGCTTTTTTACAAAGATTCAAAGGGCATATATCTGGGATGCAACAAAGCCTTCGAGCAATTCTTTGGGCGGAAAAGGGGAGAGATTACCGGCAAATCGGTCTACGATATCTCTCCGAAAGAACTTGCTGGTATCTATCATGAACAGGATATGGCCCTGTTGCAGAGTCAAGGAGTACAGATTTATGAATCTTCAGTAAACGACACGGGTGGAGTTCACCATGATGTGATTTTCCATAAGGCAACATTTCCCAATGTGGATGGTTCAGTTGGCGGTTTGATTGGGGCCATTCTCGATATCACCGAACGCAAGCAGGCAGAACAAAGCCAAGCATTGGTTAACCGTATCCTGGAAATCCTGAACAACCCGGGTGAAATAATCAACCTGATCCGCAATATTCTTCTTCTATTGAAGGAACATACAGGTATTGAAGCGATCGGTGTCCGCCTGCGGGAGGCCGAAGACTTTCCTTATTACGAGACCAATGGATTCCCACCCCATTTTATTGAATCTGAAAAATACCTCTGCGCCCGCGATGACGCAGGTGAAATCATGTGTGATTCTCATGGTATTCCGTGTCTCGAATGCATATGCGGCAACGTCATATGCGGACGAACGGATCCAGCGCTCCCCTTTTTCACGGAAGGTGGCAGCTTCTGGACAAACAGCACAACAAAATTGTTAGCTTCCGCCACGGAGGAAGACCGCAAGACGTGGACGAGGAACCGTTGTCATAGTGAAGGATATGAGTCTGTTGCCCTCATTCCGCTGAGGTCAGGGGAGGAAATTATAGGCCTCCTGCAACTGAACGATAAACAGCCGGATCGCTTCACGCTGGGCATGATCCAATCTCTTGAAGGAATTGGCACAAGTATCGGCATCGCCCTCCATCGTCTGCAAGCGGAGCAGGCCATCGGGAAAAGTGAAGAAAAGTATCGTCTGGTGGTAGACAATGCGGCTGAAGCTATCATCATCACACAGGATGAAAAGCTGGTCTTTGTCAATAGTGCTACTGAGGACATAATAGGCTATTCCGCAGCGATATTGACATCCAGATCTTTCATAGACTTTATCCATCCCGATGACCGCAATACGGTCGTCGGTTATCACATAAAGAGACTGAAAGGTGAGGAAGTTCCCATTGTCTATGATTTCAGAGTTGTTTGCCAGGATGGAACCGTAAAGTGGCTTGAGCAGAAGGGAGTTGTTATTCAATGGGACAAAAGACCCGCCACTTTGAACTTCCTCAGCGACATCACCGAGCGCAAGCGAGCGGAGGATGAGTTGCGTGATTCAGAGGAGAAATATCGGTCTCTGGCCTCTACCGCAGATTTGATGTTTCTCGTGGACAGGGACTGTAGATACCTGTTCATGAATGAGAGATACGCAGAGCGGTTTGATCTTCCAATAGAAAAATTCATCGGTAGGATCTATGGTGATTTCCATTCAGAGGAAATAACAAAAACATTTTCTCAGATAATAGGGACAGTTCTACGCACCCGAGAATCAGTACAGCATGAGTATAAGAGTGACAGAGACGGAAGGTTTTTCCTTCAAACATTGACTCCTGTTAAGGATCGAGAAGGAAAAGCAATAACTGCGGTGACAGTGTTATCAAAAGACATCACTGAACGCAAGGAAGCTGAGAAAGCGCTGCGTCAGGCTGAGGCCGATTATCGGAGCATTTTTGAAAACTCCCAGGAAGGGATATATCGGTCAACCTCTGAAGGGAAGTTTATAGCAGCCAATCAGTCTATGGCGAATATTTTGGGTTATGACTCTCCCGGGGATCTTATCAAAGGCATCACCGGCATTACCCGTCAGATCTATGTATATCCGGAAGACCGTCAAGTATTATTAAAGATGGTTAAAGAACATGGATCTGTAAAAGGTTTTGAAACTCAATTTTACCGGAAGGATGGCAGCAAAATATGGGTATCCATAGCTATGCGCGATGTCCACGATACAGAGGGCATTGTCCAATATTATGAAGGTAGCAATGAAGATATTACCGCGAGAAAAGAAGCAGAGGAAAAATTGCTAAGGATTTTAAGCGAACTTCAGGAAACGAGGGATCAGCTGATTCGATCTGAGAAGCTTGCGGCCGCGGGTACACTTTCGACAGGTGTTGCCCATGAGATACTGAATCCCGTCAACATCATATCCATAAAATTACAGCTTATAGGAATGACAGAAACCCTCTCTGATAAAGCAAAGTCAGACGTGGAAGTATGTAAAGATCAAATAGCGAGGATTACCAAAATAACCACAGCTCTGAATGAGTTTGCCCGTGTTTCAGTACAACAGGTAATTACAGGTGATCTGAACCGGTTGATCGATGACATGGTTGTACTGGTTGCGCCCCGCTTGAAATTCGAAAATGTGAGAACGGCCATTCAATGTCAACCCGACCTTCCTCTAATCCAGATGGACAAAGGCAGGATGGGACAGGTCATCTTTAATCTGATCACTAATGCCCTCGATGCCATGCACAATAAAGAGGAAAAGACATTACATATTTCAACAGAACTTAAAGACGAAAATATTATCCGGCTTGTCGTTTCCGATACCGGTACAGGAATGAAACCGGAGATTCTGAACAAAATCTTTGATCCCTTTTTCACGACAAAAGAACCGGGGAGGGGAACCGGTCTGGGTCTTTCTATCTCATACGGGATCATCCAGGACCACGGTGGAAGGATCTGGGCCGAGAACAATGAATGGGGAGGAGCATCATTTTTTATAGAACTGCCGATAAAACTCGGTAAAGCAGAAAATTAGCCTTCAGAAAGGAGAAGAATTGTGAAAAAATTTCAGGGAAGAATTTTGGTTGTCGATGATGAAGAAGAGGTGTTAAACACCCTGAAGGAATTTTTAACAGTCAAGGGATATGAGGTTCATACCGCGAGGGATGGTTTAGAGGCTATTGAAAAGATGAAAGAAGTAAGGCCACATGTCGTTTTTCTTGACATCATTATGCCCGGGATGGGTGGTATTGATGCCCTGAAGGAAATAAAGAAAATTGATCCCCTGGTAGGGGTAATCATGGCAACTGCCGTTACGGATGAGGAACTGGGCAAAAGGACCCTTCAGCTGGGTGCTTATGATTATATCACAAAGCCTTTTGATCTGAACTACATTGAAACAGTCGTGCTGGTTAAGATAATTCAGATTATGGGTTAGGGCTATAACTACTCCCTTAAATCTATTCCTTTTTATTTATGAGCTGCCCCGAACCCGCCGGACGAGGATCTGAATACATTTTATGCTGGCAGAACTTGCTAGGATACTCGGATTTCTGTTTTTAAAGCTATTGCGCACGAAAACATATTCGGCCGCTGTGGCAATATCCATGTGTCCGGCCATTAGAGCCTTGACACAGGCGACACCCGAATCGTATTTCTTGATCGTTAAATCAAGGCCATATTCCTTAAAGTATTCTCTGTTTTCGGCGACCCAGATGAGCGTTGGAAATTTGTTGGGATAGGCACCGATGATGATCTTGTCGCTTGGCCCCTGATACTTGCTTGCATCCTTCTGGTTGATCCGCGCCATACAGGCGATCCCGAGAATCACCGCTATCATCAGAATGACAATTTTCTTTTTTAGTGTCGTATAGACTGCAATAATAGAATCAGGGGATGTGCAGGGTCCTCAAGTCCAGAGACATCCTCAACATCACCTTTCATATCACAATGGGCCTTTACGGATCATTCAATCAGGCAGAATGGTTTTGATTTTCATGATCACCTCCTTTATAGAAACGGGCTTGGCAATGAAATTCTGGCCCCCGATTAACCCCTCGCTCCTTTTGATCTCGGCCTGTTGCACAATGGCCGTTACGAATATAATGGGGATCGATTTGGTCGAGGCATCTTCAGCCAATGCTTCCGCCACCTGGGGGCCTACGATATCGGACATCAGGATATCCAACAATATGATGTCCGGTTTTTTTGTCTTTGCTAGTGCGATGCCCTCTTTTCCATTCGTGGCGGTCCATACGTGAAATCCACCCACAGACTCCAATCCTTGCTTGATGGTACGGCAGTATTCCACTTCGTCATCGATAACCAGAATCTTTTTTCTAGCCATTGTATTACCTCTTTCAATGTCAATAAGGTCCTTTACACAATCCTCCGCGATTTCTTTAGTCTGTCTTAACGTCCATCGGCGATAATCTGTGCCGTTTGCCCGTCGGGGAGATGAGGCGCCAGCAATTCCACGATAAAGGTCGCCCCACCCCGTTTTCTGTTCTCAACCCAGATCCTTCCACCGTGGTCCTGGATGATCCGGTATGAGATAGAAAGGCCCAACCCGGTCCCTTTTCCCTCTTCCTTCGTCGTAAAGAAGGGATCAAAAATCCTGCTGAGAATTTCCTGAGGGATACCCGTGCCGGTATCGGAAAAGGAAAATCTCACAACGTTCTTGTCCGTAAACTCTGTGACAACCCGTAATACCCTCTCCGGTCTGCTTTTCATGGCATCAATGGCATTATTGATCAGGTTTAGGATGACCTGCCCAATTCTGTCCTTGTCCATGGGCACTAAGGGAAGATCGGGCTGGTATTGAAGATCCTTCTTTATGTCATCGAATTTCAACCTGGGTCCCATGAGGTTTAAGACCTGTTCTATCAGCTCGTTTAGATTTACCGGCCTGATATTCTTTTCAGTCACTCGGGCAAACTGGTTTAGATCACTTGATATTTTAGTCACCCTTTTAACTTGTTCGTGGCAGGTCTTAAATCCTTCCCTGACCTTTTCAGAAAGGTCTTCATCCATTTCCATGATTTGCAACTTCATATCGATGATATTGATGGGGTTAAGGATCTCATGGGCAACACCGGCAGCCAGTTGCCCCACGGCGGCGAGCTTCTCCGAGCGAATCAGCATGTCCCGGGAAGCCAAAAGTTCTTTTTCCGCCCTCTTACGCTCCGTGATATCGAGAATGGCCCCGATCAAACCGCCAACTGAACCATCTATTTCGGGGAATGTTGCCTTATGGAAGATCACATTATGAACAACTCCCCCCGTGTCTTTTACCGAAGATTCATAAATTTGTGTTTTTTGACTCTGCAATAGAGCCATATCCTGTTCATGATAGATATCAGCAAGTTCTTTCGGGGAGATATCGTAGACCGATTTGCCGGTAACCTGTTCCTTTTTCTGTCCAAAGAATTGTTCGAAGGCTCTGTTGCATCCCAGATATCTGCCCTCTGAATCCTTGTAAAATATCGGCACCGGCAGTGCATCAATCAACTGTTGCTGGAAATTAAGCGCTTTATTTAAAGCCTCCTCCGCCCGCTTGCGTTTCGTAATATCACGGGCGACGGAAATGACACCTAAAATCTTGTCTTCACGCATTAAGGGGGATCCACTGACTTCACAATACTTTATGGTTCCATCCTTTGCGATAACCCGGTAAATCGTCGCCGGAATTACCTCACCCTTTAAGATCAAACTCATATCGCCTATGATCTGCTCAAAAGATTCCGGCGTAAGGATATATCCTAAATCGGAAACAGGTCGGCCAATGAAATCTTGTGGTTTATACCCCAATATTCTCTCCACACTTGGAGACACGGTTAACACATTGAGATCGTTGTCAATCGTATAAATAACATCCGTTGCATTCTGAAAAGATAAACGATACCTCTCCTCCGATATCCTCAACTTCTGATTTGCAATTTCCAGATCTGACATTTTCTTTTCAAGTTTTTTGAACAGGATTTCATTATGCCGCCTGAAGGACTCCATTTCTTCACCGAGAGGCTTGGTCACTGCTTGCCTTGCCGTATATTTTTCTTCCAACACATCTTTCAACATATTCATAAAAATATCCGGTTCCTGGGGTTTGATGATGAATCGATCCGCCCCGAGGCTTAACGCAAACTCCTCGTCTTTAGGTTCGGTATATGTGGCGGTGTAAAATACCAGGGGTATATGTTTAAGCGTATCATCTGATTTCCATTCCCGGCATAAGGCGTAGCCGTCAATCACGGGCATTAGAATATCTGTGACAATCAGGTCAGGAGGATTGAGACGGGCCTTATTCAGGGCATCCTTGCCGTCTTCCGCTGAAGTTACTTCAAAACCGTATCCCTTCAGCAGGGTTTCCAGCATATATAGATTAGTGCTGTTATCGTCGACAATTAAAACTTTCTTTATCATTGTCCTTTCCTCTGTTGATCTCTTATTATTAAATGTTGTTCAACTTGTGCCACAAAGGTGTCCGGATCAATTGGTTTCTCTATATATCCATTACAGCCGGCTTCCATTACCTTTTCCCGGTCACCGGACATTGCGTAGGACGTCACTGCAACAATGGGCGTGTTTGCAAGGTCTGGATTCTGCCTTAGGTTGCGGGCGACAGCGTAACCGTCCATTACAGGCAACTGGATATCCAGGAGGATCAAGTCAGGTTCGAGCAAAGCCGCCATTTCAATGCCCGATTTACCATCCATCGCAGCGAAGACCTCATAGTCGCGCTGTTCAAGAATAAACCTGACAAGATAAAGATTCTGCTCATTATCTTCTATTACAAGGATTTTTCCTTTCATACATCTTTCCTCTCCTTAGGCAGGGAAAAACTAAAGGTGCTTCCCAAACCCCATGCGCTTGTCACCCGGATTTTACCCCCCATCAGCTCAACAAGTTTTTTACAGATGGAAAGACCCAGACCCGTGCCTTCATATTTTCGGGTAATTCCCGAATCGATTTGTTGAAAGGCCTGAAAAATTGTTTCCATGTCTTCAGTCTTGATGCCAATGCCGGTGTCAATAACCCTTATAGTTACGTTGTTCCCTTCCGGTTCGCATTCTATTTTTACCGAACCTTTTTCTGTAAACTTTATGGCATTGCTAATCAAATTCAGAAGAATCTGCTCTACTCGCCTGTGATCGCCGGTTATTGATTCAATTTCGGGAGAGATTGCACATGTAAGTTCAAGCCCCTTTTTGCCTGTAAGTGGACGTGCACTCTCCACAGCCTTTTCTATCGTGTGACGCAGGTCAAAATTTTCATATGCTACCTGCAACTGTCCTGCTTCAATCTTGGATATATCAAGGACATCATTGATCAGCGAAAGCAGGTGCTGAGCGCTGTCGCGCACCATGTTCAGTTGTTTTTTCTGCTCATCATTTAACGGGCCAACTCGCTCTCGCAGAATGATACCCGTGAAGCCTATGATTGAGTTAAGAGGTGTGCGCAATTCGTGCGACATGGTAGCCAGGAAAGCGGATTTTAATCTGTCAGCCACTTCGGCGTGTTCTTTTGCAATACCAAGTTCCTCAAATGCGTTACGCAACTCTTTTTCTGTCTCTATAAGTTTGGTAATATCGTTACCAACAGATAGTATTTCCAGGACCTTTCCTGTCTCATCAAATATTGATTTATTGGCCCAGGCAACCCAAACACGCTCGCCATTCTTCCGTATGTTCTCATTTACATTTCTAACATATGCTTCCGGATTCAATGCGATATCTTCCGCAAGCGAAGATAGATCTCGTCCTGTTGATTCTTCTGGAGGGACTATAGTATCCAAGATATTTTTACCGATAATCTCTTGTTCACGATAGCCGAAAAAGTCTTGGGCATACCTATTAAAAAATGTGATTCGTCCATCCGCTAGCCAGCGTATAATTATACTATTGGCACTCTCAACAAGGTTACGATATTTGGCTTCGCTTTGAATAAGCATCTGTTCAATACGAATACGGTCCTCGATTTCTATTTTAAGCCTATCATTCGCGTCTATAAGTTCTGCAGTACGCTTCCTGACCATGCTCTCTAATTGTTCGCGGTGTTCAATCAATTCTTGTTCCAACTGTTTATGCTCACTAATATCGCGGATCGATTCGATGGCGCCCACGGGATTGCCCTTGCTGTCATAAAGGGGACCTGCCATTGCTGAAAGGGCCAACTTTTTCCCCTTAATGACACGCATGTTCGATTCCGCCACGAGCGTGCTCCCATTTTTTTTTATAGAGAAATAGTTCTTTGCGGCCTCCTCATTCCAGGTATAAACAAAATCAATCAATATGGGCTGTCGTTTCTCAAAAAAAGGCAGGGCATATTCGTAGTTACCCTTTCCAATCATTTCTACGGCAGGGAACCCTGTCATGTCTTCGATTGCCCGGTTCCACGCAATAATGCTGCCCTCACGATCTATAGCAAATGTGGCATCAGGCAGAAAATCAATAATTGCCGCCAACTTCTGCTCGGAGTCTTTAAGCTTAATAGTTAACCTTCGCCCCTTGATGATGTTGATTATAAGGAAAACAATTAATGCTCCCTGAAAAAGGAAGGCCATCAGCACGAGAATGATCATTTTAAGATTCTCTTCCCAGAAGGATGGTGTCCTGTAACGGATAATACTGCCTTCCGGGAGAATGCTTACTGGTACATTCCATTTTTTTAGCTGCCGCCAGTCGTAGATGTCGTGTAATTCCGCAGTTATTTTTACCTGCTGTACTTTTTGATCTCCGGCATGGATCAGTGCGTGAACAGCCGCGGCAATAGTTTCGCCATATGAATCGGCACTTGAAAGTTTTCCGCCAACAATCCCGTGACCGAGTACAGTATCGTAAAAACTGAATATGGGAGCGTTGGCACGTTTTATGACAGCGTCCATGACTTCAACCGTCGTTAAATACTTTCCATCTTTATCCCGCACATAAGTTAACATAAGGACGGCAGAATGGGCCGGAAGGCGTGATAGATTTTCTGTAAGCTCATTTGCCGGAATGCCTGTAAGATAGGTTACTGTACCCAGCCAGTTTACGTCCTTTATGGCTTGTTGAGTCTTCGCGACGTAAGCCAGATCATCGGCGCCGATGCCGGAAACAACAACGAGATGTTTCGTCTCAGGGAAAAAGCGCGAGATCCGCTCGATGTTAGCCCTAATATCCGAAACACCCTCAACAATACCCACCCTTGGCTGCGCAAGAATTTGTTTAATCTGGGCGCTTTCCGGTAGCGCATAGACTTTGGGCACATCCGGAAAAACTTCTTCGCCATGCTGAAGAAGAAAACCGCTGCTGGTCGGCATGATGCCAACTACCAGGTCGGGCTTTGCCCGTGCATATTTCATCCGCAGCAGCCTTATAAGAGTCGTAACAAATTCAGGATCAGAGATAGTATCGCTCCCGATGTACTCGTAACTTATCTTCGTTTCAGGGGACATCAACGCTGATATGCGACCTCTAAAGGCTGCATTCAAGATTGAAAACCATTCAGTAACATATGGTTGTGATGTGATAATGAGAACATGATGTTCCTTTGCGTTATTGGTTTGTGTGACCGTCCTTTCTTGATTATTTTCGAGGGGCACGTTGCCAATTTTTTTATGATCCTGCTGCCCAAATGATACCTGACTGTAGAAACAGATGAGGAACAAAAGAGCAGTAAACAGAGAAAGGATATGTTTGATATAGCAGTTCATAAGGTAAGCCCTATTAATGAATATAATAGAAATCTACATTGCTGAATATCGTCTCTCCCTGTTTCCACAGACGACCCCCGAGAAGGAATACATTGGAATTTGTAAAACATGCACCCCTTTTTTGATATCCAAATTGGGATGGCCATTTTCTTAGGTCATAATTAAAAGATATATTGTCAATAATATAATCCCTCTAATAGGTATCTTTCTTCAAAACAAAACCCCGCTCTCTTTTGAGAAACGGGGTTTCGGTAATCTCTTCATGGCACCACCTTTATAAAAATGGTTGAGATTAGTTGTTAACCATTTGACGATGCCCTATTTAAATACACTTTTTTTCCTGCTCCTAATTCCTTGAAAAGTCAAGAGATATTTTATTTATCTGTCAAAACCACTGACAATGTCAGTGGTGGGGCGTGGGGGCGTAGGCCCCACACCTTAAGTGAACCAACAATGTTGGTGAGGAATGTTTTAGAGTAGTTGTTTCAATCCTTATCAGGCAAGGCGAAGGACAATGTCCGTAGGCTTGCCGCATTTTGAAGGCCACCGACAAGGTCGGTGGTAGTTTACTGATAACCATTTGAAAGCTGTCATAAACCCTGAAATCTCATTTCTATTGATAACAAGGAAGAAGTAAATGCTGTATCCACCCACAAAGTGAGGAGATAGATACATACCTTCTGCATGGCGAGCGCCTGTTGAGTTTGAAAAGAGTCCAAACATCAAGAGAGCGCGGAGACGGATCTCTTGGGAAGGATCTGCGGCAACGGAGGTCTTTAAGGATTAATTCTTCGAAACATATCGGTGGCAATTATCCTTGAAATGATCTCTTGTTGCAGCTGAATTGACTTCTCAATTTTTGTCAGACGCGTCTGAAGTGCATTTTGCGTGAGTCGTGTCCGTTGCTTCTTCTCTAATTTTTCAGCCTCTAAATCCAGCTTCCTCTTGCGCAATTCATATTTCTTCTGAAATATTTCGTTCTTCTTATTCAACTGATCTCTGTATAACTCCCGCCATCTTTGGGAATTCTCCAGCTTTTTGTTACTTAGTTCTTTAAGAAGTTCGCGCTTCTTCTGTCTCTCCAAAAGAGTCTGGGCTTTCATATCTAGTTGCCTTTGGCGCAGCTCGCGATTCTTTTGTTTCTCCAGGAGAAATTCTTTTAGAAAGTATATGGCGATTTGCCTATAGAAATCATTTTTCACAGTTACGACTGATTCATTATCGTTGATCTCGAGCTCAGCCGGTACTATGTACCTGTCTAATATATTATCACCCTGTTCATCGACTTGGCTGACCTCCTTCTTCTTGCGGAAGTATTCCGTTATTCGTCTATTCTTAGCCTTTCTTATAGAACGATGTATTTGATTTATATCGTCTCGATCAGTTTCCAGGAGATGAAGCCATACATCTTGAAAGGCATCACCATTCAAAGGAATATGCTCCTTTATTATTCTTGATATCTCCCTTACATCCATAATCCCTCCATCATTACTAGATTAAAGATATTCAGAGGTTTGGTCGATAAAGATATACAGCGGTCCTTCGTGATTTAGGCCGTGAAATAGTCACAGAAATATCGTTTCGTACCACCGATGAGGAACAGGATGCCTAATGGAAAAAAAGAAAGAAAGTATTGGCGTTCTTTTCCATAAATTCCATACGTGTGAAACGTACGTAAGGCAAGGTAAAATTGCAGCATGCATCACCCTGCTCTTGGAAGTCCTGGAAAAGATGCCGTCAGCTCCGTTGCTCTCAAAGGAGAAAGAAACACTTACTAAAGGTATCTTCACCCTTCAACGAACGTTGGCCTCCCACAAAAACTTCAAAGACATGTTCGGCCCCGTAACATTTAATGACACGGATATGAAGACGACCTATGAATTTCTAAAGCAACTTCAGGGTGCGCACGAAGAGGATCTCCGGGATCGGATGAAATCAGAATCATCGCAAGACGAGGCGGAAAAACTCGACGTGAATGATATTGTCGAACTCGATGTGGAGGCCATTTGGGAACGGGCAACCATAGTTATTAAATATGTAGATAATGGCAATGTACCAAAGGCTAATGAGACGATCGATGGCCTGGATGAGGTGATCTCATATATCACGCAGCACTACAATACTCTGGGTGTACAGTTCCGCAAGGCGTTAGATTATGAAAACGCCATCAAATGCTACATGAAGGCGCTTTCCATATATTCTCATGATGAAGGTTTGCACTATAATATGGCCCGCGTCTATTATGAAGTGGGCAACAGAGGCAAGGCTCGCGAATCTTTGGGCAAGGCGCTAGCCATCAATCCCCAGTTTCAAGAAGGCCAGCGATTCGATGACTTTCTGTTAAAGTTTAATATCCATTAAGAAGACAGAAAAACTAGGGGAAATTATTAAATTCCTGAGAGGGATTCTTTTTTGAAAAAGTGTGAAGGAACTGTCGCTTTCCAGAATAACCGCCGAATGCGGTCTGTTTCCGCAAGCAGAAATCATGTCCGCCTTTTATAAACATATTGATACCTCAACATCAACCACATCTCTTAATCTGAAAAATAATAAGAAGAGCGCCTCCCTGCTCTCGTTTGATAATTCCCTGTTCCTTGATTTAAATTCCCTGATACGTAAAAAAATTCCCTGATGTGTTGAGTAGGGAATTTTCTCTGTAACCCACTAGAATTAGGCATCACAGCGATATCACTCTTTCGTTTCGGTGCCAGAAATGAAAAAATTCCCTGTAATTTCCCTGATAAACAGGGAATTTGGTATAAGAGAGCTGTTCGCGGTAGACTGCCAACACCACCATGAATTCCCCCGCAGGAGAGATTCTGCGGTTTATGCGCCCAGAGGGGCGCACGTGGCGTGTGTTGGCTAATTAAGTTGACCGGAGAAGCCAGCCTGAAGCAGGTAAAAGCCACGATATTAACTTTTTTCTCTGTTCGGTATTTTGTCGGTCCACTGAGAGGTTCAGACGAAACCAAGAAGTTGACGCTGCTGTGTCCAGTCCAGAGGTAAATCAATCCGTTTGGTGAGCTTTTCAACGCTGAGAGCTGCAGGCTGCCGCCCCCCTATGATACTCTCCGTAATGTCGGGGGCGAGAAAAGCCAGATTTATTACCCGGGAAATATAGCTCTTGTCCACACCTTCCCGTGATGCGATTTCAGCCATATTGTGCACTCGTCCCGATACCAGATCATTGAACCATTTATGGGTGCGAATAATGGTTCTCAGCAAGGTCTGGCCCACTCTGACCGGTCCATTACCAGCAATTATCGGCCGCATCTCCATTCCCCGCCGCTTCATCCGCATCGGGATATCGCGTGTAATCGTTAAACCGCCGGAATCCACCTCCGTTACCACCAGCGGCGCCAGAGACAGCGTAAGGCGTATACCATCCTGCCGCAGCTCCACGCGCTGGACGAATCTCCCTATCAGGTTTGCAGCATCGGGCTGTATCTTTTCCGGCCGCATTGAGTGTAGAGGGAACATGGTGTGCTGCGATCCCCGATTCCTATACGGCGCCGGTAATGGCAGCATCATCATGGAGGATCTCCAATACTGTATGCGCGATCACTTGTTCAATTTCCTGCCCGGGTAATCGCCAACCATCTGATGAAAGATCTTTCGGGTCTGTCGCAAGGCTTTGTGAGATGTAATAGCGGTAGCGCCTTCCCTTTTTATTAACGTGGACGGGTCTCAGGTGTTTGCCTGAAACATCGAATAATTTTCTGGTTAGCGGACAGGAAGTGGCATCACGTGAACGTGTTTTATGTTCTACCGAGTTACTGGCCATAAGCTGCTGCACCTGTTCCCATAATTCCTGATCTATGATTGCTTCATGCTGACCCGGATGGCAGGTTCCCTTGTGGCGTATCTGCCCGATATAGATCGGGTTGGAGAGAATCTTATAGAGTATCCCGCGTGAAAATGAACAACCGCCTTTCTGTCCACGGACCTTGGAATGAATAGCACGTGTGTCGAGATCTTCTTTAAGCAAGCGGACGCATCCAAGCTCCAGGTAGCGATGGTATAGATACTGAACGATTTGGGCTTCCTTGGCATTGATCAGCAGTTTACGATTCTTGACGTCATAGCCGAGGGGGACGAATCCGCCCATCCACATCCCCTTCTTCTTGGAGGCAACAATTTTATCTCTGATACGCTTTACGGCACGATTGGCAACCCCGGTCGTCTTTCCGCCACGCCTGCCGGCCCTAATCATAATGCGCCACAATGACATACTTTATTACTTGCTTCTTGTTTTTGGTGGCACACCGGACACTCTGCCAAAATCGCCATAATGAAAGTTCTTCTTTCATAGAAAATTAAAACCCCTGAGATTTCTCCCGGACCACGGGACCCGCTCCCAGCCTCGCGGCTGAAAGAATCTCAAGGGCTTTTAGCTGCACGTTCGTTTTCATGTTCCTATGGTCTTGGAGAATATGTATCTATCTATCTATACATCTATCCATATGCGTCTGTCAAGTATTTTTCGTTTGCGGTTGAAACATCTGTAAATACATGATAAAAAGGTTCATGGAAAAGAAAGAACGTAAAAACTATAATACCAAACTCGATGTAGCTTTAATTAAGAAACTAAAATTCCTTTCTGTTGAAACTGATGCTCGCCAAAACGATCTCTTAGAAGAAGCCATTAAAGACCTGTTGAAAAAGTACGAAAAAAAGAAAACGTGAAAATATTGTTTACCTGTTTTTTAGTTTTCATTTATATGCCTGATTGACGATATGCTTATGCCCGAGTATGCAATATGGACATTGATTGTCAGCTTAACCGGCCTTGCGCTTGGGTTGTTTCTTAAGTGTAGGGATCTTTCCTCTAGGTTGAAGAACTCTGAGAATGAGCAAAATAGTCTTCAGTCTGAACTTTATACTTTGAAAGAGGCTCAGAATAAGGAAATATCTGACATTAAGAAAGACCACAAAAAAGAGACGGATGAACTCAGAAACAAGATTCGCAAGCTTAGTCATATTGAGCCGCAGTAGATAGAGGCAAGTTCTTAAACAAACACCCCTCCGCAAAATTCCACCGATAGACAAAGATCGTCGATACAAATGTTTAGAATCGGTCCGACAGCAAGGGGAAGCTCCACAGGAAAGCGCTACATCGGGGGAAGTATAAAATTATACCAAGGGGAATGCGTCATAGAAAGCAAACCATATTCTAAGGGACTCGAAGGTGTAGTAGCTGACGAAACTCGCATTTGCAAAATCGATGGCATCAGTGGGAAACTATACTACCGGGGTTACTCCATCGAGGATCTTGCTGCCTATTCAAACTATGAGGAAGTCTGCTATCTGCTTCTCTATGAGCAACTTCCAACTATTGCTGAACTGAAGAACTTTTCGCAACGGATGCGGCAAAGCCGTCACCTCGTCCAGCCGGTTCTGGATATGATAAAATCTTTTCCCGCCTCCGCCCATCCCATGGAATTATTGCAATCATCTGTCTCCTACTTGAGCGGATATGTGAAACATCGCATTGAACATTCTGCCACCTGTAACTGTCGAGACACGCTTTATCAGATTTCACAGCTTGCCAGCGTTGTTGCCATGTACGGTCGCTATCGGGAAAAAAAGGAATATGTAACGCCACGAATGGACCTCTCGCATGGGGCCAATTTTCTGTATATGCTAAATGGAACCGAGCCGGATAGCCTCGAAGGCGAAATAATGGATAAGTGCCTGCTAATACACGCTGAACATGATTTTAACGCATCCACATTTGCGGCGCGGGTTGTCGCTTCAACCCTTTCAACCTGCTACTGCAGCATATCAAGCGCAATAGGTGCGCTCTATGGATCGCTTCATGGAGGGGCAAACCAGCGAGTTATAGAAATGGTCGAGGAAATCGGAGATAAGAATAATGTGGCCGTTTGGATGGACAGAGCTTTTGCCCAAAAGAGGAAAGTAATGGGGATGGGGCACCGTGAGTATAAAGCGAAAGATCCACGGGCAAACATCATACAAGAATTTCTTATACAACTTTCCGAAAAGAAGAAAGACTTTCGGTACTATGAGATTTTGCAGGAAGTTGAAAAGGTATTCCGCAGTAAAATGGAAACTGTGGGTAAACCCATTTATCCCAATGTTGACTTTTACTCCGGCACCGTCTACCGCCTTCTGGGTATTCCATCCATCCTCTTTACTCCGATTTTTGCCATGGGGAGAGTTGCCGGATGGCTTGCTCATATTCTGGAACAAAGGAGCGACAATCGCATCTATCGTCCGGAAAGCCTTTGGGCAGGTCCTGAACCCCGCAGCTATACTCCCATTGAGAAACGATAAAGTTCGATGGTAAAAAGTCAGTAAACAACGCATCTACCTGTTAGGATCATCAATCTTGATAAAGAGGTAATTTAAATTTTTTCTATCCCCTCTGCTGAAAAAGTTTAAGAGAATCTGATCGAGGCCCTAACCTTGCGACCGCCAGGATATTGTGATAATCTGCAAAAATAGGAAAGAAGAAGGACGGAAGACTATGGATAAGGCGGCATTCCATAAACTCAGTTACGGTCTGTACGTCGTAAGTTCGAGGAAAGATGATCTATTCAATGGCCAGATCGCCAATACGCATTTTCAAGTAACATCAGAACCGCCGACTGTTGCAGTCGGTATTAATAAACAGAATCTCACCCATGAGTATATTCAGGCAAGTGGGAAATTTGCCGTATCCGTCTTATCGAAGTTGGTGCCTATGCAATTCATCGGTCTCTTAGGCTTTAAATGTGGGAGGGATATCAACAAATTTGAAAATTTAAATATCAGGCTTGGAAAAACTGGTGTTCCCGTTGTGTTGGATCACTCCATAGCCTACATTGAGGCCGAGGTGATAAATGAAATGAACTGCGGCAGCCATACGATATTCGTAGGTCAGGTGCGGGATTGTGGCATCCTCAATAGTAATGATGAATCTATGACCTATGCCTATTATCACGAAGTGAAAGGCGGCAAGTCCCCGAAGACGGCACCGACCTATCAGGCGCCTGACAACGTCGAAAATGGAGACAGATATCCATGCTCAGTATGTGGATACGTTTATGATCCGGAGAAAGGAGATCCCGATTCCGGCGTCAAACCGGGAACAAAATTCGCAGATCTCCCCGGAGACTGGATGTGTCCTATCTGTGGAGCCGATAAATCAAAGTTTGAAAAAGGAGAATGACGCCAGCTCTCACAATAAGTATGTCATTTCGAAGGAACTAATTAACGAAGAAATCCTGATGGCCATAGGTACGGAGCGTTGGTCATCTTTAATTAATAATATCTATATCCTCGCTTCCATCGCGACGGCTCCATGCGGGTTGTCGGCAATTACGGTAGCACCACTCTCTTTCGATGTGGTCTTCAATTGTGACAACTGCTCACTTCTGAAAATTTGTGGCATCAAAACTTGCAAGCATGCCAGTTGTGCATTTATTTTACGAATTGATCCTGCTATTATTTTTATGACCAGTCGTCCTAACTAAATCAATTAAAAGGGGTAGTGCAATCTAAGCACCACCCCTCACAAAAAATTACTGCCTTTATGAACTCTTAAAGAATACCCAATTCTTTTCCGAGTTCTTTGAACTGCTTGGGAAATTCCGGCTGGAAGTTAAGATAAACAGGCACAGGATACTGAGCGCCGACTTTTTTACCCGCCTCTTGTAAGGCTTGATGTATATCCGTGAGGTATTTGCCTGGCAGTGAGAAAACGATTTCATCATCCTGAGTCATGGAGAAGGCGCGGTCTCCTGTTCCGGGCATGGCAACGTGCGGCGCCATGTCTTTAAACGGCGCGAGCAGATATTCGGTGCATTCAATTTTACCCCCGAAGTTACCCTTAACGCGTTGGCCTTGTCGATAAGTCCATGCGTGTACCATGCGCATAAGCTGAGCCGGATTTCCGTAAAAGGCAACTATGTCCGGTTCGAAGGTTGCCCTGTGCAGGGGTGCAAACAAAATGGCCCCATACTCATCCTTACGCAACCGTGTGATTGAGGCAGCTTCCTTCCGCCCTACTTCCTCACTCATCGAATAGCTTCCTTCACAGAAGAGCCTTCCGAGAGAGGCGGCAGAATCCGTTGACTCACTGAAACCGAAGGCAATGGCTGCAGGAACACAGACGATGTCGTCTTTTGTCAAGCCTACCGTCCATCCATAAACCCGAGCCATGGTGACGGCCTGGCAAATGGTTATCTTTTTCCCGAGGGCTACGGATGGCTGACGGGTTTTTTCAGGAAAATCTTTTTTATCCTTTAAGAATTTAACCGCGACAGGGAAAGTCTTTAGCCTCACGTTGTTTCTTATGAAATCAGCCACTTCCTTTAAATTTTGTTCTCCCATAATCATATCCTCCCATCATTCTAAGACTACAGAGAAAAGACGCTCCGTTTTCTTTTCAAGATCTATATGTGTAGTATAAACAGGTTTTATCTTAGATTACAAATGGAAATCATTATTTCTTCTGTTAATAATAAACCTACAGTGCGGAGAGCTTCAATTGTCTTGACACACAAGAATACCTTTCACTATACTTTTCAGTAAATGAAGTAAGTTCGCAGCAAACTAATCAAGGAGGTCAGTATGAGAAATAAGATATTTGTTGCCCTAATTGGCGCGTGCCTGGTCCTTGCCATGACCGGTCCCGCTGCGTCTCAAACTATAACCGGGGCTGAGCACCGGGTGGACAACGGGAATATTCGGTTGTATGTCTGGGAAAAATACACTGGAAGCCCGGCAGGCAAGCCGATTGTCGTTTTGTGTCACGGCTCTGCTACGGCAGGAAAGGAAAGCTTTGATCTCCAAGTTCGCGGACAGGCTACATACAGCCTGATGGATGTGCTTGCCAGGGCAGGTTTCGATGTCTTTGCTCCGGATGTTCGTGGATTCGGCCGCTCGACTCATCCGGCGGGCCACATGACAACGATGGAGGCCAGCCAGGATCTGAACGCGGTGGTGGACTACATTCTCAAAAAGAGAGGGGCCACGAAGGTGAATCTTCTCGGATGGTCGTGGGGCACCCAGTACGGCGGGATGTTCGTGATGGCGCAGCCCGGAAAAGTAGAGAGGTACATCTCGTATGCACAGATGCACGTGAACAGTCCTGACATCGCTAAGAGACGGCCACGTGTGGATGCGTTCCGCAAAAATCCGTACGTCACCATCCCGGAGGCCGGGTGGAAACCGCGCTTCTACTCCATGACGCCGGCTGAGGCCAATGATCCCGAAGTAGTTGATGCCTATGCTAAGGCGGCGGCGCAGGTCGAGGTGAAGTCACCCACCGGCCCGCAGCTTGATATGGTAACGATTATGCCGATGATCAATGCCCGACTGATGCCTGTTCCTACGATGATCATCCACGGCCAGTATGATGATGTGGCGGACATGAATGGATTGTTACCCTTCTTCAGCGAACTTCCGAGTCCCGCCAAGGATTATGTTATCGTTCCCAATGCGGGTCATATGATGCATCTCCAGAAGGGGCATCGAATTTTCCAGCACCACGTGATCGGCTTTTTCAGCGCGCCGTGACCCACCATCGAAATGAAGGGGTTAACCAATCACGGTTAGCTCCTTCTTATTTCCGTGTGAGAAATGTTTTCTCCTGAGTTGCTGCTCGGAAGACGGCTTCAATGGCAATTGCTGTTACGGCAGCTCCATAGTCAAGGTCAATGTTGGCCATCGTATCACGGCTATCATGATATCCGTGACGGCTGATATCATAATTCTCCATGAAAAGAACTACCGGTATGCCTGCATCAGTGAATATCTGGGCATCTGTATTATAAAGCGTACTCTTGGGATCACGGGGCAGACGGATTTCACCATCAAGTTTCGGGTGTAACGCAATTTCCGGGACCGTCTTTTCATTGGAACTTCGCTTTCCCTGAGCACATCTGCTGCGGGACGGGCTCATATTCCAAATATCGGTAGAGGCGTTCCACATCTCATTGGCCATATGGGCCTGATAAGCCAACCATAACGATTCCTCTCCAATGCCCGGAGATACTTGAAATTTGTCACGTTCACTCTCACTGTTATGTGCAACCATATCAAGAATAAACGCGCCCTGAATTTGTACATCCGAAAGGTCTTTTTCTCTATCATTTGATAAGCGCAATTTCAGTGTGCCCTCTATAAGATGTTGGCAGAGATTGCGTGCTCCGAGACAGTCTGAGGGGAATTCCTCGCCGGTGAGATGAATAAGCCAGATGTCGCAACCGAGCTTTCCCTCCTTGCTGAGTCCGCAAAAAATCGGAGCGGCGCGCATCAGCGCAGCGGTTGCGGAGTGGTTATCATCTGCCCCGGCCGACGCGAGACGCGCGCCGGAGCCGCCTTGCTCCTTATAATAAATATCTTCCATGTATGCCGTGTCGTAATGATCGGCCATGATAACCGCCCGACGGCGATCACGTCCGGGAATCATGACCAGGAGATTTCGCTCCTCAAGTCGCCCCAACTGGTCATTAGCCCAACCTCCCCACCAGTCAAAGTCAAAATCAGTTTTCCATCGGAAAGGCAGGTCGCCGACCAGTGCCTTTCCCTGCATTCCGCATTCAGCGAGGACCCGCCTGTAGTAGGCAAGCAAGTAATTTCCAAGCCCTTCCAGATCTCGATGATGATGCTTCAGCATCCTTTGAGTCACGGCGTCTAGGATGCAGTCGGAATTGGCTTTGTTCCGATATTTGCCGGTCGATAGATGAAGGATATCCTGCCAATACCGCACTTCAAAAGAACGAACAGCAGTGCGGCCAAAAGTCAGCGAGGCCGACAGTCCTTTCTTTCCCGAAACTGGCACAATCGGCTTTTTGTGTTCGATCTGATCCTGTAATCGATCGGCGAGCACTTGACCTTTTTCTCTGTCGCCCGCGATTTCCGGCAAAGATGCGAGCCATGCATCAAGAGTCCTACTTTCCGGCAGCATCAATATCTGTCTTGCAAAAGTGCGAGGAAGCTTTCTATTGCCGGTGAGTTTGTGCGCTTCCAGCAGATTCAGCGCTCTCGTAATTGTTTTTTGCTCATGTTTTTTATCTTTGAGAAGTTCGATGACGGCCATATGCGCGTTTCGTTTGTAAGGGCTCGGCCAGAGTTCGATTGGACGATCCGAATCAATATGCCGCTTTGCATTATAGGCAGTAAGATATCCCATAAGGGTATCATGAAGCACAGTCTGCTTATCCGCATTGTGCGGCACGCACGCTACGAGAGGGCGATGCCAGTAGACTTGGTATGAGCCTATGCACATCGGTGGATATTGAAATCTGTATCCAAACATACCGCCCTGATTGATTGACTTTATGGCGGCATCGATTTCGGCTCTTGCCGCGGTTGGGCCGTTGAGCAATAGTTGGTAGTCCTGAGTCCATATCTGGCTGTTGCGTGCCATGGGTTTGCCATACAGATCCAGGTCTTTGGGATTCGTACTGAAAAGCACGTTGGCGATATGATCCTGACGTCCTGGAGTCGCGAGCTCATCTTCGTAACGGTGCACCTTTGCCCAGCGATGGGTCCGCCGGAAGGTACTTCTAATCGGTCCGAAGTCTTCATTGGGTAAGGGATGGTTTTGCCGTGGTATGTGCATCCAGCCGGACTGAGGCACACGCAGTCCATAAGGAGACTCATGACGCTCCACAAGACCCAGCAAGGGAATCTGGTTGGCCATCGTTAATTCACTTTGCATTTTGATATAACCGGGGACGCCCCAAAAAAGCAAGCTACCCGGGAAAGGCAGCAAGTTTAGTTCACCCGCTAAATATGCTCTTTTCAAATCGGCAGGAAGTCCCTTGAATGGTTCAAAGTTCAAAAGATATTTAACACCTTTCAATGACATTCCCCGATGCCAGGTCAAGGGCGATGCCCAAACCGGCCGCAGATTATCGTGTGGATCATCCTCCTCAAAAATGCGAAAGCCGGAACCATGGAGATCAGATAATTTCTCAAAGGGTTCGCCGTAGGCGGCATGGAGAAGTGTTCTAATAAAATCCATTCCTCTTTCTGATGGTAGCTCACTGCCCTCAGAGGTGAAAAAACTCTTCCAAAAAGGACGGGCGGGCCCCTGCTCACTGCCGCCAAAGAATGTCCACCGTCTCCTGCCCTTGTCGTCATGGGTGAGAGAAAGAGCAAGCGGCAGAAGCAAAACGAAGCGTTCATGATTTAACTTTCCCGCCTGCTTGGCAAGTTCCGGCGGCCAGTAAGGGTTATTGACCAATTTGCTCTTGGCAATGTGTTTAGCGGGTTCCCCGCGAGCCAGATGAACCAAAGACTCCAGAACCTGGCGGGCGATATTTTCCAGCCCCGGACGCAATTCGTAATATTCTTCAAACTCTGTGACCGGGAAACCATAAGGGTTCTCTTCAGAGAAGAAGCCGTGTATCCTCCCGCCGTAAGGGCTGCAGCCTAAATGGATCGGCGGCATGAACTCAGAATAAGCCGCTATCGGGTGTTGCCCCCGTTCACCTGACGAACAACTTTTTATCAGACTCTTCCAACCCATGAGTGGCATTTTATTTTTCTCACTTGTCCCGCGAAGTTTGCCACAGTTGTAACAGATTTTTCCTGATGTTGCATCTTGATTATTGCCATGAGAATTTCCGTATGCTCACTGTAAGATCGGCCTTAACAGTTTCAGCTTTCCATAAGGAAGAGGGGTGAGGACATGGTACTCTCGATCTGTTAAAGTTGAATATCACAAACAACAAAAGCAGAAAGGAGAAGTGACCATGTCCGAGAGAGATTATAACAGGCAGGCAGCCAGGCGTCAAAGGATCAGTAAAGCGGGTAGTCGGGGTGGATGTCGGCAAGGCATTCAATGCAGTGGGATTTATGAACAAGGACGGCAATGTATTGGGCAGCTATGCGAAGCTGTATAACAACCGGGAAGGGTTTGAGCAGTTTGTAAAGATGATTGAAGGGCTCAAAGCGAAGCATCGTCTCAGAGACGTCCTTATCGGGATGGAGCCGACGGGGCATTACTGGAGGAAGCTTGCCTATTTCGCGAAAGAGCATGGCTATAAGGAAGCCGCCATTATTTAAATGAATCTTCCCGATTTCTCCACCCTTGCAGTCAACAATCGTTGAGAAAGTAAAAGGTAGAGCCAGTCTTGACTCTGCCTTCGCATCCGATTTTTCTTGACTTTGCGACGCAACTGCCTTAGGCTACGCGCACAGGAAGCGCCGCCTAGTAGGCTGCTTAATGATCAACGCAGACATTTTGAAGTGCGAGAAATAGCCGCCATGCTCTTCGGAATTTTGGCGGCTATTTTATGTCTGTATTAAAAGGAGATCCTGTTGCTGAAAAAATATCGATATATGCTGACTGGTAAGATTGAAGGTTCTTTTTATCACCTCATCCGCGCCTACAGCTGGACATTTCGACTACACATCGAAAACGAGAAGCCCTGGCAGGAGTATCTGCAGAATGGCGGCCGGGTTCTCTTGTGCTGCTGGCACCAAATCTTCTTCTCTGCCATACGCCACTTCAAGACCTATGCCTCGTATCATCCCGCGCTGATGATCAGCCAGAGCAAAGACGGCGACATCGTCGCCGGTATCGCCGAGAAATCCGGCTGGCATGCAGTGCGGGGATCATCCTCACGAGATGGGGGCCGCGCCCTGAAAGAAATGATTGCTCACCTGAGATTATCGGGTCTTGCCGCTCACGTCGTGGACGGTCCGAAGGGGCCGGCCGGGGTCATCAAGGCCGGGGTGGTCAGCCTGGCGCGAGCCACCGGCGCCGTTGTTGTTCCAATCTACGCGACATCCGACCGTGCCTGGTATTTTAACAGCTGGGATCACTTCATGCTGCCGAAGCCTTTTGCGAGAGTGAACCTGCGCTTTGGCGAGATGCTGGATCTCACCTCCGGGGCGAGCGACAAGGATTTTGAACTCCAACGCGTCCGACTCCAGGAGATCATGCAACCCGGCCTACTCACTTGATCCGTGCCTTGCCCTTAAATTCTTGTAATCTTCACAACCCGATTTTACACCTTCATTATAGATTTTAAATGGTATTCATGGTAGCTTGTGTTTACAAAAGGAAAATCGTACTGTCAATTTGATTGTGTGAATTTTTCATAGGCCACTTCTTGAAAGAAGGGCAGGTTCTTTTGCACTTTTCCTACGGGGTTTGATCTCCAATGCAGTTCCATTTTTAAAGAGATAAAGGCCAGAAGACGATAGCAGGCAGACTCTCCGGCCAATATCTCCATGGACTTTGTTCTCCGTTTAAATTCCTTGTTCAGCCGTTCAATGATATTTGTGGTTCTCAATGAAATCCACTCTTCCTTGGGGAAGTTGAAAAAAGATAAACATGCGTCAATGGATCTTTCTAAACAACTTACGGCAGAAGGGATATCCTTCTCCCATTTTCTTTTGAAGATTTCAAAAAATTCCAGCGCCGTCTCCTTCGAAGAGGCATAGAAAATGGTTCTTACATCATTCGCCACAGCCTGTTTCAGTTTCTTAGGCACCTTCACCAGAACATTCCGGGCAACATGGACCTGGCAGCGTTGGACCTTGGCCTTGGGAAATTCTTCTTCAAAGACAGATTCCAGTCCTGATAAACCATCCATGATCCCCAAGACGACTCTCTGGCCATCCAATCCACGAACTTTCAAATCCTTGAAGAATTCCCTCCAGGAGGAAGCAGACTCTTTGTCCCCGGCCTGCAAACCCACAACCAGCTTGTTACCTCCTTCTGTAACACCAATGGCCACCAGAACAGGTATTAACTCAATGCTTCTTCCCACACGCATACGGAAATTCACACCATCCACAAAGAGATATTTGATGGGTTCCTGGGATAGATCTCTCATCCTCCACTTCTCAACGGCCTCTGTCAGATCAGTATTTGCGTGGCTGATCTCTGTATGGGAAATACGCCGCCCGATCAATCTACGGGAGATCATGGAAAGACTCCGGGTACTGATTCCCGTTAAAAACATCAGGCTTAAATCCCGGCTTATCTCTTCCTCGTACTGCTTGCTCCGGGGAATAACATTGGTCTTAAAATCACCCTCCCGGTCTCGGGGAATTTTGACCTGTACCTCCCCAATGTCTTTTAATGTGAAGCTACGATCATAGGTGCCATTGCGATGATTTACCTCGCCCTTACCACGTTCATAGGGTTCTCTCCCCAGAAAATGGGTGAGCTCCGCATTCATCAGCGCTGTCAGATATTGCCCAACGGTCTTTTTGATGTCCAATCGCACCATCTCAAAAAGTTGCTCCGGCTGCTCCTGAATCTCCTTGAAAATCTCCTTAACTTCGGTTACTGTAATTTCCAGTTTCATGGCGCTTTCTCCTTTCTCTCAGGTTTTGGGATAAACCCTTGTAAAGGAAAAGCGCCTTTTTTTCTACCCTTTGAAATTCACACAAATTATTTTACACTGCCGGAAAATATAAGATGACTTGGTCACTTCCCCTCCAATGCTTATCATAAACTTCTATCGCTTATTCTAACCAACCTCTTTTCTCAAAAGAGATGAGCAATCTTCTTTTCCGAACGCTATTCAACTTCTTGAGGGTTTAATATGGAAGACAAGAATAAAACTAAAGAACAACTAATCGAAGAACTCAATGAACTGCGTCAATGCGTGGCTGAATTGAAAGGTTCTGCAGAGGAAATTAAGCGAGCAAGAGTTAATCAAGAGAAGTTCACAGAAGCTTTTCTGCAGAATTCAATTCCCGTGGGCATCACTACATTAAAGGAAGGCAGATTTGTCGATGTCAGCAATGCTTTCCTTAAACTCATGGGACGTAAACGGGAAGAAGTGGTCGGATATACATCGATAGATATCGGATTTATTACCGAAGAGCAGAGAGTTACATTTTTCGATGAATTAAATAAGAAAGGTCGAGTCGAAAACCTCGAAATGAAAGTCGGAACAGAAGGCGGAGCGTTGAGAGATGGATTATTCAATGCCGTCACGATGAATCTTCATGATGAAGGGTATTTGCTGACTGTCATGACAGACATCTCCGAGCGGAAGCGTATGGAGGAAACGTTAATAGAGAGCGAAGGGCGGCTTATGCAGGCACAGGCTATCGCTCATCTCGGAAGCTGGGAGATTGATCTGACAAATCAGACGATGTGGGCATCGGAAGAAGCCTTCCGTATCTATGGCATAGAATACACCGGGCCTGCATCTGCCTACATGCCCCTGGCAGAAGCTCAAGAAGTCGTTCATCCGGAAGACCGTCCGAGAATGGACAACGCGTTAAAGGCGCTATTGCAGGAAAATAGGATATATGATCAGGAATTTCGGATATTCCGGGCCAACGATGGCGAATTGAGGGTGATCCATTCACGGGCAGATCTATTATTTTCAGAAGAAAGACTTCCAGTGAAGGTATTCGGAACAATACAAGATATTACCGACCGCAAGCAGGCAGAGGAAAAGTTACGGGAGAGCGAGGAGAGATACAGGCATCTTGTCAAGCATGCGCCTGCTGGTATCTACGAGGTCGATTTTACAACGCTGAAGCTGTTGAGCGTAAACGATGCAATGTGTCGGTACACAGGCTATACCAGAGAAGAATTTCTGTCGATGGACCCCATGCAATTGCACACCGAGGAAAGTCTGAAATCCCTTATACAAAGGCATGCCAACATTCTTGCAGGAGAGCCGGTCCCGGACAGTATCGAATATCAGCTGAAGCGCAAGGATGGCAGTGAGTTCTGGGCTCTTCTCAATAACCGCTTCTCCTACGGACCGAACAATCGGATCACTTCGACGGTCATCGTGCATGACATCACTGAGAGCAAGAGGGCGCAGGACGCACAGATAGAGCAGCTCAACTTTCTGCAAGTGCTCATGGATACCATTCCGATTCCAGTATTCTTCAAGGACACCAAGGGTATTTACCTGGGATGCAATCGGGCTTGTGAGACCTTCTTTGGCCCAAGAGATCAATTGGTCGGGAAGACTGTATATGATGTCTCGCCAAAAGATATTGCAGACGTCTATTACCGAGCCGACCTCGAATTATTTAACAATCCCGGTATTCAAATTTATGAGACTGTCGCCACCGACAAGACAGGAGCAAGGCACAATGTCATTTTTGACAAAGCCACATATCAGGATAAGAATGGAAATCTGGCTGGGTTGATCGGAGCAATAGTCGACATTACCGACCGCAAGCGGGCGGAGGATGCCCTGCAGGCGAGTGAGGAAAAATACCGGGCCATCATCGAAAATATGCAAGAGGGCTACCATGAAGTAGACCTCAATGGTAACTTTACGTTCGTCAACGAGTCGACGTGCAGGATGTTGGGCTATGAGAGAGAAGAGTTGTTGGGGATGAATTACCGCCAATATGCGGATGAAGAAGATAACCGCAAGGTCTATCAAGTTTACAACCGGGTTTACCAAACCGGCGAACCGGTAGAGAACTTTGAGTGGCAGATTATTAGGAAGGACGGAGATCGCAGAGACATCGAAGTTTCCATTTCACTCATCAGAGACATGGATGATAATCCGACCGGATTCCGGGGCATCGTACGCGACACCACCGACCGCAAGCGGGCGGAACAGGAACTAGAAAAAGCGGAAAAAAGATACCGTAGCATCTTCGAAAACGCCATGGAAGGAATTTACCAGAGCACACCAGGTGGACGTTTTCTCCAGGTGAATCCTGCAATGGCGAGAATCTATGGCTACGACTCCCCTGATGATATGGAGCACAGCGTCACGGACATTGCCAAACAGGTGTACGTGAATCCGGATGATAGGAAGTATCTGAAAGAAATACTTGAAAAGAATGACCACATTGAAAAGAATGAATATCAGGTACGCAGAAAAAATGGAGATGAAATCTGGGTTTCCAATAATGCCCGCGCGGTGCGTGATAACGACGAGAATATCCTGTATTTCGAAGGACTTGTACAAGATATTACCGAGCGCAAGCAGACGGAGGAGGCACTCAGGAAAAGTGAAGCAAATTTTCAGCGTATTTTTGATGAATCACCCATCGGGGCTGCCATAGTTGCGCCTGATTACCGCTTCACCCGCGTGAACGAAGCCATGTGTCGCATGATGGGATATTCGCAGGAGGAATTCGCATCGCTGAGATTCCACGATATCACTCACCCGGACCACCTGGGCAGTGATGCAGAACAGGTCCGGCGTCTGGCGTCAGGAGAGACAGAGAGGTACGAGACGGAAAAAAGGTATATCCGCAAAGACGGGAATATCATCTGGGGGAAGCTGTCGGTACAGGCGATAAGAGACGCAAGAGAACAGATTCTTTATTTTCTGCCGATGGTAGTGGATATCACCATACGTAAAAAAATGGAAGAAACGCTAAAGGCAGAACGCGAACGCCTCGCCTCGATCCTCGATGGGATTCCCGTTCCAACATTAGTTATTGACCGCAAGCGTCATGTTCTCCTATGGAACAGCAACAACGAAATATATACCGGTATTGCAAAGGAAGAAGTGTTGGGGAAGCCCTTGGATCTGAGTTCTATCTTTCGGGATAAAGTCTCTCCCACAGTGGCAGAATTAATAATGGAAATGGGAGACGAGGAATTGATCGCCAGATTCGGGATGCGTGGTTTGCGTAAAAGTGAAGTTCAACCGCACGCTTTCGAAAGTACAGGACGGATTTGGATTAGAGGAGAAGAAAAGGTCATCATCGTACAGGCAGCGAGGATTTTTGATACCAATGGAAAAGTAGTCGGTGCCATTCAAACAGCGCAGGACATTACGGATCGCACCCGGCTTGAGGCGCAATTGCGTCAGGCCCAGAAGATGGAAGCCATCGGGACACTTGCCGGCGGAATTGCCCACGACTTTAACAATATTCTCAGCGCAGTTTTAGGCTATACGGAAATGGCCCTTGGGGAACCCAAGCTGGACAGCCATCTCCGGCGTTATCTTGATCAGGTATTCAAGGCTGGAGAGCGGGCAAGAGACCTGGTGAAACAGATACTCTCCTTCAGCCGCCAGAGCGACGAAAGACCGCGCCCCCTGAGGGTCAGCCCCATCGTAAAAGAAGTAATGAAGCTCCTCAGGGCATCCCTGCCATCGACAATAAGGATACGCCAGGATGTCCAATCCGAACCGGACACAGTGCTGGCGGATCCCGCTCAGATCCATCAAATACTGATGAATCTCTGTACCAACGCAGCATACGCCATGCGAGGGAGACAAGGCGAATTGAAAATGAGTCTCATCCCGATGAATGTCGAACCGCCAGACGATCTGATTATTCATCATGACCTATTCCCTGGCAGGTATCTCAAATTGACCGTAGGCGATACGGGGGTCGGTATAGATAAAGAGATCATGGGCCGGATATTTGATCCCTTTTTTACAACCAAAAAACTAGGTGAGGGAACCGGCCTGGGGCTTTCCGTAGTCTATGGCATCGTAAAAAGCTATGGAGGCGCAATTACCGTGCAAAGCGAGATGGGAAAAGGGACCGAATTCAACGTATACCTCCCCTTGCTGACTGAAATTGAGAGTAAACAGGAAGCGAAGGTCGAGGTGCCTATTCCTGGAGGGAAAGAGCGCATCCTTTTTGTGGATGATGAGGCAGCCCTGGTTCAGCTTGCAACGGACATATTGAGCGCTCTGGGGTATGAAGTTACAGGCAGGACAAGCAGCTTGGATGCCTTGGAACTCTTTCGGACCCGCCCTGACAGTTTTGACCTTGTGATCACTGATATGACCATGCCGAACATGACGGGAAGTGAACTTGCCCAGCAGCTCATGCGCATCCGTCCCGATATCCCCGTCATCCTCTGCACTGGATTCAGTGAAGCAGTGACACTGGAAAAGGCACGGGCGATCGGTGTGAAGGAGTTTATCATGAAACCCATTGTTCAGCGTCAGATAGCTGAAGCCATAAGGCGCGTGCTAGATAAGAAGGAATAGCTGCAGGCAGAGTAGTGCCGCCCCGCAAGTTTTATGCGATTCAAACTAAAAAAGGCAGAGCCATTTCTGGCGCTGCCTTTTTGTCGATAAGATTAGAAGATGCAGTGAAGCAAATTACCTTCACCCCTCTTAGTATCTGCGACCACCTCCACCGAATCCGCCTCTTGATCCTCCACCACCTCGGCCGGAATCTCTTCTCGGACCTCCCTCTCTCTTGGGTTTGGCCTCATTCACAACAATTACATTGCCGTCAAGCTTTCCACCGTTGAACATTTCAATGGCTTTACGCGCGCCTTCCTCGGTTTCCATTTCCACGAATCCGAATCCCTTGGACTGCTTCGTGTAATTGTCTTTGATAACATTCACTGTAGTTACTGTTCCCGCCGTAGCGAAATTTTCCTTTAGGACATCTTCGGTAGCATTCGCCGTAAGATTGCCTACATATAAATTCTTATTCATTTATTTTTCCTCTCATTTTAATTGTTAATGGTTCTTATGAACCCCGCGTCAACGATCACCGGTACGCAGGATCATTGGCAAAAACAAAAAGGCACTCACACTATTATATTTCGGAGTGCCTCTTGTTTGGTTCCCGTGAGCTTATAACGCTTTCACATTCTCTGCTGCCGGGCCTTTCTTGCCCTGGACAACATCAAAGCTGACGCGCTGACCTTCATTTAAAGTCTTGAAGCCCTCGGCTTGAATGGCGCTGTGATGAACAAACAAATCGCCGCCTTCATCGTTTTCGATGAAACCAAAGCCTTTATGTTCATTAAACCACTTTACTTTACCTTCTGACATAGCTTTAATCCTCCTTTCTCAAATATTCTCTTAAGTCGGATTTTCACTATGACAGAAAGTAAAAAACCGCCGATACTCTAAAAAGCATGGCGGCCATCCTTTGCAATTCAAAATGTCGAAATCCAAACTTACTTAGTAGTCATAGTATAGGCAGCCTATCCTCAGAAGTCAAGGATTAATATTTAATTCTTTCAATCATGTGTTTTATCTCTCAAGTCGTTGCAAATGAACAACATCTTCCCGAAGTTTTGTTTTTCCAATTTTGCACGTCTGTGCAAAATTTTAACCCGTTATCGCGGCAAAATAGAAGGTAGAACCAATTTAACTCTGCCTGGAATAAAGAAAGAATAAACATTTGGCGGTTAATTTAGACGCACGGTATTGTTTTGCTCAGGCGTCGCCAAGTTCCTCCATACGTTTCCGTTCGGCCTGCTTCTTTTCACGGATCAGCCTATCGCGTTCTTGCATGCACTGACGGCAGAACCGGGTATATCCGCACTGTCCTTTACAGTTCTCCCAGTCGCCAATGGAATCCATCGTTTTTTTTCAGTCAACTTTTCTTCCGCCGGATCAAGTTCGTTAACGTTAGCGGATATGGTAGCAAATCTTTTTGCCCATTTCAACCGGCGAGCCCAGCACGATCAAGGAGTAAGACTAAGGTATATATATTGTGAAGGCGCCTCCCCCCAATGCGCCGCCGTTAAGTATGGAGATATAACCTTCCCTGTTCTCGTTCGTGTGAGATTTCGCCACGAGCATGGAAAAATAGAGGCCGAGTCCCGTGCTGCCTGTATCGAAATCGATTGTTCTCTTGTAGGATAATTCTTCCTTGTCATCGACAAGCATACATTCCGGATAACCGCGACCGTTGTCCTCGATCCTCAGCAGGAGATATTCGTCCTCTTTATCGGCGCTGACCCTTACCTTGTCTTTTGTATAGCGATAAGAATTATTCAGCACGTTTTCCAAAACTCCGGATACCAAGCCGCGGTCAAAGGTCCAGAACAGCCCCTCGGGGCAGTACGTTTCGATTTCTATTCCCTTCGAACTGAGGAGCGGCTTGTTTTGAATCACGATGTCGTCGATGATTTCGTCAACGGGGTGGTAATCCACGTTGATCGCAAACTGGGATTTCTCTTTCTTGTACAAAGACAATAGGCGGATCATGCTGTGGTTCAAGCGTTTGATTTCATACTGCAGCGTGAAAAATCTTCCGTACGAGGAGCATTCTTTTTCTTTGCACTGTTCGATTGACTCTTCCAGCGTGTTAAAAAGTATCCCGAGAGAATTCTTCATATCGTGAAGAGAGGATGCGAGTATATCGAGAAAGTCTATTTTAGCTTCCATGACACGATGCCTCCGGGATCAGCTCTTTGTGCATGGTTGTCAGGATATCAAGATTCTTGTAAAGCGGATCAATGCTCCTTACGCGATCGATATATAACGTGGCTTTTTCAAGCAGGCGTGGCTGGCTGCCGTGTTTCTGCATGTACACCATGAGTGCATGTGCTGCGTTGGCGTTAATTGTCTTGTTGTCCGGCAGTCTGTCCACTGCCTGTTCAAAGAAGTTAATGGCTCTGCTCAGATTGCCTTCCTGGAAAAGCCTGATGCCGTCGTTATTGAGTTTGATGACTTCGCTGCGCGCCGTGGAGATAATCTCCCGTCCTTTATCTTCGATGTTTAGATCCTTAAAAATGGCCTGGACATTGCCGATCAATTCCTGGTTGTCGTGATTGCTTTGCACAACGTGCCGGACTATCTTCTCGCCGCTTTTTTCGTCGCCCGTCAGGAATAGAGCTCTTGCAAGCTCAAGCTCGATATCGATGGGCAGTCTGCCGGGGAGAGTGGCCACCAGTTTATATGCCTTTTGCACTGCCTTGCCGGCATCCTCTGCGCGGTTCAGCTTTTTGAAAGCCAGGCTCTCCGCCACGGAGATCTGTATAGATGCTTCGGGATTATCGGAGAATTCGCTGCCGGCATCTCTTAAAACGTCAAGGCTTTCCATCGGAGAACCCTTGTCAACAAGCACCTTGGCCAGGCATGTATAATCGGAAGGACTCTTGAGAAAAGAATGTTTGCCCTGTTTCACTGCCTCTTTAAAGGAATATTCGGCTGTCAAATGATCTTTATTCTTATGTGCAATGTTTCCGAGGGTTCTCTGACGAAGTAATGCTTTGGGAGATATGCGGACAGCGTCCTGCAGAACCCGCTGCGCTTCTAAGTCATTCCCCATTTTCTCATGTGTCTTGGCCAGCCAATCATACGCGGCAACAATCTTGTTGTTCTTTGCGATGATCTTTTCAAAAGCACCCTTTGCTCCGTTATAATCGCCGGTGATGAATTTAACCTTCCCCAGACCGAACATCGCCCAAGGCAGATTACCCATGGCGAGGACCTTTTCATAAAATGCCGCCGCCTCGGCATAGGCCTGTTTCTTGATGAGAATTTCGCCTTTCAGTTTGAGCAAGTCGGACAGGCTTTTTGTGTGGCTGCTAATTTGCTCGTCACAAAGCGCGATTACACTTGTATAATCTTTTTTCTCGACAGCCTTTTCGATAGCTTTCAGGCTCTCTTTCTTTGCCGACAGGTTCCTTAATTTCTTTTCGAGAGCCTCTTTGGAAAAGGGCTTTATCAAATAATCATCGGGCTGATATTCAAGGGCGCCCATGATCATCTCCATGGTGTTCTCTGCTGTCACCATGATAAATACAGTGGAATGGTCCATGTACTCACGGCATCTTGCTTCTTCAAGAACCTGCTGGCCGTCCTTTCCGGGCCCAAGATTATAGTCACACAGGATGATGTCATATTTGCTTGAGGACATTTTTCTGGACGGCTTCCTCA
The DNA here is from genome assembly GCA_963729715.1 of uncultured delta proteobacterium. Classification (GTDB taxonomy): domain Bacteria; phylum Desulfobacterota; class Syntrophia; order Syntrophales; family UBA2185; genus Fen-1135. The sequence continues at coordinate 147,545 of CAVSPA010000006.1, forward strand.
CCGCTTGCGGCGTCATCGATGTATGAGATACCAAACGACTTCAACATGGTCCTTAAGGTCAGGCGGAAATTGAGAAAATCCTCCACGACAAGGACCTTTTTCTTCTTCAAATCGTCTGTAGAAGAGGATTGGGAAGAAAGAATATTTTCCTGAGTTGTTACCATCGTTATCCTCGACCGACTAAATCATATAAAATCGCCGGGCTGATAATTGCTGCTTCACATGGGCGGCTCCGACCTGCACCTGTCGGCGAATCTGATACGCCTTGCCTATCACTTATATACATCGGCAGATCATTAAGAATCTTTAGAGGGATAACATCTTGAAGATCGTCTTTCCTGTCTTTCCTTGACACATAGGTGCTCTACCCGTATACTTTTATTATGCTCAATCAAATCCTTATCTAAAAGGAGGTCACTATGAATATAAGCGCGCGTAATGTACTGAAGGGGAAAATAATCAAAGTTACAAGGGGTGCTGTGAATACAGAAGTAGTTTTGGAACTTCCATGCGGAGATCAGGTGGTTTCCATGATTTCCAAACAATCCGCAACGAAGCTCGGCTTGAAATCCGGTAAAAAAGCATATGCGGTCATAAAAGCCTCAAACGTAATGATAGCTGTCGATTAAACCTTTCGTTTCAAACGTAATGGAAAAAGGGTAAACAGTTCTTTGAAAGAACTCAATAGCTCTTATGGAGATGTGAGTTCTGTTACGATCAATAATAATTATGAACAGAGGAGCTACGACAAAGAAGGAATTAACTTTATGATAAACAAAGGCTCTGGGAAGGTTGAAACTATAACGATCGTGCCAAAGACTGATAAGTCAAATCATCGAAAGCATGCAAGGGTTATGATTAATAATCAAATCGGTATTATACCCCGAGAATTTCGGGCACTATCGGTGCCTGCCACTCGTCGTGACACTTTCTCCGACGATTTAGCGCCGGTCCTTATCGGTGCGCCAATACCACGGGCCGCGAAAGGACTACAGTTACGCAATGTTATTCCATATATGTGTAGCATATAAGGTCGGAACGTGATCAACGAAATCGTCCGGGATAAAGTTTATAAACCCGCGCAGCATCTTACCCCGTGAATTGGCAATGTATGGCACTTCGCCGCTAATTGAGTCGGTTATCTTTTCCCGGCGGCTTGAGTTCCCATGAACCATCCCACTGCTGTCTATGTACTTCAGATCGCCAACATGCTTATATCGTATGGGGGGCGGCACTTTCGCAACGATGTCATTGTTATTGACGAACCGGAAGGCGCTGATGTGGAAGTCATCCGCGAAATCGACATCCCCCACGCGGGGTGAGCCGAACGTATACAGGCCCTGGGCCTTCCCATATCTGTTGGCGGCGAGAGTGGCAAGGGCGGCGCCAAGGCTGTGACCAGTAAACCAGATGGTCCGGTTCGAGATATCTTTACTCTTAATACATTTGAGGAGACCTTTCTTCTCCCACACCTCGTCGAGTGCGTGGTTAAATCCCCGATGGACCTTCCCGCCCTGGCCCGACTCCGTGAGGATGATGTCGGCGTCTGTTTTCAGATCGGCAATGATATTGCCGAAATCTAATCTCCCCTCGCGTCTGCGGATCTCAGTCCCCCTGAATACGATCATGGCGAAATTGTCGTTATTGGCGACAAAGCACTGCGTACCGTTTCCCGTAAAGAATTTCACTTCCGTGAGACCCGCGTCTTGAAACCGCGGGCGGACAAAATCTTCCTCAGAATAGGCAAGCGTTGATGCTTCGATAAGCCACCATGCATTTATCATATCAAACGCTGTTGCGCTGTGCCGGAACGGGTAGTCATCTCCACCCTTAAAATAAGGATAATGTGGATAAGGGGGAGCGATAGCATCCAAGGTTATCTTCGGGAGAATTTCTGCGGGATCTCGTTGTGGGTTTGCCATACTCACTCCTCTCACAGCGCTCAAAATTGAATTCGGTAGCGAGCAAATGCCTAACGATACTGTTCCATTTAAGAATTCACGAAACCTCGCATGCTTTGCGACAGACTGTATTGTCGCTCTTAGTACCGATAATATATTGCAGTTGCAATGCTGAAATATATGCTGAAAAATACGGGGTAAAAACTAATAGTAATAAAAAATTTACCCAATATTCGATAAGTTAAGGAAAACGGTGAATCTTCCTTAATTTTCGGTTGAGGGTTGCTTGCACTGTCCCTTTTTACCTCTAATTGTCGGGAAAAGAAATCATTTATCTGCATTGACATAAGCAGTTCAATCATATATGATACGGCTGCTTTGGCAGCAGGCAGGTACTGAAAGATCTCCTCGGTTTACGCAAGGAATATAATTCATTAGATATATTTGAGGTAAGTAATGGGAAGTGTCGTAAAAAAGAGAAAGAAGAAGATAAGTAAACACAAATACAAGAAGCGCTTGAAATCCAACAGGCATAAGAACAAATAAGGGACATGATCAGATGTGCTGTAGAGATCCGATTGTTAAAGGGGGTCTATGGTACCGCTTCCCCTTCCTATAAAAAATCGGGGGGAATAATGTTCGTTTCTATGTGACGCACGCGACAAGAAGAAGGGGGTTGGTCGGTTAGGCTGGCCTTTTTTTTTGCCTGTATGGAAAGGCTTAATCTTCTTTAGTGAAGATGAAATGCAGATGCTCAATGTAATTTTTTGTGAGGACAGATAGATGAGCAAAGTCCGTAAAATGATGGACAATAATAAGAAGAGATTTGCACTTTTTTTAGTCTTTGCTCTTATGATTGTCTGTGTGGCAGGCGTTTTTTATTACCGCGAGTACAGAACGAGGTATGTTAGCACAGATGACGCATATGTTACGGGCAGGATTCATGTGATCGCATCGAAGGTTCCCGGTACGGTGAGGACAGTTTATGTTGAGGACAATCAGTTTGTAAAGAAGGATGATGTCCTCCTCGAGATCGACGACAGAGACTATGATGTCAGGGTCAAAGAAGCTGAATCCGCGCGGAATGCGGAGCATGCAAAACTCGAAGAGGTTTCGACGAAGGTGGATGTGACAAAGAAGCAGTTGTTGGAATTGCAATTCACCGTGAAGTCGGCGCGGGCAAATCTGAATCTCCAGGAGGCAAATCTCAAGCAGGCGGATCTGGATTTCAAGAGGGCTCAGAAGCTTCGCGCGAAAGAGGTTGTGCCGGAAGAAAGGCTGGAAAAGGCCAAGACGAATTATGACGTTACTGCTGCGCAGGTTGAAGCATCGAGAGAACACTTAAAGCAGGTTGAGGCTGCCCTCGAAACACAGAAGGCACTGATACAGCAGACAGAGTCGGCCTTTGAATCACAGAACTCCGTGGTGAAACAGAGGGAAGAAACGCGTAAAGCGGAGGATTTGAAGAAGAGTTATACGAAGATTTATGCGCCCGCGGATGGATACATCACAAAGAAGTCCGTGGAGAACGGCAACCAGATCCAGCCAGGGCAGCCACTGATGGCCGTTGTTCCCCTCGATGATATCTGGGTAATTGCAAATTATAAGGAAACGCAGATCGAGAATGTGAAGCCCGGTCAAAAGGCGAAGATCAAAGTGGATACGTATCCGGACCGTGATTTTGAGGGGACGGTGCAGAGCATCATGGCTGGAACCGGCTCTATCTTTTCCCTGTTTCCTCCTGAGAATGCAACGGGAAATTATGTGAAAGTTGTCCAGCGGGTGCCGATAAAGATTGTCCTCAAGGAAGGGACGGATCCCAACCATATTCTCAGGGTCGGCATGTCTGTTGAACCGACAATCATCACGAAGGAATAGCTTCCTGGTGGATTCACATGTAAACAAGTGGATGGTTGCCATAACCGTGATGCTTCCGACGCTCATGGTTATTATGGATACGTCGGTTGTCAATGTCTCTCTGGATCACATTCGCGGCAGCCTTTCCGCCGGCATCGATGAATCCACGTGGTCCATCACATCTTATCTTGCGGCCAACGCCATTGTCATCCCCATAACCGGATGGCTGAGCAGGCTCTTAGGCAGGAGACGCCTTCTCATCGTTTCCGTTTCACTTTTTACCGTGAGTTCGCTTTTGTGCGGTCTTGCCTGGAGCATACAAAGTCTCGTGGTTTTCCGGATTCTCCAGGGCCTTTCCGGCGGCTCCCTTCAACCTATATCCCAGTCCATACTTCTCGAGACTTTTCCGCCGTCGCAGCACGGTACGGCGATGGCCATTTTCGGAATAGGGATCATGTTCGGACCGATCATCGGGCCTTTTCTGGGAGGGTGGATTACCGACAACTGGTCGTGGAACTGGATTTTCTTCATAAATATTCCCGCGGGCATCATCTCCGTCCTGATGACTGCACTCTTTATCGTGGACCCGGCATACATACGGGATATAAAGATGAAGATCGATTACTGGGGCCTCATATTTCTCAGCGTCGGCATTGGCTGCCTGCAGATCATGCTGGACAAGGGGCAGAGGGAGGATTGGTTTTCTTCAGACTTCATTATCTGGCTCTCTGTTGCGTCCGTAATGTCGCTCGTCATTTTTGTAATTGTGGAACTGTTTGTCAAGCATCCCATTGTTAATCTGAGGATATTGAGAAACTTTTCCTTCAGTCTCGGAAATATCATCATATTTTTCGTTTTTGTTAATCTCTTTGGCAGTATTGTTCTTTTGCCCATGTATCTGCAGAGTCTGATGGGCTATACGTCAACCCTCGCCGGCCTTGTGCTCGCGCCCGGAGGCGTTGCGACGCTTATGGTCATGCCCATTGTCGGACTGCTTATAACCAGGATAAATTCGAAGGGTATTGTTGTTGCCGGTATCGTTGTGACTGCCTACTCGACATATTTGATGTCCGCGTTCAACAGGCTGGCGGATTTCAACACGGTTGTGTGGCCAAGGATTATTATGGGTATTGGCGTGGGGTTGATAATAATCCCGCTTACTACCCTCACCCTTTCCCGCATGAAAAAAGAGCAAATGGGAAATGCCACATCAATCTTTAATCTCGTGAGAAATATCGGGGGGAGCTTCGGTGTTGCCATTTCCACAACGATCCTGACACGGAGGGCCCAATTCCATCAGGCGCATCTTATCGACCATCTCACACCGTTTGATATGACATATGCCTTGGGCAGCAGTCGGGCCTCAGAGGCCCTGCAACAGAGAGGCCTGGAACCGGCCATTTCCGGTCAGGGAGGGCTTGCCGCCATATATGATCAGGTTGTCAGGGAAGCATCCATGATGTCTTTTAACGACGTCTTCTATCTCTTGTCTGTCATGCTGGTCTTGACTGTGCCCCTGGTCTTCTTCATGCGACGGATTTACCATGACGCAGCGGATGATAAAAATCATTAAAGGCAGTACATGTTCTTGACGAAGGTATAATAGCAACGTTAGCTGTATGATCTAACCTATTACCAGGGAGCGAACAGATGAGTTCATTGAAAATCTTAAAGGAATTTCTTGCAAAGATAAAATCTCGAAAACAAGACAGAGACATTATGCAGATTGCCGATATCATCGGGCCGATGATAGAAAAAGCGGTCTGGGATATCTTCGTCAGTTACAGGGTGGAATTGTTGTCTGAAGAGATTATCTTTGTTATCCCAGCGATTTGGGGCGCCAAGAAGGACGGTGAACTCACTGCGACGCAAAAGGCGATTGGCGAACAGATTGCTCCTGTGATTAAGAGAATTTTCGAGCTCCTTGATATAAGGGATCTGGACTCCACCCAGGAATTTGCCCTCAATTATCTAGTTCGGGGGCTTATCGTATCAAAAATCACTTACATGATTGAGGCATTCCGGAGCAAGCTGAAGGACAGGTCACTAGATGAGCAAGGACTTAAGGATGCCCTCTTGCGCTTCAAGCCGCAGGGCAACGCTTAAATCAGGAATCGTTGCTAAAGACTCGTACCGAAGGCAAGGGATTGCTTATCGAAACTGAAGCGCATATTAGCATGGACGAGCTCATTGCGGCTCTCGATGAAAGGATGATAAACGAGGAGACATTCATCGAGGGCAATGCGAATTTGGGGAAGGAGAGGAAGAACTCTCCGCTTATCTGTAACGATATCGGCAATGGCAATCGCGATGCTTTCCGCCACTGCGCTCGGCGGGAGAGTAACAGGGTGGAGCGGCGCATTAGGAAGCGAGTCATTTGCTTTTTCTGCCGGCTGTGAAATGGTCATCTGCCGTACCTACCTGAGAAACAGTGCAGGGTTAATTTTGAATGCAGGACTCCAGAAATAAAGGGGCGTCTGCTCGAAAGCTGGAGTAATTGCCTTCGGGAGGTTTCCCATGCGGATGAGGCCTGCATACGTATCGAGTTTGATGCCTTCTATCCGGGCTTTCATTCTCCAGAACGGCAGGTAGTGTGATACGTCACCCGCACCTTCCATTACAGCGAAATCCACCTTTCTAAATTCTTTTCCTTCGCATCGCCAGGCAGTGCTGCAATTTTTGCATATGAGAACCAAGGCTTCTTTCTCAACTTGGAGATCCCATCCGCACTGCGGACACAGAGTGGATATAAATGATATGCGCCAACTCTGGGGCTTGCTTGCAGCGAGCATGCGATCCACACCTTCAGTCTTCATCACGCACACGGGTCGCTTGAGAAGAGCGTCACAGAGGTTATTGTTCTCCATGTACACGGGTGAATAAATCAAACTGGTCGTTTCTCCGACAAAGATGTTGTGAACATTAGCAGGAGCGGGCGGCTCCGCAATGCCGAATTGCTTTTCCAATATCTGTGAGACGGATACGGCGGTGTTCTTCAGAACATCCTGAACCGGCATCTCTGGATCAAGGAACCAGCCCTCGATTTCCGGAGAGACAAATTTCAATTTTAATACCTGCGGCCTGAGTCCTAAAGACGGAGGGATGCCCCACGATTTCAGGGCCAGAATATTGGTGTCAACAAAGCGCTGAGTGAGCCCGCTTTCCTGCATGGCATAAGAGAGTCCTTTCATACGCCAGTAAGGGACAAAAAATACTTGACAATCATTATGCTTATCGTTAACTATCTAAGAGCAAAAGGTTTATTTTACACTACCGAATACTGTCAAGCCTCCCTGACCCGATAGAGGTCTCTTGTTTGTAATGTGCGGAGGTTTCTCGTCTCAAATCTTTATCATTGCAGCCATCCTCGCGGATGGTCAGTCTGTCTGACATTTTTTTCTTTCACATGAGAACATGAAGGTGGTGGGAGAAATGTCAACCTGGAGAACGTTTATCAAGATACACAAAAAATCATTTGAGCACCTTTTTATTCGAAGGGAGGTTTCCTTGCCCCTGAAAGTTCGCCGCAATGAGAGGCATAAGAAATGAAGTGTCCTAAATGCCAGTTTGAAAATAGAGATGGGGCGAAATTCTGCAAAGATTGCGGTCACAAATTGGAGGCCCTATGTTCCCAGTGCGGAGCTATAAATCTGCCCGACAGTAAATTTTGCGATAGTTGCGGACGGAGATTAGATGAAACTGGACAAAAAGAAAAGGCAATTCCCGCACCTGAGGGCGAGCGCAAGCACGTCACAGTATTGTTTTCCGATGTGTCCGGCTATACGACTATGTCTGCGAGACTTGATCCTGAAGAAGTGAAGGAGATCATGGGGCAGATCATAGGTGGCGTAAACAGGGTCATTAAGCAGTATGGGGGATTCATGGAGAAGTATGTCGGTGATGCCGTCATGGCTCTCTTCGGTGCTCCTTTTGCCCAGGAAGATGATCCGGTAAGGGCGATAAAAGCCGCCGGAGATATCCATGGCGTCGTTAAATCCCTGAGTCAGCGGTACGAAGAGAAGATCGGGAAACCGCTGGCAATGCATACGGGCATCTGTACCGGCTTAGTCGTAACAGGTAACGTCAATTTAGAAAAAGGGACCCACGGAGTATTGGGAGATACGATCAACGTGGCTTTCCGGCTCTCTGCCCTGGCAAAGCCAGGCGAAATCATTGTGGACACTGGCACTTATCGCCGAGCGGCGGGACATTTCAATTTTGATACTCTCGAGCCGGCCACTGTGAATGGCAAGACAGAACCCGTAAGGATTTTCAGGGTTATATCACCCGAGGAAAAACCCACCAAGACTCACCGCCTGTCCGGCATGAGGGCGGAACTTATAGGGCGTAAGGTGGAGATGGCTCAATTACAAGGAAGCCATATACAATTTGAAACAGGGGGCCGTGTTCTCCATCGTGGGCGATGCCGGCACAGGGAAAAGCAGGCTCATCGAAGAGTTCACGGCTGCATTGGACATCAAGGAGATTCGGTGAAGGGGGGGGACATTGTTATCCCTACAGCCAGAACATCCCCTACTTTCCCCTCATCAATCTCCTGAGCCGGGCATGGCAGATTCGCGAGGGTGACTCGGCCGATATGGTAAGACAAAAGGTCGAAGCCGGGGCGAAAAATCTGATCGGAGACAGGAAAGACCGTATACCCTATGTGGGAAGCCTTTATTCCCTCAACTACGCGGAGATCGAAAGCGTCAGCCCCCATTTTTGGAAGGCTCGTCTTCATGAGACGGTAAGGAAGATTTTTTCGGCGGCCCTTCCACGCATAGGTCCGACGGTCATCTGCGTTGAGGATCTGCATTGGGCAGATCCGTCCTTTGTAGAACTATTGCGTCACGTCCTTGCTGATTTCAGGTTTCCGGCGATCGTCCTGTGTACCTACAGACCTTCGTTTAGTCTCTTCACAGTCCATCAGGTGAACGGTCTGGGTAAGTTGTACCAGGAGATCAGACTCTATGATCTCTCAAAGGGCGGAGGAGAGTTTCCAAAAGGCCATAGAGGTAGCAAGAGAGATCGGGGCTAAGGGCGTGCTCGGTCAATGTTATCTCGACTTGGGGCAACTATACAAGGTCAAGAAGAAAACCGATCAGGCGAGGAAATGCATTGCCGACGCCGTGGAGACTTTTAAAGAGTGCGAGGCGGATGTCTTCCTGCAACAGGCCAGAGAGTCTTTAGAAGCTTTGATTTAAATATTTGAAGAAAAGTTATTGATTGAAGTTTTAATGATATAGCAATAATCTAAAAATCATAAATAAGTGGGCTATTTTTCATGACGAGGGATGAGAAGGTCAAGTACTGGACAGAATCCGCAAAAAATGACTGGGTAGTTGCAGATCATTTTTTTGAAAAGATGAGACTATCCGTATGCCCTTTTCTTTGGCCATTTAACTGTCGAGAAACCGTTAGAAGCACTCTTTGTAAAAAAGTTTAACGAATCACCACTGTTTACACACAGCCTCACTTATCTGGCTGAGAAGGTGGGTTTAACACCAACCGCTGAACAACTGGAGTTATTAGAAATAATAACAGATTTCAATTTTGAGGTTCGATACCCGGACGAGAAATTTTCATTCCATGATAAATGTACAAATCATTTTTCTAAAACTTTCGTGCAAAAAATTGAGGAAATGCCAAGCTGAGAATCACGACACAAGAAAATTCTTCCGGGAATGCGGTGCTGACGGTTGGGTTACGAGAACGGAAAAAACTCTTGCCGAGATTTCATGAGAAATCGACCGCTACTTTTCGTGATCTTCAAACTTCAATATTGTGAACGCGTGAGGATAAGTAGATGAACGAAACAGACGACCTCTCTTGCTGCCTTCCTGAAACATCGTGAACCTACTTATGGTTCTCCGTTGAAACTTTCAGTTAAGAATAGCCATCATGTAATTGCGATTTTCTGATGGTTGATGCATGAAACAGCATGAATTCGTTAAGGGGGGAAATCAATGAGAGCATTACTCATAAGAATCATACTTGTTACTTTTCTATTTGTCTTCTTCGTTTCAGGACAATTACAGTCACAAGAGGAGAGCGATGGTCGATTTATTGCAAAAGGCAACGGGACGGTATTGGATACCAAGACCGGCCTGATATGGGCGGCGCGGGACAACGGAAGCGATATCAGATGGCCTAAGGCCAAGTCGTATTGTGAGAACTACCGCGGTGGCGGGTATACGGACTGGCGGATGCCGACACGTGACGAACTGGCGGGGTTGTATGATGCGAACAAATCCCAAAAAGTAGAATGCGGCGGTCTCCCCATCCATGTTGCTACAGACTTAATTCGTCTTACTTGCTTGTGGGCGTGGGCCTCTGAGAGGCGCGGTTCCTACGCTGCTGACTTCGATTTCATGGATGGCAAGTGGGGCTGGTATCACCGATTAATCCACTACAAGTGCCGGGCGCTCCCGGTGCGCTTTAGCAAATAGGTTATTTGGTTTTTTGATCATTTTCTTTTGGATATGGATCGCATCCATACACCTTTCTTTTGTTAATCTGTAATTCAATTAGTAATAGGTCACTGTTTGTTAGTAGGCGGAGGATGCAAGAATAATCAGCTAGTGACTATAGAAAAATTATTTTAGAGCTGTTCCCGCGGTGTACTTCCTTGTTATCCACAATTTAGAGGTAATAAAAATTATTCACGAGCTTTCTCTTCGTAATTAATAGCTCTATGGAGATTCCGACTACTCCTGGGATGCCTACATTCAGTAATAACGCCTCATTTATGATGAGCGTGCGGCAGAGATCTGTCTGAATTGTGCATAAATTGTGATCAAAAATGCATTTATGATGGGCCAATCGACTAAAAGTGATTTCATTTATCAAAATGACACCCGCTCTTACATCCCTTTCATAATCACCAGAATCACACCTCACATTTTATGGTCATTTTTTCATTGACACATAAGACCGTTTTTCTTAAACTTTCTCCACGAAAAAGGAAGTTCTTATCAAAAAACAAAATCAAATTTTCATTCGAAGAGCAATCCAATATATCATTTTGACGTTATCTTAAACTCGAAATCGGGTGGATCGAAACAATAAGACTAAGGAGGAAAGTATGAGAAAGATAGCAACATGGATTGCAGTAGTTACAGCGACTTTAATGTTGAATATGATGTTTGCGCTACCATCATTTGCTCAAAAATCACAGGCGGCAGGGTCTAGCGTATCAATGGGTGCCTGGACTTTTGGCATTCCAGCACTTGATGCCGAAACATCATTTACTGGAACGGAAGCAATAGTGGCCAAACCGGGTACGGTGAAGAAAATTGAGCCGATGACCGGTGTGAAAGGCGGCCTACAAATGAGATTCGTGCCGGATCAAGGTAATGCATGCAAAGTCTATATGGGGCCCAAGTGGTTCATTGAAAATCAGAAGGTCAAATTTATCGCCGGCGACAAGGTCGAAGTAAGGGGTAAGAAGTATGGTAACGCGATCATTGCCACGGAAATAAGCAAGGGCGATTTGACCATGAAACTTCGCAACGAGGAAGATGGTATGCCAATCTGGGAAAGTAGCTTCCGCCGGTAAGTAAAAAGGTAATAATAAACAAGCGATCCACGACCCACCCAATTTTTGAGCCGGCTCAATGCATTATAATAAAGTTTTGATCTCGACTTGCTAGTCAGTGAGTTTTAGACACAGCAATTAACAACATTTTACCCCGGAAGAAGGAGATAAAGATGGTGATGAGATGGTTACTGAAGGGTCTGTTTCTTTCTCTGCTCTTTGTTGACATATTTAGTGAGAAAATTAGCTTGACATAGAAGAAAAATCACTCTTATACTTTGCCAACAAAAAAAGGACTTCTTATCAATTATAATCTAACCCAAAAATAGTGAGCAGAATACCCATGAAGCGGAGGAAACATTCCCTTATCGTCTGTCTTTTGAGTGTGATGCTCCTGCTCGTCACGTTACAACCCCTTTTTGCTGCCGAAAGAATTATCAAAATGGTGGTTCCCGGATGCGAGTGACAGGACACGGCTAACAGGGTACGTGATGCCCTGAAGGAAATCCCGGGCGTGCTGGAGTATGATGCGGATCAATTTACTCACGAAGTAATGGTAAAATTCGACGACACAAAAACCAGTATCAATAAGATTGTAGAGGGTCTGGCCAAGCAAGAATTCCCGATCGAAGGGCAGCCGAAGATCACCCAGTAAGCTTGAAGAGATGCGGGGTGATTAATACACGCTCAAGACTATCTGACAAGTGGTTATCATAATGTGAACGAGGGACTATATTATGAAAAGCCGACAGTTTACATGGATATGGTTGTTTCTCGGCTTTTTTGTCTCTTTTACGCTGGCCCAAACAATAGTAGCCAATAAAGAGACTACGACTCTCATAAGGAGGAATAAGTGAGAAAAACAGTATTTTTTTTGGTCATTGTGGTGCTTGCGGTGTGTTTTGCGGGAACGGCTGCTTTCGCCGCGACGGAGCTCACCCTCGAGAGCGTACAGAAGATATCTGTTGACGGGTTGAAAGCGCAGCTTGGGAATCCCGATGTCATCGTTATCGATGTGCGGACGGCCCACGACTGGGAGGGCAGCAAGACCAAGATCAGGGGGGCTGTTCGCGAGGACACCCACAATATTGCCTCCTGGATCAACAAGTATCCAAAAGAGAAAACACTCGTTTTTTATTGCAAGTGACTGAATGAAGCGACCAGTGCCAGTGTGGCACTGCAGTTCATGGCGAAAGGATACAAGAAAGTATACGCAGTGAAAGGTGGATGGAGGGCCTGGGAGGTAGCGAAGTACCCAGTCGAACCCAAGGGGGAATAAATAGCTGCTTCCGAGATGCCGACCTCTGGACTTATTGGATCTTCTTGAAGGTCATCTCTTTGGAGCCTGGGAGGGTCATCCGAATGGTGTCCTTCTCTATCTTTCCCACAATCACTCCCCCTGCTCTGGTGTTCACCCGCAACTCCCCCTGCTTGATGTACCACATAAAGGGGATCTCTATGAAGGTGCCCGCTACCTCATCAGAGGGCACTCTCCACAGACCATCTCCATTCGCCTTCAATTCCAGGACGCTCTCACCCTGCTTCACCGACTCTTTCCCCGCCGCTTTGTATACCCCCACGTATTTATCTTTGGACTCGCATGACAGCAGAAGCATCAGAAGCACGCAAAGACCAACCATCAATACATATCCATGATATCTTGACGTGTGCATCATAGGCCACCTTATCGCGATCCTGTAAGAGCAGCGACCCTGCCCTTCATGCTGGGCAGTAAGCCCCCCCTGCGGAAGATGAACAACCTGTCACAGAAGTAAATCTGTATCGTGAAGAGGAGCAGCACTACGTCCTCACTGACTTTCTTCCACCCAATGGGCTCCCCCACCGTATCATAACATCCACAGGTAATTGACGCTCCCCAGTACATGTTGGTCAGGACCATCGCGGTAAACATGATCAACATCAAACCGATGAGGGTCGCTGCCGCCCTCGTCCTCAGCCCGATGATTAGAAACAGCCCGCTTACAAACTCGATCCACGGCAATAGTACAGCCCCCACATTAAGAAACCAGTACGGGATCAGTTGATAGGCTGCCACCGCTTCCGCAAACTGTGCAGGGTGAGGTATCTTGCTCACGCTCGCGTACAGAAAGAAATAGCCCACGTAAACCCTTAGAATGAGCGCCAGATACGGACTCCTCACAATCCGCTTTAGAAATGTCCGGATCATTCCTTCCCTTTCTCCTCCTCGACCGGATAGCCCTTTTTCTCCCAGGCCACCATCCCCCCCTCCAACACCTTCACATCCTTATGCCCACGAAGAAGGAGCTTGTCTGCCAGCTCCCAATCGTAGAGTTTGCTGAATGTTCCTCCATACACAATCACCTTTTTCCCCTTCTCATCCTCTCCGTAGGCCATCATGTACACGATATCAAAAAGAGAGAGCGGTATGCTGATCGCCCCCTGGATATGCTTCTTTTCATAGAAGGCTTCAGGACCCGCATCCACGATGAGCGCTTCCCCCTTCTTCGCCTCTTCCATCGCCTGAGTAGCGCTGATCTCGGAAATCGCTTTCCTGTCAGGAAACTTCGGAAACAGGGGTATCCCGTTCGGGTTGGACTTATTGAATACGAGGGCAAGAATTACGCTCACCCCGATCAGTAGCAGAAAATCAAACCAGGATATCCGATGTGCCTTGTAAAGTTGCTGCGCTTCCTTCTCAATGATCTCCTCATCCCTCAGAAGCCATCCCGACATCTGCTTCACAAAGGCTAGGGAAATATGGGGAAAGTCCTTCAGAATATGCTCAAACTGCACTTTAGAAAGCACCATCAGACAAGTCTCTTCCACCGCCTCCACGTTCGCTGATCTCACCTCCCCTGTAAGCAGGGCCATCTCGCCAAAGCTTTCCCCCGCTCCCAGCACAGATAGGTCCGTCTCCAATCCTTCAGCGTCCTTCCTGAACACCCTCACTTTTCCTGAATGAATAATGTAAAACTTGTCCCCTGGATCCCCCTGCCTGAAGATGATCGTACGCCGTGATACCACCTGCTTCTCCATAGCCCGAGTGAGCTCACCCCACTTCTCTTTGGGCAATTGCTCGAAAAGGCTGCTTCCCGTAAGTCCCTCTTTCCCGCTCTCGTTCTCGCTCATGGCATTCTACTGCTTCTTATGGATTTCCCTTACTTCCTTCACGTGTCCATCAATATCAAAGGTCACCTTCGTTGTCTGGTCGACGGGTTGACATCCACAGACTTCACGCCCATCATTCTCGAGAGGATAATCCTTATGGACATGAAGGAGTGACTTTAGACGCACCCCCGGAGAGCTCAACACCACTCTTCTCTCGACAACCGTCACCACTTGGCTCGTCGCAAACAGCGCAACCAATAGCGATCAGCACGCCGAGCATCACAATCCATTTCCCTCTTGCGCCTATAAGACATCGTTTTTTGGAATGTTTATCGTATGGCGCAGATAGTTCTGGATGTCAAACAAATTCGGTGGCTCATTGTATGTTTCGAAGACCTCAAATGGCATCACGTTCCTCTGCGGAGTCCTGGACTACTTTAGGAGTGGAACAAATCTGGAATGGCAGCTTGACCCCCGCTACGGTAATCATTTCTCGCCATGCAGAGCTGTCCTTACCCCAAAAGATGCTTCTTCACCAAAAGATGAGAGACTGAAAGTGTCGGTTATATTCGTTCCCCGCACTGATTGCAGAACATGGATTTTGGCAGATTTTCGGTGCCGCACTTTGGGCACTTGAGTGACTCGGGTTTCTCTTCTACAGGGTGGCCGCACTGCACGCAAAATTTCGCATTGGGTGGAAGATTCTTGCCGCACTGAGAACATTGCTGAAAGACAACGATCTGGTGCCCGCAATGGGGGCAGAACTTGGCTTCTTTAGATACATTTTGCTGGCAGTCGGGACAGCTGAAAATTTCCGGTGTCGAGGTCTGCTGGGTCGGTGAGCTCTTAAATGCCTCGGCGAACATGGCGGGCATCATGAAGCCCATTCCCATGCCCAGTCCGGCTCCCGCCTGTCCCTGTGACTGGGCTGCTGTCTCCATGGCCATGGCCGCCTTCATCTTCAAGAGTTTATTGAGGTCATCAAAAATCCCGAGGCGGCTCTTATCGTCTATGGCCTTCTGAACTTCCGGCGGCGGCGTGATGGAATTGATATACAGCTGGGAGAGGCCCAAACCAAAGTGAGAAAAATCTTCTTCGAGGGCCTTTTTCAGACCGAGAGCGAGCTCATCGTATTTTGCGGGAAGGTTAAAGATGGTATCGATATGCTTTCCCATGAAATCGTTAAAGCGGGAAACGATTACACGGTTCAGGTATTCTTCAATGGCATCAGCAGTAAATACGCCCTGGGTTCCGACAAGACTGTTTATCAGGAGAATGGGCTGAAGAACCTGGATGTTAAAAACCCCGAATGCCCTGAGACGGATGAGTCCCAATTCTGAATCTCTGAAGGCGACGGGATCGCGTGTTCCCCATTTCAGATTGGGAAAGACTTTCATATTGACGAAGTAAACTTCTGCCCGCAGCGGGCTGGTCATTCCCCAGGGCAGGCTGAATATTTTTGTCAAAATTGGAATATTGGCCGTTTGTAGTGTGTGCCTGCCGGGCCCGAATGCATCATAGGCCTTGCCGTTATAGAAAAAAACCGCGGCCTGACTTTCTCGAACCGTCATCTGTGCGCCGAACTTGATTTCACCAGATCCATTTTCGGGGATTCTATGAACCAGCTCTTTCCCCTGCTCGTCAAACCATTCGATAACTTCCAGAAATATTAGGTTGTTGGTTCCCATATATGCGGTCTTTCAAGATCGTTTTTCTTATCGTCAGGGCATGTATAAAGCCTCTCATGACAAGCTGATGAGGCCGACTTTTAACTCCAAGCATGATAGGCAAGCGCAGATACTATGTCAAGGAGAAAGCAGTACGTGTATTCAGGGTTTCCGGACCCTCCTTGACCTCTCCCGCTTTTGCCGCGATTGTTTTTCAGTCAGTAGAAAAAGCCACATCGATTATTCGGTTCGCATTTTTGCGATAGTTACAATTTTGTAATTTTTAAATTTAAATGAACAAAATTGTTACAGATTATACCATCTAACATCAGAAACCTGATACAACAAATTAGTTAATACAGCTACTTACATAATATGACTCGGTTAGCATCAAAATTGCAAAACAATATCCTTGATATATCAAATAACCCGCGGGAGGTAAATTGTATGAACTCAGGCGATACAGCATGGGTATTAGTATCGACAGCGCTGGTCTTTTTTATGGTTCCAGGATTGGCGCTTTTTTATGGGGGCATGACACGCAGGAAGAATGTCCTCTCCACCCTGATGCAATGCATCATCGTCGTGTGCCTGATAAGTGTCCAGTGGGTATTATTCGGTTACACGCTGGCGTTCGGACCCGATTCAGGCTTCGGAATACTTGGAAATCTCGACTTCATATGTCTGCGGAATGTGGGTTTCAACCCTTTCAATGAATATTCAAAAACAATCCCCCATCTCGCGTTTATGATTTTTCAGTGCATGTTTGCCATTATTACACCCGCATTGGTCATTGGCGCATTTGCGGAGCGCATCAAATTTTCGTCTTTTTGCATTTTTTCCTTGCTGTGGGCTACTTTTGTCTACGACCCCATCGCACACTGGATTTGGGGAGCCGGTGGCTGGCTGAAAGAATTGGGAGGCCTTGATTTTGCCGGCGGTATGGTTGTTCATGGAAGCTCAGGTTTTGCCGCACTTGTCGTTTGTCTTCTGATTGGCCAGAGAGTCGGCTATCAAGAACAGCCTTTCCGGCCGCATAATCTTCCCTTTACCGTATTGGGGGCCGGCATGCTCTGGTTCGGGTGGTTCGGCTTCAACGCTGGGAGCGCTCTTGAAGCGAGCGGGTTGGCAGTTAATGCCTTTGTCAGCACCAATATTGCCGCTGCAGTTGCGGCTCTGACATGGGCAATCTGGGAGTGGCAGAAACACGGCGCACCGACCATGCTCGGTTTGGTTACCGGTATTATAGCCGGACTAGGGGCAATTACGCCGGCCTGTGGTTATGTAAGGCCTCTTGCGGCCATACCAATTGGAATTTTGGCAGGCGTTTTCTCTTTCCTCGCTGTAACAAAAATGAAAGCCAGACTGGGTTATGATGATTCGCTGGATGTTTTCGGCGTTCATGGAATTTGCGGCGTATGGGGAACAATTGCAACAGGCCTCTTTGCGGAAAAAGCAATTAATGCCGCCGGAGAAAACGGCTTTCTTTTCGGCAACGCTAAACTGCTACTCATACAGGGGCTTTATGTTGCTGTCACTATTTGTTACTCAGTCGCAGTAACCTGGATTCTGTATAAATTCGTTGATGCCTTTATGGGCATGAGGGTTGAGAAGAAGGATGAGATCATCGGCCTTGACCTGACCCAGCATCACGAATCCGCCTACACCGTTGTGGAATAAGGAGGGTAGTTAGCCATGAAATATATAGTCGCGATAATACAGCCCCACAAACTGGACGAGGTGATGAAAAGCCTGGAGGATGTGGAGGTGAACTTGGTGACCGTATCGAATGTACTCGGACGCGGCAGGCAGAAGGGTTTGACGGAGATCTACCGGGGTGCGAAGGAGGTAGGGAGCCTGCTGAAGAAGATAAAGCTGGAGATAGCGTGCAACGAGGATTTTGTGGAGCCGACGGTACAGGCGATCATCAAGGGAGCACGGACGGGAGAGATCGGAGACGGGAAGATATTCGTGATTGACCTCTACGATGTTATCCGGATCCGCACAGGCGAACGGGGCGGCAAGGCCATAGGATAAAGGAGAGGTGCGAGAGATATGAATCTTAAAGAGCTAATGAAGTATTCCAAGGACAAGCGTCTGGAGTTTATTGATCTGAAATTCACGGACATCCCAGGATTGTGGCAGCACATCACGATACCGATCCAGCAGTTGGACGAGGACCTGGTTATCCATGGTATCGGTTTCGATGGTTCGAGCATCCGGGGGTTCCAGCCGATCAACGAGAGTGACATGCTGATCAAGCCTGATCCTGAGACCGCATTCATCGATCCTTTCATGGCGGATCCCACGCTGAGCATGATCTGCAACGTCAAGGATCCCCTGACGCAGATACCGTATTCGCGTGACCCGCGTAACGTAGGACAGAAGGCGGAGAGGTACCTATCGGTCTGCGGGATAGCGGATCAGGTTTTTTTCGGTCCGGAGCCCGAGTTTTACGTCTTTGATGATGTACGTTTCGAACAGACTTACAACACGGGTTTTTACCGTGTCGATTCGAAGGAGGGATTCTGGAATACGGCAAGGGACGAGGGGCCGAATCTCGGATACAAGCCGCGCTACAAAGAAGGCTACTTTCCTGTGCCTCCCACAGACAGCCTGCAGAATCTCCGGGCGAAAATGTGCAAGGTGATGACGGAAGTGGGGATTCCTGTGATTCTCCATCACCACGAGGTTGCCACGGCGGGCCAGTGCGAGATCGGTGTGCGTATCAATAACCTTGTGGACACGGGAGACATGTTGATGAAGTACAAGTATGTGGTAAAGAACGTCGCCCTGGCGCACGGGAAGACGGTGACGTTCATGCCGAAGCCGCTCTTCATGGATAACGGTTCGGGAATGCATGTGCACCAGAGCCTCTGGAAGAACGGCAGGAACCTATTTTATGAGCCAGGCGGATACGGAGGAATCAGCAAGCTCTGCCGCAACTATATCGGGGGCCTGCTGCATCATGCTCCATCGCTTCTGGCCTTTACGTCACCCACGACGAATTCATACAGGAGACTCGTTCCGGGGTATGAGGCTCCGATCAACCTGGTGTACTCGCAGCGGAACCGGAGCGCATGTGTGAGGATACCGATGTATTCACCCTCCGAGAAGGCGAAGCGTATAGAGTTTCGTTGTCCCGACTGTTCCTGCAATCCGTACCTGGCGCTTGCGGCGATGCTCATGGCGGGTCTGGACGGCATCGAGAACGAGATCGAGCCGCCGCCGCCCATCGATGAGGATATCTATGAGCTTTCGCATGAGGAGAAGAGCCATATCAAGGCGACGCCCGGCTCCCTTTCAGAGGTGCTGGATGCGCTGGAGAAGGAGCACTCCTATCTTCTTAAAGGTGATGTCTTTACGGAGGACCTGATCCAGACGTGGATCGAGTACAAACGAAAGAGGGAGGACGACCTGATCAGGCTTCGTCCCCATCCTTACGAGTTTGCGTTGTACTACGATATTTAAATGACAGGAATAAAACGATCAATATAAATTAGGAGGTTAAGGACATGGATATAGGAATGGTGAGCATTTTTATTGGCGTGCTGGTCATCATGGCAGTCATTATTTATATCAAGGCGAACATGAAGATCTGTGAGCCCAATGAGGTAATGATTTTCTCCGGCAGGCAGTTTAAGGATAAGGACAAAAAGTCGGTGGGCTACCGTGTCATCAAGGGCGGCCGGGGTTTGAAGATCCCGCTTATCGAGACGGTGCGGACGATATCGTTAAACACGATGCCCATCGAGATGGATGTAACGGGTGCGCTCACGAGGGGGACGATCCCCGTGAATGTGAAGGCCATAGCGAATATCAAGATTGCCGGCACCATGGAGGATGGTCTGGGCAATGCCATCGAGAGGTTCCTGGGTAAGAGCGCGACGGCGATAGTGACGACGGCAAGGGAAATCCTGGAAGGAACCCTGCGTGGCATCCTGGCGACGATGGAGCCTGAGGAGGCGAATGCGAACCGGATAGCGTTGGCGCAACAAGTTGCCAGAGAGGCAAGGGAAGATATGCAGCGGCTGGGTCTGGTTCTGGATACGTTCAAGATCCAGGAGATCAAGGATGACAAGGGGTATTTAGAGGCTATCGCACGGAAGAAGAACGCCGAGGTCCACCGGGATGCGCGGATCGTGGAGGCCGAATCGAATGCGGAGGCGAGCAAGAAGGAGTCCGAGGGCAAGAAGATTGCGGAAATTGCGGAGATCCAGGCCCGGCGGTCCGTTGTAGAGACGGAGATGAATTTCAGGGTTCAGCAGGCACAATGGAAGGCTGACGCCAATCGTGCGGAGGAGAAGGCAAAGGTGGCAGGAGACATCTCGCGCATGGAGGAGACGAAGACCCTTGAGGCTCGGCGTGTGGAGACGAACAAGCTGAAGTATCAGGCGGATGTGATAATTCCCGCGGCAGCGGAGAAGGAAGCATTACTGATGAAAGCTGCGGGAGCGGCGGCAAGCACGTTTGAGGAAGGGAAGGCGAAGGCGGAGGCGTTAAGGCTGCTACGTGAGCAGTGGGAACACCCGAACAGCAAGGACCTGTTCATGATCCAGCTCATGCCGGAACTTGTGGGTCATGTATCGAAGGTGATTGCCTCCAATCTCAGTGTGGAAAGGCTGACTGTAGTTGATGGGGGCGGAAGTGGCAGCGGCGGCGGTATCCCCCACCTGGTAGGGAACCTGGCCGGCTCGGTCAATTCCTTCTTCGAACAGATGAAGACTATGACAGGCCTGGACCTCGCCAGGTTGATAGAAGAACACTACCAGGCGTCGTCTAAATAAAAAAACATGTCGCAAAGGCAACTGCGGCATGTCTCACATTCCCGCGAAAATTCTCCTCCCCCCGCGGGAGGGGAATGACGGGAGGTAGCGATGAAAGGTGTTTTCACTCACCTCAACATCTCCCGCGATATATTGCGCAGTAAGACTCCACGGAATAATATATGTAGCACCTTCCATTTTATTTCTTCTGTCCATCTATTCTCATGCGGCGGGGCGGGGAGCCTGCGATAGGGTTTTTCCTTATTGTCCCCCTCCCGCTTTTCACCGATTAGTAAAACTGGGTTTGATATTTACGAGGGAATATTGTAAACCTTTGTCCATGAGACGGAAGGACGCACAGTATGCAAAGGTTTATCGAGGGAAGGCGCTGATTGCCGATCCCATATACCAGTATGCCTCTTTTACTGTGCCGACAACTGATTTTCCGGACGAGAAAACGGAAAAGGACCTGATCGATTCTCCCTGGGTTCAAAGATTGCGGAGAATTTACCAGCTCCAGAGTGCCCGCTGGGTGTATCCGGCCGCAGAGCACAGTCGATTCCAGCATTCCCTCGGGACCATGCACGTGGCGGGCGAGTTCGGAAGATATCTTTATCCCAGCCTGAAAGAGGTGTGCAGGGATGCCCCTTCATTGAACTATGTTGAGGAGGTTCTCCGCGTTGCGGGACTTCTGCATGATGTGGGGCATGGCCCGTACGGGCATTTTTTCGATGACCACTTTCTCAGCCAGTATGACATTACCCATGAGGATCTGGGAAAAGCGATTATCACGAAAAGGTTGGGGAAGATCATCCGTCAAATCCGAAGAAGCCCTAACGGTCCCTTTGCCGGTGGTGAATGCCTCGACCCAAATCACGTGGCAATTCTGATTAAAATGCCGGAGGGGGATGAAACTGGGGTGCCGCGGTGGCTGCAGCTTCTGAGGCAGCTCTTTTCAGGCATTTACACCGTGGATAATCTCGACTATGTGCAGAGAGACGCCTACATGACGGGGTTCTCCCTCGATATTGTGGATATTACGAGACTTCGCTTTTATACTTTCTTTACGAAAGACGGCTTCACCCTGCATCAGGCAGGCATCTCGGCCCTGAGTCGCTTCATAAATGCAAGATTGAATCTCTATACAAATGTCTATTTCCATAGGACGACGAGAGCTCTTGATCTTCATCTGCAGGAGATATTCAGGGAAACGATGCGCATAATCTTTCCATGGAATCCATTGGAGGCGCTTGACGAGTATCTGAATTGCGATGAATGGCATTTGTACTATATAGTTTTGGGCTGGCTCGGGGAAAAGGACCGGAAGAAACAGAGACTGAGTCAGGAATGGACAAAGCTTTACAGCAGGGAAGTGAAATGGAAGATGTCTTTTTCAACAGAGATATCCATCGACCAGATTCAAAGGGGGACGAGATTCGCCCATGCAGGCGACTATGAAAAGCAACTCAGGAGTTTTCTTCCTGAAAAACTGAAAGGCATTCCATTTCGCGTCGATTTGGCAACACAGGACCCACGCCCCATAAACCCCATGGCAGAGACGGAAAAAAGGGTTAATATCTTCAACCCGACCACGGGTACAACGTCCCCGGAGCCATTGAGAGACATCTACCGCTTTATACCGGCGCGTGTCGTTCATCTGCGCGTCTTTGCACTTTCCCACGATAATGATGCAGCGATTTCCAAGGCCGCTGAAAAGATGCTTAGCGCCTTGGAGGGAACTGCAAAGACTAATGTATGACCCGATCATCGGAAATATTTTTTGTCTATAGTGTTGAACACTATATGTCTTTTATCCCCCTACGCATTGCTTAGGGAAAACTCCGGGGAAAAATTATGACAAATTTAAGGTAATCGCGGATGGCAAATGACGAGACCACAGATATAACCCTGTTCGTGAAGACATCCGGCGAGGATATTGCCAGATGGAACCGGCAGAAAATTGTTGATGCCCTGATCCGTGAAACGAACGTCAATGTAGATACGGCAGAGGCAATCAGCAGAGAAGTTGAAAAACAGATCATTTCATCCGGTATCGGTGTACTGACTACGCCCCTCATCAGGGAACTGGTGGACGCAAAACTAATCGAGAGGGGCCTTGAACAGGCAAGAAAGATGCACGCCCTGCTGGGATTTCCCATTTATGATGTACGGCAGTTGATCCTTCTTCAGAATAAGGAAAACGCCAACATACCTCACAGTCCGGAAGGCACGAATCTGATACTTGCGGAAGGAATAAAGAAAGAATACTCACTCTATGAGGTCTTTTCTCGGGAAGTCGCAGATGCGCATGTTATGGGCGATATCCACCTTCATTCTCTGGGATACATAGACAGGCCGTACAGTTCATTTCAGTCTCTTGAATATATAAAGAAATTCGGTTTGAACCTTCCCCACTCCCTAACAGTTGCCAAACCGGCCAAACATGCGGAGGTACTCCTCGCCCATATGGTCAGATTCGGCGCCATTCTGCAGGGGCATTTTGCCGGAGTCATCGGCTGGGATGCCGTTAATTTCTCTTTTGCACCCTATCTGGCAGAGATGAGCGAAAAGGAAGTCAGGCAATTCGCCCAGATGCTCATTTATGAATTCTCCCAATTGACATCGGCTAGGGGCGGGCAGGCCATGTTTACTGACATTCACCTCTACTGGGATGTTCCGGAACATCTTCGGGATGTTCCGATTATCGGCCCGGGAGGAGAATTGACGGGGAGTAATTACGAAGATTTCGCCGCTGATGCAAGGAGATTTGCTTGGGCCATTTTCGAAGTCTTTATAAAAGGGGACGGTACGGGCAAGCCTTTCATATTTCCCAGGCCACTCGTTCATATTACCGGGAATTTTTTTCAAACGCCGGGTCATGAAGACTTTCTCAATCTCATCTGCCGCGTTGCCGTTGACAAGGGAAATACATGCTTCCTTTTCGATCGCGAGGAGATGATTAAGGCTTATTCGTGCGGTTTTCCGGCCACCGCTGAAAAGGGTAATGTGTCTGCCGAGGCGAAGATGCCCTGGCGGATGAGATGTCCGGTCTTACAGAACGTGACACTGAACCTTCCCAGGCTGGGTTACAAAGTCGAGGGGGATGAGAAAAGATTATTGTCTATGCTCTCCGATCTTATGGAAGTGGCAGCAAAAGCCCACGTAGAGAAGAAGGATTTTATTGAGAAGCTACTCTCCCACGGTGACGAAGGACCGCTGTCCGTGCTCGCGATGAAGAGAGATGGCTATCCGTATCTGAGGATGGATCATGCATGCTTCCTCATCGGCACTGTGGGACTCAACGAACTTGTCCGGATTCATACGGGAAGCCAGTTGCATGAATCGGAAGATGCCCTGATGTTTGGTTTGAAACTGATCGCCCATATGAAGGATGAGACCGAAAAACTGAGCCGGAAATATGGCTTGAATTTTATCTTGGAACAGACGCCTGCGGAAACCACAGCCTACCGTTTTGCACGGCTCGATCTGCGATACTATTCTCCGAAGGCGGGTCATTTTGTGCAGGGTGATATTTCGAAGGGAGAGGTCTACTATACAAATTCAACCCATCTTAGCCCATCAGCCACTGTGGATCCAATAGAACGTGTAAGACAGGAAGGCCGCTTTCATCCTTTGACAAAGGGAGGAGGCGTTACCCAGGTGTGGCTCGGCGATGTTCGACCTTCGAGTGAGGAAATCGTCGGGTTTATCACCAAGGCATTTACGGATACTGAGAACGATCAGCTTCTGTTCTGTCCTGAATTTACCACCTGTAGAGAATGCGGCCAGACATTCAGGCGCCTAAAAGATGAGTGTCAATTCTGCGGCTCGAAGGATGTGGAAGGGATAGCGAGGATTACCCAGTATTTCAGCAGGATATCCGGCTGGAATAGAGGTAAACTGGCTGAACTCAGGGACAGGAAGAGATACGAGGAAATCAGTTGACTCCGCATACGTCTAAGTATGCCTCATACCGTATGATTTGCACACCCTAGAACTCGCGTTTTCTACGCGGCCGTCTGTTTGTCAATCCTGCAAAAGATTTTTTTCGTATATCATTAATGCCCTGCCCTTGACATGGGATAGGCCGATAAATATATTACGCACAGAATTTGGCCATTTTAAACGCAAGACCGCATAGTTGACATGGAAGATCATATAGTAAAGATATTCAAGGAAAGCAGTAATCTGACGGATGTTTTCGTCGCAGAAAATCTTGATGGTATTGTCAGTGTCATTGAGGCAATTACGGCGGCATTGAAAGCAGGAAACAAAATACTGCTGTTTGGGAACGGTGGCTCCGCCGCTGATGCCCAGCATCTGGCAGCAGAATTTGTGAACCGCTTCGTTATAGAACGTCCGCCGCTTCCGGCAATTGCCTTGAGCACCGATACATCCGTGATTACGAGCATCGCTAACGATTATGACTTCTCTGAGATATTCAGCAAGCAGATCAGGGCGATAGGCCAGACAGGCGACGTGGCGTGGGGCATAAGCACCAGCGGTGCCTCTCCAAACATCATAAAAGCCATTGAAGCAGCAAAGAAGATAGGGATGATCACAGTAGGCATGACGGGGAAGGACGGGGGCGACATAGCCAAGATGGTGGACTATTCACTCAATGTTTCCTCTAACAGCACACCGCGCGTGCAGGAGGTCCACATTACCGTGGGCCATGTGATATGCGAGATGATTGACTATAAGCTCTTTCAGAGGCCGGATGCGAAATAAAGGCGGCGACGCCGCCTCGGGCATAAGACGATCTGAAATGATGAATCGACACCATATGAGCCATAAAATAAAAAAGGAAGTTACAAAAGAAACACCGGATGTTCTGGAAAAAGAAGGGGAAGAGCAACAAATCTCCGGTGATGAGGATATAATGTTAAAGCTTCAGGAAAAGGAAAAGGAGGCAGCCGACAACTACGACAAATATGTGCGTGCGGTTGCGGAACTTGAAAATTACAGAAAACGCGCAGCAAGGGAGAAGGCTGATTCGATTAAATATGGCAATGAAAATATCATTAAGGATATCTTGCCCCTGGTAGACAGCATGGACAGGGCATTACAGCATGCTGACAGCTATGGCTATTCCGATTCATTTAAGAAGGGATTAAAGCTCCTCCAGGATCAGCTCCTGGGTTGCCTCGGAAAACACGGCGTGCAGCAAATCGAGTGTGTTGATAAAACTTTTGATCCAAACATCCATGAAGCCGTATTTCAAGTTGATACCGGCACCCATGAGGATAACAAAGTCGTTGAGGAACTGGAAAAGGGGTATCGTCTGCATGAGAGGCTGTTGAGGCCGGCCAAAGTGTCTATTTTTAAACTACCGAAGAAAGAAGATAGCAAGGAATAAATAAAAGGGGAAACCAGATATTAAGGAGGATTGTTAGAGATGGGTAAGATTATAGGGATTGATTTAGGGACGACAAATTCATGTGTAGCAATTATGGAAGGAGGAGATCCCGTTGTAATAGCAAATCAGGAAGGAAGCAGGACCACGCCTTCCATGGTGGCGTTTACAGATAGTGGTGAGAGGCTGGTCGGTCAAGTTGCCAAGCGACAGGCCGTAACCAATCCGGAAAATACCGTTTATGCCATAAAGAGGCTCATAGGGAGGAAGTTTTCCTCCAAAGAGGTTCAGTACGATAAATCGGTATGTCCTTACAGGATTACGGAGGCGCCCAACGGTGATGCCCAAGTGACCATAAAAGGACGGAATTACAGCCCGGCGGAAATATCAGCTTTTATTCTTATGAAGATGAAACAGACAGCGGAGGATTACCTTGGAGAGAAAGTAACCGATGCGGTTATTACGGTGCCCGCGTACTTCAATGACTCTCAGAGGCAGGCTACGAAAGATGCAGGAAGAGTTGCCGGATTGAATGTGCTCAGAATCATCAATGAACCGACGGCAGCAGCCCTTGCATACGGTCTTGATAAGAAAAAAGATGAAAAGATTGCCGTGTTCGACCTTGGCGGCGGGACGTTTGATATTTCCATCCTCGAGCTAGGAGACGGCGTTTTTGAAGTCAAGTCGACGAACGGAGATACCCATTTAGGTGGTGAAGACTTTGACCAGCGACTAATGGAATATATTGCCGTGGAATTCAAGAATGATTACGGTATTGATCTGCGTAATGACAGGATGGCCCTCCAGAGGATTAAGGAGGCGGCAGAAAAGGCGAAAATGGAACTTTCCACCGTTATGGAAACAGATATAAACCTTCCATTTATAACTGCCGATGCGTCAGGGCCTAAACATTTGACGATGAAATTGACGAGAGCCAAGCTGGAATCTCTGATTGAGGACCTGATCGAAAAAACAGTAGGACCCTGCAGAACCGCGCTTAAGGACGCAAACCTGACGGCAAAAGACATCAATGAGGTTATTCTCGTTGGCGGTATGACCCGTATGCCCAGGGTTCAGCAGAAGGTTAAAGAGATATTTGAGAAGGAACCCCACAAAGGGGTGAACCCTGATGAAGTGGTGGCAGTCGGCGCTGCTATCCAGGCGGGCGTCCTGGCAGGTGATGTTAAAGATGTCCTCCTTTTGGATGTGACACCCCTGTCTCTCGGAATTGAGACCCTCGGTGGCGTGATGACGAGGCTGATCGAGAAGAATACCACCATTCCAACCCGGAAGAGCCAGATCTTTTCTACAGCTGCGGATAATCAGCCTGCCGTTAGCATTCACGTCCTGCAAGGTGAGAGGTCCATGGCGGCTGACAGCAGAACCCTGGGAAGATTTGAACTGGTAGGAATACCGCCCGCGCCGAGAGGTATGCCTCAGATTGAGGTGACCTTCGATATCGACGCCAACGGGATAGTTCATGTATCGGCAAAAGACCTTGGGACAGGCAAAGAGCAGAGCATCAAGATTACTGCATCGAGCGGTTTGACTGAAGCAGAGATACAGAAACTGGTGAGAGAAGCGGAGGCTCATGGAGAGGAAGATAAGAAAAAGAAGGAGCTTATCGAGGCCAGAAATCAGGCGGATTCCATGGCATACAGCGCAGAGAAGAATGTCAAAGAATTCGGGGATAAGATTGATGCCACAGAAAAGGCACGTATCGAAGATGCCATTGCCAGAGTAAGGAAGGTCATCGAAGGGGATGACATTAACGCCATCAAGAGCGCCCAGGAAGAACTGACGAACGCATCACATAAGCTTGCTGAGGCCATGTATGCAAAGGCTTCAGCCTCACAGGCAGGCGCTGGCGCAGGTCCAGGGGCGCACGGAGGGCCCGCCGGTGAACAGCCGGGCGCGAGCAAGAAGGATGAGGATGTGGTTGACGCTGACTTTGAAGACGTGAAATAATTACTGTGGTTCTCCATGCCCGGGATTCATCACTGTGGATTCCCGGGCATTTTTTTGTGCATTTTTTTGTCGACGGACGATCTCCTTTCATATAAAATATACTGAGCGAGCGGATACTTGAGCCTCAAATTCTCGTGGTGACTATATGGGAGAAAAAAAACATTTTAAAAGATGGTTGATTTTGTCTCTCGTCCTGATGCCCTTTCTTTGGGATGTCCTCGCAGTGTTTCCCGCAGGGGCAGGAGCAAAGGGTTCTGTTGTTTCTATACCGGTTGACCGTTACGCGATCGGCTGTGTCCTGCCGCTATCGGGGCGAAACGCGGCCGCCGGGAACAGGGCTCTGGATGCCATTGTTCTAGCATCCGGTCTATTCGATCCCATAGCCAAGACACCGATCAAGCTTATCATAGAAGATTCGCAAAGTCAGCCGGAAACAGCTAGGGCCGCCGTAGCAAAACTGGCTATCCAGGAAGGCGTGATCTGTATTCTCGGTCCCCTCGGCGCTGATGAGTCTCTGTATGCCGCCAGAGAGGCTCAGAGGTTGAAAGTCCCTATAATAACCCTCACCCTGAGAGAGGGGATTATCGATGCAGGAAATTACGTCTTCCGTTCGTATCTAACTAATCGCGTGCAGATCGTTTCACTGGTTCAATATGCAATCCAGAAAATGGGCTTGGCCAGATTTGCGGTGCTTTACCCGGAAGATGATTACGGCCGCGAGATGGAAAAACTGTTCCGGGAAGAGATTCTGCGGAGGAAAGGAGAAATCCTGAAGGTCACTTCTTACCAGACGACCGAGACGGATTTTGCAGACGAGATCAAATCAATAAGCGATTTAAATAAGAACCCGCCGGCTGCTAAAGAAGGCGAAGGCCCAAGAGACGGGAACAAGCCTGACCTCGGTTTTGACGCTCTTTTTATTCCAGATTCCCCTGGTCGGATAAGCATGATCGTTCCCCAATTGGCTTTTCATGATGTCAAGGGCATTAGACTGCTTGGCACAAGTGACTGGGATGCGCCGGAAATTTTGAAGGCAGGCAGCGAATTACTGGAAGGAGCCATTTTCGTAAACGCCTTTTCTCCAAACAGCTTTTATCCCGAGGTGAATGACTTCACCGACATTTACTATACCAACTACAGCCGGGAACCGGACGCTTTGGAGGCGCTCGCCTACGATGCGGCCGGCATCATCGTAAAAATTCTCAGGGAGGACGGCGTCAAGACGAGAGATCAATTCAGAAAGAGCCTGCTCGATGTGAGGGATTACCGTGGCGTGACGGGTAGAACGTCATTTTCAGGGATGCGAGACGCCCGGAAAGAAGTTTTTGTCTTGACGATAAAGGATGGTCAGATCGTCCAGATCAAATAGGTGTGGGAGAAGTTTTATGAGGTTTCTTCTTACAAATGATGACGGCATATATGCAAGGGGACTGGGCGCCCTCTATCAGGAGCTCTCCAAGGACGCAGATTGTCTCATCGTCGCGCCGGAGGTTGAACAGAGCGCGGTGGGACATGCGATCACGCTTTTCCGGCCCCTCATGGTACGGGCCGTAAAAAAAGAAGGAAGCTTTGTCGGATACGCCGTGAAAGGGACGCCGGCGGATTGTGTCAAGATCGGGATTAGGGAATTATCAGACAAACCAGTTGACCTAGTCGTGTCGGGGATCAATTTGGGCGCTAATGTGGGGACCAATGTGATCTATTCGGGGACCGTTTCAGCGGCGACCGAGGGGATCATCATGGGAATTCCGTCCATGGCGATTTCTTTGGACACTCATAGAAATGCCGATTTTTCATTCGCCGCCCGATTTGCCCGAAAGATTGCGGCATTCATGCTGAAAGACAATCCCATAAAAGACTTCGCCATGAACATAAATATCCCGGCTGTTCCCGAAGAGGAGATCAAAGGGGTTATTGTGGCAAAGCAGGGCAGGGCACGGCTCATAGAGAGTTTTGAAAAAAGGATGGATCCAAGAGACAACATCTATTACTGGCTTGCCGGGGAAACCAAGCTCTCCGATGGAGAGGAAGTGGACTCCGATGCCTGCGCACTTCGCCACCACATGATTTCCATAACACCTATCTATTATGATTTGACCCGGCACGACGTCCTGGCTGAGCTGAGCGAGAAAATCAGACAGAAGTTTTGATTGTCAGAACGCATGTGAGATGCATTAGCGTCGCCGCAAAACGCTTGCCGGTTATCGCGTGAGCAAGACGGGGATTGTGCTCTTGCGGATGACAGTTGAAGTGGTGCTGCCGAGAATCAGTTCCCTCAGCATGTTGTGGCCGTAGGCCCCCATGACCATTAATTCAACGGAACCTTCCTTGATGAACTTGATAATTTCACGGTCTTCCTTGCCTCTGAGAATGACGATGGCGCTGTCAATCTTCAAAGGTTCGAGAAAGTCCTCTACTTTTTTTGAAAGGCTTGCCCCCAGCTCATGATTATCCGTGATGATAATGACAGTGAGAGGCCAGGCGGTCTGCTCGGATAATTCTGCCGCAAGCTTTAAGGCCTTGTCTGCCGGCGCGCTACTGTCGTATGCGAGCCCCACGCTCTCGATTTCCTGGAAGACTGCGGGTGTCACCATGACCGGCTTTCCTGAATTTCGCACGACTGATTCCGCAACAGAGCCCAGTATGCTGCCTCCGCTCGAATGGAAATGTTCGCCTCTCTGGGATATGAGTATCCAGTCGGCGTTACCGCCCTCTTCAATAATCATTTGATCGATGACGCCCATGGCTTTCTTTATCTCAGGATGCAATCCTGCCTGTTCACACCTTGTTTTGAAGGCCTGCAAAACAATTTCCGCCCTTTCATCAAAACCGCCCTGCAATACCGGAAGAAATTCCTGGTAAGGCGGAAGGCCGACAGAACCTGAAATATCTGTAAATACCGGCCCCTGCAGCAACCTGATATCAACCACATGGAGACCGATCAATTGCGCATTAAGGCGCGTGGCTATATATATGCCGTATTCGATGGCGGTCTTGCCGTAATCGGAACCATCAGTCGGGATCAGGATCTTTTTTGCGATCATTTACCCTTCTGCTCCTTTTCGAAGTTTGCCAGGTTCCTGAAGAGATCATCGACCATCTTTCCCTTCTCTCTCAAGTTGTCCTCTTCCGCGAATGTAGATGGTTCTTTTTCCTGGCCGTTTTCCCGATTTACCGGATCGTCTATGTCGAAAGACAGAAACTTTCCTTCCAGCTTCCCGTTCCTGAATGTTGACTTCTCCTTAGTCCTGCCGTTTTTATAGTAGGCTATATACGCCCCGTCCCGTTTGTCGTTTACAAAGCTGCCCTTTTCTTTGACCTGACCATTCTTGTAATAACATATGTAATCGCCGTCCAGCTTGCCGTCTTTAAAATTTTCTATTTCTCGCGTCTGGCCTGTTGTAAAAAAAAGTGTATATCTTCCGTCCAGCTTGCCGTCTTTGTAGTTCTCCCTCTCTCTTACCTGGCCGTTCTCATGATAAGAGACATATTCTCCATGCAGCTTATCATTCTTGAATGTACATTTTTCCCTGATCTGACCATCCCTGTGATAGGAAACAGCATCCCCATCTCTTCTGCCGTTACGAAAGTACAGATGGGCCATGACCTTCCCGTTGCCATAATAGGAGGTGTACTCACCTTCCAATTTTCCATTGAGGGTGAACGTCTTCTCCCTTATCTGGCCTTTTTCATCGGAGGATACTTCTTCCTTGATTTCATCCTTGGAAGACAACATGTGCAGTCCTTATGTGAGAGAATAGTTATCTTCTCTTGCAGTTCTGATGCTGTTATCTGCTACCTTAATGTCTTGACGGTCTTTCTGTCAAGGACACTTATGTCCGCGTCCCTTATTTTTCCCTCGTGTCAGATATCTCATAGTTTTCTCCCTTTTGTGGCGATGTCCTCCAGGATTGTGCGATCCAGTATCCTCATGCGTGAACCGTCCGATCTAATTACTCCCTGCCTGCCCATTTTGCCGAGGATACGGGACAGCGTTTCCGGGATTGTACCTAAGATAGAGGCCAACTGCCCTTTGGAGATATCGAGATCGAATTCGTCTTTATTGGAAGACCTCTTGCTTGCATAGAGAAGATAAGCTGCCAGGCGCCCGGGTACCTCCTTCAAGGAAAGGTCCTCGATCAGCGCCGCAAATCTTCGGAGACGCCACGACAGTAGTGCCAGCATGTTGAGAGACAGTGAAGGGTCTTTTTTGACAAGCTCGATAAATGAGTTTCCGGGAAAGTATACGAGGGAGGAATTGATATTGGCCTCCGCGTGCGCCGGATATTCCTGGCCGGTAAAAACAGGCACCTCGCCAAATATCTCTCCGGTTCCCATCATGTGGAGGATCTGTTCTTTCCCTTCCGGTGAGAGTTTAAATATCTTCACCCTGCCGGAAATGATCGCATAAAAGCCCACGCCTTCATCACCTTCGGAGAAGATTGTCTGGCCTTTTTTGTAAGAGCGGTTTACCGCGATTCTGGCCAGAGCCTCATGCTGCCCTCGTGACAGTCCTTCGAAAAGAGGGATGGTGACAATGTGATCGAGCAGCTTCATGGGAATCCTCATTGTAAACCTATCGGTCCTTTTTGTTTGCGACTCTTTTTTGACTTGGGGTCATTATAATGCAATAAATTGTTGCCCAAAAGGAAAAAATAGAAAATAAAGTTAAAAAAATTGACTTTTGTCAATGCGTGAAGAAATGAAGACGAGTATATTAAAGGAAATTTCGCAAGAACTGAAGACGACGTTCAGCGGGAATTTCGGAAGATAGGGGGGAATTTATGAGGAAGCACAGAAAGATCATTAAGATTGACGAGAAGAAATGTGACGGCTGCGGTTTATGTGTTCCTGCCTGCGCCGAGGGCGCTATCCAGATAAGGGATGGCAAGGCTAAATTAGTGGCGGAGATATATTGCGATGGCTTGGGGGCCTGTCTGGGTGAGTGTCCCAGGGGCGCCCTCAAAATTATTGAACGTGAGGCGGATGACTTTGACGAGGCGGCCGTGGAGGAGCGCCTGAAATCCCAAGAAACAGGGCCGGTACCCGAAGCGCCGACCATGGCTTGCGGATGCCCGTCTTCGCAAATCATCAGTTTTGCATCGCTACAGCCGAACGGGAAAGCAAGTAAGACCGTCGCACAGGAAGGTATCGCTTCGGCCCTCTCGCACTGGCCGGTTCAGATCCGGCTCGTACCGCCGACTGCCCCGTTTCTAAAGAAAGCAGACCTTCTGGTTGTGGCGGATTGTACGCCTGTTGCCTATCCGCGGCTGCACGAGGACTTCATGAAAGGCAGGGTAGTCCTTATGGGCTGTCCGAAATTCGATGAAACGGATATGTACGTTCATAGATTTGCGCAGGTATTCAAGGAGGCGGATATCAGGAGCATAACTGTGCTTGTCATGGAAGTGCCGTGCTGCCAAGGACTTCCCGAAATCATACGCAAAGGGATGAATATGGCCGGCAAAAATATCTCCTTGGAAAAAGTGGTTATCGGTAGAACAGGAGAGGTCTTGAAAAGGGAATCTCTCAAAGGATGATATCTTTTATCACTTTTTCTCCTTTTCATCCCGTAATCTTTTAAAAGCAAAGACCATCTTGCGGAAATCTCTTCTCAAGGCGGGGTCGCCAAGCTGTTCATCATCTATTACTGGTATCAGAGAAAAGTGTTTGATGAAGGCTCCCCCAAATATACCGGGTACTGTACTGCACTTTTCGCCGGATGTTGAAAAAATTGTAACGCCCCGTATCGCCGAGCTCGGTGATTTGCTTTTAAAAATAAATCCGCAGAGGTCCTCTTTTTCGAGTTTCGCAAGTTTCTTTTCTGTCCATTTCATCATTCCGTCGGTGTGGTCGATACCCGTAGAAATCGTTACGAGGCGCGGCTTTTCCGGGTCGCCAACTAGGTGCATGGGTTCTCGCGGTATTCCGAGTCCGTATTCAACCTCCGGGCAGACAGGCATCCATGCAAAATATTTTCCCAAGGAATCTGTTATGTAGCGATTGTGCCGGTGTCCCCCATCGTATCTTACTTTCTTTCCCAGGAGGCAGGGGCTTATTCCTACACGTGGTTTTTTCACAGTCATAATAAGGCGCTCTCTGAAGAAAGATTAGAGTCGATAGGCATTTGACTTTCATGTCATATTTTTTGACTGAGCAATTATCAAAGAGTAACTGCACCCTGTCAATATGAAAATCATTGTAACTTTCATCGATGTTGACAAAGAGATCAACTTTTTTATAAGATATATTCTATTGTAATTGAACTTAGGAGGCGCAACAATGTTGATTAAAAGAGCCGTCGGTATTATTTTAGTGGTTACTGCCTTTGCCATCGTTCTCGGATGTGCAAGCTACGAATCGAAGGTAGTGCCCTTCAAAATGCCCGCAGCCTACCCCAATGCAAAGGAAGTTGCAGGGGCAACCATCGCCGCCCAGGCCTATAGCGACAAGAAAGAAGCAGAGGACGCTTTTGGATTTGATATCATCGGTGCGGGTTTGATGCCTGTGAGGATCATTTTTGATAACAAGGGGAAGCACCCGATTGATATAGTGGCCAATCAAACGTACCTGGTCGATGCAGATAATAACCTCTGGCCCGTGCTCGAGGATAGGATGGCATACGATCGCATACAGAAGAAAACGGAGTTCGGAAAGGTGGCCCCGGAAGCAGGAAAATACGGGGTGCTGGGCGGCATTGCCGGCGGCGTCATCGGCGCGGCAATAGGCATTGTATCCGGCCATAATGTCGCTGATGCGGCAATGAAAGGGGCGGCCTTGGGCGCGGCCGCTGGGATCACGGGCGGTGGCTTAAAGGGAATGAGCGATACCGATGTTCAGTCACAAATCAGATCGGACCTCGAAAAAAGGTCCCTCGAACGCCGTTCCGTCATGCCCGGAGAAATTGCGCAGGGGTTCATATTCTTCCCGGGCGAATCGAAAAAGGCTGTCGAGCTGCGGCTGCAGATCAAAGAGGCTGATACGGGGAAAAGCTATCCGCTCGTCATGAAATTTTAGATTGTTCAATGACGCATTCATGAGAATCCTCCCCTCTATGCGGGGGGAGATGGGAGAATGCTTTTCGAGATAGGAAACGAGAACATCTCTCAGAGCCGTGCCGTACGTAAAATTCTTCCCTTCCTTGAAGGGCGAAAATGCATCTCCGCCGGCGGCAAGGTAATCGATTGTCGTTACCGTATAGATCTTTTCAGGAGCTAAGGATCGTCTTCCTATATGTACTTCCCGAACCCGGGAGCCCGCCGGTTCAGATAGATCGTACCTTATTTCCATGCCCGAAACCTGCAGGATGCCATGCTCCAGCTTCGCGTTCTGCTCGAGGATTTCCAGGATTTGCTTTCCTGTAAGTTTCATAGTGACAAGGCTGTTATCGAACGGCAAAAGCGTGAAGACCTGCTCCATCGTAATTCTCCCTTTTGGGATATTGTTCCTGATAGCGCCACTGTTGATGAAGGCCATATCCGCGCCTGTCCTCTTCCGCATGACGTCGCATATAAGATTTCCTATGTTGGATTCTCGCTGGTGATACCTTACCAGAGGAACGGAAGTCTCACCGACAACTTTGCCGTATTCTTTCTCTATCCGGCCATAATAGGCTTGAACGATTTTTGCCAACTCCTTATCATATGGCCTGTCCCTGCCTGCCATAACTTTTTCGAGCTCTTTCTCTTCCGTATGGCTGATGATCTTCCCGGTATCGGGATCTATCTTGAGTTTTAAGACGCCGAGATATAATCCGTAGGCGCCCGCCTGGACGATTATTGTGTTCCCAGCCGCCACGGGATTCTCCAATGCCGTGTGACTGTGTCCGCCCACAATGATATGGATGCCGGAAGTTCGCTGAGCCAAGTCTTTGTCGGCGTCTAATCCGAGGTGGGAAAGGACGATGATGATTACGGCCCCTTCGTCCTTTGCCTTTTCTATGAACCGGGGAAGAACGTCTTCGGGCCTATCAACGGTCATGTGTTTAAGGCGGCCAGGTGCCGTGATGCGCGGAACTTCGGGCGTGGTCATGCCTATAATCGCGATTTTCACTTTCTTTCTTTCGACTATAATGTATGGCTTAACACCTGGGAGATATCTGCCTCTTTCATCCTTTATATTTGCGGAGAGATAGGGAAATCTGGACCAAGAGACAAGCTGCCGGAGAGTATCCATTCCCCAATCGAATTCGTGATTCCCGATGGCCATCGCATCGAACTTCAGAAAGTTCATCACATCTGCCACGGATCGGCCCTTGAAGAGGTTGGAGACGGGCGTTCCTTGGAACATGTCCCCAGCGGAAAGCAGCAAAATGCCGTCAGGATTTTTTGACCGCTCTTCCTCGATCATACGGGCGAGATAGGCGGCGCCTCCGACCATTTGCCTTTCACCTGAAGTTTCTTCAATATAAGGCAGAATGCGGCCGTGCGTATCGTTTATATGGAGGATCGTTAAATCGACAGGCACAGCTTCCTTCGCGAGAAGGGCCGGTGGAAAGGAAAAAATGAGAAGCGAAAGAAGGATAATTATCCTCGCCATCCTTTTCATAAGGAAACCTCTGAAATCTTTTGAGTCCGTCTTCGCCCGTATCATGTGTAGATCCTTATCTAAGAAATAAAGAAATGTTATCCAACATATCCAGCCCATCGCGATGTTGCAAGCCCTAAAGTAACAGCTTTTTACGAAGTTATTAGTTATATAATCCTGAAAAATGAAGGTAATAATAAGTAATAATTTGTAACTTTTTGTATTGCAATGTTGCTCTCATTGTGTATAATGTCATGCCACAAGGATATGAAGAACGAAGTCCATGTTCATTCTGGGCGGGAAAAGCACGAAATCTTCAATGAAGAATCCTGGGGAAGCACCTTCTGTGCTTTTCTTTCATAACGCAAGAGAGTTTAACAAAACCGTATTAATGCTGTCATGAAGCTGTAAGACTCTGAGAGTATATTGACCGCAAAGGAATGATCGTTCCACAAATTATGCCCGGGAAAGATCATTAAATAATAGGAAGGGAGGAGATGATGAGAAAGGTCTGTATTTTTTTGCTGTCGATTGGTCTGGTCATGGCGTTCGTCTTGCCCGTATCTGCGGCGGATGTAAAGTTCAGCGGGTCGTATGTGGCACAGGGCTACTACGACAACAACCGCGCGTTATTGCAAAATGGCGGTGCGTCCGTATCCAATGTGTGGCAGAGGCTGAGGATTCAGACAGACTTCAGGGTTCAGGAAGGCCTGATGCTGACGACTCGGTTCGATGCCCTGGAAAAGATATGGGGCGCAGCCCGTTCTACAACAGCGACTTCAGTTAGTATCGCTGGCAATGACCAGGAAAGTGAGAACATCAAGTTTGAGTATGCGTTTGCGACGTTTAATATTCCCGGCAATGTTGGCACTTTAAAAGTGGGTTACCAGCAGCAGGGCACATGGGGTACGGCATTTGGCGACACCGGCGAACAGGACTATGGAATGAGGGTCAAGTGGGATTGGGTAACCGGTTCTTTCTTCTGGGGAGCCCGTTGGGACAAGGTGGAAGGAAAGAAGGAATACAGTAGTCTCGGTCCTGCCGGCAATGTCAACGTATCCACTTATGCTGTGGACCACGACTCGGAAAAGTATTCTGTCCTCGGCGGGTACACCTGGAGCAAGGGTGATGCCGGTCTGCAAATCACATATTATATCGATACCAGCACTGCCGATAATCCTATCACCGGATATAAAGCAAGGTACATCCTGTGGTATCCGTATGCTAGGGCGACGTTCGGTCCTGTTTATGTCGAGACAGAGTGGGGTTGGTACACGGGTAAAAGACAAGAGTACCTTAATGCCGCAACCCACGTGGACCAAGATTATACAGGCTGGCGCGGTTATATCATGGCCAGTCTTGACCTTGCACCGGCCTATGTAGGCGCTTTGGCATTCTATTCGTCGGGTACTGATATAAATTCACAAAATACGTATTCAGGTGGAGCCAAGATCGGCACCGACTTTCAGCCTTGCCTGATTCTCTGGAACTACGATCTCGGCAGGTGGAACGGCGTATTGGGTGGCCAGAATGGCGTTACAACTGCAGGTGCTTACAATTCGGACAATGTTGTGGCATGGCAGATCTTCGCCGGCGTCAAGCCCGTACCAAAACTGGATGTGAAGGCGAGCTTCACCGGCGCCAGTCTGGACCAGAATGTAGTAAACAATCAGATATCCAAGAACATGGGCAACGAATTTGATCTCAGCGCAACCTACAAGATCTATGACAATCTGTCATACATGGTTGGCTATGCCTACCTTTGGGCAGGCGATGCCTTTATGGGCAGCAATTCCAATGCCCAACTCAGTAACGACTATCTTGTGACGCACAAGCTGACGCTTAGTTTCTAATCTAGCTGCATAAGTTCCATTACACTGAAAAGAGCCCCGGTTTACTGACGGGGCTCTCTGTTGTTACCTGAGATTCTTCTATCTTTTGCTGTTGGCTTAATTCGGTAGCGAGCACAAACACCCTCGGCTGCTGTGGGGTAAGCGAGCAAATACCGAACGACATCTTTCCTTAAGAATCGAAGATTCTCCGCGGCAAACCGCGGTGAGCTTCAATTAGTGTCCCTTTCGGGGATGGTGGAAACCCCTCGCCTTTAGGCGAAGAAAAGTTTATATACTGTCGTTATGCGACGTTATCAACTAGGAGCACATAGAACGAGTGACCTCAAGGTTCACTTAATCTGGATACCGAAATACCGTAAAAAAGTATTGGTAGGGCCAGTGGCGGTTCGCGCGCGAGATGTCTTGCGCCAAATTGCCTTGGAACATGAACTTGATATAATTACCGGCAAAGTAGCGAGCGATCATGTTCATATGTTCATTTCATATAGACCGAGCCATGATGTTAGCAAAACCGTTCAATGGTTAAAAGGGATAAGCTCGCGAATTTTGCTATCTGAATTTTCCCATTTAAAAAAGCAATTTTGGGGCAGACATCTCTGGGCGCGAGGGTATCTGGCCGTAAGTTCCGGCAACATAACGGATGAAATGATCCAGCACTATATTCAAGAGCAAGAAGTGGAGCCGGTGACTGATGGCAGTCGATTTGAAATCGCCCCCTCTTAAACCCCTCGACTTATAGTCGAGGGTAATTCAGTTTTACGTATGATGCTCAATTTTTTTATCACGGGGGAGCTATGTCAGAGGAGGTGATGAACACCAAGGAGGTGGCCCGCCACCTCGATATTCATGAGAAACAGGTGTACATCCTGATTAAGTCCGGAAGGATTCCCGCTACCAAGGTCACGGGGAAGTGGATCTTCCCCAAGAAATTAATTGATGAATGGATTGAAACGAATGCGAAGCAGGGGCTCAAAGAAGCAAGACAGAAGAGCAGGCAGATAGAAGGGGGACTCCTTGCATCGGGAAGCAACGATCCTATCCTCGACATGCTGCAAACTTATATAAAAAAGCGTCACCCCGATTTCTATATCTTTTCTGCAAATACAGGGAGCACAGAAGGACTCAAGGCCCTCAATAAGGGTCTTACCGATATCGCCTGGTCACACTTGCTTGATGCAAAAAGCGGCCAGTACAATATTCCTTATCTGTCTACCTACCTGCCTGATATAAAAGCTGTAGTGGTAAATTTCTTCCAAAGGGAATTGGGATTGATCGTGGCTCATGGCAATCCTTTGCATATTAGCGGCTTCGCCGATCTCGCGGAAAAAGGGGTGAAGATTGTGAACCGGCAGAAGGGTTCCGGAACACGGGTCCTTCTTGATTACCATATGGACAACTTAGGCATTCCGACCCGTGATATCTCCGGCTATGATACGGAGGTCTTTACGCATTTCGAAGTGGGACTTGCTGTTCTGTCAAAGGAAGCGGACATAGGCGTAGCCACGGCTGCAGTGGCTAAACTCCTCGGTCTTTCTTTCGTTCCCGTCACGCGCGAGAACTTCGATATGATCCTTGATCAGTCAACCTTTTTCACCAAAGGGGTTCAAGCCCTCATCGAAGTTCTCAAGTCGAGTGATTTTAGGAAGCGTGTTGAAAAACTTGGCGGGTACGATTTTAAAGATTCAGGAAAGGTTCTGTATTCGACGACATGATTGAAAGAGAAACCTATCCATGAAGAAAGAATTTCAAATGACAAAATGGTTGTGCGGCTTCTTGTTCTTGCTGGCCGTGGTCTTTCCGGGGTCATCCATAGCGCAAACCGGGAAGTTCATCCTTCTGGCCAGTACGATCGGTCCCATTGATGCGGGTATTGTGGGTCTCCTGGAGGATCAATTCGAGAAGGAGACGGGAATCCGCGTGCGGCATGTGGGTGTGGGCACAGGGGCGGCCCTGAAGATTGCGGAGCAGGGGAATGTCGATCTGGTCTTGGTGCATGCAAAATCACTCGAAGAGAAATTCATCAGGGATGGTTTCGGAACAGAGAGAATTCCCCTGATGTACAACGATTTCGTCATTGTCGGTCCTGCAAATGACCCGGCAGGCATCAAGGGCTTGAG
This sequence comes from uncultured delta proteobacterium, assembly GCA_963729715.1. Lineage (GTDB taxonomy): Bacteria > Desulfobacterota > Syntrophia > Syntrophales > UBA2185 > Fen-1135. Next base: position 188,183 of record CAVSPA010000006.1, read on the forward strand.
CGTCGCGACGGAGGCCCTTAGAAAAATTTCTGAGACAGACGCTACATTCATAAGCCGCGGAGACAAATCGGGTACCCATGTGGCGGAAATGGAGCTCTGGGCAAAAGCGGGGATCAAGCCCTCCGGCGCTTGGTACAAGATCTACGAGAGGGGAGCAGAGGGAAATGTCGCGACGCTCCGCTACACGGACCAGCAGCAGGCTTATACGGTGATGGACAGAGCGACCTATCTATCGATAAAGAATCAAATCAAACTTGTCATTCTCGTCGAAAGGGATGAGGCGCTGTTGAATTATATTTCCCTCATACCGGTTAATGCGAAAAAATCTCCCAGGGTGAATGAGAAAGACGTCCAAACCTTTATCGCATGGCTCACCTCTCCGGAAAAAGGTCAGAAGATCATCCGTGATTTCGGCAAGGACAAGGTCGGAGCCCCTTTGTTTTTCCCGAATTCAAAAGAGTGGGTGAAAGCGCAGGGGAAGAAATAGCTGCAAAATTCATATCAAGATAACGCCCTTTATCAGGAGGTAAAATGATGAAAAGACTTAATCGTACTTGCTCGATCGCACTGATCATATCCGTCATGTCCGTCCTATTCTGCGTGCTACCCGCAATTGCCGCGCCGCCTCAGCAGAAAAATATTATTCTTGCAACGACCACGAGCACACAGGACTCTGGTCTTCTTGATGTCCTCTTGCCTGTCTTTGAAAAGACAACGGGCTATTTTGTTAAGACGATCGCCGTAGGTTCCGGCCAGGCCATGGCCATGGGCCAAAAGGGAGAGGCGGATGTGCTCTTAGTCCATTCACCGGATGCGGAGAAGAAGTTCATGGCGGGAGGTTATGGCATCAATAGAAGGCTCGTTATGCATAATGATTTTATTATTGTGGGACCGAAGACAGACCGGGCGGGAATCAAGGGATTAAGGTCTTCTCTTGAGGCCTTCAGGAAGATTGCTTCCACAAATGCCGTTTTTATGTCGCGAGGAGATAACTCGGGAACCGATGCCAAAGAGAAGTCCATATGGAAGGCTGCCGGGATAAATCCGGAGGGACAAAAGTGGTACCAGCAGACAGGCCTCGGGATGGGACAGACACTGAATGTCGCTGCCGAGAAAAAAACGTATACCCTTGCCGACCGGGGAACATATCTGGCTTTGAAGAAAAATCTCGGCCTCGATATCCTGGCGGAAGGGGATGCCGTCCTTCTCAATATCTACCATGTCATCGATGTTAATCCTGCCAAGTGGCCCAAGGTGAATAGTGGCGGTGCGAAGGCGTTTGCCAACTTCATGGTGTCCAGGCAGGCTCAGGACATTATCAAAAAATTCGGCGTGGAGAAATACGGCTCGCCGTTGTTCTTCCCCGATGCTGGAAAAAAGGAAGAAGCGCTTGGCAAATGATAATGCATTTTTCATGACGTGAGTCTTCTCTATAGGCAATAGTTCATGGACATAATTATCGAAGGAATAAAGCAGGCCTTTATTCTTCTCTTCACTCTCGATCCTGAAGTCATAGGCATCACCTGGCTTTCCCTCAAGGTGTCCGGGATAGCGACGTTTATCAGTCTGCTAATCGGGGTGTCCGTGGGAACCTTAGTTGCCCTGACGCAATTCCCCGGGCGCAGGATCGTCGTCAGCCTGATCAATACAGGAATGGGACTGCCTCCGGTGGTGGTGGGTCTCTTTGTTAGTATTTTCCTCTGGCGGAACGGTCCCCTCGGTTTTCTGGAGATTCTTTACACGCCAACAGCCATCATCATTGCACAGGCCATTATTGCCACACCCATAGTCATGGGCATCAGCCTCGCTGCCATACAGCAGCTTCCCGCAAATCTCAGATTGCAGATCCTGGCCCTTGGTGCTACCCGCCTTCAGATGGTGTGGATTCTCGTCAAGGAGGCGCGGCTGCCGCTCCTGGCGGCCATCATGGCGGGGTTCGGCGGTGTTATCTCCGAAGTAGGGGCGTCCATAATGGTCGGTGGAAATATCAAAGGATACACACGCGTCCTGACGACGGCAACGGTAATGGAAACGAGCAAAGGCAATTTCGATATCGCCATGGCCCTCAGTATTATTCTGCTGCTTCTCGCCTTCTTCATCAATGCCGTCCTGACACATGTCCAGCAGAGAGAAAGGCCGCGATGAACTCTGAGAAATATATACTCGAGGCGAAAAATCTCCAAGTCAAAAGGGGCGGAGTATCTGTTCTGGACATCTCCTATCTCGGCGTCCCGGAGGGCAAAGTCCTTTGCCTAATCGGGCCGAACGGCGCAGGAAAGTCATCGTTGCTTTTGGCATTGTCGTGTCTCTTGAAATCGTCTCAGGGTGAGATTATCTTCAGAGGGAAAAGGATAGGATCAAATTATTCTGTATTCGATTATCGAAGGCATCTTGCCATGGTATTTCAGGAACCCCTTCTGTTTGATACGACGGTTTTTGAAAATGTGGCAGCGGGTTTGAAAATTCGCAGCGTGACGCAGGAGGAAGTGAAACGCGTCGTGGAGGAATACCTGGAACGTTTCGGCATTGGCCATCTTGCCAAGCGTTCCGCCCGGAAGCTCTCCGGCGGGGAAGCGCAGCGGACGAGCCTTGCGCGGGCCTTTGCCATAAGGCCTGAAATCATTCTCCTTGACGAGCCTTTTTCGTCCCTCGACCCGCCGACCCGTGAATCCCTGATGGGAGACCTGGAGCTGATTCTTCGTGAGACAAGGACAACAGGTATAATGGCAACCCATGACCAGATGGAAGCCCTGAGGCTGTCGGATCAGATCGCTGTGATGAGTGAGGGAAGGATTATGCAGATAGGGCCTCCCGCGGAACTCATGAACCATCCCGCGGATGAATTCGTTGCTTCTTTTGTCGGGACGGAGACGATTCTGACGGGGAAAGTTATAAGAAGGAATGCAGGAACCTTTTCAGTTTCCGTTGCAAGCAGGGAGATTGAAGCTGTGGGCGATGCAAGCCTCGGGGAGTCTGTAATTCTCTGCATCCGCCCGGAGAATGTTACTGTGTTGACGGGTGCCTCGAAGGAAATTACCAGCGCCCGAAATGTATTCTCGAGTGTGGTAAAGAGGATTATCCCCTCCGGCGCCTTCTATAAAGTAGAGCTTGATTGTGGTTTTCCCCTGATTACCTACGTGACAAATAATGCCCGCGAAGACCTGTCTATGCACGAGGGCATGGATCTTACGGCGTCCTTCAAGGCGACAGCCATTCACGTCATAAGAAAAAAATTATTGCCAAGCTCAGGCGAGTGATGCAGGACGTAAGCCGCATATGCGAAAGAAGGCTATCATGGAATTCCGTGAACTCTTGAAGAATAGAAGGTCCATTCGTGATTATGAGGAGAAAGAGGTTTCACTGGTTACAGTCGCGGACATCATCAGAAGAGAATCATGTCTCGCCCCGAGTTCGGGCAATGGTCAGTCCTGGCAGTTTGTCGTTATCAACCGGAAGGAGACCATGAAAAGGCTATCTGATGAGAGCAAGAAAACCCTCCTTTCTGATATTGCCCAAAATCCCGACTCTCCCGCGAAGAAGTACGAAGATATTTTGCGAAACGAAGAATTTAACGTCTTCTACAATGCCCATGCCTGGTTTACATCATCGGTCCCCGTGACTACCTGTCGCTCGATGTGAACTGCTCCCTCTTTGCCTGCTACTTCATACTCACTGCCGCAGCGCGTGGTTTGCGAACCTGCTGGATAGGTCTTGCAACAAACGTGAGGAGTCCAGAACTCATGCGGGAAATAGGCATACCTAAGGGCTGCAGGATAGTGGCTCCCATCATCATCGGCTACCCAAAGAGCATACCGGAGCCTTCCGACAGAAATGCGCCCCGGATACTGAAAGTCGTCTCCTGATACCTTCACGGGCAGATAGTTGTGACTGAAGGCCGAGGGTCTATCATCCGTGCGCGGTCTATCCGCCGAGGAGGACCTTCCGTGCCTCGGCATCCGATGTGCCGGGAATTATTCTTTTGTCTTGACCTTGATAAGGATGCTTCTGCAGCATTCAGCGTTCTTGATCTCGAAACGGTCAGGTCTTTCCACAATCTGATACTGGCCGTTCGATTCAACCTCCAGGCTGTCCTTCGTCAAGCCGCCGTCCTTGGGGATGAACATCGTTCGACCGATGGGAACCACACCTTCCTTTAATACTGCCATAATAAACTCCTAAATAAAAATTCTAAATTAAAGTTCAAATGCTGATTCAAACAAACGTGGGTTATACATCAACTATTTCAACCGTTCTTTGGATAGCACGACGTCATCGATCCAGACGGTTCCTTTTCCATTGATGACAAGGTTCAAGGTGACTCTCTCAGGCTTCTGGCCCTTCTGAACCATGAACGGAGTCTGGATCGTTTTCCAGTTTGTCTTCTGGCTCACGGCATCATTCATCCCTCTGGAGAAAAACTGCCCGCCTGCAACATTTACCCACATCTCCAAAAATGCGGCGCCATCAAGATCAGTCTTCACCTTGGCCTTGTATACGAGCGTCGCACCCTCCACGCCAAGACCGGTAACCTGCCCCATGCAGATTGTCGTCGGCCATTGGGTTGTGATCTTGATCGAAGCCCTGCCTTCAACCTTCACTTTGTTATCCGTCTGGATGGTCGTTCCGAGGGCAGACGCGTCGTCGAGACTCAACTTCTTTAAGTCTTGGGATCAAGCCGGGCCGGCTACTAATGCCAGCATAATTAAGACCAACAGAGTTCGTCTCATCTTATCTCCTTCCGCATAACGATTAATATACCAACTTGGCTTTGATAAACAATTTATCAGATATTCAACTTATTTCAATAATAATTGAAAAGCAAATATTAATGGAAATCAACATGGTATGGACGTTCTACTGCTTGTATATTGTGTCAACAGGAATAGAAAAACAAGCTGGTAATACGTGTATATACTGTCAATTGCTCATTCCTGAAAATAATGTTTGTTTCCCTTAAACGCACTTTATTAAATAACGAATTAATGTTTGACATCGGGGTCTTTCTTTACCTATAATCACAATTCCGGATCGGATGGCATCATACAGCGCCCCTCAATTCCTCACGGAGAGGGTTAGAGGTCAGGGCTGCTCAATCGCTAAGTAAAATGAAGATAAGGCTCAAAGATCATCCATCATGAGGATAAAAAATTTAGATACGGGCAGGATAGGAATTATCGGGCCGGGGAGGCTCGGCACGTCCCTCGCGTATAAGTTCGGCAGGGATAATAAAAGGGTAACCCTCTATTATCATGATACCGACGTATGCCGTGCGATCAATACGGATCACCTCAATCCCAAACACCTTACCAAGGAACTTGCGCGCAGACTCGGTGGTATGGACAATGTACCCAGGTTATCTCCTACGGTCTATGCAACGAATGACCTGGAGCGCGTCGTTGACGATAACGATTTCATTTTTCTTACGATCACCATGAACAGGCTTCCGGAGTTTCTGGATTACCTGAAGCCGATGCTTGAAAAGAAAGCTGGAGACACGTGCCTTGTCACTCCGATCAAGGGTCTTATTTCCGATGAGATCACGAAGGAACTGATCACGCCATCGCAACTGATAAACAATAATCTGTTAAATTTGAAGGAAAAGTATGAAGTGGTATGTATCGGCGGCCCCTTCTTTGATATGGATATCATGCTGGGGCACCCCGTATGCGTCACCGTGGCAGGGGAAAAAAATATAGCAAAGATAATAAGAGATGAGATCATAAGGTTCAACCGCAGGGAATTCACGTCATTCTATAATTTTGATATTGTCGGGGTCGAGGCGTGCGGTGCTCTCAAAAACATTGTGGCAAACATCATGGGAGTCCTGCATTCTCTGGATCTTGGCGATTCAATCCCGGGCACCATATTTGCCAGGTCCGGCGTGGAGATACGCTCGCTCGCGAAATTGCTGGGAGGCGGTTTTCAGGCGTTTCACAGCCAGGCAGGAGTGGGAGATATGTATATAACCCTGTCATCCGTCGCCAGCAAGAATTACCGGTATGGAAAATTTTATTACGAATTATATACGGGAAATCCCATTGAAACAAATATCAAGGTGCTTGAGAAGATCGATGGCACACCGGAAGGGCCGAATACCATAAGAAACGTAAATAAATATCTGGAAAAGAAAAATATGTACAGCCCGCTTTTTCATTGCGCCTATAAGATATTTAATGAAGTGGGGCATAAGAAGGATATCAAAGAGCAGATCATCCAGGCGTGCCAATACGACAGAAGAACGAGAGAGTATATCGGGCCCGTATCGAGGGTGCTATATAAACTCTTTCCCAACTTGTGGTACCGAAGGCATAAAGGGCTGCTGTCGAACCTCGAAGTATAACTGGGAGTGTCTCTGGCATTGGTACGAGACAGGGATAATAGCAGGGCTTGGCAAAGCTCTCAATAAATACCAAAGGAGAACATGATATGGAACAGGTCAAGGTAGTATTGAACGACAACGAGATACCGAAGCAATGGTACAACATCCAGGCAGACTTGCCGACTCCCATGAAGCCTCCGCTTCATCCGGGGACGGGGAAACCTGTCGGGCCTGATGATCTATCCCCTGTCTTCCCCATGAATCTCATAGAACAGGAAGTCAGCCAGCAGCGCTGGATTGACATTCCCGAACCTGTTCTGGAGAAATATCTCTTATGGCGACCGACGCCACTTTACCGGGCCTTTAATTTTGAGAAACTCCTCGGCGCTCCTGTGAAGATATACTACAAGAATGAAGGCGTCAGCCCTGCCGGTTCGCATAAGCCGAATACAGCCATTGCCCAAGCCTACTACAATAAGATTTTTGGAATTAAGCGGCTCGCCACCGAAACCGGGGCAGGGCAGTGGGGAAGCGCGCTGGCCATGTCATGCAAGATGTTCGATCTTGAATGCAGGGTATATATGGTGAGGGTCAGCTACGAGCAGAAGCCTTACCGTCGCATGATGATGAATACGTGGGGAGCAGAATGCATCCCCAGTCCGAGCACCATGACAAACGCAGGAAAGCAAGTGTTGGCGGAACACCCGGATTCGCCGGGCAGCCTTGGTATTGCCATCAGTGAAGCTGTTGAAGATGCCGTCACCCATAAAGACTCGCGCTATTCCCTCGGGAGTGTTCTGAATCACGTCCTCTTACACCAGACCATCATAGGCCTGGAGGCGCAGAAGCAGATGAAAAAGATAGGCGTATATCCTGATGTCGTGATAGGCTGTGCAGGCGGAGGAAGCAATTTTGCCGGTATAGCCCTTCCATACACGAGAGATAAGATTCATGGCAAGAAAGTCCAGATCATCGCCGCGGAACCGACATCATGCCCGACCATGACCAAAGGACCATTTGCCTATGACTTCGGTGACCTTGCCAAAATGACGCCCCTCCTTCCCATGCATACCTTGGGACACGACTTTGTGCCTGCGCCCATACACGCAGGAGGATTGCGCTATCACGGCATGGCCCCCATCGTCAGCCACCTCGTCAATGAAAAATTGGTTGAGGCGAGGGCATATAACCAAATGGAGACCTTTGATGCGGGCGTGAAGTGGGCCCGGACCGAAGGTTTTATACCGGCGCCGGAAACGAATCACGCCATTGCCGCCGTGGTGGATGTGGCCATGAAAGCGAAACAGGAAGGCAAGGAGAAAATCATCCTATTCGATTGGAGCGGCCACGGCCTAGTTGACCTTGCCGCTTATGACGCCTATTTCGCGGGAAAGCTTGAGGCCTATGAGCTGCCGGATGATGAGATACGGAGAGCATTGAAGGCCATTGAGGGACTGCCGAAGCCATAAATAAATATAGCCTTCCATAAACGCTTAAGCCGTCAGGGGAAAAACAAGATTCCCCTTGACGGCTTATTTGTTTTTAGACATGGTATGGGCATTCCTCAATTCTGTAGCGAGCGCAGTCCCCGCAGCCTGCTGCGGGGTAAGCGAGCGACTGACGAACGAAAACTGTTCCTTAAGAATCGAAGATTCTCCGCAGCTTGCTACGGAGAGCTTCAAGTGGCATTATTAATACAGCGAGCTGATATCGTGGATAAGTATGACCAATTAGAACTCAGGTGTGCACGGCTTGGGGGTGAGGTCAAGTTCTCATACTGCCGGAAGGAGGGCGGGAACCTGCCGTGCCTTCGTGTCATCAATTGCTGGTATCCCTTTTTCCCCATAGAACAGTATCTGAGAGAGACCATGACTGAAGAGTCATGGAACGCTTTTGTCGGTCAGATGCCTAAAGACAAAATCACTACGCTTATCGAACTCGTTGAGGCGGCGAAAAAAAGTGCTCAAATCAAAGATGAATGACTATTATGGATCTCTTTGATCAGAAAGATACCGACATCGATCTTAGTCCTCTGGCAGACAAAGTGCGCCCCCGGGCTCTTGACGAATTCATCGGGCAGTCACACCTCCTGGGCCCAGGCAGCCTGCTTCGGCGCGCCATTGAAGAAGACAGGCTTTTCTCGATGATCTTCTGGGGACCGCCCGGCTCCGGAAAGACCACCCTGGCCCGCGTCATTGCCCATGAAACAAAATCCCATTTTGTGAGCTTCTCTGCGGTTCTTTCGGGCGTTAAAGAGATCAGGTCTGTTGTTGATGAGGCGCAATCTCAATGGCGCTACCACCGTAAGAAGACGATCCTCTTTGTAGATGAAATCCACAGATTCAACAAGGCACAGCAGGACGCCTTCTTGCCCCATGTCGAAAAAGGCCTTATTACACTCATTGGTGCGACTACGGAGAATCCCTCTTTTGAAGTAATCTCGCCGCTGCTATCCAGGACGCGGGTCATGCTGCTCAAGCCTTATTCGAACAGCGAACTGGCGGTTATTATCAACCGGGCCGTGCATGACAAAGAAAAAGGCTTCGGAGACCTTGCTCTTGAGATAGAGCCGGATGCCATTGAGCATATCATATGGTCAGCCGACGGAGACGCGCGCATGGCCTTAAACAACCTCGAGGCAGCAGCGTCTCTCCTGCGGAATGAGCAGATAGGCGCAAGAAAAATTACGCGCGCCGTAGTGGAGGAAGCCCTCCAGAAGAAGGCGTTGCAGTATGACAAGGGAGGGGAGGAACACTACAATCTCATCTCGGCGTTTCACAAGAGCCTTCGCGGCAGTGACCCTGACGCCGCCCTCTACTGGTTGGGCCGCATGCTTGCCGCCGGCGAAGACCCTCTCTACATAGCCAGGCGCATGGTGAGATTCGCTTCCGAGGACGTTGGCAACGCCGATCCTGCAGCCTTGGGGATATCGGTTTCGGCCATGCAGGCGTTTCATTTTATCGGTCTCCCTGAAGGGGAACTCGCCCTGGCCCAGGCCGCCGTTTACCTTGCTACTGCTCCCAAGAGCAATTCACTTTATGTGGCTTACGGCAAGGTCAAAGAAAGGATAAGTGAAACCGGCACCCTCGCCGTGCCGCTTCATATAAGGAATGCTCCGACACGGTTGATGAAAGATCTTGGCTATGGCAAGGGGTATCAGTATGCCCATGAATTTGAGGATGCCTATGTTCCCCAAGACTATCTGCCGGACGAACTCATGGGAGAGGTATATTACAGGCCTACGGCAAGGGGACATGAGAAGGTCATCAAAGATAGAATCGAGAAGTGGCGAAAGCTGCGAGAATCGACGCATGAACGAGGCAAAAAAAAGGGGGAGACGTGATGTCTCCCCAAGGTCAGGAGGAGTGAAGGTGTTCACCTTCTTAGTTTTGGAGTTTACTACCGGCCAATCATGCCCGTTTATTAACCGATAATTAACTTGTTGTTATGCTTTCAGAATGCATATGTCATGCCATGATCTTGTAAGTTTATATAAGTTGTTTATATCACAGCACTAATGAGAGTATATCTGAGGCAAATGGCATGTATGCCGTGGGAAAGGAAGGGCAATAAATGTCGATGCGGAATAACGGTAAATATTTATAGTGCTTGAAAAAACAAGTAGTTAAGGGATAAACGTCAATTGTTTTTGGGATCGACATAATTGTCGGATTTTATTTTTCCAGAAAAAAGAAGTCATTGACTTTTAATTCTGATGAAATATGATGGCATGCACTCCAAAAGACAGCAGAAATGCCGCATCCCTTCGGTGAATACGAATTGGGTATTTCGAGATAAAGAAGAATATAAATAATAACTTGCATAGGCATTCGCAGATGAAGACGCAGAATAAAGTTATATGGCAGCAGCACCGCACTCCCGACTATGGCCGACGTTTTTTGCAGCCCATCGCTGTTACGATTGTCTGCAGCGTTTTCATCTGTCTTATCTTGATCATGGGGATCATGGACATCCGGCGAAGTGACAGGAGCCTCATGGGCTTCATGGAGAGCCAGGGCCTGGCCATAATCGGTGTCGTCGAGAGGCTCGCCCAGGAAAACCTCAATGCGCTGATTCAGGCGTATCAGAGGGATAGCGGCGGTACCTTTGCTCCCCCTGTTGATGAGGCCTTATTACCGCAGAAGTCACTGACCGCTGCGCTTGTGGATATGGGACGCGAAATTGATAATCAATGGAAGGCAAATCACCTGAGCGATGAATATCTGAGGAAATTTGCAGAAGAGAAGGGGCTGTGGTTTGTTGCCGTCTTGGATAGAAGGGGAAAGGTCGTCTACCAGAACAGGGCTCTCCATGCGGATCTTACTGATGGGGATGCGAACAGGGTTTTGGGAAGAGATGCCATCACTATTGATCTTTTCTCACGACTCGGCAAGGACAAGAAGATCGGGTTTGTGGCACTACGGCGCACAGATGGCAGTGGGACAGTCATCATCGCTCTGGATCGCGACGGGCAGCGATATTGGGGCATTAAGGTATCGGTGGAAAAGGCCCTGGAAAGATTGGGACAGGGACAGGGTTTGGTCTATATTAAGGTCATGGATCAGCGAGACATGATCCTGGGCAGTTCTGGGCAAGCACCTGATACAGAGGAACAAGGCAAGATGCGTATCGATGAAATCCTTGCCGGCACAAAAAAATTTGAAAGCAAAAAGATTGTCTCCCACGGCAAAAAAATCCTGGAGATGGCTGCACCCATATACCTGTTTGGCAGGGTGGCAGGGGTTGCTAGGCTTGGTCTTGATAGCGAGGGAACGGATGAAATTCTTGCTGAGAACAAGCGTAATATGATCTTCTTTATGTCATCGGTTATTCTAATTACGCTTTTGGCAATGTGGATACTCTATCACAATCAGAATAGGCATCTGGCGGGGATCGTCGAGATGGAAAGGCAGCTCGAAAAAGCCGAGAGACTGTCTGCCCTTGGGCAGCTCGCCGCAGGCGTCGCGCACGAGATTCGCAATCCACTTAATGCCATAAGTATGGCCAGTCAGAGACTTAAGCGGGAGTTTATGCCGGCAGATGACGACAAGATCAAGGAGTTCCAGACACTAGCCAGTGTTATTCGCGACGAAATCAGACGTCTGGATGGGATTATCGAGGAGTTTCTGACATTCTCAAAGAGCCGGCGTTTGGAGCTGCACGACTACCCCGTTGCCGAGGTTCTTCAGAAGATTGTCAATCTCATCCAGGAAGAGGCGAAATTGAAAGGTATCACTCTGGAAACCTTGTACAAAGGCAACCATGCAATCATCCCTATGGATGTGGATAAACTTCAGCAGGCCATTTTTAATTTCGTGAAGAATGCCATGGAATCTATTTCCGGCGAAGGTACTGTCCGTATTCTTGTTGATTCGAGCGGAAAGGACCGGGTCATAGTAAAAATTTCCGATAATGGGTGCGGTGTGGAACCTGAAGATATAGAGCGCATTTTCAATCCTGAATATACGACGAAGGAAAAGGGTCTGGGGCTCGGGCTTCCCCTTGCACATGAGATCATCCGCGGCCATGGGGGGGAGATTCGTGTTCTGAGTCAGCCGGGTTTAGGGACGACCTTCGAGATATCATTGCCTGCGGGAAGGGTGGGGGAAAAGAATGGCACGGTCTAAAGGAATTCAGGCATGAAGAAGTTAAACATACTCGTGGTTGAGGATGGCCAGTCCCAGCGAGAGATGCTCCGAGATTTTCTCGTTAGAGAAGGGCATGCGGTAGCGGAGGCTGAGAATGGAGACACCGCCATCCAGTCTGTTTTAAAGGGTCATTTTGACATGATCCTCCTGGATTACAAGATGCCGGGTATGGATGGCATGCAGGTTCTCAAAGAGGTGAAGAAAATCAATCCGGAAATCGATGTGATTATCATTACTGCTTACGGAACGATAGAAACGGCAGTGGACGCCATGAAGGCCGGCGCCATAGACTATATTACAAAACCTGTTGAATTCGATGAACTCCTTATCCATGTGGATCGAGTATCAGAGCGGCGCACCCTGATCCGGGAAAATGAGGTTCTCCGTCAGGAACTCTCTGAGAAGGGCGTCACCATGGACAAGATCATTTATCAGAGCCATAAAATGGATGTCCTGATCAATATGGCCAGCAGGATCGCAGTGAGCCGCGCCACTGTTCTTATCAAGGGAGAAAGCGGAACGGGCAAGGAATTGCTTGCCAGGTTGATCCACAATCTCAGCCCCCGTTCAGCAAAAGTGATCAGTGTGGTAAACTGCAGCGCACTTCCGGAGAGCCTCTTGGAAAGCGAACTATTCGGTCATGAGAAAGGGGCCTTCACCGGTGCAACGGCAAGGAGGATTGGCAGATTTGAGGAGGCCGACGGCGGGACCCTGTTCTTGGACGAGATTGGCGATATTACCGCCTCCGTCCAGGTAAAACTGCTGCGCTTCCTGCAGGAGCGCGAATTCCAGCGTGTGGGCGGCAATCAAACTATCCACTCTGATGTGCGGATTATCAGCGCAACGAATCGCGATCTGGAATCCAAGGTCAAAGACGGAACATTCAGGGAAGACCTATTCTACAGGTTGAATGTGGTTGTCATGGACATGCCACCGCTAAGAGAGAGAAAGGAAGACGTGCCCCTGCTCATAGATCACTTCCTGAAACGCTTTGCTGCGGATAACGGTAAAAACGTAACGGGCATAACCAGCGAGGCCAGGGACCTGCTCCTGAAATATGATTATCCGGGCAATGTCAGGGAACTGGAAAATATCATCGAACGTGCTGTCGTGATATCCCGAAATTCTGTCATCTCCGTAGATGATCTTCCATTTGACGAAGACAGGATCCATCCGGAAAACGCAGGGAAAAAAGGAGAGGGTTTGCTGCGGGAATCGATTGAAGAAATGGAACGCAAATTGATTCTCGAGGCCATGGAGAAGTCAGGTGATCATCAGACAAAGGCCGCTGAAATCCTCGGTATCAGCGAACGCATGCTGCGATACAAACTTAAAAAATACGGCCTGAAGGAATGACGATCTCTTAAAGGCTTCGCATCGTCATTGCGAGGCACGAAGAATCGCGGCACTTATCCTCAAAGAGTATATTTGACCAAAGCTTGCCTTAATCCGCGCTTGATATGGGCGTATGTTCTGCGGTCTTTTTTGGCCAGCTCTATTGCCAGCGCCATTGCCTTATCATAAAGTGTTTCCTCGGGGTACACAGCCGAGACGATCTTCATGGCCAGCGCCTCCTTGCCCCCTACGCGCTTCCCCGTGAGCACGAGTTCATTCAGAGCGTAATGGTCTGGCAGCAACCGAAGGATTTCATACATGATCGGGCTGAAGAGAATCTTGATGTCCACTTCAGGAAAGCAAAAGAAACCCTTGTCTTCCCTCATGAGGCGGAAATCCAGCGTTGTGGCGAGAATGGCCCCGCCTGCATAGACATGACCGGTTAGACACCCGATCGTAGGCATGGGAAGCAGGGATAATCTTAGAAATAATTCGTCAAGAATCTCTACGAATTTCGGAAAATAATCGTGCGGCTGCTTAAGGAGCCAATCCAGATTGATACCATTACACCAGAATTTCGGATCACTGCTCGTCAAAATCAAGGCAGAATTTTCTGCAGAGGCTTCGAGTTCATCAAATATTTCATGATACTCGCCGACCACATCTTCGCTGAGGGTATTGGCATTGGCGCCGTTGGTCAGGGTCAGGACATAAACGGCTCCCTCTTTCGTTAGCTCCATAGTAGGCATACATCAGCTCCTGTGTGAGTTTTCATGACGGCCATCTCCCCCGTTCATTTTTTAAACCTGCCGCCCCTTTAATCATTCGGTCTCTATTTTCTTTCGTATTCCGGTCTGGGTTTGGGCTGCTCGCGCTTTCTCTGCTGCTTTTTCCTTTTCTCCTCCATTTCTCTTTTTTTCCTTAAGTTTTCGCGTTGCTCCTTTTGCTTGTATTTATCCTCAAACCTCTTTCTTTGGACAAGCTGCCTGTCCGACGGCTTATTGAGCAATCTCTGCTTATCTTTATCCTGGCTTCCCTTGAGGCGATCGGCGATCTCCTTCTTTTCCCTATTCCGCATCTGCGTCCTCTCATTATATCTCCTGAGAAGAACTTCCTTCTCCGGTATTTTAACGCGCTTGGTCTCCTGCATCTTCTTATAAATAAGATTCCTGTTATAAAGGGTGGTTCTATTTTGGGGGTTCAAGGCGACAGCCTTATTCATGTCCTTCATCGCACTGTCATACCTTCCAAGTTGAACGTACACCGCCCCGCGATTGCTGTAGCCCTTGGCATCATTGGGTCTTAGTACTACAACCATGTCGTATGCCCTCAGAGCCTCCTGGTAATTACCTGAGTACGTTTGGTACTGCCCCTTTTCAAACCAATCCGTGGCTACCAGCGTATTAACTGCTTTTTTGTACTCCTCTTCCGGCTTCTCTGTGGTCGCTTCGGCCGCCGCCAATTGCTGCTGCAAAGCATCAATCTCTCTGAGTGCCTGTGACGCCTCGTCCCTCGCCTCTGCAAGATCCTTAAGCAGTTGCTGATTGTTTCGCAATTTTTCTATCGAAGAGGCAACCTCGTCTGGATCGGCAGTTATCTTTGCCTTAAGCCAATATTCTTTTCCGTTCCAGTTTTCTTCGAGAATGGTTGTCTGGACAACTCCCGCAGCCAGAGTCGTTATTTCATCTTTGGCAACCTGGTAATCTCTAACGACCGTAACGCTTTCCACGTACGTGCCCAGTTCCTCGAGAAGGAGCCTCTTTACCTGTTCAAGGGCGATGGCACGGCATGATATCTTGCTGTCTATTTCGCCGGCTTCGTAAGTGTATTCACGGACAAACGTCTTCGTTTCCGCACGCAGGGGGACAGCTGCAAAAAATAGTGAGAAGCAGGTTAAATATAATATGATCTTTTTCACTTCAAGACGATCCGGTTTGCATCTACAAGGGCCAACCGGTAGCCCATGAAGGGCTTCCGCTCGGTGGGGGCGACGGAGCTGTTGATAAGCACCCACCCGCCCGGCTTGAGTCCCCGCGTGACGTTAACGCCATGGAGAAGAGTCTGATCTTGGACCAGTACGCGATCTGGGTAATTCACATTTGTCCGCAGCAAAATCTTGTCTTTGTCGAGGCGGACGTAAGCCCCCACAGGGGCTCCTCGCCTTTCCACACCGAAGAAAGGAAAACTTTGCACCTGGTAGCCGGCGCGGAAGAAAGCCTTGGCCAGCAGGATTGTTGCAACTACGGTACCTTGGCCGCCGCGCCCGTGAAAACGGATTTCAAGCATAGTCAACTGTCCACATATTTATGCCTTGCTCCATACCACCGCTATTGCCCTGGCCGGTTTTCCGTCGAGAGAGCGGAGACCGTGATTTATGTCCGATTCAAAGTAGATAGTGTCGCCTGGATCAAGTCTTTCCACTCGCTCGTCGGTCCGGAATTCCAGCCTCCCTTCGATGACAAATAAGAATTCTTCGCCTTCGTGGTTTGTAAAAACCATATCACCCGTATCCACGGGCTGAAATTCTACCAGAAGAGGTTCCATATGCTTGTCGCCCTTGTGCGTTTCAAGGGATTCGTAAATATAATCGATCTCGCCCTCATGGTGATGGTGGGGACGGCGCTTTATCTTGACCCTTTCGCCGCTGCGTGTGACCGATATTTTCGTATCAGCCGCTTCCTCCTCGAAGAAAGAGGCCATGCCCACATTGAACGCCCTCGCGAGTTTCAGGAGTGTGGCCACAGGAGGCACCACATCGCCATTTTCAATCTCAGCCAGAATGGTTTTGGCGATACCGGTCTTCGCTGCCAGGTCCTGAAGCGTGATATGTTTCTTGTGCCGGAGTTCTTTTACGGTGCGTCCGATTCTTAGTCCCTCGCCGGACCTATCCATATCATTATTTCTTGCCATCTCTGCACCTCGGCGAAAGTCATTTAGGGTGAAAAAATCTGTTTGAAAGGAAATTTTAAGGCTGCCATTTTCTTACAAAGCGGATTATAAGACAGGATAGTATAGTAAGTCAAGAAGCAGGAATAAGAAAACACCTGGTGATAAATTAATTGCTAAAAGAGTAGATTTGAGCAATACGCGCCGGCTCTTCTTTACCCGCGGTAGATACTTTGTTGCGCCCGGTGCGCTTCGCGACGTAAAGGGCGGCATCGGCAGCTTGGAGAACTGTTTCCCCCGTCGCACCATGCTCCGGAAAGCTGGCGACTCCCAGGGAAAGCGTGATGCTGTCAAGCGGCTTGCCGTTATAGTAAATCTTCAGATCCTGTACGAGCTTTCTTAACGTTTCGGCGCGTTTTTCGGTAATATCCATAGGGGCCCCCGGTAATATCAGTGTAAATTCTTCCCCGCCGTACCTGCACGCGACGTCTTCTTTGCGAATGTTGCTTTGTAAGAATTTCCCCAGATCACGGAGCACTAAGTCACCTGCCTCATGGCCGAAAGTATTATTGAATCTTCGAAAGTGATCTATGTCTATCATGATAATTCCGAGGGGAGTTTCGTAACGCTTGGCTCGACTTATTTCCCGGATCAGAGTTTCCTCCATGTAGCGTCGATTGAAAAGACCAGTCAGGGGATCATGAATGGCCTGTTGTTTCAATGTATCTCTGAGCTTTATGTTTGAGAGCGCCAGTGCCAGATAGTCAGCTACCGTTACAGCCAGTTGCTGCATCTCTTCGTTAAATCCCTCCGAAATTTCGTCAAATCCCGGCTTGGCGGAAGTCGACGGGGAAATCCTTTGCTGCAAATGAAGCATTCCGAGGGTTTCCCCCTGTGCCGCCAAGGGAACGCACAAACCGCTTTTTCTGCCGCCGCCTAAGATATGCCGGCAGCATGAATCCGAGCGGAAATCGGCCGTAATATGTATATTTCCTTCTTGAAGAGCGAAACAATCTTCTGCAGGGAAAGTCTTTTCCCCGGACAGGGCCTTTCCCCAGGAAGTTACGGCCCCAAATAAATTCAGGGGAGAGTTGAGGATGAAAAGAGATCCGGCCGCAAGAGGAAATAAATTCTGAGCGAATTGGCTTATGATGGGGTACGTTTCTTCAAGTGAGATGCAGCCCTGAAGTCTCTCCGACATTTGATTGAACAGATTGAGCCTTTGTTGACGCAAGCCGTATTCATAAACCATGGAGTGAAGTTTGTAATTGGTCTGCTCCAACACACCTTCCATCTTTTCGCGTTCGGCGACTTCGTGTTGCAGTTCGTCATTGATTCTCCTGAGGTCTGCCGTGCGCCTGTAAACGGTTTCTTCCAGGTGAGATTTGTGCTTTTTTAACTCCTCTTCAACCCGCTCCCTGTCCATGATTTCCTGCTGAAGTTGAATATTCTTCTCCCCCAGTTGCCGTTGCAAACGGCACAGTGAAATATGTGTTTCAACTCTGGCCAAGACCTCGGGCAAATGAAAAGGCTTGGTGATGTAGTCAATGCCACCGGCTTGAAAGCCCTTCACGATATCGATGGTCTCATCAAGGCTGCTTATGAAAATTACTGGCATACTGTAGCCCTGTCGGTCGGATTTTAGATGATGGCAGACCTCATAACCATCCATATCCGGCATTCTTATATCCAACAGGATCAAGTCCGGTGCTTCTGCCGCCACGGAACTCAGCGCCCCAGAGCCGCTCGCGGCTGAGCGAACGCGATAGCCCTGTCTGGTGAGGGTGTCTGTAAGCAGTTCAATAATGTCCGGGGAATCATCCACGACCAGAATCTGAGGGGAATTCTCCTTAGGCAGGTCCGCAGTCTGTTTGTCTTTCACACCTTCTGCTTGTAATTTATTGTCCCGCTGATCCATCTTGCCCCAATCCGTTTATAGTCGGTCCTAATATTTTCCCTCACAGAGACATGCTCTATGCTCATGCCGCTGCTGCCATGAATAAATTATCGACGTGACAAATATATTCGTGTTGCTTCAGAATGATCATCTCTTTCAAAGCACAATATATTACCGTAATACAAAAGTACGCGAAAATATTTAACCAATTTATTGTCGCAATAAGTCGGAAAAAGATTTATGGTCCCTTGAAATGGATTATCGGTGCTTTTGAGCGTATACTTTAGAAAAAATGAAGAGTATTGCCTATTTTATGGCATATTCTAACTCGTTTGCTTTCTTTTTCATAAAGTATGCACTTGTAATCTCCGGTGAAAACATTTAAAACTACTCGCGGCTTCTTGTCGGCAGATATAATTTGACCTGTTGTCATAATCTCGAAAGAGTCTCTTCGCTGTCACAGATGACGGCTTTTCCGCACTTTGTATTTACGGAGCGAGCCAGTTTACCTCAGGTGCAATAAAAAATGGATAAAGATGCATCAGATCCCATTGTCTCCGAACATGAATTGCGGGTCTTGATTAAAGCTTTAACGAAATCCGTCGAATATATCCATAGGAGACATCTTATACTGACGTTTATAGCGGGCTTGCTGATTGGTTTGGGCGCCGGGTTTCTGATTACCAATCTGGCTAACATGAATCAGAAAAAACCTCCGGATGTCGAAATATTGCTGAAGAAGGCGGATGACACCCTGCAGGAATTGCAGCAACTCAGGTCCGTGATGAACAGCTTTAATGCAGCGAAACCGGGTGACACCGGTGAAAAGACAACAGTTCTCGAGAAGGAATCAATTGCACCGCAAAGGAAGGCGGAGGGAGTAGAGGTCATAAAGGATATCTCCGCATCACCCGCGGCCTGCAAGATTCACATCCACTATGCCCGGCAGGAGGACAAGGAAACGGCGGAGGCATTTTCCGATTTTTTGAGGAAACAGGGATATACCTCCGTTGACACCGAGAGGATACAGCACAAATGGAGAGACATCCGGTATTTTCATGGTGAAGACAGACAAGCGGCGCTGCTCCTGCAGAAGCAGTTTAACGATTTTGTTGCACAGTCAACTTCTGCTAAAGAGATTAATTTAAAGATCAAGAATCTGGGAAAGAGCTATCCCCGGGCGCAAAAAGGATCGCTTGAAGTATGGGTGCATTTTTGAGATCAGGTCGTCAGATGGTCAATGAAGCAGAACGATAAATGCCAGAACTCATATCAGAAAGCTACATAATACTGATTGTCGGGATAATGGTCATATCGGGAGGATTGGGCGGTATGGTAAGCGCTCTCTTGAGCGCGAGAGACGATCAGCCATTCTTTAGTTTAGCTATCAAACATAGCTTGATAGGTGTGGTCGCTGCATTAACAGTCCCGTTGTTACTCAACCTGCTGTCCAGTGATTTGCTCGATTCCGGACAGACGAGACCTCTGAAACTGCTCAACCTAAGCGGTTTGTGTATTTTCTTTGCGGTGTTCTCGACCAGATTTCTTGAGCGTATCTATGGAAGCAGATTAAAAGGTGAGGGGCAGTATGGTCAGGAGGTTAATAAGAACGGCGATCAGTCCGACAGAATAGAAGAACAAATAGTTAAGACGACGCCTGCAAAGAGCCCTGACAAGGCAAAAAAACCGGAAAACCAGTCAATAATCTTGCGGGAGCTGGCAGTTGCAGAAGGTGCAAAACTGACTCTCACAGATCTTATGACGAATACAGAAATATCGCAAAAGGACTTTGATGAAACCGTCTCTCTGCTCATGGCCAAAGGGGCAGTAGCGCAGGAGTTGAGCAGCGGCAATCAGCTTAAGCTTGTATTAACGCCACGGGGACGGCAACAGTTGAACAAGACATCCGCCAATTGACATCAAGCGGTTCATTTCAAACATCCTATCGCATACGCGTATGTGATAAAAGTCCTCTATTCATAGCTACTTTTTCCTTCTGAAACAGATTAGCATGGCGATAGCGATGGCCAGCATCATGCCCCAGATGAAGAAGTACCCCCAATGCCATTCAAGCTCCGGCATATACTTGAAATTCATGCCGTATACGGCGGCCAAGAATGTCAGCGGCATAAATACAGTGGCGATAATAGTTAACACTTTCATAATTTCATTCTATTACTGATACTTGATAAGCATATGTCGAGTCTGCCGGAGAGCATATCTCGGAAGATCTCTACGGTATCGATCACCTGGATCGTATGATCGTAAATGTCTTTCAGGTAAACATCCGTAGATTCATCAACAAGCTGGCATCCCGTACGTTCAAGGGTGCTGATGGCTTCCCGGAGAGGCCAGACCGTTTTCCTCAGAAAAATCATTTCTCGTTTCAGGTTTTGAATAGCCTGAAGTATTTCTGCCGAGGGGTTTTGAATCAGTGATTCCTCGAGGATCTCGATTCGCTCACCCAGTTGTTCGAGAATAGTGAAATAGTTGTCGACTATCGAATCGATGAGGGCGTACGCCAGGTAATCTGCTCCAGATTTTCTCAGCCGTCCTTTGCCGGCGCGGATTCTCTCCCGGACGAGTCTGAATATATCTCTTTCTCTTTCTCTTTCTCTTTCCTGGAAAGATATGACAAATGTCCGGCCGAGGAGGATACTTATCTGTTCGGAATGGAACTCGTTTGCTTGGGCGTCGTTGCTGTAGAAGGCTTTGAGAACGATATAGATGTAGTCGCAGGAATCCTCCATCTTGGGGCGTTGGTCGGAATTGAGGATATCTTCCTGGGTGAGGGGATGCAGGCCAAAGATGGTTCCCAACTCTTCGAGTGCCTGCACGTCATGAATGCCGTTGACATGTATCCATGTGACTGTCGGACGATCCTTGAATTGCACGCATTCACGCGCCGTGCTGATTTCCTTCTCCTCGATATGCGTCGTCGTAGTCCAAAACGGTAATTTTTGTTTTTTCGGTTAATCGGTTCCCGATGTGAACGAGAGACCTAGGGGAAAGACCGGTCTTTCCCGATCTTTTCTTGAGCCATCTGGACATTATCTTCAGCTCCTTATCTTGATTACTACTTTTATGGATGGTTCCCTTCTGCCTTCGAATTGAACCTCTGAGGGCACAATCAGCCTTGGTGCAAATGTAGTTGTTGAAGTTAGTTGGCTTAAGTCAATCGGTGTCGTCCTTATCCGAATTTTGGTGTGAAGCAGCTTGCCCGGTGCTAGAACCCTAACTGCCGGAGGTGTCACCGTGATCTTCTGGATGGCAACTCCCGGGGGCGGCGCATTTTTAGTTACAACCTCGACAGGAACGGAAATATGGACAAACCGTGACGCAGTGACGGTGATGCGACTGGGCTTGATCCCCACTATGGTTAGGTTTGAAGGTGCATCTATCATGTCTTTCGTGAGTACTATATCCTGTCTGCCTTCTTGGATCTGCGATAGATTCAAGGATATCTTGAGTGTGTCCATATTCAGAATCTGAAAGGTCTGCGGGGGACCAACAAGCATTACCTTAGCTTCAGAAATTTTAGGCTCTTTGATTACCCATTCAGGGGGTATGTTCAGATATTCAACAGGTATGGTAAAGTCCTTCTGGATTGATTCCCTCTGGTATCCGAAAATCATCCAGAGGATACAGGCAAGGATAATGGCGATGACCTTCTCCTTCGTATTTTCTTTTAACCACCGTGCAAGAGGCCCCGGCTTCCTTAAGGGTGCTTTGCTTGTATAATAAGTTACCAGGACACCCTTGAGTGCTGATGCGCTGACTTCCCTGATCCGTTCACCTTCGGCAATGCAAATGGTTCCCCTTTCTTCCGAAACAACTATGGAAATGGCGTCCGACCGTTCGGAGAGGCCGAGGGCGGCAGTATGGCGAAGACCAAGATTCTTGTAACGACTGGCATTCGGCGAGAGGGGCAGATGGCATCCAAAACGAGTTACTACGTTTCCGTCAATTACAACGGCGCCGTCATGGCCTACGGAATGAGGATCAAAAATGCTTTCCAGCAGTGGCTCGCTGAGAGTGCCGTTCAGTTCCACGCCGCCACTGAGATGTCTGTCAAGAGGATCGCTTCCCTGGATAACAATCAGGGCACCGATATGCTTTCGTGCAAGATCGGCCACAGTCTGTGCTATGATTTCAGATGTCTGTCCATGTGATGTTGTCCTTTGAATCCTTTTCCTGATTATTCCCAGGATGGCAAGACGTTCAAAGAATCTCCGGAGGTCTTCCTGAAATATAACAACAAGAACGAAAAGAAGGATGGCAAAAAATCCCTGCAGGACGACTGTGGTGAGGTAAAGTTGGAAAAATTTGGCAATGACGTAGATAAAACCCAGGAGACTGATGCCGATGAATACAAAACGTGAGGCTCTGTCTTTAATCCATATCAGGAGTACGGAAATGGCTATCGATATGATGGCAATGTCAAGGACGTCCTGAATCCGCAGGCTCTGCAACATTGGCCAGATGCTATCTATCATAATCTCTTTTCTTTCATGTCAGAAGGACCATCTGTCCGCATCTTGACTTTGTTAAATAAAACACGGTGATATAATTTTTGCAATAGACAATATTTATGAATCTCATTTTTTTCTTGACAACGGTTTCTGCTTATGGTTTTGTTAATTTAAAAGATTATTAGTAAGCGTGATAGACGGAATGAACACAAACGGGTTGATCAAAGGCTTTTATTACTGGAACTACTATTTCCTATTGGTCTGCCTGTTGCTCGGGAGGAATTAGCGCCAGTTAAATGAAACATAAGAGCCATGGGTAGACTGAAGGAAGCTGCCCATGGCTTTTTATTTTTGTGAGGCCATGGGAAGAGTTGTTTCCATGGCCTTTTTCTATTCATTGAGGTGCAGCATGTTCGAAAAGTCCCGCCCAAAGCGCGGGATTTACGGGATGTGCATTCAGCCAAGGCGACGCCTTGAGAAAAGGGAGCAGTCCAATCGCCTGCTGGCGGGTGGACAGGCATGGACTCTTAGATTTAATTTTGAAGGGGGAGAATCGTGATTATCGTGATGAAGAAAAGTGCAACGGAAGGACAGATTGAGAACGTTATCGCTTGGATAGAATCCGTGGGATACAACGCCCATCCTTCACGGGGCGTTGAACGGGCTATAATAGGTGCAGTCGGCGACGAGCGGGGCAAGGCTTTCCTGATGTCTGCAGAATCAATCTCCGGGGTGGAAAAGGTCGTATCCATTCTTAAGCCGTATAAACTGGCGAGCCGGGAGTCAAGGGAAGAAGATACCATCATACGGGTGGGAGAAGTGGAAATCGGCGGTCCACGCTTCGTAGTCATGGCCGGCCCTTGCTCCGTGGAAAGCGAAGAACAGGTGATGGAAAGCGCCTACATTGTAAAGAAGGGAGATGCGCAATTCCTCAGGGGCGGAGCATTCAAGCCAAGGACATCCCCTTACAGCTTCCAGGGTATGGAAGAAGAGGGTCTCAAGTTGTTGGCAAAGGCTAGGGAGAAAACAGGCTTGCCTGTTGTTACGGAAGTCATGAATACGGCAGACGTCGATCTCGTCGAGGCGTATGCTGATATAATGCAGGTCGGAGCGCGCAACATCCAGAACTTCCCCCTCCTCAAACAAGTTGGCCATTCACAGAAGCCGGTTCTCTTGAAGCGGGGAATGATGACCACAATCGAGGAACTGCTGATGTCGGCAGAATACATCCTCTCTTCCGGAAATAATCAGGTTATTCTCTGCGAGAGGGGCATTCGCACCTTTGAGACTGCCACCCGCAACACGCTGGATATTAGCGCGGTTCCGGTTTTGAAAGAATTAACCCATCTTCCGGTCATCGTTGACCCCAGTCACGCCTCGGGCAACTGGAAATATGTGATTCCTCTGAGCAGGGCAGCCATGGCCGTGGGGGCGGATGGACTTCTTGTCGAGGTTCATCCTGAGCCCGAGAAGGCTGTTTCTGACGGCGGTCAATCTCTCAAACCGGAAAAATTCTACCAGCTAATGGAAGAGATAAAGAGCCTGGAGGGCGTTATCAAGAAAAGGAAGCAGGTGTTTCGATGAAGAAGATAAAGGTCAATCTGGATAAAAAAGTTACCGCCTCCTATGAGATATGCATCGGATATGACGTTCTGGACCGGATAGGGCTGCTCATCGCGAAACATATGCCGGCCCTTCGTTACATCATCATTACTGATGTCAACGTCTCAGCCATCTATGGAAAGATGCTTCTCGACAGATTGAAGGGCATGGCGCTTCCGGCGGATATGATCGAATTTCCTGCAGGGGAGGATGCAAAAAGCATCGGCGCGACCGTAGCCATAGTCGAGAGACTGATAAAACTTGGAGCTGACAGAAAGTCCGCTCTTCTTGCCCTGGGAGGTGGAGTCGTCGGTGACGTGACAGGTTTTATCGCGTCCACGTTCATGAGGTCTGTTCCCTATATCCAGATTCCCACAACCCTTGTGGCCCAGGTGGACAGCAGCATCGGCGGGAAGACCGCCATCAATCTTCCGGAAGGGAAAAACCTGCTCGGGACCTTTTACCAGCCGAGAGGAGTGTTCATTGACGTGAAGTTTCTGGATACACTTCCCGAAGAAGATATGAGCAGCGGCCTTGCGGAGGCGATCAAATACGGCGTAATTGATAGTGTGGAGTTCTTTAATTTTTTGGAGCGAGATATTGAGGCAATCAAAGAGAGGGATCGGGATGTTCTCGAGGAAATCATTGAGAATGCGTGCAGGATAAAAAAGGGTATCGTAGAGATAGATGAAAAGGAGATGGGGCTTCGCCGTGTGCTCAACTTTGGTCACACTATAGGACACGCCATCGAAGCGGAGTCCCATTATACCGTGTCGCATGGGGCCGCCGTCTCCCTGGGCATGGTCGCTGCCGCAAGGATTTCAGAGGGCATGCATGATTTTCCCCGCAGGGATCGGAAGAGGATTGAACACCTGCTGGAAAGTGCGGGTCTTCCCTGCCGTATTCCGCAAACTCTAACAACGGATGGTATTATGGCGAGGTTAAGAGCGGACAAGAAAAAAGAAGGTGATAGGATTCATTTCGTCCTGCTTAAAAAGATGGGAATGCCTTTCATAAACGGGGGCGTCCCTGAATCGATTCTGTGTGAAACGCTGGAGGAAATGAAAAAATGAGATTATCATTACTTGATCGCCTCCGGCGTGATCTCAAGGAAACGGACGGCAGGATCGTAAAGCTGCTCAATGAGAGAGCTTTACTATCCATGAAAATAGGAAGCGATAAGGCAAGAAAGGGACTGGATGTGTTCGATGCCTCGCAGGAAGCGAAACTTCTTGCATACCTGGCAAAGGTCAACGAAGGGGCGCTGCCGGAGAAATATCTGAAGGCCATATTTAGGGAGATCATTTCCGCTTCGCGGGCCTTGCAGAAGCCAGTTACAGTGGCCTTTCTGGGACCGCACGCGACATTCAGCCATCTCGCTGCAGAGGATTATTTCGGTACGAGCAGCGGCTTCATCCCTCAGGCAAGTATCTTTCATGTCTTTGACGAAGTTGAGAAAGGGAAGGTGCAATGGGGGGTTGTCCCCGTGGAGAATTCCCTCGAAGGTTCCGTCAAATTGACCCTTGATCGATTGATATTGACCCCCCTTACGATTCGGGCGGAGATTTTTCTGAGGATCAGCCACTGCCTGCTTGCGCCGATGAAGAGACTGGACAGGATCAAGCGGGTCTATTCGATTCCCCAGGTGCTGGCGCAGTGCCAGGGATGGCTCCGCACCAATCTTCCCCGGTGTGCGCTTGCTGAAACAGAAAGCACCGCTGCTGCAGTCCGGATTGTCCGGGACTGTAAAGATGGCGCCGCCATAGGAAGTCGCCTCGCTGCCGCCACGTACGGGCTCAATATACTTTCGGAAGGCATCGAAGACAATCCATCGAATACGACGCGATTTCTGGTCATAGGAGAAGGTGAAAGCAACATGACGGGAACAGATAAGACGTCAATCCTCTTCAGTACCCGCCATGTGCCGGGCGCCCTGTATCATGCGCTGGAGCCATTTGTTCTGCAGCGGATTAACCTGATGAAGCTCGAATCATATCCCCTCAAGGAGAGGTTATGGGAGTATCTCTTCTTTGTTGATTTTTCCGGTCATACAGATGATCCCGAAATCAGAAGATGCATTAAAGCCGTAAGGAGGAAGACCAATTTCCTGAAGGTCCTCGGATCTTATCCCAGGGGCGAGGAAACACGATGATCTGTATTCCCATCACAGGAAACACACAGGAAGGAGCCATGCTCCAGATAGAGATGGGCTTGTCATGCGCCCATGTGTTAGAATTAAGAATGGATTTGATTAGTGGAGACTTAAAGACGTTGATGGAAAAGTGCAGATCGTCTCGAAAGCCTGTCAAGATACTGGTCACAAACAGGAGAAAGGAATCTTTATCGTCTGTCAAAATTTCAGGCGAGAGACGGAGGATCGCTCTGCTGAAGGAGGCTGTCCACCTTGGCGCGGATTATGTGGACGTTGAACTCTATACACCCGATGCTTTGCGGAAAGATGTGCTGGCGACGGTGAGCGCCCATGGAAACAGGACCAGGATGATTATTTCGCATCATGATTTCAGCAAAACGCCGTCATTAGAAATATTGAAAAACATTTTCCATGACTGCGTGGAATGCGGCGCCGGTGTTGCTAAAATAGTCACTCTTGCAAAAAGTTCGGAGGATAACCTTACGGTTCTCAGCCTGCTCCCTTACGCCCGTGATAGAAAGAATGATCTCATCGCGTTCTGTATGGGGGAAGAGGGAAGGGAAAGCAGGATAATGGCGCCCCTCCTTGGTTCTTATCTCAGTTTCGCCTCGCTGAAGGACGGACTGGCCTCAGCATCTGGTCAACTTACCGTCGGTGAGATGGAAGATGTCCTGAATATCGCCGGTCATGATATTCACAGGAAGGGCAAGTTATCCGTGCCCCCGGATGCGAGGCTTTTTTGTCTTTTGGGAAATCCTGTGAATCAGAGTCTCTCGCCCTTGATGCATGATGCGGCGCTCAAAAAGATGAAAATCGTGGCTAAGTATTTGCCATTCTGCATCCAGGATATTGGCTCTGCCGCAATGGGCATCAGGGGTAGTGGCATCTGCGGTGCAAGTGTAACCGTACCTTTTAAGGTTGCCGTCTTGGAACATCTCGATGAAGCAGATGCTGACGCGCGGAAGATCGGAGCAGTAAATACCATCGTCAATGACAACGGCAGGCTGAAGGGCTTCAATACCGACTGGATTGGTCTTGTTCGATCCATCAGCGAAGTTACAGATATCAAAGGGAAGGTGTTCGCCATTTTGGGAGCCGGCGGAGCCGCGCGGGCCGCTGTTTTCGGCATCGAGAGAGAAGGGGGCATTCCAGTTATCGTCAATAGAAATGTCGCCAGGGGGGAAAACCTGGCAAAAGAGTGCGGATGCTCTTTTTACCCTCTTTCGGAGTCGAGCAGGGTCAGGGCGGATTGTCTGATCAATACAACACCCGTGGGCATGACACCGAATGTGGATGAATCTCCCGTCAGCAGCGCGATTCTTGTTAATTACCAGTGGGTCATGGACGTTATCTATAATCCTCTGAAGACGAGACTGATGCGCGATGCTGAAAATGCAGGGTGTATAACCGTACCGGGCCTCGGCATGTTCGTTCATCAAGGAGCGGAACAGATCAGGCTCTGGACGGGACAGGAAGCCCCGAGAGAGTTTATGAAGCAGGTCGTGAGGGAGCGCCTTTTATATGGAAATTAAGCTGGTTCATCGTTTGAATGCAACTGTCGAGGTTCCCGGTTCCAAGAGTTACACGCAGAGGGCCCTTGTTGTTGCCTGCCTCGCGGAAGGCAGATCCATGCTAAGCAATGCGCTCATTTCGGAGGATACGAGATATTTTATAGAGGCGTTGCGTTTCCTTGGCGCTGAGATCATTATCTCAGGGAACGATGTCACGGTCGCCGGAACAGGCGGTCATATGCATAATCCAGGACGGGTGATCATGCTGGGGAACAATGGGACGGCGCTGCGGTTTCTGACGACACTGGCCTCTCTGGGGAAGGGTGAGTATATTCTCGACGGCAGCAGCCGCCTTCGTGAAAGGCCTTTGGGGCCGCTTCTCCGCGCCCTGAAAATCCTGGGAGTTCAATTTCAAAGCAGGGACGGCTATCCTCCGGTCAAGATCGTTACAGAAGGCTTAAACGGCGGCAACGTTGCCTTTGCAGATGTGGAGAGCAGCCAATATGTCTCGTCGCTCCTCATCGGCGCTCCTTACGCAGCGGGCGATATAGAAATTGCGCTCACAGGGAAGACAGTTTCCCAGCCCTACATAGACATGACTGTGGACGTCATGGGGCGCTTTGGCGCGGAAGTAATCACGAGAGAAAAAAAATTATTCAATGTAAGAAGCAGGCGTCATTACAGGGGACAGAGGTACATCATTGAAGGAGATGCATCCAGCGCCTCCTATTTTTTCCTGGCTGCCGCATTATGCCGCGGACGGGTCAAGGTCGTAAACATCAACCCGGCAAGCCTTCAGGGTGACATCAATATCCTGGGCATAATGGAAAGTCTTGGCTGTTCCGTAGTCCGTGGAGATCGTTGGGTCGAGGTTGTCGGCGGACCGTTACATGAAGGGGACGTCTTTTTCGACATGGGAAACATGCCTGACATGGTGCCGACCCTAGCGGTTCTTGCTGCATTCAGAGAGGGACAAACGACTATCACAAATGTTTCACATCTGCGCGTTAAGGAAAGCGACCGTATAGTGGCGCTGGTAAGTGAACTAAAGAAGATCGGTGTGGCTGCAAGAGAAACGGCGGACGGCCTCATTGTCGTCGGAGGGAGACCGCATGGCGCCCATATTGAGACATACAACGATCATCGGATTGCCATGAGTTTCGCCATCGCAGGGCTTGCAGTGCCCGGGATCAGAATAGAGGACAGGCATTGTGTG
Organism: uncultured delta proteobacterium; assembly: GCA_963729715.1. Lineage (GTDB taxonomy): Bacteria > Desulfobacterota > Syntrophia > Syntrophales > UBA2185 > Fen-1135. The sequence goes on from CAVSPA010000006.1 coordinate 217,221, forward strand.
GGGAAATCATTTCCCGGATTCTGGACTGAGCTCTCAAGATTGTATGAGGATTAAGTGCACATAGTACTGATTGGATACCGTGGAACGGGTAAATCTGCCGTGGGAAAAAGGCTTGCCGATAAGCTGCGCATGCCGTTCTATGATACGGATGAGCTTGTCGAGCAAGAGGCAGGGATGTCGATCCGGGACATGGTAGCGGAAAAAGGCTGGGCATATTTCCGGAAGAGAGAGCGTGAGATTGTCAGGAAGCTGGCGCTTCTGCAAAGAGGCGTTGTGGCGACAGGCGGCGGGGCGGTCACGGATGAGGGCAATTGCGGCATTATTAAAGAGCACGGTTTATTGATCTGGCTTAGGGCTGATGTGATGACGATGGTTGAAAGAATGAGGGACGATGCGGCGAGTGAAGAAAGGCGGCCTGCCTTTTTGCATGATGATGTCTTTCGGGAGACAGAAGATGTCCTAAAGCAACGGATACCGGTATACAGGGGGCTGGCGGATTTTTCGCTGGATACAACGGGTAAGAACATAGATGAAATAGTCAACGCTGTCTGTGAATTTCTGAACGGAGCAGGCGGATTTATCAGCAAGGAATCAACATGTCAGGAAATTCCATAGGCGTTTTCTTTAGAGTGACAACCTGGGGTGAATCACATGGTCCCGCAACTGGTGCGGTTGTGGACGGATGTCCTCCCGGTATTGGCCTTGTAGAAGAAGACATTCAGAAATGGCTGAACAGGAGAAGACCGGGCAGGATCGCCTCAAGTTCGCCCCGTAAGGAAAACGATATAGTTAAAATACTATCGGGGACTTTTCAGGGAAAGACCACGGGTACGCCCATTTCCCTGATTATGGAGAACATGGACGTTCACGGCAGCGCCTATGAAGACATCAGGGACGTCTTCAGACCCGGGCATGGTGATTTTACCTATTTCAAAAAGTACGGGATCCGCGATTACCGGGGCGGTGGACGTGCTTCGGGCCGGGAAACGGCAGCTCGCGTGGCTGCAGGGGCAATTGCGCAAAAAATCATTTCGCGCCTAGGTGTGGTAGTCATTGCCTATACGAAGGCGCTGGGAGGTATTGTCATAGATCGAACGAAATACACAGCCGGAACAATCTTTCACGAAGATATAGCGGCAAATCACCTGCTGTGCCCAGATCTTGACGCTGCAAGGGTTATGGAGGAGAAACTGGAGGAAGCGAGACTCTCCGGCGATTCCCTCGGCGGTATTGTTGAAATCATCGTGAGAGGATGCCCCCCGGGTCTGGGAGAACCGGTGTTTGATAAGATGGATGCCGACCTTGCGAAGGCACTCATGAGCATCGGGACGGTGAAGGGAGTGGAGATAGGGGCCGGCTTCAAAGTTGCCGAAATGACCGGGTCTCAGGCAAATGATCCCATGACGCCTGATAGTTTCCTTTCCAATCACGCCGGCGGCATACTGGCCGGCATTACGACAGGCCAAGATATCGTTTTGCGGGTGGCGGCGAAGCCTATCCCCTCGATTGCTAAAGTCCAGCAGACCATCGACATCCGGGGAAATCGAGTGGAATTGTCGCTCAAGGGGAGGCACGACGTATCTGCAATACCCCGCATAATTCCTGTGTGCGAGGCGATGGTGACAATTGTGTTGGCGGATCATTTATTGAGGCAAAAGGCGATTTCATGAATACCAAGATAGGCATCATTGGCGGCACCCGCGGCATGGGCTGTTGGTTCGTCCGTTTCCTCGAGAAGGAGGGACACGCCGTGCGCGTGTGCGGAAGGAATATGAGTCAGTCGGATATTGCCAAAATGGCCGATACATGTGACGTGGTAGTTGTGAGTGTCCCCATGGGGGCAACCGGCAATGTTATTGCGAAGGTTGGTCCGCATATGCGCGCGGCCTCTCTTCTCATGGATCTCACATCTCTGAAGCGGGATTCCGTCAAGTCTATGTTGGAAACATCCGTTTCCGCGGTGATTGGATGCCATCCCCTCTTCGGTCCCAGGGTTGATTCCATCACGGGGCAGCATGTTGTCCTCTGTCCTGCGCGAGCGGGGAAGTGGCTTTCCTGGCTTACGGACATCTTTGAGAGGAACGGTGCGCTTATGGTGGAAACGACGCCGGAAAAACATGACCAAATGATGGCCATCGTTCAGGGACTCAATCATTTCAATACAATCATGATGGGTCTGATTTTGAGCGAGGCGGGGGTGAACCTGTCAGAGTTAATGAAGTTCTCCACACCGGTCTTTCGGGAGAAGATGGAAATCTTGGAAAGAGTATTTTGTCAAAATTCCGGGCTCTATGCCGACATCTTAACGATGAATCCTGAGATTCATCGGCATATCGACGCATACGAACAAAACGTAGCTCAACTGAAAAATCTAATCCTTCACGGAAATAGCGCGGGTCTTGCAGATGTGATTGAGAAGCACGCCCCTTTCTTTAAAGTCGTCTGAGCAGGACGCAGAAGATCAGGATTCGCCCGCCGATTTCTTTTGGACGAAACTGTCACGGAAGGCGCGGGATATCTTGGTTTCCTTCATGTAGCTCGCAGCCTCTTCCATGGACGAAAAATTTCCGAGCAATATCCTGTGCCAAATTCCCCGTCCCCGTATATTGACCGTCTCCATACGAACATCGGGCAGCTTCTTCTTCATATCGTCCACAAATCCCGCTGCCGCATCTTTCTTATTTTCAGGAAACGCCCTTATTTGAATGGCGTATTTCAGTTCACTTCGTGCGTTTGAAGGTGCAGCTGCGGCTGGAGGAACCTCGGCAGGGGTTTTGGCTTGATTTATCTCAGGGGGTAATACCGCCGGTGATTGAGCCATCTGTATTTCCGGGACGGCGCTTTTCACCTCCGCCGGAATAGGGGGTCGCAGCCATTCGGCTCCATCAAAATATGCTGCTTCTCCCGTGAGCCTGTTAATCCTGAGCGGATAGACCTTCCCTTCAATATTCAGCGCATCGTAATGGTAAAAGACAGGCCAGTAAAATATAGTAATCAGGCCGAGAATAAGAGCAGGCAACAATGCGAAGAGGATGCGGGAAGATCGAAACCTGCGCCCCTCTTTCCTCTGCAGGGGCCATTTCTCTGCCCCGGTATTAAGCTCTGGTTCTTCAGTCACCAGCGCTTCGGTTTTCAATTGCTGCGGAGTATGAAAGACCTCCTCCGATTGATCGCGGATTGAGACCTTTCGATACAGGGAGTCCAGCTCCTCTTCGAGTTCAACCTCTTTCTGGTCCCCTTTTTCCATTGTATGCCTTTTTCATCGCGGGAGCACCCCGCATGCCGCGCCTTTTGCAGATTATATAGGGAAGCATCATCCAATAAACATTTTCTTTGATGAGCAATCTATAAGTTCAAAGATTGCAATTGCACTCTAAAGAATTATTTTCCCTCTCCCATGCGTTTGATAAAACCATTGACGACGGCGTTCTCATCAATTTGCAGATACCGCGCATATGATTTAAGGAAACCTTTTAGATACACCGCAGGCGGGAAAAGTTCCAGGTTGTCTTCTTCTATCGCCCGAAGCATGCCGATTTGCACCTTAGTACTGTCCGCAATTTCCTCAAGGGGAATATCCAATTCAGTTCTTATCTTGTGGAGGTCCGCCCCGGTAAGTATATCCTGGCCCATGATTTCTTGTATGAGTATGTTTTGTGAGACCCGTTCTTTCAGTTCCTCAAGCCTTCTGGCAGGTTCAAACACATCAAAATGGACTTTCTTGAAATCATATATGGGTATCGGCTCTTTCATTTTGTTGTTGTATTGCCCGCCCTTATCCATCAATCCGAGCTCAATGAGCCTGCGATCATACTGTGCCCTGGATTCAAGGTCAATCAGGGCCAGATACGCCTTTTCCAAGAGGGAAAGTATCTCTTCTCTTTCCTCTTTTGAAAAAAAAGAATAACTGACGATGGATTCGTCCTGATAAAGTTCAAAGACCCTTTTGTAAGCGCGCCGTATCTCCAACGGCGATGCATCAGGAGAGATTTCCAGGAGTTCATAGTAATTCTGTTCGCGGAACGGTTTCATTTTACCTTGCACGATCCTCTATAAATTCCTAATCAACGGCATTTTGCAGGATTGGTTCTACTTCATTTACGGACAGTAGATTCTTGTGGCAATTTCTGAGGTCAAGGGTGGTCTGAGTATAGGGGTAGAGATCAAGAAAGGGAATCTTCTTGCAGACGGCGTTGTGAACCCGCTCATCAAAGCTGATGTTTCCGACAAAATGCATCTTCAGGGCGAGGTGTCTTTGGATAATCTTGCTGATCAATACCCCAATATTTTGGTTGTCCTGCTTTCTTAACTGGTTTAAGGCCAGCTTGAAGTTGAAGGCCTGCAGTTCATTTTCCAGGAGTTCACCCTTCTCGGCATCAAGCTCCTTCATGGTGTGGAGTAGAATGTCCGGGTTGCTTACAGTGGCCCTGCGGTCACGTTCTTGGGCTTCCTCGGCCAGCGCCCGGAAATTATGGCTGCTAAGGATTTGACGGATTTTCCGAAAATAAACAGAACGGATTAAGCGGTAAATGTTTTCTATGGAAGTCGGTTCGGGCGTTGTCACAAAGATGCCAGTGTCGGAGACCATAAAGAAATCTATGGTGTTAAAAGCAGTTCCCGCGCCGAGATCGAGCAGGATGTAGTCATAAGAGAGCTTGGAAATATTTCGTGTGATCTTTAATTTCTGCTCGTGGGCAAGATTGGCGATGTCCAGATTATTCATCGCGCCACTGATGAGATAGAGGTTTGGAACAGGTGTGGGTTCGACTGTCTCCTGAAGCGTGCCCACCTTCTTATTTACGAAATCCGAGATGCTTTTTTCGGGATGAGGAAGACCGATAATGGTGTGGAGATTGGCTGCTCCGAGGTCAACATCAACCAGAAGGGTTTTATACCCTCCCTTCGCAAGCAGAATACCGAGATTGCCGGTAATGAAACTCTTGCCGGAGCCTCCCTTCCCACCTCCGATAGACCATATGTTAGGCATAGTTTTTCTCAGCAATCTTGGTCAGATGGCTGAAGTATAAGAGAAAGAGTATCATATGTCAAGGGCGAGTCACTGCTCAAAATGGCTTTTTCCCGTCTCGACAAGCCGGAAAATTATATTTATACCATGACAGCATCGGTTTTCCAATTTATCGTGCGTGCAAATGCCGCCCTTCCAGACGTTTGATGTGTCTGGTTTGCGACTTTTCGCCCCACAGAGTGGAGTGTAATATCGGTCCCCGGCCGGCAGCAAAGAAAAATAATACTTGATTAAAATAAATTCTTCAATTAATTAGAAAAGTTATGCATAGAGACCCTTGCGAATGCATGCCTCATGTCATTGTGAGGTCAAGTCGCAGCCGCGGGCGCTGAGCGCAAAGACTTATTCGCGGAGCGTAAGAGGGATACGAAAGGGCTGACGTTTTCGAAGTAATTGTGTGATGCCTCCGTATGCTGAATTTGCATGCAGATTGGGGAAAATGGAGATTGACCAGTGATCGAAATTGATTTTGACAAAGGGAGTGGACTTGTGCCTGTTATAGTTCAGGACGTTGACACAGGAGAGGTTCTCATGCTTGCCTACATGAATCGGGATGCCTGGCTGAAAACGCGTGAGACGGGCAAGGCGACATACTGGAGCAGGTCGAGAAATGAGCTGTGGGTCAAAGGTGAGACATCCGGGCATATTCAGATTGTCGAGGAAATTTTAGTTGACTGTGATTCTGACACTGTTCTTCTGAAAGTGAGGCAAGCAGGCGGTGCCGCGTGCCACACGGGCTACAGATCATGTTTCTTCAGAAGAGTCGTTAATGGAAAAACGGAGGTTATCGGGGAACGAATATTCAAACCGGAGGATGTCTACAAATGAAGAAATTGAAACTGGGAATACCGAAAGGAAGCCTGGAGGTCAAGACCGTGGACCTCTTTAAAATGGCTGGCTGGCGCATCACATATGATGAGAGGAGTTACTTCCCGGAAATAGACGACGAGGACATCTCCTGCACCCTTGTGAGGGCACAGGAGATGTCAAGATATGTTGAGGATGGAACTCTGGATCTGGGGTTGACCGGCAAGGACTGGATCATCGAAAATGAATCGAATGTCGTCGAGGTGCAGGATCTGATATATTCGAAGGCATCGGCAAGGCAGGCGAAGTGGGTTCTGATAGTCAGAGAAGATTCCCCCGTGCAGGCCATCGAGGACATGGAAGGGAAGAAGATCTCGACCGAACTGGTGCGATTCACGGAAAGGTATTTCAGGAAGAAGAACATCAATGTTCATGTCGAGTTTTCCTGGGGTGCAACGGAGGCGAAATGTGTTGAAGGCCTCGTGGATGCCATCGTTGAGGTAACGGAAACGGGAACGACGATTAAGGCTAACAAGTTGAGGATTGTGCATGAGCTGATGAAAACCAATACAAAGCTCATCGCCAATCCTGCCGCATGGGAGGACCCCTGGAAGCGCAAGAAGATAGAGCAGATAAGGACGCTGCTGAACGGCTCATTGCTGGCCATGGGGAAGGTGGGCTTGAAGCTGAATGTATCCAAGGAGAATCTTGGGAGGGTTGTCCTCCTGTTGCCTGCGCTGAAAGCGCCCACCATCTCCGGACTGTACTCGAATGACTGGTATGCTGTGGAAACAATAGTAGACGGGAATGTCGTTCGGGAATTGATTCCCCTGCTTAAAGAAGCCGGGGCCGAAGGCATTATTGAATATCCCTTGAATAAGGTTGTCTGAAAGGTACAATTGTTATGGCACGCAAGGCTAAAATTTACAGGAAAACAACGGAGACGGAAGTAACGATAGAGATCAATCTTGATGGTGCGGGGGAAAGGAAGATATCGACAACTGTGGCGTTTATGGATCACATGCTCAACCTCTTTGCCCGGCACGGCCTCATTCATCTCGTCATAAAGGGCCATGGTGATACGCAAGTTGATGATCATCACCTAGTTGAGGACATCGGTATTTGCCTTGGCGATGCCGTGAAAAAAGCCGTTGGTGATAAGAAGGGAATAAGACGTTACGGATCTGCCATTATTCCCATGGATGAGAGTTTGTGCAGCGTAGTCATGGATATTTCCGGAAGACCCTATCTGATTTATAACGTGGAATTCAAGGGGAAGAAAAGCGACAAGTTCGACTACTCTCTATTAAGGGAATTTTTTAAGTCCTTTTCAGATCATAGCGGAATAACCTTGCATATCAATCTTCTTTATGGTAGGAATAACCACCATATAGCCGAGGCGATTTTTAAAGCCTTTGCCCTTGCCTTGAGAAAAGCAGTGACCATTCACGGCCGCATAGAAGGCATCTTATCCACTAAAGGAAGTCTGTGATCAGCAGTCTCCGAAGAGGAGGTGGTAACATCCACAGAGATTCGTTCCGTATTTTAGATCGTTTTGCCCAGTTCCTCCTTTTATTTTTAATTCTTTGCGTAGTTTGCGGCTGCCAGCGAGCGAGCGGCGTATCTACAACCCTCAAAGATGACGGGAAGGTTGTCTTCAAGCGTATCGCTGTCGTCCCATTCCAGGCAATCCGCCAAGAAGATGCAGATGTTAACACAGTGCGATGTCCTGTGTGTGGATTGGTGTTCCGGACGGAGAGCTATGCCAAAGGGTCAGAGACAATTGTCGAAGGCATATTTCTTGATCGCCTCAAAGACGAGAAGATGTTTGCTCTTATCCCGCCGGACAGAGTGGGAGGCGTTTACGAAGGGGTCACAGGAGGCCTGTTCAAAGCGGATCTCCTCGATGTCTTAAAAAAAGTTGGCACTGAATTGGAAGCGGATGGAATTATATTAGCTTACGTGTACCGTTTCCGTGAAAGGAAAGGTTTCTCGCTATCCGTCGAAAAGCCGGCATCCGTGGCCTTTGAAATCCATCTGATCAGGGTTGCTGACGGCGCCATCGTCTGGAGAGGCATTTTCGATAAGACACAAACCACACTCATGGAGAATCTTCTTCAAATAGCTTCTTTTTTAAAAGAGGGTGGGAAATGGGTTACCGCCAAAGAGTTGGCTGCCGAGGGCATGGATGATGTCTTAAAGGATTTTCCCGGAGTTCGGCACGAATAACAGAAACGCATAAACTATCACCTGTGGAACCATGCTGCAGCAGTTCGCGCAGCGGGAAGTTTCGTAGACTCGGGATGGGAGTAGACAAGTGATCATAATACCGGCGATCGATTTGAAAGATGGCCGGTGTGTGCGGCTTGCGCAGGGTGATTTCAGGCGTGTGACCGTATATTCAAACGATCCTGTCGGTATAGCCAAGAAATGGCAGGAGAGCGGCGCAGAGCGTATACATGTGGTTGATCTTGACGGTTCGCTCGCCGGCTCACCAAGGAATGCAGATGTGATCCGGGACATCGTCGCAAAAGTCGGCTTACCAATTGAGGTCGGCGGCGGCATAAGGGACATGAAGACCATCGAGGCCTATATAGGAATGGGCGTAAACTGGGTGATCCTGGGCACGATGGCTCTGAAAGACAAGGATTTCGTCAGGAAGGCGTGTGACGGTCATAAAGGCAAAATCATTCTCGGTATCGATGCGAATGACGGGAAGGCGGCGATCCAGGGGTGGACAGAGAGGACTTCAGAATCTGCAGTTGATATAGCAAAAGGTTATGAAGGCTTCGGACTGGCTGCGATTGTCTACACGAACATCAAAAGGGACGGCATGGAAACGGGCGTCGATATAGAGGCTACCAGAAATCTCGCCCAGTCAGTTGATATACCGGTAATAGCTTCAGGCGGCGTATCAAGTGTTGAAGATATCCGCAGGCTCCGTGAAATAGAAAAGTTCGGTGTCGTGGGTGTTATTATCGGTAAAGCACTGTATTCAGGCGCCGTTTCGCTAACAGAGGCCATAGCCCTATCGAAGTATTGATATCTGTGACAAAGCATTTTTGATGATTCTGCATGATGGCAAGAAAAGTCGGCTCCATTATGAAGAAGGTTGCAATGCTGCCTGACCTCAAGAAGGGGAGGATATAGCCCGATGCCCGAAACAGGAATGGATACAGCGGACCTGACGTATTTTGACTTTTTGCCGAATCTTCATTCTTAAAATCCGGCCGTTCAGGCATGGAGGTTCAATTCAAAGAGAAAGGATGACGTCATGGAAGATTGCATTTTTTGCAAGATAGCGAATGGCACGATACCGAGCAAAAAAGTTTACGAAGACGCGGAGGTATTGGTCTTTGATGACATCCATCCTATGGCACCTGTTCACGTTGTCATAATTCCTAAAAAGCATATTCCAACCATGCTGGACGTGACGAAAGTGGACATGAACTCCGTCGGTTCCATGTTCATTGCCGCCCAAGAAGTGGCACGTATCAAAGGCATAAATGAAAGAGGATTTCGAGTGGTCATAAACTGCAATGAAGAAGGTGGGCAGGTCATTTTTCACCTGCACATGCATTTATTGGGGGGGAAAAAACTGAAGGACGGGCTGGCCTGATTAAAGGCGTCTTGACAAACAGCTAATGTGACATAAATTATTGACGTTTAAAGTTATATGGGTGGTATAATGAATATTGATGAGAAAGTTAACGGTGAGATGGTCTTGGCCGCGAAGGCAAAGGATCAGGTAAGGTTGTCTGCCATAAGGATGGTGAAGGCAGCTATGCATAACAGGGAAATAGACCTGAAGAGGAAATTAAACGAAGTGGAATTTCTGCAGCTCTTGTCATCCATGGTGAAGCAGAGAAAAGACTCGATCGACCAGTTTAGAAAAGGTGGAAGAGAGGATCTGGTGGACAAAGAGGAGGCGGAACTGAAGGTTATACAGGCATTTATGCCAGAGCAGATGTCGGAAGAAGATGTCGCTCGCGAAATTGAGACGGCAATCAAAGAAGTCGGCGCGATCAGTATCAAAGATATGGGGAAAGTAATGAAGGCCCTGATGCCGAGATTAACGGGTAAGACTGATGGGAAGCTGGTCGGCGAGAAGGTTAAGGAAAAATTATCATCTTAATTGCACACATTTCATCCTGGCGCAAGCATCCCCCCTCCCTCTTCAGTACAGGGGGATAAGGGGCTGAATTCATATCAGTCATCGAGAAAATTGAAGATAGATGAACTCCCCGGCAAGGAAGAAATTATTCTGCATTGCGCCCTTTCTCCCGCCATACGGGCAGGCATATTGGAAGCGCTCCCGGCCTATGATTTGCCACTCAGAACTTCTTGTAAAAAGATTCGATAATCTTAGCTCCTTTTTTGGATTTATCGACGTCTGCGTTTTAGTCCTGAAAGGATAAGGGACGAGGCAGTGAAAGGACATATTGCTCCGGATAAAATAGAAGAGATAAAGAGAAGGGCGGATATCGTTGATCTGATTTCCGAATATGTCACGCTCAAGAAAGGAGGGAAGAACTTTCTCGGACTCTGCCCCTTTCACAAGGAGAAGACGCCTTCCTTTACGGTGAATCGAGACAAGCAGATATTCTACTGTTTCGGATGCGGTGAGGGAGGCAATGTTCTGACATTTCTGATGAAGATGAGCGACATGTCTTTCCCGGAAGCGGTAAGGCATCTGGCAGGCAAAACGGGCGTTGTCATTCCTGAGAGAATTTTGACCCACGAGGAGAAGGAGTCATTTAGCGTCAGGAACGAAATCAGCCGCGTCAACAAGATGGCAGCGGCGTATTTCTCCAAGAACCTATTTTCGCATGCAGGAAAAGAGGCACAAGACTACCTGAGAAAAAGGGGGATGCAGGAGAACGTAGTCAAGGAATTCGGCCTTGGATATGCCCTCGACGGATGGAGGCATCTGAGGGATTATTTCGAAAAGGCTGGTATCTCCTTGACGCTTGTTGAACAGTCAGGACTGGTCATTCCAAAAGCAAACGGGGGCGGGTCTTATTACGACCGGTTCAGGAGGAGATTAATTTTCCCCATAGAGGACGTCGGTGGCAGTGTCATTGCCTTCGGCGGCAGGATTATAGGGAGCGGCGAACCGAAGTATCTGAATACTTCCGAATCACCCGTATACATCAAGGGAAGGAATCTCTATGGTCTCAACCGCACGAAGGAAAACATCCGCCAGAAAGGTTATGCCATCCTCGTAGAAGGATATTTCGACTTGATCACCCTGTGGGCTTCCGGCGTCAGGAATGTCATAGCGACACTCGGGACTGCTCTGACACGAGATCACGTCGATCTAATGCGGCGGTATACTTCGCACGTCGCGGTGGTGTTTGATCCTGATGAAGCCGGGAAGAAGGCACTGACGAGGAGCATAGAATTATTTCTTTCAGGAAATATGCATGCAAAGGGCGTTGTACTTCCGGATGGCTATGATCCTGATCAATATTTGAGGGCGCATGGAAAAGAATCATTCATGGAAATCATCGATAAAGCCGAGTCCCTGGTAGATTACTATATTGAGAATGTTATCGGGGGAGTGGCGACTTATGAAGAGAAGAGGGACGCCCTGAAGGAAGCCGTGTCGTTTGTTATCCATATTGATAATACAAGAGAGAGGGATTTGTTCATAAAAAGGGTATCGGAGAAAATAGGTCTGGATCAAGAGCTTCTGACAAAAGAGGTCAATCTTGCCCTGAAGGCGCCTGCCGCAAAGGAGGCAGATTCCTCAAGAGAACCTGATATAGAAATCGACACGGTGGAGCTGAGTATTATCCATATCATGCTGGAATATCCTTCTGTGGTTCCTGAAATTGCCCAAAAAAATATCTTTGATTGCTTTATGAGTGCGAATCTGAAATCTCTCGCCGTAAAGCTAACGGACTATTATGCAAAGAAAGGGGTAAAGGGTTTTGATGCGTCGCAGTTCATACAGACAATTGATAACGAATTCATAAAGAAAAAGCTTCTCAGAATGATGATAGATGAGAATCCTTACAATGAAAAGGTGATTGACCGCGTTACCGCAGATGCGATGAAACAGGTTAAACGGAAGTGGTACAAGGAAAGATGCCGCGTCTTGAAGACGAAAATTAAGAAAGCCGAGGAAAACAATAACCAAGAGCTGTGGGCAAGGCTCTTGCAAGAGTTGCAAGGACTGCAGAGAGAAGAAAAAACGACGTTGTGAAAATAACGTGTTTAAATTTGTTTTTTTAATAAAGCGCCGGGAGAAACCAATATGGGAAAAGAAATGGAATCGGAAGAATTTAAGAAGTTAATATCATTGGGCGAGTCGAAAGGCTTCTTGACCTATGACGATGTTAACGATTTGCTGCCATCCGACGTCATATCTTCGGACCAGATAGATGATATCATCATGCTCTTTGGTGAGAAAAATATAGACATCATCGATACTGACAAAGGCGAAAAGCTGGTTGTGAAAAAGGTTGCCGATGAAAGGGCGGAAGTCAAAGAGGAAGACATTCTTGACCTCATGGCTACCGTGGGAAAGACCGGCGATCCTGTCAAGATGTACCTTCGCGAAATGGGGCTTGTATCCTTACTCTCGAGGGAAGGAGAAGTTGAGATAGCAAAGAAGATCGAAGAGGGAGAGAAGGAGGTCATGGACTCCATCTTTGGTGTGACGGCCCTGGTGAAGGATGTCGTGGATATCGGCAAGAAAATCAAGAGCGGTGATATCCGTATAAAGAGCATAGTAGCCAATCTTGAGGATGAAGACGGTTTTGTTGAAGAGGACATGCATAAGGAAAGGGTAGTGAAACTGATTGACAGGATAACTGCCTTAGACAGGAAAAATGACACCCTTAAGCGGAAGCTCAAACTCAAAAGCCTGCGCAAGAAAGAGAGGAGCGCTGCCGAGGAGGAACTTGAAAAAAATATCAGGAACATCATTCGTCTGTGCAGAAAAGTCAAATTCAGCAAGAGACAGATAGAAAGAATGGCCTCGAAGCTGAAGAGCTATGTCACGGCAGGAGAAAAGGCGGAAAACGACCTCCGCAGATGCAAGGGAACAACGGGATTGTCCCTCAATGAAATGGAGAAGGCATGGAAACGCGTAAGGAAGTTGCCGGCCGGTCGTGTGATCGATAAAGAAACAAGGGTATCAATTCAGAAGTTGAAAGAATGCGAAGCCCTCGTAGGGGAAGCGAAAAAGACAACAGCAGCAATCGCGCAGGAAATAGGGATCTCTCTATCTGCTTTAAAAAAGATTGTTACTGTCATCGAGAGGGGAGAGAGAAAAGCTGACAGAGCCAAGAGAAAACTGGTGGAAGCGAACCTGCGCCTGGTTGTAAGCATAGCCAAAAAGTATACAAGCCGAGGATTGCAATTCCTGGACCTTATCCAGGAGGGGAATATCGGTCTGATGAAAGCAGTTGATAAATTTGAATATCAACGAGGATATAAATTTTCCACTTATGCTACATGGTGGATCAGGCAGGCGATAACAAGGGCGATTGCCGATCAGGCAAGGACCATAAGAATTCCCGTCCATATGATTGAGACGATAAACAAGCTGATTCGCACATCACGTTACCTGGTGCAGGAATTGGGCAGAGAGCCAAATCCTGAGGAAATTGCGAATAAGATGGAGTATCCTTTAGAAAAGGTGAGAAAAGTTCTGAAGATCGCCAAAGAACCCATATCTCTCGAGACACCCATAGGCGAGGAAGAGGATAGTCACCTTGGTGATTTTATAGTTGATAAAAAAATTATGTCGCCTTCAGAAGCTACAATAAGCATGAATCTCGCGGAACAAACAAGAAAGATATTGTCAACATTGACGCCGAGGGAAGAAAAAGTACTGAGGATGCGTTTTGGAATCAGCGAGAGGAGCGATTATTCGTCGGAGAGGGAAAAGAGTCACTTGGAGATCAACCGGGAGCGGAACAAACAGTTGGAGGCAAATACGGTCAGAAAATTGAGGAACCCGTCAAGGAGGAAAGTCTTCCGACCGGCAGCGAAATAAAGATTGACAAGCATAAAGCAAGAAGTATAAATAAACAGTTTACAACCGAGGCAAGATCTTTAGTAAGAAGTAACGACGGGCCCATAGCTCAATTGGAAGAGCCACCGGCTCATAACCGGTAGGTCCCTGGTTCGAACCCAGGTGGGCCCACCACAATAATTGAAAAGCCAGGTGTTGCAATTTTATACCGCGTATAAGGCATATCATCATATGCATTGCCGCATCTGTACTGAGAGTAATGATTATATGTATCCGGGAAAGATATCAGCAGGCATTTCAACAAAGCATCAGGGGAGAAATATCCTGAAGAATCAAATGCACCACATGTTGGTGCATTTTTTTTTGCACCGATGACAGATTTTGACTTCAAGAATGCATTAATGGATACGACGCCCCATTTGATAAATGAAGATGAAAGGGGATTCTTTTGAAAGAACAGTTATCATACTTAATTGAGCTTCAGAAACTCGACTTGATCGTAGGCAGGATAATCGTGAAAAAAGGCGAACTGCCTGATAAAATTGTGCAGATGGATGAAGGATTCGCGGCCTCTGCGAAAAGCGTGGAGGAAAGCAAGAAGATGTTTGAGGAATTGAATAAACTGCAGGGTGAGAAGGAAGACAAGTTAAGAAGAGGCATCGATACCCTGAAGAAGACGAAAGATCGCCTATTGGAGGTAAAGACAAACAAGGAATATCAGGCAATGTTGAAGGAAATTGAAACCATAGAGAACAAGAACAGCGAGATCGAAGATGAAATCATTTCCGGTTTGGACAGGATCGATCATATGAGAGCCGAGGTGAAGGTAAAAGAGAAAGATTTTGAAACTCGCAGGGCGCAGTATGAGAAGAATAAGGAAAAGCTGGAGAAAGAGATAAGTCAGCTTGACCAGGATCTTCAGGACGCAGAGAAAAAAACCGATGCGCTCAGAAAACGGATTCGTGGCGAACTTCTCAAAAGGTATGAAACGATTAAAGGCAGGAGAAATGGGGTGGCCGTGGCATTGGTGTGGAAGGAAGTCTGCGGCGGCTGCCATATGAACATACCCCCTCAAATGTATAACGAGCTGCAAACGTCTGCGGATCTCTTAACCTGTCCGAACTGTAACCGCATCATCTACTGGCATAGTCAGGGTGAAAATAATGGATAGCCCGGTTATAAATCTTTACACCGATGGGGCATGCCGGGGAAATCCCGGGCAGGGCGGCGCAGGAGCCGTCCTGGTGAATGAGACGGGAGAAATCATAGCGACAGTGAGGCATTCATTGGGATACTGCACGAATAATATCGCAGAGTACAAGGCTCTCATTTTCGGTTTAGAAGAAGCCTTAAAGAAGCGATGTAGGCAGTTGAACATATTTCTCGATTCAGAGCTCTTGGTCAATCAGATAAAAGGCTCATATAAAGTGAAAAATGAAAATCTGAAAACCCTGATGTCCGAAGTGAGAAAATTGCTGTTGCGTTTTGACGGTTATAAAGTAGAGCATATCGATAGAAGCCTGAATCAGATGGCCGACAAATTGGCCAATGAAGCCATAGATGAAGCGCCCTGATCCATCGTTCCCATCTGAAATCTCAATTTCTAAATTGAAGCTCTCCGCAGCAAGCCTCGGGGAATGCTTGCCGACGAATTCCAAGTTACTCCCCGACGCTTCCGGCATATCTTTCATGGCGCGCCGTCACGGGCATTCCGGGGGCTCTTTGCATCCTGAAATTGCGCGCAGACTCCCGGAAGAAGATATTCATATTATAACTTCTCTTTCGCATTGGAATTGACTATAATGAAGAAGAGTAAAGGTGTTGGAGCAGATCAGATGATCGCTGGCCCGGTCTTCCGGGCTGGAGGAAAGTCCGAGCTCCGCAGGGCAGGATGGTCGCTAACGGCGACTGGGGGTGACCCTAAGGAAAGTGCCACAGAAAATATACCGCCTGTCATTGGCAGGTAAGGGTGAAAAGGCGAGGTAAGAGCTCACCAGTTTCCCGGGTGACCGGGAAAGCTTGGTAAACCCCATCCGGAGCAAGACCAAATAGGAGAACAATAAAAGTGGCCCGCTTGTCGTTCTCGGGTAGTGTCGCTTGAGGCAGCAGGCAACTGCTGTCCCAGATGAATGATCATCACCGCCTTTCTGGTGACGGAAAAGCGGGACAGAACTCGGCTTATGATCTGGTCTGACACCGATTAAATCCCATTCGCCACTTAATCACATGATATATTATATCCTGCTTATCATTGTTGTCCTGGGCGGAGCTGGTCCGAGTTTCGCCTATAATACCAAACAGGCCATGGAAGATGCGGATGCGTATCTGAGAAACGGGCAGTACCTTGAGGCGGTCGGGGCCTATCAGGATATCTCAGACATCTCGCCTGATCCCAATATGAAGGCGAAGGCAACACTCAGGATAGGTGATATTTACAGTTACTTTCTTAACAATAATGAGAGGGCGCTGGAAAAATATAGTGTCGTCATAAAAAAATACGAAAGCAGCGTGCATGCGGCCAACGCCCATTTCAACTCCGGGATGATCCTGTATGAAAGAAACAGGTACAAAGAGGCGCTCTATGAATTCAAGACATATCTGAAGAGATACCCCCACGGCGACAGGAGAGATACGGCAGAGTTCATGATAGAAACTTGTCAAAGACCACCCCCGGCCGTACAAGAAAAAAAGCCATCCTTTAAGAAGGCGAAAGAAGAGAATGTCAGGGTTCTCGTGGTGACCAGTCTTCATGCCATCCGCGTGGATTCGAACTCCATATTTGAAGTACGGGATGGCTTTGGAAAAGACATTTCTGGCAAGGTCCGCAGCGCCACCTTGAGTGTTTCAGGAGGCGATATAAGGATCGACGGCAAAAACATCTCCCATGATAGACTCGTAATTGCGCCGTTGGAGGGCCAATGGTTGAATCTGAACGGCGTGCCATACAGGGGTGAACTGAGGATAGCGAAAAGCGCCAAGGGCGATATGGATGTGATTAATATTCTGGATGTGGAGGCCTATCTCTATGGTGTCGTCCCGAAGGAGATGTCCCCCCAATGGCCGCTCGAGGCGCTCAAGGCCCAGGCGATTGCCGCAAGAACGTATGCCCTGTACCAGAAGGAAAAAAGCAAGGACAGAGAATACGATGTAATTGCTACAACTGCATCCCAGGTTTATGGCGGAGCAGCTGCAGAGTCAGCCAGGTCCAATCAGGCGGTGGATGATACAAAGGGTACGGTGCTTCTCTATAACGGTCAACTGGCCCTTACGTATTTTCATGCAAATAGCGGCGGCATGACGGAAGAGGCAAGGCGCGTGTGGAGCGCCGACGTTCCCTATCTGAAGGCGGTTCGTGACGATTACAGCGCCAAAGCCCCCGGCTGTGCGTGGAAGCTCTCCCTGAATATCGATAAGATCAGGACAGCCCTCAACAGGAATGGCCTTGATATCGGTCGGATCGAGAAAGTAATGCCTGTTGATATAAGCCCCTCCGGCCGCGTAACAAAGATCAAGATAATCCAAGGCGGCAGGGAAAGCGTACTGACCGGCAACGATTTCAGGTTGAAGACCGATCCCACCCAGGTCAAGAGCACCCTTTTTACGATGGCCAATGAAGGGGATGAGATACATCTTGAAGGGAAGGGAAGCGGGCACGGTGTAGGTATGAGCCAGTGGGGCGCTTACATCATGGCTCGCGAAGGATTTTCATACGGCGATATCCTGAAACACTACTATTACGGCATAGATCTCAGGTAGCCGGTTATTCCTGCCGAATCAGCATCCACATTTGTGAATACTACTGGCTGATTTCTGCATATATTTTTTCTATGGCTTCTATGATATTGCCTGATTGAGTAATTGGTCTCCCAATAGCGATGAAATCCGTTTCCATCCTGACTGCTTCCTTTAAGGAAGAGATTTTGACCTGATCGTGCCTGTCCCGATACCATGGGGGCCTTATTCCCGAGCAAATCTTCTTCAACGGGTTGTCCGGGATATAGTTGATGTCCTTGACGGAGCAAAAGATATATTCGTAATTGTTCATCAGGGCTATATTTGAGAATGCTTTCACAATATCGTCCGCCGTTCTTTCGTAAATCCATTTCACTTCCAAATCCGTGAAAGAAGTGAGTATCGTCACACCGGCGATGTACTTCAAGAGTCCCGCATTTTTGGGCCTGAAGTTCGACGAGCAATGGATGGTGACGATATCCGCCCCTGCGTCAACCAACTTACTGATGCAGTTCTCCATGGTGGAGGGAATGTCATGCAGCTTGACGTCGGCCATGACATTCAGTTTATATTCATTTATCAGATGTGAGACGATCTTCGCGACGTCATCGCTGTACAACATATCGCTGACCTTAATCCCCCATATTATGCCTTTCGCCATGGCTTCTGAAAGGCTGCTGAATACCCCTTTTTCCTCGGCATCATGGAAACTCATTCCATCTACCGCCACGATCAGTTTTGGAACCATGCTTTCCTCCCAGTAGGGTCTAAATATATATACAGTATATATCGGTACCTTTGATTATTATCTTTAGTTCTTAGACCTTGTAATACTCCTTGTACCATTCAATGAAGCGCCTGATACCGTCTTCTGCAGATGTTGCCGGTTTGAAGGAGACGTCTTTCATGAGATCGTTGATATCTGCATATGTACTGGGCACATCCCCCGGCTGCATGGGAAGCAGATTCATTCTTGCCTTCTTGCCCAAAACTTTCTCAATTATATTTATGAACTCGAGGAGCTCCACGGGCCTGTTATTGCCGATGTTATAGATCTTGTATGGTGCAAAGCTGGTAGCGGGATCCGGTTTGTCGCCCCGCCATTTGGCGTCCGGCTCCGGAATCTTTTCCGTCACTCTAAAGACGCCTTCTGCGATGTCATCAATATAGGTAAAGTCTCTCTGCATTCTACCCGCGTTATAAACATCAATCGGCCTATCTTCCAGGATGGCTCTTGTAAAGAGAAACAGGGCCATGTCCGGTCTTCCCCAAGGGCCGTAAACGGTAAAGAACCGGAGCCCCGTGCAGGGAAGTTTGTAGAGACTCGCATACGCATGCGCCATCAGTTCATTGGCCTTTTTTGTGGCCGCATAAAGGCTTACGGGGTGATCCACATTGTGATGCACGGAAAACGGCATCTCCGTGTTAGCCCCATAAACCGAGCTTGACGAGGCAAAGACCAAATGTTCGCATGCCTGATGCCTGCACCCTTCCAGTATATTCAAAAAACCGGCAAGATTACTCTCCAGATAAGCATGGGGGTTTACCAGGGAGTATCTGACTCCCGCCTGCGCCGCCATATGGACAACAATTGCCGGCGCCTCTTTCTTGAAAAGAGATGACACATTCTCTGTCTCGGAAATATCCATTCTAATAAAATGGAAGGCATCGTTGTCATGAAGGAGCTTGAGACGCGCCTTCTTAAGATTAACATCATAGTAGTCATTCAAATTGTCCACGCCGATTACGGAATGGCCGGCAATCAGGAATCGTCTCGATAGATGGAATCCGATAAAACCGGCGGCGCCGGTAACAAGAATTTTTTTCATTTTTATAGCCTTTGGATTTTCAATTTCTCCTGCACCTCTTTGATGATGATTCTTCTGTCATGATCTCTTTGCAAGGCTTCTAAGTGTCTTTTCACAGGCACGGATCGTCTTATCTATGTCTTCATCACCGTGGGCGCAAGAGAGGAAAGCAGCCTCAAACTGCGAAGGCGCAAAGTAGATCTTATTTGATAACATCGCTCTGAAATAACGGGCATAGAGCGATGTGTCGCTTCCTGCCGCTGACGCGAAATCGAAAATATCCTTACTGGCAAAAAATGATGTGAACATGGAACCGCACCGGTTGATCCGGACGGGGATTTTCTTATGATCGAATAACCTCTGCAATTCCCCGCACAGGAGTCCCGTCCGGCGGTCCAGTTTTATGTAAGACTCAGCGTTCTTTCTTAGAATATTAAGTGTGGCCAGTCCCGCCGACATGGCGAGTGGATTGCCCGAAAGGGTGCCTGCCTGATAGACCGGACCTGATGGGGCCAGTTCTTCCATCACCGCCTTCCTGCCCCCGAAGGCCCCCACGGGAAGGCCGCCGCCGATGATCTTCCCCAGACACGTCAGATCCGGTTCTATACCGGCGATGTTCTGGAAGCCGCCATAGGTCAACCTGAAGCCTGTAATGACCTCATCAAAGATGAGGAGTATCTTATGCCTCCGGGTAATATTTCTGAGGGTCTCCAGAAATCCTTTACGAGGCAATACAACGCCCATATTGCCCGCCACGGGTTCGACGATGACGCAGGCGAGATCGTCTTTATAGCGATCAACTGCGGAGACGGCGGCCTCGATATCATTGTAGGGGAGGGTGATAGTAAGTTTGGCAAGCCTTCTCGGAACACCGGGGCTCCCCGGGATGCCGAGGGTCGCCACGCCGGAGCCGGCCTTTACCAGTAGTGAGTCGGCATGGCCGTGATAACATCCCTCAAATTTGATCATTTTTTCCCGTCCCGTATACCCACGGGCAAGCCTGATGGCGGTCATGGCGGCTTCCGTTCCGGAACTTACCATCCTCACCATGTCAATAGACGGAAAGGCATCAACGATCAGTTTTGCCATTTCCGTTTCCAGTTCTGTAGGGGCGCCATAGCTGGTCCCTTTTTCCGCCGCTTTTTGAATGGCGCGAACGACGTCAGGATGGCTGTGCCCCAGGATCATGGGCCCCCAGGAAGATACGTAATCTATATATTCCCTTCCTTCGACGTCATAGATCCTGGAACCGGAAGCCCTCCGTATAAAGATTGGTGTTGCATCAACAGATCTGAATGCCCTGACAGGGCTGTTCACCCCCCCGGGTATGTATTTGCTGGCCTTTCTAAAGAGAGACTTGGAAGATTTATTAGTCATCTGTGAAATACTCCATACTGCTTTTCTTATACTCTTCCTCACTGATGAGGACTTTAAAGTCTTTGATTCCCGTTTCCTGCGAGAACTTCTGAATTACACTTTCCTGATTCCCTCTTCCGAAATGAACCATCGTGAAGACGTTGTATTTTCCCGCAAAGGGTGGGGTCCTTTCGTAGCAGTGCGTTACCTCCTTGAAGGACGCCAGGGTCTGGCCGGTAGATTCGATTCTTTCCTTTGGCACGGCCCAGATGACCATGGCGTTATGTGAAAAGCCCGCTTTCTGATGTCTCAGGATGGCTCCAAACTTCCGTATCACGCCCTTTGTCATGAGGCCGCGTACGGTTGCAAGAACTTCTTCTTCGGTAATCTCTGACTTTTCTGCGATGTCTTTGAAGGGTCTCTTTTCGAGGTCGATGTCTCGCTGGATGAGCCGCGAAATTTTCTTTTCCGTTTCCGTTAACATGGCTTTCGTTTTGTACCAGTTGTCAGCACTTTATTCTAGAGGCAAGGAAGCCTTCGACCTGAGAGACTTTTTTTCCGCCTGCATATGTTTGAGCTTCAGCGTCTTTTCCTTGGCCCGCCTTGAGCGGCGGCGTTTCTGCCGTCTTATCTTTTCGGCTTGCTGTCTTTCCGCCTGTACCGCGCCCTGCTTAATTCTCTCGATCCTGTCGAGAAGTAATCGTCTTGCCGTAAAGCGGTTCATCGCCTGGGATCGCGACTGCTGGCATTTAACGGACAGCCCGGATGGCATATGCACGAGCTGGACGCAGGAGGATACTTTGTTAACCTTCTGCCCGCCGGGGCCTGACGACCGGACAAATGTTTCCTTTAAATCGTCTTCGGAAACGCCGAGACGCTCCATGCGCTCGCTTAAGCCCTTTTCCTTTTCCGGGGAGACATTAAAAAGGCTCATAGGCTATATCATATGCATAATTCGACCACATCACCGTCTTGGAGGACGTAGTCACGCTGCACCATCTGGCCATCACGGACCGATTTGCCCCAGGCCCTCGCGTATTTTAATTTATAAACGAAATCATTGTGAACTTTGCCTGCCAATTCCGCCAGTGTGCTCCCTATGGGGACTACAAACGGGGATTTTTTATCCGCCTCCTTGCCGGGAGGTTTGGTGTACACCCGGATAATACCGGAGAAGTAATAAAGCTTATCTAGGAAGACCAGGATGTTCTTGCACGTGCGGGTCGAAATGCCGATGCAGGGTAATTTGATTCCCGAGAGTTCCAGGAAGATGTCGAGTGTCTCTTTATCTTCCGGCCTGTCCATCTTGTTCACGGCGACGAGCATCTTCTTTATCCTAGGCGGTTTTCTTAAATCCGCAGGAAGTGCGCATGCCTCAGAGTAAATGCGAAATGAGTGGAGGATATGGAGGGTTTCCTCCAACTGCTCCACCGGGTCCGCGGTGAGGTCGAGCAGAATGACCACTATGTCGGCCCGGCGGAT
Organism: uncultured delta proteobacterium; assembly: GCA_963729715.1. Taxonomy (GTDB): domain Bacteria; phylum Desulfobacterota; class Syntrophia; order Syntrophales; family UBA2185; genus Fen-1135. The sequence goes on from CAVSPA010000006.1 coordinate 239,422, forward strand.
CAGATCGATCAGGCCAGGCTCTGTATAGTCTTTTGTGAGGGGCGGGGTATCTATAAGCTGGAACTGGATGTTTTCATACTGGGCCATTCCCGGTGTCGGTTTTTGCGTAGTGTGGGGAAAGTCGGCTACTTCCGGGGAGGCATTCGTTATTAATTTAACAAGAGAGGACTTGCCTGTGTTCGGAGGTCCGATAATTACGGTCTGGGCCGGCCCTTCCTTCTCAATGTCATAGGCCGTTTTCTGTCTCGAAACACTTTTTTTCTTCAGGGCCTGGTCTTTTAATTTTGAGATACGTTCGCGCAGCATTGCCTTGAGCTTGTCCGTGCCCTTGTGTTTCGGCATAATGGCAAGCATCTCTTCCAATGCCTCGATCTTATCTTCCGGCGTCTTAGCTTGTCGGAATCTCTGTTCCGCTTCGAAATAATGCGGGGGCAGATTGGCTGGCATGAACTTTATCTCCTTGGAATCCGCTGCAACTGTAAACAAGTATTTTCGTACTCAACTACGAAAGTCAAGTTGAATTTATTGAAAATCATGATATTCTAAACGTGTTCGATTTGATGTAGCATTATAGCTCAAATGGCTGTTGATATGAAGAGGCATTATCGTGTTACCTTCTCTCAAGCGGAAATGATATATGTTCAGCGCCCATCTGATCAATGATCCCTTCGGCGACCCCGGGGTATATATAGAATTCAAGTATAGGCGTTCCGCCATTCTTTTTGATCTCGGTGATCTTCACAATCTGAGTCCGAGAAAACTGCTTAAGATCAATCATATCTTCGTTTCTCACACGCATATGGATCACTTCATAGGATTCGATTATCTGCTCCGGGTATGTTTGGGCCGCGACTGCCATATCTCCATGTTCGGCCCTCCCGGCTTCCACCGTCAGATAGAAAACAAGATCAACGGCTATACTTGGAATCTTGTCGAAAACTACACCAATGATTTTGCCCTCCATGTTACGGAAGTGCATCCGGAGCATAAGCTGCTGAGAACGTACCGCTGCCGGAAGGCCTTTGAACCGGAAATCGAGGATGCAGGTGAAAAATTCACCGGCACCCTCGTCGAGAACAGCTCTTTTGCCGTCAAAGGCGAATTCCTCGATCACAAAATTCCCTGTCTGGCGTACAGATTTGAAGAAAAGAACCGCGTCAACATAAAGAAAAATACCTTGCTCGAAATGGGGCTGCCTGTCGGGGCCTGGCTGATGGACTTGAAAGACAGGATTCTTCGCGGTGACCATGATGATACGCCTGTACGCGTGTGGTGGAAAGAAGGCAGACAGGAAGGGGGAGAAAAGTTTATTCCTTTGGGCGAATTGAAGGAGACAATCGTGAAAATGACGCCGGGCCAGAAGATCGCCTACATCACTGACGCCGTCTATAACGAAGATAATGCCCGAAGGATTGTCGAATTGGCTTATGGCTCCGACTTGATGTTCATAGAAGCGACTTTCCTTGACGAAGATGCGGATAAAGCAGCTGAGAAGCATCACTTGACAGCACGCCAGGCTGGTGTACTGGCGCGCAGAGCGGGGGCGAAAAGAATCGCGCTCTTCCATTTTTCGCCGAAATACAAAGGGGCCGGGGATGTTCTCATCGAGGAAGCAATGGCGGCATTTAATGGTCGGGAGTCATAATGATTGTCTTTGGCAATTCTGAGGCCCGCTCTTATGCGGTGACAGCAATTGAGCGTGGAAGAGAGTTTCCCTGCCGGTCCAGGAAAATGACCAAGTCTTAGATCTTTTTTATCTGGAAGCCCTCGAGCTTTATGGCTACCGAACGCTGGAGAAGCTCGATGGATATGACGAAGAGTTCTTTGCTATAGTCTGTGCTGACAACTACGCCTTCAATACCGGTGAAAGGCCCATCAGTGATCAGGGCCGGTTCTCCGATCTTTGGGTACTGGATCTGCTGCACTTCCACTTTTGACTGGATTATGCGCTGGATGGCTTCTATCTTGGCGTTGGGAACCGGTATCGGCTCGGCCCCCTTCGGGTTTCCGAGTATCCGGACAACACCGAAGGTTTTGAGAACATTCAGCTTCGTTTCGCTATCCAGGGAGAATAGTTCCACGAAGAGGTACCCCGGGAACATGGGGATTTCGATCTTCTTCCGCCTGTCCTTGCGCCGGCTCCACATCTCTATCTTAGGCAGAAAGGCGTGGATCGATTTCTGGACGAGGCCGATATATACGCGGTCTTCATGACGGCTGCGTGTGTGAACTGCGTACCAGGGCATGACGGATTCCTTAATTAGTCTCTTTCTTCAGGGTATTCCGGTTGGGGGTTTTTTCATTTACACTAATCACAATGTTTTTTCAACGGTGAAATCGTGCGGAAACTGAGAATCACAGGTATCGTACTTTCCCTTGGCGAAGAGGAAGATGTATTGAGGGGAAAAGTTGGAACCATTCTCCGTATCCCGGATGCAGATGTTTCGTCTCTGACTGTGGTCAGGAAATCGATCGATGCAAGGAGAAGAAAGCCGCCTCGCTTCATTTATTCTGTGGAGTGTGCAGTTCCGGATGGCGTCGACTTGACCGGTAAAACAGGTGTAAAGATAGAAGTGCTTGGGGAGGACAAGAAATCGTTCCTTTCGCCGGTAAAGACAAGAACAGGCAAAAGACCCGTAATCGTCGGATGCGGCCCCGCCGGTATCTTCGCGGCCCTGGCCTTGGCGGAGAGGGGAATTCCCGTACTTCTCCTCGAAAGGGGGAAAAGCGTACCGGAGCGGATAGCGGATGTCCAGGCCTTCTGGGAGAAGGGGATCATGAATACGGAGAGTCATGCCCATTTCGGGGAAGGAGGAGCAGGCACATTCTCCGACGGGAAGCTGACGAGCCGTCTTACGAACCCATTTGCGGCATGGATCAAGACAAGGCTTGTCGATGCAGGCGCTCCATCCGAAATTCTTACTGATGCGAAGCCCCACGTAGGGACTGACAGGCTGCGGGAAGTGGTGATTAATCTCAGAAAGAGACTCATAGAACTGGGTTGTGAAGTGCGCTTCGAGGCCAAGGTCACAGATTTTTTAATTCACCGCCGGAGTCTGGAAGGGGTTGTTGTCAGAGGCAACGAAGAGATAAGAACGGATCACCTGATTCTTGCCGCCGGTCAGAGTGCGGAAGACACGTACTTCAGGCTGCATGAACTCGGTGTGCATCTGGAGCCGAAGCCCTTTGCCATCGGCTTCCGGGTGGAGCATCCCCAGGAATTGATCGACGCGATCCAGTACCGCAAGTGGCGCGGGCATCCAGACCTGCCGCCTGCGGACTATTTTCTCACGGCCAAGCTTCCTCAGATGAGCCGCTCCGTCTATACGTTTTGCATGTGCCCCGGGGGATCGGTTATCGGGTGCAGTTCGGAGGAGAGGACAATTGTCACCAATGGCATGAGCCGCTTCCGAAGGGGAAGTCCATATGCCAACAGCGCCGTCGTGGTTGCCGTCCGGTGTGAGGATTTTGAGGACACGGCACCCCATCCCCTCTGCGGCCTCACATTTCGGCGACAATGGGAGGAGAAGGCCTTTGTCCTGGGTGGAGAAAATTATCACGCGCCCGCGCAAGGCTTGGTGGATTTTATGACAGACTCAGAAGGGAAAACTGTCAACAGGACGAGCTTTGTTCCCGGAGTGAAGCATGCAATGTTGCGTGAGGTCCTGCCGCTTTTTGCAGTCGAGGCATTAAGACAGGGGATCAGGGAGTTTGACAGGAAGATGCGGGGATTCATCACACAGGAGGCAACGCTGATGGGCGTGGAGACCAGGACATCGTCACCGGTCCGGATATTGAGAGGCCCGGACTGCCAGAGTGTCAATGTAACCGGTCTCTATCCCTGCGGCGAAGGCGCCGGGTATGCAGGCGGCATCATCAGTTCCGCGCTGGATGGGATCAGGGCTGCAGATAAGATTGCTTCTTGAAAAGAACGGATCATAATAGGATATTTGCATTCATAAACTCTCTGTGATAATTTCCTCTAAAGACTGCCCTGTATACATTTTTTTTCAGAGCAGATATTTGACCCGAGGAAGTTGATTATGAAAAGGATATTTCGTTTTTTTGTCATGATAGCCATGTTGATAGCTGCCTCGTCCTTTGTCATTGATGCAACAGCAGAGGATAAGGGTTTCACCAGTACCACGCTGGGAGCGGAATTTGTATTGATTCCGGGAGGGACCTTCATGATGGGGGCTGCTGTAAAACACCAGGTCGTCATCAGCAAACCTTACTATATGCAGGCGACGGAGGTGACTCAGGGACAATGGCGGAAAGTCATGGGGAGCAATCCCTCATTGTTCAACACCTGCGGTGACGACTGCCCGGTGGAGAATATTTCCTGGGTTGATGTTCAGGAATTTATCAGACGCCTCAACCAGAAAGAAGGGGTAAAAAAATATCGCCTGCCCACGGAGGCCGAGTGGGAGTTTGCCTGCCAGACGGGCTCCGCAGTTAAAGACGCGCTTGACGCGAAAGAAGATAAATTCGGAGACTATGCCTGGTATGATGCTAATTCGGAGAGAAAGACGCATCCTGTAGCTACGAAAAAACCCAATGCTTGGGGTCTTTATGATATGCACGGCAATGTTCTGGAGTGGTGCCAGGACTGGTATGACGATTATCCGAAGGGTAAGGTGATAGACCCGAAGGGCGCGTCATCCGCGCAGCACAAGGTCTTGCGGGGCGGTGCATGGCTCGGCAGCCCCACGACCCTGCAGTGTACCTTTCGCAGTGAGGACTATGCGGTCGTGCAGTCCAATGACATAGGGTTTCGCCTTGTCAGGGATTTTTGATCCCTCATTCCCTCTCTCTCAGTGCGGTCCCTTGAGATCGTATCGGTTTCCTTCAGGGTTTCAACTCGTTTTTCTTGAACATCGTCTTATCGGCGCCGCAAATCGGGCATCTCCAGCTGTCGGGTAGCTTCTCAAAGGGTGTTCCGGCTGGAATGCCCTCTGACGGGTCTCCCTTTTCTGGGTCATAAATATAACCGCAGATCTCGCAGATATACTTGGACATGCCGGGAGCGTCCCTTTCTGACTGCGCTCTTGCTTTTTCGGGAATACCCGAAAGTATGAAAGACAGGAGTCCGAAAAAGATCAAGGCTGTTGATTTTATGAATTGACGGCGATTCAGGGGCAGCAATTTATTTCTCATAGCGTCTCCTTCATTGATCTCACACGGATAAAAGAATGCTTGTCGTCACGCCAGTGCGCGCTCCACGTAGAAATTTTAGCGCTTCCATGTTGTACAGAATATCACTGTCGTCGTAAACGATGAATGTTGGCAAGCGCAAGAGCGACGAATAGAAACATGATGAGCGCCATGGCACTGTAAGAAGAGACGCCCTGGGCTTGCAGGAAGCCGACGGCAAGGCTGCTCAGAGCTGATCCGCCGAGCTGGAAAAATCCGATCAGTGCTGCTGCCGCTCCCGCTTGGGCTACATAACAACCGAGAGCCTCTTTCGTGGCTATCGGAAAAATTATGCCAAAACCAACTGTGAACAGAAAGGTCATTCCCAAGACCGTTGCCGCCGTGACCATCTCCCTCGGCATGCAAAACATCCCGAGAGTCCCTACCAGCAGAATGACTTCCCCCGCATAGAATATTCGCTGTGACGGTCTATTGCGAACGATATATCCCGCACCAAGGTTGCCCATGATAAAGCCCATCGCAGCTATCAACGTGATCAGGCCGTAGGATGAAGGGCTCAGGCCGAAACCACTGATGAAGATGAAGGGCGATGCCGTATAGTAAGCCCCGAGACCACCGAAGCATGCACCGAGAAGGAGAACATAGCCCATGTAAATCCGGTTTCCGAGGAAATCCCGATAGGTCTTGAAAACGGAGATGACCGGTATGCGGCGGCAGGAAGGAGAGGGAAGGGTTTCCTTAAGCAGGGAGAAATTAAGCAGCCAGACGACTGCATTAAAGATCAGCAGGGACCAAAATGTCCACTGCCATCTTAAATGTTCAGTTATAATGCCGCCGAGGAAAGGAGTGACCGCCGGGGTTATCGATATGGCAGCCCCCAGCCACCCCATGAGCATCACAATGCGATCCTCGGAAGACGAGTCCTGGATCATGGCCTTGCCTACCACTGGGGCCACTCCCGCGCCTAAGGCCTGGAGGGCTCTTCCCGCCAAGAGCATGGTGATGTCGGTAGCCGTGGCGCAGAGCAGCGTGCCCAGGCCATACACTTCCAATCCGCGGAGAATCATGAAACGCCTTCCCAGGGCATCTGAGAACGGGCCTGAGAAGAGGTTGAAAAAGGCAAATCCGGCGAAATAAACGGTGAGGGTCAAGGACATCCAGGAAGAAGAGATTCTGAGGTCGGCGCCGATCCCCGGTATTGCTGGCAGGTAGAGACTTACACCTAATTGCCCTACTGCTATGGAGGCGGCTATGAGAAAGACGAAGGCGCCGGTGCTTCTGGAAGGAGACATATTCTACGGCGACCTCGTGACGGATAACAAACATTGTCTGATCTCATATGGCACCGGCCCTGCTGAAATCCTCGGCGCATATACGCCATGTCTCACGTAGGTTGATGGCTTTGCTCTCATTGGGGTCACTGTTCCGCCTGATGCCATCTTATCCTGCCGGTAAGCCAGTTCGGTATCCCGATCTGCTCCTTCGCCGCATCGTAATAGTAGGCACTCCCCTTGAAGGGGTCGAACACCTGTATGATGGGGAACTCTATTACCTTCGTATTCTCGAGTGTCATGCCGTTCATCACCGCCGTATTCTTCACGATCTCCCAGCAGGCCGCCGCATTCACCATGGAAACGAATATCTTGCAGTTCCTGGGCGGTATCTCCCGGTTCTGCACCCTCTTTAGAGTCTCCGGATAGAGCTTTTCAGTCCTCCCCGGAAACATGTAAATCTTCATGTAGTTGGGCAGGAGGGCCTGGTAATCGACATCCCGGACGTTAAGATGCGCTACGCCGAACTTTCCCACGCCCTCGATTGAGATATCACCTTGGTGAGTTACGGTGCTGACAACCCAGCAATTGGAGGTGCCGGGGCCGATGACCATACGCTTCCGGAGCCGGTGGCACACCCGCGCGATCACAAGGTTCGCCTCGGGATCTGAGGTCCCGAGGGCCACAATGTCTGTGCCGGCTACAATTTCTTCCACCCACTTCTCGTCATTCCGCGTTACTTTCCGGCTATAGGCCATGACACTGCATTCCGGGTTGACTTTCTCCAGATATTCTTTCCATGCCTCCGGCTTGACCCTGCCTATATATTCCTGCGTGAAGGGAAGGCGGTTCAGATTCGTGGCATCAACCACATCGAAATCTACAATGGCAAAGTGCTGGTAGCCTACACGCAGGAGGAAGTCGATGACCGCACCGTTTCCCCCCGCTCCCATCACAAGGACGCGCGTCCTTCCTATTGCGGAGATCAGCTCTTCCGTGAAATTAACGATTCCCTGTTCTCGATTGACGATATCCTTCCAAGTCATAACTACCTTCTCACACAAAATTCATGTTGTCTTTTCTTTCGGCGCATGTCTAATACGCGCGCCGTTTCGGGTCTCTCTCGGCCTCCCGGCAGTATTCCATAAGGATGGCAACAGCACCGGAACCGGCTTCGGAGAGGACATGGGACTTTTCCACCCCGAAATAATTCAATTCGCCGGCAGTTATAGGCCGCCTGTTCCTGAGAATCCAGTCAACCATGGCCTGCTCCTCCTCATTTCGGAAGAACCAGCGGTGGAGATTCCTCTTGCCCTTCAACCTGCCGTATCTACCCGCATACCGGCTTTCCATCGTTTCCAGGTTCGTCCGTGTAAAGCTCACCTGCTCACCGGTCTTCGGGCTCTGTCGAGAATCCGTGGAGACTTCTTCAAACAAGAGAAAGTTGGAGTAGAAGGCGGCATGATGGGCCATGACCGATGCGACGAGGTCGGTGTTATGGAGCACGCGGGTGGCAGCAAGATAGACGAGCCTGTACAGGTGCATCGTAAGATCGACGGCGCTGTGTGCGATCCCCTCATCAACGCCGAGCGAAAATACCTCACTGAGACTCCGCCCCGCCTTTCTTAAGACCGCAAGCCGCTCAGGGAAGATGATATCCGCAGGCAGCCCCAGCCGGGAATCGGGAACAATGCTCACGGTTCCCGCCGCCTGCCCGGCTTTCAGAGCGAGAAAGGTCATTGCCTGGGGATGCAGGTGGTGGAGCGTGCACCACAACTCGCTTTCCAGGTTCGCCCCTAAAACATATCCCTTGCCGAGGTAGATGTCATGGACGAGCTTAAATGCCGTCTCACGCAACTTTTGCGTGCTTGCGACAACGATGGTCCAGTCATTCTTCGGTCCGAACCGGTATTCGTTCCCTTCAAGTAATCTGCCGGCCAAGGCTTTCCCCTTCAAGACAAGGCTTCTCTTATAATAATAGCCTATAAGAAAGAGGTTTGCATGTCAATATTGGTGTCACGAAAAACACTGTGCAGGATTTTTATTGACAGACAGGAACCTGTTGGTATACTCGGTCCAACCAGTAAAACGGAATTCTCAATTAAGAAGGAGGAAATATGCGTATACTAAAAGTCATAACTGTCATTTCTGTGGTATTGTTTATTTTTTCCGGTGTGGCCCTGGCCCAGCAGATGCCCAATCTCTACGGGCCGAATATAAGCTTGGCAACTGCTAAGAAGGTGGCTGCCGCAGCTGCGGGGGAGGCAATGAAGATTAAGATAAATGTCGTAATTACCGTCGTGGATACAGGCGGCAATCTCGTCTATCTCGAACGGTTCGACGTCGTCCAGTACGGCAGCCTTGACGTGGCGCTCCACAAGGCCAAGTGTTCTGTTGCTTTCAAGAGACCGACAAAGGCCTTCGAGGATACGATCGGGAGCGGAAAGACGGCATATCTGACCCTGGACGGCATAAGTGCAATTGAAGGCGGTGTGCCGATTATCCAGGATGGCAAGATCATAGGCGCCATAGGCGTGTCGGGCGGTTCATCTGCACAGGATGGCCATGTCGCAACGGCCGGAGCCAAAGTGATAAAATAACTCGCAACGTTTTGTCTGACAGGTAGAAGGGGAGGTCCATACGAAGGTCCTCCCCTTTTTTTATTTCTTGTAATCGCAACCGGGATCCGGCGACATATCTTTCTTGACGTAAATCAAGAATGTTTCAATGGCAGTTTGTCGTTGGCTTTGTTAAGAAGGCGTGCAATATCGCGTTCAAGTTGATCGAAACAATTCATGAGTTCCTTGGCTTCAGAAGTCAGATGCATGCCGTGTTTAACGCTGTCCATCTCCACAAGCTTCATCCCCAGCCTTTCTTCGGATGCCTTTATCCTCCCCCATGCAGCCCTGTAAGACATTTTCAATTTCTTAGCCGCCGCGTTCAGACTGCGGCATTCTTCAACGGCTTTTAGCAGTCCTTCCCGACCGGGCCCAAATATTACACGGCCATCACGCTCGAGCCATAATTTGTGTTTGATTTCCAACGCCGTATCTCCATTATGTGAAAAGAAACAGAATAGATATACTAAAAAATTACCACGATAGAATCGTCCATAGCAAGTTATTTAAGTTTTGATATGTCATTAATGACATATACATTTGAAATCATTACCCTATTACAAAAAAAATGATTGACAACAGTACATGAATGGATTAAAAAAAAGTACCAGAAAAGTAGTTTATATGAACGTATTAAAAACAGCAATGTCCTCATTTCCGCAGATAAGCATATCTCGCGGTTTTATTCTGTATCAAACCAACCAAAATGCGGAGGATAGTTTATGAAGAAAACGGTTTTTTTGATTTCACTTATTATTGCCTTGAGCCTTATTCTTTCCGGTATGCTCCTTGCCCAGGCCAGAAAGGGCGGCGCCGTCGCTGCGGCAGGCGCTTCGGTATGGGATTATTTGAAGAAGGAAGGATTTGCAAAGAACTGGAAGATGTGGCCGGGAACGACAGCCATGTATGAGGGACCGGAACCCCACGGTGCATTTCTGACAACCCATGTCAATGACGTCGCCTTGAAGTCCATCAGCGCCAAGAAGGGCAAGTTTGCTGATGGGTCGATGATTGCTCAGGAAAATTATTCGAAAGACAAGAAACTGAAATTCATTGCCGTCATGTACAAGGTCAAGGGATACAACCCCCAAAGTGGAGACTGGTTCTGGGCGCAGTACAAGCCTGATGGAAGGATTGAAGCGGAAGGAAAGATTGATGAGTGCATAAAATGCCATGTCGCCCAGAAGGGAAATGATTACGTTTACACAGGCAAACTAAAATGAACCGACGGCAAATGAATAAGAGGCGCCGAGAGTTTGTTTAAGTATAGTGTGAAGACTCTAAATTATGAATGACCAGAATGGAGGTTATGTTATGGAAGGGAAGGAAAAAAAATTAACTGATCTGTTCCCGAAGGAAACTACGCGACGTGGTTTTTTGAGAGGGACGGCGGTGGCAGCGGGTAGCGCCGTCGCCATGGCTACGGTCGGAGGCTTGGCTGCGAAGGCCGCCCATGCTCAGGCCGCGGCGCCTGCGCCGAAGAAAGACGTGATGAAGTATTTATTTGCGGAGAGGGAAAATTGTACGGGCTGCAGGGGGTGTGAATATGCGTGCTCCGTTTATCATACAGGTATAGTGAGGCCCTCCGTGGCAAGGATCCACGTAATGAAGTACAAGGATTCCATAGATGTCCCGGTCTTGTGTTGGCACTGTAACGACGCGCCGTGCGTTGCGGCCTGTCCCACGACTCCCAAGTCGATAATACCGGACCCAAATCACAACGGCATCATCTTGAATGAAAAAACCTGTCTCGGCAGAAAATGCCTGAAATGCCAGGAGGCTTGTCCGGCGCAGTTTGTCTGGGCACATCCTGACACGGGTAAGCCCCTCATGTGCGACATGTGCGGCGGTGATCCCGCCTGCGTGAAGGCCTGTGCCGCGCAGTCGGGCAATCCGCAGGGGCCCTGCCTTATGGCAAACAAACTTGGTTTTGGCGTCAATCTGGCTTTCAGGAATGTGACGCCCAACCAGGCGGGCAAGGATTTACTGGATCTCACGTTCTATCCCAGTGTCGATGGGAAGAGACTCACCCCTGCTAAGACCAAAAAGACGAGGAGGGCATAACCATGACTGCACCAAAAGGCGGATGTTTCGGAAAAGTTCTCGAGATTGATTTAAGCAAACATACATATAAGGTCCGCGAAGTCCCCGATGAGGTCTATCAGAAGGCCATCGGCGGAAACGGGCTCGGCGCATATTTTATGACCACTGAGTACAAGGCTCATAAAGATCCCCTGGCAGAGGATGCGTTCATCTATGTCGGCCCGGGACCTCTTAATGGGACGTTCTGTGTTTCCACGCGCACAAGCTTTGCCAATATGAGTCCCTACACAGGCCTGATCTCCCACGCGGAGGCTGGAGCCCATTTTGGGAACGAAATCAAATGGGCCGGCTGGGACGGCATCTACATTACGGGAAGGTCAAAGAAGCCTGTCTGGCTCTCCATCGTGGACGACAAGGTGGAATTCAAGGATGCCACAAAGATATGGGGTAAGGATACGGAAGAGACACATGAAACAATCATCAAGGAGATGAAGGAGCCCTACGCCCGGACGGCGGTCATAGGCCAGGCCGGGGAGAACCAGGTTCCCTTCGCCTGCGTGATTGTGGAGCGCTTCCGCGCCGCCGCGAGAAGCGGAACGGGCATGGTGATGGGAAACAAGAAGTTGAAAGGCATTGCCGTGAGAGGTAGTAAGGGCGTGCCTGTTGCCGACAACGTGAAATTCATGGAAATGGCGACCTATGCCAAGCAGGTTGCCATAGATAAGGAAGCCTGGCAAGGCATCAAGAGGTGGGGAACCGCAGGTCTCATGGAGCAGAATAATTTTTTCACCGGGTCTCTCGTCACGAAGAACTACCAGACGACCTGGTATCCTGACGTTGTAAAAATTGGCGCGGAAGAGGCGAACCGGACGTTCTGGAAGCGGCACGTGGCGTGCAATCACTGTCCCATCCACTGCCTGAAGCTGGGCGTGATCCGTGACGGAAAATACAGGGGCATGATTGCCGAAGGTCCGGAATACGAATCCGGAGGACTTTTGGGAAGCAATCTCGGAATGACTGACTTCAACTCTATGATCGTCCTCATCGAGGCCTGCGATGCGTATGGCATCGATAACATCTCCACGGGCGGTGTCCTCGGATTTACAACGGAACTTATGGAGAGGGGTATCCTCAAACCTGCCGACCTCGACGGTCTCAAGCCAAAATGGGGCGATGGGGACACCTATCTGGAGCTCATCCGCAGGATTGCTTACAAGGAAGGTAAGGCGGGCAAGCTTCTCTCCAAAGGCGTGAAGAAGATGTCCGCGGAGATCGGCAAGGGGTCCGAAGCATACGCCATGCACGTGAAGGGCAAGGAACTTGCAGCCCATGACCCGCGGGGCGACAAGGCCAGGGCATATAGCTACACTTTGGGTTCCTGCGGGGGGGATCACCATGAGGGCGCTTCCACGCGGGCGCTTGTCATTTTTGCGATGATCAATTCCCTCTGCACTTGCTCTTTTGCAAGCGCCCTCATCTGGGGCGGTGAAAACGCGAAGATAACAGTGGGAATGCTGAATCCGCTCTGCGGCTGGAATATGACGGAAGACGACTACTGGACAACGGGGAAACGCATCCTCACGATGGAGCGCGTCTTCAACGTGAGGGAAGGCATCAGCCGTAAGGATGATATTTTGCCGAAGCGCATGAGGACGGAAAAGCTTCCGGCCGGACCGAAGAAGGGCGCCATTTTCACTGAAGAAGATACCAAGAAGATGCAGGATGAATTCTACAGCTTCCTTGGCTGGGATGCAAAGGGCATCCCGACGGAAGCGACATTGAAGGCTTACGGTCTCGAATACTCTATCGATGATGTGGCGCGGGCCCGTAAGGAGTACAATTTGTAGAAGAGCGGTTTGAAGCAAACGGGGGCGGGTGGGAGTTTCACCCGCCCTTGCTTTTTGGGGCTGTCTGCTATATGTTTTAGATGTGTGGTTCATCTTTGGGCTATCGGGATGAATTGCTATTTTTAGGAGTAATATAGGTAATCGTTTGTCATGAGTTTTTCAAGAAGGGATGCGCTCCATATTCTCGTTAGCGGCGCAGTTTCCACCCTTATTTTTACATCTTTTAAAGTCAGTGGTGCCAAAGCATTACCCCGCCCGCCAGGTGCGCTCATCGAACCGGAATTTCTCAAGTACTGCACACGGTGCTACCAGTGCATCGATGTTTGTCCTGCCGACGCCCTTCATCCAGCAGGCATTTCCGGCGGCATTCCCAATATTGGAACACCGGTCCTGGACTGGAAGAAGTGCATCTTCTGCATGAACTGTATCAGGACGTGTCCTACGGGGGCCATAAAGAGGATCTCCCGGGACGATATCGATATCGGGAACGCCGTAATCAATCCGAGTACGTGCCTTACATGGTCGGGCAAGAGCAAGTGTGACATCTGCTACAACGCCTGCCGCTACGACGCGATCAAATTGGAGAATAAGATTTACCCCGTGGTTCTCGAAGATCCCTGCACTGGCTGCGGGGCGTGCGAGAGAAAGTGCCCGACGAATCCGAAATCCATCGTCGTCTATTACGAAAAGGTAAAAAGATTCCTGCCACCCGAAAAAGGTATATCATTGCGCCTTCCCGATGAAGCAGGCAAGAAACACGGCGAAGAGGATTTCAAGGACTGGTTTGTAGAAAGGATCAAGAAGCTCGGCAAATCATACGGCATCATTAAGGAAGAGGAAGATGAATAAATGAACAGAACGAATGCATCTCCTGTTCTTGTCATTGGCGGCGGTGTCGCCGGCATTGGCGCGGCTCTCGACATGGCGGACTGCGGCCATGCCGTCCATCTCGTGGAGAAGAGACACATCCTCGGTGGCCAGGTTGCCAGGCTCGATAAACTCTATCCTACGGATCACTGCGCCTTTTGTCCGCTCTGGACGGATATCAAGAAACTGAGGGACAATCCCCTGATTACCGTCCACACATCCACGGAAGTGAAAGAACTCAAGAGAGAGGGCGGCCGCGTCCACGCGGTCGTGGTCAGAAAACCTCCGGTCATCGATGGAAGCAACTGCGTCTTCTGCGGGAAGTGCGCAGGAGTTTGCACCGAAGCTGCCATTAAGACCCTGGGTGACCATGTTTATCCGCCCACTTACCTGGTTAGAGAGGAAATCTGCAACAGGTGCGAAAAGTGCGTGAAGGAATGCCCCGCGGGAGCCATCGATTTTCAGAGGAGAGAAGAGACATCTGAACTCGTGTTCGACGATGTCATATGGGCCTCCGGATTTACGGAAGTCGATCTGTCGCCGCTTCCGGAATTCGGACTGGGAAAACATCCGGACATCATGACGGCAATGCAGTTTGAGAACTGGACGGCAGAGGCAGGGCTTAACAAAGGGGCGATTACAAAAAAATCAAATTCCACAGTTCCCCGCAACATCGCCTTCATACAGTGTGCAGGGGCAAGGGATCAGAGGCTGCTCTCATACTGTTCCGCCGTCTGCTGCATGCATGCCATGAAGCAGGCCCAATGGGCGATGAAGAGAAATCCGGAGATTCAGTGCGTCGTCTTCTATACCGATCTACGTACGGTGGGGCGCGACTATTACGAGTACTCCCTGCGGGACATAGGCGGAAGCCACGTGCGACTCATAAGGGGGAGACCGTCTCTGATCTATCCGCTCCCCGGGCGGGACGGCATCGCAGTAAAGTTTGAAAACACCATGACTCAGAAAAGGGAGATATGGAAATTCGATATGGTTGTCCTCAACGGCAATATCGGGTCTTCCCTGAAAAAGAAAGATCAGGGAGAACATTTTTCACCTGCTCTTTCCGGCGATGGATTTGTGAATTCGGCGTCCGATGATATTTCCCGCTTTTCCTGCGGCTTCAGCGCGGAGCCTGTGGATGTGGCGGAGTCGGTCATCCAGGCATCATCCGCCGCAATAAGAGCCATTCTGGCAAAAAGGAATAAATAAGAAATGTCGGGAATCGCAGTTTTTCTTTGCAGATGTTTCGGAGAAGTCAATCGCGTGATTGATCTCGATTCACTGCAAAAAAGATCGGAGAAAAATGACGCAGTCGTTTTTTCCTCCGTTTGCGAATCCCTCTGTTTCACGGATGATATTGAAAAGGCAGCCCTGCGCATCGGGGAGTCCGGTGCGGACAAGATTGTGATCGGCGGATGCTCGCATCTGGCAAGAGGCGGTGCGATTATCGACGGTCTCGTGAAGGGGGGAATAAAGCGCGCCGCTATTGGCTTGGTTGACCTGAGGGAGGCGTGTGCATGGATTCACGAGGATGATCCGGAAAAGGCAACGGAGAAGGCATGGGACCTGATCCGCATGGAAATGTCCTCCCTTCATCACCGGCGGGAATCGAATGATGTCACGGTGAGTGTGTGTCCGGAAGCGATGGTTGTCGGCGCTGGTCCGGCGGGGCTTTCCGCCGCGCAGACGCTCGCGCGATTGGGTTTCAAGGTGCATCTTGTGGAGAGGGGATCAAAACCCGGGGGCATGCTCAACCTGATCTCCCACGTGTATCCATCAGATGAAAAGGCGTCCGAAAAAATAAAGGTGTTCGTTGATGAGATGGAAAAGAATCATCTTATCCATTTCTATCCGAAGACGAAGATACATGCCATTACGGGCTTTGCCGGCAACTTCAAAGTGCAGTTATCTTCCTCGGCAGGCGAACAGAGGCTCCGGGTAGGGGCCGTCATCCTTGCCTCGGGCGCGCGGGTATGGCTTCCCCATGGCCTTTACAGATATGGCAAGCTCAGGAACGTGATCACCCAGATGGAGCTGGAGAGGCAATTCATCAAAGGTCCGCGCGAGATCAAGACGGCTGTCTTTATTCAGTGCGTGGGCGCCAGGAATAGTGAGCGGCCTTATTGCGCGACCATGTGTTGTCCCTCAAGCCTGAAAAACGCTGTAAGAATCAAGGAAGAAAATCCCGATGCACGGGTGTTCATCCTCCATCGCGATATCATGACGCCCGGAAGCGTCTTGGAGGCGTATTACAGAAGTGCCCTCGCCAAAGGGGTGCAGTTTATCCGCTTCGAAGAGAAGCACCCTCCTGAAATGATCGGTGATGAACATGTAGAGAGTGTGGAGGTTTTCGACAGCATCAGCGGGATGAAGAGGAAGCTCGATTGCGATCTCGTCGTTTTGAGTACGCCTCTTGTGCCCAATGACGATAACGTAAAGCTCGCCCACATGCTCGGTCTGCAAGTTGACCGCTACAGCTTCTTGTCGGAAATCTATCCCCTCCATCCCCTGGAAACAAGGATGGACGGTGTTTTCATCTGCGGCTCTGCCAGGTGGCCAGTGTCATCGGATAACGCAATGGTGCAAGGGGAAGGAGCAGCCGCCAAGGCCGCGGCGCTCTTAGGGAGGGAAGCCGTTTCGGCCTTGTCTTTAAGCCGGGTTCCCGGAGAAAAACTCGGCCATGCCTCAGTCAGTGCCGAGAAGTGCACTGGGTGCGGCAATTGTGTAGCTGTCTGCCCCTTTGCTGCGTGCCGTCTTCAGAAGATGGGAAGGAAATGGATCAGCAGGGTCAACAAGCTCCGGTGCAAGGCCTGCGGCAACTGCGTATCCGTCTGCCCCAATGGAACGGTACAATTGCCGGAGCACGATTACCGGGCTGTGGGAGCTATGATCAAACAGGCTTTCGGCGAAGAGGGCGCTTTATGAAGATCCTGATTTTTGCATGCAAGTGGTGCGGCCTCATCGGTGCCGCCGGAGCGGGGAAAAAGAGAATACAGCTTCCCTCGCAGTTCCGGGTGATTACGGTCGAATGCGCGGCGCTCGTCGAGCCCGATGCCGTTATCCGCGCGTTTGCATCCGGAATGACGGGTGTGGCTGTGTTAGGCTGCCATCTGGGAGGGTGCCGGTTTAACCACGCGAACCACGCAGCCATCAAAAGGCTGGAGCTCCTGAGGATACTGCTGGACGCAACCGGGATCGATGGCAGGAGACTGTTGATCAGTTTCGGGACGGCCCATGAGGATTACCAGTACGTGGAGGTCGTCAAGACATTCTTTGCAGAATTAGGGGAGATGCCTTCCACAGCCTCATGGACGGCGCCGCTTGTGTAGGAATGACATTACACCACTATCCCCCTTTATGAAAGGGGGACAAAGAGGAACGAAGGCGGACCTGAAGGTCTGCACTCCATAATAAAAGTATGCTAAAAAAACTAAAAGACATAGTGAGGACCATTCTCTTGGAAAAGCAGGCAGACGGAGTCCTCGGTCTGATAAAGGGCCAGTGGGATATCGTCCAACCTCACATCTTCGAAAATCCGGAAAAGGTGGATGCCATTGTCACAGAACCCAAATGGCTGCTCGCAAAAATGGCGATGACCGTCTTGCGGTCTTCAAGGGAAGGCTACAGGCTGGCAGTCGTTGTGCGCGGCTGCGATGAAAGGGCCCTCACTGAACTTGTGAAGAGAAACCAGATTGAAAAAGAGCATCTCCTCACGATCGGCATTGCCTGCTCTGGAGAGCAGGCGCGGGCGTGCATTTGCGACCGACCGTACCCGCAAAAGCTCGATTGCGGCGATGCTGTAGCCGGTGTCAATCCGTTCTCGGTTGAGAGCGTAAAGGAACTGCTTGCCGGCGACGGCCCGGCGAGAATGGAAAAGTGGGCGAACATACTTAAGAGATGCATCAAGTGTTACGGATGCCGGAATTCGTGCCCCATCTGTGTTTGTGTACCTTGCAAACTGGAGGACCAGGTCTGGGTCGACAAGGGCGTCATACCTGCGGAGATGCTCTCCTATCACCTGATCCGTGCGTTCCATCTGTCGGACACGTGTGTGGCCTGTGGGGCATGCCAGGAGGCCTGCCCGGCAAATATTCCACTTATGGCCCTGCAGCTATCCATGCGGGCGATGCTTCGTGAGACCTATGGATACGAGGCCGGACTCGACCCGGAAAGGAAATCTCCGATCCTGTTCGATCTGTGTAAGGAGCCTGCAGCGGGGCAGGTGCTGCCGGACTGGGTAAACAGCTTGAGAAAAGACGATGAGTCCTGACTTTATAAAAACTATCTGTCCCTATTGCGGAGTCGGCTGCGGTCTGATCCTGAAGGTCGAGGACGGCAAAGTCGTCGGCACGTACCCGGACAGGGAACACCCTGTCAGCCGTGGCACCCTCTGCATCAAGGGCTGGTCTGCGCATCAATTCGTTCATCACCCGGAGCGCTTGAAAACGCCTCTCGTAAGAAATGGAGACACGTTTGAGGAAATCTCCTGGAATGATGCGATAGCCCTCGCGGTGGAGAAACTGAAGGCCGCAGCCGATAAATACGGAGGAGATGCTGTCGGCGGGCTGTCTTCCGCGAAGTGCACCAATGAGGAGAATTACCTTTTTGAGAAGATGATCCGCATGGCCTTCAAGACGAATAACGTGGACCACTGCGCGCGCCTGTGCCATGCCCCCACGGCCGTGGGTATGGGCCAGACGACGGGGAGCGGCGCCATGACAAACTCCATCTCCGATCTCGCGGGGGCGGAGTGTATCCTGATCATCGGCTCCAACGCGGCGGAGAGCCATCCCATCATCATGGGAGAAATATACAAAGCTGTAGACCGCGGGGCGACGGTGATCGTTGTAGACCCCCGGAAGACGGCAGTTGCGGAAAACGCGCGGATCCATCTGAGGATAAATCCGGGAACAGATATTCCCCTTCTCGCCGGCATGATGAGGCACATTATCGATGCGGGCCTTCATAACGAGAAATTCATCGAGGACCGGATGGAGGGTTTCGATGAATTAAAAAAATTCCTCCAGTCCTGGCCGGTGGAACGGGCCGCGAAAGAATGCGGCATCGATGAAAAAGAGATTATAGAAGTCGCGGAGATGTATGCAAAGGCGAAGGATGCCGCGGCTATTTACTGCATGGGAATCACGCAGCACGCGTGCGGCACGGCAAACGTCCACGCCGTCTGCGACCTTGCGATGCTCTGCGGCCAGATCGGCAAGGCATTTTCTGGCGTCTATCCGCTCCGCGGGCAGAACAATGTCCAGGGCGCGTGTGACATGGGAGCCCTGCCGAATGTATATCCGGGATATCAGAGCGTCAGCGTTCCGGCCGTCAAAGAAAAATTTGAGAAGGCCTGGGGAAGGGAGCTTTCCGCGAAACCCGGACTGACCGTAACGGAGATGATCGGCTCTGCCGGGAAAGAGATCCGTGCGCTTTACATCATGGCGGAAAACCCCGCTCTCAGCGATCCCGACGTGAACCACGTACTGGAATCTCTCACGAAGTTGGACTTCCTGATCGTCCAGGATATTTTTCTTACGGAGACGGCGAAATTCGCTGATCTGGTTTTGCCGGCAGTCTGCTTTGCCGAAAAGACGGGGACCTACACGAACACGGAAAGAAGATTTCAACTGTTGAGAAAATCGGTTAAACCTCCCGGCGAGGCAAAGGGAGACTTCGAGATAATCTGTCTTCTTGCCAATGCCCTGGGACTCAACTTTTCTTACAAGCATCCGGGTGAGGTTATGGAAGAAATCGCGGAGCTTGTTCCAGAATACGGTGGCATTCGTTTTGACAGGCTGGAGAAGGCGGGCCTGCAGTGGCCGTGTCCGGACCTGAAACATGAAGGAACAAGATTTCTTCACGAAGCCCGATTCACACGGGGCAAGGGACTCTTCATCGTACCCGCATACACACCGCCCTTTGAAAAGCCGGACGAAGAATATCCGTACTGGCTAAGTACAGGAAGGATGTTTGCTCACTATCACACGGGCACGATGACGCGCCGGTCCGCGTTTCTCAGCAGGGAGATGGAAGGACCTTATGCGGAGATGCACCCGGAAGACGCAATGAAAGCGGGGATCGGAGAGGGCGACAGGATTAGGATAACCAGCAGGCGGGGCAGTATCGTCACTGCGGCTAGAATTACGAAGAAGGTTGCAAGAGGTTCTGTTTTTGCACCATTCCACTTTACAGAAGCGCGTGCCAATATCCTGACTAACCCCGTTCTCGATCCGGTCTCCAAGATACCGGAGTTCAAGGCATGTGCCGCGAAGATAGAAAAGGAACCTAATGAAAAACAGAAAGGATAAGATCACCGAGGCGAAGCGCTTATCCGGCGCCGATTCCTGCGTAGAGTGCGGGCGCTGCGTTGCCGCCTGTCCCATGGGGGAAATGTATGCGAACTTCTCCATTGAGATGTCGCCGCGGGGCATCATAAAAAAGACGCTCGTGGGTGAACCCGTAGTTGAGGACAAGAACATCTGGTATTGCACGGAATGCAACGCCGGTACGGATACATGCCCGCAGAAAGTTAGCTGCAGGGATCTGATCAGAAAACTCAGGGAGGCGGCAGTAGATGAGAACCTCCTCGAAAATGCGAAGACCTGCAAATGCTGCGGCAGGGCCTTTGTGGCCATTCCCGTGGAGGACTTCGTTTTCGCCAGGTTAAAGGATGAACCCCCGAATGTGTTCGGGGTGCTCGATATTTGTCCGCCATGCCGGCGGGAGATTTATCTTCTGAGAAATGCGTAAATGACGAAACAAGAAACTACAGAGAAGCAAGTAACGGAGCAGGATTTTTCCCTCAACCTTGAGGACCTGCGTCCCCGCCCCGCGGAGAAGAAGCATCTTTCCGAGTACTTCATGCCGCGGCGCTATTCGTTTATAATTTTTCATCCCGACAGGTGCACGGGCTGCGGCACCTGCGAGATGATCTGCTCCACGCGTAACATAGAAAAAGTCGCTCCCGTATCTGCGAGCGTAAAGGTTGTGAGAGATGAAAAGGAGGGCAAGAACTTCTCTATACTCTGCCAGCATTGCCGCAAGCCTCTTTGCCTTCCCGCCTGTCCCACAAGGGCCATTGAAAAAGGCGAGGATGGCATAGTGCGCATAGACAAACTCTTCTGCACCGAATGCGGACTCTGTACCATGGCCTGTCCCGCGGCGGCTCCTATCAAAGACCCGGGCAGTCAGGAAATACACAAATGCGACCTCTGCGAAGGCGACCCTCTCTGCGTTGAGCACTGTCCCGAGAATGCGCTCACTTTTACGCGGGGAAAGACTGTCCGCTGGATAAAGGGGCTGCGCTGGACTTCTCAGCTTATGTCTTTTCTCCTCCTGGTCATGGTCTTTGTCGGTACGTTCTGCTACTTCAGGACGGGAAGCGTCAGTTTCGCCTGTCCCACGGGGACTCTGCAGAATATCGCATCGTCGGGGACTATTGTGCTTGTCGGCGTTTCATCGGCCCTGGCACTTCTCATTCTCACCGTTCTTGCGGGAAGGCTCTTCTGCGGATGGGCCTGTCCGTTTGGCCTTGTCCTCGATGTGGTCGATAAGATAACTCCCAAGAAAATTGGCTGGCCGTCGTTTCTCAAGAGCCGGATGACAAAGTACGGAGTATTGGCAGGCGCCGTCGGGGGAAGCTACGCCTTCGGTTTCCAGGTTTTCTGCACAGTCTGTCCCATCGGTACGCTCTGTCGTTCATACGGCGTGCAGTCTTTCTTCAGGAGCGTCGAACTCGCTATCGTCCCCGTCCTGGCAAGCCTTGAGATCGGTGAGAGAAGATCATGGTGCAGATATTTTTGCCCTGTGGGAGCGGTACTGGGGATTACGGCGCTGCTGCGTATGATAAAAATAGTGATCGGTGCAAAGAGGTGCAAGAAATTCTCCTGCATTCAGTGTGCGGAAGTCTGTCCCGTGGGTATTATCGACGCGGACAAATTGCGGGAAGGGTTATCGCCGAAAATTCCCATGACGGAATGTATCATGTGCATGAGGTGCATCGATCGCTGCCCCTATGATGCGGCGAAGATCCGCTTTCGCTGGCAGAAGGCGACACCGGGAGAAGGCCGGATATGAATCCCCTCCAGCCGTTTTATAATATGAAGATAGGCGTTGTCGATCTCTCCGCCTCAAAGGCTGATGTCGTTCCTCTCGAGGAGGAGCAGGTGGGCAGGCATCTTGGCGGGGTCGCCATGAACAACGCCATCCTTGCTGGATTTCAGGATGATGCACTGGTCTTCGGTACCGGCCCTTTGACGGGAAGTTTCGCCCCCGCCTCGCCTCTCATGATCGCAACGTTTGCGTCTCCCATTTTCAACAGTACCTGCCACGTCCCCTTAATGTTCCGCACCGGACCGGACATGAAATTTTCCGGCGCTGATTATCTCGTGGTGAAAGGCACTGCGCCGGAACCATCCGTCCTCCATGTAAATCACGGAGTGGTCCGGATACTCCCCGCGGGGAATCTTCTGAATCTACCTGTTCCCGAAGCGATCAGGGAATTGAAGAAAACATCGCCTGCCTTTCAGTCTTTAATTATAACAGGACCTGCGGCTGACCGCGGTATTTCCTATGCGTCCCTCTCGATCGGTACAAATGGCAGCCTTGACAAAGCGCGTCTCGCAACGCTCATGGCCGCGAAGAACCTCAAGGGGATAATGTTGGGCGGCGGCGGAGGTCTTCCCTTCAACAGGGACAATCCTCTTCAGGGGAAGGAACTTGAAAAATTAATCTCGACGGATAAAAACTTCAAACGCAGGGGATTCTCATCCGTCCTGAAAAATGTGGAAGGCGGAAAAGACGCGGGAAGATTTCTTAAGGCGGATAGGAAAAAGGACATGGCCTGCTATCATTGCCCTTCGCCCTGCATGACCCATGTGAGATATGCAGGGCATGATCCGGGGAACAAGGAAATGCAAGAGTCAGAGGAGGGCTTGCTGCTTCTAGATCATACGGGGTGCATAGCTCTCGCCAAAAAGGTGTGTAAGAATATCCTGCCGATGCTGCGGGCCTGCCTGCACAATGGCCTTGATCCAACCGCCGTCGCAGAAATGCTCCCTCAGGGCCAGACGCTGCCGGATTACCTCAATGCCATGGACAAGATCATGTCTGACAACTCTCCTCGTACGCGAGACATTTCCCCAAAGCAATATCTTTTTGGAGGAGGCGTCCTTCCCATCCTGACGGGCGATTTATTTGAAAAGAGGGTTGGCCTCGCGATGATCATGGGTGTCTGTCCCATATTTCTCCTGCGGTTTCCGCAGATCACCGATGCCGCTCTCCTCTCCTTCATCTCTACAAGGGAAGAAGACTTAAAAACTTTGCAAGAGCATCTTTCCTCCGCAATAGCATCTCTCTTATCTGCATAATTTTCTAAACGGATGCAAACCTGCCCGCAAATCACGCTTCACCGCAGGTTCAATGACATGCATTCAACCCTGAAGCGGTTAACTTGCTGTTAAGGTCATGCGATAAACACTTAACGTCTTCTCCATCATGGTATCGATGCCGAACGCCGAATGGGCGGCTGCATAAGCTTTCTCTTTTACGGCCCCGTTGTGATTGTCCAATACACTGAGGATTGTCTCAGAGAGACTTCTGGCATCTTCGGAACGGAATAAAAAGCCGGTTTCACCCTCCGATATGCTTTCCACATTGCCACCCTTGTTGCTTGCCACAACGAGCGTCTTCATTGCAAAGGCCTGGTAGATGACCTGGGACTGCGGTTCCAAGGGAGAGGAATTTACGATCAGATCGCTTGCCGCGATCACTTTTTCAACGTCTTTCCGAAAACCGGTCAGAATTACCTTATCCGGGTGACGAAGGGCTGCAAATTCTTCTTTGATCTCCTCGAAAAATTCCGGTTTCGTTGCAGAACCCACAATAAGAAAACGAACGTCCGGCCGGACGTCGGCAACGGAATCGACAGCGCGGATCAAATACTTCTGTCCTTTATCCGGACGGATCATGGCGATTTCGCTGATCACCTTGGTGCTCTCCGGTATGTCGAGTTCCCTGCGAACACAGCTTCCGTCTATATCCGGCCTGAACCTGTTCAGGTCTATTCCCGTCGGTATCACGGAAATCTTATCCCGGTCTGCGACGCCGAAGCGGACGAGTTTATCGGCTATGCCCACGGAGACCACAATGACGCGATCGACCCCACAGCGCCATAAATATTTATGAATGAGGTCCATCTTAAAGCTGTGCACATGCAGCGTGCGTAAAATGGGTATCCCGAGCATCATAACCCCGATAGCCGTGCTTATGGCAGTGGAGCTATGGCAGTCGAGGAGATGGATTTTTTCGCGCTTGATAAAACTCAGCAACTCAGAAACGGCACGCGGATTTACCGAACCTCTGAACGGGATAGGATGTATAGGGAGACCGCGTTGAGTCGCTTCCTCATAGATTGCGGAATTCTCACGGGCGAGAAGCCACGCCGAATGGCCTTTACTCAGCAACCACTGGATCTGATCCAGGATGCGAAGCTCCTGACCCCCCATATTGTTAGAAGTTTCCAAGTGTGCAATCCGCAGCATACAAACCTCTTTCTTATTGCATATTCGAGCTTAGGTTAGTCCACGATCCTGACCGCACCCCTCTGCCGGATCGTTTCCCTTTCTCCTTGTTGTCTGAGCCTTTTTCCTGCTCGCGTTTCTCCTCGGTTACGGCCACTTTATTGATTTTAAAAGTGCAAACATATTCATTTTTGAGATCGCCGATTTGCAGGGCGAGTATCACCTGAAAGGTTTTACCCAGGAAGGGTTCAGCCTTCGCTCTCAATTCTTCTGCGGTTCCCTTGATCTGAGCGGGCAGGAACGGCGCCCTCTTCCAGTAACCTTGTTCTTTGTTTGAACTTCCGCCGTAGCCCTCTTCCCGCTTGAAATAATCTGCCGGATGCACGAAATCGTCAAGAGCGCCTCTTGGAGCAACAGCCGTGGGAGGATGTGAATTGTTTCTATCTTCATAGCCGGCGCCGGAATGTATCAATCTGTGGCTCGCACCCTTTTCATCGATGAATCTCGCTTCATTCCACACGATTCTCAGTGGCCCATTCGTTTCATTATTGAGCTTAAAAATAATGTCATAAGCCGACGGAAGCCATTGAATTCTCACCTTCTCATCCTCAAAAGAAAATTTTGAAATTCCCTGCTCGACCGCTGCTTCAATTCTTAGCTCTCCCATCTTTTTGTCCCCGGTGGATTTTTCCACGGAGATCAGAGAAATATCGTAAGTTGCATTGGCGACTGTGTACATCTTCGGGGATGAATCGGCCGAAGGTTTCGTTCGATACGAAGGCCCACAGCTTATTAAGGTCAAAAGAGTTAAAAGGGGAAGTAGATAATATAGATTTTTTCTCATAATGCCATGTCGATTTAGTACGAATTTTTTTTTGTCAATCACTATTGAGTTTTCTCTTGCTTGCTCATCTTATAGGAGACAATAACACTTCTATCGGAAACAGACCCGCCCACCGACAGGACGAGGGCAAGCACTATCTCTTTCTGCCCGTCATTGTCGAGGTCCTTCAACTGGTAGTCGGCTACGTAGCCGCTGATCTTTCTTGTTTTCCAATTTTCAACAAGACCGAGACCATCCCATTCAAGGTCGTATATCTCACTTGATGTGAAAACCTTTACATTCTTGAGCACTCTTCCGACGGATGACAGGTTTTTCACGATAATAAGTTCCTTCTTGCCTTCTTTGCCGGTATCAAGAGTCAGAATTCTCGAATTAATGAAGGTAATTTTGTTTTCATTATCCGGCGAAAGATCATCATTTACTATCGCGGTGTTGCTTCCCCCGTAGTTGTCATCGCTTTTGTAGATTCGTTCAGGGCTTCCCCCTAGGCGCTGAAGACTCATGAGGGGTTTGTCCGTTGGTTCGTATATGGAAAGATAGTCATAATTATCAAGAGCTATTATCTTTTCACCTCCGCCGGTTCCGAGATTATCCATTGCGAGACCGTAGACGGAAAGTCCCACGGGGATTTTCATCGTCTTTCCCTCTTTGTATTTTCCCTCCTCCCATATTATCTCATGTATGGGGTTGCTGAAGGGCGTCTCCATTCCCCTGGTCTGACCCAGCAGGATAGGCCCCGCAGGAGCGTCAATGACCCTCATGTACCAGGGCAGCTTTGAGGCGATCTCTACGAACTTTCCGTCCCTGTATTCAAGGACAAAGGAATCAACCATATTTCGCGTCATGCTGGTGACGATGATTTCTTTAACGCCGTTTCTATTGATGTCAGCCACGTCGACGGCAAGAAAATTTTGGGATGATTTCCCCGGTATCTTTTGAAGCAGGACAAAATCTTTGTCTTTCTTTTGGTATATCATGACGTTATGCGTATCGATAATGACGACTTTATTCAGACCGTCACCCGTGACATCACCAATATCCATGCCCCTGAATTCGGTAGGAAATTTTTGACTCATCCAGAAACCTTTTCTATCGAGAGGCCTGGCAGAGGTTATGAAGTCAGGGTTGATGACAGAGGTGAAGGTGCCTTTCTTGCTCTTCTTCATCCCTCCGATGATCTCCGATTCACGGGAATCCTGCGGCGTCTGCTGCTGCTGCGGCGCCGGCGCTGACGCCTGCGGCGTGGCGAAGGACGGTGGGACAGTGCCGAGGATATTGTTGTCTATGTTACGGGCAAAGTCATTGATCTTCGCTATGACCTCGTCCATGCCCTGGCTCTGAGTAAAGAGACTTACCGTCGACTTGTTCGCAGCGATATCTACAAGCTTCCCGTCTATGCTTATACTATTGCCAAACTTTGTAATGCTTCCGTATACGACAAAATCGGCATTCATTTTTTTCCCGAGGCCGTAAATATCTTGAACGGCCAGATCCTTCCCTTCCTTTCCTTTCATCGCCTGCAGGACGGAATCCTTGCTGATGACCTCTATCTTGTCAGTGACGGCGATCCGGGAAGAGAGCATGTCCCAGATACCCTGTTTGACATAGTCAATGCTTTCTGCGCTGTGTACGGAAAATGGCAGCACAGCCACTGTTTTTTCACCTTTTGCCGCGAGCGCGCCGAATGCCGTAAACAAAAGAAGTAAACATATCATCAGTTTTATAATGGTTTTCATAATTTCGCCTTCTGAGAGTCCTTCTTTATTGTTTTTTTGTTAACAACCAGCGTAACGTTCACTGCAATGTATTTACCTTCCTTCTTGATGAAGCTGACTTTTACTTTATCCCCGACCTCTATTTTCTCCGTTGGTTTATCGAGAATAAACTCTATCAATTCCACTTCTCCCTTAAGGGCACGCTCAACCACGATTGTCGTATCAGAGAGTCCTTTGACTACCCCGACAAAAGTCACCCTGGTCCTTTTCGCTGTTCTGACAACGGGTGCTTCGGACGAACCAACTTTGGCAGGAACTGTAGAAGATATTTTAGTGGCGAAGATGGAAATCAATAAAACAGCGATCGCTCCTGCTGTAGAAACCATCGTCAGATGCTTCATGAAGAACAAACCCTGGATACCCCGTGCGGAAGCACGGGGAGGAAAGGGTTTCCTTTCTTTAAGAATTGAGTATAATACGTTGCATGACTCTCAAACGAATGA
Source organism: uncultured delta proteobacterium (assembly GCA_963729715.1). Lineage (GTDB taxonomy): Bacteria > Desulfobacterota > Syntrophia > Syntrophales > UBA2185 > Fen-1135. The sequence continues at coordinate 266,810 of CAVSPA010000006.1, forward strand.
GCCATGCGGTTTATGATACGAGATACCATCTTGTATGGGCACCGAAGTATCGCGAGTGGATATTGAGGGAAAAGGTACGCGAAGCGGTAAAGGAATTGTTTCAAGAGATACTGGCAGCACGAGACTGTGAGATAGTGGAGATGGAGATAGCGGAGGATCATGTTCACATATTTACGAGTATACCACCCAGATATTCTGTTGGAGAGATAGTGAGGATTCTGAAGAGCGTGAGTGCACGAGAAATCTTTGTGAGATATCCGGAGGTAAAGAGAGAGCTGTGGGGTGGAGAATTTTGGGAAGATGGCTATTTTGTTAGGACAGTTGGAGACAAAGTAACCAGTGATACGATAAAGAAGTATATAGAATATCATAGGCATGAAGAAAAGGCTCCTAAGCAGTTGGATTTTGAGTTTTAATGCCCCGTGCGGAAGCACGGGGTTCTTTACTCTCGGCGCCATCTTTTCCGATATTTTAAAAGTGAATTTGGAAAAATTTATACGTCATCCCCGGGGCATCTTCAAACAAGGGAATCATTGAGTGAACAGCAAGAAATGTACCGGGCGGAATGCTGTATGCTAAGCGTCGAATATAGCTGAATATTATCTCATAGACGCCGGGACGTCTCAAGCGACAGTGGATAAAATGTATCCGATTTAAGTATCCAGTTGATTAAAAAATATCCAGTCCAATTGCCTGATTAATATTTTGCTCTTAAGCTACTGGAGATCAATCAGATGATCCATTTTCCGACGTGGTTCAAGTCAGCATGAAAGCGAGATTGTTTGTTAAAGTTTTTTTTAAAATCGCCGATACAATTAAAAAAGGGTATGACAACACATGTCAAGCATCTCCGGATTAAATACCAGCAATATATATAATCTATTATCTTCCTCGCAAAGCAGTTCCCAGACATCGAACTCAACAGCTTCCAAGTCTGCGACTGTTTCACAACCTGCGTCTTCATCTTCAAACAATTTAAAGGACATGGTTAATCTGATTCTTACGCAAAGCAGCGAATCATTAATTCAGTCCTTGTTTGAGCCAAAGTCGTCTCAGGATTTTACGAGCCTTCTGGAAACTTCTGAAACATTGAATGCAGTGACAAAGACCAATTTACTTGCGTCCAATTCCCAACTTGCAGAAGCTCTACTCGGTGAGACATTATCATCCACTCCCCTTGAAACTACTGCCGCGTCTCCTGATTCCACTTCGCAGTCCACGGCGTCTTCAGACATTGCATTGAATCTCTTGGATGCCATAGAGCAGACAAATTCTTCTCAGACGAATACTGATCAGACACAAACCCTTCTCCAAATGTTGCAGTCCAACAACACAGATGCAACATCATCCAACTCCCTCGGCTCAATACTGGATTTGATTGCCTGAACACAGCCAAACATTTCCCGTGCCCTCACGTCGTATCACACCTTATTCCGACGACAACGGTTGCTCGACCGTCCGATTATATTCCTTTCAAGAAATCCTGATTGGCCTTTAGGAAAATTTTACCGGCTGCAGACTCTGGGTTAACATTTATTTCCCGATGGTCCTCGGGAGCGCAATTCATCACCACAAAGGTATTCCGTAAACCACCGTGGAATCAAGATGTTGGCAGCATCATTTGGCCTGCCTGCTCTGGCATAGGGCTTGCTACCAGCAAGCGTGACGAAGACCGTAGCAGGAGAAAGGAAACGGCATATTTAGATTAAGGAGGACTATCATGACAGTATCAGGAATATCCACAGGCACCGATCTTAACCAGACTAGCAGCGCACAAACGAAATTCAAGCAAGTTAAGTATGATTATCAGCTGCTCGGTCAGGCTTTGCAGTCGGGTGACCTGAATGCAGCCCAACAGGCATTCGCGGCGCTCCAGCAATTGATACCCAATTTATCGTCCGGCAGTCAGGCGCAGAACGGACAGCAAGGCAGCAGCCAAAATCCGCTTCTCGGTGATCTCAATGCGATCGGTAAGGCGCTCCAATCAGGAGATCTGTCAGCAGCAAAGTCTGCTTTTGCAAAACTGCAGCAGGATGTCCAGTCGGTATCTCATAAGGGACATCATCATCGTCATCCTAAAACGGGCGGCGCTCAGACTGCACTCGCAAGCTTTCTCGACAATTACAACCAGACTAATGGAACCAGCAGCACCTCTCCATCTATTGGCCGGAACATTAATATAACGACGTGAAATAAAAAGAGTCTGTGCCAGGGAGCAAAGCATATCGCGTAGATCGGCTACTTTGCCATCAGGCGCATCTTGCCGACGATCGCATCAGTGACATCCTTTGTTTTTGCCGTGCCTCCCAAATCCGGCGTCAGCACACGGCCCTCCGCCGTCACGGCCTTGATCGCGGAATCTATCAACTTTGCCGTTTCCTTGTGGCCTAAGAAATCGAGCATCATCGCGCCGCACCAAATCATCGCGATCGGGTTCGCGATACCTTTACCCATGATGTCGGGCGCGGAGCCATGCACCGGCTCGAACATCGATGGATAATCACGTTCAGGATTGATGTTACCGCTGGGCGCAATCCCCAAGCTGCTGCTGATTGCTGCAGCGATGTCGGTGAGAATGTCGCCAAACAAATTCGACGCGACAACCACATCGAGCGATTCCGGATGCGAAATGAACCGCGCCGCGAGTGCATCGATCAACACACGCTCGACAGCCACATCCGGAAATTCCCGGCCCACCTCGGTCACCACTTCGTCCCAGAACGTGAATGAATGCTGCTGTGCATTCGATTTTGTTGCACTCACCAGTTTCTTACGACGGCCCTGTGCAAGCCTGTATGCGTACCGCGCGACGCGCGAGACGCCGACTCGCGAGAACACGGACGTTTCTACTGCGATCTCGATGGGCAAGCCGCGGTGTGCACGGCCGCCCGCACCAGTGTACTCGCCTTCGGTGTTTTCACGAATGACGATGAAATCAATGTCGCCGGCTTTTTTGTTTGCGAGCGGCGTCTTCACGCCGGGCAGGAGCTCGGTCGGGCGATAGCAAACGTACTGTTCGAACCCCTGGCAAATCGGCAGGCGCAGGCCGCGCAGGGAAATGTGGTCGGGCACCGCAGGGGAGCCGACCGCGCCGAAATAAATCGCGTCGAATTGTTTGAGGAGCTTGAGGCCATCATCCGCCATCATCTTGCCGTGCTTGAGATAATAGTTGCAGCCGTATGGAAAATACTCGTATTTGAATTTGCACTCTCCGATCAAGTCACCTGCGACATCCAACGCCTTCACCCCCTCGGGAATGACTTCTTCTCCGATCCCATCTGCCGGAATGACGGCAATGTTGTGGTCCTTCATTTTTTGACTTACCTTCAAGATATGGATTTAATCCCGCTAGGATCGAGCCTGCCGTTTGTGATCTTGCGTGTATTGATCAACTGTTTTCCGGAATGCGGGTCATTGTCAAGAACAAAATGGGATCGACAATGTTTTCTTTTTCCTTATTGATTGAAGTTCTGAATATCCGTCTTAAACAAAATGGAAGATTTCAATCGTCATTTGTGATATTTGCGAGGGAGTTAAGAACGATATTCCATAGTCAAAATTACCCTGCAAGCATCGGTAGCATCATGATTATGATCACAACCCCCTTTTTCTAGGGTGTGAGAAAAGTTTTTCCACATATAGTAATAGTTTCATCTGCAAGATCCACCTGGTTGAAAAGAGGACGTTGTTATGAAAGACGAGATGAAGACAAAAAAGCAACTCATCGATGAACTGATAACCATCCGTAAACGAGTGGCGGAAGGTGAAGTATCAAAGGACAAACAAGAGTCCCATGGTGATTTACTGTTGAAAAGCGGTGAGCCCTTCCGATATTTCGTGGATAATGCTAATGATATCGTCTATTCTCTGACGTCTGACGGCTTCTTCACATATGTCTCCCCCAATTGGACGGAAATACTGGGGCATGACATCCACGAAGTTGTAGGCCAGTCGTTCGAGTCCTTTGTGCATCCCGAGGATATTCCTCTCTGTCGCGCTTTTCTGGAACGGGTCGTAGCAACGGGAAAAAAGCAAGCTGGGGTCGAATATCGGGTGCAACATAAAGCTGGCGCATGGCGGTGGCATACTTCGAATGCTTCGCCCATGCGCAATTCCAATGATGAAACGCTTTCATATATGGGCATAGCTCGTGACATCACCGACCGCAAGCGGGCAGAGGAAGAACTCAGAGAGAACGAAGGGAAGTATAGATCCCTCTACCAGGAATTCCGTGGGATTCTCGATGCCATTCCTGATGGTCTAACTCTACTTTCGCCGGATTTGGAGATTGTTTGGGAGAATGAGCTGGCGAAGTCGGGGAATTTAGAGCATTCGGATGTTATCAGTCAACACTGTTACCATATAAAACATGGGCGATCAGAACCCTGTGAATCATGTGTCGCGCCAGAGTGTCTGTCTTCCAGGCAGCCGAAGGTGGGAGAAAGCATAACTCCCGACGGAAGGATCTGGGAATTGCGTTTCTTCCCCTTCTTTGACGACAAGGGGGACGTAAAAGGAGTGATCGAGGTTGCTCACAATATCACCGAGCGGAAAAAAGCGGAGGACGCGCTGAGGGAATCGGAAAACCGATACCGGGCCATTTTTGAAACTACGGGGACCACAATGATGATCGTTGAGGAAGATATGACTATTTCCCTTGCAAACCATGGATTTGAAAGCCTGACCGGGTACAAACGAGAGGAGATAGAAGGTAAGAAAAGGTGGACGGAATTCGTTGAAAAAGGTGATTTAGAAAAGATGTTCACGCAACATCAGTTGCGAAGGGCAGATTCGGGTCTTGTGAAGAAAAGTTATGAGTTTCGACTTGTACACATAGACGGCCACCTGAAGAACATATTCTTAACCGTCGATGTGATACCGGGTACAAAGAGAAGTGTTGCTTCTCTTATGGACATCACTGACCGCAAGCAGGCAGAGGAGGCGCTCTGGGAGAGCGAGGCACGGTACAAACTGATCACTGACAACATGACCGACACCGTATGGCTCATGGACATGAACCTTAAGACGACATGGTGCAGTCCATCTGTAGAGCGCAGCCGCGGATACAGTCTCGAGGAAATTAATGCCTTGCCGATGGAAAAACATGTCACTCCGGAATCAATAGAAATTATTCTCAAAACGTTATCAGAGGAATTGACGCCGGACAGGCTTCAGCAAAAGGATTTAAACATATCAAGAGGACTGGAGTTGGAATTTTACAAAAAGGATGGATCCAGCTGTTGGAGTGAAGTCCGGTTTGCACTCCTCAGGGATCCCAAGGGAAGTCCCATCGGCTTATTGGGTGTGGGACGTGACATCACAGAGCGCAACCGAATGGAACAGGCGTTACGGGAGAGCGAGGAGAGATACAGGTATCTTGTTAAGTATGCGCCTACCGGTATCTACGAGGTCGATTTAACAGCGCGAAAGTTCTTGAGCGTAAACGATGCCATGTGTCAGTACACCGGCTATACCAGAGAAGAATTTCTATCGATGGACTCCGTGCAATTCCTCACCGAGGAAAGTCAGAGATCCCTTATACAAAGGCATTCCAAAGTCCTTGCGGGTGAGCCGGTCTCGGATAGCATCGAATTACAGATAAAGCGCAAGAACGGCAGTGAGTTCTGTGGTATTCTCAATAGTCGCTACTTCCATGAACCGAACGATCGAATCCTTTCGACGGGCATCGTGCATGACATTACCGACCGGAAGCTGGCGGAGGAAGCCCTTCAGAAGTCGGAAGAAAAATACCGAACCATTCTGGAGAACATTGAGGAGGGCTATCACGAGGTAAACCTTGCCGGGAGCTTCACCTTTTTCAACGATTCATTCCAGGGGATTATGGGTTACAGCCGGGAAGAATTGATGGGCATGAGTTATAAGCAATATTCGGCTGATGAGGAAAATAGCCGGAATATTTTTCATGCCTACAACAAGGTCTACAGGACCGGAGGACCCTTAACGCGGTTTGAATGGGACATCATCAGAAAGGACGACGTGAGAAGAAGTCTTGAGGTATCTGCTTCTCTGATCAAGGACTCCTCGGGGAGGCCTCAGGGTTTTCGGGGGATCGTTACCGACATCACCGACCGTAAGCGCGCGGATGTTCAGCGCAGAGAAATGGAGGAACGTCTACGGCAAGCCGAGAAGATGGAGATGATAGGAATCCTGGCGGGAGGCGTGGCGCATGATTTAAATAATGTTCTGGGCATCGTCATCGGCTACTCTGAGATGCTCCTTATGGATGCTAATCAGTCAGGATCGACGAGACCCAGTCTAGCGAAAATTATGAACGCGGGACAGAAGGCTGCTGCGATTGTGCAGGATCTGCTGACCCTGGCCAGAAGAGGAGTCCCTGGCAGAGAGGTTCTTAATCTGAATAAGATCATCGCCGAATGCCAGAAATCACCGGAGTTTGAGAAACTATCTTCTTACCACCCCTCTGTAAAGATCAAGACCGATCTTGATCCGCGTCTCTTGAATGTCTCTGGCTCTTCCGTGCATCTCGGCAAAACCTTATTCAATCTGGTTTCGAATGCGAGCGAAGCCATGCCGACAGGTGGCATTCTGACCATCAAAACGGCCAATCAGTATCTGGAGAAGCCCATTCATGGATATGATGAAGTCCGGGAGGGAGACTATGTCGTTCTTTCCATATCCGACACGGGTGAAGGAATACCGGCGGCTGATCTGAAACGCATCTTTGAGCCGTTTTACACAAAGAAGGTCATGGGGCGAAGCGGAACGGGATTGGGGTTGGCGGTGGTCTGGGGTACGGTGAAGGATCATTACGGATACATTAACGTAGAGAGCGAAGAAGGGAAAGGGAGTACCTTTACCCTTTATTTTCCCGTAACGAGGAAAGACATCTCTGCTGAAGCTGTTGCCATATCGATATCCGAATACATGGGGAAAGGCGAATCTATTCTCATTGTGGATGATGTTAAGGATCAGCGTGATCTGGCGGCAGGTATGCTCAGGAAGCTGAATTACAATGTGTCGAGTGTTTCCAGTGGTGAGGAATCAATAGCGTACTTAAAGGAACACAAAATTGATCTCATGGTTCTCGACATGATTATGGACCCCGGTATTGACGGACTGGACACCTACAGGAGTGTCCTTGAAATCCATCCGAAACAAAAAGCAATAATCGTGAGCGGTTTTTCGGAGACGGAGCGGGTGACTGTAGCCCAGACCCTCGGTGCGGGCGCCTATGTCAGAAAGCCCTATGTAATAGAAAAACTGGGACTTGCCGTGAGGACAGAGTTGGATAGAAAATAGATGGCTGCATGAACTGCGCGACGCCCTATTTCATGAAGAAATAAATTTTGCGGAAAATTGGGACTAACTTTCAGGGAAAATGGAGTCGTCACCTTTCCTCTTCCTCTCCAAATCTCATTCCCCCCCCCACACGTCATTCTCGCGGGGGCGGGAATCCAGTTAATCTCTTGTCTGAACTTAGCATGGAGGTCATTATAACTTTATCCGATTAGTACGCCCGTCTTTAGATAAAAAGAGGTCACGGCTGCCAAAGGTCGTTTCAATAGAGGCCTTTCCTTCTATCTTGTAAGGCAGGTCATGACCGGTGATAATTGTTTTCAGGCTATCGCCCAGATCTTTAAACTTTGCAACGACAGATACCTGCACCTGCGTTGTTGATAATGAAGGGACGGGAATCTCCTTTTCCAGGTGGCCTGTTCCGATTTCCTTGTTATCAAGGAAAAGGACGTATTCGAAAGACTTGAGCGTAAGGTCAAAGCGGTTCGGATTTTGAACGTCGAGACCGATGATAAGGTTCGCCTCCGTAAGGGAACTGGGGCGGAGGCTGACCGTGATTTCACGGAGGACGAAGGAGGGTTTTTCCATGATCCAGCTCAGACAGGACATGAGACACATGGAAAGGGTGAGCAGGAACAATATACCAAGATTCCCCATCCATTTTTTTATATTCAGATGTTTCATACACTTTGAAAAAATATATATATATATGTTTAGTCTATTCGATATTGGCACTAACAACAGATGCCATTTGCATCATATCGATGGTCTGACCTTCCTTTAAATTTGTAAAATCAATTGATTTGCCAGTCTTGCTGGTAGTCTTAGTGTTGTTAAATATTTTAATTAATTTAGCGTCAGCCACAATATACTTGCCGGCATTTTCTGGTTTACCATTGATTATTTTGGTTTGTAGTTTGTTTGCTTTGATGTAATCCCACAATTTTTTTGTTATCTCAGTACGAGGAAGTGAGTTAGCACCCAGCAGTGCCGCCAATTCCGCTTTCAATTTTACCGGTTTATTCAATCCTTTTTCTTCCGCCATGTTTCTGCCTCCGTTCTTTAAATTGTCTTAGTATTTTTTTGATCAAATATTGCGGGGGGAGTATAGGAACTTTCGGTTCTGCATGTCAAGGCAATACTGACCGTAATATATGTGGTGATGAATGAAAACTGAAGGTATTCTTCACCTTTCCAATGAAACTTCTTTTAAGACATCTATATGATCGAGGGCCATACCTGCACCTCTTACCACTGCAGAGAGGGGATCATCCGCGACTGTAATGGGAAGCCCGGTCTCTTCTCTTATAAGAAGGTCGAGATTTGTCAAAAGAGCCCCACCTCCGGTTAAGACAATGCCGCTTTCGACAATATCTCCGGCTAATTCCGGGGGGGCATTCTCGAGAACATTTCTTATTGTAGATATAATAATATTTACTGGTTCCATAATGGCTTCCCTTACCTCCTCGGAACTAATCTCGACTATCGTCGGAATACCCCGTATAAGGTTCCTTCCTTTGACGTCGAGTATCCGCAACTCTCGATCCGGGTAAGCGCACCCAATGGTCATTTTTATGATCTCCGCCGATCGTTCCCCTATAAGAAGGTTGTATTTCCTCTTCATATACTGCACGATTTCTTCATCCATCCTGTCGCCGGCGACCCTGACAGATTTTGAGTAGACAATGCCCGCCATAGATATTACGGCAACCTCGGTGGTTCCGCCGCCGATATCAACAACCATGGAGCTTGTCGGCTCCATTATAGGTAATCCAGCTCCAATGGCTGCAGCCATCGGCTCCTCGATGAAATACATTTCTCTGGCGCCTGCCGATTCTACAGTTTCCCTGACGGCGCGTCTTTCCACTTGCGTAATACCAGATGGTATGCAGACGACAATCCGCGGGCGGACCAAGGCCCTGCGATTGTGAACGCGATGTATGAAATGCTTCAACATGGCTTCCGTAATATCAAAATCAGCAATTACACCTTCCCTCATGGGTCTGATGGCCACGATATTGCCGGGGGTTCGTCCCAACATTTTTTTTGCTTCCAGGCCGACGGCAAGGACCCTCTTCGTTCCCCGCGAATCCTTCGAAACGGCTACCACGGAAGGTTCATTCAGTACAATCCCTTTACCCTTCACATAGACCAGTGTGTTGGCTGTCCCGAGGTCAATGGCCAGATCATTGGAAAATTTTCCTAAGATAAAGTCAAACAGCAAAACTTCTCCTCCTTACTTTTATTAACTGCCATTAGTCATGTATATCACTTTACCATGAAGAAGAGCAGATCACATTAAATTTTAAAAACAAAAGACAGGGTTATATTGGCTACCTTTTTGTTTACCGCAACACAGTATTTAATCGGGACGATGTGGAAGTGCAGCTACTTTTTTTTTGACACATAACGAACTCCCGCTTATACTTCAACAACAAAAGAACAAGGTCTTATCAGAAAGATTAAATCAGATGCGGCTTGCTGAGAAAGAACGTTATGGGCGTAATCGATAACAGAGAAACAGCAGGGGAAATCCGGCGACCGTTGAAGGAAAATGCACAAGAAAGACAGGACAAGGGAGATGACTGAAAAAAAACGTGTGATAAGGCGTGTCGCACGTCCGGCCAGTGAACGGAAAATATCAATGAACTGCTTTGCCGCAGTACCGCGAGGAGCCGAAGAGGTCGCCGCAGCCGAGTTACAGGCTCTGGATATTCCAGGGGCAAGCGCAGGACGGGGTGGTGTGTCATTTGTCACCGACCATGCCGGTCTGTATCGTGCCAATCTCTGGTTGCGTACCGCCAGTCGGATATTGGTAAATATAGCCACGTTTCCCTGTGCATCGCCTGAGGAACTATACGTCGGTGTGCACGGCATTATCTGGCATGATTTAATAACGCCTTCCATGACGCTTGCAGTGGACTGTACGTTACGGGATTCGGCTATCACTCATTCCGGATTTGTCGCTCTCAAGACCAAGGATGCTATTGTTGATCGTATTCGCAAGCATTGTGGTACTCGTCCCAGCGTGAACACATCATCACCGGATGTTCGTATAAATATTCATTTGGCAAGAAATGTCTGTAAGGTATCTTTGGATAGTTCCGGCGATGCACTTGATCGTCGTGGCTATCGTCTTGAGCGCACTGAGGCTCCCCTGCGGGAAACCTTGGCATCTGCCATTATTGCTCTGACCGGCTGGGACGGCGCAATGCCCTTGGCTGATCCCATGTGTGGATCGGGTACCATTCCCATTGAAGCGGGATTTTTTGCAGGACGGGTGGCTCCTGGGCGTCACCGGTCATTTGGTTTCCAGCGCTGGCTGGATTTTGACGCCGGATTATGGGATCGGATTTTGGCTGATGCTGAAAAAGGTATTCAGAAGCTGCCTGAAGGGCTTATTACGGGATATGATAGGGATAGTCGTGCGCTTGCACTGGCACGTCGCAACGTTGATGCAGCAGGGTTTAAAGGGCAGATACACTTCTTTCATTCGGCCTTGGATGAGTTTAAGCCGGAAGGTGATAAAGGAGTGGTGATAATTAACCCCCCTTACGGCAAGAGGTTGGGTGATGTTGAGAAGCTCAAGGATCTTTATCGCCAGATTGGTGATATAATGAAGCAGCGTTGCCGGGGATGGACAGGGTTTGCATTGACCGGGAATCTGGAACTAGCCAAACACATCGGCCTCAAGGCATCACGTCGGTTTGTGTTATTCAATGGGCCGATTGAATGCCGTCTCCTCAGGTATGAGCTGTATTAATACAACAAATGGCGCCTGCTTCAAGCGGGCAAAGCTGTTGTGCACATCTCCGCACCGTGATTTCTATCAAGGCTTTCTTTTTGGCTGCTTATCAAGCTGGTGTTGTGACTTTTGTTTGTGTTTTTCGGCGTTCTGTTTCTGAGCTTTTTCCTTATCTTTCTTGCCGCCCTTGTCTCCCATTCTGTCTCTCCTTTTCCTGCGTCCAAAACATCTTCTCGCAGCGTGGTTTCCGTTGCAACTACAATAGTCCCATCATTGTTAATTGTAATCTTGCACATTTTTCAAAATCCGTCAATTACCGCTTTCGGGAAGAAATATATTAACCAGTATCTTTAATAGAATATAAAAAATGGTACTTTTCTCCACAACCGATATTTTTAATAACCTGTATCGGAGCTATTTCTGCACCGAGGGATACAAAATGGCAGAAATCTAACTTTGAATGTGGTACAATTTCCAGGGGCAGGTCATGATGTACACTGAGTGGAAAAGATAAAAGATTATTTGGGAAGAGTCACTCTAAAATTGAAGTGTCAACTTCAAACTATAGGAAGGTAATCCATGAGGCTCAAAATACCCTACTACGCCCAGAGTTCCGAATTCAGCTGTGGTCCCGCTTGTGTGCTGATGATTTTCAAGTTTTTTAACACCCGCCTTAAGCTGAACCGCACCCTGGAGTTTGAGGTATGGCGTCAATGCAACATGATCGGGGTAAAAGGCGCAGACCCTTTCGGGATGAGTGTTCCGCTGTTAGATGCCGGCTATAATGTCCACCTGTTGACGCAACGCAGGAGTATGATCGACCATGATTTGTGGAGGAGCAGGATTCAGGAACATGGGTTGACCCCGGAAGACGAGGATTTAGCTGTTTTCGGTATTGCCGAGAACAAGAAGCGCGCTCTGGGTCGTGGCTTGACTGTGGTGTACAGCCGATTGACGGTCGGGCGGGTCGCTCAGTTCTTCTATGAAGGGTTCATCCCGATAGCATTGGTACACATGGGAGTGGTACACCAGCTGGACATACCTCATTGGGTAGTAGTGACGGATGTCGGAGATGATCACGTAGCCTTCAATGACCCTTATCCTCCCAAAGGGGGAAAGAACATTTGCGTGAGCCGGGAGGAATTCCAGCAGATGCTTGGTGATGTTGGAACTGGGTTCGGTCTGAGCCCATCGGTTATCTTTATCAGAAACTGCAACCAGTGAAGGAACCGAACTTTGCAAATACAAAAAGATAAAGCCGAGCCTTTAAGATTTTATCGTAAGGCAGTAAGACTTTAGCATCTCAACGGGATGATAGGATTTCTTCGATTGGGCCAGGGTGGCAAGGCCCATATCGCTCTCTTTGTTCATAAACATATATCCATGGAAGAGTTCCTTAGCACACTCATTGTCCAGAAACTGGTAAAGACCTTTGATATAGGGATAGGCCTTTTCAAAATTGAGGATGCCCATATCCTGCGTTAAATGGGACATGATGGCAAAGGCGCAGATCTCACCGTCTATCCGGACGCACAACCCTCGCCAGTCCAGCTCTTCCATGGTATGGAGAGCCTCAATAACTGCCGCTTTCTCACAGGCCATATTTTCCTTCTGCTCTTTGTCACATTCCTGCAGATCACACCATTTTTCAAGAAAGTCGAGACACGGGGAAACATCTTTTTCTGTGATCATCCCCGTGGCCACTCGCTTGTCATCAACATATACACGTGTAAACTGGTGAATCAGATTCCGTTTTTTTGCGTATCGATTTCCCTTGAGTTCGACAAGATCCTGGGTGAGATAGAGATAGTCCTCATACTCTTTCTGCTCAGTGATATTGAAATAAGGATCGAAGGCGCTGTCTCCCACCTCTTGCAAATAATCCTCAGGAACGAAACATATCCGCGCACATCCCATCGTCATGACGAGTTCTTTCAGGGCAACGGGTGTAGGCCGACCATGCCCACCGACGGGCAGAATCATGTATCCTTTGTCGTCATTGTCCCTGATTTTCTTGGTCACGACGACCACCTCGCCATGGACAATCTCGTAATAAGATTCGAAGCAGTAGCCGTTCCAGGCAATGATCGAAGGCAGGGAATAGGTGCTGAGGCGGTGCGGCTGACGTTCAAAGAAGCTCTTCAACAACGGATAGTCTTTTTTGGATAGTGGCTTCATCGCTTAGAATCAATCTTTAGCAGCATCGGCAGAGAAAAGGGCATTTCCTCAAATCCAATTTTTCGGTAGAAGGAATGGGTGCGATTTTGAGCGATCAAACCGATCCACCGCATGTTGTCATTAGAGAGACGGCCCACGATTTTTTCGACAATCTTTGTTCCGATCCCCTGATGTCGAAGTCGGGGAAAAACGGTCACATCGTGAATATAGGCGTCATTCACACGATCGCTGATTGCCCGACCCATCCCCACAATCTCGTTTCCGTCTCTGACGGTCAGAAAGCAGTGACTCCCCGAAACGATGCGACGGATCAGTTCGTGATCTCCGTTATCCCGCTCATCCCACCAGCCCGCTTCCCGGTATAAGACCGTGATCTGCTCGATTTCCCCAGGATTGGGGTCGGTTATGAACTGATATTTATGCGTTATCATGTTGATAATGGTCGATGTACATCTTCCAGACGGCAAATAGCAGAGAGGTGATAACCGGACATAGGACGATATGTGGCTACCATGGCAAAGCGCCATGACGACTAAGCATTAATCCGTCTGCCTTTTATAAAAAACTATCAAACATGAATAAATAAATCAAGGTTAACGTTAAGGTCACCGAGACCATCTTCATCGTGGACCTCCCCATGTCATTCCCGACGTGGAGACTGTGTCGTAATTAGGTAAATGCATAATCAAGCTCTTTGACAAAAAGATATCAGGTTTAGGAGAAAAAGCTGTAACACAAGCCACATTGATATGATAGAGTTTTTCCGAAAGGAGAAACAGCATGGCATATCGAAGTGGCGATCGTCAGCAGATGAGTTTACTTCCCCAGAGCATTGAAGAATATGTGGCTGAGGATGATCCTGTCAGGGCCTATGACGCCTTTGTTGAAGCTGTTGATTTCCATGAACCGGGAATCAATATCAATCCGTACAAGGTAGGCCATGCCGAATACGATCCCCGGTCAATGCTCAAGCTGCTTGTATATGGCTATTCGTACGGCGTGAAGAGTTCCCGTAAGCTGGAGAGGGAGTGTTACCATAACATAGCCTTTATCTGGCTCATGGGCGGTTTGAAACCTGACCATAAGACGATAGCGGAGTTCCGGCGCCGGAACAAGAAAGCGTTGAAAAAGGTTTTACGACACTGTGCCCAGGTATGCATCAAACTGGAACTGATCGCCGGCAATGTTCTGTTTGTTGACGGCACGAAGATTAGGGCAAATGCCGGACGTAATCGCACTTATGACCGAACCTATTATGAAAAGCTTCTGGCTAACCTTGACAGCCGTATTGAGCAGTTGCTCGCCGATTGTGAGACTACCGACAAGTCAGAGGAAGGCACATCCTCTGAGGTTGCGATGGACAAAGAGTTGGCTAAGAATCAGAATTTGAAAGAGCGGATCAAGGAGGCCCTTAAATCTTTTGCATCAAGCGATAGGAAGCAAGTCAATCAGACTGATCCTGATTGCGCCATGATGCACAGTGTTCAGGGCAGTCATGCCGGTTATAATGTCCAGAGCGTAGTGGATGATGAACACGGCCTTATCGTTCAGGCAGAAGCGGTAAGCGACGCCAACGATGTACGGCAGTTTGCCCGGCAGATCGATCAGGCCAATGAACTGTTGGAGGCGCCCTGCAAAGTGGCGTGCGCCGATGCCGGATATAGGGATACCGTTGAATTGGAGAAGATTGATCAACAGGAGATAAAGGTTATTGTTCCATCACAGCGGCAAGCATTACACGAGGCAGAAAGTCCATTCAGCAAGAGCCATTTTACCTATGATAAAGAGATGGATTGCTATATATGCCCGGAAGGACACAGATTGCTTTATAGTTTTACCAATAAGAGAAAAGGCAAGCGGCAATATCGGACGGATATGAGTTGACAGCGCCTGAAATCTTTTCATGTTACAGCGCGTGACGATTTCCTAATATTTTTTTGTCAAAGAGCGCTTATGTTACAAAGGGCCTAATCTATTATGACACAGTCTCTTGATCGGGAATCCAGTCCACCTGTTGTCATTTCGACTCCCTCGCTTCACTCGGGATAAACTCCGGGAGAAATCCTTGTCCCGACCGAAGAGAGAGATCTTCTATATTCCTCACATTAGTTCAGAGTTACCAGATTCCAATTTTTATGTCCGCCCCCTTTGTCAAAGGGGGCAATGGGTGATTTCCCTCTGCATACCAAAAATAACTTGATTTTTTATTGGCCATCGTTATTGTTGATGAACAGATATATGGATAAGAACTAATTGCAAATATTAATTGTCAAAGCCCTCATATACAAATGATAGAGTCGGTCAGTCACATTACATTCATAGTCAAGGATGTTGAAAAGATGGCCCATTTCCTTAGCACGATTTTTGAGGCAGAGGAGGTTTATGACAGTGCCGGTAAGACCTTTTCAATCTCCTATGAAAAGTTCTTCATCATCGGGGGCACTTGGATAGCAATTATGGAAGGTGAGCCACTATCAGAACGTTCTTATAACCGTGTTGCATTTAAGGTGTCTGACTCTGAATTTGATGAATACGTATCAAGGATAAAGCAACTTGGCCTGGAAGTGAAATCCGGGCGTGATCGTGTTGAAGGTGAGTCTCGGTCTATATACTTTTATGACTACGATAACCATCTCTTTGAGTTGCACACCGGAACACTTCAAAATAGATTGTTGAGATATTCCCAAGGGTAAAGCTCTAAGCAGCTAATCCGCCGGTGATCAACGCGTTAGAGCCACTCAACAAACAGTAATTTTGTTCATCGCTCTTCAGAAGGGAGAATATGGAGATCTTCAATAAAAGCAAGTCGCGAAATACCGGCAAATTAGAAATCCTCACTTCGCATATGCTAATTAGCCCGCAGAACTCATCAACCAAGAATCTGTCTATCCAAATTTCCACGATACCCAAAGGATCTGAGCAGCCAATTCATGCGCATGATCCGGAGCAGTGTTACTATATAATCAAGGGAAGAGGTCTCATGATTATTGAAGACGACACCGGGGAAGTGACGTCAGGAGATGCAATTTATATCCCCTCAAATAAAAAGCATGGGATCAAAAACACCGGAGATATGGCTTTAGAGTATTTAACAGCAAACTCACCGGTCTTCAGCAAAGATTACGAAGACTCTCTTTGGCCGGCAGATAGTTGTACGAGTTGGAAATTTAAAGCACAACACAAATCGAACCCGAAGATTCTATGATCGAGAATCATTCCACAGGTAAATTCATCTCCATAGACAACCTGCAGCTACATTATCTTGAGTGGGGGAATAGGCACGCTCAGACCATGGTTCTACTTCACGGTATCGGCGACAATGCCCACATCTGGGACCACTTTGCACGGAATGCCGCTCATCACCTGAGAATTATTGCCCTGGATCAGAGAGGCCACGGTCTCAGCGACTGGGCTGTTCCACCGGCATATCGCTGTGAGGATTACGTAGCCGATTTGGACAAAGTAATCCAAGGTCTTCAGCTAACAGGGATAATCCTGATGGGGCACTCGATGGGAGCCTTGCATGCAACCCGCTACGCTTCCTTGCGACCCGAAAACGTGTCCGCTCTCATTCATGCCGATATTGAACCATGTCCGCCCGAGTGGAATAAGAAATATCTTCTCAACCTCTATGAAGAACAACCTGCCTTTTACGAAACGGTTGATCAATATGTCAGCGAGATCCGGAAGAACAGCCCCTATGCCGAACAGAAAATGCTTTACGATATTGCCTCACATGCTCTTGTGCAGGGAAAAGACGGCAAGTTCCGTTGCCGGTTTGATCGAGAGGCCCTCTCTCATTTTGATAATTATGATTTGCGACCCTACCTCCGGGATATACAATGCTCCTCTCTTGTCATCCGCGGTAAAGAAAGCCGGGTGATGAGCGCGCAGATTGCGAGAGAAATAAGTCATACGATCCGCCAGTGTACTTTTGCAGAAATAGAGAAAGCTGCCCACCCTGTCCTCACCGATAATCCAACTGAATTATTGCGGGTAATAACCAATTTTTTAGGTGAACGGTTCATTCGAGATCAATAATTACGACGCGCTTAGTTCTTCCCGTAGGTCACAATCCGGCAAACCCCCATGTCTCGCCCGATAAGAACATTCGGGGACAGGCTCCGGCAGGAATCCAGTATACTCCCGGGCTTTCAGTTTTCGGTTTGGTCGGCTGAGTCGTAGAAGAGCCGTCCGTCTCGACTGCAACGCTTTTGTTTTCATGACGCTCTTGTGATGAAAAGATGACGGTTATATTTTTGTTTAAGGATGTATGCCCGTCAGATGCCGGCATACCACTCGTATCCATGATCTTCCCAGTAACCCCCTTTTCCCCCGGCTATCCTGGAAAGATCTTCGACGATTTCGAGGCGCATGACATACTTCGCCATTTTGTAGCCGAGCTGCCGCTCCAATCGCAAGCGCAGCGGTGCGCCGTTCTGGATTGGCAACGGTCTGCCATTCAGTTCATAAGCGAGTAGCGTCTGCGGGTGAAAAGCGTCTTCCATGTCGATGCTCTCGTAATAGGGGGAGTTGCCGTCTTCTTCCATCGGGTCTGCGCAGTAGAAGACGACATAACGAGCATTGGGCTTCAGATGTACTGATTCGAGCAGCGCACTGAGGCGTGCCCCTTTCCACATGCCTATCGCGCTCCACCCCTCAACGCAATCATGGCGCGTTATCTGGGTGCGACTGGGAAGCTTTCGCAGGTCGGCAAGCGAAAAAGTCATGGGCCGTTCAACTAGACCGCCTACCGAGAGGCGATAGTCCTTAAATCCTCTGTCCGCCATGGCCGCGTATGCTGGATTATCCGGTATCGATGTCCCGTTGCTGCGGAATTGCGGTGACAGATCGGCTTCTGTGAATTCCTGCGCCATCGCTTTGCGCGGCAGGATCATCCTTTGAACTCTATATGTAGCCTTTTCGCCGAGACCCAACACCTTGGGGAACCAGGTGGTTTCCGAAAGTTTTTCGCAGCCGCTAAGCGCTATGAGGCTTGCGCCGGCAAGAAGGCGCGTCATGAGACTGCGCCGTGTGAGCTTGTTATCATTACTCATGATCCGCCTCCGATTTGACCATGTAGTATCCCGTAATCATCGAGCGGACATTATTCCAGAAGCCAGTGATGATTACCATAAACACGTGAATGAACAAGAACAGCACCAGCGCCCAGGCGACAATGAAATGGATCGTCCTTATGGATTGCCGGCCGGAAAAGATATCAACCCAGCCGGAGGATAATGCGTTCATTGCCGGCGACATGCCGAGCCCCATCATGATCATCAGGGGGAGAAGAAAAAAGATCACCGCCAAATAGGCGCATTTCTGCAGCACGTTGTAGTTCTTGGCCGCCTCGCCTCTCGGATGTCGAAAGAGAAGGTGATCGATAAGCGTTCTGCCTATCGAACGCCAATCCTGCCTCGTGGGAACAAGGTCACGGTGCAAATGCCTGCTCACAATGGAGTAAGTCAGAAAGGCGATGCCGTTTATCACGAACAGCCAGGCGATAGAAAAGTGCCAGCGCCGTGCCATGGAAAGCCAGCGATTATCGGGTATGGTAAGCCAGGAGGGAAAGCTGCGCTCGGTCAATTCTCCCTCCGAGTTCCTGGAGGCGCCGAGGAATCCGGTCGTATTGAATTCATGGCCTAAGATGCGGGTGACGCCGCGGGAGATGTCTCCTTCATCGTCTTCTACGCCCCGCAGCTCCAATACGGGGGGAGCGCCGTTGTAAGACTGCTTGCCCCAGTAGAGGGCAGGATGCGCGTCGAAAATATTGAGACCGCTCATCAGGAGTGCGGCAAGCAAGACGACATTGCTCCAGTGCATAATGCGGACAGGCAACGAATGCCTGTAATACGGATATCCACTCGAAATGGCGCGGCACAAGTTTTTCCATAATGTCCTTAGCCAACCACTCACGAGGTGTGCGGCGCGCAACACGGCATTGTGCAAGTGTATGATGAGCACGGACAACGAACGCCGGCAATACGAAAATCCACTCGAAGCAGTGCGACTAACTTTTTCAATTATTTTTCTCAGCCGGCCGTATACTGTTTCGTTTATTCGTCCCGCCATGGTGTATCGCTTTCAGGATCCCGTAGGAGATTCTTATACGATATTTCTTATTGACGATCTAATTTTAAGACAAGAGTATCTGTTTTGCCAGAACTTTGTGGCCCGTCAAAGAAAGTCTTATTTTTGTTGCGTATAGCACCTACTATGCTTCTACCCTCATCGAAGAAATAGGAGGATTACGAATCAAGTTAAATAATCTGACACTACCTTACCGATTATGAGTTAAAATGCAGAGCATTTGCCAAGAATAGCAATTTGTGGAGGAAGGACTCTCGCCAATCCACTATTCACTGATTACCTAGTTAAGGCATAAACGAAGGGGGAGAATATATTTTGACAATCAGCGGATGGTCGTTAAATTAAGTGCATATTATTCAGATTTAAGGAGGATAAAATGAAGAATCTCCTTTTAAGTTTGATATCACTTATATTTGTAATGGGATGTCAGAGTTCAGACGGAGACCGACGGGAGGCAAAAAGCCAAATGAAAGAAATGAGTGCGACAAAGCAAATAGCCACATTCGCCGGCGGCTGTTTCTGGTGTGTAGAGTCTGATTTCGAAAAAGTTCCTGGTGTTGAGAAGGTAATATCCGGCTATACAGACGGAACCGGGGAGAATCCGACCTATGAAACATATAGCAGGAAGGGATATGTAGAAGCTGTCCAGGTTTATTTCGAGCCCTCGAAAGTGACCTATGAACAACTGCTCGATTACTTCTGGAAACATATCGATCCCACGGACCCGGGAGGACAATTTGTCGACCGTGGTCCTCAATACAGAAGCGCGATATTCTATCACGACGAAGAGCAAAAGCGGCTGGCGGAAAAATCAAAGGCGGAATTAGGTAAATCTGGGCGGTTTTCCAAGCCGATCGTGACGGAAATCATCAAATCCAACAAATTTTTTGATGCGGAGGAATATCATCAGGATTACTACAAGAAAAATCCTCTAAGATATAAATACTACAGACAAGGATCGGGACGTGATCAGTTTCTGAAGAAAGTGTGGGGAGAAGAAAATGCCGGCATCAAACCCGCCGGAGCTCAAGAATACAAAAAACCTGATGACATAACATTGAAGAAGCTATTGACCCCCATGCAATACAAAGTAACGCAGCACAAAGGCACAGAACCAGCCTTCTACAATGAATACTGGGACAATAAAAGAGAGGGCATCTATGTGGATGTAGTTTCAGGTGAACCCCTTTTCAGCTCGCTCGACAAATTTAATTCTGGAACAGGCTGGCCGAGCTTCACAAAGCCCCTCGAACCGGGAGACGTTGTCGAACTGGGAAGGCCCACTTACGCTGGTACGGAGGTACGGAGTAGGTACGCCGACTCACACCTCGGGCATGTCTTCCTCGATGGGCCGGAGCCGACCGGACTTAGATATTGCATGAACTCGGCCGCTATGAGATTCATCCCCAAGGAGGACTTGGAAAAAGAAGGTTATGGCAAGTATTTAAAATTATTTAGCCAGAAGTAATATCAAATCGTGAGTGGTTAACCGCGATGGTCAACCCCTCATTTTTGGAGGCTGATTTGCAGAAGCCAACAAGAAGGACAAGAAGCAAGAATGAGAACATTGATAAATGAGAATTTGACTCCGCATCAAGAATACGGATGCTTTTAACTATTGAACTGTTCCTATGTAAGTACCGGCCTTCTTTAAGGCAATTTCCATTTCTTGAATTGTAATTATTGCCGGATCATAATAAACAGTGGTTATCTCCTTAAAGTAGCGAAAGCCTTTTTCAACTCTCTTCACTCCCTTCAGCCCTTCCAGGGCCTCCTTGCCAACGTCAAATCATTTAACATAAAAGGTCGCCTCGGATGTTACAGCATCTTTTGCGAGAGAACCCCCATAACCTGAAAAGAGAAACATCATGAAAACAAAAAGAGTCAAAGACTGAGTGATTCGGTTCTGCATATAATTCTCGGCATATTCGTAATGCAGAAGAGATAAAGAATTCCTTCTACGGGAGTTTCTTTATTAAGTCTGGAAATTCGCCATCAATAATCAGCTTACCGAATTCCAGGCAGCCTATAATTGCCTCTTCCCAGGTCTTGTAGGTTGGAGATTCACGAAAAACCTTGCTCGACACGCGTGATCCGCTGTGCCTGTGTATTTCCACAAAGGTGCTCCATTGGCCTGTCTCCAATAATTCCGGATCAGCCTCAATTACAAATCCCTTGTATTGCACTTCTTCGGACATTAATCCATCCTTAGTGATCAGCGCAGAACATGTCCGGAGATCACCATCCGCTGGGCTTCCGATGTGCCTTCATAGACTTCGGCGATCTTGGCGTCGCGCATCAGTCTCTCCACCTTTGTGCCTTCGATATAGCCATACCCGCCGTGTATCTGGACCGCCTTGATAGTATGCTTCATGGCGGCTTCTGTTGCGAAAAGCTTTGCCATGGACGCCTCCTTGCCGAAGGCCAGATTGTTGTCCTTCAGCCACGCTGCGTGATAGGCTAAGAGACGGGCGGCGGAAAGATCAGTCGCCATATCTGCTATCATCCAGGCGATGGCCTGTTGACGGGCGATGGGCTTTCCGAACTGGACTCTCTCCTTGGAGTACTTAATCGATTCATCGAGGGCTGCCTGGAGGACACCGATGGCCTGGGCGGCAATCCCAATCCGACCATGGTCGAATCCGTTCATGGCCAGGGCAAGACCTGCACCTTCCTGTCCGAGGAGATTCTCCCTGGGAACACGGCATTCATTGAAAACCACTTCCGACGTCTGCGAGGCGCGGAGCCCCATCTTCTCGAAATGCTTTCCCGGCTTCAGCCCGGTGGTTCCTTTGGGGACGATGAAGGCGCTCATACCCTTTTTCCCTGCAGATTTATCCGTCCAGCAAAAGACAATGTATGTATCAGCGAGAGGGCCGTTGGAAACGAAGGTCTTCGTGCCGTTGATGACGTAGTTGTTCCCATCGCGAACAGCCGCATTAGTAATTGACATGACATCGGTGCCTGCTCCCGGCTCGGTCAAAGTAAAAGCTCCGAGGTGCCTTCCCTGAGCCAGGGGAATCAGGTATTTTTTCTTCTGATCTTCGTTTCCGAAAAGATTTATTATCGTGCCGATTATGCCGGCGTGAAATGAAAGGGTGAATCCCGTGGATGTACAGGCTCGGGAAATCTCTTCCACGACAATGGCGTGTGTTAGAAAATCGGCGCCGGCGCCACCATATTGTTCAGGGATGGGTATGCCCATCCAGCCTCCCTCAGCAAGCTTCTTAAATAGCTCCGCCGGATGGCGACCGTTCTGATCGATCTCAGCGGCTATCGGGTCTACATGCTTCGCGGCAAATTCGCGCGCATTCTTACGGATGAGTTCCTGCTCTTCGGTAAATGCAAATTCCATAATCCATTCCTCGTCTCAATTCTTCAGGGTCAATTATGCTCACTTATGATTTGCCCATTCCCGAGTTATTACGGGATGCAGCGATAATATCCTTCATCTTCACTTCCGGGTGATGGTATCGCTCGTAACGGGTGGTTTTCTTCCCATATTGGATCGCTTCTTCCGGGCACCATTGGATGCAGGCAAGGCATTGTTCACATTTATGCAGCCATACGGGTTTTCCTGCTTTCATATCTATATTCCCGCACGGGCAGATTTTACTGCAGATATTGCAGGAGTTACATTTATCATCGACCCAAAAATTCTTATCCAGCGTCGGCACATGTGAAAAAGAAAGTGAGTAAAACCAGGAGAACAGAATATTCTGCCATATAGGACCTTTTTCAACAGGACCTTTCCGTCTTCCGGCAATAATTGAAGATATTCTTTTAATCTTTTCCTTCGCTCCGTTTATCCTCTGCATGCGTTTGTCTTCCGGTCCAGGTCCGCCCCATGGTATATAGTTTGACGGCATGACAATATCGAATCCGGAAGAAAGATACAATCCCCTGGATCTCATCAGCCTGTCCAACTGCAGAAGCGTGGCTGCTACCTGGCCGGCATTCACAGCAAGGGCAAAGTAGTATCTGGATGCATCAATGGCTAATGACTTGACGAAATTGATAACCGGCTGCGGCAAGCCCCATATATGGACAGGGAAGACGATGCCGGCGGCGTCAGCCTCTATTTTAACAGGATTGCCGATGTCACGCGGGATGGGGAATATCTCGGCGTTGCCGAGTTCATCAGCCATGACACGCGCTGCCCAAAGGGAATTGCCGGTTCCGGTATAGAAGAAGAGATGGGTTTTCATATGGCGGCTACTCGCTTATCAATTTTTTATAATATTAGATGTCACGCACGTCGCGCCGGTTCATATTCTTGAGGTTACAGCAATTATCAATTTTCTCATAGGAAAGGCATGAAGCTTTCACTGCAATTTGTATATTAACGCATGGGGCTTTCTTATCAAGATTTTCACCAGAAATCCACCACGGGAATTAAAGACAAATTGAGTCTTTGAGGAAGAAGTGAATTCCGCGGAGAGGCGGGAGTAACACCGCGTTCCTTCGAAATGACGGGGGAGGGGACAATTCGAAATGACAGGGAAAGGACTGTATACTCAATATATCCAAACGCGTTATAAGGCACAATTTGCCGGGTAGAGACCATGAAAGGCAATATTTGTTTCCTGCGGCTTTGGGATATAGAAATCGTATTCAAGAATACTAATAGATACTACAGCAAATCAGAGGGTTATGTGCGGTGCCGGCGGGAACATAATATGGCATATGCCTTGCAAACAAGGGAAGTGAAGAAATTGGAAAAGTCATAACGCATGGAGCGCAATGCTTCAGTCACTAAAGTATAGTTGTTTTTGCAAGAGTGTCTATGAAAAACGATAAAGATCACGAAATAGAAAAAAGGGGAGAAAATGTTTCTTGTCCGGTGCCTGGAGCTTCACGTGATGGAGAAATAGAAAGGGATGTATCTTACAAACCGCATAAAGAAGCCATAATTGTTGACATCGAAAAAGTGATTGGACCGAGAAAATCATATATTCCGGTAAAGAAACCTTTCTCAGATCGCCTCGACAAAAGAATATTCGAGACCGATGACGAAATCACGCCGCCACATTGGGCCGTTCCATGGTCCGACATCATGATGGTTGTCTTCGTGATGTTCGCCGTCTTATTTATCTATTCACTGTCAAAACGTGATATCGCCGATGCGTTCAAGATACCGAATGCGACGAAGATGGAAGCTCCGAGGCAAGAGGTCAGACAGGAAATGACTCCCGAACAACTCAATCAGATGAGCCGCCGCTTGAGACAAGATACAAGACCTGACCAGATATCGGTCGCCGTTGATAAAGAACAGTCGATAAAAGTGAGCGCCAGCGATTCCCTTTTTTTTGATCTAGGAAAGGCGGACATAAAACCAGAGGCCATTGAGTTCCTGAGAAACTTTGCCGAGGTCGTCAAAAAAACAAAAACTAATATCCGCATCGAGGGACATACCGACTCCTTCCCGATCCATTCCCCGGCGTTTCCCACGAACTGGGAGCTTTCGGCAATAAGGGCGGTAAAGATTGCCAGATTTCTCATTGAAGAAAACGGCATAGAGCCGGAGAGATTTACGGTAGCCGGTCACTCCTTGTATAAACCGGCAGCCCCCAACACCACCCCTGAAAATAAGGCAATAAACAGAAGGGTCGAAATCTTTATCAGCAAGGAATAATTAAAGCAGATAAAACGGGAGATAATTTTATGTTAAGACAAAATTTAATTTTCGGTGGGATTTGTACCATGATATTTATCGGCTGTTTTTTCTTCGGAGAAGGGGGGACAGTCGTATATTTCAACATTGTAAGTTTTCTGGTTGTTTCATCCGGGACAATCGGCGCCGCTTTCCTAAGTTTTCCCTTTGAAAGAATAAAGAATGCATACAGAGTTGCCCTCAATTCATACAAGAAGGACGCTATAAGTTCACCGGATCATATCGTAAATATCCTTCTCGATATCTCCGTCAGGTCGAGATCCAACGGCATCTTGTCTCTCGAGAAATTAGAAAAGACGACACAGATTATATTCTTAAAGAATGGCCTTGGTCTGCTGGTTGACGGCTACAGGGAAGATGAAATACGCAGCATCCTGCACAATGAGATTTACTATTTCAAACTCAGACGGCAGCATTCTGAAAGGGTGTTCAGGACCATGGCCCTGTTGGCTCCGGGATTTGGTGTGGCGGGCAGCATCATCGGTCTTATCGGGATGCTTTATGGTGTGGGCGACACAGGAGTAATTCTGAAGACGATCCCTGTCGCCTTGACATCGACCCTTTACGGGATAGTTTTCAGCTATTATATTTTAGTCCCCATTGCGGAAAACATCTATTCAAAAACGCAGCAGGAACTATACTTGCAGAGCATTATTACGGACGGCATAATAGAAATCGGCCAGGAGCAAAATCTTTACAAACTGGAAAAAAGACTCTCATCTTTTCTTACGCCATCTGCGAGGGCGGGCAAGGAGGAAAGTCTGCAGGAACTCCGCAAAAGATACATGCTCATGAAGACGGAACAGAAGGAGAGGTGTACTGCAGCGGCATAAGCTAATATATGATACATCCTTCAATTCATGAGAAGCTGATCTTGAGAAGTAATCACTTAGAGGTCGTAAATGTTTTATCAGCGCCGTAAACGGTGCCTGCCGAAGTTTGTGACGCAATCCGGTAATGATAAGTTGTCCCGGGCGTCAACCCGGTAATATTCCGGGAGACGGCAAGCGTCCCGGAAACAGACGCTTCCTGCATGCCGCTGGTCTGCTGACCGTAATTTGTTATCTTGCCATAGTCAAACCACCAGGTCATGGACAATCCGTTGGGTGTGATCGTTCCAGTGAGCGCGGCCGCGCTTGAGGTTATACTCGCTGCAGTGCCGGTAGCGACTTCCTGCAGAACGGCGGATGTCGTAAAGGTCTTGTCTTCCCCGTCAACATTGCCTTTGATGTTATTCGCCGAGATCTTGTAATAGTACATGGTATTGGAAGTCAATTCCGTAATATCGTCGGAGACGGCGATACTGTTCGTCCCCTGAATGCCTGTATGCCCGGGCGTATGGGTCGTATATGACTTGGATTTCCCATACCAGAACCAGTACGAAGTCGGTACCCCGTTGGGATTGACGGTGCCCGTCAGGGTAGCGGATGTCTTCGTCACATTCTTTGCTTCAGCCGTTGCCGCGGTTGCGAGAGAAAGAGGGGCGGTCTTGAATGTCTTTTCCTCACCTGTTGCTGTTCCGCCGCCGTTCTTAGCTACGATCTTATAAGTATATGTTGTATCGGCATCTAGTCCCCAGATATTAGCGGTAACATTCCAGTCATTCTCAACACTGGCGCCGGTATCGTCTGTCTTTTTCGAATCCGCATTGGATTTCCGATCCATATTGAATTTCTGATACTCGAAGTGCCACAAGGCCTGGTCGTTATGCGGATTGATTATACCATTCAGGGTAGCAGTGCTGATGGTCACGCTCGTCGCACTCCCGGTTACAGCGCTTGGTGGCTGGAGTTTCTGAGTCGTAAACGTTTGATCCATGCCGTAGCTTGCTCCCAGCGTATTGCTGGCCACAATCCGGAAATGGTACGTCTTGCCCGGATCAAAGTAGTTGGGCAATGGCAGTGAAACTTTAACCAAGTCTATTCCCTTTCCGGCATATGCCTGGGATTTTTTTATCCCGTAACCGGTTGTTTCTCCGTATTCGAAATAATACATTGTATCGAGGCCGGCTGGTGTAACCCACCCGTTAAGCGTCGCGTCACGTGTCCCGATATCCGATGCCGCAAGCGTTACCACAATCGGCTTGGAAGTGGTGAGGAATTGCCGGGATTCTCCGTCAGATGTTTGTGCGCCTGAGTAATCATTCCTCGCGCGCAACCGATAATAATATCTCGTCCCAGGCGTCAAGCCCGTGACTTTCACCGAGAAATCGACAGCATTATTGACAGAACCTTCATACTGTCCTGCCGTAAGGGGTGCTGGACAATTTAAGATGCAATCGGCCATCCCATAGTCGAAGCTGGCATAGGTCTTATTTCCGTTGGGGTTTATTGTGCCGTGGAGCACTGCGGAGGTCGAACTCACATCGGTTACGGCCCCTGTCGTCACTGTGGGGGGATAATGGGTTGAGAACATCCTGTCTTCTCCCATACTCAATTCCCATTTGTTGTCAAACTTACTAAAGTATTTGACTACGAGGCGAAAATGATAAATCTGCTGGGGGGTCAGATTCGTGACCTGCCCACTGACATTGCAAAGTTCCCCGGAAGGAACGTAGGTACAGATTCCATATTGTTGTGACTGGGCTCCATAACTCGGACTCGGACCGTACTCGAAGTAACTCGAATCTACTTGGAGGTTGTTGGGCCAGTAATCTCCATACAATGTGGCTGACGTGGGCGTTTCATTCGACGACCCGTTGGTTTGTACAAAGGGAGACGCGGGAACAACTGGCGATCCCTCCCCGGTTCCGAAAGGGCTTAACAGCAGAATGCTTCCTAAAATCATCCCAATAATGGCTTTGTGCTTCCTTTGCATTTCTGTCATCGTGCCTTCCCTCCTTAAGAAAGGTTTTCATCAGCGGGCTTCGGTAGGAACTATCTTATTATTGTGCGAAGTATAGGGGAGAGGGTTCTCGTATGTCAAGGCAATTTGACTGCAAAATATGGCGGTGCTTGTCAGAACCAAGCAGACGTCTGATGGATTTTATTCGTGGAGTCCGTAATCAGGGCTTCCGTGTTTCTTGCAGCCGCAGCAGACCACACCGGAGGTATTTTCCTAGGCAAAGCACCAAGGATAAAGATAAGCCCCGATTCAGGATAATTCTGATTGTCCAGGATTAGGACTAATGCTATAAATTGTATCATTCTTTCCGCGGGAAGAAATCGTTTATTTCTCTATTTATATTTAGGCGATGACCTAAATGATTCCTTTGTTGGCAGTCTTGTTCATATTGGTCGTACTTTTCCTTTTCGTGCCCTTTCATCTTAAGCTGAATGGCCGCTATGAAGAGGGGTTTGCCGGCTCTTTCGCCATCTCATGGCTATGGGAACTCGCGGGACTCGACTACAGCAAAGAAGAGATAAGGATTCTCGTAGCCGGACGAACTATCTTCCGGAAGATAAGAAAAGAAAAGTTACGAGAAAAGGGCCGCAAGGAACCGCCTAAGAAGGTGCGAAAGAGAAAGTCAAAGAGCTGGATACTCATCCACTTTCCTTTTGTATTCGCAACGGCAAGAGAATTCTTTGGGTCTCTTTGCCCTGAGGGGCGCATCAAAGGCACAGTAGGACTTGGTGATCCGGCCGAGACCGGAATGTTCATGGGGATAGTAGCATGCTGTCTCTCTTGTCTGCCCCTGCCATTTCTCACGATCGTGCCGGAATTCGAAAAGAAGGAATTCAACGTGGAAGGCTGGCTTACTGTACGCATCTTGCTGGCGGGCATTTTTGCACTCTGTGTGAAGTTTGTATTATCCCGCGAGGGTCGCGAAATCATCCAAGAACTCTAAGAAAGGAGAAGATTATGGAACATGTAAAAATGTTGATTGAAACCTTGTTTTCAAAACTCGACGGACTTGCGAGTACGAAAACAATTGTGGGTGAACCCATGGACATCAAAGGGAGGACGATTGTCCCGGTCATTGAAATTTGCATAGGTGCAGGCGGCGGCGGCTTCATGGGCGAAGGAGAAGGCGCAGGCACCGATGAAAAAGGGAGAAAAGGCCAGGGCAAAGGGCAAGGGAAGGGCGGAGGTACTTGCGGCGGCATGCGTATCGCCCCTGTAGCCCTTGTTAGTGTTGATGAACAGGGGAACATCTGTGTTTACAACGTCAATGAAAAGAAAGGCTTCTTCGGGAGGGTGTCAGAGCTGATGCCCCAGATGGTCGACAAAATCATTGACGCAAGATCCGGGAAACCAAAGGAATAGAGAGGCGTCGTCTTGAGGTCTCCAAATTAGGGCCGGGATTTATTTTATGTAAATTTGGAACGTCGGCCAATTGTATCAGGACTGCCCCTTTGGAAGGACGATTTGGTACATCGGCTGATGCAGGCGAATCGATGGGAAGAAGTATAATCAGAAATGCGGGGATGTTGTTTGTCACTGTTCTCATCTAAGGCTCCTGCGGTTCGAGATCTGCCTTGAGGCCATTGCACACGCCCCTCCTGCCGCGGAGAGGCTTTGGGTGTCTCATCCCATTTTTATTTCTCTTCCTCCGCACTACACGATGGCATTCATAATATGGCCGAAACCGCGTACAGTGAGATTATCAGTACGATCTGCGAAATATCGCGCGTTTATCTCATCCGGCCCCAGGTCTACAGCCTCCACAAAGCCGAATGCCTTCAGTTCGGCTGTGAGCGTCGAAGGGTCAAAGGATGTTCGCCAGGGCTCGCCCGCTTTAGCGACCCGCTTTGAGAGATCATCGAATGCCGACCGCTGCCGGGAATCCAGCAACGAAGGTGAAATAACGTAATCGAAGACGACACCGCTCCCCGTCTTCAGGGTGGCAATAAATTTAAGAGTTTCGGCGATGGTCTCTCCCGTCAGGTAAGGAGTTACTCCCAACCATGAGAAAAATGTTGGTTCACCGTGATCAATATCCGCTTGCCTGAGACCATCTTCCATAGTCTGTGTTTCGAAATCCACCGGGACAAAGGTGAGCGAAGCGGGTACAGAGATACCGGCCGCCTCGAGTTGCGCACGCTTCCAGCTCTGCGTAGTCGGGTGATCAACCTCGAAAACATGCAGTCGGGCTTGTTTGTAAGGATTTCTATAAGCGAACGTATCAAGGCCCGCACCGAGGATCACGTATTGGCGAAGCCCCCTCCGGACGGCTTCACCGAGTGCGTCTTCAGCATATCGGGAGCGTGCTGCAATGAAGGCTCTGAGTATGTCCGAGCCTTGAGCGTCAGCGAACCGTTGCGGGGCAGCCTGCAGCGCCGCCGACCTTTCTGCGCCGATGATACGCATCGCCAGGGGATCATCAAAAACACGGGGTTCATCAAGTATCTGATGTGTAGAGCGCATCATTGCGGCTCTTTGCGCGGTAATACTGGGACGGCTTTCTATCATGACAGCCCCTATTATTCTGTTTCTTCCTTGTTTCCTATCGGCGGGTATCTTGTTTGTCGAGCTCTTTTCTTACGGCAATACCGATCTTCTCCAGAAGGTAGGGTTTCTTCACATATGTGCCGGCCCCAAGCTTCTGAGTCTGCCTGACGCGTTCAGTCATGGCAAATCCGCTGACAATGATTGCCTTCTGGTCCTTGCGTATCTCAAGAATTCTCCGGTACGTCTCCAAACCGTCAATGCCGGGATCCATAATCATGTCGAGGATAAGCAGATCAATTGGATGTTTATTCACAAACTCTACTGCCTCTTTACCGCCCGCGACAGAGTCTACCTTGTATCCGAGGCTCTCCAGCATTGCTGACGCCAGGAGGCGTTGACCTTCCACGTCATCCACA
Organism: uncultured delta proteobacterium; assembly: GCA_963729715.1. Taxonomy (GTDB): domain Bacteria; phylum Desulfobacterota; class Syntrophia; order Syntrophales; family UBA2185; genus Fen-1135. Next base: position 297,525 of record CAVSPA010000006.1, read on the forward strand.
ACCAGAATATGTTCGCCCCTGCCCATGTACTCGCTCTGGGGAAGGGCCTGTTCAATCTGGGTCAAGGCTTCTCTGGTTACAGGGAAATAGAGGGTAAAGGTGGTTCCTTTTTTCTCTTTGCTCTCCACATCGATGTACCCATCGTGATCTTTCACGGTGCCCCACACAACCGCCAGTCCGAGACCTGTGCCGCTTCTGCCCATCACTTTCTTCGTATAGAAAGGCTCGAAGATCCTTCCAATATCCGCAGACGGAATTCCTGATCCCGTATCAGATACGGTAAGTACGGCATACTCGCCTTCCTGAGTTGTGTCATACCCGTGAATCGGCTTGTCCACGTAACGGTTATTGGTCCTGATCAGCACGTCTCCCGACCCGGATATCGCCTCCGCCGCGTTGGAAAGTAGGTTCATCACCGACTTGCTCAGATGTATGGGCGAACCTTTGACATTCAAAAGGTCCGCGTCCAGAGATGTTTTGAATTGAACGCCGGAATGATGGGACTTGATCGCCTCGAACTCCGGCGTTTGCAGGAAATCGGAGATGATCCTGTTGAGGTTCACCGTTTCTGAGACGAGCACGCCTCTCCTGGTAAGCGTGAGCAGATCCTGGATGATTGCCGCCGCGCGCTGGCCGCTTTTGAAAATCTGCATTGCGTGTCTCTGCGGGGGGCTCTCCTGCGGGACATTTTGCAGAAGAAGCTCCGAATATCCCACCAGGACTCCGAGGACATTGTTGAGGTCATGAGCCACTCCTCCCGCCAGCGTCCCCAATGCCTCCATCTTCTCGGCTCGCTGCAGACGCTCCTCTAACCGTCCGCGTTCGACCTCTGCCCGTTTGCGTTCTGAGATGTCACGTGCAATCGCCAGAATGCCCGTTGGCCTTCCTTCAGAGTCACGTAAAAAACTATAGTGAACCTCAAACGGTATGATGGAACCATCCTTGTGAAATAGTTCAATTTGCATGATTGCCGACCTAGCTGTATCGTGCTTATCGGAGCTTTCTATCGCCATTTGTTCCGTTAATTTCTGCATGGCCGATTCGAAGGATGCGGGAGTAAAGGCTTCCTTCATCGTTCGCCCCATGGCTTCTTCTACCGAAAATCCGAGTATCCGGGAGACGGAAGGGCTTATGTATGTCAACCTTGTATCCATATCTGTAGTATAGATGATGTCGTTCGCGTTCTCAGCGAGCAGACGATATCTCTCTTCACTTTTCTGCAACTCCTGCCGCGCTCGCTTGCTGTCTGTTATATCTCGAAAAAGCCCCTTGAATCCCGTGGGCCGCCCCTCGGCGTCCGCTATGAAAGAGGCGGACCCATCTACGGTTCTCTTGGCACCATCCTTCATGATCACATCCCATTCAAACTGCGCGCGTGGAGTATGTGTTCTGTATACCTCGTTATAAAGCTTGAATATCTTCTCTGAATTTTTTTTATCGGTGTATTTCTTGTAATGCATACCCAGTGTTTCTTCCTTGCTGTAGCCAAGGAATCGTCGGGCCGCCTCATTGAAGAAGGTGAGCCGTCCCGTCAGGTCCAGTTCAATATATCCTTCTTCCATATTTTCTATGATGGCGCGGTATTTCTCTTCACTCTGACGCAAAGCCGCCTCGGCTTGCCTACGTTCGGTGATGTCTCGGACGATGGCCTGGATCAGGACGTCATCACCGATCTTGATGCTGTTGAGACTGACTTCTGTGTCAAAGGGAGTTCCGTCATACCTTATGTGCCGCCATTCAAAAAATTGAAGTTCTCCAGATAAAGCGCGCGATATCTTCTCAAGGGCCTTCTCTTTGGAATCCGTGCCGTCCGGCTGGAAGGGGGGCGATAAGGCATAGGGGTGATTTCCGATGATCTGATCCATGGTGCATCCGAACATTTCCAAGGTGACGGCGTTGCAGTCGATAAACCTATCCCCCTTGAGGATGAATATGCCATCATTCGCGTAATGGAAGAGCGTCCCATAACGTTGTTCGCCTTCTTTCAGAGCTTCCTCCGCCCGTTTGCGGTCGGTGATATCCTTCGAAACCACCGTCACTGCATTCACTTCGCCGTTGCTCCCCACGACGGGACTGAGCGTCCGGATAAAGAACCTTCCGTCTCTCTCACTCGTATGGTCCTGTTGAATGGACGTGCCGGTCTCAAAAACGATTTTCACGGTTTCCGCGAACTTGTCGGAATTTTCCTGGGAATGAAAATCGCTGTATGGTCTTCCCTCGATCCGTTCGAGCGGCATGCCAAAGCGCTTCAGGTGCCCTTCATTCATAAAGAGGTACCTTTTGCTCGGCGTCAACGATGTATATCGAGTCCACAGTATGCACGAGAGAGCGATATTTTTCTTCACTCTGACGCAAGGCCTCCTCGGCCTGCTTACGCTCGGTGATGTCTATGATGGTTCCTCTTATTCCCACAGGTTCATTCTGATGAATCTTAGGCGAGGCATAGATGAGTCCGATAAACGTGCTGCCGTCTTTCCTGAGAAAGGTAAATTCCTGGCCGGGGATTGATGTCCCCTGCATTACCCGCCCAATACTCTCTCCGACTCTCTGCCATTCCGCGGGTGGAAAGAACTGAAGTGCGTTCATGCCCTCTTTGTAATCCTCTTGATTATACCTGAAGATTTCGAGGGCAGTGCGATTAAAGGAAATGATGCTGCCTGCGGTATCAACTTCAAAAATTGATATTGGAAGGAAATCGGTCAATTCACGGTACCGCTTTTCACTCTCCCGAAGCAGTTCCTCCGCCCGTTTCCGCTCGGTAATGTCTATAAAGCTTTCGAGAATATATTTTCGGCCCTCGATCATGACCGGGACCACGGTCTTGATGATCGAAAAGTTACTGCCATCCGCACTGAGAAGGACGCGTTCGGCATTATCAATATTTTGATGGAGGTCGGAAATCGGGCATTTCCCGACTTCCGCAGGACATATAAACCTGTGGCATACTGAACCGATAATTTGATCCCTTGGAGCTTTGATCATTTTTGCCGCGAGTGGATTCACATCGACAATACTGTGCGTTTGGGGATCTATGATGACAATTCCCGCCTGCACTGCTTCCAGGATGTTTTTTAGCTTTTCTTCGCTCTCCCTCAGTGCCTTCTCGGACTGCCTGCGTTCGGTGACATCATCATAGATGGTCACTATCTCTTCCGTGGGAAGCTTGTAGACAAAATTATCCCGCCAACTGGATAACCGCTCGTCCTGATACAGTGAAACCGGATAACGTTCGGCCACTCCCGTCCTCCATACCCGCCGGAATACGTCGAGGAGGCCAAATTCCTTTATCGCCGGAAATACGTCGGTGACAATTCTTCCGATAAGTTCTTCTCTTTTGACACTTTCAATATTTTCCGCTGCTCTGTTGAAATCCTTAAAGACAAACGTCTCTCCATTGTCACGCGTCTCATAAACGGCCACACCGCTTCCCATGTGCTGGAACATGACACGGTAGCGGGTCTCGCTTTCATGAAGCGACTGCTGGCTTTCCAAGAGTTCAGTATACTTCTGACGAAGTTCCTCGTCGTAGGCTGATAACTGTCCATATGCTGCACTCAGTTCTTCATGCTTTGCCTTTAAGTCTTTTTCTATGCGTCGTTTCTCGGTTACATCTCTGATCGTTCCCCGGTATCCCAATACACTCCCATCAGCACCCTTCCACACAACTGATGTAAGAAGTACGTGAATAATAGAACCGTCCTTTCTCTTCATGTCGAAAGGATATTCCTTGACATATCCTTTCTCGCGCATGTGAGCGATGAACCTGTCTCTCCCTTCGGGGTCCGCATACAAGTCCCGAATCTGCACATTCTTCAATTCCTCCCTGCTCGCATAGCCAAACAGTTTTACCGCTGCGTCATTAAGATCAATCCACCTTCCTTCCGGCGAACTGATAAACACGCAATCCCTCGATGTCTCGAAGAATGCCCTGTACTGTTCTTCACTCTCGCGCAGCGCTTCTTCGGATCGCTTACGCTCGGTGATATTCGTTGCGGCCCCTATAATTCGAACCGGTTTTCCCTTACGGTCGCGAAGAACATAGATGCGGTGATTAATGTAGACATGCGCTCCGCCGGCAGTTTTAATCCTGTATTCATTTGAGCCGAATTCCCGATTGCTCTTCATCAACCTTTCCATACCCGCGACCATCCGCTTGCGATCGTCAGGGTGTATAATCTGAATCCACCAGTTCCACGGATCATCTATGACTTCGGGAACACCTAATGTCTTCTGCATTCCCTCATTACACCAGAGTTGATTCTTCGCTATGTCATAATCGTGAATGGCATCGTTTGTAGCTATCGACAGCATGGAAAATCGTTCCTGAGCCTTCCGGAGCTGTGACGACTTCAGCTTCAGCTTATGCTGGGATTCTTCGAGCTTTGAGACCTTCAGGCGCAATGAAATCAATTCATTAATAAGCTCTTTCTTGGTTCTGTCCTCGTCCTTCATTTTCCTGTCTCCTTCGCTGCGAGTGGGTGCAGCCACGCAAAAAACCCCCGTCTCCTTTTAGGAAACAGGGGTTCTATAATCGGTCCATACATCCCCCTGCGGGTTGAAGGGTTTGGAATCTTATTCATAATTCAAATAGTGAAGGTTTTTGTATCACGATTTTCTGCATAAATCTACAATGAAAAGAAGACTCTGATGCTGAAGAGGAAAAAATTGCTGACGACCAAATCCACCAGTCTATATGTAGGACGGTGTTGATTCAGTAGCTTCGTCTTTCCATTTTCATCAGGATCATCTTTCTCGTCTATAAGGTAACGGAACTAATCTTCAAGAGTACGATCTGGAGATGATCTCTTAGCACTCTTTTTTGCAGTGTTCATTGACAGACGGCTTTTTTTTGATTACAAGTAACAATAAATTTTTGGAGTACATTAAGAAACTGTTAAATTCAAAAAGGGGGGTAACATGAAAGGAAGATGGATTGGATGTCTTGTTGTTCTTTCTTATGTCCTCGGATTCGCCGCTATAGGCTTCTCGGCAAATTACAAACCCGAGTACAAGATGAGCATCGTAGTTGGTCCCACGACTTCTTGGGGCATGGGGGGCGCCAAGTTCGCTGAGCTGGTGAAGGAGAGAACAAATGGCCGGATCAATATCAAGGTGTATTACAGCGGCCAGCTCTACGCGGGGAAACAGACCAACGAATTCCTCCTCCTGAAGCAGGGCGTGGCGGATTTCGCTCTCGGCTCGACGATCAACTGGTCCCCGGCGGTCAGGGAACTAAACCTCTTTGCCCTGCCATTCTTCTTCAACGGCAGTTACAAGGCTCTCGATGCAGTTGAAAACGGCGATATCGGGAAAAGAATATTTAATATCCTCGATGAAAAGGGCGTTGTCGCTATGGGATGGGGAGAAAATGGTTTTCGCGAGATAACCAACAGTAAAAGGTCTATAAGGAAACCTGCGGATCTCAACGGGCTCAAGATCCGGGTTGTCGGTTCACCCATCTTTATTGATATCTTCAAATCCCTCGGCGCCAATCCCATATCCATGAACTGGGGTGAAGCCTTAAGCGCCTTCCAGACGGGAACCGTGGACGGACAGGAGAACCCCGTGACGGGCATCATCATTCCCTACAAACTGTGGCAGGTCAATAAGTACTGCACATTCTGGAATTACGTCATTGATCCCTTGATCCTGGCTATCAGCAAAGAAACCTGGAATGCCTTTGATGCGAAGGACCATGCGATTATCCGCAAGGCCGCCCTGGATGCCACCGTCTGGCAAAAAAAAGCCGCTCGTGAAGGCCTCGCAGGAAGCAGTGACTCTCTAAATATTCTTAAGCAGAATGGCATGGATGTCTATGTTCTCACGGCGACGGACAGGAAAGCCTTCAAGGAGAAGGTGAAGCCTGTTTATAACCGGTGGGTCCCCGAGATCGGTGCTGACCTTGTGAAAGCAGCCGAGAAAGTTGTCGAGAGTGTTGAAAAGAAAAAACCGGCTAAGAAATAATCAGTGAACAGACTGAAGTATCTATACTCGCATTTTGAAGAGGTGGTGAGCACGGCCCTTCTGGCTGTTATGGCTGTGTTTGCCTTCCTTAATGTCCTCACCCGCTATTTCATCCATTACTCCTTTGCATTTACGGAAGAGATCGAGGTGGCCCTACTCGTGTGGATCACCATGCTCGGTGCGGCGGCAGGATTCCGGCGGTGTGTCCACCTAGGCTTTCAATTTCTGTCTTCAAAAGTCCCGCCTGCGGGAAGGAGGGTACTCCTGGTGATCAGTTCCCTCCTCACCATCTTCTGCTTTGGCGTCCTGCTCCGCTACAGTCTGGTCCAGATACAGGATGAATTGATGCTTGCTGTCACCACGGAGGCCCTCGACATCCCCCAGTGGCTGTATACCTTGGCCCTTACCGTCGGGTCGTTATTGGTCATCTTCCGGGTCGTGGAAATGACGGTCAATAAGCTGAGGAGGAAGGAAGACTGATGGAAGGACTTCTCCTGTTTGGCCTTTTCCTCCTAATACTTTTTGCGGGTGTGCCTGTCGCCGTCGCTTTAGGAACAGTCTCCCTTTTTCTCATCTGGCTCTATAATTTAGGCATCTCAGGCGTATCTCCGAATTTTTATGCCGGAGTAGCTAAGTTCCAGCTCTTGGCTATTCCTTTCTTCATTCTGGCGGGCCTGATCATGGACCGCTGTGGCATCTCGAAAAGGCTGGTTCACCTCATCAGCCTCATAATAGGGCCGATTCACGGGGGACTTGCCCTGGTAACTATCGTTGTCGGTTTGATCTTTGCGGGGATATCCGGCTCCGGCCCGGCCGACACGGCGGCCTTGGGAACGATTCTCATCACAGCCATGGCGGCGAGGGGATACGCGAAGGATTTCAGCGCCGCCCTAATTGCTGCGTCGGGTTCTCTTGCTATCATCGTCCCTCCGAGCATTGCCTTCATCATCTACGGGGTCATCACAGGCACCTCGATCCCCGCCCTTTTCGCCGCCGGAGTGATCCCCGGGATCATCACCGGTCTTGTCCTTATGATTCCCTCCTATATCATCGCAAGGAAGAGGGGCTGGAGGGGCGAGAGATGGGGAACGCCTAAAGAAATCTGGGGCGCCTTCAGAGGGGCCTTCTGGGGGCTCATCGCCCCGTTTATCATTCTGGGCGGCATGTACGGCGGGATATTCACGCCGACGGAAGCGGCGGTGGTTGCCGTGTTCTATGGATTGTTCGTAGGCATGGTCATCTACCGCGAGCTTGATTTTCGTTCCCTGTATGAACTGCTCCTCGACACCGTTCTATCTTCAGCGGTCATCATGATCATCGTGGGGTTTGCCGGCCTCTATGCCTGGACCGGCTCCACCATCGGGGTCATGGACAAGTTCTCCAGACAGATGCTCTCCTTGTCTGCGAATCCTGCCGTGCTTCTCGTGCTGATCAACATCATGCTTCTCATCGCCGGGATGCTCATGGATGCGATCTCCATCTACTACATTTTCCTTCCCATGCTGATCCCGCTCATCAAGGTCTTCAACTGGGACCCCATCTGGTTCGGCGTTGTCATGACAGTCAACCTGGCTATCGGCCAGTTGACTCCGCCCGTGGCGGTGAATCTTTACGTTGTCTGCAACATCGCCAACATATCCTTGGAAGAAGTTTCCAAAGCGGTCCTTCCCTTCATTCTTATTATGATCGCCGCGCTGGGCATCATCATCTATTTCCCCTGGCTTTCGATGTACCTGCCTTCGCTTTTCAAGTTGTAGCGGAGGCGTTCATCTTGCTTTAAACCAGCCGTTTTCCGAGTTCGAGGGCTTCCTTCATCAGGGACTTGTTCTTCTTGATTTCGCCGGCGTCCATGGCGCTTCCGTAAATCATTCCGACAATGCACGCCCCAACGTATCCATAGGCATCCTGAAAAGTGCGGAGGGCATTGACGCAGCCCGATTTGAACGGGTCGGCATCTCCGTAACTCATGGCTATGGCAATCCGCTTTCCCGCAAAAGCTTCCTCTGCGCGCGGGAGCAAGGCAAACGCACGATCCATCCACAGTTTCGTCTGTGCTGACATGGTGAACCAGTAAATAGGGCTCACAATTATCCATGCATCCGATGCCAACAACTTCTTGTAAACAATCTGCATGTCGTCATTGATAACGCATCCTTTGCTGTTTGGCTTCTGACATGCATAGCATGAACTGCAGGGCGCGATCTTCATCCCGTGGATAAAGAGAGTCTCCACTCTTGCGCCAACGGACTCGGCTCCTTCGGCGATCCTTTCCGCCAATATGGCGCTATTGCCTCTCTTCCTGGGGCTGCCCAGTAAAACGAGTACTTTCTTCACGTCATCCTTGCCGGTCATTTTACACCTCCATTCTAACGTACTGCTTCACGACACAAAAAACTGCACCGCATCTCTCGTTCGCAATGAGGCAGGCGGTGTGCTGTTATGTTAATTAGTATTTAGCCCTGAGTCCGGTGTCGTCTGTGGTGGCGCATTGGTCGTACGGCTATTTCCCAGTTTCACCATGGCTTCGAGACGCTCCCTGGTATTAGGGTGTGAATCGAGGAGACCACCGCCCGTGGCACCAGACGACTTCAAAAGGAAGCGAAAGCTGTAGGCCATGGTCCCCGTGGGGTCTGGGTCGTTGGCCGTGGACAGGATCTCAACAGCCTTGTTGTCCGCGTCGGTCTCCTGGGAGCGCGAGTAGGCGGGAAGAGCAAGCATGCCCGTCACGAACACGGCATTCGAAGCAATCAGGCCCCCCACCCCGGGGATAAAAGACAAGGCAGTACGGGTCCACTGTTCTGCGGCGATCGCCGTCTTCCTCTTGTCTGCGTGACCCAGAACCTCATGGCCTATTTCGTGGGCAGCCACCCCGCGAATGAGCCTCTCATCGCCCGTGTTAATTAAGCCCGTGGTAAACCCGAACTTGCACTCCCCGAGGGACATGGCGTTTAGTTTCTGAGAGTCGATGAAGAAGACCTGGCAATTGCCAGGAGAACGGCCGGCACTCCTGAGGAGGGGCACAATCTGTTCCGCGACTCTCTTGTGGGCGGGATTCTGCCAATCCGGCTTGATGACCTTTGTCTGGGCTGTCCTCTCCCCTGCACAGCCCACAAGCGACAAGATGCAGATATATAATGCCAACCGGCGCCAGGCTGATAATGTCATCGCGCAGTTCTCCTCTTTCTCCGCGTGCCTTCTCCGTGAAATTTGTTTTGTCCCTTTTACACAGTCTATACCTGAATTACTTAACAACTAATGTAGCACAAAAAAGGAAAAACTGAAAATTGAAGCTTTTAAGAATAAGGGAGATTGCATGGGAAACCTGTCTGTCGTTCGCCGCGCACCTCGCAGCGGCCGCCACATAATGCCTCATCAAATGTTTCCGGAAGAGATTTTAATAATGAAACTCCTTGAAAGAAACCGGCGAAGGGGTATAATTAATCAGGTGTGCCCTCAGGCATGAAATAAAAAAATAAATTTTAGTTGGAGGAATATCATGAAAAAACTCTCGGTCATTCTTTGCGCGGCAATGATCACTTGTTTTGTGCTGGCAACTCCCGGACTGGCGCAGGATCAAGACCAGACGCTGATGCCCAAGGAGGGCAAAAGGGCGTGCAAGGCCGACATTGAAAAGTTCTGCAAAGACATTAAGCCTGGCGGCGGCCGGCTCTGGGTCTGTCTCAAGAGCAACGGAGACCGGCTGTCGCAGGAATGCGCGAATCATATGGCATTGGAACGGGAAAAGTCTCGGGAATTCCGTCAGGCGTGCAAAGGCGATTGGGAAAAATTCTGCAAAGGCATAGCAAAAGGAAAGGGGAGAGTTGTTTCATGCCTGAAGAGCCACGAAGCGGAACTATCCGACGCCTGTGCGGCGGTCTTCCGAAGATAGCATTTCCTCTGTCACATGATATAGGAACATCTTACGCCATATATCCTTTTACCGGCATCAGGTTGTAGTGTGTCAGGATGGCGCCTGTCGCCTCGATGACGTCCTGGGGAAGGCGAATTCGTTCGTGAAGCATGGGTTCTTCTGTTGTATCTGCCGAAGGCCCGAAGGCAAAGAAATGATCGATAGCCTTATTGGCATTGGTGAAAGGATTGCCGTAAGGAAGTGGTTGCACGATGGCGAAGACCTCGCTGACAACGCTGGTCAACTTCTCTGACATCTCCCGTGCTTTTTCCTGATCGTTCTTTTGAAGACTTTCGATGAGAGATGAAAGATTGTGAGAAAAACAGTTAGCAGTACTGAGAAGAAACCCATCGTAGCAGCCGCCTCTGCCCGCTAGCCATCGCGCATAGCCGCCCTCGGCGCCCCTGACAAGAAAGACGCCGCCCTTGTAAACATCGGAAGTTGCAATGCTGTCCTGACCGCTCGAGTCTTTGAAGAACACCAGGTTGGAATACTTCTGCACGAGCCTTGCAAAGATTTCAGGCGCCACTTCATTTTCCGTTACCTGGGGAAGCTGATACAGTGCGACAGGCAGCCCCATGTCGAGGACAGCGGAAAGGCCGGCTTCAATTTGATGCTGGCTAAGCGACTTCCCCCGGGGTGGGCAGATTGTGAAACCGCAAACATGATTGGCTTTAAGGATTTGGCCGGCATCTTCTTTTCCCGCCGGATTTTTCTGAAGCATCCTAATCATGCTTGAGATCGTCCGCTTCATGGTCTCGACATCGGCTTTCAGGACGCCGAGGAGGAGGCTGATCTCATGCGTCCGGGCCTGTTGTATCGCGAAGTCTGCGACTTCTAATGTTTCATCTTTCGTCAGTTCCCAGCCGTCGCCGGTCGATCCGGGAATGAGAAATCCCTTGACCCACGGGACTACATGCTTGAAATGGGCACGCATCCTGTCAAAGTCGATTGTGCCGTCGCTCCTGTAGTGTGTGAGGAGAGGGCACCACAACCTGGGGATGCCGGAAGGAAAAAGCCCTTTGATTAACGCCTGGCGCTTCGCTGTAATATCGTTCATTGAATATCCTTTCAGAGCCTGAACAGTCTTGACAGGCATTAGTTGTTTATCACAGTTCTCACGCGACAGGCAATAGGCGATTGGCGATCATGAACCAGATTCTTTTTTTTCACAAGATTAACAAATTCTTCATGGTCCTTTAACAATGGTGCAACATTTGACATTTATTATACCGGAAATTCTGAGGTAAGCAGATTCCTTCCGCAGACTGATTCCCGGAATGGATTTGCAGAAAAAGGCTGGAGCGCGTCAGAATCAACAGTCTGAAAAAGCTCCCGGAGTTCTTTGCTGATTATGCAGAAAAAAATTATTGTCGTTGATGACGAAAGAGACATCGTAGACTTGATCAGTTATAATCTCGAGAAGGAAGGATTTGCCACTATCAAGGCCTATGATGGGGAAAGCGCTCTCGGGCTGGTTAAGGCCGCGAAGCCGGATCTCGTAGTTCTGGATCTCATGCTTCCGGGAATCAGGGGATTGGAAGTCTGCAAGTTCATCCGGAAGAATCCGGATACAGAAGCGCTTCCAATTATCATGCTCACGGCTAAAGGCGAACAGGTGGATAAGATCCTGGGCTTTGAGATGGGGGCGGACGATTACATCACCAAGCCGTTCAATGTGAGAGAATTGATTGCCAGGGTCCGTGCGGTCCTGCGAAGGGCAGAAGTGCGTCCTGATTCGGAAAGAAGAGAGCAATTCGCGTACAAGGGCCTCCAGATCGATTACAGTTCTTACGAGGTCACCGTAGACGGGAAGAAAATTGATCTTGGTCCCAGAGAACTGAAACTGTTGCAATTCCTCACAGGCCATCCCGGCAGGGTGTACACCAGAGATCAGCTTTTGGACTATGTCTGGGGGGATGAGACTTTCGTTGAGCCGCGCACAGTAGATGTGCATGTCAGCCATCTGAGGATGGCCATAGAAGAAGATAAAAAAAAACCGCAATACATTCTCACCGTCAGGGGTATCGGATATAAATTCGTAGATCTCAAATGATCTTTTTCACAAGTGTCCCGCCCTGTCCTTCATTTTTCATCATATCTTAACATTTGCTTAATCAAGATTTAACATTCATAGGCTACCGTACACCCGATTTCATTAGAAAGGAGGGTGCCATATAAGCTAAACAGAGGTTGTGTTAAGTGTTTTACCGGATTGTCGTAATAGATGACGAAGCATTCCAGAGGACCTTTCAAGGACATGCCCGGAAGGACCAATTTGGAAAAATCAAAAACAGGAGGAACAGATGAGAAAGTTTTGGACAGTTTTACTATCGATTGTGTTGATCATGGCGTTCGCCTTGCCCGTATCTGCGGCGGATGTAAAGTTCAGCGGGTCGTATGTGGCACAGGGCTACTACGACAACAACCGCGCGCTGTTGGCGAATGGCGGTGCGTCCTTATCCAATGTGTGGCAGAGGCTGAGGATTCAGACAGACTTCAAGGTTCAGGAAGGCCTGATGCTGACGACCCGGTTCGATGCCCTGGAAAAGATATGGGGCGCTGCCCGTTCTACAACCGCTACCTCAACCAATCTTGCCGGCAATGATGATGAATCCGAGAACATCAAGTTTGAGTATGCGTTTGCGACGTTTAATATTCCCGGCAATGTTGGCACTTTAAAAGTGGGTTATCAGCAGCAGGGCACATGGGGTACGGCATTTGGTGACACGGGCGAGACGGACTATGGGATGAGGGTCAAGTGGGATTGGGTAACCGGTTCTTTCTTCTGGGGAGCCCGTTGGGATAAGGTGGAAGGAAAGAAGTCTTACAGCAGTCTCGGTCCTGCCGGCAATCTCAACGTATCCACTTATGTTGTGGACCACGACTCGGAAAAGTATTCTGTTCTCGGCGGGTACACCTGGAGCAAGGGTGACGCCGGTCTGCAAATCACATATTATATCGATACCAGCCCTGACGATAATCCTGCCACTGGATATAAAGCAAGGTACATCCTGTGGTATCCGTATGCCAGGGCGACGTTCGGTCCTGTTTATGTCGAGACAGAGTGGGGTTGGTACACGGGTAAAAGACAAGAGTACAGTAATGCCGCAACCCACGTGGACCAAGATTATACAGGCTGGCGCGGTTATATCATGGCCAGTCTTGACCTTGCACCGGCCTATGTAGGCGCTTTGGCATTCTATTCGTCGGGTACTGATATAACTTCACTAAATACGTATTCAGGTGGAGCCAAGATTGGTACCGACTTTCAGCCCTGCCTGATTCTCTGGAACTACGATCTCGGCAGGTGGAACGGCGCGTTGGGTGGTCAGAATGGTCTTTCCAATGCTGCCGCGAATGGTAGCACGGGACCTGGTAACGTGGGTGGCTACAATTCGGACAATGTTATAGCATGGCAGATATTCGCCGGCATCAAGCCCATACCAAAGCTTGATATAAAGGCGAGCTTCACTGGCGCTAGTATGGACCAGAATGTAGTTGTCAATCAGATCTCGAAAAATATCGGTGAGGAATTTGATCTCAGCGCAACCTACAAGATATATGACAATCTGTCGTACATGGTGGGCTTTGGCTACCTGTGGGCAGGCGATGCCTTTATGGGCAGCAATTCCAATGCCCAACTCAGTAACGACTATCTCTTGACGCACAAGCTGACACTTAGTTTTTAGCATAGCTGACACAAATTCCGTTACACTCCAAAGAGCCCCGGGACCAACTCCGGGGCTCCTTGGATGATCATTTCTTGCCGCAGTACATGTCCACCTTCAGATGAACAGGATATAGGCTTGCAGAGCCGGAATTAACTCTATCAGAAGCTCGTAATTGTCCTGTCTCGCTTGTCACTCTTCACTATATCTTAATATTCGTTTAATACCACTTTAATATTGCTCGGCTACTATGTTGCCGAATCACGATGCAGGAGGGTTTGATATGAACTGGGGCGAAGCTGCTTCAGATTTATTGCACAAGGAGATAGGCAACGATAACGGAAACGTCCCATCGGCCCGAAGGATTATGGAAATGCTCGATGTCTTCGGTCTCTTCGGCGTGAAAATAAATTCCCTTCCGTTTGCACTTCGTGACACAACAGCAGGAAGCGAGACGGAGCTGCAAGCTGTCGTTGTCGGCGACAAGGGCAAGGTCGACCTTCCCATTACCATCGAGCAATCCAATTATTTTGCCAACATTGTCAGGCGTGCAATGGCGGGCGATACGACAAAGAAGATTGTCACAGACCTCGAGAGATTTCTGAATACGAATACGGAAAATGTGTGGGAACACAGCTGGGTTCGCTTTCCCCGGAATCGCTTGAGTCCCTTTGCCGCAGATATATTCAAACGCGACATTCTGGCAGATAAAGAACATCCGTCAAAAGGAGTGAGAGAAGACGTACACAAATTCATATTTTCCAACGAGGGTGAAGAGTCTATACGTTTGCCGATAAGCTATATGATCAAACTGTGCCTCGCGGATGTCCTCGGTTCACAGAAGAATGCTCCGTCATTGATTTACGGCACCGGATGCAGATTGTTGCATCATTTTCTGAATGACAACACCTCTCCGGAGTCCTTCTCGTTTCATGTTGTTCCCTTACGTCCCGATGCCGGGATGGGTAAGGCCATTGCAAGAGAAATGGCAAAGCGGTTCTTGCTGACCCACCTCTTGATAATGTACGGCAATCGCAAGTTTTCTCTCATATCGAGCGGGCAGAAAGCAATGGTCTACTCGTCTCCGCATCCGCCGGTGCGTCTGAAGGATCTCAATAACTGTATTTCCGATGCCTTCTACAGAGAGCTCTTTATGAATCCCTGCCTCTCAGGTTGGAGCAGAGGGGAGGCGAAGCAGGAATACATGCACCTTTGCCACAGTGTCTTGAGCCGCAGCCAATTGAATGCGGTGGCGAAACTCCGGGAGGCGGGCATCATCAGCACAAACCTTGTAGTATTTCCGACCACGTCCAATATAAGTCTTGCGAACAACGGCACCCACATCAGCATGGGCAGCCGGATACTCAGCAAATATTTGGGAGACAAATCCTCCGGGCTGAACAGCACCCATGAGAAGTTTATCGGCGACCTCGTCATTAAGATAGTGGAGCATTTCCTGCCCCTCTTTGTGGGAACCTACAGCGCCGCCCCGTATCGCCTTGATTTCGCCGATATGCATCCGGAAAGGGTTCTCGGGTTCCTGCCCCATGAGTTGGATTACACGCATCTGCGGATGCTGTGGAGGCGATGGCAGAAAAAGGCGGATATGAAAATATTCGGCCGTGTGGTCACACCGTTTGGTCCGAATTGGTTGGACAGGATGATCAGTATTTTCTTCAGGCTCAGGGGAGACTTTATTCCCGACTTCAGGCTTGTTGACTATCTTGTGTCCCTCATGAGCACGGAGAAGAGCCCGGCTCTCGACGGCACAATCAGAAATCATGATCAATTAAAAAAGGACCTGTCGGATCTGGGTGTGTTCGATTTCCGGATGTCCATTTATCTGCTCTACAGGCTCCGTGAGCATGACATCATGGGATTTTCAGGATTTGAGGGCCGTCACTACAGTCTCTTTGAGAATATCGAGGAAGATATGGGAAGGGCGGCGGACCTGCAAAATCTTCTTAACGTTCTGGCATTCAAGTATATAGCGGACGGCACGGCATTGCATGAGCACATCCCGGATGAACCGTTCGTTGAAAGCGAGCGAAGGCAGATCATCTTTGGATCCGCAACAGGAATTCCAACTTTTTTCGTCCGCCACGATACGAAAAACCTTTTCCTGAGAAAGATTATTGAAAAAACGGTGAAAGTTCGCTCAAGCAGAAGATATCCGGGATATCTGCGCGTCTATAACCTGGAATATCGTAAAGCTCTTCTCAAGATCATCAGAGAAGATGCAGCCGATCTCATTGAGATGCTCGGGCTCGAAGAGACTGTGGACGATTTGGCCTTGAGATTGGAGAACCCTGAGGGCCATGCCGCAGCGGGCAAGATGGCGCGCGCGATTCTCGACAGCGCAGGTGCAAAGTCTCCCCTCCAGATGAAGGCCGAAGATTTCAATGGAGCCGCGGAAAGATTTTATCGGACTGACCTGAAAATGCGTCATATCAGGGAAGGATTCAGGTTCTTGGAAGAAGATCTGAGAAGGGTTGAAAATGCCTCGGCAAAGGACAAACCGGCAATACAAAATGCGCTTCAGTTTACTTTGAATAATCAGGAAGCCTCTCGATTTGTCAGTATTGCCGAGCGGAAAGTTATTGATGAGGAAATATCGACAGGCGAGTTGATTAAGCTCATCAATTTGATCTTGATTTCGGCCGACAACGACAGAAGTCAAAGTCAGGCGATATTTAATAAAGAATTGTCGGAAAGAAAAGATGCTTCACCAGTATATTGAACGCAAAGACCGCAGGGTTCGCACGGAAAAACTGTATCGCAACGACACTATCAAGTTTCTCTATTCCGATCTGCGGGAATATGCGCCCTTCCTTTTCCGGGCGCTTACGGGTGCGAGGGTTTCACGACTTCTGGGTTTCATGAACTATGAGCATTTTTTGGGAGAAAAGATATTCGGATACATGAATTTCTTGAGGTCAAGCGGCATCGACCTCGGGGAATGTTGCGATGATCCGGAGAATCTTGATACCTTAAGGAAGATATTTGAAAGAAAAATACGTTACTGGGAATGCAGGCCCATGTCGGATGATCCTGAGATTATTGTATCTCCTGCTGATTCAAGAATGCTTGTCGGTTCCTTCTGTGACAGTTCGCATCTGTTTGTCAAAGGGAAATTCTTTGACTATGAGGAAATGCTCTGGAATGACAAGAAGACATGGCTGAAAGCCTTCAGGGGCGGGGACTTTGCCATCTGCAGGCTTACTCCGGAGAAATATCATTACAATCATACGCCGGTTGCTGGAAAAGTAGTGGACTTTTACCAGTTACCGGGCAGTTACCATTCCTGCAATCCCAATGCGGTACTTTCAATGGCTACACCTTATTCAAAAAATAAGAGAGTTGTGACCATAATCAATACCGACGTTGACGGCGGCACCGGAGCAGGTCTCGTTGCCATGATTGAAGTGGTAGCCATGATGATAGGGGATATCATGCAATGCTACAGTGAAGAAGGGTATGCCAACTCTATGCCCATTGGTACGGGCATGTTCGTAAAGAAGGGCGTTCCTAAGAGTCTTTATCGCCCCGGCAGCAGCACGGACGTATTGATATTTCAGCAGGGGCGCGTGAAGTTTGCAGATGACATCGTTGTGAACATGTTTCATCAGGGTGCGGAGAGCATATTTTGCAAGGGTTTCGGAATGCCTTTGGTGGAAACCGAGGTGAATGTCCGTTCAATGATCGGAAGTGTGTTGAGCAGGTGAGGCAGGAGAAGACGTAACTAATCAGAGGTTGTTATATGGAAAATGAAATATTTATCGTCACGTTGGCTCTTCTGTTTGTCTGTCACTTATGGTGGGGCTTCAAAGTGCTGCCGGATGAACGATGGCAGATTATGGCTACCGTACCGGTAAGGAAAATTGACTCGGAGAGATGGGATGGCGTTAACCTCACCTACTACGGCGTATTGAGCGCAAATGCCTATCTGGTAGCCGTGGCGATGATGCTCGTTCTCTTCGGCGCAATTAGAGTTGACATAAAAGCGACTTTCGCCCTCGTTTTTATCATGATGGCTTTCTGTCTTCCTATGGCGAGAATAATCGCCATGATTGTGGAAAAAAAAGCACATACGCGAACTGTGGGCGGCGCGGTTTTCGCTGGGACGCTGGTTGCGCCCCTGGCGATATCGCTAGTCAATAGAATCATGGGGCCCGCGATTTCCATTCCCATTATGCCTGCCATGGCCGCTTTGGCAATTTCCTATTCTTACGGAGAAGGGATGGGGCGGCTCGCCTGTATCAGCTTCGGCTGCTGTTATGGGAAGCAGCTTTCTCAATGTACGCCTTTTCTGCAGACGTTATTTGGGAAGCGCAACTTTATTTTTTCTGGAAAGATCAAGAAGATAGCCTATGAAAGTGGACTGGATGGAGAACATGTTGTTCCCATACAGGCTGTAACATCGGTCTTGTATATAGCAACAGGTATTACCTGCACGTATCTTTTCCTCAACACCCACTATGTCGCTTCCTTCCTGGTTTCCGTGCTGGTCACTCAGGGCTGGAGATCCGTGTCAGAAATATTCCGAGCCGATCACCGCGGAGAAAGCCGTATTTCCGTCTATCAAATTATGGGAATTGTTGCGATCATCTATTCGTTCATTCTGTGGAAATGGTTCCCCGATTCAAACCCGATGGCGTATGCTTTGGAGGGCATCCAGACACTATGGCAGCCGGAGATTATAATCTTCCTGCTGCTGTTATGGTTGGGTATTTTCCTCCATACCGGTTGCAGCAAAGTGACGGGATCAATAGTATCTTTTCATGTTCACGAGGACAGGATTTAATACAGGTTTCCCCTTTGAAAAAGGGCAGAGGGATTTTACAAGCGGGAGAACCCTCAGGAGGATTAAGGATAGCAATATGAAACCGGAAAATCTTCGACGTATAAAGAAACGTCTCCTCCGCAGATTAAATGAACTCCAATTTGAGGCGATTCATGCTGCCTTTGAGAAAGGGGCTACGGATGATAACCCTGCGGATTTCGTGGATAAGGCATCGAGGGAATTTGAGCTAAATGCACAGCTGATGATGAAAGAAAGGAAGAGGGCGCTTATACAAGAGCTTCAGGGGGCAATTATGCGCATTGATCGGGGGGTATTCGGGATTTGTGAGATTTGTGAAGGCCGGATATCGGAAAGAAGGCTGCTCGCAATACCCACGAGCCGTTCTTGCATAGCCTGCATGGAGAAAGAAGGAAATCCCAAAGCTGCATAGATATTTCCCGGGTCCCTCCCGGACCCGTCACAACTGACAGGGACATAGGAAGAACAACTGGCGAAAGTGCGGATGATCAGAGACGAAATCAGAGCGGCGATAGAATCCTGGTATGAGAAACTTGCCACGCAATGAAGTTTCGACCAGCCAATCCCACTCGATCAAAAATGAGAGTCGAGGAAAATCAGCTTTCGGAACAGGCAAGGTTGCTCTCCTGGTTCTGGCCGCGACTATCCTCGCTTTTCTTTATGGGACGACAGCAGGGTCTACCACTGCAATTATCAATGTAGTTCAGTTTCAAACGATTGTTTCAAGAAGCGGTCTTCCAGCGGACTGGTCCCTGCAAAGATACAGAGGAACACCTTCCTTCAAGATCAACCAAAACGCCTTGCCCCCCCATTTGCAAATGACAAGCAGCGGGGAGACCGCCTTCGGTTTTCAGAGGGAAATTTACGTCGATATTCGGGCATACCCTTATCTCTGCTGGTCATGGAAAGCGACGAAACTGCCTGTCGGCGGTGATATCAGAAAGAAAGATAGTGACGATCAAAGCATTCAGATCTATCTCAGCCTTCAAATCCCCGGCGAGGGGGGTCTCTTTTCGTTGCCTCCGGCGCTTGCATATATATGGGATAACGAAGCGCCGACAGATATCTTGGTCAAGAGTCCTCAGGCAATGTTGAGTAATGTCCGGTATCTTGTACTGCGGAATGGGAAGGATAACCTCGGGACGTGGTTTACGGAAAAGAGAAATATTCTTAAGGATGTTTATCGGGCATTTGGTCAGCCCTCATCAGGAAACAGGCCGATCATGGTCAAGGGCGTGTTGCTTTTCATCAATACGCACCACACGAAAAGTGATGCGGAAAGCTGTATAGGCAATATATACTTTTCTAGTCAATAGAATTATAAGATTACGCGATTACACTTGCCTGTTATAAACTGTGGCTCATGACAAAGCGTTTGTTCATAATACTATGCATTTTGTTAACCATTGCCGCTATGATCTGCTTTTATGCCTTGTCCGGCAGCAGGGTTTCTAAATCAGTATTGTCGTGGACCAAGGGTGTCAGCAAAGAAGATGATGCTTCACAATGGTTCAAGATAAGAAGAATGAAAAGAACAAGAGGTGTCGCGCTTGTAGTGCATGGCCTCAACTTGAGACCCGAAAGAATGCAATCCATCATAGCTGAACTCAATGACGAGCGAATCGATGTTCTTAACCTGTCACTCAGAGGCCATGGCAACAACTATTTGAAGAATATGAACGTCTCCATAGACGGAGCAAGACTGGAATCTTTTCGGACCGTCACATACGGTCTATGGTCGGATGAGATTTATGAGGCTTATCTGAAAGTGAGAGATAGAGCCTCAAGAAAAAATGTCCCCACTTTTTTTATCGGCTATTCCCTCGGCGGGTTGATGGGTTGCGATCTTATCCTGTCACATCCTGATGTGTCTTATGACCGTATGGTTCTTTTCGCGCCCTCTTTAAATATGACAGTGGAAAGCTACCTTTTAAAGGCCCTGATGCCCTTTCCAAATATCGTTATAGACAGTTTATCTCCCGTATCTTATCGGGCAAACGAAGGTACACCCATGGCGGCTTACAAGGCTTTAATCGAAGCCATTGAGCATTTTGAAAAAAATGTAAATGATAAAGTGAACAAGCCGACGCTCATCTTTATCGATGAAAAGGATGAATTTGTTTCTTCTTCGAAGCTGAAGGAAATGATTGCCCGGAGGAATCTTGACCACTGGCAAATTCATATCGTGCAGAAAGACAATGATATCGGAGAAAAAATCTCGCACCATTTAATCATTGACGGAGACAGCGTCGGTAGACAGATGTGGAAGCAAATCAAGGACGCCATAAAAAGGCATTTGAGCATCGGCGCTTGAATCCGGCAGCGAGCGCACTCCCCGTGGCGGGCCGCGGGGTAAGCGAGCGAATGGGTAACATTATTATTCCTCGAGGATAGAAGATTCTCCGCAACTTGCTGCGGGAGACCGAATCAGCCGTCCTCACTGCCGACCTATTTCATGATTTTTATCCGCCTTCAGTTCCATTAGATTTATTGGAATCATAATATAACTTTCATCTTCCTGTAATATTATCTTGTCATAAACTCACTAAGCCCTATTTTGGCGGAAATGTTTTTCGTACAAAAGCATGAGAAATCATGAAGAGTGAGTAAGCGGCATTATAAAAAGTAAAGGGGTTATAAAATGAAGGAGACAAAGAAGATATATATTTCTGATAATCAATGGCTGTTCCCGATGCAGGAATCCGGCCCTCTCGGGAACTTATTAAGGCCATTCAAGAGCGACGGCCGGAAGCAGGAAGAAGAGCAGTTGATAATGAACAAGGAACTCGCGGACGATCATTTGACTGCAACTTACTGGGGATGACGAGGTAGTTGCCATGAAAACGCTGGGAAAAAACCGTTATATCGGCGGGAAATATAAACTTCCACGGGGAGAACAACGATGTGGCGGGTTCGAGGTGAATTAATTAAGGAGGTGAAGAACTTGGCCGGATTTATGAGAATGTTCGCCGTGGGTCTTATCGGATTTCTTCTTATCACTACGTGGCCTGCGCATGCTGCCGATACGCTGGTTGTGAAGGGGTCGACAACGGTTTTTCCCATTGCCCAGGCGGCAGCCGACGCTTACATGCGTAACTATCCCAACATAAATGTCTCCGTTTCGGGCACCGGTTCAGGTCATGGAATAAAGGCACTGATCGACAAGACGACAGACATTGCCACTTCGTCACGTGATCTTAAAAAAGAGGAAATTGATATGGCCAGGGAAAGGGGTGTCAATCCAGTGGCCCATCGTGTTGCTATCGATGCAATTGTGCCGGTGGTACATCCTGCAAATCCGGTAAAGGATCTAACGACAGAGCAATTGAATCTAATTTACCAGGGCAAGATTAAGAACTGGAGGGATGTGGGCGGGCCGAATAGAGGAGTAGTGGTGATATCGAGAGACACGAGCTCCGGCACGTATGATACATGGGAGGATAAAATCCTCCATAAGGCCACAGTAACCCCCAGGGCTCAATTGCAGGCGTCAAACGAGACGGTCGTTCATGCTGTCTCCAAGAACAGGTACGCCATAGGTTATATTGGCATCGGATATCTGAGCAAGACTGTCAAGGGCCTCAAGGTAAATGGTGTTGAAGCTTCGGCGCAGACAGCACTCTCAGGGGAATATCCTATCTCGAGGCCTCTTTTCATGTTCACCGATGGTGAGCCGGGCGGGACGGCGGGTGATTTTGTAAGATTCGTGCTCAGCGCTGAAGGGCAGAAAATTGTTGAGAAGGAAGGGTTCGTACCCTTAAAATAGCTGAATTGCACCATCGGAATATCCTGTCATGTCACTGCGCAAGAAGACGTTCATCATTACCGGCATCACCTTCATTGGCCTCATCGTTATCTTATTCATAATACCTTCGATGATCACCAAGGAAGGCTTCACCGATATTGAAAGCAAAGAAATCCGCAAGGATGTTGAGATAGCGCTGAATGTCATCGAAAATGAAAAATCAGCCCTTGATGACACAGCCTATGACTTTGCCACATGGGATGAGACTTATACCTTTGTTAATAATGGAAACAAAGCCTACGTCAGGGCCAATCTTCGTGATTCCACCTTTTCCAAACTCAGGGTTAATTACATTCTCTTCGTTGACGTTTCAGGCAGGATCATCTTCGGAAAGAGCTTTGATTTAAGGCATGGCGGGGAGACGCCCTTCCCAAGGGATCTGCAGGAAAGAATGGCCGCGAACGATATACTGACGAAGCATGCCAGTGCTGAAAAGAGCATTACAGGAGTCATGCTTTTTCCTGACGGACCAATGATAGTAGCGTCGCGGCCGATTTTGACGAGCGAAGGGATGGGACCCATCCGCGGGACGCTGATCATGGGACGCAGCCTTGATTATTTCAGGGTAAAGCAGTTTGCCAAAATGACTAATTTGTCTCTTGTCATGCATAAGGCGGACGACGAACACATGCCTCCTGACATGAAGGCAATCAATCCGTTGTTGTCGGAGGGTAAGCCGGTCATCCTGAGGCCGCTGAACGAAGATATCATTGCCGGATACGCTCTGGTAAGAGATATCTTTGGCAAGCCTGCTCTTCTCTTGCGAGTGGATCAGCCGAGAATAATCCACAAGGAGGGACAAGCCACACTACGCTATCTTCTGATCTCGCTTTTTGTCATTGCCTTTGTTTTCAGCCTTGTAACCATTGTGCTTCTCGAAAAGTCAGTCTTGCGGAGACTCACCCGGCTGAGCAACGACGTCAGACAGATAGCCTCCGCCGGAAATTTTTCAAGGCGGGTCTCACCCATAGGAAGCGATGAATTGTCAAATCTTGCATGTGAAATAAATGGCATGCTCGGGAAACTCGAAGAGGCAGAAAAATTCAGGGAGGAAACAAATGAGGCGCGCTACCGCGCTGTTGTCGAAGATCAGACGGAGCTGATCTGCCGCTACCTGCCTGACGGGACGATCGCCTTTGTTAATGATGCGTGCTGCCGATATTATGATAAGGATAAGAGTAATTTCTTAGGCCTGAACTTCATTTCCCTTATTCCGGAAGAATATGAAAAGTTCACTGAAAGAATAGCGTCCTTCAGCACGCAAAATCCAGTAACGAAGACGGAATATCAAATCTTGACGCCCAACAGGGAAGTCCGATGGCAGCAATGGACGGACCGGGCGATATTTGATCAAAAAGGTCAAGTTATCGAGTTCCAATCTGTAGGACGCGATATCACCGACATTAAACAGGCTGAGGGGGCATTGAAGCATCTTGTGGAACTGGAGAACCTTCTCACCATCATATCCACTAATTTCATAAACCTTGCTGCAGAAGACATCGATATCGGCATCGACCAGGCATTGCAGAAGATTGGGAGGCTGGTGGGCGCAGACAGAAGCAAAGTGTTTCTATCCATGGATGATGGCAAGACAGTATACAATACCCATGAATGGTGTAGAGAGGGGATAGAACCACAGATTGAGGACCTGCAGGACATTTCCGTCGCCGATGTCATGCCGTGGGCCTACGATAGAATCAGGAGACATGAAGTCCTTCATATGCCTAGTATTGCAGATCTGCCGCCGGAGGCTGATTCGGAAAGGAGAATGTTCGAGGCGCGGCGTATCCGTTCTCTTATAAGGGTGCCTATGCTATCGCGCGGATCATTGGTCGGGCTCCTGGGATTTGATTCTGTTGATGAGGAAAAGAGATGGCCGGAGGATATCATCGTCGTGCTAAAGATAGTGAGTTCCATTTTCGTTAATGCCTTGGAGCGAAAGCGCACGGAAGAGGCGCTGCGAAAAAGCGAAAAAGGACTCCGTCAGGCTCAGAAGATGGAAGCCATCGGCACCCTGGCCGGGGGCATTGCCCATGATTTTAATAATATCCTGGGCGCTATACTCGGTCTAACGGAAATGACATTGTATGAATGCCGCGAGGCTTCACAGAAGCGACGGTTGGAACAGGTCATCAAGGCCTGTGACCGGGCCAAAAATCTGGTTAATCATATTCTTACTTTCAGCCGCCAGGGTGAGCAGGAAAGGAGGCCCGTTGATATGGGCGTCATAATCAAAGAGGCCCTCAATCTGCTGAGAGCTTCGCTTCCGTCCACGATAAGCATCTCCTCTGATATTCCATCTAACTCGAACACTGTTTTGGCGGACCCTACGCAGCTTCACCAAATCATGATGAATTTATGCACTAATGCGGCGCATGCCATGCGAGAAAAGGGCGGAGTTATGAGCATCAGCCTTGAAGGTGTGGACATCGATTCTATGGCGCTGTCCTCCACTCCAGACCTTAAACCGGGGCCTTACGTAAGACTGCTTGTGAGCGACACAGGTCACGGCATTGCCCCAGCCGTCATAGACCGCATCTTTGATCCTTTCTTTACAACGAAAAAAACCGGGGAAGGAACGGGCTTGGGACTTTCAGTGGTGTACGGTATTGTTAAAAGCTATGGCGGGACAATCAATGTTTATAGCGAGCCGGGGATCGGAACGACCTTCAAGGTTTATCTGCCAAAGATTGAAACCAGCACCGCTGTAGAAACCAAGTCGATAGAGCCAATCCCCGGAGGAAAGGAACATATACTCTTCGTTGATGATGAGGAGATGCTCGCTGAGACCGGAAGGGAAATGGTTCAATATCTCGGCTATACCGTGGCCGCCAGGACGAGCAGCATCGAAGCCTTGGAAGCTTTTCGTGCACAACCGGATCGATTTGATATGGTCATTACGGACATGACGATGCCCAACATGACGGGGGTTGAGCTTGCCAGGGAAATCCATCGTGTCCGGTCGGACATCCCTATTATCATATGTACGGGCTTCAGTGAGTTTATTAATGAAGCGGAAGCAGGAAGGCTGGGTATCCAGAAGCTTCTCATGAAACCGCTCTTCTTGAAAGACCTCGCTCTTGCAATGAGAGATATATTAGATAAAGAAAAGAACTCCGCTGAGACTGAGACCTGTTAATCCTTTAGCGTAATTCATAATGACGCCGCTTCCGATTGTTTATTTTTCCTATACAGGCCCCACCTCTCGAGCTCCTACTCATTTTTTTTGAGAGCTTCTTCGACCGGGGTGAGACGCGACACGATACTCCGGGAAAAGATTATTGCGAGGAGTATCGAAGGAAGGACGATGATGAACAGCGTCAGGTATATGACATGATACAGTTGATTAAGAGACTCCGTGACTTCTGCAAGCGGACGGGCCAGCCGGACGTAACCCTTGACCGCAGTGTTATCTTTGATGGGAAGGGCGACATAGAGCATACTTTCCTGAAGCGTTGCACTGAATCGCGCAGCTTTGCCATAGCCCGTTGTCGCGGCTTGCTGTATTTCGGGACGGTTCAGGTGATTATCCATTTTTGCCGCATCTGCCTGGGAATCCGATATGACCTGTCCTGACTGATCGATTAGCGTCACCCGCATGTTTGACTCTTTGGCAATTTCCGGAACATGACGTGCAATGTTTTCCTCGGGCATAAGGGTGATGATCCTTGCTATGCCTGACATTTCATTCTCGATGTTCTGAGTAACTATGTCACGGATCTTCGGGGTGAGAAAAAAGTCCAGGACGGCGACCATCAGAAAGACCAGGATCAGATACGAGGAGAATATTGCTAAGAATCGTTTCATATTATAACCCCCTTCAATCTAGAAGTATCTATATAATCACTATATCACCGGTGCTAATTTGGAAAGATATAAAACGAACTAACTAATTGCAAGCAAAGAAAGATACAGTGCCGCTGCGATTAATCCCGATATGGGTATTGTTAAAACCCAAGCCCAGATGATATTTCCCGCAATTCCCCAACGGACGGCCGTCAATCGCTTTGTCGCTCCCACCCCCATAATTGCTCCCGTAATCGTGTGGGTCGTGCTCACAGGAATGCCTGCTAAAGAAGCGCCAATGATAGAAATGGCAGCAGCAGTTTCTGCACAGAAACCTCCCATGGGTTGAAGTTTCGTAATCTTTGTTCCCATTGTCTTAACAATCCGCCATCCCCCCGAAATTGTTCCCAATGCAATAACCAGATAACAAACAAACTCAACCCAATAAGGGATATAAAAAGTAGAGCCCAGGTAGCCGCTGCTGAAAAGAACGACAGCAATAATTCCCATAGTCTTCTGAGCATCGTTCATACCATGGCTGATACTGAAAACAGCCGCAGAAAACAACTGGAACTTCCTGAACATACTGCCTGCACCAGCTACTGAAAAATATCGGGAGGAATTCAAGGTCAAAGTCATTAAAATTAATCCGAGGGCCAGGCCGATGAGGGGGGAAAGAATGATGAAACTCGCCGTCTTGATGATCCCCTTCCAAACCAGAACCTCTGTTCCTCCTTTCAGGAGGCCGGTTCCGATCAGGCCGCCGATGAGGGCATGGGAGGAACTGCTCGGCAGCCCCAGCCGCCAGGTAATGAGGTTCCAAATTATGGCGCCTCCTAAAGCGGAGAAAATAAGTAGGTTGTCCACAATTCGAGGACTGATAATCCCCGTACCGACAGTCTTTGCCACCTGTGCGCCAATAAAGAAGACAGCCACGAAGTTGAATAAGGCCGCCCACATAACGGCATATTGGGGACTCAGTACACGGGTCGAAACGACCGTGGCAATTGAATTTGCGGCATCATGAAAGCCGTTAATAAAATCAAAGACGAGGGCGATGAAAACGATGATAATAACGGAAATTAGGGGGTAACTATCCATGTATTCGAGCCATCATTTCCTCTGCCATTGAGCCGTCATCAGTTGCATCAATATCACCCGTCATGCATAGGCGCGGCTCATCTATCACAGTTCTTCGCTGATAGTCAACGAGCAATCATCACCTGAAACAGTAAAGTGCCAGAATTCATCTGGAATGGCCGTATCCCTTGATTCAGCGCAGATACTGGTCATGTTTATCATGAACTTTGATTTCGAGTTCATTGTGCAATGTTATCCCTTGCGTCCGTATCTTCAGAGTAGTTTAAAGCTATCATTATCCTCTCCCTTAATTATCATTGCCTTCCATAGACAATTCCGCCGTAGATGCTTATACTACTGGCAATGCTAAAATCTTTCCAGATTGTATTTTGCGAATTAATCAAGAGTGAGAGGTATAGATGGTTATGGCATTGGTCTTAGCTGGCGAGGATAACGAGAAGAAAATCCATCTGAACTCCATCGAGATACTGGCAAGAGAACTCCACAAAGCAACAGGAGAGTTAGCTCCGATTTACACGAGGATACTTGATGATTTGCAAAAGCAGGCGCGTGTGAAGATATTTCTGCATATCCTTGTGAGCAAGAAGGTCAAGGAGCTTATAAGGAATTGAGAAGATTCTCGGAGGGCGTGGATGTGTGGAATGATGAACCCCATAAATAAGAAGATGTAAGTAACAAGCTGGTATTCCCGAAAGGACGCTGATGAAAATCAATTCTAAACATTTCCTGGTCCCGGCAGGAGAAAAAGTCAAACTCAAACGGTGGCCGACTCTGGTCAAGCCCTGCTACAAGTCAAAGGAGCACTATAAGGAAATCCTGGCTGAACACATCTCGGAACTGAGTGAGCTGCAGAGTCTGCTCTATGCTTACAATCGTTATTCGGTGCTGCTGGTTTTTCAAGGCATGGACGCCGCCGGTAAAGACAGCGCCATCAAACACGTGATGTCCGGCGTGAATCCGCAAGGCTGCGAGGTTTTCACTTTCAAGCAGCCGAGTGATGAAGACCTGAAGCACGATTTTCTATGGCGCGCGATTTGCCGTCTGCCCGAACGCGGTCGGATCGGCATCTTCAACCGTTCCTATTACGAAGAAGTGCTGATCGTTCGTGTGCATCCGCAAATTCTTCACGACGAAGGGCTACCGGATGATTTGCCGGACGAAAAGACGATTTGGGAGGAGCGGTATCGTTCCATCGTGGACTTGGAGAAGCATCTCCACCGCAACGGCACACGGATCGTGAAGTTCTTCCTTCACCTGTCGAAGAACGAGCAGCGAAAGCGATTCCTCGAGCGCATTGATGAGCCGGGAAAAAACTGGAAATTCAGCCTCTCGGACATTAACGAGAGGAACTACTGGAAGCATTACATGAAGGCTTATGAGGCTTGCCTTACCGCGACAAGCACCGATCACGCGCCCTGGCACGTCGTTCCCGCCGATGACAAGGAGAATGCACGGTTGATTATTTCCCAGATTTTCCTTGATGCGCTCAATGAACTTAAGATGGCATATCCCAAGACCACCGCGAAACGTCGGCGTGAACTGAAATCTATTCGCAAACTGCTTTCAACACAAGACCATGACCAATAAACAAACGTCGCCGATTTTTTTTCCTATCGTTCCATGCCGATATCATACCCGAGCTTTGTCTCCTTTTCTCGGAGTTTTCGGATTGCTTTCCTGAAGTGCACATACCGCCTCGCCGATTCGACTATGAGAAGGACGCCCAGGATAATAAAGACCAGCCCTGCGCAAAAATAGAAGAGACCGCTCAGAAACTTCATTACAGCGAGACCTACGGATGTGAAGGCCAGGCCTGTCTGCATGTATGAATGCATGGTCCTCTCGCGTGAGAGGAGGGTTTGTTCCTCCATGAGGAGCAGTTTGATATCGCCGTTGCTCTCCGTATCGCGCACCATCCTTTCAATTTCAGATATTTATTTCATAAAGAATAAAATCCGAAATTACCTGCCTACCGAAGCCTCGAAAGAGCGGAGTTCGGTCGGGTGAATTAGTAGACGTTTAACTCAAATTCTTTCATCAAGTTTGTTCATTAATAGGCTCGCCAGGTAAATTAAGTGTTTAGCTCCCCTCTCTTTGAGGTCTAAATTATGATGGGCCTTGGGGTTTCTTATACCAATCATGGCCCCCGCAAAAATTACCATGTATCCTTCTTGGATATTTCGCCCAGATTCAGTGGAAAGATCATCAAGAACGATTAGAGGATTACTGGGCGAAAAGGCTGTACGCATAAGCGATGCGCCGTCTAATTCTCTGTTAATCTTTCTTCTAACAATCTCTTTAACACAATTGTGCACCTCTTTTAGGGCTGCTTCAACGGCATCTGTATAATGCAAGCTTTCATAGCGACTCTTGGCCACAGAAGCTATTTTGGGATGAATGTCATCACAAAAATTATCTGGTAAAATTTCCCCCTCAATATCTCGACCAATGTCTTCTTGTTTTTCTTCCACAATTCCTATGAGCGACTGCGATTTAATAATTGCCTCCTTTATGCCTTTTCTATACCCCTTGCGGATAAGATGACCTCTATACGGTCATGAATGGTCACCGCTGTTCTCAAAGCAAGAGCAAAGGACTTGAAAATTGCCTCTGCAATATGATGGTTATTCTCACCATAAAGAAGATTGATGTGCAAGGTCATTCCACTATTGTTTGAAAAAGATTCAAAAAATTTCTTTATCAGCGAGTAGTCGATTTCGCTGGCTTTATTGCTTTTGAACTTGACATTGTAAATCAGGCAGGGTCGTCCCGAAAGATCTATAACGACTTCGCACAGGCTTTCATCCATCGGAATGACAGCAGTTCCGTAACGGGTTATCCCTTTCTTGTCACCGATAGATTCTTTAACGGCGTCGCCAAGACATATCCCAATATCCGCGATCAATCGATGATCATCTGTGTCTTTATGAACCTTGCTTCTTATGACCAGATCCATGAGAGCATGCCTCGCAAAGAGGGTAAGCATATGATCCATAAAAGGTATTGTTGTGGATATATTGCCATTACCTGCACCATCGAGGCTTATATCTATGGAGATATTCGTCGCGGTTGTTCTCCTGTTTATTCTTGCCTTGCGCTTCATTATCCATGTGCCTCTCGAATCAATTTATTCAATGGTTCGGGAATTATAATCTCTAACATTACATATGTTTTTTTTGACTAACACGATTTATATGAGAAATCTACTATGAATCGACAAATCACAGCGCATGATTCAGGAAGGAGCAAGCGCTTCATCCTCCTTCCTTGTCAACGCACCTGAAAGCACCTGAAAATTGCCCGCTATCTATTGAAGTCGAGATTTTTGGGAAAAAGCTTTCCTCTCGTAATGCGCACGAGTGATCAATTGATAAGGACACATTTCATCGTTGGGAAACTATAATTGCCGAGAGGGAAACAAGAGATGCTTTAACAGCTATGAATCACATGAAATTATATCAAAGAATCCGCAGGCCTGCCTTAATTGTCACAAGCTCTTAACACAACCATAATAAAATCTTAACAAAATGCATGTACAATAGTTATCTGAAAGAAGATTATCGGAGATTACATATGAGAGAGTGGATGAAAAGATTGGCTCTGCACTATGAGAGAGTAAAGTATCTGCAGCCGGAAGACAAGCTGATGATCCTTTTCGATATCGATGGCACTATCCTGGATATGCGATGCATGATTTTATATGTTCTCCAATCCTTTGACTATCACCATGGGACATGCTTCTTTGAAGGTATGAAGAGTAGCGATATTACAATTCATGAAACAGAAGTTAATAAACTTCTCGACGAGCTGGCAATTCCTATGGATCAGAGGGCCGATATTGTTGATTGGTATGAAAAGAAATTCTGGTCTAATGAGGCGATGCTTGAAGCACACAGGCCTTTCGCAGGCGTGATGGAGGTCATACGGTGGTTCCAAATGCAGCCGAACACATATGTTGGCCTGAATACAGGCAGACCGGAATATATGAGAATGGACACGCTTCGCTCACTTAACAAAATCGGCCAAGAATACAAGGTGGAATTCAGTAACAGCCTGCTCTACATGATGAATCCATATGGATCGGACAGGGAAATTACCACCTCTAAAGTTGCGGGAATTCTCCATTTTCAGAAATCAGGTTATCGCATATTTGCCTATATAGACAATGAACCGGAGAATTTAAAGGCTATATCCGAACTTGACCCGCGGAAACAGATTCTCCTGCTTCATGCCAATACACTGTTTAAATCGAAGCGCAGGAAATTACCTTCCCACGCCGTGAGCGGAAAACGATACGACCTTACCGAGTTGATTTATGAAAGAGCACTTCCGCAACACGTGCAATTTGTCTGGCACGGCGTTAATGACGAAGGAAACCTGAGACAGTTCCTTATCTCAAATATCCGCTGGGCGGAGTGCGATATTCGTCTGGACCCGAAACGGGAACACATCGTTGTTCGTGACGATTCATTCGAATCTACACCTATTCAGGAAGATGAAGTTCTTCTTCCACTAAATGATATCTTGGACGCGTTTAAGGAGTCAAGGAAATCTATCAAACTCGATTTAAAGGAAAATGGGTTTCTCTTGAACAAGACATTGTCGCTCCTCGGAAATCATTCTTTCGATGCTGCAGCCCTATGGTTCAACGGAAGGATTGAAGTGCTGAAGGAGGAAGGCTTTTGTAAACTGGCGGAAGCTTACCCTATGTCGATCATACAATGCCCTATTGATTATCTTGTCCCCCTTATCTTAAGTGTTCCTAATAAAGCCTTGGCCATTCTTGATATGTTTAAAGATTGGGGGATTAACCGCTTTTCCATCAGTTGGAATACTACAAACATCAGTCATATCCTTGGTAAATTGGATAAATGGGGCTTTGATGCAAATATCTACAACGTGCCCGACCTGGGATCATTTTTGCGAGCCGTCCTCCTCCAGCCAAAGTCAATTACATCAGATTTCAATTTTCCCAAGTGGCAATATTACGGGAGGGGATCGGGGCAGAACCAAAGACGGCATGTATATTCGATCGCTAACATCTCTCATGGCCTTTCGTTGTCATAGCGGCATGGCGGTTGTTCACATGATAACGTAACGGCCATAAATCTTAAATGGAAGCAACTAATTTGCCCCATCAAGCGCCTCGTATACCGAAGACCTTTATTCTCGATACCAACATATTGTTGCATAATCCAGAGTCGATCTTCTCATTCGAGGATAACGACGTAGTTATACCGTCTGCTGTGATCGAGGAGATTGATGACCAGAAAAAGAGACAGGATGAAATCGGCAGGAATGCACGTGTGGTCGCTCATGAACTGGACGAATTGAGAAAAATAGGCCATCTTTCGGACGGCGTCGGGCTTCCTTCAGGAGGGAGACTTAGAATTGAGTTGAATCATCAAAAGATGCCGGATATCCTATTAGGATGGGACCCTCTAAAGAAGGACAACCGCATTCTCTCGCTTGCCTACCATCTGCGTCAAGAAACTGAAGGGGATATTCGTCTAGTCACGAAGGATTTGGGACTTCGGATCAAAGCCGATGTTCTGCACATTCCCGCTGAGGATTTTTACAATGATAAGATCGATCACACCCGATTATATGGGGGCGCCGGAGAGTTAATCGTTACCGAGAATGAGCTGAACACCTTCTATAAGGAAAAGGCATTGATTCTCAACGGAGAACGAAGCGGATTCCCAAACCAGTTCTTCGTATTGAAGAATTCGGGGAACCCCTCTCAATCGGCATTGTGTCGCTATTTCAAGAAAACCCTATACCACCTTACTTACGGTGAAAATGTTTACTTTGGCATCAGAGCCAAGAACAAAGAACAGAAGTTCGCCCTTGAACTGCTGATGAATGACAATATAAAGGTGGTCACTCTTGTTGGCCGGGCAGGCACGGGAAAAACTTTGATTGCTCTCGCAACGGGATTGGAAAAAGTCCTTGAGCAGAATGTCTATACAAAGCTCCTCATTACAAGGCCTACCGTCCCGATGGGAAGCGATCTTGGATATCTGCCGGGCACCAAAGAGGAAAAATTACGTCCCTGGATGCAGCCCATTTTCGATAATCTTGAATTTCTATTCGGGAATAACCAAGAGGCCAAGGAGCCGCAAAGAATCATAGAACATTTAATGGATATTGGAATCATTGAGATGGAAGCATTAACATATATTCGGGGCAGGAGCATTCCCAAGCAGTTTATTATCTGCGACGAAGCGCAAAATCTTACTCCCCATATGATTAAGACCTTGCTCACGCGTGTCGGGGAGGGGACAAAAATAGTTTTCACTGGGGATCTCGAACAGATTGACCACCCCTACTTGGATGCCAGCAGTAACGGATTAACCTATGTGACAGAGAAAATGAAAACTGAAGAAATAACCGGTCACGTTATGCTGTCGAAGGGAGAAAGATCCGCTGTGGCCGAACTCGGGGCAAGACTTCTGTAGATGTTTTTTTAATAGTGATAAGACTTTCATCAAGAGGTTGGAAATGATAAAATGAAAGTATAAGAAAGCGGTGAAATTGTAGAGGCGCGGGGAGTTGACACAAGTCCGGAAAAGAAGATTGAACGATTCACAAGTGATTTTCCCACTAGTTGCAGCAGGGACAAGTGGGCAGAGTTATGTCGCCAAGATGATTTTTTCGAGATTCAATTTTGAAGACAATTGGTCGGCTCGCGTTGTAACGAATTATTAGATATGTCTGTCATTTCTGCCATCGATGTCGGGTCAAATGCTATACGGATGGCCATTGCCTCCGTAGAAGAAGAAAAAACACTTCAAATGCTATACTGTTGCCGCGAACCAATCCGACTTGGTCAGGATGTGTTCGCCACCGGCATGATCTCAGCCGCTACCGTTCAGCGGTCCATCGAAGCCTTCAAGAGATTCCGTTCCATAATTGATCGGCATCATGTTGACCGGATCAGAGCGCTCGGAACGAGCGCCCTGCGAGAGTCCCGCAATCGATTAGAAGTCATAAATGAGATTGCCACAGCCTCCGGTATCGAGGTGACTCCCATCGGTAGTGATGAGGAGGCACGTCTTATAAGCAGAGCGGTTGAATCTAAGGTCAATCTCAAGAATAAAAACGCCGTACTTGTCGATATAGGCGGAGGCAGCGCTGAAGTCGTAGTTCTTGAAAACGGCCATGTTTCAACTACCGACAGCTTTAGAATGGGAAGCGTTCGCCTTTTGCAAATGTTCGGCAATCGAAACCAGGGAATAGAAAATTTCATCTCCCTGTCGCGTGACTATCTTAAGCCTACTGGACGTCTCATCAAGAACAGGATTGGCAGAAGTAAGATCGATCTTTGCATTGGTACAGGCGGTAACGTCGAGGTACTTGGAGAACTGAGAAAACAATTATTGGGTAAACGCAGCAATGAATTCCTGCAGGCCAAGGAGTTGAAGCAGATTTTGGCTGAATTGCAGGCCCTCAGTTATGAGGATCGCATCGTTCACCTGAAATTACGTCCCGACCGGGCAGATGTTATTTTACCTGCCGCTGTTGTTCTCGAATATTTACTTAAGCAGTTTGGCATTTCTAAAGTAATGATTCCCCACGTAAGCCTCCAGGAAGGAATCTTGGTAGAATTGGCGGAAGAAATCGACGGCCCCGATTACATTCATTTACGGAATCAGGTTCTCCAGTCAGTTCGCGTCATCGGACGAAAGTTTGACTTCGATGAAAAGCATGCTGAGACTGTAGCTGTTTTTGCAGAGCAGCTTTTTGACGCAACCGAACCCCTTCACAGACTCGACAGCAATGACCGACTGATTCTTTCTGCAACAGCCTGGCTTCACGATATCGGCCAGTTTGTGAATATCACTGATCATCACAAGCATTCTCTCTATATTATTAATGCATCGCCAATAGTGGGCCTGACGCCACCGCAAAAAAAGATCGTAGCTAACGTAGCTCGTTACCATAACAAATCATTTCCGAAGCTTCGCCATGAAAACTTTATTTCGCTGTCCGAAGCGGATCGGGAACGGGTAAAGAAACTCTCGGCTATTATTAGACTTGCTGATGCCATTGATTTTGAACATGTGGGTCGAGTCGTCAAACTGACCGCCTCCATGGCTAAGGATTATCTGATCCTTGAGCTCAACGGGTCGGGTGATCTTTCTTTAACCAAGTGGGCTTTACGAAAGCAATCCGCGTTGTTTCAGGATGTTTTCCACATGTACGTTCAGGTTAATTCATGATACGATATTTCCCGGAAACCGGGTGAGGGGGGGGGATAATGTCGATTTTAGCCTCGCATCATCGAGCAATAGGAAGGGTGTGGTTTCAAACATGCCCACGAGCCATGATGCAGCGCTGAAAACAAGATTAGCCCTGGAAGTTTCAAGAGAAGACTCTGGCGCAACTTTCCAGTGAGTTTGGGGTTCACGTGTAAACCAAATTCGGAAATGGCTGCAGACAAAGAAGGCGGAGGAGCGTTCTTAGATGCTTGAACAGGTTGATCTGTCGCTCAAGATACCAAAGAACGAATACAATAAGCTTATCGAGCCGCTCGGTTACAGCCTTGTCGAACTTCAGCGACGATGCAGAGAAGCCGGGATTCCCATTGTTGTCGTTTACGAGGGTTGGGATGCCGCCGGCAAAGGCGGAAGTGTGAACCAGCTTATGCGGTTGATCGACCCGCGAGGTTTCAAGGTCTATGGGATGGAGGCGCCGGTAGAAAGCGAGCGAATGAGGCCTCTCCTGTGGCGCTTCGCCATCCGTATGCCTCCGCGCGGTTTCATGGCAATATTCATCCGTTCCTGGTATAGCCGGGTTCTTGTCGAACGCGTCGAAGAGCTCGTATCCGAAAATGAGTGGCGCAAAGCGTACGGCGACATCAATTCCTTTGAAAGACGACTCGTTGACGACGGGACGGTAATTATAAAGTTTTGGCTTCATATCAGCACGAGGGAACAGCGCCAACGGTTGAAAGAATTGGAAAAAGATCCGTACGATTCGTGGCGGGCAAAACCTGCTAATTGGGAGAACCACAACCAATACAAGTCTTATGTCAAGGCCGTAGAGGAGATGCTCCAGCAGACTTCGAATCCATCCGTCCCGTGGACGATCATCGAGGCCGAGGACAAATACTTCGGGAGACTTAAAACCTACGAAACGCTCGCCCGGGTGATG
Source organism: uncultured delta proteobacterium (assembly GCA_963729715.1). Classification (GTDB taxonomy): domain Bacteria; phylum Desulfobacterota; class Syntrophia; order Syntrophales; family UBA2185; genus Fen-1135. The sequence goes on from CAVSPA010000006.1 coordinate 333,743, forward strand.
GAGAGTGCGCTGACCGAGAGGGAGCGGTCGGCGAAGGTCAAAAAATCCTACGGTTTCCACATTGACCCGAGTGCCTATCGTACCATTGTGCTGAAGAGTGAGCGTTTCCTTAAAAGTTACGACCTCACGAAGAAAATCGAAGACCGCAAGCAATACAAAGAGCAACTGGGCTCCCTCCAGTTGAAGGCCCGGCAGATTCACAACCGGCTGTTTCTCGGACATACCGCCGCAGTGGTGATTTTCGAGGGGTGGGATGCGTCGGGGAAGGGCGGCGCGATCAAGCGACTGGTTGCTCAACTCGACACACGGCGCTTCGAAGTTGTTACCACTTTCACCCCTACGAGTGAGGAGCTCGCGCAGCACTACCTTTGGAGATTCTGGAAGAACATTCCCAAGAAGGGTTTCTTAACCATCTTTGATCGAAGTTGGTACGGTCGGGTTCTCGTGGAACGCGTCGAAGGGTTATGCCCGACAGATGCTTGGCTGCGGGCTTACAAGGAAATCAATGAATTCGAGAAAATGCTGATAGATGGAAATATCCTCATCGTCAAATTTTGGCTGCAGATCGACAATGAAGAACAACTCAGAAGATTCAAGACCCGCGAGGATATTCCTTACAAGAACTGGAAGATCACTGAAGAAGACTGGCGGAACCGGGGAAAGTGGGAGGAGTATGAGATGGCCGTTGCGGATATGATTCAAAAAACATCAACCACCTACGCCCCGTGGACCGTTGTCGCCTCGAACGATAAATACTTTTCCCGGATCAAGGTGCTAGAAACGTTCATAGAAACAGTTTCCACGAAGCTCAACGGGCAGAAAGCCACAAAAAAAGCCTTGCGAAAATGAATCCATTCAGGAGCGAATCATGACAATAGAGAAAAGACTCAAGCCGGGCGAGCAGCAACAGATAGTAAATTTCGAAGACTCCTCCCTATATATCAATCGAGAACTTTCTTGGTTGGAATTTAATCGCAGGGTGCTAGAGGAGGCTCGAGACCCGCTAACTCCCACCCTGGAAAAACTCAAGTTTGCCTCTATTTTCAGTTCGAACCTCGATGAGTATTTCATGGTCCGGGTGGGCGGACTCTTCCGCGTCCTCGAGGCGGGCGTAGATGAAATCGATGCCAGCGGAAGAACCACCCGGCAGCAACTCGACGAAATCGCAGAAAAAGTACGTGGTCTCGTTGTCGAACAATACAGGACGATCAGGGACGAAGTGCTGGCGCGACTCCAAAATGCAGGAGTGTACATCCACCTAATCGAAGAACTCGATAAGAATGAGATCAGTCGGCTTGATGAATACTTTGAAGCCCAGGTATTCCCCATTCTCACGCCTCTGGCCGTTGACGCTGGACACCCGTTTCCGTATCTCGGAAACCTCAGGATAAATCTAATGGTTGCTTTTAAGGAAGCGAGCGGAATCAAACTTCCGCAAGCCTACGCCTTTGTTGAGGTTCCTTCCATCCTGCCGAGGCTTGTTACCATAAATAGAGACATGAAGGGATATCACTATGTCCTCCTTGAGGATCTCATCCGCAAAAACATCCAAAAGCTCTTTCCCGGTATGGATATCAAGAATGTCATTGCCTTCCGCGTGACGCGCAACCACGATTATGATCTCCACGAAGAGGACGTGATGGATCTTCTTAAATCCGTGGAGGCCGAGATCAAGGATCGCTCGAACAAGATTGCCGTCCGTCTCGAGATTGAGCCTGGCGCTCCCAAGAAGGTCATCAATCTACTCAACCGGCAGCTGGGCGTGGAGGAACGGTTTGTCTATGAAATCAATGGCCCGATCAATATCCCCGATTTTCTTTCCCTGTACGAACTGCCGCTCGATCCGTCGCATAAAGATACTCCCTTCAATCCCCGGATCCCGTCACAATTTGCCGCCGACAAGGATATATTTACCATCATTCGCGAGGGTGACGTGCTCCTGCACCACCCGTACGATTCGTTCGCTATGGTCATGGATTTTCTGAACACGGCGGCCGATGACCCGGATGTACTCGCCATCAAGCAGACGCTTTATCGGATCGGAAAGGACTCTCCAGTCATCGGGGCGCTGCGGCGGGCTGCCGAGAACGGTAAGCAGGTGACGGCGGTCGTGGAACTGAAGGCCCGGTTTGACGAGGAGTATAACATTGATTGGTCGAGGCACATGGAGGAATCAGGGGTTAACGCCGTCTTTGGTTTCGTTCGCTGGAAGACACACTGCAAAGCGACCCTTGTTGTGCGTCGTGAAGGGAAGCAGCTGCGGCGCTACGTCCATGTTTCGACCGGCAATTACAACGTGGTGACGGCGAAGATATACACCGATATCGGCCTCTTCACCTGCAATCCTGATTTCGGCAACGACGTATCTGCGCTCTTCAACGTTCTTACCGGATTCAACTCCTGGACCGGCGGAGACCTGCTGACCGCCCAAACGGTAGCCTCCATGTTCCGCAAGTTCATGATCTCTCCGGTTACAACGCAGGAGACGCTCCTCCGTCTCATCGATCGGGAGATCCAGAAATCCACCGCAAAGAGCCCGGGACGCATCATTGCCAAAATGAACGCCCTGATAGATACAAAGGTCATTCGCAAACTATACGAAGCCTCGCGTGCAGGCGTACATATCGATCTGCTGGCGCGGGGGATTTGTTGCCTTCGCCCGGGGGTACCGGACATCAGCGAGAATATTCGGGTGATCAGTATTCTCGATCGATTTCTCGAGCATTCCCGAATTTACTACTTCCACAATGGAGGTGATCCGGAGATTTATTCTGGGAGCGCCGATTGGATGCCGAGGAATTTTAAGAAGCGGGCCGAGATTCTCTATCCGATAGAAAATAAGGAATCCAAGGCCAGAATTATCAACGAAATCCTCATGACGTACCTGAGTGACAACGTGAAAGCCCGTTTCCTGCTGTCAGACGGTTCGTACGTTAGACTCAAACCAAAAGATGGAGAACGGCTGGTACGCAGTCAAAGTGAGCTTATCGCAATCGCCCGCAAAGGGGGGATAAAATCTCCACCCTACGAGGAGCTGGTTAAGAAGATCGGCAAGAAGAAGGGCATGAAGCGATAAGGTTAATTTGGGAGCGAAAGAAAATGCGACGTGAAAAAAGCGACGCAACGATGGCATTTGTCGTCGAGACAGCTCACACTTACGACCCCGATCCTTCTCACAGCGAACAGGTTACGGCACTCTCACTTGCCCTCTTCGATGGGCTTCACACCCTCCATGGATACAAATCGGGTGAGCGCCGTCTCCTTGAGATCGCCTCCCGACTGCACGATATCGGCTGGTCAAGGGTTGTCTCGGGAAAGCACCACAAGTTTAGCAGCGAAATGATCCGGGAACTCGATATTCCCGATCTTGACAACGAGGAGCGACTTGTGTGCGCGCTCATTGCCCGGTACCATACAAAGGCTCTTCCTGATCCATCCAGGCATGGTCGGTTCGCGTCACTCGATCCGGATAAACGTAAGCTTGTTGAGTGGCTCGCGGGGATTCTTCGTGTCGCAGATGGTCTCGACTGCAACCATACGAGCCCCATCAAACGGTTATCATGCACAGTCGGCGATGAAACGGTAACCATTCAACTTGAATGCTCGGATGGCTGCCGCTTGGAAGTTGAAAGAGCCCGTCAAAAGCAGGAGCTGCTTTTGACAAAAGCGGACAGAAAGATCGTATACCGATGCTGATTGCATTCATTTCCGATGTACATGGAAACATGCCTGCACTGGAGGCGGCGGTTGCCGATGCAACGGCGCATGGCGTCGCTAGGATTATCTGTGCCGGCGATATAACGGGATACGGTCCTTTTCCGGAAGATGTCTGCCGTTTCCTCAGGAATCGGCGCATCCCCACGATAATCGGCAACTATGATCAAAAAGTGATCGATATGGTGAAGCAGGGCAAGTCCGCTGCCGAAGGAATGAAACCGAAAAAGAAAAAAATCCTTCAATGGACCGTAGAAAATATCAGCCGTGAGACAGTACGCTATCTTTCCGGTTTGCCGGATCGCCTGAACCTGAAGCTTGCCGAAGGGCAGAGGCTCCTTGTCGTGCATGGCAGCCCCCTTTCAATTGACGACGCGATTTATCCGAGCATCACAAGGAGGGGACTGGAGGCAAAGCTTGGAGATGCACGTCCGGACATACTCGTTTGCGGGCATACGCATATCCCGTTTGTAAAACATATTCATCGAGTCCTTGTTGTAAATTGCAGCTCGACAGGACATCCGATTGACGGCGACCCGCGCCTCTCCTATGCGCTCGTAAACGCCAAACCCGGCGCCCTGCCGCGGGGACGTATCGTAAGGTTAGAGTATGACAGGGATAGGACAATCGAGGCGCTTGGCAAAACCAGCATGCCGAAGGGACTGCAAAAGGATTTTGCAGAAGGAAATAAGAGGAGATTCCTGCAATGATCAAGGGGAAGAAACCTGTGGAGATAGAACTGAAGCTCGTTCTCACCGGTAAGGACGCGGAGTCGGCAATTGTCGCTAAAATGCGCGAACACAATTACACAGTCACGGAACTCGACGAAGTAAGAAATGTTGACATCTATCTGGACACGTTTGACTGGCTGCTCATGAAGAGCAAGCTCGCGCTGCGATACCGCGTAACGGATGGTGCAGCGATGTACACAATCAAGAGCATCGAGACAATTGGAGGCGGGATCGCAAAAAGGATGGAAATGGAAGTGCCCCTCAAGGCGCCTGTCGATGCCCCAGCGGAGATTCATATAAAACAGATCACGGAACGTATCGATCCTGTTATTTATCCACGGAAACTCCTCGAACATATTCAGATTCGCACGGCACGCCGGCGTTACCGTGTCCTTGCACCGAAAGGAACAGAAATAGAGCTTGTCTTTGACGTTTCCAGCTTCACTTTGCTGGGCCTCTATAAGCGACAACGGGCGCAACAGCTCCAAGAGATGGAGGCGGAGATCATCGACGGTTCGGAGACCGCATTGAAGTCACTCGCGTTGCTTCTCACCCGTGAATTTCCCTATCAGCCGTCAACCGCATCGAAGCTGGAGGTTGCAATCGATCGTCTCAAGGTTGTGATCCCTTCAAAGAAGCCGCCTGAGAAACTCAGGGTTCGACTCGATGACCGTCTTGACCTTATCGTTCATAAAATTCTGCATTATCAATTTAACCGCTTTCGTGAACAAATTACCGGTGTAAAGCTTGATATAGATACGGAATTTGTGCATCAGGCTCGCGTTGCGACGCGGCGGATGCGTTCAGCTCTGCGTCTGTTTCGCTATGCGCTCCCTCACGCCACGGGCTCTTACCTTGAAGGCGAATTGAAATGGCTTGGCGAAACGTTCGGAGCTGTGCGCGATCTTGATGTTTTTCTTTTGAATCTATCCCTGTTCAGAGAGAGGATAAGATATTGTCCTGGAAAAAAGAAGAAGGTTTTTGAGGAGTGGATCGAGAAGCACCGCCGCACGCCGGTTAAAGTTCTCCAGCATGCACTTGAATCGCCTCGGTATGAAAGTTTTGAGCGGCGTCTTATTAGGTTCTTTGAAGGCCCTCTGCCCGCGCATCCACGGGCGACGCAGGCACTGAAACTGGTGAGTGACATTGCCCCTATGATAATAACCGAAAAATTTCACAACGTCATTGAGCAGGGATGTGCCGTTCTCGAAAACCCGAAACTTAAGGAGTTTCACCGTCTGAGAATCCAGATGAAGCGGCTCCGCTATACATGTGAATTCATGGCGCCTGCGTATGATGGCGCGCTTGACCCGTTTATTGACCGAACGGTCGAACTGCAAGACTGCCTTGGAGAGATCCAGGATACCGTTTTCACTAGGTCATTCATCGATTTCCTGCGAGATGAGTGGAAGGGGAAGATCGTTGACCCTGAGCTCTTGTTTATCTTAGGAGAGATCTATCAACTCCAAGCGGATATCGAACGAGATCGACGTGAAAGGTTTAGCAAGATATGGGAACAGTTTTCCTCCGAAGAAACGGTTGCTTTGCTTCGGGAAGCTGGCCTGTCCCCCTGAAACCAGTCCTGTTCTCACGGAAATATTTCAGCATAATTTTATTTCCCAGTGCAGATGACCCGCCTGCTATGGTTGTCTCACTAAAATATTTACCGTCCCGCACATCATATGCTTACGGGAGTGTTGTCAAGACTTTGAGCAAAATTAGCAAAACCTTCATCATTCCTTAACGAATTTGAAACATTTTATATGTATTATACGGTCAAAGATAAGTTCCTTCATAATCGAAGCACCACAGATTTATCTAATTTGATTGTAGGAGGGTCTTTTTTGCAGTCTTCGGGGCAAACGATGAAAAATATCCCCAAGAAATTTAGAAAATAAAGTAAAATTGAATGGAGGTTTCAGAAATGGTAAAAAAATTGTTGGCGTTCGGTTTGATATGGCTGATTTTTGGTACAAATCTGGCAGTTGCCGCGGAAAACGTTGTCATCAAGGGATCGACAACAGTTTTGCCCATCGCGCAGGGGGCATTGGAGGCCTACATGAAGGCGCATCCCGGAGTGAATATATCTCTTTCCGCTGGCGGCTCAGGAGACGGGATCAAGGCCCTCATTGACAAGTCTACAGACATTGCAAACTCATCAAGAGAAATTAAGGACAGCGAAATTACCCTTGCCAAAGAGAAAGGAGTGAATCCTGTTGCTCACACGATTGCGATTGATGCGTTGACGCCTATTGTTCACCCGAAGAATAAAGTTAATGGACTGACAATTGATCAACTGAGTCAGATCTATCAGGGCAAGATCACAAACTGGAAAGAGGTCGGCGGCGAAGATCTCGCGATCATTGTTGTGTCGAGGGACAGCAGTTCAGGCACCTTTGAAGCTTGGGGACATCTGGTTCTCCACAATGCGAAAGTGACTCCCAAGGCCCAATTACAGGCGTCAAACGGCGCAGTTGTTCAGGCGATTTCCAAGAACAGATATGCGATCGGATACGTGGGTATGGGTTACGTTAACAAGGCGGTTAAGGGATTGACCGTCAATGGGATTCCCGCTTCGGAAAAAACGGCCCTTTCCAAGAAGTATCCCATTGCAAGACCATTGTACATGTATACTAACGGGCAACCCGGAGGTGTTGTTGCCGACTTTATCAAGTTCGTGCTGAGTCCCGCCGGACAAAAACTGGTCGCCAAAGAGGGATTTATTCCTTTAGCGGGCGAGGCAAAAGAAAAACCGTCAAGAAAAGGCAAGAAATAAAATATCGATGTCCAGACATCTCAAGGAAGCCGTCATCAAGAGTATTTTTGCGTCTTTTGCATTCGTGTCTGTTCTTACTCTGGCGCTCATCGTTGTTTTCCTTTTCCGCGAGGGGATACCTATATTCAAGGAAATTTCCGTTACCGATTTCCTATTTGGAAAGGAATGGTATCCCACGTATGATCCTCCCTCTTACGGGATATGGCCTCTGATAATTGGATCCGCGGTTGTTACCATATTCTCCTGTCTGATTGCCGTTCCTATGGGGGTTCTTTCCGCTGTTTACATTTCTGAAATCGCGCCCGCTTCTATCAAAGACGTTACGAAGTCGATAATAGAACTCTTGGCAGGGATTCCCTCGGTAGTCCTTGGTTTCTTCGGTATGGTCGTAGTTGCCCCCTTTCTCCAGGAAACGTTTGATCTCCCGACGGGTCTTAACATTTTGAATGCTTCCGTAATTCTGGCGATCATGGCAATACCTACAATTTCGAGCATCTCGGAGGATGCCCTTTATGCCGTGCCCCAGGAGTTCAAGGAAGCATCGTATGCCCTTGGTGCTACGAAATACGAAACTATAACTAAGGTCATCATGCCAGCTGCGCTCTCGGGAATTTCCACGGCCGTGATCCTCGGTATGGCAAGGGCTATTGGTGAAACTATGGTTGTGCTGATGGTGGCCGGTGGCGCGGCAGCCATTCCGGAAAGTATCTTTGATTCCGTTAGACCAATGCCGGCCTCCATTGCCGCGGAGATGGGGGAGGCACCCTTCGGCAGCGGGCATTACCATGCTCTTTTTGCCACTGGTATTGTCCTATTTTTTTTAACCCTGATTTTTAATCTCATTGCCGATTATATTTCCCAGAAATTCAAAGAAGTGGGATCAGCTACACTGTAAAGGGGAAAGGGAGTTTATCCTATGCAGGATGCGCTGCAGACGTCAATGAAATTTCGATATTTCAAACAGCAGGTGTTTTTTACCGTCGTTAGCTTGTCGGCGCTGCTGATCGCGCTGGCTCTCGGCGGTCTTATTGCTTACATCGTTGTCAATGGGATATCAGCCATCAGTTGGGATTTTCTCACGCTCCCGCCAACGGATTCCATGACAAAGGGCGGTATCATGCCTGCCATCTTAGGTACACTCTATCTCACGATCGGCGCAATAGCCGTTGCACTTCCTCTTGGCGTGGCTTCGGCAATCTATATCACTGAATATGCGAAACAAGGTAAATTTGTCAGGCTGGTCCGCATTGGCATAAATTGTTTAGCCGGAGTTCCTTCGGTTGTATTCGGATTGTTCGGACTCGGGTTCTTTGTTGTTTTTCTGCATTTTGGATCATGCATTCTTTCCGGCGCGTTAACACTTGGCGTCCTCGTCCTGCCGACAATCATCGGGGCATCGGAAGAGGCCTTGAAATCAGTCCCACAAACGTTCCGGGAGGCCTCACTGTCCCTCGGGGTATCCAAATGGCAGACTATTTACAAGATTGTTTTGCCGACAGCATTGCCCGGGATACTGACAGGGTCGATCTTGGGCATCGGCAGGGCGGCAGGGGAAACAGCACCGATCATGTTTACTGCGGCGGCGTTCTTTACAGCGAAGCTGCCCGATTCCATTTTTGACGAAGTCATGGCTCTCCCCTACCACGTCTACGTACTTGCTACAGCGGGTACCCACATAGAACAGACGAGACCGATACAATATGGGACGGTGCTCGTTCTTGTTGGACTCGTTTTGGGAGTCGATCTCATTGCGATTGTCATCAGGAGTTATGTTAGGAAGAAAAAAAGGTGGTAATTGTGGAAGGCAACAGTATAATCGAATTGCGGAATGTGAATTTTTTCTACGGAAAGGTTAGGGCATTGACCGACATCACTATGGATTTTGCGAAGAACCGGGTTACCGCCCTGATAGGCCCCTCCGGCTGTGGCAAGTCCACACTATTGAGGCTCCTCAATCGCATGAATGATCTCATTGATGGAACCAGGGTCGAGGGAGAAATTATTTTTGAAGGCGCAAATATTTATAATCCCGATGTCGATCCCGTCGACGTCCGGAGAAAGATCGGCATGGTTTTTCAAAAGCCCAATCCGTTTCCGAAGTCGATATTCAGCAATATAGCTTATGCCCCGAGACTTGCGGGGATTAATAAGAGAAATGATCTGGAATTACTCGTTGAAGAGAGCCTGAAACAGGCAGTCCTATGGGAAGAGGTGAAAGATATTCTGGATAAATCTGCCATGACGCTCTCGGGGGGGCAGCAGCAGCGCCTGTGCATCGCCAGAGCCCTCGCTATGAAACCGGATATAGTCCTCATGGATGAACCGACATCAGCGCTCGATCCTATATCAACAGCAAAAATTGAAGAGTTGATCAACGAATTGAGGAAGAAATATACCATTATCATTGTTACACATAATATGCAGCAGGCAGCCCGCGTTTCATCGAAAGCTGGTTTCTTCTATTTAGGGAAGCTTATCGAATATAACGCCACGGAAAAAATCTTTACCAATCCGGATGTGAAACAGACGGAAGACTATATTACAGGGAGATTTGGCTGATCGGGGAATTGCAAAATTTTTCCCCGGCTGCGCAAGGATGAGGCGAAATGACAGAGTAGAAATTTCCGGGAACGATAAATTGCTGAAGATGATTTAAAGGTATGGAGATTACAGATGGATGAAAAAATGCATACAAGTACCCACTACGACAAAGAGCTCCGCGAGGTCAAGGAGGGTCTCATTTATTTAGGAGCACTAGTAGAAAAGGCAATTGAACTTGCAACGGAGGCCCTTGTGGATAGGAATACAGAGCTGGCCCGCAAGGTAGTATGCGATGATAATGTCATAGATCAGCTTGATGTGGAAATCGAGGAAAAGTGTATCCGCATGCTGGCTTTAAGGCAGCCGACAGCGAAGGACCTGAGGTTCATCACGACAGCTATTAAGATAAATGGTCATCTGGAGAGGATAGGCGACATGGCGGCAAACATCGCTGAGAAGTCGATTATCTTAAGTGAAGAGCCACCAATGAAGCCTTATATCGATATTCCCCGGATGGCGGAGATTGCCCGTCGAATGATAAAGGAGAGCCTCGATGCCCTCGTGAAGGAGGATACTGATCTGGCGCGCAAGGTCCGGATGGAGGATGAAACTATGGATAACCTCAATGAGCAGATTTTCCGAGAACTCCTCACCTTCATGCTGGAAGATCCCAAGAAGATACACAGGGCTCTCATAATCATGCAGATTTCCAAGAGACTCGAGCGTATATCCGATCATGCCGTGGGTATTGCAGACATGGTCATGTATATGGTGACGGGAAAAATTATTAGGCACGAATCAACCACCTGTCAGGCTTCGGAGTGACCGATTGAAGAACCGCCTATTATACAGGATTTCCGCCGGCTATGTCGCGCTGATACTCGTAACCGCCATAGTCATGGGATTGATGTATGCCCGGCAGATCAAGACTGAATTAATAGACGGGATTAAGAATGACCTGATTGCTCAAGCACGAATCGCCGCATTATTAGGGATTAGCGATATAGCAAGGAACTCGTCACATCTGGCCGATATATCCCGCTCCCGTGTTACCCTGATTGATGCCACGGGCCGGGTCAAAGCGGATTCAGAGAAAGACTTGGGGCAGATGGATAGTCACCTGAACCGGCCGGAAATACAGGAAGCGAGGATCAAGGGACAGGGGGATGCTATTCGTTACAGCCGTACACTTGGTGTAGACATGCTCTACATCGCCTTTCCGGTTACAGAAGGCTCTGAAGTTACGGGTTACATACGATTTGCCCGCCCGCTATTCGAAGTTAGAAAATCCATTGATCAGCAGTACACCTATATTTATAAGTGTCTGCTGATCGCCATCATTCCTGCCTTCATCATCGCATTTCTTTTGGCGAGAAAACTGATATCGCCAATCGAGAAAGTAATTTCATATACACACAAGGTTTGTAGCGGTGAGGCATCAGGAACACTTCTGATTGAGTCAAATGATGATGTCGGGCAACTGGAAAAAGACATCAATCGCATGGTGCTTGAAAATCAGGAAAGGGTGAGGGTTGCCGATCAGGAGAAGGCGAAACTTGAAGCGGCCTTTGCCAGCATGACGGAGGGAGTTCTTGTAATCAACAATCAGAACCGCATCGAGTTTCTCAACAAGAGTCTGGAAACGATCCTCGGGGACGAAGGCATCACTGACATCCTGGATAAGACGCCGCTTGAGGCATTCAGGAATGTGGAGCTGCAGGATGCACTTGACTCATTCAGAGAATCCGGAGGACCTGTGTTCCGTGAGATCAGCCTCGGACAGGAAGCGCCGGTTATCCTCGATGTCACCATATCAGCCATTCATGGACTGCCGGAAGGGAAACAAAAGACGATGATGGTATTTCACGACGTCACGCGTCTTAAGAAACTGGAAAAGATACGAGAGGACTTCGTGGCTAATGTTACCCACGAGATCAAGACACCACTTACGGCAATCATAGGATTTATTGAGACCCTTGAGGACGGCGCCATCAATGACGAAGCAACGGCGAAAAAATTTCTTCACATAGTTTCCGAGAATGCCCATCGCCTTGGAAGGCTGGTGGATGATCTGCTGGTTCTTTCCAGCATCGAGCTGGGAGAGATGAAATTGAGGATCGAAAATATCTCCGTAGCCGATGCCATCGAGAACGTGTTGTCCATGTTCGAGACGAAAGCGGCGGATAAATCCCTCGCTATTGATAAAAATATTTCCGATAGACTCCCTTTCATCAAGGTAGACAGGGATAAATTCGCACAGATTCTTGTGAACATCCTCGATAATGCCATCAAATTTACGCCAAGTGGCGGAAAGATTTACATTTCTGCGCGCCAAGATGAAAATGGTTTTGTGGTCATCAAAGTGATCGACACGGGGGTAGGTATACCAAAAAATGAAATTCCCAGGCTTGGAGAACGGTTCTATCGGGTGGACAAGGCACGTTCGCGGGAGTTGGGAGGCACCGGTCTGGGTTTGTCAATAGTGAAACATCTCATGAAGGCCCATAAAGGCAGCATCGATATCGAAAGTCAGGTGGGAAGAGGTACAACGATTTCTCTCACTTTTCCCCAGAATGGGATCCCGAAAACATAAAAATGAGAAAAAACTGAAGGGGAAAGAGTCTTTTTTACTAAAAAAATGCTCTTTTCCCTCATTTTTTTGATAAATCTGTTCAAAACGTCTTGACATGAGGGAATTTGTGTATATTTTACAGCCAAACTGATCAACGGATATAATTCCCTGACAAAAAATATCAAAAAACATTAAAAATTAAGGAAAGGAGAGATGAGGTCATGAAGATTAGGCCATTACAGGATCGCGTGATTATCAAGAGGTTAGAGGAAGAACAGAAAACAAAAGGCGGGATTATTATCCCCGACACGGCCAAGGAAAAGCCAATAGAGGGCGAGGTTGTAGCCGTAGGCAAGGGAAAGACCACAGAAGACGGTAAGCTGGTAAAGCCCGACGTCAAAGCGGGAGATAGGATTCTCTTCAGTAAGTATGCCGGTACGGAAGTCAAGATCGACGGCGTAGAACATCTCATCATGAGAGAAGACGATATATTGGGAATCATTGAAAAGTAATAATATGATCATAAGGAGGATATGTTAGATGGGAGCAAAGATACTTCAATACGATGAAGAAGCGAGAAAATCGATTCTCAAGGGTGTAAATACCCTCGCAGATGCAGTTAAGGTAACCCTCGGCCCGCGCGGCAGAAATGTACTTCTTGATAAATCTTTCGGCGCCCCGACCGTTACAAAAGACGGCGTTACCGTGGCCAAGGAGATTGAACTCGAGGATAAGTTCGAAAATATGGGCGCTCAGATGGTGAAGGAAGTTGCCAGCAAGACGAGTGATGTAGCCGGTGACGGCACCACAACGGCGACTATTCTTGCCCAAGCCATTTACAGAGAAGGGGCAAAGAGCGTAGCCGCAGGAAGCAACCCTATGGATATAAAGAGGGGTATTGATAAGGCCGTTGAGGCGGTTGTTAAGGAACTGGCCAAGTTAAGCAAACCGACTAAAGACCAGAAGGAGATCGCGCAGGTTGGTACTATCTCCGCGAACAACGATGAGGCAATCGGTGCAATTATTGCCGAGGCCATGGGCAAGGTCGGTAAGGAAGGTGTTATCACCGTAGAAGAAGCTAAGGGACTGGAAACCGAGTTGGAGATCGTAGAAGGTATGCAGTTTGACAGAGGTTACGTGTCTCCCTATTTCGTGACTAATGCTGAAAAGATGGAAGTGCACCTCGATGATTGTCTTATCCTGATAAACGAAAAAAAGATAAGCACCATGAAGGATCTTCTTCCCATTCTTGAGCAGATTGCAAAGATGGGAAGACCGCTGCTCATCATTGCCGAAGATATAGAAGGCGAGGCTTTGGCTACCCTCGTGGTGAATAAGATTCGCGGCACCCTGCAGGTTGCAGCAGTAAAAGCCCCTGGTTTCGGCGACAGAAGGAAAGCCATGCTTGATGACATCGCCATCCTGACAGGCGGGAAGGTAATTTCTGAAGACCTAGGTCAAAAACTCGAAAACACAAAATTAGAAGACCTCGGCCGGGCCAAGCGGATCTCGATAGATAAAGACAATACCACGATTATCGACGGTGCAGGGTCAAGGGCATCCCTCGAAGGAAGGGTGAAACAGATCAGGGCGCAGATAGAAGAAACGACATCGGACTATGACAGAGAGAAACTTCAGGAAAGGCTGGCCAAGCTGGTCGGCGGTGTTGCCGTAATAAAGGTTGGCGCCGCGACAGAGACAGAGATGAAGGAGAAGAAGGCGCGCGTTGAAGATGCACTCAATGCAACCCGTGCGGCCGTGGAGGAAGGAATAGTCCCCGGTGGAGGCGTAGCCTATATCAGGACACTACCTGCCCTGGAAAAGCTGAAATTAGAAGGCGATCAGCAGGTGGGGGTCAATATAGTAAAGAAGGCCCTCGAAGAACCGTTGAAGATGATCGTTACGAATGCCGGGCAGGAAGGCAGCATTGCCGTCGAAAAAGTCAAAGGGAAAAAAGGCGCTTTCGGCTTCAATGCGAGAACTGATGAGTATGGAGACATGATTGAAGCCGGTGTCATTGATCCGACGAAGGTTACCCGCTTTGCACTACAGAATGCGGCAAGCGTGGCGGCCTTGATGCTGACTACACAGTGCATGGTAGCAGAGAAACCGGATGATAAACCTGCTATGCCAGGCATGCCTCCCGGCGGCGGCTATCCCGGCATGGGAATGTAAGAGGTTCTTAATCTTATCTTATTGTGAAAAAGCCCCCTGTTTTACGGCAGGGGGCTTTTTTAGTTCTGCTTGAAAGAGGTTAGTTTCTGTGATAGCCTCTCCGACTACCAATTTGCCCATAACTATATTAATCATATAAAATCATTGATTATGAAGAGTTGAGGATTTCAGCATGGACTATAAAGATACATTGAATCTGCCAAAAACTAGCTTTCCCATGAAGGCTAATCTTTCCCGGAAGGAACCGGAATTGCTCAAGATGTGGGAGGATATGAACATCTATGAAAAGACCAGACAGTCCTCGAAGGGACGAAAGAAGTATATCCTTCATGACGGGCCTCCTTATGCAAACGGGAACATCCATCTCGGTACGGCGCTGAATAAGGTAATTAAGGACATGGTGATTAAATCGAAGAATATGTCCGGTTTCGACAGTGTTTACGTTCCCGGCTGGGACTGTCACGGTCTTCCCATAGAGCATCAGGTGGAGAAAGAACTGGGGGCAAAAAAGAGTGAGATGTCCCATGCTGATATAAGGAGGTTCTGCAGGGCGTTTGCAAACAGATATGTGGATATCCAGAGGGAGCAGTTCAAGCGGCTCGGGGTCTTTGGAGAATGGGAGAACCCCTACCTCACCATGTCTTACGACTATGAAGCGGCGACTGTTGAGGAATTCGGGAAGCTCTATTTCAGCGGTGACGTCTACAGGGGGAAGAAGCCCGTATACTGGTGCGCTTCCTGCAAGACTGCCTTGGCGGAGGCTGAAGTCGAATACATGGATCATACGACGCCGTCCATTTATGTAAAATTCGTGATGATCTCGGATATATCTAAGGTCCGGCCGAAACTGGCCGGAGAAAAAGTCAGCGTCGTAATATGGACGACGACCCCCTGGACCATACCACCTAACCAGGCAATCGCCGTGCATGAGGAGTTCGTCTATGCGGCAGTCAAAGTGAATGATGAGACTCTGATACTTGCCAAGGATCTTCTGGACTATTGCATGGATGCCTTTGGCTACAAGAGTTACAGGACAATCGACGAATTTCCGGGATCGGTGCTGGAAGGCTTGAAGGCTAAGCATCCTCTGGTCGACCGCGAGAGCCTCCTGATCCTGGCTCCATTTGTCACCCTTGACGCTGGTACAGGCTGTGTGCATATCGCACCCGGGCATGGCCAGGAAGATTACGAAATAGGCGTGAAGTACGGTCTCGACAATTACGCCCCCGTTGACGATGACGGCAGATACACTCCGGACGTCAAGGATTTTGCCGGGCAGTTTGTCTTCGATGCCAACGAATCGGTCATTAAGAAATTGGCCGAGGTAGGTGCCCTGCTTGGCCGTGTTGACATAGAGCACACCTATCCTCACTGCTGGCGGTGCAAGAATCCCATCATTTTTAGATCCACGGAACAATGGTTCATATCCATGGAGAAGAATAACCTGAGGCAGAAAACCCTCGAAGCTATCGAAGCCGTAGAGTGGCTGCCGGCGTGGGGTCGTGACAGGATATCCGGAATGATAGGAAATCGTCCCGACTGGTGTATCTCCCGGCAGAGATTATGGGGGGTGCCCATTACCATGTTTTTCTGCATCCATTGCAAGAGCGACCTCATGACTAAGGACATTATCGGTCACGTCGTGAAGCTGGTCAATGAATATGGCGCGGATGTGTGGTTTGAGAGAGATACGAAAGACCTGCTGCCTGCCGGAACGGTCTGCCCCGTATGCCAGAGAGACCAATTTGCAAAGGAGACGGATATACTCGATGTGTGGTTTGATTCCGGTGTGAGTCATGCCGCGGTGCTCGAAAAGCGACCTTACCTCGGCTCCCCGGCGGATATGTACCTCGAGGGCAGCGACCAGCACAGGGGGTGGTTCCATTCCTCACTGCTCGAGTCTGTGGGAACGAGGGGACGCGCCCCCTACAGGACAGTGCTGACACACGGTTTCGTCGTCGACGGCGAGGGAAAGAAGATGTCCAAATCCATGGGCAACGTCGTAGACCCGGAGGAGATCATCGATAAGCATGGCGTTGAGATATTGAGACTGTGGGTAGCAGCAGAAGATTATACACAGGACATAAGGATTTCCGGCGAAATCCTTGAACGCCTCGTAGAGGCCTACAGGCGCATTCGCAATACCAGTCGCTTCATTCTGGGAAATCTGTATGATTTTGACCGAACTAAAATGGTATCGTATCAGGATATGGAAGAAATCGACCGGTGGGCCCTGCACAGGCTCCAGGAAATTATCGAGCGCGTCAGGGCGGCCTACAATCAGTATCAATTTCATCATGCATTCTTTACTCTTCATAATTTCTGTACTGTTGACCTGAGCGCCCTTTATCTGGATGTCCTGAAAGACAGACTCTATACATCCAGGGCGGGATCACGGCAGCGACGATCTGCGCAAAGCGCCATGCTCGTAATCCTTGATGCCATGACACGCCTGCTTGCCCCCATACTTTCCTTCACTGCGGAAGAAATATGGCTGTCTTTGCCTCCTCATCAGGGCAAGGAAATGAGCGTTCATCTTACTCAATTCCCCGAAGTGAATCCGGAATATGTAAATGCGGATCTGGCCCAGAGTTGGAATAAGATGATCGCCGTTAAAGGGGAGATATCGAAGGCAATTGAGACAGCAAGGAAGAATAAGGTTGTCGGCCACTCCCTCGATGCCGGTGTGGATATCTCAGCATCAGGTGAGCTCCGCACTTTTTTGGAGACGCATCTTGAAGACTTGAAAGCACTGCTGATCATCTCCCAGATCGGTATTGTAGAAAAGGAGAGCATCAAAAGCCCTTACGTGAGCCCTGAATTTGCGGGTCTGACAATCGGGGTGAGAAAGACAAGGGGAAAGAAATGTGACCGATGCTGGGTGTACAGCGAGACAGTGGGCGTTAACGATGAACATCCGACTATCTGTGAAAGGTGTGTAGCGAACCTCTAAGAACTATATCCCCTCTCAGTCTGTTTGTTTTCACGGGGACGTACGCAGAGGGAAGTTTCATGGAGAGATTATTTGAAAAGAAAGTATCTCATTCTCTCAGCCACAGTAGCGACCGTGGTGCTTCTCGACTTCATCACCAAGGTCTACATCGACTCGCACATGTCCCTTCATGAATCGGTTGTGGTCATAGGGGGGGTTTTGAACATTACGTACGTCAGGAATCCGGGAGCGGCCTTCAGTTTTCTTGCCAGCACCTCACCGGGTTTTCGGTCCGTCTTCTTCCTCGTGGTAACGGTCTTGGCCATAATACTCGTTCTCTACTATATCGCTAGGAGCAAGACCGGAGAACCGTTCATGATTTTTGCCCTTTCCCTGATTCTGTCCGGTGCCCTGGGGAATTTTATCGACAGGGTGCGTCTGGGAGAGGTGATTGATTTCATCGATGTACATTTAAGCGCCTACCACTGGCCAGCCTTTAATGTTGCTGATTCGGCCATAACCGTTGGAGCCTTCATTATGCTTTTTGCATTGTTTAAACGCCCAAAGGAGCATGAGAATAGCCCATGAAGCGGTTTATATCGAAGCTGTTATCTCCCCAGAGGTTTTTCATCATCAGTTTCGCCTCGCTGATATTTATAGGGGCCGTTCTCCTTTGGCTGCCTTATTCCGCTACAGGCAGACAAATAAATTTTATTGACGCCCTCTTCACGTCTGCGTCGGCGGTTTGTGTTACGGGTCTCACCGCATTGGACATCGGCAAGGATCTATCTTTAAGCGGGCAGATTGTGACCCTGTGTCTCTTTCAGATCGGCGGGCTCGGGATTATTACATTCTCCGTCGTTCTTTTCGGGCTGATGGGGAGAGGCATTTCGTTTAAAGGTAGGGAAATTTTCCAGTCGGCATTTCTCCATACCCCGCGAAGAGATTTCTTCGTTATCATGAAATGGGTTTTCGGCCTCACCTTTATCATCGAGGCTGCGGGGACGTTTTTATTATTTCTCCGGTTTTCACGAGATTTTTCTCCGAGCCGGGCTTTCTATCAGGCTCTGTATCATGCTGTATCCGCCTTCAATAATTGCGGACTCTCTCTCCTTCCGGACAAATTGGTGCGTTATCAGAATGATCTGATCATAAATCTCACAATCATGGCATTGATTATTTTTGGCGGGATAGGCTTTATCGTTCAGTATGAGGTCGTTTCCAAGTGGAGGGGATATCAGCAGAAGATTTCCGTACATTCAAGAATAGTTCTCTTAACCACGGCAAGTCTCATCCTCGGTGGCGCCGCATTTTTTTATCTGTTTGAGATGAATCATATTCTCAAAGATACACCTGTAAGGACACAGCTTCTGACATCTTTTTTTCAATCGGTCGCTCCCCGTACGGGAGGGTTTAATACGATTGACATCGGTCATTTGACAAATCCGACAATCCTTGTCCTTATTATGCTGATGTTCATAGGTGCGTCGCCCGGCTCAACGGGGGGAGGCATTAAGACGACGAGTTTCGCACTGCTCCTTCTGATGATCTGGAATCGGCTGAAAGGACAGGAACAGGTGAATGTCTATGACAGGACCATCCCCGGTGAGGTTCTGACACGAACTATTGCCATTATCTTCGCTTCGGCCTTTTCGGTTACTCTCATCACGTCCATTCTGCTGTTGTTAGGGGGTGCAGGGGATTTGCCTCCCGCTGAGGGCCGTCACTTCTTTGTGGAGTATCTTTTTGAAACAGTATCCGCCTTTGGCAATGTGGGGCTGTCCATGGGTATAACTCCAACCCTGAGTACAGGCCAGAAACTGGCTATCATCCTCACGATGTTTGCGGGGCGCATAGGTCCTCTCACACTCGCTTTTTCCTGGTATTCACCGAGAAAGGGTTTAACATATGCGGAAGAGTCTGTCATGGTTGGATAAGGAGGTTCGGTAATGGCTTCAGTAACGCGGCGCGTGATTGTGGTTGGGCTCGGCATCTTTGGCTCCAATATCGTCAAAGAATTATATGAAAATGGATTTGATGTCATTGCCGTAGATAAGGATAAGGAGGCCGTCCATCGTTTAAAAGATTTTGCCAGCAAAGCAATCGTCGCCGACGGTACGGACAACGAGGTAATGGATCATATCGGCGTTCAGGAGGATGATGTTGCTATTATCTCCTTCGGTGAAGACCTGGCAGCGAGCACGCTCATAACACTTCACCTGAAAAAGATGAAGGTCAAGACCATAATCGTCAAAGCCCCCAACGAAGAGCATAAACTTATTCTCGAAAAGGTTGGTGCAACTGACGTTATCATTCCTGAAAAGGAAGTTGCCAGCAAAGTTGCCAAGAGTCTGATTTCTCCGAGTGTCCTCGATTGTCTTCCCCTTTCTGAAGGCTATATGATATTTGAAATTGCGCCGCCTAATAGTTTTTTGGGGAAAAGCATTGGTGAACTTGAGTTGAGGAGCAGATATCACATCGAAGTCATCGCTGTGAAAGACGTGCTGACAGACCAGGTTCACATGGTGCCGGCCGCCAATTTTGTCCTGAAGGACGGAGAGATACTTGTAGTTATAGCTAAGGAAAAAGATATCCAGAAGATTAAATGACTTACCCTTTAAGAAGGATGCCGGGTGGGAATGGAGGTTCATTATGAGCGTCATCGTTGATTTTTCCATTTTCCCGATTGGTAAAGAGGAGAGCGTGAGTAAATACGCAGCACGGGCGGTTAAAATAATTAAGGATAGTGGCCTGCCTTATCACATCGGCCCGATGGGGACATCAATAGAGGGAGAATGGAATGAGGTCATTCTTGTTGTCACGCGCTGCATGGATGAGCTAAAGAAGGACTGCCCGCGGTTATACATGACCATGAAAGTGGACTGCAGGCAAAGCGAGTCCGGGCGTATGGAAAAAAAGGTGAAGAAGGTGGAATAAGATTATTGGAGCTTCACAAAAGGGGTTTCTCGTGGCTCCTCCATTTCTATATTGCCTTAACTGACGATTAATGATTCCTCGGGGCAAGTCATGACCGTGTCATCCTCATTTTTAATCACTTCTGTCGCAAGGAAAGCGTTGGGCAATATATTGCTGACGTAATACCGGGCGCACGCGATCTTCCCTTTATAGAATGTTGTATCGATTGCATCGGCGGATATGTCATCGAGCTTCTTCTTCGCAATCAGTGCTTGCTCAAGCAGGCACTCGGCAACCTGGACCTGGGAGCAGATGAACAGCGCTTTTATCGCATAAAGAGGGATGAGCGACCTTTTTTCACTCATATTGTCATACCAGGAATCATAAGTTGCTTTTACTGCCTCCAGGCACTGGTAGCCCCTGGCCAAGTTACTCATCTCTTTCTCGAAATCGGGGGCATTCCGGTTAGCGTCAATGAATTTCTTTATGGTTGCCATCCAGTTTGCAAAAGAAGAGCCTTCTTTCATACGCATCTTCCTCCCCACAAGGTCGTTTCCGTGAATAAAAGAGGTTCCTTCCCAGATCGACAGGATTTTTGAATCCCTGAGGTATTGTTCGACCGGATATTCCTGGGTATAGCCAACCCCTCCGAGGATCTGGATTGCCTGGGAAATTATTCCGAGGCAGGCCTCACTGCCGTAACATTTCACCATCGGGGTGAGTATTTCTGCCAACTCGCCCAGCTTCCTGGCCTTCTCTTTGTCGCTGGAGTTTGTCTGAATATCGAGATAATAGAATGCCTTGAATACCATGGCTCTGATGCCTTCGACATGCGCCTTCATATCAAGGAGCATCCTCCTGACATCTTCATGCTTAATGATTGGCACTCGCTCGGCGTTCTTCACCCCGAACGGTCTTCCCTGGATGCGCTCCGTGGCGAACTGGGATGCGAAATAGTATGCCGCAGCCGCCTGTGTGTTGGCGTTGTGACCAGTGCCTATCCTGGATTCATTCATCATGTGAAACATCATCGCCAGACCTTGGGAATGTCCTTTTTCGTCCGGCGGCGGACCGAGGCGGATTCCGTAGCATTCGTCGTCATCGCCGAAATTGAGGAGTGCCGTAGCCTGGGCATGGAGTCCCATCTTGTGCTCCAGGCGTGCTGTCCGGACGTCATTGGGTTTGCCAAGGGAGCCATCCGAGTTCACCCATATCTTGGGAACGATATAAAGTCCGATGCCGGATGATCCGGACGCCCCGGCATCGGGACGCGCCAGCACCATGTGTATGGTGTTTTCACAGTGGCCGCCGTCCCCGCCCGTGATGAACATCTTCGTTCCCTTGATCTTGTATAGACTGGGATCATTGGTCGGTAATGCCCTCGTCGTAATATCTCCTACGTCCGATCCGAAGTCCGGTTCGGTCAGGCACATGGTTCCTTGCCATTCACCGGTAAGCATCTTTTGCAAGAACATTGATTCATCCTTTTCTGTGCCAAAGCGCAGAATCAGATTAGCTGCACCGCTGGTCAGCTTAATGTAGGATGTCAAAGCTGGGCATGCGGCCTGGTTGATCTCAGCGATGGCCTTGTAAAGGATAAGAGGCATACCCGTGTTAAGCTTTATACATTCGCTGCTTGATCCCCATCCGTTCTGCTGAAGAAACTGGTACGCTTCCTTGAAACCTGGTGAAGGTATCACCACACCGTTCTCAAGTTTGGCTCCCGTCTTATCTCCAGCTGTGTTTATGGGGTTCACGATCTCTCGTGCGATCTTGTAAACTTCACTCAAAACGATATCGATATCATCAATGCCAAAATTGTTTTTGAACCGGTCGCAGGCAAATACCTCCTCTGAAGCCAGCCATTCCTTCAGAATAAATTTCAAATCTCTCAAATCGTACTTGAATTCCATTTCTTGCTTCTCCTGTTCGGGCTGTATTTATCCTACACCCTATTCGGAGCATAGCCGAGAGCGGCGTTCGCCACGATCATGGTATGCATATGGGAAGTTCCCTCGAGAGTTTCAAACTGCTTTGAATCCCGCAGGAAGCGTCCGCAGGGATATTCCTCGGAGTAGCCGTAGGAGCCGTGAAGCTTCATGCATTCATTGGCCGCGTGAACGACGATCTTTGCCCCGTAGAGCTTGGACATCGATGTCTCCATCACATTCGGAAGGTTCTTGTCTTTCAACCAGGCCGCTTTGTACACCAGAGCCGCGAGCGACTCGTGCTCCATCTTCATTTCCGCGATCTGCTGCTGAATCAGCTGGTATCTGCCAATCTGCTTTCCGAACTGCGTTCTTTCATTTGCATATTTAATGGATTGCTCCAGAATGGCGCCGGAAAGGCCCAGGGCGCCAGCCGAACAACCCAGGCGGGTTGCGTTCAGTTGTGTCATGCATATCTGGAATCCCTTGTTCATCTGTCCGAGAACGAGCTCCTTGGGAACCCTGACGTCCTCAAAGGCGATTTCTGCCGTATCGGAAGCCCACAATCCCACCTTGTCGTGAAGCTTCCGGCGGGTGATGCCAGGCAGGCTGTAATCCATTATGAGGCAGGTGATCCCCTTAGCGCCGGCATCTTTGTCCGTCTTCACATAAAGGAGACCATGATTGCATATGGTTCCATTGGTTATGAACATCTTGGTGCCGTTTAAGAGAAAATGATCCCCCTTATCCTGCGCGCGGCAGCGCATGCCGGCAACGTCAGAGCCGATATCGGGCTCCGTCATGGCGAAGCTCCCGATGAATTCGCCATTGACAAACCTGGGTACGTAATGTTCCTTCTGTGCTTGTGTGCCGAATTTCTGGATTGTCAACGCCGGGCCCCAGCACTGCATATTAAAGGCCATCCGCCAGGAGGTATGGATCTTTGCAACTTGTTCAATTGCCAGGGTCCCCTCGAGAAATCCCATGCCGTTGCCGCCGTATTTCTCGTCGATACAGAAACCGAAGAAACCCAGTGCCGCCATTTTTTCGAATATCTCCCTGCGCCAGTGCTGGTTCCTTTCATCTTCCTCCACATACGGCTTGATCTCATTCTCGGCGAAATTCTTTGCCATATCCTGAATCATTTGCTGTTCTTGCGTTTGTGCAAAATCCATCTTGTTCTCCTTGCTGATTTATGATTTTCTCTCAACGATCATGCAGATGCCCTGTCCGCCGCCGCCGCAGATGGTCTCAAGCCCGTAACGGACACTACGCCTCTTCATTTCATGGAGAAGCGTTGTCAATCTCATCGTGCCGGTTGCGCCTACCGGATGGCCGAGGGAAATGCCCGATCCATTCACATTCACTTTCTCTTCCATATCTTTTTCACTGAGCCCGCAGAGCCTTGCATCGGCCAAGGCCTGGACTGCAAAGGCCTCCTGCACTTCTATGAGATCTATCTGATCGATCTTCAAAGCGGCCTTACTGAGAGCCCTGGAAACGGCGACAGGCACCGCCGGATATGTCAATGTCGGATCCGTGGCGGCAATAGCACACGAACGAAAATATGCCATCGGTTTGATACCGAGTTCTGTTGCTTTTCTTTCCGATGCGAGGACAACGACGGAGGCGCCGTCATTCTCTGAAGAGGAATTACCGGCAGTACACACCCCGTCCGGATAAACGGGCCGGAGCTTGGCAAGCTTTTCCATTGTCGTTTTGCGACGCGGTCCCTCATCTGTATTAAAAAAGATCATGTCCCCGTCTTTCCCCTTTCCGACAGGAACGGGGACTATCTCATTCGCGAATTTCCCGGCATCCCATGCCGCAATGGCTCTCTTGTGGCTGCGATACGCCCACTTGTCCGCCTCTTCACGGGTTATTTTTTCCCTCTTGGCCGCCATCTCCGCCCAGGACATCATCGAGTTCAACTCTCCGTAACGGTGGATGGGCTGAGACATCACCCTCCCACGCTGAAGCCTGTCATAGAGAGGTATCCCCCACATGGCGAGGGCGCCGTGACCTCTGGGCATGAAACCGTACTTTTCATGGCTCTTACCACCGAGACCCCACTTGATATCACCCGGTATATAAAGTTCCGCCTGGCTCATGCTGTCCATACCGCCGGCGACGATGATTTCTGCATTTCCCGTTTGAATCTGTAAAGCACCATAAAAGATTGATTCCAACCCAGAGCAGCAGCGACGGTCGATCACGACGCCCGGCACAGTATCCGGCCAGCCCGCATCAAGAACGGCCATCCGGGCGCCGTTGGCGCACTCTCCGTTCTGGTAGGATGTTCCCATGATCACATCATCAACCGCAGAGGCTTCGATGCCAACCCTCTTGACGACCTCGTTTAAGACTAGGCTTCCCAGCCTATAGACCGGGATATCTTTCATGGCTCCGCCGTAAGCGCCTATCGGTGTGCGGACACAGCTCAGAATAACTACATCTTCCATTTTTTTATTGCCTCGTATTTTTAGCGCCTCTCAGAAGTGAATATCCGTTCCGATTATCTTCCATACAACTTCCTTAACTCCACCTTATTGATCTTCCCTACGCTGGTTCGTGGAATGGCGTCGACAAACTCATAGCGGTCGGGAATGCCGTATTTCGGGAGTTTGCCTTGCTCGGACATCTTCTTCACGTAATCCTTCATGTCTTCGCCCGTTACCTTGCTTTTGAATTCCGTTCTCAGGGTGAGAATCACAAGGGGTCTTTCCCCCCACTTGGAATCCGGTACGCCGATTACGGCGGCCTCGGAAACAGCGGGATGCATGCTGACCAGGTTCTCGAGGTCGATGGAAGAAACCCACTCTCCTCCGGTCTTGATGACGTCTTTCAGCCGGTCTGTGATCTGGACATATCCCTGGTTATCTATGTATGCCACATCACCGCTGTGGAGCCAGCCGTCCCTCCAGAGGTCTTTTGATTTCTCAGGGTCCTTGTAATAGGATGCTGTGAGCCACGGAGCTCTCATCACCAGTTCCCCGGTACTTCTACCATCGCAGGGCAGGGCTTTTCCGCTTGCATCAACGACCTGTACCTCAACCAGAGGTGCGGGGAGACCGGTCTTGACGAAGATATCAAGTTTCTTTTCTTCGTCCAGATTCAACATTGTGCTTTTGAGGCTGGCGCCCGAGATGAGGGGACAGGTCTCGGACATACCGTAGGCGGAATAGATCTGTATCCCGAGTTCCATGGCGGCCATCGCCAATGACTTGGGCAGGGCTGCGCCGCCGATGACCACCTTCCATTTCGAGAGGTCCAATTTTTTCGCGATCGGGTTTGTGACGAGCATATGTATTATGGTAGGAATGCAGTGAGAGAAAGTGACTTTCTCACCGAGGATAAGTTTCAACAGGACCTCCGGTTCATAGCGCCCCGGATAAACCTGTTTCACGCCCAGCATGGTAGCCAGATAAGGAACGCCCCAGGCATGGACATGAAACATCGGCGTGAGTGGCATGTAGACGTCGTTTGATCTGAACCGTCCCGTCGTCTCGTAGCTGCCCACATTCACACCCATTGCCAGGGTATGCAAAACAAGCTGGCGATGGGTGAAATGCACGCCTTTGGGATCGCCGGTAGTTCCCGTTGTGTAGAAAATCGACGCCCGCGTATTCTCATCGAGATCGGCAAAATCGTAGGATGCGGGCGCCGCCTTCAGCATCTCCTCGTATTCTGCATCGATCCCGGCCTTTGTGTCCTTCCTTACGTCATCCAAAATAAGAATGACTTTCTTTACCGTTTTGAGGTGACCTTGAATCGCTTCGAGAAGCGGAAGAAAATCCTGATTGACGAGGATGACCGAGTCCTCGGCATGGTTGATCGTGTAAGCAAGTTGCGCGGGAGAGAGCCGCCAGTTGAGGGTATGTATGACTGCACCCATCATCGGAACGGCAAAGAAGCATTCCAGGTATCGGTGGCTGTCAAAATCCAATACGCCTACGACATCGCCCTTTCCCACCCCCAGGGCGGTAAGACCGTTGGCCAGTCTATGAACCCGCTCGTGCATGTCTTGATAGCGATACCGGACCTTATCCCTATAGACAATCTCCTGATTCTGTCCGTAGATGATGCCCGTAGCCAGAATTTTCTTGATGATGAGAGGATAATCGTAGCTTTCTCCTGCTTTGTAAATCTTCGCCTCCATAGTATCCCTCCTTTTAATTTTGATAAGGTTCCTTTATGGGTCTGATTCTACAAGTTATGCCGGACCGGATTGCTGCAATGGTTTACTATTTTTTGTCACAGCGGGATCAGATAGAGAATGATTCCTGTACCATTTTCAAGAGCGACTTGTCAGCTATTCACATTTGCCAAAACAGGCATCAATTCAAGACAATCGTGGCATCAACGGCAATCAGGGTTCCATCTTCGCGGACAATAAGAGGATTTACATCAATTTCGTGAATCCGCGGATAATGAAGGCCGATGTCGCCCACGGCGACGAGTATCGCTGCGAGTTCTTCCCTGTTAACAGGCGGTTCTCCCCTAAAGCCGGCGAATATCTTCTGTCCTCGCAAGCGCCCGATTAGCGCCAGAGCATCCTCCATGGTCAGCGGAGCTGGAGCGAAGACCGCATCACTCAATATCTCTGCCATTATACCTCCCAGCCCGAGCATGACACAGGGGCCGAAATGGAAATCCCTGACGAGTCCAACGATGATCTCGATTTTTCCCTTAACCTGCTTATAGGCAAGGACCTGACCCGACGGGTCCATCTTCTTCTTTAGGGAATTGAAAACCTGAAGGGCAGCCCCCGGCGCTGCTATATTTAAATGCACCAAACCGAGTTCGGTCTTATGTACCTTTCCCTTTTGCAGGCCCTTCATGACAAGCGGAAAGCCGAGCCTGTCTGCGGCTTTCTTGCACTCCGCTACGTCTGAAATTATTTCCTCTTCTACAGTGGGAATTCCATGAAGCCTGAGAATAGTCTTGGAGGCATACTCGTCCAAAGGCCCAACTGCTTCTTTTAGGACATCACAGCGCTCGTCGGGGATGCGGATAGTCTTCTCTTTTTCCGGAAGTTGTCGAGAAATCTCTGATGATCTCCGCTGATGGAAAACAGCAGCCAGGCATTCCACGGCGCGGGATATTTCCTGGAATACAGGAATGCCAGAGGAGATAGCCTCTGCCTTAAAACGAAGGGCCTCTTCTTGTCTTCCAAGGAGCCATACGAACACAGGCTTGCCGGCCGCACGCGCCTGCTCGGCAATCTCCGTGACATTGATTCTCAACTGAAAATGTCCCGCAAAGGCGTGGAGGAAAACTGCATCGACTGCCGGATCTCCGAGTACTGCCGCAAGGGCCGTGCTGTATACATCGACGTTCGTTTCGCCCTGCTTTTCTATGGCCGGCCACAAGTCGACAGGATTCCCGACAGGCATCCAGTTGGGGAAAAGAAGCCCCAAGGCGTCTTTGGTTTCAGTGGAAAGCTCTGCTACGATCAGGTTATGCTCTTCAATGAAGTCAGAGGCGACAATGCCGGAACCCCCACTGAACGTGAGAACAGCAATGCGACCATATCGGCCGGCCGGCCGCGGTCTTGCAGCGAGTGAACGGCAGATGTCCATCATCTGATGAAAATCTCCCGCTTCAGTCACTCCGGCCTGGGCCAAGGCGCCTGAAATGATCTTATGATTTCCGGCCATGGATGCCGTGTGGCTCATTGCCGCTTCGGCCCCTTTCCTGCTCTTCCCCCCGTGAAGGACGACAATGGGTTTTGTACTTCTCCTGCACAGTTCCATAAAGCGCCTGCCGTCGGAAAAAGACTCCAGGTAATGGCCGATGACTTCAGTATTAGTATCTTGAATCAGGTAAGACAGCAGGTCGCACTCGTTCACGTCTATCTTATTTCCTATGGAGCATACTTTACTGATGCCCATCACGCGGTGACTCATTACATCAACGAGAAAGCCGGCGGACAGCAATCCACTCTGTACCACAAGTGATACGTTTCCGGGGATGAGGAGTCCCTGCTGCAATGAGCGTGGATCCATAAAGGAAAAAAGAAAGCCTCCGACGGCATCGACGAGACCCATGCAATTGGGCCCCCAGAGGCGGATACCGGTTATCTTTGCTATATCCATCAGCGACTGCTGCAGCAAGCGTCCTTCCTGACCGGTTTCAGCGAACCCGCCGGATTCGATCATTACCCCCCTGACGCCTTTCGCGGCACAATCCTCTATTACTGCCGGTACGAGTCTTGCCGGCACAAACACGATGGCCAAATCAACATGACCGGGGACGTCGTGTACGGATGGGTAACAGGCAATACCCTCAATTGCCTTATAGCTAGGATTGACAGGATAAATATTTCCCTTATAGCTCATGAGGAGATTCTTGAAGATAGCATACCCGCCTTTAAGAGTATTCGGCGTTGCACCGACAAGAGCGACGCCGTCCGGGTTAAAAAAGAAATTCATGGAAGCTCCTCATGAGAAAATTATGGTTTGTTGACCGTAACGTCGAGATACTTCTTTCCCCACGCCTTGCAATCTTTTTCATCAGAGAAAAAAATGTCGATGTGGTCTCCTTTGATGGCAGTACCTGTATCGTGCACCTCTCCCCAACCGTAACCAGGCACATACATCTTCGTACCGTAAGGATACCTACTGATGTCCGCTGCGATTGTCCCTTTTTTTGCCTTGGTTCCGTCAGAGGTGATACCCACCTTCTTTCTCTCTCCCTCGTGCGGTCCGTACGCATAAACCGGCGGCATCAGGAAACAGCCGTATTTGTTTTTCCAGCCCGTCGATTTCCTGCCGGCGTCATAGGCGGTCACCAGCATCTTGCGCGTTTCCGTCTTGCCATATTCACGGGGAATGGTGGCGCATCCGGAGACAAGCATGATGCATAGAATAGAAAAGCTAAGCGCAAGTAAAAAGACTCTTTGCAAATGTGGCATCATGATTCTCTGAAATCTTTATGAAGTATGCGAGGAAAGCTACCATAACGACGGCCTCTATTTCAAGGCAAGTTTGAACTCAGTAGATTTCTCGCATGTCAATTGTCTGAAAACCGCTCGTCACGCCGTCGGGGCAGTTTTGACTGTTCTGACTATTATTTGAGCGGACAAAATTGTCTGTGGTTATCCTGGATGAGTATGTTCATTAGATTTTCAAGCATCTATATATCGACACGGATTGGCAATATGACGGCCGTGATGCCCTGCCACTGCAACCGCCGCTGAATTGCAAAAGCGGTTTCATTGTGGAGCACCTTCTGGAAAGGATTTTCTTCACGAAAGATCAGTTTCCCGGTGAAGACCGTCGCCCTCGGAAATTCCTTCACGAGAGTCTCGCACAGCTCCGTAGCAGTATCAGCTACGTCGGTTCCTATCCCCATTCTGTAGTCAGCAGGGAATCCGTAGGAACGGACAAGACGGACGTATTTTGTCAGATCACCCTCTACGGATTTTTTTAAGGCATCCATTTCCGCTATGCCTTTGAATGAGCCGGAATCGATTTCTCCGACAGAGACAAAAATAAAATTCTTGTAGAGTTTGGGAAATTCACGGACGACGGAAAGCCACACATGAAGACCGAATCCGCTGTAACCCCTTACGAGGAGTATTGCCGTGGCCTCCTTTTGATCCAGCGGCTCATTGTTAGGCTGACTGCCTTTAGGAAGTTCAGACAGAATCTCCTCGAGTTGGCGAACGCCCCTGCGGACTTTCATGTAGTGCCTACGGATCAAGTAGCACAACACGATAACCCCAGAGGTGATTACGAGGGTCAGCCAGCCGCCCTCTTCAAATTTAATAACTACAGTAATGATGAGGATTGTGAGACAGAGGATCAAGCCCACCACATGCACAGCAATATGTCTTTTCCATGCCTTATCCTTCTCCCTGTTGCGGAAGAAAAAAGTCGCCATTCCGAACTGTGACAGTGTAAAGGTAAGAAACACGTTGATGGAGTACATTACAACGAGTGCGGAAACGGAACCGTTCGTGTACAGTAAGAGCAGAAAGGCTGCACCGCCCATCAGAAGAACGCCGTCCTGCATGGAGAGACGCTCCGATAGCGATGCAAAGCGACGAGGCAGCCAGGAATCGATGGCCATGTTTGCCATAACACTTGGTCCCCCTGCGAATCCTGACTGAGCGCCAACCATGAGCAGGGCCCCTTCGGAGAGAATCGTTATCAGCGCGATCGTTCCGCCGAGCGGCCAATTACCAAAGGTGAGATCGGCAAGTACGGCGTTCAACGTTCTGCCCTCAGCAGGCACTATTCGGTAAAGCGAATAGCAGAACAAAAGGCCTGCTGCCGTAATTGCAAGGGATGTGGCCAGGTATGCCATCGTGCGCTTGCCTGTCTGAACTTTCGGCTCACGCATCATCTGCATGGCGTTAGAAACCGCTTCGATCCCCGTATAGGTACCTCCCCCGAGAGAAAAGGCCCTGAGAAAGATGGCCAGCATGCTCACATAGCCTATGGCGGAGATATCATATCTGAAATTCGCCTCGAAAGTCCGTGCAACCGGTCCAACCTGATTGGCGTGGCTCAGGATGCCATAACCGATCAACAGAATGTGGGTTACTACAAATGTCATGAATATCGGTGCGAGGGCTGTTACGGACTCCTTCACCCCTCTTAAGTTCATGACAACAAGGAGGAGGATTAAGAACACCACGAAGATCAACTTGTATTTAAGAAATGTGACAGGTAAATAGCTGAATAGGGCATCGCCACAGGAAGCAAGAGATACGGTGATGGTCAGTACGTAATCGACGAGAAGGGCGCAACCGGATATTACCCCCGCGTTCTTACCAATCGTATGGGTGGAGACGATGTATCCGCCGCCTCCATGGGGGAAATGCTCGATGATACGTGAATAGGCGTAGGAGATGATGAAAACCGTCAATGCCGTAGCCAAGGCGAGGAATACGGCAAGGTAGGTGTGGGGACCCAGCGCCTTGAACGCCTCTTCCGGACCATACGAAGAAGAAGAAAGGCCGTCGGCTCCCAGACCGATCCATGCCAGGACGGGGATGAGAGATATCCTGTGAAATATTGAAGGCTCGTAGATATCTCGGGGCGGCCCTATCAATCCACGCCGCAACTTCCGAGCAAATTTTGTTTTATGCCCCGACTCGTCAGAGTTCATAGAGTCTTATTTGTGCCGTAGATTTATTACCCGGATATTACTTTTGGAATATGGTAAGATTAGTCAGGTAATCGGGTTCTCCACATGAATACCCTTACCGACCTGACCACAGAGAAAGCCGCGCTTCCCGTTAAGATGCGTACCCTGATCATCATAGATCCTGATGGAAAAATCCTCGGTGAGAATCTTCAAGTGGAGTGATCTGCCGTCCGCGATTGTTATCTGTATGGGTTTGCAATTCGTGGGGAGATTGTCGGTGTCAGTGTCCTTGAAGGAAAGTTCATGTTTGCCGGGTTCGATTTTCAACGAAGTGGATTGTAATGAAAATACCTCTCCACCCTCGTGTCCATCGAGAATAATAATATAAGTGAAATGTCTACTGAGGTTTGTAATAGTTAATTCGGCACTCATTATTTTATATTATAAAATGGGCCAGAGACGGTGTCAAATGAAAATAATGACGCGAATCCGGGTTGTCTTTTGTTGCATAGATTCACGTATACAATGCGCGTCAACCTCAACAGAAGTATTGCATATTACGGAGGGTGAATTTATGAAGAAGACATTACCGTTAATTATTGTCTTGCTGTTTATATACGGTGAAGCACGCTCCTCATCCTCAGAGAGTTTACGATGCGGCAGTGGACTTGCCGCGGTAGGGGACACAAAGGTTGAGGTGATAACGAAATGCGGTAAGCCATCTTTTGGAGAAAGGACGTCGTCAAGAAGGTGTGGAATTGAGAAATCGTATTATGATAGGGGTTCGGGCGATTTCGTTTACGTTCTGATCTTTCACGGGGGCATATTGAAATATGTGGAACAGGCTGGTCGCGGCAAGTGAATCGTCAATGACTTACGGATGTCCAACTCATTCTCGCTTTGGGACCTTATCGATCGGGGAGCCTTCAGGATCCCATCTGGTATGAACTTGCTGTCAAAGAGGTTTATGGTTCTTTATCAGTTGCCAGTGCGATCTCATACATAAAATTCATTATTCGGAAAGCACAAGCTGCAGCATTTTGAGTAGCTCTTCGGCCTTGAAAGGCTTGGCAAGAAAGTATTGGCCGCCTATCTTGTGGCTCTTCGGGACCTCGCTTGCCTTAACTGCGCCGGTAAGAAAAATAACAGGAATGTTAGATGTATTGGGGTCGTCTTTCATTTCATGTGCAACACTTGACCCATCCATGTCCGGCATCATCAGATCCAGTATGACTGCGTCAGGTCTTATCAGCTTGCATTTGCTCAGTCCTTCTTCTCCTGTATGCGCAGTGTACACCTCATATCCATTTGCTGTGAGCCGCAATTCCACTATTTTAACTATGTCACGATCATCATCGACAACAAGAATTATCTTTCCCACTGTGCCTCCTCCTCAATGTTAGACATAGACAGCAGATAGCTTTTATTGGAATCCCGGACTTTATTTCTTAATCCTTCTTTTTTGATTCTTCTTTCATTCTGTCGAGTTCTTCCTTATACTTTTCGGCTTGGGCTCTCACCATTTCGATTTCTTCCCTTGCCTTTGCCAGACTTTCTTCCTGTTTTTGCCTTTCTTCTCTCAACTTGTCCTGAATTTCATCGAGACCGATATAAACGGCAAGTATACCGCCAAGTACAATAATGATGGGGATTCCGCCCTTCAGAATTATGACAAAATCACTCCACCAGAATATGAGACCTAAGAGTCCGATAATTACCGAAACTACACCGCCAATTAGCAATGACATGGCCTGACCTCCTATTGTACAATTCAACGATAATGTGCCGAGGTTGAAACAATTGCCGTAAGATGCTAATATCTGTAATATATTAAGGTGGAACATAACACAGTATTGAGGTGCAGGCAAGGTGAAAGTTAACAAATCTCAAAGGAATGTACGATTCAAGGAAGAAGATTCAGGAAAGATGGAAAATATTTCTTGACATTATCATCAAATACTTTTAGCTTTCGCGGACTATCAAAAACTGTGACGAGCAAATGAAAGAAGAATTCCTGGATCTCCTGATCGAACAGACCCGCTGTAAATACACATATTGATGCCTGCTGTGCGCCTCGTTGGGCGGGCATGCAGGCCTAATCCGAATCAACCCCAGACAGAATTAGTCCCCATAATTAAAAGCAAGAAAATAATTGTAACGTTTCCTTAATGAGAGGATTACAATGCAGCGATAAATTTATCGGGAGGTACAACATGTTAAAAAAAATAATCATCAAATCAATTTGCATTTTCTGCCTTCTTCCTGTCTTTACGGTAAACTCTTGGTCGCAGGAGCCGATTAAGATCGGCGGACTGTTCGCCGTTACCGGCCCGCCCTCATTTCTCGGTGAACCGGAACGTAATACAGCCAATATGGTGGTGGATCAAATCAACAAGACAGGTGGCATCAAGGGGCGGAAGGTGAAACTGGTATTCTACGATACCCAGGGTGATGCCACCAAGGCAGTACAGGCAGCGACGCGACTCATCAAGGAAGACCGGGTCAGCGCCATTATCGGTCCCAGCACGACGGGCGAGACAATGGCCGTAATTCCTGTTGTCGAAAATGCGGGTATTCCGCTGATTTCGTGCGCCGCCGGAATCAAGATTACGGAACCGGTAAAGAAATGGGTCTTTAAGACAGCCCAGAATGATTCCCTGGCAGTGGAGCGTATCTACGATCACCTCAGAAAACGGAATCTGCATAATGTTGCCATATTCACAGTGTCCGACGGTTTCGGCGCTTCAGGCAGGGAACAGTTGAAACTTCGTGCCAAGGATTCCGGTATCACCATAGTAGCCGATGAGATATACGGGCCCAACGATACGGACATGACAGCCCAGTTGGTTAAGATACGCGGCAGCAAGGCGCAGGCCATTATTTGCTGGGGAACGAATCCTGGACCTGCTAAGGTGGCCAGAAACGCCAGGCAACTCGGGCTTAATCTGCCGCTTTATATGAGCCACGGCGTTTCCTCGAAAAAATTTATAGAACTGGCCGGAGATGCAGCGGAAGGGATAACCCTCCCGTCGGGACGTGTTATTGTTGCAAATGTGCTTCCGAAATCCGACCAGCAGAAAAAGTCACTGCTCGCTTTTGTAAACGATTACAAGAATCATTTTAAAGTGGAAGGGGATCATTTCGGTGGTCACGCATGGGATGCCATCATGCTTCTCAAGGGTGCGATTGAACGTGGAGGCGATTCGCCTGCGGCCATTCGCAATGAACTTGAAAATACACGCAATTTTAAAGGTATCGGCGGTATATTCAACTTCACTCCCCAAAACCATGCAGGTCTGACAAAGGAAGCCTTTGTTCTTGTGACGATTAAGAACAAGGGGTGGATGCTGGTAAAGTAGCATTTGGAATCTGGAAGATCGTCTCCTGTATAAATTACTGAGATTGTCATTTCGAGCCCTTCGGTTTACTCAGGGTAAACTCCGCGAGAAATCTCGCTGATTGAGGAGATGTACGGGAGCGGAACTGACGTATTGCCCGGGTATGTAATTTGAGAAGCGATTCACCAGAAGATCATATTAATGTGATTTACCATACATAAGTATTAGTTCTATGGAACTTATTGAACAGTTGCTGCAATATACTCTGTCCGGACTCTCTACGGGGGCGATTTACGCCCTCATCGGGCTTGGTTTCGCCATCATCTACAATTCCACGAGCATAATCAACTTTGCTCAGGGTGAGTTTGTGATGCTGGGCGGAATGCTGACGTTATTTTTCCACATCACTCTCGGGCTTTACCTTCCGCTTGCCGTCGTCCTTGCAATTATGGTTGCTACGGGAGTGGGCGCGTTATTTGAACTCCTCGCCATCAGCCCCCTCAAGGATGCTGAACCGATCATTCTCGTCATCATCACCATAGGTGGAAGCATACTTATCCGTGGAGTTGCCATGCTCCTCTGGGGAAAGGATACGCATGCCCTGCCTATGTTTTCCGGAGATGAGCCGATCATCGTGATGGGTGCCGCAATAATGCCGCAGAACATTTGGATCTTTGGCGTCACGCTGATAATTATCACGGCGAACAGGCTTTTTTTCCACCACAGCATAAACGGGAAAGCGATGCGCGCCTGCTCTTTCAACAGGATAGCGTCAAGGCTTGTCGGGATCGATGTCAAGCGCATGAACCTATTCTCCTTCGTCATAAGTTCGGCCATGGGGGCCGTAGCGGGAATCATCATCGCACCTCTTACCATGACGTCATATGATGTGGGCGTCATGCTCGGATTGAAGGGATTCTGTGCCGCCATCATCGGCGGTATGAGCGGCGGCATGGGAACGGTTGCCGGCGGTTTGATCGTAGGCGTTCTGGAGTCTCTCGGGGCGGGCTTAATATCGTCAGGTTATAAGGATGCCATTGCCTTTATTATTCTTCTTGTCATCCTGCTGATCAGGCCTCAGGGGTTGTTCGGAAAGGGAGAAGCGGAAAGGGTATGAAATTATCGGACGAATGAATGAAACGTGAATTGATGAAATTTCTCTTATTTGCTGCCGCTATCCTCATGGCGCCGATGTTCTTCAAGGGCGGCTATATTGTGAATGTGCTGGTCTTCGTCGGCATTTACACTATTTTAGCCGTGGCTCTGAACCTGCTATTGGGGCTTGCCGGCCAAATCTCTCTCGGGCAGGCGGCATTTTTTGGACTTGGCGCTTACATATCCGGCGTGCTCACGGCAACACATGCCGTGAATCCCTGGATGGCCATGGTTATCGCCGTCATTGCCGTGGGTGTCATAGCCTTTGTACTCGGCTTTCCCATCCTGAAGCTTAGGGGACATTACCTGGCGATGGCTACGCTCGGCATGGGGATTATCGTTTTCATCATCTTCAACGAAACTGTCGATATAACGGGCGGCCCTTCAGGACTATCGGGTATACCGAATCTCTCTATCTGCGGCATTGTCTTCAATACCGACATGAAAAATTATTATTTGGTGTGGTCGTTTGCCGTGGCCACTATTCTTCTATCCCTCAATCTTTCCGCCTCAAGGATCGGCAGGGCTCTTCGGGCCATTCACGACTCCGAGGTGGCGGCCCGCATCCTCGGAGTGAATGTCAGACTCTTGAAAGTGCAGATTTTTACCATTTCAGCCATTTTTTCTGCCCTTGCCGGAAGTCTCTATGCCCACACAGTCCAGTTTATCTCGCCTGCATCTTTCGGGTTCAATGTTTCCATAGAACTCCTTACTATGGTGATTATCGGGGGGCTGGGCAGTATCTACGGCTCTTTTTTGGGTGCTGCTATTCTGACGTTACTGCCGGAGCTTTTCAGGACGTTTCAGGATTATGATATTGTCGTTTACGGCATTGTTCTGATAGTAATGACCATGTTCATGCCGGGCGGCCTCGTGCGAAGCGTGCCGCTTCTGGCTAGATCCCTGTTTGGCAAGATAAGCGCCGGCCGCTCTTCTGAAAAAAGTGTTTAGAGGAATCGTGACTTGCTTAAGATAGAAGGCATGACAAAAATATTCGGCGGCCTCACGGCCCTGCAGGGTGTTTCTTTCTCAATTTCAGCAGGCGAGATTACCGGCATTATCGGCCCGAATGGAGCGGGCAAGACGACACTGTTTAACATTGTAACGGGTATATATTATCCGACATCCGGAAAAGTCTTCTATGACGGTAAAGATATAACCGGATTTTCCCCGGAGAAGCTTGCGAGACTCGGCTTGGTGCGCACATTTCAAGGTATTGAATTGTTCGGTCAAATGACGGTTGTGGAAAACGTCATGGTTGGTCTTCATACAAGGTCACGAAGCGGCATCATTGCTTCGGCTTTAAAATTGCCGGCCCATTTACGGGAGGAACGCCATATCAGAGAACGGGCAATGTCCTGGCTCGAATTCGCAGGCATCGCGGACATGGCTGATATGAAAGCAGCCAATTTACCGTTTGGCAAGGGGAGGCTCCTCGAGATTGCCCGCGCCATGGCCGTTGAACCTAAAATCATCCTCCTCGATGAACCGGCAGCGGGGCTCAATAGTAGGGAGACTTCCGATCTCGCCGCGCTGATTAAGAGAATAAAAGAGTCAGGAATCACAGTAGCTCTTGTGGAACATGATATGGAACTGGTCATGGGAATCTGTAGCCGCATCGTTGTTCTCAATCTCGGGCATAAACTTGCGGAAGGGACGCCGCGACAGATTCAGGAAGATGAAAATGTAATAACGGCTTACCTCGGCGTGGGTTGATGGTGGTTTGTTAATAATGTTGAAAATTAAAAACGTCAATACATATTACGGTAAACTGTATGCCCTGAGAAACGTCTCCCTCCATGTCAATGCCGGAGAGATCGTCGCTCTCATCGGATCTAACGGCGCCGGGAAGACGACAATGTTAAATACAGTATCTGCTGTCACGCCTCCGGCGGACGGCGAAATATATTTTGACGGTGCGTTGATCAGTAGACTTTCTCCGGTGGCCATAGTGAAACTGGGCGTCTCCCACGTTCCCGAGGGAAGGCAGATCTTTAAGCCCCTTTCCGTTGAGGATAATCTTGAACTTGGCGCATATCTCCGCGCTGAGGCCGGAGAAAAGAAGAAAGACATAATGAAAGATAAGGATGCGGTCTACGCGTTATTTCCGCGTCTGGGGGAGAGACGTAAACAAATTTCAGGAACCCTGTCGGGAGGGGAGCAGCAGATGTTGGCTATAGGCCGGGCGCTCATGGCGAAACCGCGGCTGCTCCTCCTTGACGAACCTGCCATGGGACTTGCTCCGCTCTTGGTGCATGAGATATTTCGGGTTATAGAGGAGCTCCGCAGGCGGCAGGGAACTTCCATACTTCTCGTGGAACAGAATGCACGGGTCGCGCTCAAGGTTGCCGATCGGGGTTATGTGCTTGAAACCGGAAAGGTGATTCTGGAAGAAACGGCTTCAGAGCTTCTGGCCAATAAGGATGTGCAGAGGGCATATCTCGGAAAAGACAGAAGGGAAATCTGGGAACGTTAGCAATAAAACGTGAGGTGCTTATGAAAATTTGGGACGCCAAATATGAATGTATGCCACGCGAAGAGCTGGAGGAGCTTCAGCTCGAAAGACTGCAGGCAACTCTAAACAGGGTCTACAAAAATGTGACATTCTATCATAAAATGTTTGACGACTTGGGGATCATTCCTGAGAGTATGCAGTCACTCTCAGGGTTGGTGAATATTCCGTTTACCAGCAAGGATAACTTGAGGATGAATTATCCCTACGGCATGTTTGCGGTTCCTCTTCGTGAAGTGGTGCGGGTGCATTCATCATCGGGGACTACTGAAAAACCTGTCGTCGTCGGCTATACAAGAAATGACATCAAGGCGTGGACGAACCTTGTAGCCCGCGTCATGACTGCCGCCGGAGTTACCCGCGATGACATGGTGCAAATTACCTTCAGTTACGGTCTATATACGGGCGCCTTTGGGTTTCATTACGGGGCGGAAGCCATCGGGGCAAGTGTAATTCCCACGGGCACCGGCAACACGGAAAAGCAAATAATGATCATGCAGGACTATAGAACATCAGCTCTTATTTCCACACCGACCTATGCGATGACGCTTGCAGAGAGGATGGATTGTATCGGCGTTGACCCAAAGAAGCTGGCATTGAGGGTCGGCCTATTCGGCGGAGAGCCTTTATCGGAAGACATGCGCAAAGAGATTGAATCGATACTGGGCATCACTGCCACGGACAATTACGGATTATCAGAGATTATCGGTCCGGGCGTGGCAGGAGAATGCGAATACAGATGCGGCATGCACATCTTTGAAGACGCCTTCATTCCGGAGATTATTGACCCTCTCACGGGCGAACAGCTGCCAGCTGGAAGCGTCGGTGAACTTGTTCTGACAACCCTCAAGAAAGAGGCCTTTCCCATGATCCGTTATCGCACGGGGGACATGACATCTCTTGAATACGGGGACTGCAGATGCGGGAGAACAATGGTGCGGATGAATAAGACGGCGGGGCGATCAGACGACATGCTGATCATCAGGGGGGTTAACGTATATCCTTCGCAGATAGAGTCCGTATTGGCCGCGATTGTGGGAAAGGCGCCGCACTATCAGATTGTAGCGGATCGGAAAGGCGCCCATGATTTTTTAGAGATTCATTTTGAGGCTGCGGAAGGGACCTTCTTTGACGAAATGAAAAGGCAAAAGGCCTTCCTAGAGATGGTGGAAAAGAGGATAAGGTCCGTCATAGGAATAAGCGCCACAGTGAAACTGGTACCGCCCAACACGATTGCCAGGCATGAAGGCAAAGCCGGGATCGTGATAGATAGACGCAATACTTAGCGTCGAAGAGTTTGTTCCAAAGTGTTGGTACTCGGCGCCGCCCGCATGGGAAGGATAAGTCACTGACTGGCCATCGGCGTTTCAGATTGCGGCCCGTTGCTTTCTTATCCATCGCTGTTCTGTCAAATCTGGATGTAATCTTGGGTCCTGCCGGGCTTGAGCAGGCCGATCGTGAAGTGATACAGGGCAAATAATTCCATAGAGAATGGCAGGTATCCGAGATAGCCGAGCACGGGCATTTCAAAAATCCGGGGGAAATCGAAGAAGGGGATATAATATATCCACTTGGGATATGAGTAAAAATTCCACATCTCCCAGAAGAACCCGCAGATGATGCACCCGACCCACAAGGATAGAAGGGGTTGCCAGTTGCCCGCAGAAATGTACTGGAGAAGTGTGCGGTTCGTGAGCCATGCATTCAGCGGTTCGAGCATTAAATAGACCGAAAGCCAGACAAAACAAAAAAAATAAACGGGCCAGATCAACATCAACAGCAGCATAAGAAGCCCTGCTGCAAAGAGGGCAATCAATCTCACTGGAGTTACTTCAAATCGGAGCCTTAATTTAAACCCGTTGATCCACGAGAATGTGCCGGCAAGCTCGGCCGTGCCTAATACTGCGGGCATGACCGTCGAGAAGCTCAGCGAAGAAAACATAAAGAACTCAGCATCGGTGAAGTATTGCTCGCCCAGATAGTACCAGTTCTGTGTCCGCAGATTGATAATCTCAAAAAGCCACCATGCAGGCACGGAAATAAGAAAGAGCGCTGCATAGGCACCGGGACTGCGCGTCAAGAGCGAATGGCCTTTCCGGGTGAAAACCATGGCGTCGACGGTGAGGCAGTATCCCAGCCACATGGGGAAAAAGCCCCACTGAGTGCGCAATCCGGAAAGGGACCAGTTCAGAATCCAGAATGTGACAGCGAGTCCGGAACCGAGCCACCCGTAAAGGGGCCAGTGCCAGACACGTGATGTCAATTTCATATCCATCGCAAGACCAGTTTGCAACTTTAAATGAAAAAGGAGAACAAACGAAAGAGAAATTATGGTGAAAA
The DNA here is from genome assembly GCA_963729715.1 of uncultured delta proteobacterium. Taxonomy (GTDB): domain Bacteria; phylum Desulfobacterota; class Syntrophia; order Syntrophales; family UBA2185; genus Fen-1135. The sequence continues at coordinate 374,472 of CAVSPA010000006.1, forward strand.
GTTCACGCCACTATCAATCTTTAAGAATTTATCCAATTTGATTTTGACTGTCAAGATGTCGCTGTTCTTTTTTGTATTTGTTGAAAAAAAAGAAAAAGTGTAATAGATATTATTCAATATTTGTCAATGTCCGAGAAAAAGGAGGAAGTCATGATGAAGGAAAGGCGGTCTGGTTGCGAAGGTGAGACTGATAAGAGAATTCTTGCGAGGATGTTGCTTGATGGGGAGATTACGGAGAAGGATTTGCAAGCCTACCTCAAGGAACTTCCTGATGTGTCCTCCTGTGCCGATGAGATAGAGATAGAGTAATCCGGCTGGTGAACATTCTACAGGAAGGCTTATGATCGCTGATTCGCATGCACATCTGGAGATGAGGGACTTCGACCGCGACAGGGCTGAAGTTATAAAAAGAGCTGAAGACGCGGGAGTTGACCTGATTGTAACGGTCGGCACGACCTTGGATGACTGCAGAAAGGCGGTTTCGATTGCCGGGAAGTTTAAGAATGTGTATGCGGCGATTGGTATACATCCGCACGATGTTAAGGAAATTGATGATGGGACCTACGATTCTCTCAGGACGCTGGCAAAAATGGATAAGGTTGTGGCCTTCGGGGAAATCGGTCTTGATTTTTTCCGCAATCTGTCTCCGAGAGAGGCGCAGATCAGGAGGTTTGGAGAACAGCTGGAGGTAGCCGGCGAGATTGGACTACCCGTAATCATACATGATCGTGACGCCCATAAGGAAACCATAGACATGCTCGAAAGGTGGAAGCGTGAGCAAAGAGGAATCATCCACTGCTTTTCCGGCGACCAAGGGATGGCGGCGAAATTTCTCGACATGGGTTTTCTCATTTCTATACCGGGTGCGATTACGTTCGGGAAGTCAGAAAAGCTCCGGGAGGTGGTGAAATATATCCCGGTAGCGAGTCTTCTGTTAGAGACAGATGCACCCTACATCACCCCCCATCCCCATAGGGGGAAAAGGAACGAACCTGCCTATGTTGTCCATACGGCAAGAAAGGTGGCGGAGATAAAGGGCCTGTCCCTTGAAGAATTGGCCAAGGTGACATATCAAAATACAAAGGATGTCTTTGGCATTGCATAGAGAGCACAAGAATTGGTGGCCAGACATTAGATAATCCTTTTGACAAATTCTCATATTAATCCCATGAATAAAGTCATATTAGTCGTTGCCGGCGGCGAGATCAGGGACCTGGCATTCTTACGGTCAAAGATCTCCGAGTTGAAGCCTTCCGAGATAATCTGTGCAGACAGGGGTGCCGCCTATCTGCGCGCAATCGGCATGGTCCCACATGTCATAATAGGCGATATGGACTCTATTACGCCCGGCATACTGGAGTACTTCAAGGAGCGGGGGAGCCGAATTATCAGATATCCGGAGGGAAAGAACGAAACAGATACGCAATTGGCTTTGGAATATGCTTTTGGTATTGCGCCCGATGAAATCTATGTGTTCGGCGCCTTCGGAACCAGGATTGATCACACCCTTGCCAATGTATCACTCCTCGCTCTCGGCTTGAAAAAGGGCGTGCAAATTAAATTGATCGACGAATGGTGTGAGATTTTTATTGTGAGCCACGAGTATGCCGTTGAGGGTCAACCGGGGCAGACGGTATCCCTTCTCCCTCTTTCGGATATGGTCACAGGAATAACAATTGACGGATTTGATTATCCGCTTAAGGATGGAACAATGGAGATCGGGACACCTTACGGGGTCAGCAATCGCTTAGCTGCCGCCAGCGGTATCATTTCCGTTAAAACCGGTCATCTCCTTGTAATCAGATATTTCAAGGCGGGGGCTCTACCCTGAGGGGACAAATGAAGTTAGTCCGGGTCTTAACAATCGCCGGTTCGGATTCCTGCGGCGGTGCAGGGATACAGGCGGATCTGAAGACAATCATGTCATTGGGCGGTTTGGGGATGAGCGTTATAACAGCCCTCACCGCGCAGAACACCTTTGGCATCCAGGATGTTTATGAGATCTCGCCTGAATTTGTGGAGAAGCAGTTTGCATCTGTCATGACCGATATGGGCGTTGACGCTGCCAAAACGGGGATGCTGACGAATACTGAACTATTAAAGACAGTGGCGAGTATGATCAGGAAATACGACATTGAAAAGGTCGTCGTCGATCCGGTAATGGCGGCCAAGGGAGGGGAGACATTGATAAGAGGCGAGGCGAGGGATGCATTGATCAGGGAATTGATTCCACTGGCATTCGTCGTGACTCCGAATATACCTGAGGCAGAGGTCTTGGCTGAAATGCAAATAAACTCTGCGTCCGACATGAAAGAGGCGGCGAAGATTATTTACGGCTTTGGTGCGAAGAATGTGGTCGTTAAAGGAGGACATCTGACAGGCGATGCTTTAGATATCCTCTATGACGGCAAGAAATTTCGCCGATATTCTTCCGAAAGAATCGATAAGATGGAAACGCACGGCACAGGGTGCACTTTTTCCGCTGCCATTGCTACCCTGTTGGCCAAGGGTGAGAGCGTATCTAAAGCAGTGGCAGGGGCAAAAACCTATATAACCCAGGCCATAAAGACTTCATACAGTACCGGCGCAGGATACAGATTGATAACGCATTTTTTTCCGGGTTCATCGGATGAATAGAAAGACTCTCCGTCTTCCGGCGTATCAAGACAATTAAAAGGGAAGATGATCTTTGTTAGCTGATAGTTCCGGAAAATTCAAAGCGTCCCGCGATACGGCGGCAAGTATTGTTCGTCGCTTGCAAGATGCTGGCCATGAAGCCTACTTCGTGGGTGGAAGCGTGCGTGATCTCCTGCGCGGCGTGGAGCCAGGAGATTATGACATTGTTACCTCGGCGCGGCCCGAGGAGGTCTGTTCGCTTTTTCCTCATACGGTGCCGGTGGGTATAAGTTTTGGCGTCGTGGTTGTGGTTGAGGAAGGCCACGGTTATGAAGTTGCCACATTTCGAGCCGAGAGCGACTATGAAGATGGACGCAGGCCTTCTCATATCGAATTCACGAGCGCACATGGGGATGTGTGCCGCCGCGACTTCACTATCAACGCCCTGCTCATGGATCCGATGACGGGCGACGTCATCGATTATGTAGGCGGAAAGAAGGATATCGAGGACCGTGTAATCCGGACAATCGGGAATCCCGACGAGCGCTTTGCCGAAGATCATTTAAGGATGCTTCGTGCTCTTCGCTTTTCCGCCAACCTCGGGTACGCAATTGATCCCGATACTTCCCGTGCCATAAAACGACATGCTTTCGAGATAAGACGCATCAGCGCCGAGCGCATCCGAGATGAATTGACGAAGCTCTTGACGCGCGGTGGTGCGCGCCGCGGAATGGAAATGATGGCGGAAACCGATCTTCTTGCCGAAATCTTGCCCGAGGTCGATTGCCTGCGCGGTATTGAACAGCCGTCGGCATTCCACCCGGAAGGCGATGTATGGGAACACACGCTCCGCATGCTTGACCGGCTGCCTACGGGAGACATTTCGAACGACTTGCGCCTTGTCTGGGGCGCACTATTACACGACGTTGGCAAGGCCTGCACGGGCTCCGTTGATGATTCAGGCATTCACTTCTACGGTCATGTGCGCGAAGGCGAGAGGATTGCGGAGGCATTGATGCGGCGCCTCAGGATCTCCCGTGCAGACATGGAGACCATTCTTAGCCTCATTCACTATCATATGCTCTTCATGAATGTCACGGATATGCGACCGAACAGGTTAAAACGCTTCCTCAGAATGCCGGACTTCCGAATGCACCTTGAGCTTCATCGTTTGGACTGCCTTGCGAGCCATGGGTTTCTCGATAGCTATGAGTTCTGCAGGAGCAAACTTGCGGAAATGGGGGAGGATGAGCTGCGTCCTTCGAGGTTACTAACCGGAGATGATCTTGTTGCCATGGGATTTCCTCCCAGCCCTCTTTTTGGCGAGATACTTGATGCTGTTGAGGACGCGCAACTCGACGGGACGATAGTGACGTCCGACGATGCTCGCAGGCTGGTCATGGATCGCTGGGCGGATAAGTTGCCTGCATAACTTAAGACGTTTGAAAGATCGACTGACAAGTATTCCTATGCATGTGGAACAAACAGAATATGCTCTAAGACTGCGATGCCGCCTGAAAGTTACTGGCGCCATTTTTTTAATGATCATGCTTTTTGCAGGCTGTGTGGGACGGCACGCCTACAGTAGTCGTCCGAAGGCTATAGAAAAGCCTCTCGCCCGTCTCGGTTATACCATTCAGGTTGGGGCCTTTTCCGATGTCGAAAATGCCGCCCGGTTGACTGAGCAACTCCAGGCCAAGGGGTTGGATGCAACATATTTCGTGGCACGCGCAGGACTGTATAAAGTGCGGTTTGGCAATTACCCATCAAAGGCAATCGCCCGCCAAAAAGCAGAGAGCCTTAAATCTTCGGGGGCGATTGATGAATTTTATATTGTCAGCCCGGATGAATATGCCGTTGCCAAACAACAGCAGTATGGCGACGTGTATATCAGAGAGGAACTGATAAAGACAGCCGAGAGCTTCGTAGGTGTTCCATATCTCTGGGGCGGCACCTCGCCAAACACCGGATTTGACTGCAGCGGATTGTCAATGACTGTCTATCAGCTAAACGGGCTCAATCTCCCCCGGTCATCCAAGGAGCAGTACGAAGCGGGTAGCCCTGTCGGGCGGAATGACCTTATGAAAGGAGACCTTGTCTTTTTTGCCACATCCGGCAAAAACAAGGTAGCGCACGTGGGCATATATGTAGGAGATGGTCGATTTATCCATGCAGCGGGCAGAGGCAAGAATATCCGTATGGACCACTTGTCGAGCAGCTATTACAAAAAAAGGTATGTCGGTGGCAGGACATATATATGAGTCTGCTGGGGCACCGCGATGGGGATTTGCGTCATCTCAAAATCTCGTTCCGTACTTGCAATTTGGTAAGAAGCAGGGGAAGATATCATATAGAATGCCGCTGCCGCTGATCAGTCAAGGCAGGGGAAAAGTATCGCTTTAACGAAAAAGTGATGTGAAAATAAAAGGGGAAGTAGTGACGTGAATATCAATAATCTGATGGTCACAGGCGGCTGCGGGTTTATCGGCAGTAACTTCATCCATTATGTGCTGAAAGAAACAAAATTTACGGGCAGAATAATTAATGTCGACAAGCTGACCTACGCAGGTAATCCTGAGAACCTGAAAGGCATAGGGGAACGATTTGGCGACAGGTACGTCTTTCAGAAGATGGACATCTGTAATGCCGATGGGATAGAGAAAATCTTTGGTGATTATGATATTGATGCCGTCTGTCATTTCGCCGCGGAGTCTCATGTAGACCGGTCGATCAAGAGGCCGGAGAGCTTTATCTACACAAATATTGTCGGAACTTTCAACCTCCTTGAGCTTGCGAGGGCCATGGCGGATAAATTTACGCTCTTTCATCATGTAAGTACCGACGAGGTCTTTGGCAGCCTCGGTCGGCAGGGATATTTTACGGAGGAGACTTCCTACCGGCCTAACAGCCCCTACTCGGCATCCAAAGCGGCCTCGGACCATCTGGTCCGCGCCTATCATGAAACCTACGGCCTCCCCGTTCTCATTACCAATTGTTCCAACAATTATGGTCCTTACCAGTTTCCGGAAAAGTTGATCCCTCTCATGATTATCAATGCTGTTGAGGGCAAGCCTCTGCCGGTATACGGAGATGGGCGGAACGTCAGGGACTGGCTGTATGTCAAAGATCATTGTGAGGCCATCTGGACGATCATGCAATTCGGGGAAAGGGGAGGGACGTTTAATATAGGCGGCAATTCAGAGATGGAAAACATCGTCATCGTGGAAATGATCTGTGATATCCTTGATGAGATGCTTCCTTCCCCCGATGGGATGTCGAGGAGAAGACTGATCACCTTTGTGAAAGACAGACCGGGACACGACCGCAGGTATGCCATTGACTTTAGCAAACTGCAAAAGGAACTTAGCTGGGCTCCGCGGGAATCTTTCGCCTCGGGCATCAGGAAGACGATAACCTGGTACCTCGAGAAGAAAGCATGGATTGAGAATATCAGGAGCGGCGAATACCAGACGTGGATTGACGAGCATTACGGAGAAGATTCCAAATAAGAAGGGGACTTGTATGGACACACAGGCATGGAGTCCGGATAAACTGCTGAAGGTATCAGGGTCCTACTGGCAGTCTTTCACCCTTCACGCTGCAGTTAAACTTGGGCTATTTACTGTGTTAGGCAGCGAAGAACTTACAGCTGGGGATATTGCTCAGAGGTTAAATGCGAGGGAAAGAGGCGTTGTGATGCTGCTCAACGCCCTCGCGGCAATGAATCTTCTTGTTAAGAGAGGCGACAGATACTCCAACACACCATCCAGTACATTTTTTCTCTCCAAGAATTCCCCGGAATATATGGGCCATATAATCATGCATCATCACCATCTTGCTCTGTCATGGTCGAAGCTGGATGAGGCGGTAAGGACGGGTGGCCCCATGAGGGCAAGATCATCCGGGAGTGATGAAGAAGCTCGGGAAAGTTTTCTCATGGGCATGTTCAACATCGCCATGAATCTCGCTCCGCGGCTGGTCAATACAGTAGATATCTCTGGACGGCGCCGCCTGCTTGATCTTGGCGGCGGGCCCGGCACGTATGCAATCCACTTTTGCCTCAACAATCCCGGGCTCAAGGCGACCGTCTATGACCTTCCGGGAACCGCACCATATGCCGTAAAAACAATAGAGAGGTTCGGTCTTACAGACCGCATTGATTTCGTGTCGGGCGACTACTTGAAAGAAGATATTCCTGGAAGCTATGATGTCGTCTGGCTTTCCCAAATTCTCCATTCGGAAGGCCCCGATGAGTGTCAGAAGATAATCGAGAGGGCGGCCTCCGTTCTCGAGCCTGGAGGCCTGTTGTTGATCCATGAATTTATCCTGGGAAACTCCAAGGACACCCCCCTCCAACCCGCACTTTTTTCCCTTAATATGCTTCTCGGAACGGCAAACGGCAGATCCTACTCTGAAGGGGAAATAATGGAGATGCTTGCCCGGGCCGGGGCGAGGGAGATTAAGCGCATTCCCGCCCAATTTCCAAGTGAATCGGGGGTTATAGGCGGCGTGGTTTAACTGAGATAATTGCGAATGTTTGATCAACTCCTCGTGTCCGAAGGACTAATTCTTATTAACTGAGACAACTTTTACAGGACTCCGCTGCCGGATAAAATTCAAAATTTCTATAGCAACCTCCTTTGGCCTTTCAAATTGAATGGCATGGCCGCTCGCCAATGAGACCAGTCGGTTCTGATTTTGGCCGGAAAATAGATGGCCAATGAACTGCGAAACCTTATTGTTGTCCACAATCCGATCATTTTCTGCCATTATAGCAAGCACTGGGAGGGTGTTCCGCAGTATTGCCAACCATGAAAGCTCCTGAACCTCATCCATGATGCTTATCGTTTTTAATGTAATCATGGTTGTTTTAAGATCATCGTTGTCAATAAAGTCAAGCCATTCATCGATCAGTGTGAAATCGGTTGCTTCCATGGGAATTGGTATGCAGGCATGGTTTCGTTCGGGTTTCAGTTTGAATTCAGAAATCATATCCATAATGATTTTCTCTCCGATACTCAAAACTGACCTGAATCGCTCGTTCCAGAAGAAGCCAGGAGTTAGCAGGATAAGGCTGGAGAGCATATCTCCGAGTCTCGCTGCGGCAACAGAAGCGTATTGTGCACCCTGGCACCAGCCTGCAAGATGAACCCTCTTAAAGGACTTATTTAGGAATTCGACGTGCTTGATAACATCTTCAATGACAAGTTGAACAGAGCCCAAGTCTCCGCGCTTGTCATTTAACCCGCAACCACGCCGGTCAGGTGCAGCAACTGTTATGTCCGGTGCTATAGAACGCAGTTGAATTGCCAGCGGCGCCTGCCAGCCAGAATGACTCATGCCCCCGTGTAAAATCAACACCACGTCTTCCCCTTCGGTTTTACCCCAAACGCGGTAATGTATTTTATATTTATCAGACGTTTCAAGAAAATGAACTTTGGGTGCGCCGTCGTCAGTGACCATGGGCATACGGCACTGCATTCCAAATCCGATATTCCAGTTTTCAGCCGGTATGACCTTAAGTCCCTGAACTGTTTTGAAGTAATACGGAAAGTGCAAATTCAGCAGACCATTGCGGCCGAATCTCAGCATCGGGTCCACCGGCTCCCTCTCTACCAGATAGTCGCCGAACGCCCCTTCATGAGCAATGAGACTTTCTCCGGCGGCAGATGCGGCTATAAGTGCAGCCCTTGTGAGTAACGATGTTTCGCCCACATGGCATCCGATGATGATCGGCCAACCCAGTCTTTTCAGCTCTTCAATCAGCCCTAAAGCTCGTGTAAGACCGCCAACCCGCGATATCTTTATATTCGCTATGAATTTTCCAGGTAGATCTTTATAGAGAGATAAATCTTCCAAGGTACACAGGCTTTCATCCAAAATAACGGGCAACCCCGTAGCCGTGCTGACCTTGCTTATGTCACCGGCATTGCGTGATCCTACGGGTTCTTCTATAGCGAAGACCCGTCCATCCAGTGCCCTTATATACGCTATAGCCTCGTCACATTGATCCTTCCATAAATTATTTGCGTCAAGACGAATACGTATGTCGCTGCTGTTATGCTGAATAGATAAATCTTCAAGAATGGAAATCTTTTCAATATCGCGTTCGAGGTTATTGCCATTTAACTTAATTTTAAAATCAGAAAATCCTCGAATCAGGTATTTATCCGCCAGCGTGGTATATTTCCATTTTTTATCATCCCCCAGAACGGCAGTGTAGCGACCACGGAGTTCAAAGCCATCGAGTCCAAGCAACCCCTCAACACTACAACCTCTCTCCCGGGAAAAAAGATCAAGCAGTGCCATTTCTATTGCACACCATGCTGATGGGTACTTATCGATTGCCGTGCTGTTATTTTCGACCCACTGTTTCAGGTCTTCCAGTGTTTCGAAATTCACCTTCCCGGTTGAAAAATTTTCCTCTACCCATTTGACACTCGACTCGAGATCATCACCGGCCACATAGGTTCTCGGACAACCCTCACCGTATCCCTTGTTTCCATTTCTTTTTGCCTGGACCCAGACGCTTTCTCCTTCATTTCTGGTTGCCGCGGCGTGACGGATTGTTGTCTTAAATTTTACCCGCAATGCCCTCACTTGTATGTGAATTGTTTGCGTAGTCATACGCTTTTCTCCATTATCCATGGCCATTTTGAAACCTTTATCTGTATCTATGATGAGAATTCCGAGTGGTAATCATATTTTTTTGTCCAACACTTCCCTTACTTTTTGCGAAAGGGTATTTACACTGTACGGTTTTTGAATGAAGCCATAGCAGCCCTCTTCCATCATCCTTGTTGAACGTGCGTCTGCGCTGTATCCGCTCGAAAGGATCACCTTGATGCCGGGATCGATGGACTTGAGAGCATTGAATGTTTCCCCCCCATCCATTTCCGGCATGATCATGTCCAGGATCACCATATCAATTTCACCTTGTTTTTCTTTGTATATATCTACGGCTTCGCGACCGCTCCTCGCTACAGAAACCTTGTACCCCAGCACCTCCAGGATCTCGCTGCCCACATCAATGATCACGTCTTCGTCATCCACGAGAAGGATTGTCCCCTCACCCCTTGCTATGTCTGTTGAGACTTTCTCTTCCTTGACAAGCTCTTTCTCTGAAGCAGGAAGATAGATGGTAAACGTCGCCCCGTGGCCCTTTTCACTGTATACATCTATTATACCGTTGTGGCCTTTGACAATACCGTAGACAGATGCAAGACCGAGACCCGTACCCCTTCCCATCTCTTTCGTCGTGAAAAAGGGCTCAAAGATTCTGTCCCGCGTCTGTTCATCCATCCCGATACCCGTATCGGTTACAGCGATCCGTACATACCTTCCGGGCTTCACACCATACGGTCTAGCGGACTCCTCGTCAAGAAAGACGTTAGCAGTTTCCAGATACAAATCGCCGCCGCCAGGCATGGCCTGCCAGGCATTGACATAAATATTCAAAAGCACCTGCTCTATCTGCCCGCGATCAACCTCCACCGCCCAGATATTGTCCTTGTGGTTACGGTGAATAGTAATTTCCTTCTTCGTTCTCCCGAACATGGCTGACGTCTTGTTGATAATTTCGTTCATATCGGTTACGGCGACTTCATATTTGCCGCCACGGGCAAAGCCCAATAGCTGCTTGGTCAGCTCGGCGCCGCTTCTCACCTGATCTTCAATTCCCTTTAATTTATCATAAAGAGGGTGAGTGATATTCATATCGAGAAACATTAGAGAGGCATACCCCTGTATGCCCGTGAGGAGATTGTTGAAGTCATGGGCGATGCCTCCGGCAAGAGTACCCACGGCTTCCATCTTCTGGGCATGGAGCAGCTGTGATTCAAGCTGTTTCTGTTCGGAGATATCCCTGAATATTCCCACGATACCTGTTACATTTCCCTTTAAATCAAGATTTGGGGCTCCACTTATATTAAATACCCTTTCGGACCCATCTTTGTGCAGAATCGTGCCGACCCTGTCCCTCAGAATAAGTTTTCCATCCCTTACCTGCTCAAAAAGGAGGAGGTATTCTCTGGCGTCCTTCTTTGCCATAAAATCGACAAAATTTCGTCCTATGACCTCATCGGTCCGATGTCCCAGAATTTTCTCCCAGACGGGATTTATATAAGTAAATGAACCATTAAAATCAAGAGTGTAAATAATATCAGGAGCATTCTCACTTAAGGAGCGGAACCGCTCTTCGCTTTCGAGTATTTTTTGATAGGATGTCGCATTATTTATGCTGATGGCTATGTGGGTCGCGATCCCCATGAGAAGGCTGACATCACTCTGCGTAAGATGCCTCTTTGATCTGACGTTATCAACCATCAGGACGCCGAGAGACTCGTGTTCGAAAACAATGGGAACGCATATGAACGACTTGGCACCCATCATTCGGGCAAACTCATGACTCTTCTTCGAGAGGCTGTCTTCTATTTCGGAAATATCATCAATCAGGATAGGTTTCTGCAAACGAAAGGACTCCACTGTAGGTCCCCTCGAATTAGGCCTATTAAGGTGAAACGCCACACCTGTGAGAAATTCCTCATGCTCAGGGTTGTAGCCATAACCAATGGCATACACGAGACGGGTTCTATCCTGGTTGGCAAGCATGATCATGCCCCGATCAAAATCAAGACGTTTCTCCATGGCTTCCATAACTAGCTTGAGCAGTTTTTCGCTATCCAAAATCATGGAGGTTGCCTGGCCGATCTCCTGAATGAGGAGGGCATTGTTATAACGGATGTTGATCTCACCTAACAGGTTATCGGCTAAATCACCCTGCTTTTTCAGGTTTATCGCAAGCTCCTTTTTTTCTACATACTCAGAGTAAAAAACAAAAATAAATACAAGCAATACATAGAGCAAAACGGGCACTGCCCAAGCCCACTCGGTATCGTGGAGAATAAAGAATAAGATCGGGCAGACCACAAAAGCCGAAAGTGCGACGTAATTGCGGACTGTCTTCCACGTAAAAGAAGGCACTTTCTCCCAGCTTATAATATAGCGGCAACTGCCTCCTCCTTTATGAATACAGGTCGGGTGTTCTACACTGGCGAATTTGGTTGTGAAAAGTTTGGCAATTGCCTCGAAGTTTGCGAGCCGATACTGACATTGAAAGGGTTTCTCTTCTACGCCGGGGTTTGGGGTGACGACAATTTCGACCTGGTTTCTTCCAAGACTTCTTACATGAATGGTTGAGGCGCGACTGAAAAAATGATGCAGTTTACCAAGGACTGAGTAAGCGACGGAAGGCGTTATAAAACCCAATGCGTATTGCGATACGGCGCCACCAGCTTTTGAGAATGGAGCATTACGGCCGACATTCTTGGGAATGTCGGGGTCTTTTGTTTGTTGGGTCATGCCTTCGTGAAAAAGATCTATTTGCCTCTGGCTGAACCAGTGCCCCCCATCTTCGAGCTGGTAGGTTGTAATTCCGGCATAATTGAGAAGCGTATCTATATTGACATCGGGATGATGCTCGTTAAGGTATTCAATGTAGTTCTTAATCAGTCTGCTGCTGTATAATCCGGCGTCATTCATTCTACGATTCTCAGGATAAATTGTACTACTCGTATTTCATTCTAAAATGGCGCTGCACGTACTCCATAAATTTATTGGAATGGCGCATATTCGTGATCCATAGTTGATACTTCTTTTCGCTCGGGATGTGCATAACATCAGAATAAACGGATGGATAAATTAAAAGAGGAATGCTGTCAAGGTGATAAACCCCCGTTAGTTGGCCAACAGCAAGAGAAAGAACTTCCCAAGGCAAATTCTCCGAGTCAACTACAATAGCGTTTATGCCATTTAAAAGCTCAGATAGATTTACTCCCACATCAGACTGATTAACAATCATAACGGCTCTCAGATAGTCCCCTTCTGTAAGTGAGTATACTTCCCATTTTCTTGTGAAACCGAGCCGTTGGGATACGTGCTCCAGTGAGTCCCCCGTAAGGTCATTTTTCCCTAAATTTAGCACATCGAACAATAACCCTCCGGAGGAATGTTTCAAAAATTGCTCGAGGTGCCATAATTCGGATTTGGTGCTTTCGTGTAATGACCAGCCCCGTGGCAGTTCTTTCTGGGGTATTCCGACAGGAAATGTCATATAAGAAAAGAGGTCAAGCGAACAGATACGGGGATTATCCAACTTTCTCGCAAAGCCGCCGAAGACGCGATCGGGAAATTTGTTCTCCGGGCGGAAGAAGCACATGACGTAGTCCATATTTGCGGAAGGAAGATGGTACATGCCGTACAAAAAAAGCATCATATGTTTTAGAATCTGAAAGCCCGGCAGTTTATTGTGCATTGGCCTCGCCGCGTGGTGATGTATCAACCAGGCGCGCTCATAGGCCCTGAGCATGGACATATGACCGTATATTCGCCCATTTTCCTCGTAGGTAAAATGCATGGCGATTTCGGCATTTTCCTGATAGAGCTTTCTGTAGGTATTCTTAAAATCTTCCCGCCGGTCATGGAGTAGTTTATACTTCTTAGGGTATATGAAACCGGTATCGAAGAAGAATTCCCAGAGGGCATCCATATCGACTTCCGTGGATATGCAGGAATGATGATCCATATTTAAAGCAATGATCCTATTCAAACGGCTGTAGCTGTGGACGTCCATATCCAGGATGGCAATGCCGCAGCAGACTTTATTTTCCTCCTGCTTCTTGCGGTAGATTACCTGGGCCGTACAGTTCATTTTCAGCTCCCCGGCATAGATTATTGACAGCCCATGTATAATCATGCCCGGCAGCAATATGCCCTCTATGGCATCGTCATACACAGAAAAACCAGTAATGGAGATGTCTGTGATTTCTCGCTGGACTTTTCTTCCAAAAAATGGATGTTCAAAGATGGCCATCGGAGGGGGGAATATCCGGTGGCGGGGATGGCGAATCGTTCTCGTCTGGAAGCGTTTGATCTGTTCACTCGGGGGGGCAACGACGATTTCCCAATCGTGAGTTTCATGCGTTTGTCTTAAACAGCGGCAGTTTCCCGAAAAAAGCATTTTACCGTCGCTCGTTAATCTGATGGTAACCGTGGCATCGGGATTGAATTCGTGATATGATGAGGGCATTTCAGGGCTTACTCTTATGCGGAAAGACTGCGGGCTGAAATCTATAAGGCTGCCCCTGGCCAAAAAGCCGCTCTGCGTCAACTCCACAGTGACATCCCGGCAGGGAAAGCGATTTGTCACTCGCTTGCTTATAAGGTAGCTCTCGTCCGGCAGCTCTACCTTAAATCCTGCACTGTCTATACCGAGAAGTTTTGCAGGAATAAGGATGATGGACTGTTGATCCATTACTATCAGGTAACTGAACTGGAAATTTTCCAGGCCGAAACTCATGTGACTCTTATCCCAGGAACAGGCTAATTCGTCTCCTTCGATAGCTTCCGGCATTGCATTTACAAGAATAGCTTGGTCATACTTAGGATGGCGCAACAGGGCGCAGATAGGATCGCCCATAAAATGGATCCGGTTCAGAGTATTCATCAGATTCTCTTTTTTGATGTGGCTGCCGGCATCGATGGCGTTAATGAGATCATCGTGCTGAAAAAACCACAGGGGCAGGAATGGTTCCTCAGGAGCCTTTCTGACTTTCCCGATGTCAATGAGGATGGGTTGCCTGATTTTTTTGTCTTCCATTTATCGAAGGCCTACAATTTTTTCGACATAACAAATTTGCGGCAGCTATTCCATGTAGTCGAGAAATGTTCAGGATGCCACTATTCTTAAAAAGCGTATTCGGCCATAAGGATTTGAAAGCAAATACAGCGTAGAAGGCAAAAATGCGATTTCCGCAAGACAGATGAGGAGATGCCGGATCGGAAAAGACCACTTTATATTGATCCGGAAAAGCTGCCCTTCCTTCCCTTAGATATAAATTAGTGTCAATTTATATACTAAATGCTTCTTTCATGTCAAATTTTATATGACGAGAGAGGGGGCTTTTGAATTCAGTGGCGAGCGCATTCTCCGCGGCCTACTGTGGAGAGCTTCAATCACCTTAGGAATATCATCAATGGTATGGTATTACTCGAATATTTGTCATTCGGCGGATGGCTTCCGATTTAGTTGCGGCGGTCTCTTAATCTCAATATAACCTCCCAGACCGACGGCTTTGAATATCTCCTCGATGGTTGCGCCCATCGTATGCACTATCATTCCCTCCGGATCAGGCATGGGTGATAATAATACCAGCTTGTTATCAAACCTTCTGAAGCTCAGGTCTACGATGCTGTAGGCTACAATGACGACGCCGGATAGAGAAATAAGCTCCCTCTCAAGCGTGAGGCACGTGGTGGAAATTACATCCTTCAGGAATTCCGGCAAACCAAATTTCTCCATAAATTTCATGCCGAGCTGTGATTGATGCTGAGAGATAAAATCATCGTCTATCGCCGCTTGCTCATACTCATCTTTATACAGCGACTTGTAGAGGGCGATGATGATCTTACCGATTTCGAGGAGAAGGCCCCCTATCTCTACTCTTCTTGTGTCGTCGTCCCTCAGGCCGAACTCTTTCGCGAGAATCCTGCCCCCGATTATGGAAGTTGCAAAACTTTTTGCGCAAATAATTCTCACTTCCTTGTCCTTTGACAGGGCTGCAAACGACAAGAATATTATGAGAACACGGGCAAAGTCCATGCCCAGCCGGGAAACAACCTTGTAGAATGTATCGACAGTTCCTCTTTTCAGATGCCCGTAATAGGCGGAGTTGGCTATGCTGAAAAGTCTTACCAGGATTTCGTCTCCCACTTTTGACTTCAAAAGCTCAATCTCACTCTCGTCCGCGTCGGGATCGCTGAGCACGGCAAGCACGTCCGGATTAAAACCGACGTTGACATTGTTGAGAATCTTATCTTCAATATCTAAAATTATCTGATTAACTGTTTCGGCGTCCATTTTCTGACCGCTCCTCCTGTCAATGAGACCGAATACTGAGGAGTAATGCTGAATAATTTAGATAGGCGCTTAGCTAATTTCTTATCCAGCACGTTCTTCAATGACCTGTGCAAGGTATTCATCGTGCATAGCTGCTGAAGAGATGCCCCCTCCACATCCTAAGGTGAGTTGGTGTTCGATGTAGATACCATAAATATGGAAAAAGTTACAGGGTATAAATGTTTTTACTTGCATGAAGAACATAATGTCCACCCCTTAAGTGGGTAGCTTGGATTATGGAAGAGTCCTTCCATCGAAGATCAGGAGAGTAGGGTACATTCGTCTTGAGGTTGATCGGTAAATTTGATAAGTACTTTTATGTTCTGCTGTCTTGCAGCAAACGGCGGGGGCTTAATGTTCCAGTCGCGTCTCTTGTAAATACTTCCAATATTGCTGGGCAAGCCGGTATGCCCTGCTATCGATTTTTTTTGCGCGTTAAAAGGAGAAACCTATGGGATTAGTCTATGAGAAGGAAGGACATATCGCAAAAGTAGGTCTGAATCGTCCCGAGGAAAAGAACGCCCTCGATCCCGAAATCCTGATGGACTTGCATCGCGCGTGGACGGATATCAATGAGGACGAGATGGTGCGCGTCGTCATTCTCTATTCATGCCTGTCGGACATTTTTTGCTCCGGCATGGATCTGAAAACGGCCATACCTGTGCTCACAAAGGCCAGGGAGCCGAGGAGCGAATCAGAGCGATGGCTGGTGCAGGTGGGACCGCATGTAGGGGAAGCCATGTTGAAGCCGAACATCGTGAAGAAGCCCGTAATTGCCGCCATCAACGGTTACTGTCTGACAGGGGGCTTTGAGATGGTTATGGGAGCCGATCTTCGCGTCGCCGCGGCAAATGCAGTTTTTCAAATGCGAGAAGCCAGTCTCGGCATCATGCCGGTCGGCGGTTCGAATGTCTATCTGCCCCGGCATTTGTCACCCTGCCGTGCCTTGGAAATCCTTCTGACGGCGGGTAACTTCCGTGCGAGAACCCTCCTCGAGTGGGGTTTCCTCAATCACGTGGTATCAGAGGAAGACCTGATGAAGAAAACCATGGAATTAGGGGACAGGATTGCGAGTAACGGTCCCCTTGCCGTTCAGGGTATCATCAGATGCGTCCGGGAATCGCAGGATATGTCATTTGCTGATGCCTTCAGGAGGGAACTGGAGATCGGCATGCCCGTATTCGGCAGTAAGGACGCACGTGAAGGCATTCTTGCCCAGAAGGAAAAGCGGAAACCGAATTTTCCGGGCCGGTACTAGAGATTTTATTGAAGGTCCCGTCTGATAGTGAGATACACTATGGGGGCGTGAGTTCCTAATATCGGGGAAAATACCTGCCATGAAAGAAGTATTGATTTTTGCAACCGGTCTCGTTTTGTTCTTATTCGGCATGAGAAAATTGAGCGCCGGGGTGCAGCAGCTTTTCACTTCGCGCATTAGAGAATATATTAGGTATTCAGTGAGAAGACCGATTTACGGACTGTTGACCGGTATAGTAACAACAATGCTGTTTCAGAGTAGCGGGGCGACGACACTCCTCACCGTGGGGATGGTGAGCGCCGGGTTGATGACCTTTTACCATTCCCTCGGCCTCATCCTGGGCGCGGACATCGGTACTGTACTCACTGTTCAACTGGTCGTCTGGAAATTTGCCGATATTTCCCCACTTATTATTGTTTCAGGCGGCATTCTCTGGCTTACGGGAAAGGCAAAATGGAAGGATGCGGGCGAGGCCATCTTCTACTTCGGCCTTTTGTTTTTTGGCTTAAGCCTGGTGGCGATGACCACGGCGCCATTGAAAGATAATCAGGCGGTCATCCGCTTTTTTCAGGAAACAAAAAATCCGCTCCTGGGTCTTGGGGTTGGTATTATTTTTACAGGAATAGTACAAGCCTCTGTCATTCCCATCAGCATTCTCGCAATTCTGGCGCAACAGGATCTTATCACCATTGAAAACGCCCTGCCTGTTGTTTTCGGGGCCAATGTGGGGACGACCGTCACAGCCCTCATGGCAGGTGCGGTCGCTACCATCAGCGGCAAGAGAAGCGCTGTCTCTCACCTCCTCTTTAAATGTTTCGGCGCCGTTGCCTGCATGGTCGCCCTTCCGTGGCTGATTCCATCTTTGAAAAGTATTTCTTCAAACGTGGCGCAGCAGATCGTCGTCGGTCATCTCTTGTTTAATCTTTTCATTGTCGCCTCTTTCATTTTTTTTCTCAAACCATTTGCCAGATTGATTGAAAAGATCATACCCGGCCAAGAAGAAATCCTGCCATTATGGCCGGAATACCTTGATGACAGGCGTCTTGCGGATCCCCAAGACGCTCTGGTGTGCGTAAGAAAAGAACTGCAGCGTGAGATTATCCTCGTACAAAAGATATTCACAGAGAGTCTGCAACTGTTGGATGACTATAAAGAGTGGAAAAGGCAAAATATCATATATGTCGAACTTGTTGTCGACGTCTTGCGGCGCGAGATCGTGAATTTCTTGCGCAAGATTTCCTGTCGGCAATTGTCACCGGCATTGTCACGAAAACTCTTTACATATACGGCCATGGCAAACGACATTGAAAGGATCGGGGATCATGCCGTCATACTGGCAAAGCTGGCCAGTAATAAGTATCAAGCGGAGGTCAGCTTTACAGAAATGGGCAAAAAGGAGCTTGGAGAAATTGAGCGGCAGGCGACGGAAAACCTTGGCGATGCCGTGTCTCTGATCGGAGAGCGCGATGCGGAAAAGATAGCAAATATTGCCATGCGTGAGGAAGACATTGACATGAGTGTGAAGGAGGCGCGAGAAAGACATCTCGTGCGATATTACGAAGGGATCTGTCAGGCTGAGGCCGGTCCCATCTTTATAGAAATGTTAATGCATCTTGAAAGAATATCCGATCTTTGCCAGAATGTTGCGGAATATGTCGATGAGCTTAAAGATTCTTGATTATTTGTCCCCAGCAGGGCCGCTCAACATTTCTTCTCAGCCTTTGCTTTCGGTCTTGACAATTAGATTTTGCACTAATAAAATTTATACAAAGTGTCATAATGCAATTAAACTACAGAACCTGAACTTTCAATAAGGAGATTGATTATGAAAGAACGACTCAATGCACTGCAGGTTGCCCTCAACAACGAGATGAAGGAACACGAGTTCTACCTTAAGAATGCGGCGAGAACCAAGAATGCGGTCGGTAAGGCGATGTTTGCGCAGATAGGGAGCGAAGAACTGGAGCACTACGAAAGGCTGAAACAGCTGCATGCGAACTGGGAAAAGGACAAGAAGTGGCCCGAAACCGTCCCCCTCAAAGTTAAAGATACGGTTATTAAGAGTGTCCTTAAGAATGCGGCGCAGAAGGCGCCCAAGACGATCAAAGGCGATGCCGATGATCTCAAAGCCATCCGGGTAGCCATAGAATTTGAGGGCAAAGGAACGGAGTACTATGCAAATCTCCGTGAACAAGTATCCGACCCGAAGGAAAAGGCATTTTTTAATCTCCTTGCCAACATAGAACACGAACACTATGTGTCGCTCAAAGAGACGGAGGAATTCCTCACCGACCCTGTCTCCTGGTTCAGAAAGAAGGAGAACACGGGTTTGGATGGTGCCTAATTAGCAAGGGGCATTCATCTTCCGTCGGTTTTCCCGCTAAGAAGAATAGAAAGGGATCTCTGTGAACATCGAATTCATAGAGTTCCCTTTTTTCATGCCTGTCACTCCTCCGTTGACCTACTTTTTTTCCTGAATATAACCCTGATCGGCGATTGATCAAACCCGAATGCTTCTCTGATCCGGTTGGTCAGGTAACGCCTGTACGAAAAATGAATGGCGCGTGGTTCACGGACAAAAAAAACAAATGTGGGAGGGGCCGAAGATACCTGGGTTACATAACTGAAAGTATTTGCCCTGTTTTGATGACGGGCGGGAGGGTTTGATGCGAGTACTTCCCTGACAAGTCGATTAATCTCGCCAGTACTTACCCGTTTTGTGTACTGGATCAAGACAGCCTCAATAACGTCAAATATCTGAGACACCCTCTGCCCGGTGAGGGCTGACACAAAGATGATCGGTGCATAATCCATGAACTTAATCGTCTCTTTGATGTCTCTGACATAATTTCCCACCGTAGAGTTGTCTTTATCTATTGCGTCCCACTTGTTCACAACGATGATGCAGGCAATCCCTTTTTCTGCGGTCAGCCCGGCGATCTTGGCATCCTGTTCGGTCATTCCCTCCTCTGCATCGATGACGAGCAATGCTATATCGCAGCGGTCTATCGCCTTAAGGGCCTGGACAATGCTGTATTTTTCAAGGACGTGACTGACCCTGCTTTTTCGCCTGATGCCTGCGGTGTCAACGAGCAAATATTTTTTGCCGTTCAATTCGAAGGGCGTATCTATGGCATCTCTCGTAGTGCCCGGTATGGGGTTGACGATAGTTCTTTCATATCCAAGGATTTTATTAACGAGCGAGGATTTTCCAACATTCGGTTTCCCGATCACTGCTATCTTGATCCGCTTTTCCCCCGCGGGGAATTCGTCAGTGGGGGACGCAAGATGCAAAGCCACATCCTCCATGAGTTCATGAATACCGAGTCCGTGCTGCGCGGAGATGCCGTAAAGTTCTTCAATTCCCAGTTCATAAAACTCATAGGTCTGGGTATCCTGCTTAGGGCCATCTATTTTATTGACGACAAAGAAAACCGGTCTTTCAACCCCCCTGAGGATATCCATGATTTCCCTGTCCGACGGGGTCAAACCTTCCCTGCCGTCCATGAGGAAAATAATGACGTCTGCCTCTTCCATGGCCAGCTGTGCCTGCTCTCTCATCTGTACCAGGATTGTTTCCGCGGATGCCGGCTCAAATCCGCCGGTGTCGATAAGGATAAAATCCTTGCCATACCACGCGGCATCAGCATAGTTCCGGTCTCTCGTGGCGCCGGGTTCATCGATGACGATGGCCTTGTTTTTCTGAGACAGGCGATTGAAAAGCGTCGATTTTCCTACGTTGGGTCTGCCGATGACAGCGATTACCGGTTTCACCTGACCTTTACCTCAGCCTTACCATTTTCATGTTTTTTCTGCATATCCGAATTCTCTGAGCATCCCCGCATCATGGGTCCAATCCTTTCTCACCCTGACGAACAACTCTAGGTAAATCCTAACAGCAAAGAATTTTTCCATGTCCTGTCTTGCCCGTTTGCCGATTTCTTTAAGCATGGAGCCTTTCTTGCCTATGAGTATGCCTTTCTGAGAATTCTTCGCCACATTGATTGTTGCCTGGATGACGAGCAGATTTTTGTCTTCATGTTCTTTGAACGAATCCACAACAACGGCCGTTGCATAAGGTATTTCCTGATGGGTCAGCATGATAATCTTTTCCCTGATGATCTCCGCCGCGATAAAACGCTCGGTCCTGTCTGTCATCATATCATCGGGGAAGTACCGCGGGCCTTCGGGCAGAAGCCTCCATATTTGTTCCATCAGAGCGGAAAGCCCATCACCGGTAAGGGCGGAGATGGGGATAATCTCGGAAAAAGAAAAGAGCTGCTGGAACCGGTCCATAACGGGGAGGATATTTTGCTTCCGGACAAGGTCGATCTTATTGATAAGCAGTATGACCGGCAGTCTGATGTTCCGGAGGGATTCCATAATGAGCTCATCGTCCCTGTGAACGCCTTCCGCGGCCTCCACAACCAAAAGGATAATATCAGCGCTTCTGAATGCATCCTTCGCTGCCGTCACCATGAATTCGTTTAACGGTGTCGTCGCTCTGTGAATGCCCGGCGTGTCGACGAATATCAATTGACCGTTCTCAACATTCTTGATGCCTGTGATCCTGTTTCTCGTAGTCTGCGGCTTATGGCTGGTTATGGCTATTTTTTCGCCTATAATCTTGTTCAGAAGCGTTGACTTTCCCACATTCGGTCTGCCAATGATGCCTATAAAACCGGACTTGAACATCTGCACTTTCTCTCTCTGAAGTTAGTCTTTATGCTGCCCATTCGTTGTAAACTACCGTCTCAACCAATGATCCCCTTAATGACGGAACCTTTCTGTCATTGATTTCCTGCCATCGGCGATCATGGCAAGAGTCCCTCTTTCCTGGACAGGGTCAACTGATACGTCTATTTTTGTGAGGCCAAATGTCTCTTTCAGCGTTTGCATGTTTTTATTCTTGTGGCCGAGGAAACATGAGACGTCTTTGGGAGAGAGCGAAAAAATCACTTCTTGTTTGCCCATCTGTCCGGTGAGCATTTCTGCTGCCTTATCAAAAAACATGGATTCCTCGACGAGAGAACGAAATGCGGGATGATATGGGCCGGCGATTATGCTGCCCGCCATCTCCATTTCCCGTGTCGTCTGCAAACCGACGCGAATCACCGCGATGCTGGCTTCTCCAAATCTTCGCAAAGCATACTTGCACATGTCAATGGCGTGAGGCATGCTGAGCGGCCGATAAGCTCCGTTCAAGAAGATCTCTGCCAGACGCGTATCCTGGAGTACTAATGTGGGATGAATCCTCACCATATCCGGCTTAAGGGCGATAGTCCGTGCAATTGTATATTCAAATCCCAACTGACTGTCTCCCGGAAGGCCCGCCATGAGGTGTATCCCCGTCTGGAAGCCTCGATCCTTCAGCATCTCCATGGCCGCAGAAACATCCGACGCTCTATGCCCCCTGTTGGAAAGTTGGAGCACTTCATCCACCATGGATTGCGCTCCGATTTCAACAGTCGCTACACCGAATCGCTTCATTAGATCCAGGCTTTCGTTATCTATGCTGTCCGGTCTTGTAGAGATCCTCACGCCATGTACCAATCCCTTTTCTATGAATGGACTGGCAAAACCGAGCAATTCGGTCTGGTAGTCTTTTGCCATGCCTGTAAAATTGCCGCCATAAAATGCGACCTCAGCGCCATTTCCCTTTCTTTTTGGGTGATTGAGATATTTGTGAACTGTTCTCCGGAAAGTATCTTCGGTAATCTTCTCTGAGGAATCTCCCGCAGTCTTGTGAATGTTGCAGTAGATGCAGCGGTTCGGACAACCTTGATAAACGATAAAGAAAGGAATAATCATTTGTGCCATATTACTATTCAGTCTAACTCGCCATTCAGGGGTGAGGTAGCACCTACAGTTTCGGAAACTCCGCCAATGCCCTCCGGGCCGCCTGCTGTTCCGCTTCCTTCTTACTTTTGCCCGTGCCCGTGGTCGTGATCATGCCTGCTATATTCAGGCTTATTTCAAAAACTTTATCGTGGTCGGGACCAGTTTCATCGATCAGTGTGTATTTCGGCGTTTCTTTAAAACGGCTCTGGCAGATTTCTTGGAGCGCCGTCTTATAATCTCTATAGATGACACTCTTTATTCCTTCCTCAACCAGGGGCTCAAAGACATTTTCCAAGAATTCGCATGTTTTTTCAAATCCGCAATCGAGATATATTGCAGCTGTAACCGCTTCGAAGGCATTCGAGAGAATGGATGCCTTTGTTCTTCCCCCTGAGCCTTCTTCTCCCCTCCCGAGGAGGAGGTAGTGGCCGATACTAAGCTCCCGGGCAAGACCGGCGAGTGATTGTTCGTTCACTACATATGCCCTGAGTTTGGAGAGCTGACCCTCGGCATAATCGGGGAAATGTCGCACCAATAAATCGCTGAGGCAAAGCCCGATAACAGCATCACCGAGAAATTCGAGCCTCTCATTGTCTTTGCAGGAGAGCGCCGGGTTCTCATTAACAAAAGAGCTGTGTATCAAGGCATTATCAAGCAGATCAATCTTACCGAAGCGGTAGCCGAGTGTCTGCTGAAGGTTCTTGAGGTCTGCAAACCTTTCATCGGTCATCGGTTGTAATCCTTGCGCACAGTTTGCCATCCAGAGAATAATCCGGTATCACGTTTAGGACGCGATTTACCAGTGAAGAGTTCCCATTTTCTATAATGACGGGAATGTAGTTGTCAGAAAATCCTCTCAAAAGGCCCGTATCTTTGTCTTTCTTATTCTCGACAAGAACACTCAGCTTCTTTCCCACAAACCTACGGGCGAAGGCATCTCTTTTTTCCTTACCGAGTTTCCTTAGTATATCACCACGTCTCTTCTTGACTCTTTCATCAACCTTGCCGGGGAGACCCGTCGCGACCGTGCCCGGACGCCCTGAATAAGGGAATACATGGAGGTAGGCAATGGGGAGTTCTGCAATCAGACGGAGCGTGTTGCCAAACTGTTTCTCCTCTTCACCGGGAAACCCGACCATAACGTCAAGACCGAGGGCAATATCAGGAATAGCCTGTGTTATTACGTGGAGGCGATTCTTAAAGAAGGCCGAGTCGTAATTCCTCTTCATGGCAGAAAGAATCACGTCATCTCCGCTCTGGAGAGGAATATGCAGGTGTTTGCATAAAGTGGCCCCTTCTGCTATGAGTTGCATCATGTCATCTGATATTTCCGTGATTTCTATGGAACTCAGACGCAATCTTCGAACCAATCTATTCCTATCTACGTGTTTCATTATCTCGTAGAGATTTGATGGGGGCGCCAAGTCCTGGCCGTAGACTCCGAGATGAATGCCAGTGAGGACTATCTCTCTGTAATCTGATCCGGCAAGAGTTTCAATTTGTTTCAAAACATCCATGTATGCGAGACTCCTGCTATGACCCCTTGCATACGGAACGATGCAGTAGCTGCAGAAACTGTTGCAGCCATCCTGGATTTTGAGGAATGCACGGGTGTGGCCGGCGAACCTTAAGGGATTGAGACCGGAAAATTTCCCGGCCTTGCGGATGTCGCTTACGTGTAATTGAGGGTCTCTTTTTGCGAGGCGCTCCATGAGCCGGGGGATATGATCCTTTTCTGCATTTCCTGCGACGAGAGTTACACCGGGAATTCCGGCGAGATCATGAGGTGCAACCTGCGCGTAGCAGCCTGTAACAATAATGCATGCGTCAGGGTTTGTCCTGATCGCTCTTCTGATAAGGTTTCTTGACTGGTATTCCGTCCGGCCCGTGACAGTGCATGTATTGATTATGTAACAATCAGCCTTCGCATTAAATGGTACAGACACATAGACACTCTTATCAAGTATCTCCATGATGCCCGCAGATTCGTACTGGTTAACCTTGCAACCCAAGGTTGATATGGCTACTTTAATCAATTCCGATGCCTCTCTTTATACCGCGTCGTTGAATTTAAGCTTCCGTACACTATTTGTCAAGGCTAAAGGATTACTGGATTTTTGTCGATAAATAGAATAGATTGAGTCTGTCTTCACGATGGAGGTTCAACTATGGACAGCTTTATAGATTACATGATTACCCATCAATTTACCGCCGGGGTATGCATCTTTGTTGCCATCGTCATCGTATATTTTCTTTTCAAGAAACTCATCAAAGTTGCCCTGCTGCTGATTCTGATCATCATAATGTTGACTGGATATGCATACTTCAAGGAGTCCAACAGAATGCCGAAAAGCATACATGAGGCCCTGCAGAAGGCCAAGGAAGAAACCCGCATGGTGGTGGAAAAGGGCAGGGGCGTATATGACGATGTGATGTCGATATTCGAAAAGCGCAGAAAACCTGTGACTGACTATATTGATAAGATTACGGAACAGGACAAAGAAGCCTACAAGAAGAAAAAGCCCGAACCGTCGGATGAAATTCGCTGAATCGGGAATTATAAGGATAGTCAGAGTTACAGCTTCAAAAAGGTATCCCGTTCAGAAAATGTTAACCTCCATGGCCCTCGGCGGACAGGCCAATACACAGAATTCACAGCCATTGCACTTTTCCGGATCGAAGACGACTTTCATAGATTCTTTTTCCATGGAAAGGGCATCAGTTGGGCAGAAAGCAGTACAGGCGCCGCAATGCACACATTTGTCCATATTCTGGCTCACATTTTTTGAAACGGGCTCGACCTTTAGACCCCTTTCTTTGAGGAAATGGATACCCTGATCAAAATTTTCTTTCAAACCGCTTAGCTCAACGACAATGATGCCTTCCCTCCTGGGCAGGATCTGGGCCTTAAGGATGTTGAATTCGAGATCATGTTTTTTCACAAGCTGGCATATTATAGGCTGGTCCACATTGTCCGCTGCATACCTGATGACTACTTTCTTTTTATACATACCTTTTCTTTAGACTCCAATCTTTTGACAGATGTTAAGAGAATGCTGAAATCTTGTCAAGGGATTAGTTGCCCGGCGCAATACCCACGTATTTGAAACCGCTCATGAAGTTTTTAGAAGATCATCCCAGTTCATGAGGCTGAAAGTCTTGTGGAGAGAATGGTCATCATCAACGAGATGGTATGTGAGGCTTGCGAAGGCCGTCCGTGCTATATCTCGGACGGCTGAAGGGGAAACCACATCATCATCTCTGCCGTGATAAATAACAACAGGGAGCAGGAGCTGCCTGCCGAGGTAAGGCTCAAATTCAAATAGATCGAGGGCAGGCGCCAGGAGAATAAGTTTCTTGACGCTCTTTTCATTATTGAATGCATACACCGCAGCCATTAATCCGCCATAGCTTGAGCCAACCAATATCAAAGATGTCTTGCCGGAGAGTATTTCATTCAACTTTTCCATTCTATATTTGAAAGAACCGGCAAAATCTTCAATGATCATTTCGGGGTATTTGTCCCTGAAAAATACGCCCTTCGTTCCCATGCCGGAGCTTTCCAGCCCGTGGATAAACACTCTTGCCGGCTTCATGTAAACACCTCTGACCATCATTTCTTCATCTCGATACGGAGCGAAGTGGAGCTGTATCCCAATGGCGCTTTTGAATTGATTTCAATATGTCAGTATGTTAGAAATTTCGCAAGAGGAGATTCTGCTATGTCTGTCGTTATTCCCTTTAAGGCGCTAAGGCCGCATAGACAATTTGTCCAGGCCGTGGCCTCTTATCCCTATGATGTGGTGAGCGTGGAGGAGGCAAGAGAGATTGTTAAAGACAATCCCCTGAATTTCTTGCATGTGGAGAAATCGGAAATCGATCTGCAATCTTCTATAGGTGCAAATGATGAGAGTCAATATGAGATCGCAAAATCAAATCTTGACAAGCTGATTGAGAGGAACATCCTGTTTCAAGAAAAAGAGGATTGCTTTTATATATACCGGCAGAAAGCCGGTTCCCACGCGCAGTACGGCATAGTTGCTGCGATCAGCCTCGCTGAATACGAATCGGGCGAGATCAGGAAACATGAGCTTACAAAGGCAGATAAGGAACATGATCGCATTCGGCATGTCATGGCAGTAGATGCCCAGACGGGGCCGGTATTTGTGACATACAGAGCCCAGGACCCAATCGACCGGATGGTCAAGAAAGTGGTCGAGGATGATCCCGAATATGATTTTATTTCTGATGATGGCATCAATCATACCGTATGGGTTATAAACGCCGAAAAAAAAATTGCAGCTTTTGAAGAGGCATTTGCTAAGGTGCATACGCTCTACATAGCAGATGGCCACCACCGGGCTGCCGCAGCGGCAGCGGTGAGGAAGCTGAAGAAAGAAAAAAATCCCGGAATCGGAAGCGAGCAAGCACACGACTATGTGATGGCTGTCCTGTTTCCGCATAATCAACTCAAGATCATGAGCTATAACCGGGCCGTGACAGATTTAAACGGCCTTGATGAAGCCGAATTCCTTCGTCATGTTCGCGGACAATTTCTTGTATCCGATAATTTTGCGCCGAAGTCGCCGTCCCAGTGGCATGAAATCGGGATGTATCTACGAGGCAGGTGGTACAGGCTAAATGCGAAGGATGATAGCTATCATAAGGATGATCCCATTAAGAGCCTTGATGTTTCGATTCTTCAGGAAAATCTCTTGAAGCCTGTCCTGGGGATCCGGAATCCCCGGGCGGACGAAAGGATAGAATATATAGGCGGCATAAGAGGGGTGCAAGAGCTCGAGAGGCTGGTCGATTCAAGTGAATTTGCCGTTGCCTTCTCCCTGTATCCGACAAGTATGGAACAACTAATGGCCGTGTCAGATGCGGGCAAAATCATGCCTCCAAAATCCACCTGGTTTGAACCTAAGCTTCGCAGCGGCATATTTATTCATCTACTTACATCATGAAAAAGAATGTTCCACGCCTGTCAATGTTAAGAAGAAAGGGAGAAACCGTCGATGAACTTCTTGGCAGACGGGTGAAGATATTTCAAAAAGAGAAGGGGTACCGCTTTTCTGTTGATGCGCTTCTCTTAGCTCATTTTGTCCGTGTGAAAAAAGGAGATCTGATTGCCGATCTCGGAACCGGCAGTGGCGTGATTGCCATCATCGTGGCGCAGAGAGAAGAATGCGATAAAGTCGTAGCCGTTGATATTCAGGAAGAACTCGTTGACATGGCAAGAAGAAGCGTCATACTGAATGATCTTCAGGAGAAGGTTAATATCTGCCATGGGGATGTCAGAAAAATCGAGACCTTCTTTAAAGCGGGATCTTTTGACGTCTCAATCTTCAATCCTCCTTATAGAAAATTAAGTTCCGGAAAACTAAATCCCAATGCCGAGAAGTCCGTGGCGCGGCACGAGATCAAAGGATCGCTGCACGATTTTCTGAAAGCGTCGGTGTATCTTTTAAAAAAATCAGGACGTGTCGATATCATATATCCTGCGATGAAGATGGTCGGGCTTCTCTCTTCCATGAGAACGGCCGGTATGGAGCCCAAGAGACTGCAAATAGTGCATTCATATGCCGCGTCCCGCGGGGAGTTTGTCTTGGTGGAGGGGGTAAAAAATGGGCGGGAGGAGTTGGAAGTCTTACCGCCTCTGGCAGTATATTCCGAGGCTGGCCGATATACGGAAGCGATGAATGCCGTCTTTAGAGAGCTTTCCTGTTTCCCGAAAGCCCCCGCCGAATGATATTTTTCGTCATCACCCTTCTTAGGATTTCCTTCAATTCCGGGTCTGCAACAGAAGAAATGCTTTTCTCGATCAGTTTCTTGTCCTTATCCTTGAGGGGGTAGGAGTCAGCTGAAAATGATGAGCCATATTGATGCGTGGGCATAGTCGATGGGATCTCACCGATGGAAAAGTGGATATTTTTTATCAAATCCTTTCCGATGATCTCGTCGATCTTTTCGATAATATCCTGCTTAAGGATATGAAGCTGGTGCATCCACACTGAAGAAGAAACCTTGACGAAAAGGGTATTTCTCTTGAACTTGTCGGGGCGGGTCTGGACTGAAATCTGTGGCCCTACAGCTTTTTGCCAGACTTCGAGCAGGTGCTGTGCCTCAGAGTCAAAGTAAATATTATGCTTTTTCAGTACACCCGCAAGGACATTGCCGAGCCTTTGCAGATTTGCTTGTTTGCTCTTCCTACGCATAACTTATAATCGCATGGTCCCATGACGGGGGTCATGAATGCATAGCTTCATCCAAGACCTATCCCTGTGTGATTTTTTTCAGCTCCTCCGCAAAGATTTCGTATGTCTTGCGACCAAAAAGCACAAAACGAACCAGCCCAATATCGGCGTGTTCTTTGAGATAATCTATGGCTGTTGTGAGGGCGATGTGTGCGGCTTCGTCCACGGGATAGCCATAGACGCCGGTGCTAATGGCCGGAAAGGCGACGCTCTTGAGCTTTTTTGCTGAAACAAGCTTGAGACTCTCCAGATGGGCGCTTTTTAAGAGTGCTGCTTCACCCTTTGCGCCGCCCTGGTAAACTGGCCCCACTGCGTGGATGACATATTTTGCCTTAAGATTTCCCGCAGTGGTGATAACCGCATGTCCTGTGGGACATCCTCCGATTTTCCGACACTCCTGCATGATGGACGGCCCGCCCGCCCGATGTATGGCGCCATCTACGCCTCCACCACCCGCGAGTCGCGAATTGGCGGCATTGACGATTGCGTCTGTTTCCTCCATTGTTATGTCTCCTTCAACAAGGGACAATATCAAATTGTTAATCCTCACTTCCATGATTCAACTCCTTTCGGCAACGGGTGTTCCCTCACCATAGACGAGCATCCGATATGCCTTTTCAATTCTGCCCCAGTTCTCCTCTCTGTCCATGGACCAATACCTGCCTATGGCGGAGACTACCTTTCCGAGATTGAGGTCCCTGCATTTCTGTTCCACCATCTCTATATACTTGGCCCCGCTCTCCTGCAATTCTCCGCGCCTGCCGAGCATGGCATGAATGAAGACATCCCTTATTTCCTCCTGCTTCGCGATATCCATCAGGGCAAGAAGGTGATTGACAGATCCATGGGAACTGAAGAACGACACGATACCCATAATGTGTAGCGCCTTGCCGCTATCCTTGGCGTTACGTATGACATGCAGAAAAGCCTCATTATGAAAAAAAGATCCATCGGCAATGGACTGATCGATTTTCACCTTGTCGGATAAAATTCTTCTCCCCGACCCTATGTGGAGGTGTCCGGCTTCAGAGTTGCCGACCGTCCCCGCGGAAAGGCCGACAGCTTCACCGGCAGCGGCAAGCAGCGTATGAGGGTATATTTTCTTGAGCCTGTCCATGGCGGGGGTGTTGGCGCGGGCTATCAGATTTCCCTCGCTGCTTTCATTTTCGCCCCAGCCGTCGAGAATCAGAAGCAGGACCCGCCGGGTTTTTTCCTCGGATGGATCGACGCGTCGCCGGGATGTTTTTTTTATTAGTGAATGCCCTGTCATGTACGGCGATTGGGGAATACCCATCAGCTCGAGAACAGTGGGGGCGATGTCTGCAAGCTCTCCTTGCTCGCGGAGGGATATGTCGCGATCAGTGTGCACGAGAATGAAAGGGACATGGCTATCTGTATGTCCTGTGTCGATGGTGCCGTCCGGATAGAGCCATTTTTCAACTGTACCGTGGTCGGAACTGACGATGGCGACTATCCCTTCTCTTGAAGCCTCGGCGATAATATCGCCCATGCACGTATCCACGGCTTCGACCGCCTTAACGATGGCTTCTTCATTTTCTATGTGGCCTACCACATCGACATTGGGGAAGTTTATGAAAATGAAATGATAAGAAGGGTCGCGAATTTTTTCCTGGGCTTTTTCCGTGACGGCATAGATGGACATCTCCGGAGCTTCGTCAAAGAGGACAACATCTCTTCGAGACGGAACGATGACCCTCTCTTCTCCCGGCAGGACTTCTGTGTTTTTACCGTTGAGGAAGAAGCCCACGTGACTCGCCTTTTCAGACTCCGTGATCTTGGCCTGTTTCAGGTTATGCCTTGCAAGGACTTCGCTCAGGGTGTCTTTGATCGCGCCCTCCGGCGGAAAGGCAACGCTAACGTTCAAATCCTTCTCGTATTCTATCATCGTGGCAAAATGAAGAGTCAGGTCATTCTCCACCGGAAATTTGTCGAAGCCTGCATCCGTCAGGCTCTGGGTAAGTTCGACTTCTCTTTCTCCCCGGATGTTATAGTATATTACGGCATCTCCTTTTTTCAATCTTCCCACTGGCCCACCCTTACAATCAAACAAAACGAGGGGAGGGAATGTCTCATCATCTTTCCCATTCCTGTATGCATTTTTAACTGCACGAGACATGATAGACCTAATGCTTGCCATGGATTTTTCTCTCTTAGTCAATAAAGCTTTCTGCATAAATTAGGAGTGCATCGTGTCTTGCGGGAATACATGATGACATTTAGTTTCTAACTAAATTGCGAAAAACTGTAAAGTGAAACTTTGTCATTCCTTGATAAAAAGGCCTTTTATATTGAAAATTGCATGTTTCCATGATATACTAAATAGATAAAATAATGGGAAAAGTCGGTCGTGCTAAAACTAAGCAGAGAAAAAGATCCGGAAAATATACTGCGCGAGGAAATGCTGAAGGAAAGAGCGGAAGTCCTTGGCCGTGCCGGTGAAAAGTTGGCAGCTGCTATTGATAAGATGAGAATCGTAGAGCAGGGTATTGATGAGCGGCTGAAGCGTTTCCGCTTCACTATGGAGAAATATGAGGGAAGAGGCGGCGATAACAAAATTGCTTCTTTGAAGCAGGAAATGATGGGGGAAATCAATCGGGAGATTACTAAATTCAACCGTGCCAGAGAGTATGCGAAGTTGAGATATTACTACCTTATTGTGACGAGAGAGGCTATGGGCATGCGTCGTCATCACTGGGTAGATGATTGGTACAGCATTCCTCCGAGGAAACCGCCGTTTCGGGACTTATGATGGATCGTTATTTAAAGCAAAGAAAGAAGATGGTGGAATCTCAGATAAGAGCAAGGGGGATCAGGGATCCGCACGTACTTGCGGCGATGGAAACGGTTCCCCGGCATCTCTTCGTCAATGAGGCCCTGAGAGACCAGGCTTACAATGACAATCCACTTCCTATAGACGGGGGGCAGACTATTTCTCAACCCTATATCGTGGCTCTGATGACGGAAGCTATGGAGCTTACCGGGAAGGACAAGGTTCTCGAAATCGGAACAGGTTCAGGTTATCAAACTGCCGTACTGGCGGAACTCGCGGAGCATGTGTTTTCCATCGATCGCGTTGCCACGCTGGCAAATGCGGCGAGAAAGCTTCTGGAGTCGCTTAATTATTTTAACGTGGCAATCAGAGTCGGGGATGGGACATATGGTTGGCGGGAAGAGGCTCCCTTCGATGCAATTATTGTCACAGCCGGTGCTCCGGACATTCCCAAGACTTTCGTGGAGCAGCTCGCTATTGGAGGAAGACTCGTTATCCCTGTTGGCGGCCGCCATTCTCAAGCACTCATTAGACTGACCAGATTGTCCGACGACGTAAACACTGTGAAAAAAGAAGACCTGGGTGGATGCCGGTTTGTGGATCTTATCGGGGAATACGGATGGTAATTCGGACGGCTTCGAAACTATTTGTAGACATATGGGCTGAAGTAACTGTTTCTGTCCAGTCAGAATCGAGATTACTCATTTGCCGTGTTTTAAACTGATGCAGCTAATACGAATATGTCCTGGCGCTTGATCATTATCCCCCTTCTCTTAGTAAATCTCTTATATGCCTGTACAGGGCTTTATACCGGAAATGTAAAAACTAAAGGCATATACTATCGAGTTAAAAGCGGTGACACCCTGTGGAGCATTGCCAATGCCTATAATATGGATATCCAGGAACTCGCTGAGGCGAATAATATAACGGATCCCAAGCTGATAGGGGCCGACACCATCCTGTTTATCCCTGACGCAAATCAGATTATCGATGATGTAATGACTGCGGTCAGCGAAACGGAGCCAGCAAAGAAAATAGCAAAGAAGGAAGGGAAGACATCAGAGCTAAAAACCCGTAAAGGAGGACGCTCAGGTGATAAGGTAACGGCCGCACCGGAGGAATTATCAACGAGGGAGGCTTTAAGGGGCAGGGACGGTGAGGCGGTCAGAGAAGAATCAAAAGGGATCAAGGCCAAAGGCGTGGAGGAAGGGACCACATTGACGGATGGGGCGCAGCCGCGCGAGGCAATGGGACGAAAGGTCGACCAAAAAGGCAGGGAAAGGGATGGTGCGGGAGAATCTGCCAAGATAAAGTTCGACAAGGATCGTTTTATATGGCCAGTGAAGGGCAAGGTACGGTCGAAGTTTGGCTTTCAGCGCGACGGTACTTATTATAATTGGATTAGCATAGCGGCAAAGGAAGGGGCGCCGGTGCTGGCTGCGGCGAACGGGACCGTAATTTATTCTAATTCGTTGAAGGATTACGGAGAAACAATTATTATAAAACATCAAGACAATTACGCCACCGTATATACCAATTTGAGCGGCAGAATAGCGCGAGTGGACGATAAGGTCAAAAAGGGCAATCGCATAGCCTTTCTCGGTAAAGCAGAAAAAAAAGGCGAAGCTTCCTTAAACTTTGAAATCCGCCATAAGAACAAGGCACGCAACCCCCTGTTTTTTCTTCCATGATTTTGAATTTTAATTACACTGCCGATATTCGCCTGCGCTTTGACATCCGGATAAGATATCCGAAAGGAAATGAGCTCAAGAGGTCGGTTGGTTAATTCCGGATATTCTTGGAGATAAGCAGCGCGACAGATATTGTCAGTGGGGAACCAAGAGGATCGAAATGAGGCACGACATCGAACAGGGGCCAATAAGGCCGCCCAGTGAGGCGACAAGCCTCCTCATCCGGGCAACGAGGAACTGCCCGTGGAATAAGTGCGCCTTTTGCCACACCTATCGCGATACAAAATTTGAACTGAGACACGTGGACGAAATTAAGGCGGATATACAGAAGGCAAAGGATATTGCAGACCAGATAACAGAGCTTTCGTGGAAGCATGGCGAAGGCGGGCGTGTCAGCAAGAGCACAGTGAATCTCATATACGGTCATGATGAGGCATACAGTGATGCTGTGAGATCGATAGCGGCCTGGCTTTATTACGGTGGCGAGTCTGTTTTCCTACAGGATGCGAATTCGATCATTATGAAAACGGCTGATCTTGTAGAGATACTATCGTTCATTAAGGATAAGTTTCCATCTGTGAACAGGATTACCTCGTATTGCCGGTCAAAGACGGCAGCAAGGAAAACCGTGGAAGAGTTCAAGATGCTGAAGAGCGCCGGCCTCTCGCGAATTCACATAGGTATGGAAAGCGGGTACGATCCTCTTCTAAAATTTGTCAAGAAGGGAGTCACAGCAGCCGAGCACATAGAGGGAGGGCGCAATATCAAGGAGGCGGGAATTTCACTCTGTGAATATGTTATGCCGGGCCTCGGCGGGGATCGGTGGTCGAAAGAACATGCCGAGGAAACGGCGCACGTCATCAATGAGATAGATCCGGACTTCGTCAGATTGAGGACATTTCATGCTGTTCCGGGAACGGATCTTTTTGAAATGGTGCAGAGGGGTGAGTTCCATCCCATAGGCGATGAGGAAATACTGAGAGAGATAAGGAGATTCATAGAGTATCTTCATGGCATCGACACTTCCATAGTGAGTGATCATATCCTGAATCTCCTCGAAGAGCTGCATGGGAAACTTCCCGAGGATCAAAAACATCTTTTGGAAATCATTGACGGATATTTTTCTCTGCCTGATGATGAAAGGCTCGTGTACAGGATTGGAAGAAGAATCGGCGCTTACAGGGGGTTGGGCGATCTCGCAGATGAGGGCATGTATAAAAAGGTAAAGAGTATAATCGATCAATACAGTTCGCAAGACCGGAATCAGCTCGATAATGAATTACTGAAAATAATGAATAGATACATATAAAGGCGATTTCCCGCGTATAATTGGTTGTCTGTTGGTTGTCTTGACTATTGCCTAAAAGTGTGATATAAAAAATAGTTCTAAAATAATTAGTAGGTGAACGAGATGTTTAAAGTGGGGGATTTGGCGGTCTATCCGGCTCAAGGCGTGGGAATTATCGAAGCTATTGAGCACAAAGAGTATATGGGCAGCAAACAGAAGTTTTATGTCATGAAGATCATGAGCAATGGCATGAAAATAATGATACCCATCAATAGCGCACAATCCATCGGGCTAAGAGAGGTAATCGCTGAAAAGGAAATTCCTAAAGTATATGAAATCCTTAGAAATAAGGACGTTACTATTGATAAGCAGACATGGAACAAGAGATACAAAGAGTACTTGGACAAGATTAAGACGGGGTCGGTATTCGAGATTGCGAGAGTGCTCCGGGACCTTATTATTTTGAAGTCCGATAAGAATCTCTCCTTTGGTGAAAGGAAGATGATGGACACGGCTAAGAGCCTCTTAGTCAAAGAAATATCAGTTGCGAGTAACTCCGAAGAAACCAAAGTGGAGCAAGATCTTAGAATAATCCTGACTGTTCAATAGGCGTTAGGGAATAACCTTGTCGGAGTCTTCAATTCCTCTCTTTGAAAAAATGAAAATTATCACGCCAAGTGGGCCGGTATAAAAGTAATTTAGGCAAGAAAGGAGGTGAACATATTGATTATAAAGATTCTTTTAATGGCTGCTTGTTCAATTAGTGGTTATTTTATCGCTTTTACCTATTATGGGTTTCCCATAGCATTAATAGGATTATTTTCAGGATTTCTAATTGCCATTTGTGTCATACGAGCCGAACAAGCCATAAGAAAGGTATCGCTCAGGGTCATATTCGGTGGCGTCGTAGGCATGATCATAGGTCTTTTTATAGCTTTTTTCCTCGCCTATGGTCTTAATTTTGTGGGAGTTACCTGGGAAAAGCAGCAGGTTGCTCCTTGGATATATGCTCTTCTGACAGGCATCATGGGCTATCTCGGACTGGTCATCGGATCAAAGAAAATCGAAGAATTCAGTTGGTTTGGCTTTAGCCAGACAAAGGAGAGCCCAGATTACGGGATTTTGGATACGAGCGTTATTATTGACGGCAGGATCGCGGATATATGTGATACAGGTTTTATCGAAGGTACGTTGGTAGTTCCGAGGTTTGTGCTGGATGAGCTGCAGTATATTGCAGACTCTTCCGATTCCATGAAACGCTCCCGCGGCAGGAGAGGGCTCGATATCTTAAACCGGATGCAGAGAAGCAGCGGCATCAATATCGAGGTCGTTGATCAAGATTTTCCTAAGCTCAAAGGTGTTGACGCGAAGCTCGTAGCTATGGCAAAAAAAATGAACGCGAGAATTATAACCAATGACTTTAACTTGAACAAAGTAGCCGAACTACAAGGCATAAAGATCCTGAATGTTAACGAACTGGCAAATGCCCTGAAACCTGTTGTCTTACCGGGTGAAATAATGACGGTCAAGGTAATCAAAGAAGGCAAAGAACCCGGTCAAGGGGTGGCATATCTCGATGATGGAACAATGATAATTGTCGATCATGCACAGAAATACCAGGGTTCAACCGTCGAAGTTATCGTAACCAGCGTGTTGCAGACTACTGCAGGCAGAATGATATTTTCTGAGATGAAAGAGGTTGTCAACGACAAAAAAACCTACGGGTTCAGTGCGAAACAATAGTGGCATGGTAAAGCCCGGAGAGCTGGAAAGTCGCCGGGCTTTTTTATTTGCATCAAAGAGCTTCTTGAAAAATCAACATAATGCGTTCTGAAGCATCCCTCGATATATTCATAGAGACACTATCGTGAGCCTTCTCATGAAGACAGTGGCGATCATCCCTGCCGCGGGTTCAAGCAAACGGATGCATAATAATGTATCAAAGCAGTATCTCTTGCTTGACGGTGTTCCCGTGCTGGCACGTACCCTGGAAATATTTCAGAGGTCGCCGGGAATAGGTGAGATATTTCTCATTGTACCAGAGGCGGACATTGACTACGCTCATAAACACATTGTTGACAGATACGCGATTTCCAAGGTCAGCAACATATTAGCGGGGGGGAAGGAAAGACAGGACTCTGTACGAAAGGGCATTGATGCTTTGGGGAGCGGTCATGATATCGTCGTTATTCACGACGGCGTCAGGCCTTTCATATCGGAAGAGTTAATCCATTCGGCCATTATGGAGGCGTCGTGGGCGAAAGCGGTGACGGCAGGAGTCCCCGTTAAGGACACTGTCAAATCAATCGATCATCATGGGATTGTCGTGGAGACACTCAACCGTAACCATCTGTGGCTGACGCAAACGCCCCAGGCTTTTGAAAGGGACGTTATAAAAAAGGCCTATGAAGCAGCATACAGAGACAACTACTATGGGACAGATGACGCCTCTCTTGTAGAGAGGATAGGCGTCAAGGTCATGATGATTCGCGGTTCCTACGATAATATTAAGATCACTACGAAAGACGATATTATGCTGGCGGAGATCCTTACGAGAAGGCTCACGCGATAGGGTACTACTTTGAGTGAAGGCACAATGTAATTTGTAAGGAGCCAATTTGTGCCGGGTCATGGCTTGACTGAAACACCGGCGGCCAAGAAAAGGACTGAAATGAGAATAGGGTTCGGATATGACAGTCACCGGCTGGTTGATGGGAGGATACTTATACTCGGAGGAGTAGTCATCCCTCATGAGAAGGGGCTTCTCGGCCACTCAGATGCGGATGTGCTTGTCCATGCCATATGTGACGCCATAATCGGCGCCATAGCGGATGGAGACATCGGCAGATATTTTCCCGATACAGATCCTGCTTACGAAGGCATATCGAGTCTGAAATTGCTGCATCTGGTTTGTGTCAAGGCAGGAGGAAAAGGATTTGTCGTGAATAATATAGATTCTACGGTCGTCCTGGAAAGGCCGAGATTGATGGACCACATACATAATATGGAATCTAATATTGCGAATACATTAAACATCCCGGTGGAGAAGGTTAATGTCAAGGCGAAAACCAACGAAGGGATGGGGTTCCCGGGACGTGGAGAAGGAATCGCCGCCTTTGCAGTAGCCACGGTTATCGAAAAGGATGGCAGATGACGTCACATAGACCGAGGGTCAGATTTGCACCATCGCCGACGGGAGACCTTCATGTCGGGAATGCGAGAACGGCCCTGTTTAATTGGCTCTTTGCCAAGCACTATGGTGGCGACTTCATCCTGCGGATAGAAGACACCGATCAGGAAAGGACTTCTCCTGTCTTTGAAAAGAACATTCTTGAAGATCTGAAATGGCTCTCTCTGGAATGGGATGAAGGCCCGGAGAAGGGCGGCAGTCTGGGGCCGTACCATCAGATTAAGAGGCTTGACCTCTACGATAAATACATAAGAGAGCTGAAGAGCGCCGGCAAAGTATACCCCTGTTACTGTACGGAAGAAGAATTGGAGGCGGAACGCGCCTCACTCCTCGCCATGAGGATGATGCCGAGGTACATGGGGAAGTGTAAGAAACTGACGGACAAGGAACGTGAGGCGCTTGAAGAGAGCGGCAGGAAATCGGCCCTTCGTTTCAGCGTGGACAAAGGGGCTATCGAATTTAACGATCTCATTCGGGGAGAAATGAAATTTGAGGGTGAGGCCATCGGTGATTTTATTATAGTCCGTTCCAATCGTATTCCTTCGTATAACTTTGCCGCCGTCGTGGACGATCACCTTATGGAGATTACCCATGTCATCCGCGGAGAAGACCACCTCTCCAACACGGCGATTCAGCTTCTTCTCTATAGAGCCCTTGATTTTGAACCGCCTGTATTTGCCCACCATTCACTCGTTCTGGGGAAAGACCGCACAAAATTGAGCAAACGTCATGGGTCGGTCACCGTCCGGGAATTTAGAAGCAGGGGAATCCTGTCTCCCGCGCTCTTAAACTATCTGTCTCTTCTCGGAGGTTCGCTCGGGGAAGGAAAAGAAGTTGCTTCCATGGAAGAGATCATCAACATGTTTTCTCTCGAGAGGGCCGGCAAGAGTGGGGCCATCTTTGATGAAGCCAAGCTAAAATGGCTGAATGCAATATACATCAGGAATTGCGATGTGGATAAGCTTACGGAATTGCTTCTCCCGTTTATCAGAGAGGCCGGCTATGACGTTGATCTTATGAATCGCGAATGGCTTCATCAGGTTGTTGAGGCTCTGAGAGACAACCTCGCGACATTGGCCGACGTCGGTCTATACCTGGATATTTTTATTGACGACAGGTACTCAATGTCAGACGAGGCGAGGGCGATCCTCAGGGAGGATACTGCTGCCGTAGTGAGAGTACTTCACGAAGAGTTGGAGCAGCGAAACATTCCTGAGCGAGATTTCTACCATGATCTGATCAGATCCGTGAAGAGAAGGACGGGCCTTAAGGCAAAGAATCTGTTTCTCCCGATCAGGGCAGCGGTGACGGGCAGGATCTCGGGACCAGAGCTGGAAAAAGTCTTTGCTATTCTCGGTAAAGAATCAATCGTGAGACGGCTGGAGCACGCAATGCAAATAGCCACCTGACAGTTGATCCATATCTTTTACCCTGATTCTTTACAGACACAACGTTGTGAATGTTACCGATTAACGGTTGAAACATCGCTTGCGTCCGTTATCCGCATGCTTATCAAGAATCACCTCACCTTATGATATTCCGCCTTAATCAGCAAATTGGAAGCGGGCAGTCAGGTTTCTAGCGGCCACAAATCAGGATATTACCGATTGTGAATCAGTGTCCAGTTCTGTATGTAAAAACTAAATATTGTTGTGCTCTATAATCACTCGATCACCTTTGTTGTGCGAGAGCCGAGATGATGGGGGTTGCATGAAACCGGTTTCATGGATCGATTTATAATCCGAGAGAATCTCATGCTTCCCAAAGGAGGTTCAAATGCTGCGGTTGGCTACCGCCGTGCTGATTGTCTTATGGCTATTGGGGCTCATAACTGGTTTTACGATGAGTTCATTCATTCATGTCCTTCCCGTGCTTGCCATTATTATCGAATTGATCAGGATCGGGGACTCGGATGAGAAAACCTTTGCGGCGAACTCGCAAATAGAAGAATGAACTTTACATAAAGCAGATATGCGAGAGCAGATGGACGAATAGGCCGGCTTTTTCTATATGACGCCATTCCTGTTTCCGGCACGGAACGCGTGATAAACACAGCTGCGTGGGTCAATTCACTTCCTGAAAAATTAGTTCTCAACTTTGAATTGACATTTTCACCCTTCCCGTTTAGACTCCACCAAGATCACCAATTCATATTAAGGAGAGCCGCATGAAAGGATCGGACCTGGAAAAATATTGTGAAAAAGCCATTCAAAGCGGAGCGACCCACGCCAAAGAGATTCATCCGAACAGCGTCGTAACGGCCCCCTGGGTCATGATGAAATGCCTGTACGGATGCCAGTACAGGGCAGGCTTCTGCTGCCCTCCCCATTCGCCCACGCATGACCAGACGAGAGAGGTCTTGGGCTCTTATCGACGTGCCATCCTCTTTCATCGGGAAGCTCCCAGGACCAAAGAACGGGGGGAGCTAAACATGAAATACTTCGACATGCTCCTGACGATGGAAGGAGACCTCTTCAAGGACGGCTATTACAAGGCCTTTGCGATACTGGCCGGTCCCTGCGCACTGTGCAAGGAGTGCGGTAAAGTCCAGGGAATTCCCTGCCGATTCCCGGCTAAGGCAAGACCGTCTATGGAAGCATGCGGAATCGACGTTTTCCAGACGGCGAGGAACAGCGGCTTTTTCATAGAAACCCTCCGAGAGAAAACAGAAACACAAAACCTTTATTGCCTCATACTTGTCGATTGATATTCTTCTTTAACTAATTGAAGTCGTGCATGCCGGAAATTTGCAGGGTTCAGTGAGCAGTCAGGGTTACAAAAATATGGCAAAAAAAGAAAATGACTTCGACATAATCCGTGAGCAACGGGGGTTCATCAAGCTGATCGGTCAATAAAGGGAAAAGCCGCATACACGGCTCTCCAAGTCTAAATTTGCGCCGAGGGTAAGTGAAGAATGTCCCGTAAAGGGAAAGAAGATCGAACCGGAAAGCGAGAGAAAAGCGGATTTCTATCTTGACCAAAATGGGTCTATAAGATATATATTGCCGTCCTTTTCCCGGGAAAAATATTAAACTGATTGGACGCTGAAGAAAGGGGGCACTATGAAATTTATTGACGAGATCGATCTCAAGGGTAAAAAGGTTTTATTCAGGTTTGACTATAATGTTCCTTTGGACAGTACCTTGAACATAACTGATGATATCAGAATAAGAGCGACGCTTCCGACGATTAATTATGCCCTCGATGAGGGAGCAAAAGTGATAATTATGTCTCATCTCGGACGCCCCAAAGGAAAGGTTTCTCCTGAGTTTAGTCTTGCTCCGGTGGCGAAAAGGTTATCCCGGCTCCTGAACAAGGAGGTCATGTTGGCAAAAGACTGCATCGGCAGCGAGGTCAAAAAATTAGTTGCAGGCATGACTCCGGGGAGCGTTGTCCTTCTTGAGAACCTGAGGTTCCACACTGAAGAGGAAAAGAATGCCGACGAATTTGCTAAGGAACTGGCCAGTCTCGGGGATGTTTATATTGACGATGCCTTCGGAAATGCCCACAGAAAACATGCATCAAATGTGGGAATCATCAAGTTTATAAAAGAATCCGGGGCAGGCTTCCTGATAAAGCAGGAGTTGAATTACTTAAAGAAGGCTGTGGATAATCCGGCGAGACCATTTGTCGCTATTATCGGTGGTTCGAAAGTATCCGGCAAACTTGAACCGTTGCTACACCTGATTAAGAAAGTGGACAAGATGATTATCGGTGGGGGCATGGCTTTCACTTTCCTCAAAGCACAGGGATATGAGATCGGCAAATCCATTTTTGAAGAGGAACTCGTGCCAAAAGCAAAGGAGGTCATGGAGACAGCCAAGAAACTGGGTATAAAATTTTATTTGCCGGTTGACTGTGTCATCGCTGAGGATGCGAGCGCCGAGGCGGAAACCAAGATTGTCCCGGTGCAGGAAATCAATGCGAAATGGAAGGGTCTTGACATCGGTCCTGCAACGATAACCCTCTTTACCGAGGTGCTCGGTAACGCCAAGACGATTGTGTGGAACGGTCCGATGGGGATGTTTGAAATCGATGCCTTCGGCAGGGGCACTTCGGCTTTGGCACACAGCATCGCGAATTCCTATGCAGTCACCATTGTCGGCGGGGGAGACACCGATGTCGCCATTCATAAAGCCGGAGAGAGCGATAGAATCACGTACATATCAACCGGCGGCGGGGCTTCTCTCGAGCTTCTCGCCGGTAAATCACTCCCGGCCATTGACGCCCTCGATGGAACGAAAAGCGCGACCTGATCATGAATCGGAACGACGAAGGGGGGGAATAAGCCCCCCTTTTTTGTTTTGAGGTGATTATTGCGCGAGTTGGACGGCAAACATTAGGAAGTGCCCGGCAGATATGGTACGCAATATAAAGATGATCATGGAGTACGATGGGACAAGGTATCACGGATGGCAACGCCAGGCCAATGGGCTCACTGTTCAGGAGGTTCTGGAAGAAGGCCTCAGTACGATTACCCAGGAAGACATCAGGGTTGTAGGCTCAGGCCGAACGGATGCGGGCGTTCATGCCTTGGGTCAGGTGGCAAACTTCAGAACGAATTCTAATATAGGGCTAAGAGGTCTTCTTCAAGGAATAAACAGCCTTCTGCCATGGGATATTGCGGTCAAGGAACTGGCCGAGGCAGATGCATCTTTTCATGCACGGCATGACGCCAAGAGTAAAATATACCTGTATCAGATATATCTTGGAACTGTCCGTCCGGCTCTGTGCAGACACTATGCCTGGTTCATCCACGATACACTTGATATAGGGAAGATGAAGGAAGCGGCTCAGCTTCTCTTAGGGACTTTTGATTTTTCTTCCTTCTGCGCTACAAATTGCGGTATCAGGAATCATGTAAGAACTGTGATGGCTGTTGATATGATAATAGACAGCCTCGGTATGGCAAAATTCTTTATAGAGGCAGACGGTTTCCTGAAATATATGGTAAGAAACATAGTCGGTACACTCGTTGATGTCGGAAGAGGGAAGCTCTCCCAAGCTGAATTGCTGAACATCGTGGAAGCAAAAGATAGAAGGCGGGCGGGTCAGACAGCTCCTGCGCACGGACTCTTCTTGAAGCAAGTGAAATACTAATTAAGGGGTGTGGCTGATGAAGATTCTCATATTGGGCCACAAGGGCATGCTCGGGAGCGATCTTCTTTTGAGGCTCTTGGCTTTTCATGACGTGGCGGGTCTGGATATAGAAGACATCGACATTGCCTCTTCCGAGGCCTGCGAAAAAGCCATTTCAGAAATTGAGCCCGATGTAATTGTCAACGCCGCTGCCTACACGGATGTTGACGGCTGCGAATCGAATAGCGAGAAATGTTTCTCCGTCAATGCGGAGGGAATGAAGAATATTGCATTATCATGCCGGGAGCGGGGCATAAGGATAGTTCATTTCAGCACGGATTACGTCTTTGACGGGAAGAAGCAAACACCCTATGTGGAAGACGATACATGCAATCCCATCAATGTCTACGGCCAGTCAAAGCTTGCAGGGGAACAGTATTTGAAGCAATTTTCCGACAACTTCCTCCTCATACGATCGGCGTGGCTTTACGGAAAGAGGGGGAAGAATTTTGTTAAGACAATTGTGGAAAAGGCAAAAACAGAGAAGTATCTGGAAGTGGTGGACGACCAAGTAGGGTCTCCCACATTCACGTGGGATCTGGCGGGCGCCGTTCAAC
This sequence comes from uncultured delta proteobacterium, assembly GCA_963729715.1. GTDB lineage: Bacteria > Desulfobacterota > Syntrophia > Syntrophales > UBA2185 > Fen-1135. Next base: position 418,055 of record CAVSPA010000006.1, read on the forward strand.
TGTTGATTGAGGGTCAGTATACCGGGACATTCCATGTAACCAACAGAGGTAATTGCAGTTGGTATGAATTCGCTGAGAAGATATTAAAGTTTGCCGGCATCACCGGGGTGACCGTAAATCCTATAAAATCAGATAAACTGGCAAGGCCGGCCCAGCGCCCGCATTACAGTGTCCTCAACTGTCGGAAATTTTCTCAGGCCACAGGAAAAACCATGAGATATTGGCAGGTTGCCGTTGATGATTATATCGGCAAAGTAATATAGTAAATTGTTAGTGCCCGGATTGCCTCATAGGCAAGCACTGCAGTGGTTTCTTCAATAAAATTCCTGAAATAATCTTGACACTCTATGGCTATTTCAGTATATTCTTTCCCGCTTCCTTCCACTAGTATAGATGCATTTTTTTTAGGGGCGCAAATCTTTGTAATCCTGAGATATTGCAGCAAGAGACACGCTATATCCATCTCCACTATATCTTAAAAAAATAATTAAACGGACGACTTACTATGAAAAGATTGTTAAGTTTCATCTGCGTAGCCGGCATGATTCTTATTTTTTCTTCCCTCGTGGTGCATGCCCAGGATAAGGTCCGGGCAGCCCTTGTTTCAACATGAGAATGCATATCTCAAAATAAAGACATCTGTATTTTTTAAAGTTATGAGGAGGGATTTACCATGACCTTGCGGCAGAAAAAAGGTTTACGCAGTTGTACCGTCAGGCAGAAATGGGTGATTCTTCTCACCACCATCTTCGTCTCTGCATTATCTTTTGCAGCCGAAACAATGAAATACCAGGTTGTAGCCGGCAGTGATGACAAGGCATATCTTGTCGATACGACAACCGGATATGTGTGGGTGCTGACCTATCGTACGCTCGCGACCGGGAGGGAACCTATTGCCATACCCTATAAATTTATTAAAGTGTCGCCCAAAGGTCAACCCGAATTCCTGATTGAGAGTATTCACGGAGCTTCCATGCCGACGGGCGAAAAGCCGTAGCTATAAACGGCAGGTTTCAGTGTCGGCTCCGGTTTTTGGGAAAAGAAGTTTAATATCTTGAAATGCCATTTGGGGAGGCATCAAATGAAAAGAGTATTGCGACGGTCCATACTGATTATTCTAATTCTGCCTTTGATGGTTATGTTTCAGAGCTGCGTAGTTGCCACAAAGGAAACTGCCATCACGCCTCAGATCAGAGATCCCTTTAAGGGCACGTACAAAGTAGACCCTTACATGGAAAAGCACAAACCCCAAACCGTTGCGGTTCTTCCCTTCGTCAATCTGGCAAAAAGCCAGAAAGGGTCTGAGGAGGTCCGCAAGGCATTTTACAATCACATGAGCTCCCTGCCGTATAAAGGCATGAAACCTTATGTCGTGGATAATAATTTGAGGAAGGCGGGACTCGACGATCCGGAGGCCATCAACAAGATGTCTCCCCAGGAGTTGGGCAAGATCCTCGGTGTGGATGCCGTCGTCTACGGCAATATCTCGGATTTTGACAAGTTGTTTGCAGTTATCTATTCCTCCGTCTCTGTGGGAGCGGAGATCAAGATGTATGATACCAAGACAGGCAACTTTCTCTGGAGCGGCCAGCACGTCGCCCGCATTCAGGAAGGCGGCATTTCTACTAATCCTGTCGGCATCATTGCGACGGTCATTGCCACGGCCATGAATTTGAGGGACATCCAATTGCTCCGAGCCTGTGATGATCTCTTTAGGGACATGGTGAAGACAATCCCCGTGCCGACCAGAGCAGAAGCCCTCCGGCCGCCCGTCATCACTCTCCTCACGCAGGATACGAAAAATATGCCGAAGAAGGCGGGCGATGAAATCAAGGTGGTCATTCAGGGTGCGCCCAAGATGCAGGCCTATTTCGATATCGGTGATTTTAAAAGAAACATAGATATGCAGGAAGTTGAAGCGGGCGGATACCTGGGCGTCTACAAAGTCATTCCCGGGGATAACGTGACAAAGGCCGTGATTACGGGCTATCTCAGGGATGAAGCAGGCAATACCGCTCAGTGGGTTGATGCAGTAGGAACGGTAACTCTCGACACCATACCGCCTGATAAAATCAAGAACGTCAGGGCCGTCGGAAGAAATAAGGTCGTTTTTCTCGGCTGGGAAAAGTCGCAAGCCACGGACCTCGCGGGATACCTGGTCTATCGCAGCAACACCCCTCTTTCCGGTTTCCAGCAGATTGCGAAGACGGAATTGAACGAATACCGCGATGAGAATCTCGTCAATGCGCAGAAATATTACTATCAGGTTACTGCTGTAGACTGGGCGGGTAACGAAAGCGACAAGTCTGATACCATGACCGGCATGCCTGTGGAGCCCGGGCCGACGCCTGTTTCCGGCATCATTGAATCCGATACCACCTGGTATGCAGGCGCGAGTCCTTATATAATCAAGAATGCAGTGATCGTCAAAGACAAGGCCCTTCTCACTATTGAGCCGGGCACAGAGATACGCTCACAGGGAGGCGCCCTTGTGATCGAAGGAAGGCTCATTGCGCAGGGGGATGAGGAGCACATTATTCTGTTCGATGCGGCCGAAGGCGTGAAATCTTGGGACGGCATAGCCTTCAGCAACGTCAAGGAAAAGGAAAATCTGGTCAAGTTCTGCCGCATCAGGAATGCGGCAACGGGGATCACATGCCAGGCGTCTTCACCGCAAATAGAAGCCTCTGAGCTTACGGATAACGACGTTGCCATAAAGGTCTCGGGCGCCTTTTCCAAACCGCAGGTCGTGAAGAATACAATCCATAAAAACATGGAAGCCGGGATCGTTATTACAGACGGAGCCCAGCCCAAGCTGATGGAGAACAATATCCAGGATAACATCAAAGAGGGCATCGTGATTCAGTCGTCTGCCCCCTTAATTACTCACAACAGGATTACGCGAAATGAGGGGCAGGGAATAATTGTAAAGAACTCCCATCCCGTAATTAATGAAAACGATATAAATGACAACAGGCAATTTGATATAGCGGGCGATATGACGGGAGAAGCCGTCAACGCCCTGAACAACTGGTGGGGCTCTGCCAAGGGTCTCGAGATACTGGCGAGGATCCACGGGAAGATCAACATAAAGTCCGTTCTTAATGCATCCTATCCTGAAGGGAAGCCGCAGGAGCTGCCCATACTGAATCAGATCCTCGGCGGACCTATCAGGGCGGACGCCTTCCTCATCCTTTCCAACAGTCCTTACCGGGTGGCAAAGGATGTCGTAATCGATGGCGGGGCGACCCTGTATATCGAACCCGGTGTGACGGTCGAATACGACCAGAATACATCCATCATTACGGAAGACGGAGGTGTTGTGGCAAAGGGCACCAAGCGGTACCCGATCGTATTTACGGCTTCCGGTAATTCTCCGTCTCCCGGTTTTTATAATAATGCCGTAAGACTGACGAAACCTACAAAGGTAAACAGCGCCTTTGCATACTGTATCGTCAAATTTGCAAACATCGCTTTTGACATTTATTATGGCGCGCCGGAAATCTCGTCTTGCAGAATTGCGCACAATGCGCAGGGTGGCATATACACCCGTAATGACGCGTCCCCGAGGGTATTCTATAATACATTTGCCGGCAACCTCGGAGAAGGTGCCATCAAGTGCGTAGGGATGTCGAATCCCGTCATACATAATAATAACTTCATCGACAACACAGTAGCCATCCAGACATTCTCCTCCATCTATATCGATGCGAGAAACAACTGGTGGGGCAGTAGCAGGCCCGATCAGAACGTAATCTGGGGAGATCTGGAGAAAAATATCAATATTAAGCCATGGTTACAAGCCCCGGAAAGCAAGGCATTTACGGAAAAGAAATAATATGATTTCGTGATTGAAACCTTTGGCGCATTCTGTTATTTTACGCTGGCGTTTTTGAAGAGGAGATACGTACATCAATTCTGAAGAGGGTTGATTATGTACTTTTGTGGGTGAGTTTCCTAAACCAACAGTAAGGAGGATTTTATGAGGGCGAAACTAATCGTAACAGTGGGTGTTATCGTAAGCATGTTGTTCCTCTATACAGGGATCGGTTTTAGTCAGGAAAAAGTCAGCGGGTCGGAATGGACTCAGATTGTCGAACAGATGGGCGATAAAGGAAAGATCAACTGGTCGGAAGGCTATATCGAGGCAGTGGGGATCGGCGCCCCTCCCGAACGGTACATAGGAAAACCTCAGGCTCGTCCCATGGCCATGAGGGCGGCCAAAGTCGACGCCTACCGTAATTTGCTCGAGGCGACAAAGGGCGTGCGCGTTGATTCGACGACAGTCGTCAAGGATTTTACGGTGGAGAGCGACACCATCAATGCAGCGGTAGAAGGCCTTGTAAGAGGGGCTAAGGTGGTAAATCAGGACTACCTCTCCGACGGAACTGTGGAAGTGACTTTGAGAATGCCTATGGCGGGCGGTTTTGCGCAGGTCATTGTGCCCAAGGCACTTGAGAAAAAACCCGAGGCCGCTCCTCCCGCACCCCCGGCAGGACCGGCGCCGTCAGGCGATGTCTTCACCGGCATGGTGGTTGACGCGAGAGGGCTCCAGGCCCGGCCGGCGATGGCACCTAAAGTCATCGATGAGAATGGCAAGGAAGTCTATGGCTCCATGAATGTTGATAAACAATTTGCCGTTCAGCAGGGCATGAGCGGTTATGCAAGGGATCTTACGGCAGCACAGAGTAATCCGCGGGTAACAAACAATCCTGTCAGCGTTAAGGGAATCAAGACCGAAGGGCCGGGCAAGTCCGATATCGTCATCAGTAATGCCGATGCCGACAAGATCAGAGGCGCTGCAGACAATATGACATTTTTGAAAAAGTGCAGGGTCATGATAGTTCTGGATTGATCACGGCGGTGTATCGAGTTATATTCGACCGCAGTTACTTCTTGAGGGTGACTGCGGTCTTTTATTATATGCTTTGAAAAAGTGTTTTTGTCGATGCCATCCGTATCAAACATAGTATGACGTTTAAGAGTCCAGTTTTTTGTAATAGGTGATTAATCTTGGCTGCAAAAATTATCGTTCTGCCGGAAAATTTGTCGAGCAAGATTGCCGCGGGAGAGGTTGTCGAGAGGCCCGCATCCATTCTGAAGGAACTTCTCGAAAATGCCGTCGATGCCGGCGCTACGGACATAACTGTGGAAATTGAAAAAGGCGGGCGGGGTGCGATCAAGGTCATCGACAATGGCGAGGGCATTGAGAGTGCGGAGGCGCCTCTTGCTTTTGAACGCTTTGCGACCAGCAAGATATATCAGTTCGACGATATTTATAAGGTCAGGTCGTACGGTTTTCGGGGAGAGGCCCTGCCTAGCATCGGCGCCATTTCCCGTGTTGAGATGGTGACGCGCAAGGTGTCCTCTTTATCGGGCGTGAGGGTTGTGGTGGAAGCAGGAGAGCTTAAGAGCGTAACAGATACGGGATGTCCCGTAGGTACTTCCGTTTGGGTGAATCATATATTTGATCCCGTTCCCGTGCGGAAGAAGTTCCTGAAGACGGAGGCGACGGAACAGGGATACTGCATGGATGTGATCACGAGGACGGCCCTTTCCCATCCGGAGGTCAGGATCAGGGTTGTCGCTCGCGGGAAGGAGATCTTAAATGTACCGGCAACCGGAGAAATCTCCGAGAGGGTTTCTCTTGTCTTGGGGGCGGATTTCATGGAGCACATGTTGCCTGTTAAAGGCGCGAAAGGCGGCATGGGCGTTCTCGGATTTGCCTCTAAACCCGATTTTACAAGGTCAAACGCGAAGCAATTATACTATTTTGTGAACAAGAGATTTATCAGGGATTATCTTATGAACCATGCCGTGATGACGGCCTACAGGCGCTTGATTGAGGCGAAAAAATATCCCGCGGCAGTATTGTTCATCGATTTGCCCCCCGGGGATGTAGACGCCAATGTCCATCCTGCGAAGATGGAGGTTCGCTTCCGGAATCCGCGGGAGATTTATGATATTATCGTTGAGACCTTGATCCATGCCCTTGCCGATATTGCGCCCGTCTCATTGGGAGAGAAAAGTAGGACGATGCCCGAAGGCTATGGCGAGAGGGTGCAAGAGGCGTTAAAGCGATACACGGTGACCGCAGGCAGCGGGAAGCTATTCTTCAACAAGACCCTCGCAGATTATCCGAAGCCTCGTCCCGCCATGCGACATATTCTGGAAAAAGAACAAGCACAGATATTCCCGGAGGGAATCCGCATTGAAGAGAAAATTCCGGCGAAGGAAATGAATTTTGCCGACCTGGAATATATCGGACAGTTTGCCGGTACATATCTTATTTTTTCCGTATCACCTGGTCTCATTCTCGTGGATCAGCATGCGGCCCATGAGAGGATTCTTTTTGATAAACTCAAGATGGAAGCTGCCCGGCGCGGCGAGAAAATGATGAGCCAGCAGCTCCTCATTCCGGAGGTCGTGAGCCTGTCGCCGGGAGAGTTCGCCGTAATTATGGAATCCATGAAAGTCCTTGAGGCCATGGGCATAGAGGTGGACCCTTTCGGCGAAAATACGGTGATTATGAAATCCGTGCCTGCCGCGCTTTCCCATGTTGAACCGAAGGGTCTCTTTCTTGAGGTCATTGAAGAGCTATCAAATGCGGAACGCACCCTCGGCTGGGAAGAGCGGCAGGAAAAGCTTTTTGCCCTCCTTGCCTGTAAAGGGGCTGTCAAGGCGAATCAGAAATTATCGGAAGCCGAAGTGATGCAGCTTTGCAGGGATCTAGATGCGACACAGTTTTCGTCCACGTGTCCCCATGGAAGACCCGTTTATATCTCATTCGGTCTCAGGGATATAGAAAGGATGTTTAAACGAATATAGTGCATGTGCGCGAATGTTAAGAAACCCCGCCTGGTCGTTATCCTCGGACCCACAGCGGTCGGGAAGACCGCCGTAGCGATGGCGCTCGCGCGTGAATCAGGCGGTGAGATCGTCAGCGCCGATTCGATGCAGGTCTACAGGCTTTTGGATATAGGCACTGCGAAGCCGACTTTCGAGGAACAGTCTCTCGTGAGACATCACATTATTGATGTCGTCAATCCCGATGAACAGTTCAACGCGGCCATGTTTACTAGGCTCGCCCGTGAGACTATCGGGAAACTCAACGACGCGGGAAAGCCCGTCTTCGTTGTAGGCGGGACGGGTCTTTATATAAAGGCGCTCTTGGGCGGACTCTTTGAAGGGCCGGATGCTGACGAGGATCTGAGGAGGTTATACAAGCAGGAGCTCAAAGAATTTGGTCAGATATATCTGTACGAGAAGTTGAGAGAAAGAGATGAACTGGCCGCTGCCCAGATTGACAAGAATGATATTCCCCGGATCATCCGCGCCCTCGAGATACTGGAGCTGTGCGGTATTTCGATTGTCGAGAAACAAAATGCCCATCGCTTCGGCGACAACCTTTATGACGTGATCAAGATAGGACTAATGATGGAGCGTACGGAGCTTTATAAAAGAATAGATCAAAGAACGGAGAAAATGCTGGAGGACGGAATCGTTGAGGAAGTGGAGAGGCTTTTCGCTTCGGGTTACCGTGAGAACCTGAAGCCCCTGCAGACCCTCGGATATAAACACATTGTCAGACTGATAAAAGGGTCATCCGATCTCGCGGATGCTACAAGGATGATTAAGCGTGACACGCGTCATTTTGCCAAGAGGCAGATAACCTGGTTTGGTGCAGATAGAGAAGTTGAATGGTGCGCTCCATCCGATCTTGACGCCATGAGACGAAGAATCGACCAATTTCTGTCGCCATGAACGTACTTGCATACGGATATTGTAAGTTTTGGTTTCCCTTTGTATTTTGAGCGGATTCCGTTAAATATCTTGACTTCGATATGGTATGAATATAGTTAATTCTGTGATTTATCGGACGTTGAGAAATCTGTCGTTTTTACTTGCGAAAATAGTTGGTGTTAAACCGGGAAGAGCTTGATCCCGAACAGTTACATTAAACATTTTTGATGAAAGGAGAACGTTATGATTCAACGGTTGAATTATCGGAGTTTATTGATGTTTTTTGTTGTTATGGCTCTGGGAGCTTTCATCGTCTCCTGCGGGGCCAAAGCGGTGAAGCCTGTAAGCGAAATGGATACACCCGAGCATCATTTTTATACAGGCATGAAATTCCTCGATCAGAAGATGTATCCTGATGCCAAGGGAGAATTTGATCGGGCGATTGCACTCGACCCCAAGTACTCAAAGGCCTTTGCGGGAAATGGATTAGTTGCGGCCTATATGGGAGAATTCAAGGCAGCGAATGAATCCATGAAGCAGGCCTGGAAATTTGCCAAGAAAGATGATGATAAGGTCTTCGTCCATGTGAGCAGGATAAGGTTCTATACACTGAGCAAAGCCGCAAAGGACTGGATCAAAGACGCCAAGAGCGAGTTTGACCAAGCCATAAAGATCGATCCCAAGTCTTCTGCCGCCTATTATTTTATGGGCATTGCCTACAAGACAGCGCTGGATTTCGCCAACGCGGGACAGATGTTCAAGCAGGTAATTGACTTTAACCGCGATTACGTCAACGAGGCGGATGCTGAATGGAATCTGACACAGAAGATCCAGAGGGCCATGCCGGGGACAATTACGGGAAAGAAGATTGCGATACTAGAAAGGATCAACAGGGGTGACGCCGCCGCCCTCTTTATGGAGGAATTAAAGATTGACGTCCTCTATAAAAAGAGAACGGTAAAGACATTCGACACGTCCTTTAAGGACCCGGAAAAGATGAAGGCACAGGCGAGCGCTCCGGCGATAACGGCTATGGATATTGCAAATTATCCCTTGAAAGCGGATATCGAAGGAATTCTCCGCATAGGCGTTCGCGGCTTGGAGGTTTATCCTGACGGCTCATTTCACCCGAATGACATGGTAGATCGCGCTACCTACGCCATGATGATCGAAGACATATTGATCAAAGTGTCGGGAGACAATTCTCTTGCGACAAAGTTTATCGGCAGTGCATCACCGTTCCCCGATCTGAGGTCCGATCTGCCTTACTTTAACGCAGTGATGGTTGTGACATCGAGAGGGATTATGGAGGCCAAGGACCTTTCGAGCGGCGAGTTTGCACCCCTCGGTTCCGTGCCGGGCGTTGACGCCCTCTTGATTATCCGGAAACTGAAAGAAGAATTAAAAATATTCTAACGGAGACGTTTCATGGCTGAAAAGTCATTGGGCAAGGCTTATGAACCTCAGACATCGGAGGCCAGGTGGTACAAGTACTGGCTTGACCGCGATTTATTCAGGGCCGAGGATTCAAGCGGGAAGCCCAAATTTTCCATTGTTATTCCTCCGCCGAATGTGACGGGCATGCTCCACATGGGGCATGCCTTGAACAACACGCTGCAAGACGTTATGACCAGGTACAGAAGGATGCAGGGTTATAACGCCCTCTGGATGCCGGGAACCGACCATGCGGGGATCGCGACGCAGAATGTCGTGGAACAGGAACTCGCGAAGGAAGGCATCACGAGGCATGATTTGGGCAGAGAGAAATTCATTGACCGCGTGTGGGAATGGAAGAAGAAGTACGGCGGGGTCATCATCAATCAGTTAAAGAGGCTGGGCTGTTCCTGCGACTGGTCGAGAGAAGCCTTCACCATGGATGAGAAACGATCCAAGTCCGTAAGAGAAGTCTTTGTGCGTCTATACAACGACGGGCTCATCTACCGTGGCGACTATATCGTCAACTGGTGCACGCGATGCCGCACGGCCATATCGGACCTCGAAGTGGAATACGAAGAGAAGGAAGGCGCGCTCTGGGAGATCAGGTACCCTTACCGAGACGGCAAGGGTGACATCGTGGTTGCCACCACGCGTCCGGAGACTATGCTAGGGGATACGGCGGTTGCCGTCAACCCTGAGGACAAGAGGTACAAGGACAAGATAGGGAAGAAAGTGATCCTGCCTCTCGTGAACCGGGTCATACCGGTGATTGCCGACAGTCATGTGAGTGTGGAGTTCGGTTCGGGAGCAGTGAAAATTACGCCCTCCTCCGATCCGAATGACTTTGCCATAGCAGAGCGGCATCATCTCGAAATCATAAACATCATTGATGGCAACGGAGCCATCAATGAAAATGGCGGCGTCTATCAGGGGCAGGACCGTTACGAGGCGAGAGAGAATATTCTTCGTGACCTCGAAAAAGGTGGATACCTCTTAGGGAAGAAGCCTTACAGCCATAATGTCGGCCAATGCTATCGCTGCAAGACGGACATCGAGCCCATGGTCTCCGCACAGTGGTTCGTGAAGATAAAACCCTTGGCGAAGACGGCGACTGCGGCGGTGATAAAAGGGAAGACAAGAATCCTGCCCTCTATGTGGGAAAGCACATACTTCGAGTGGATGAACAACATAAGGGACTGGTGCATTTCGAGACAGATCTGGTGGGGCCACAGGATACCCGTTTGGTATTGCGGGAACTGCGGAAAAGAAATCGTCACGACCATAGATCCCGTTGAATGCCCGAACTGCGGAGGCAGCAACCTCCGGCAGGAGGAAGATGTTCTTGATACATGGTTCAGCTCCGCCCTCTGGCCTTTTTCAACGCTTGGATGGCCCGTGAAGACAGAGTCCTTAAAGACATTTTATCCCACATCGCTCCTCATCACAGGGTTTGACATACTCTTCTTCTGGGTGGCTCGAATGATGATGATGGGGCTCTACGTGATGAAGGACGTTCCTTTCAAGGATGTCTATCTCCATGCCCTGGTGCGCGATGAGCAGGGAGACAAGATGAGCAAATCCAAGGGGAATAGTATTGATCCTCTCGAGATGATCGATAAGTTCGGCGCGGATGCCTTCAGGTTTACCATGGTGGCGCTGACAGCCCAGGGCAGGGATATCAGGATGTCGGAGGAGCGCATTGCGGGCTGCAAGCATTTCGTAAACAAGATATGGAACGCGACGCGCTTTGCCCTTATGAACCTCGATGATTACTCGGCTTCGGGGGCTCAGATCCGCAAGGAAGATGAATCCCTTGCCGACAGATGGATTAAGCATCGCCTGAATATAACAGCTTCGGAAGTTATCAAATCCCTCGATGAGTATCGTTTCAACGATGCTGCATCAGTCATCTATCAGTTTATCTGGCATGAACTCTGTGACTGGTACCTGGAGCTCGTCAAGCCCGAGCTTTATGGGAAAGGCAAACAGGAGAAGAGGCGCGCGGCGCAGCACACCCTCTATGCGGTCATGATGTCTTCCCTGAAGATGCTTCATCCCATCATGCCTTTTGTTACAGAGGAGATTTGGCAGACCCTAGTGGGCGACGGGACTTCGATCATGGTGAGTGAATTTCCCGCACCCGAGGACGCTTTCCATGACCCTGTCGCGGATAGGCAGATGAGCGCCATCATGGACACGATCACTTCTGTCCGAAACATCAGGGGTGAGATGAATATTGCGCCATCGAAAAAATTAAAGGTCGCAGTCTCCGCGCCCGATGAGGAATCGCGGGCGATCATGGAAATCGGCGGCAGCTATATTACCAACCTGGCTAATATCGAGGCATTGACCATGACCGCAAATGGAGAAGATCCGAAGAATGCCGCTACCGGCGTTGTCGGCACCATGCGGATATATGTGCTTCTCGAAGGCGTGGTAGACTTTGCCGGGGAGATGAAGAGACTTGAGAAGGAGATGGCCAAGGTGGATAAAGACCTCGCGGCGATTTCGAAAAAACTCGCCAATCGTGATTTCATGGCGAAGGCATCAAGGGCAATTGTGGAGAAGGAAGAAGAAAAGTTCAGGGAAGTAAGAGAGAAGCATTCTGTCCTCGCGGCAGCCATGAACAGACTTCAGAAGATGAATTAAAAGAGCAGCGCATCAAAAACCTCTGAATATCCTTATCATCATGTTACAAAAGCATATCATAAGCAAGATAGTACAGTCGGCAATTGAAGAAGACGCCGGTGAGGCGGATGTAACGACGGCGGCGGTACTTACAGGTGAAGAGACCGGCAAGGCCCGGGCTCTCGCCAAATCCGCCGTTGTTGTGGCGGGCATTGATGTTTTCAAAGAGACCTTTCTTTTTCTCGATCCAGGCATGCAATTTAAATGCTACTGTAAAGATGGAGATATAGTGGAGAAGGGCGGGTGTCTCGCGGAGATATCAGGGAATCTCAGCAGAATGCTTACGGCCGAGAGGGTAGCCCTCAACTTTTTTCAACGGATGAGCGGTATTGCCACGCTCACGAGACGATATGTCGATGAAGTCAAGGGAACAAAAGCAAAGATCCTCGACACGAGAAAAACAGCGCCGGGGCTACGCTATCTTGACAAGTATGCTGTGAGGATCGGCGGCGGTCATAATCATCGATTCGGTCTCTATGACGGCGTCCTTATCAAAGACAACCACATTGCTGCGGCGGGCAGCATATCGCAGGCGCTGGCCATGGTCCGCGGACGCCTGCCCCACACACTGAAGGTGGAAATTGAAGTAAAAAATCTTCAGGAACTTGGGGAAGCCATAAACTCCGGGGCAGATGTGATAATGTTAGACAACATGTCTCTCTCGGATATGGGAAAGGCCGTTGCAGCGGCGGGCGGCAGAGTGCCGCTGGAGGCGTCCGGTAATGTTACCCTTGCCAACGTGCGAAAGATCGCCGAAACCGGCGTTGACTTCATATCCGTGGGGGCTCTCACTCATTCGGTAGCGGCATCCGATATATCATTGAAGATCGAATAAGCCGCCGCTTTAATCAACACAATGGATTTTAATGAGAAAAATCTGGCTATCCGTCTCGCGGGGAAGCGGATAGGAAATAATATCCACTTTTTTCCGGAGGTCGAGTCAACCAACGACGTTCTCTTCAGACTCGCCTGTGACGGCGCTCCTCACGGGACTGTCGTTATCGCGGAATGCCAGACGAAGGGGAAGGGCCGCCTGAACAGAGAGTGGCAGTCTCCCCCGGGCTGTAATATCTATGCCTCCATCGTGCTGAGGCCGCCCATAGAGCCCGTCTATGCCCCCCAGATCACGCTCATGACGGGCGTTGCCGTTGCTGAACTCTTATCCGGGTATTGCACCGGAGCTGTAAATCTCAAATGGCCGAACGACGTCCAGATCGGAGGCAAAAAGGTTTGCGGCATACTGGCGGAGATGAACGCTTCTTCCGGAGACAGTGTGGATTTTGTCGTCGTAGGGATCGGCATCAATGTCAATATTAGGAAAAATGATTTTGATGAATCGATCCGCGATCTAGCAACGTCCCTTGCGGAAGAAGTGGGGGAAAATATTTCACGCCTTGATCTCGCGGCAGATTTGTTCGCTAAGTTCGATGATCTGTATACCCGGCTCCTGAACTCTGGATTTGGCTCCATTAAGGATGCGTGGCTCTCATACTGCGACATGGTCGGAAAGCAGGTGCGGTTGATATTCAGGAATGACAAAGAGTCGGGGAAGGTCCTCGGTATTGATGATTTTGGCGCTCTTGTGATTTCAGATGAAGAAGGAAAGACAAAAAGGGTAATGGCCGGCGATGCCTCCGTGATGAAGGAATAGACGCACCATATGGTGGGGAGCGGGAACCGGGGTTGTCGCAGGTAATGCTTCATAGCGAGGGTTTGACATATGCTTCTGGTTATAGATGTTGGAAATACCAATACCGTTCTGGGTCTCTATGATGGGGATCAACTCGTCCATGACTGGCGGGTAAGGACCGTTGTTGATCATACCGTTGACGAATACGGTATGCTGATCTACAATCTTTACAAGAACAGCAAGGTCAGGCCGAGGGAGATCAAGGATATCATCATTTCATGCGTTGTTCCTACGATGCTCAACATCCTGGAGCCTCTCTGCGAAAAATATTTCAATGTCAAGCCTCTGATAGTGGGGCCGGGCATCAAAACGGGAATGCCTATCCTGTATGATAATCCGAAAGAAGTGGGGGCAGACAGGATCGTCAACGCCGTTGCCGCATACGACAAATACGGAGGGGATATCATAATCGTCGATTTCGGCACCGCCACTACCTTCGACTATGTATCAAAGAAAGGTGAATACATGGGCGGATGCATATCGCCGGGCATCATGATAGCGAGTGAGGCCCTCTTCAGCAAGGCGGCAAAACTTCCGAGGGTGGAAATCGCAAGACCCAAATCTGTCATCGGCAAGGACACCGTAAGCAGCATGCAGGCAGGCATATTGTTCGGTTACGCCGGCCTCGTGGACGGCCTTGTCGGCCGGATCAAAGCGGAAGTGGCGTCGGATGCGAAGGTCATAGCGACGGGCGGACTCGCGAATATCATCTCTCCGGAAACGAAAAGTATAAACATCGTCGATGAGATGCTGACGCTCGAAGGGCTCCGGATTCTCCATAAACGAAATAGCGAGCAGTAATAAGGTGTCATATCGACCGAAGGGAGATATCTTTTAGGTTTAACCACGCTACTAAGATTTCTCGCTGCACTGGTCGAAATGACAATAGTATTCATGTCATCCGTGTAAAAAGTTTCATTTCGACCTTATTCTCGGCGGCACAAGCATATGCTGAACGTGGGCTTGACAGGCGGCATCGCCTCAGGAAAGTCAACCGTAGCGAAGATGTTCGAAGATAAAGGCGCCTATCTCATCGACTTCGATGCGCTCGCGCACTTCGCAGAAGAACCGGAACAACCGGGATGGAAGGCTATCATAGAGTTTTTCGGAACAGATATCCTGAACGAGGATGAGACAATCAACAGGGCAAAGCTCGGCCAGATCGTATTTGCAGATCAGGAGAAGCTCTTGAGGCTTAACAGCATCGTTCACCCTGCCGTTTTCGACCTGTGGCGGCGGAGGATAGAAGATATCCGAGAAATGAATCCGCGCGCCATTGTTGTATCCGATGTTCCCCTCCTTATAGAAGTAAGCATGCAGCATCTGTTTGATATTGTCATCTTAGTCTATGTTTCTCCCGAAGATCAGGTCAGACGTTTGCAGGAAAGAAACGAATACAGCCGCAAAGAAGCTGAAAGCAGGCTGGACACACAGATGCCTATCGAAGAAAAGATCCCGCATGCGGATTTTGTCATCGACAACAAAGGCCCACGTGAAACTACCCGGTCCGTTGTCAATGCCGTATGGGACGAGCTTCTCGTGCGGGAAAGGAAGAATCTCATCTAGCACTATTACTCCGGCATATTATTATGTCAATTCTGTCATTCCCGAGGAATAGGGAGTCCAGCTAAGATACCGGATGCCGGCTCAAATACGGAGGCAAGATGATAGAAAAAAATGTCATTGCGGATTTTTGCAAAAAGGTTTCGGAACCGGTTATCGATCCATCCACGTATGTGCATCCACTGGCCGCCGTCGTCGGCAATGTGATTCTGGGCAGGAATATCATGGTTTCTCCCATGGCGTCCATCCGCGGCGATGAAGGTCAGCCGCTCTCCATCGGCGACGATTCGAACGTCCAGGACGGTGTCGTAATCCACGCCCTGGAGACGGAGATGAACGGTAAACCCGTCGAAAAAAACCTGTACGATATCGGCGGCCGGAGGTACGCCGTTTACGTGGGAAGCCGTGTTTCCTTAGCCCACCAGGTGCAGATCCACGGACCGGCCGTTGTCATGGATGATACTTTTGTCGGCATGAAGTCCCTCGTATTCAAGTCCTTCGTCGGAAAGAAATGTGTGATCGAGCCCGGCGTCATCCTCATGGGCGTCACAGTGCCCGATGGGCGCTACATTCCTGCCGGTTCCGTTATTAGAGAGCAGGGCAAGGCCGATCAGCTTCCGCCAATTACGGACGTTTATCCGTTGAAAGACATGAACAAGGGAGTCCTTCACGTCAACAAAGCCCTTGCCAAAGGATATTTGTCAGCGAAGAAGTAAGTCAAACGGTGCTATCTTGCAATGCCTGTTCAAAGGTGTCTGAAGAAGATCACATGAGCACGAGATTACCTTTTTCGATATTGATGCTGCTCTTCGCGGCAACATGCGCGTTTGGAGCGTCGTGCGAAAGAGAAAACTTTAAGACCAAGGTTTCCGGCGAGTCGGAATGTCTTTTGATGAGGCTGTACGGGTCCACTAATCCTACGACGATGGTGGTCTGGCTTCATGGCAATATGACTTCGGGCAACCCTGCCAATTACCACTTTCCCATCGCAGAAAAGGCCGCAGTCGATTTTGCCTCTTACAATGTAATGTCTGTAGCTCTGGTTCGTCCCGGCTACCCTGATGGAAGTGGAGAATCGTCATCAGGTAATAACTATGGTCGTGGCGATAATTGGACACGGGCAAACATCGAGGAGGTTGGTGCGGCAATCGAAAGGCTTCGAGTTGAGTACAAACCGGAAGCCGTAATAATTGTCGGCCATTCCGGTGGCGCAGCAATCTCCGCGGTGCTTCTGGGTATGAAACCGAGATTGGCTGAAGCGGCGATCCTGGTATCTTGCCCTTGTGATTTTTTCGGCTGGCGGGGGAGCAGAGGACACTTGCTCAGAAGTGAAGATCCCATTCAATGGCTCGATAAGGTGAGTGTGGCAGCCAAAGTGATAGCTCTAACTGGCACAAGAGATCGCACAACGCCCCCTGAATTGGGAAAAACATATGTAGAGCGATTGAAGGGGCGCGGCATCGATGCCATCTTTCAGCCTATTCCCGATGAGGAACATAGTGGCGCGCTGAGATCAGCCGCGGTCTCTGATGCCATTTCCAGATTTCTTCGCCTATGATGCGACGATGCCAATCAACGGTTAGCAGAGCACACGAGAAAGTGAATGCGGAGATACATCATTGCAGGACCTGACCCCAAACACGCCTGGAATGCCATAAATCCCTCTATGGAAACCCCGTCTGACGGGCTATTGCCTTCTTCCTCCTGAAAGTTTTGAATTTGAAGATTTTCTTAAATATACAATAGTTCAATTGGTAATCGATGAGATATCTCTTCACCATTGACCCAATAAAACAGCTTGTCAAATAGTGAAGAAGGGTTAGTCTACCAAAATTATGGTTTGCTTCCGAATGAAATATGAAAAGAGGTAAGGTAATGCAAAAATACAGGAGAATGACTTTTTGTATCATATGGTCTTCGATACTAATGTTGTCTGCGGGGTGTGCCGGTTCGCTTTTCAAAAATTATGGTGAGATATCACCGAACCAGGAAGTGACAAAAGCTTTTGAAACAGACCAGATCAATACCGAATATGATTATTATATCAGTGGCTCAGATGTCTATCCTAATGCAATAATAGGATTGGATAAGGCTTATACACTTGAGTCTGACCTGTGGAAGAAAGTAGAGATGACGCCAAAGAAACTCCATGAGCTTGTTACAGACATGAAGAATAAAGCCACCACTGTGAACGCAGCAATGCCGCTGTATGGATTTCTTATGTTTGACGACAAAAGAAATCAAATCGGGGTATGGTATTCCGTCCTCGAAGCAAAAAAATTCCTCAGAATGAAGGACAACCGACGGGTGATAATCTGGACACCAGAGATCGACACATATGAAAAACATGATCGTAACAGGTTTGTACCAGGGACCCCTTGAATACTCCCCCTTTAAAGAAAGTGTATTCTAAAAGAAACCAATCTATGGCACTGCCATTGCCATAAATATCAATAAATATTTCTAATCGTAACTATAAATTCTATGCTCTTGGATCTGCATAATATTTTTATCATATCTCTTGTTTTTCAATATTCATTATAACCCAAAACCGTTTCTTATTTTATCCCTTTATGTCCACTTCCCTTTGAAGCGCTACAGATTACAAGTACTGGGTTATGGACCCCACGATTCATGAAACCAATCTTATAAATAGGGCTAAGATTTCTTCATTTCAGATGGCAGTATACAACAAGATAGTATCATAGAATCTGTTGACTCGTAGTTGTCAATAACCGGAACATCTCATTTTTTCTTTGATCGTCATGGCACATTACGGGATAAAAGCTGCTATTCCTTGGCAGCTTATTCCCATCATGTGCAGCTTATGGCTACTTTCCTTGTAATGTTGTTTTTTCAATTTTGACATTCTACGGTACATTACAATCCGTAATCGTTATCCCTGAAAGACAAAAGGCAAAGCCACTTCTGACCCTGCCTTTCTGCAATTGAATATTTTCTGTGCTTGGTTACTGCTTAAACTTTCTCCTGATCCACGCATTTCTTCTGCTATTTCGCAGTATACCCGCGGGCATCAAGGCACGCGCTCATCGCACGTTGATAATCTGAACGTTTCTGAACCGATGGCACGCCGCCCGCCGGTTGGGTAGGATCGTAGCCGGTCTGGCCAACAGCCCAGCGATGACACTGATAGCGATCCTCCGCCTGTTGCTTCTCACTCTGGCCTTTACGGGGATAGATAAACAACTGCTCTACTGATGGCGCCGACGGCGGTACCTGGTTGACCGCACCTTGCGGTGGATTAACAACCATATAACCACCTTCCACCGGAGCATAATAATAACCATCAGCATAGTAGTAAGGGTAACTGCCTATCATAACTGTCGTGTAATAAAATGGTAGAAAGGCAACTATTGGAGCCCAAGGATACCACCATCCACCATAGTACCACCCATGATATCCACCATGCCACCCGCCGTGATATCCACCATACCCACCATGATATCCAGCGTATGATACTCCCGGTACGCCTTGCCTCTGCGCACTTACCACCTCCGGACATGCGAACAACATGATTCCTGAAACGGAGGCCAACATGATCACGAATGCAACGCACTTAATTATATTGCGAATATTTGTCATATGTATCTGCTCCATAAAATAGATATTTTTTAATACACTTACTCTGTGCCATAACTATGATATCCAGGCACGCAGACATTGTACGCAGGAAGTCGCGTACCCTTCTTTCAATCTCATTGTCTCGCATCTGTCACGCAGGCTAATAAAATAGCTTTCTGGCATGCCAAGGAAAAATTTCCATATCGTAACCGCTAACTATCTTATTCTAAGTTTACATTACAATTGACGTAAATTCAATAAATAACTGCCTTGCCATCATCTCCGTCCTTAGTGACTTATGATTTTTTGACTCATTGACAACTTTATCAATAACCTGAATGTGCGGAAACTTATGCAAGCTTTCTCTTGGCAATGATCAGCTCTATCAATGTCCCGACTATTCCTGGGATGCATCATACACTCATAGCGCCCCATAGAAAAGAGATGTGCGGGAGAAGGCTATCTGAAATGTGCCGAAAAGAGTCCCTCGTAACAGGTGAAACAACCCCAAACCGGATTCCTCAACTGGAAGATTCACCAACGCGATACACATATTCCATCATCACGAATATCGCACCCCATATTTTGTGGTCAAAATTCTTTTGACACATGTGGTCGTTCTTCTTATAATTTTAACTCGGAAAAGCAATACCTTATAAATTGCTGACGAGCATATCTTTATCAATGAATAAAAAGGAAATCTGCTCATGGCTTTTGCAAAGGAAATAAAATATTTATTATTAAACACTTTTCTCACGACAATCATCTATTATTTGTTATGTCTCTACGCCAAGACCCTCCGCTTGCAATTAGAAGACACGGAGAAGATTCAGAAGCATCTGGAGAATGGAGGGCGGATCATTATTTCCAGTTGGCATCAACGCTTTTTTGGCGGCTTCTTCCTTCCGTGGATTTTTAAGTGGTCACCCTGCATCATGATCAGCCAAAGCCGAGACGGGGATTTTATTTCCAAGGTCGTCCAGCACATCGGATGGATTCCGGTGCGAGGATCGAGCTCCCGGGGTGGCAAGGAGGCTCTCCAGGTCATGGTCCAGGGAGTCATAGAGAGACGTATTGGCGGCCACATCGTAGATGGCCCTACCGGGCCCCCCTGCGTCATCAAACCAGGCCTCATCTCATTAGCCCGGAGCGCTGATGCAGTTATCTGCCCCGGTATCGTTTCTTATGAAAACGCGTGGATAATGAACAGTTGGGATCATTTCATGGTTCCCAAACCGTTCAGCGGGGTTCTTTTTCGATTCGGCTCAACCTTTTCTGTGCCTGAAATAATGAGCGATGATCAGTTCGAGTCATTCCGCGAGGAACTGGAGGACGACCTGATTAAAGAGTACGAGGCTGCAGATAGATACTGGAGAAAATGAGAGGCGAATCCTGCCGTATGCAAGAATATTCCGTACCTTATTCAGAGCCTATAGATCTCATGCCACGAATACCTCCTGACCTTTTTCTGCAAGCGTTGCTGCTTTCAATCAATAATCTTCAAAATTATTCATGCAATGAGGTTGAGGCTTTTGTAGAACTAAACAACGCCTTTCTTTATTACTTCCTTCCCTTGTTTTTCTAATTAAACCCGCCAATAGAACGTTACAATCCGTAATCGGTATAGCAGAAAAAGAAAAATACAGGGTCGATTTTCTTCTGTATCAAATATGAGATGAGATCGAGCCGCAACACACCACGCCACATATGCTTGCTCTTGATTATGTCGCCCCGGTGCGCTAAACTGCCCCATCGTTATTCCACTATTGTAAATGGTCAGATATGCCACAACGCGCAGGAATCAAGAATTTACTGCCCTGGATTGCCGCCGTAGCAGGCGGCATTGTGGCGTTCCTGGGCTACGCTGGCTTTGACCATTTCTACCTAGAGTGGATATGCCTCGTGCCCGTGCTGTGGGCGATTCGCGGGCAGAGCCCAAGACGTGCGTTCCTCATGGGCTGGGTCGCAGGTATTGTGGGGCACGGTGGAGGTTTCTACTGGATCGTCCATATGTTCCAACAATTCGCGGGGCTGGCATGGCCGTTCGCGGTACTTGGGCTGCTACTTATTGCCGCGGCGAATGGCATCGTGTTCGCGGCATGGGCAGGGATCATGCGGCTGATCATACGCGACACCGGCTGGAACGTGGTCTGGGTCTCCCCCATAGTGTGGACCGCACTCGAAAAGTTCTGGCCCGAGATTTTCCCTAACTACCTCGGCGCGAGCCAATACAAGCTCAACCTTTTGACACAAATCGCAGATGTAACAGGCATCCTCGGAGTTACTTTCCTCGTCGTATATGCTAATTCCATGATCTATTCGGTGATTGAGGGCCAGCTCAATAAGCGGCCCTTTTCTCTGCGTCCGGTAGTGGTTTTCACGACTGTCGTTGCGCTGATGATAGGTTACGGGGAGGTCCGCATGCACATGGTTGACCAGCAGGCCTCCATGGCTGAGAAGCTGACAGTCGGCGTAGTCCAGATTAATCGTGATGCAGGGGAGAAGTATAATGAACCAGTTCGTTTTGTCCGCGAGCACCAGGAAATGTCCAAAGACATTACCGCCACCGGCGCCGTCGACCTCATCGTGTGGCCGGAGAGTGCCTACCCCCTCAACCTCATCACGTCCCGGGAGGGTAAGCTTCCACCTGATGTGCTTGGTAATCTGCACACGCCAACGCTGTTCGGCGCAGTCTTGCGCATTGACCAGGGCGGCAAACCCCGCTTCTATAACAGCGCCGTACTTGCAGACGGGATGGGGAAAATCCTCGGTACGTACGACAAGATGGTGCTCGTGCCCTTCGGTGAGTACATCCCCTTCGGCGATACATTCACATGGCTGTACTCATGGTCGCCCTACTCTAGCCGGTTCTGGCCGGGAGAGAACGATGAGCCACTCCAGCTCGGAAGGCACCTGATCTCGGTAAACATCTGCTATGAGGATATCTTTCCCGGGCAGATCCGTTTACTCATGAACGGAGGGCGTTACCACCGTGTTCCTGAAGCGATGTTCAACCTGACCGACGACTCCTGGTACGGTAATACGGTCGAACCAATGGAGCATCTCGCCCTCGCAAGCTTCCGCGCAATCGAGCACCGTCGGTCCCTTGTTCGGACCACGAATACCGGTATATCTGCCATTGTGGACCCGGTAGGTCGGATTGACCACCGCATCAGGCAATGGACAAAGGGGACGCTTGTCGGGCCGATCCCGATAATGTATGGCCGCACAGTCTATGCCGTGATCGGGGACTGGTTAGGATGGCTGTGTGTCATCCTCGTACTCCTTGGCATCGGCCGAGTATACCAGTTGACCAGGACTCGCGTCGAGAAAGCGAAGGTACTTGGAAGCAAGGGGAAGAAACGTCGCCAGGATCTCCCTGCACAGCACAAGCGACCGCGGAAATAATGAGTCATATAAGAGTTCGCACCGAAAAAATAATTTTAAAAAGAATGTTTATATTATTTGAATAAGACTTACAGACATTAGAAGTGAGCGTAGATAGATCGGCTCCCAGTAGCCTTAGCGTTATTACTCAATTTAATTCGTAACTCACAACATCAAGACTTTTTAAAATCGTTTTTTTTAGGTGAAGCAAACAGTCCTTCCTTTCAGGTCTTTCTTCCTTGGACTGTTGATTTTCTGATTCAGACAACCCGCACTACAGTTCACTCGGTAATCGCCAAAAAAATCCGAGAACTCTAACTCAAAATGTGTTACAAGCTCCAGGGGCAGGTCAATGTCTTGGTTAGTGTCTCGGGCTCAATACAAACCATAATGATACGATGGAATAAAATGAAAAAATTCTTAGGGTACGGATTGGTCGTTGTCGTTGCCATCGTTGTCCTGCTGGTGGGATTTTACTTCTTTTTCCCGGAAGCGGCTTTCAAGTTGGCGATGGACGTCCAAAGACGCTCCGCCGATTTGGTCAAAAAGGAAGTCCAAGTCGATGATCACAGGATAGTCTACCTGGAAGGAGGAACAGGAGAAACAGTCATACTTCTTCATGGATTCGGCGGCAACAAAGATAACTGGACGGCATTCGCCAAATACTTGAAGGGCTACCACCTGGTTATCCCCGACGTCCCTGGTTTCGGTGAGAGCTCGCAGGTGCCGACGGATAGTTACGATGTCGAGAGCCAGGTGGGGCGCATCAACAGATTTGTGGAGGTGCTCAAGCTCGATAAATTCCACATGGCAGGAAATTCAATGGGAGGTGCATTGACTGCAACCTACGGAGCAAAACACCCCGACAAGGTCCTGACTCTTGCCCTATTGGACACGTCTGGAGCTCCATCTCAGAACAAGAGCGAGCTCGTCATGCAACTGGAGAAGGGCAATAATCCGTTGCTCGCTAGCAACACCGACGATTTCGATAAGCTTATGGCATTGATTTTCGTGAAGACGCCGACAATCCCCACATCTTTCAAGAAAATTATGGTCGCAGATTTGATCGCCCACGCGGAGTTCAACAAGAAAATATGGAACGACAGGCAGCCGAATCAATTCACTTTAGCAGCCTTTCTACCCCTGATTCAGGCACCCGTCCTGATCATATGGGGGGATCGGGACAAACTGACGGACGTAGGAGGCGTTACTTTTCTGGAAAAGAATCTAAAGAATTACAGGACGGTTATCATGAACGATACAGGACATTGTCCCATGGTTGAGAAGCCTGAAGAAACAGCGAAGGCCTATATGAGTTTCTTGAAGGAGAAAAGGTGAAGATTCCTTATAATGGATTGTACTAGTGACGGCATTAACCGTATCTCTCAGATCCCCACTGCAATTGAAGAAGAGGCAGGGTCATCATGCCCTGCCTCTATGGTACATTTCGATCTGTAATCCTCAGTCTCAGTCTAAATTGATCTCCACTACTGAAACTTTGGTGAACTCAACGTTCGCCTATTTGGTACTTCTTTCTGAAAGTCCACAAACCATTAACCTTGATGAAGATACAACACCTTAAACCGTAGTCATTAATATTCTTTCCAAAATAATAATGATATATATAAACGGTTAAAATAGTGTGGCACCGCTGGGGAAAGAGGCTATGAATGAGAAAACAAAATTTAATTTCAATCGTCAACAAGGGCGGGACAGGGGAAACAAAAATAACTGTGTGCGGTTACGGAATCATGTTAGAACCCACCTAATGGGGTGTCATGAATGGCAGGCCCTTGGGCTTGAAATCAGCGGGAGGTGAAAACTCATGAAGACAGTTTCTTTCCATACTCGATCCTTTGTGTTCTGTCTCTGCCTTCTGCTGGCAGGTGTTTTGCCGGATTGGTTTACGGCCAGCAGACGGGGATAGGGCAGCAAGATCGAATGCCAAACAGTGCGCCAGGTTTGGAGACCCAGATAGCGGCAGGGAAAAACACCATATACCAGGATCAGTAGGCTATAGCGGCAGCGCAAACTTTGCTGTCCGGATATATGCAGGATTGGGACACCCTGAAGAAGGAGCTCCTGGCATGCCGAAATGCACTGGACATCTCGAACAAAAAGTCCCAGGCAGACCAACATAAACTTGACGATCTGAATAAGCAGCTCCAGAGCGCGCAGGCAGCACACAACCAGAAAGGAGCGGCCAACCTGCAGACCAAGATAACGGCGACACAGCAGGAAGTCAATATGTTATTGTCCTATATAACGGACTTAACGGGGCAAATAAGCGATTTAGAGACGAATTTAATACCGCAGAATCAGCAAAAGGTCGCACAAGAACAAGCCGACCTAAACAGATTGCAGGATATACTCCAGCACGACCAGAATGCGTTGAACAATCTGAGACATGCAGGGCACATGGGCCAGCAAGGTACCGCCTCAAGCGCGGCGGCTCCGACCGACGCGAAGAGTGCAGCGAAGCAAGGAAGCGCTGCGGCTGCAAGCACCACTACAAACTCGGCTAGCGGACAGAAAGGTGCCGTTCCAGGACCAGGGCTACCCGTGGATTAGCTCACCATCGGCAAGAAGGGCCTCCGCTAATCCTGGAAACAGATGAAGAAAAAAGAAGGAACCGGTAAGCAAAAGCCAGGCGGGAGATGCGTCTCAGAGAAAAATAAAAGGAAAAGGAATGCCAACTCGATGCGAACAGCTGCGAGTTAGCTTGATAATACTACGTGCTTAAATTAGCTTACGTATTTTATGCCCAGGTTTAAGAATTTCCATGTACTAGTGTCATTTCCAGCGTAGCGATAAATCTTAACGGGGGTAAAATAAAAGATATCTCCCTTCGGTCGCTATGACACCTTAAGAGTATATAAGCAGTGTGGGAACTTATTACAATCTTCGTTTCTTCTTTTATCATCGCCTTCTCCGGCGCTATGATGCCGGGGCCTCTGCTTACGGCGACAATCAGTGAGAGCTCGCAAAGGGGATTGGTCGCCGGACCTTTGCTTATCGCAGGTCATGGCATCCTGGAGATTATGCTGCTTGCTGCGCTTGTCTTGGGATTGGCCCCGTTTCTTCGGCGTAACGACGTCTTTGCCGTTGTCGCCATAGCCGGTGGTGTTATCCTGCTCTGGATGGCTGCCGCGATGTTCCGCGCCCTGCCGACGTTGACTTTGTCATTGATCACGGGGAAGACCAAGAGTGCCTCCCTGGTCATGAATGGAGCGATCCTGAGCATAGCTAATCCCTACTGGGTGGTCTGGTGGGCGACAATAGGGTTTGGTTACGTCATTTATAGCTGGGGTTTCGGTATAGCAGGCCTAATATTTTTTTTCACGGGACACATTCTCGCAGATTTTGTCTGGTACTCAGCGGTTTCTGCGGCAGTAGGGAAGGGCAGGCATCTTTTCACTGATGGTTCTTATAGATGGGTCATGGGAACATGCGCAGTTGTATTAATTCTCTTTGCATGCTATTTCTTCTATGCCGGAGCACAGAAAATAATTGCTTGAGAGATTGAAAGAGGAGAAAAGCCTGAATGACGAAGAAGACGCAAAAATCCGACCTCGATGGGCTGACTTTACTCAGGCGGGATGCCCAACCCACAAAGAATCTGGAAACATTTCCTAACCATCATCCGGGAAGGGACTACGTTGTAACGCTAAAGACGGAAGAGTTCACATGCGCCTGTCCGGCGACGGGGCAGCCGGATTTTGCCAGGCTGATCATCCAGTACATACCGGACAAAAAGATTATCGAATCAAAGTCCCTGAAATTGTATCTCTGGTCTTACCGTGACGAAGGGGTGTTTCATGAGCATGTGGCCAACGTGATTCTTGACGATCTGGTTCTTGCTCTCAAGCCCCGGTGGTGCAAGGTAACGGCGGATTTTGCCGTCCGTGGGGGCATTTCCATTACCATAGATGCGGAATACAAAAAGTGATCTTGCCGGCATGCCGGATACCCGTAATAAGGCCCCAAGATCATTGCCGGAATGTCATCTAGAATACTGTTGACATGGAAGGCTTCTGTTACTATGTTATATTAAAAGAAATTTTTCAGGAAGAAGAAAGTGTCAAAACCTACATCCAGAACAAAAAAAGCAGATAATCTGAAATTAGTCGGAGCAGACGAATCCCATCAGGCCCGGCACAAATGTGATTTTTGCGAACTGGAAGATATCATTGAGGCATCCCATGACGGCCTTTTCATAACCGACGGGCAGGGGGTTATCCTGAGGGTAAATAGTGCATGGGAGCGTATTGCCGGAATCCAGAGGGACTTCGCCGTAGGAAAGTGCGCTAAGGACCTCGTAAATCATAAATGGTACACGGAATCTTCAGCAATGGCGGCAATCAGGGAAAGAAAGAAAGTGACAGTCATGCTGGAGATGCTCAAAGGGGAAAAAATCGGCCAGAAAATAATGGCGACGGCCATACCCATATGGGGTGACGATGGTGAAATCAGGCGGGTTGTCGCCAATATCAGAGATATAACGGAAATACTCTATTTGAAGCAGTTGCTCGAGAAGACGCAGCGGTTGAATGAATTATATGCCGCCGAACTTGAGCAGATGAAGAACGTCGATATAGTCGCTCACAGCGAATCGACGAAGCGGCTAATGGAAATCGTGGCGCGCGTCGCCAGTTTCGATGTATCGGTGTTAATCACCGGCGAATCCGGTGTGGGCAAGGAAGTGATTGCGAATGCCATACATCAGCAAAGCCAGCGCTCCAAGGGCCCTCTCATCAAGGTGAACTCCGGAGCAATTCCTGAAACACTTCTTGAATCCGAACTTTTTGGTTACGATTACGGCGCTTTTACGGGTGCAAAAAAACAGGGGAAACCCGGCATGTTTGAGCTCGCAAATGAGGGGACCCTGTTTCTCGACGAAGTCGGCGATATACCATACAGTCTACAGGGAAAACTCTTAAGAGCCCTGCAGGATCGTGAGATCATGCGGATTGGTGGCGTGAAGCCCGCTCCCGTCGATGTGCGCATTGTTGCGGCGACAAACAAGAATCTTGAAGAAATGGTAAAAAAAGGCACTTTCCGTGACGACCTTTATTATCGTCTGAACGTCGTTGCGATTGAGATTCCTCCGCTCCGTGAGCGCAAAGAAGACATACCTATGTTTGTTTTGCACTTTCTGGATAAGATGAACAAGAAACACCAGTACAATAAGCGCATTTCACCGGAGGTTATAGATGTTCTGATGCTCTATTCCTGGCCCGGTAATGTGCGGGAATTGGAAAACGTAGTGGAGAGGATGATCATCATGACGGAGGGTGATGAGATAACCATGAAGCATCTGCCCATTCAGATCAAAAGTCAGATCTCTGCTGATGCAATGAGCGTCATCGGGGGCAGCAGTTTCAAAACGACAATTGAGCAGGCGGAGAAGCAACTCCTGAAGCAGGCGCTCCAGAATCACAAGAGTACAAGAGGGATCGCCAAGGCAATGAAGATCAATCAATCCACGGTCGTGCGCAAACTGAAGAAATATAACCTCGGTCCATCCCCGGATAACGAACCACAGAAATAATTTTTGATCCTTCGGGCGCGAAGGCCAATCCTACCTTAATTTGCAGAACAGGCACAAATTCTCTTGCAAGATTACAAGAGATATCTGTTTCTTCGGCAACTCCACACCTATTTGTAAACAGCCATCCGTTGGGAATGGGCCAGCCTCTTCATGATGCGCTGGGCATGGCGCACATGAATTTCTATGTGATAAATTTTCTTCAGATACTTAACCAGTTCCTTGCCGTCCCAGCGGTTACTGGAGACTCCAACTTCGCGCGGTGAATTCGTCAAGACCGCTTCGAGCTTCTTCATCACCTCCCTCTTAATGCGGGGCGGCCTGCCCATACGCCGTCGGTCGAGTACCGCCTCTGCTCCTTCCCTGTTTGCCTTCTGAATCCATTTCACTACCGTCCAGCGGGTTAAACCAAAAAGCTCCGCTGCCTGGGCGGATTTCCACCCGGCCACAATCAGGAGCAGAACGGCGATACGTATCCCAATCCAGGCCCCAGGCGTCCGGTCGGCTAAACGAAGCAGAGCCTCTCTGGTAAGTTCCGGATGATCGAGCGTCAATGCCTTCATGTCTCTGCCCCCTTTCTTTCTTTTGAGGGCAGCATATCAGGGACGTTCTGCGATGTCTACTTATATATGTCGTTTGTGGTTCGGATCATCGCCTCTGTTTTGAAAACATAAGCGGATATTTATTGGAGGTGTCGGGACGTACAGGAAGGATTTGTGCGTTGATTGTGTCTCAAAGTAAAAGGGAGACGAGTTATCCCCGTCTCCCCCGAAGTTCATAAACTCAGGCTAAATCATCAAGCCTGCGCAGTATAGGCTATCTTAGAATGCTGCCGCCGATAACCATGCGCATTGCCTCGCTTGTGCCCTCATAGATCTGCGTAATCTTTGCATCTCGCATCAGGCGCTCCACGGGATATTCGCGGCTGTACCCGTAGCCACCAAATACCTGGACCGCGTCGGTCGTAACAGACATAGCGACATCGGAAGCAAACAGCTTAGCCATTGCCGCCTCTTTGGAATAAGGCAGGTCATTAGATTTGTTAAAAGCGGCTCGATACGTCATGAGACGGGCTGCCTCAACTTTTGTTGCCATGTTGGCGAGCATAAAGCTGATGCCCTGCTGGGTCGCTATGGGTTTTCCAAACTGAACACGCTGTTTTGCATATTTGATTGCGTGATCGAGAGCGCCCTGGGCAATGCCAACGGCCTGGGCAGCTATACCGATACGGCCGCCATCCAAAGTCGCCATGGCAATCCTAAACCCATCGCCTTCTTTTCCTAAGATGTTGGAGGCGGGGGTTTTTGCATTGACCATTATGACTTCGCGCTGTACGGCTGCGCGAATACCCATTTTGGTTTCTTTCTTGCCGAAGCTCAAGCCCGGTGAACCTTTCTCGAGAATGAACGCGCTCATGCCCTTAAGGCCGGCCTCTTTATTTGTTTTGGTAAAGACAACCTCTACTTCCGCCTCTCCACCGTTTGTGTTGAAAACCTTGGTCCCGGTGATAAGATATGAATCTCCTTCTTTGACGGCAAATGTTGAGGCGTTGCCTACGTCTGTGCCTGCATTGGGTTCCGTTAGACCGAATGCGCCTAACTTTATGCCCTGGGCCAGCGGCACGAGGTATTTCTGTTTTTGCTCCTCCGTGCCGTACTTGTAGATTGGCCATGAACACAGCGACGTGTGCACCGACATACCGATGGAAGTTGACGCGTCTATGCGTGAAATTTCCTCAATTGCAATGGCATAAGCGACGAAGTCCATACCGCCTCCGCCGTACTTTTCGGGATAGGGAAGGCCCATGAGGCCCAGTTTACCCATTTCATCAAATATACTCCTGTCAAACAGCTCTTTTTCATCACGCTCCACAATAGTCGGAGCCAGCTTCTTTTCCGCAAATTCCCGCACCATCTTGCGGATGCCTTCATTTTCCGGTGATACAGTAAAATTCATAGATTACCCTCCTCTTAAAATATATTGTTTGTCGTTTTCAAAATTGCGCCGACTTGCAGATTGCGGACGGCGATTACTTTTCTTATTGCAGAACCTCCCGCAATTTGGCGGTCAATGCCGGTACGACTTCGTACACATCACCGACTATTCCGTAGGTCGCCACCTTGAAGATGGGAGCATCAGGGTCTTTATTAATCGCAATTATAACGTCGGATGTCTGCATCCCGGCTAGATGCTGAATGGCGCCTGATATGCCGCAAGCGATATAGATTTTCGGCGCCACCGTTTTTCCTGTTTGACCGACCTGGTGCGGATAAGGCATCCAGCCCGCGTCAACAGCAGCACGGGACGATCCGACGGTGCCTTTCAAAACTTGCGCAAGCTCCTCCACCATCCTGAAGCCTTCCGGCTTTCCAAGTCCCCGCCCTCCGGATACGATGATCTCTGCGTCCTCGAGATTGCATGAGAAAGTGCAGACCTTGACGACATCGATGAGTTTTGTGCGAATGTCCTTCTCGTTTATTGCCAACTCTTCCCGGATTATTTTTCCCGTGCGGTTGTAGTCCGGTACAGGCTTCTTAAAGACCTTGGGCCTCACCGTTCCCATCTGCGGACGATTATCGGGGCAAAAGATCGTTGCCATGATATTGCCGCCGAAGGCAGGTCTTGTCCATGCAACAAGCCTGGTTTCCGGATCTATGGAAAGATTCGTGCAGTCGGCAGTCAGGCCGGTCTTTACCCTGGCGGATACGCGGGGGCCTAAATCGCGGCCGTCATTGGTCGCGCCCAATAATATTACGGACGGCAGATACTTCCTGATCAGATGCGTAAAGGCGATTGAATACGCGTCCGTCGAATAGTGGTGAAAAGCGCTCCCTTCAACCAGGTACACATTGTCGGCGCCGCTCGCAAAAAGTTCCTTGCACATTTCCGCCACATTGTCGCCGATAAGGACGGCAGACAGCTCCTCGCCAAGCTCCTGGGCAAGCTTCCTGCCCTCGCCGACAAGTTCCAGTGAAACGTTGCGTATACGACCATCACGATGTTCTATGAATACCCAGACGCCCTTATAGGCGCTGATGTCTTGCGCCTCTTCCGTTTTTTCCCGTTCTACCTTGATTGCGGATACGGGGCAGCTGCTTTCGCAAGCACCGCAGAATGTACAAGCTTCCGTGAGAACGGCTTTATCATCTTTCATGACAATTGCGCCATAAGGACAACTGTCGATGCATGTTTGACAACCAATGCATTCTTCCGACAAAATCTTAACAGACATATTTAACTGCTTCCTCCTCGACTATAGTATCTTGGCCTGCCTCAACTTATCGACAAGCAAATCGACGGCTTCTTTGCTGTCGCCCTGAATAAGTTCACCCTTGCCGCGCCGCTCCGGAGTAAATATGCGCTTTACGAGCGTAGGTGAGCCCTCCAGGCCTGCGGATTTAGGATCTATGGCAATGTCAGCGGCAGTCCACACAGGGATTTCCGTGCGGTATGCCTTAGCAGTACCTCTCACTGTGGGAATACGGGGATCCATGGCCAGTTTTATGATGGTAACCACAAGAGGCGGTTTGGCCTCTATAACGTCATATCCCTCATCCTGTTCGCGGTGTGCAATGAGCTTTTCGCCGTCAAATTCGAGCGTGCTTATATAAGTCAACTGGCCGATGCCAAGATGTTCTGCCATTTCCGGTCCAACCTGGGCCGTATCTCCGTCAATCGCCTGCTTGCCGCAAATGACCAAATCGACGTTTCCCATTTTGCGCACTGCCTGAGATAATGTGTAGGATGTAGCGAGCGTATCCGAGCCCGCAAATGCCCTATCGCTTAGAAGGACGGCTTCATCGGCGCCCATGGCGACACATTCCCGCAGTGCCGCCACTGCCTGCGGTGGCCCCATGCTGATCACTGTAACCTTTCCTCCGTGTTTATCCCTGAGCTGCAGCGCCATCTCGAGAGCATATTTGTCGAAGGGATTAACAATGCTCGGCACTCCTTCCCTGACCAACGTGTTGGTGACAGGATCAATTTTGACTTCTGTGGTATCAGGTACCTGTTTGACACATACAACAATTTCCATAAAAATATTCACTCCTGGTTATGTTAAGAGTCATTTTGCATAGAGTATATGCAAATAACTTTTTTCTCTTCAATGCACCATTCAGCTATTGAATTCGGTAGTGAGCGCATTCCCCGCAGCTTGCTGTGCGGTAAGCGAGCGAATACCGGACAATACTATTTCTTAAGTATCGAGGATTCTCCGCAGCGAGCAGCGGAGAGATTCAATACTGCACATCTTACATTACTTTCCGCGAGATTAATCGACATGGCAAAAAAGAACCGAGCGAATGGCTAAATTACCTAAGCGGCGGATCTCAGCTGGCACCGCAAAATAAAATCCCCGCAAGGAGAAAGATATCTTGCGGGATTGATATACGCATCATTTTGCGCAAGTTTTTTCAAAGAACAATCAAGGAATGTTAACATTAAAGGGGGCATGGGGGCTTCCGATATTCACCGAAACCCGCCTATATCTTACATACGGTCTGCCATGCCCCCCATGTGGATAGTTTATAATCTTTAACTTTTGACCTATCCTTACGCTGCCTTCTTGGTAATGATAGGTTTAGAATCCGTTGTGAAGTACATCGCCACGGCACCTACTACGAGCGATGCCGCGCAGAACATAAAGGTGGCCTGGTATGCTTCCACTGGAAATTTACCGTTAACCTTTCCGTAGTGGTCAAGTACAACACCCATCAATGACTGATATAAAGCTCCTCCTACGAAGTACCATATATTCAGCATCCCGTTGGACGTCGCCATGAAGCTGGTCGGCTGACCGTCAGCTATATGTGCATAATTGGGCACATATGCGCCACAGAAGAAGCCCATGACAAATAACAAGGGATAAAACCACACAAGGGGAATCGATCCCGTAAAGAAAGCTATCGGTATCCAGGTCGCAACGTAGATAAGCATACCGTAGAAAGACGTGTTCCTGCGCGACTTCAGAACACGGTCGGAGCACCAACCGGCCGCAAAGCATCCGAGAGCCATCCCTATTGGCCAGAACATGAGCATGTTGGCCGCCTGCTGCTTGGGCATACCGTATATCTGCTGCGCGTATGGAATGAACCAGAGTCCCTGAAATCCCATGACCGTACCGTAGATCACAAAGGCGTAAAGTGATATCAACCAGTAGTTTTTCATCTTTAGCAGTTTTACAAAATTCTTTTTGAACGTGGTCTTCTGGGCGGCAGTCTGTACCGGGTAGTAGTCGATGCCGTCGATCTCTGAAACTGTTGGGTAACCCATATCGCTCGGTTTATTTCGGACGATCAGGTAGTCAACGATAGATATGAGGATCATGAAAGCGCCCAGCCATAAGAATGAATTCCGCCATCCGACGATACCCACCAGAAACGCAAGCGGTGCGGACGCGAGTATCGCGCCGACATTGCCCAGGGTGAGCATCACACCCGTAAGTGTCGCTAATTCATTCGGCCGGAACCAGTTGTACAGGATCTTCATACAAGGCATCCAAACAACCGCGACGCCGACACCCATTAAAAAGCGGCCGAAGATACACCAGCCGAACGTCTGGGCCAAACCAAACAATGCAGTACCGATTGCCGCTATGACGAAAAACATGCTAACCGAAAGCCTGGGGCCTATTTTATCGGATAGGACTCCCGACGGGAACTGCATTGCTGCATAAGGATAAAAGTACATCGATGACAAAATACCAAGGGTCGTCGCTGTGAGACCGAATTCCTTCATCAGTTCCGGCGCAACAACCGCCGGTGAAACACGGTCGAAATATACAAAAATATACGTTAACAAGAACATTCCATAAGTAATCCAGCGATACGTAATCATCTTCTTGGCTTTCACGGGATCAACTCCTGCGGCTACATTTGCACTCATATAACCCTCCTCCTTAATTTTTTTTATATGCGTCTTTGGTGCAATTAATCTTTATCTCGGGTTTTAACTGACAAAAAAAATTAGAACCCCGCCAGCCCTCTTTGAAAAGATCATTTCTTTAGACGGTTTTCCCCCCGGGTAAATACCACAAGTGCCCTTAAATATCGATATCTTTCTCTTTACTTTTAAATTCCGCATGGGCTGCGATTGTCGGGAAATCGTCCTTAGAGATATCCGCTTATTTTAGAGCTGGCTGCCCCGCCGGGCGGGCGGGGCAATCCGATCCAGCTAATTATTTCTTTTTCTTTTCCGGCTCTGGAATTTCTTCAATGATGCCTGCAATTTTTCTTGCGTATTCGGCAAACTGGTCAACGGGGGTCAAGGATCTGACAACCAGCTTTGCGCCGTCAGGAGAACCGCCGCCGTGCATACATCCCGGTACGCCCGCGCCAAGCGTCAGCCACTCAGAAAGCCTTGCTGCGCGCGCCCTTGACTCAGCGCTGAACTTGGGGGAGGCTTTAAGAGCCGCCTGGACCATGGTCCCGATCTTCTGGTCATTAAAGTCCTTCGAAGATGGGAAGCAACCGGTTTCGACGATACCGCCGCCGATATCCTGGCAGATACGCTTTGTTTCATAGGGAAGGGTCGCCACATGCACTTTATTGGCATGGGCTGTCAGGGAATCTGAAACCCACATGCCGCCCGGACCTTTCTTCCCGAGGGCCATCGAACCGATTCCCATGCAGTATGTAGTTTCATTATTAACCGCCATCTCCACCAGCTTGTTTGCAAACGTGCTTGCAGCCAATCCATTCGTCCTCGCCATAAGCGCCGCGGCGCCGATCATCACGTCTCCCTGACCGGCCACACATGCGCCGATGCAGGACCGGTAGTTGGCTGTAAAGTATTCTATTATCTTTCCCGTGTATTTTGATTCCTTGCACATGAACACCCTGTCATTGGGGACAAAACAGTCCTTGAAGAACAGAAAAGACTGGGTGATGCCGGAGTCCGGAATGTCGAATCCGCCTTCCATTTCTCTTGTGTCGCTCGGTCTCCGGGCTTCCACTATAGTGAGACCCTTTATGTCACGCGGTACTACGCAGCTCACTGCATAGTCTTGATCTTCTTCCCTGTAACCACTTCCGGGCAGGATAAATATCTCATTGGAAGCGGCAACACCACAGATCATCGCCTTCATGCCGCTGATTACGATGCCGTCTTCACGGACTTCCGTAATATGCACATTGCTGTCCGGGTTCGCCTGCTGTGACGGTCTCAGGCTTCTGTCGCCTTTTGCATCTGTAAGGGCACCCGATACGACGAGCCCGTTCTTCTGGGTATTGATAATCCACTTCTTGAGACGCTCCTGGTACTTGGTTCCGAGCTCCTTGTCCATTTGCGATGTGATATTCCACATAACGTTCTGGGCATTCCAGCCTACGCACACGCCCCCGCTGCAGCTTCCCGTAAGGCGGTACATCCATCTTTTAAACTTGGAATTGCCCATGATGTCTTCAAGGGTTTCCATCATGGAATTCCACCTGTGGATCTTTTCACCACTTAGGAAAGTGGATGTAGTAGTGAAATCCTCGGCCAATTTCGGGTCACGTGACGCATCGAATGCCCGTGCGTGGCTTTCTACTACTCTCTTTGTCGCCGGATGAGTCGTAACATCCTCGATCAGCTCACCGAATTTGTAGATGTTCGGTTTCATTACCTTTAATGATTTCTTGTATTCTTCTCTCGTCTTCAAAGCCATATTTGTCCTCCTTAAATTATTTTCTTGATCTCAATTTTGATTGTTAAAGTTCCTTCTTCAATATCTCAGGTTTGATGCCCATCGGCCCTTCCTTAAAAAGGCGTGCATCCATCAATTTAACCTCAGGAGCGATGAGCGGCCTGTATTCCATCTGAGATAATACGTCCTTCTCCATATCCAAGCCGGGAGCAATTTCCGTCAGCATGACGCCTTCAGGCGTGAGTTTAAAGACAGCCCGTTCCGTCACATAAAGGACCGTCTGACCACTTGCCTTTCCGTATTCACCGCTGAACGTGATATGCTCCACCTTCTTGACTAACTTCTTTACCTTTCCTTCTTTTACGATCTTGAGCTTTCCGTCGCCAATGCCCAACTCGAGACCGCTTGCCGTCAGCGTTCCACAGAAGACAACCCTCTTTGTACTCTGGGTGATGTTAATAAATCCTCCTGCTCCGGCTATCCTGGGGCCGAACTTACTGACGTTCACGTTTCCGAACTGATCCATTTCCGCCATTCCCAGGACCGCAAGGTCGAGCCCGCCGCCGTCATAAAAATCAAACATGAGGGGATGGTCAACCAGGGCTTCGGGATTTATTGCCGATCCGAAATAGAGCTTGCCTCCAGGGACGCCGCCAATCGCTCCCGGCTCAACTGTCATTGTCATCAATTCGATCAGATCCTCTTCGGCTGCGACGGCGCCGCAGCCTTCCGGCATGCCGATGCCCATGTTTACGACTGCATTCGGGATAAGTTCCATAACGCACCTTCGGCAGATAACTTTTCTTTCGCTCATCGGGAGAGGCGCTATGCGACTCAGAGGGACCCTTGTTTCACCGCAAAGGCTGGGATTGTATTGCTCGGCCATGGGAACCTGCCAGTGGTTCTCAGGCTTCGCAACTACAATTGCATCCACCCATACTTTGGGTATCTTGACCATCATCGGATGAATCGTACCCGCTTTTGTCACCCTTTCCACCTGCACGATGACTTTGCCGCCAGAACCCTTGGCAGCAAGCGCCAATAAGGCAAACTCCAGGGATATGGCTTCTCTTTCAATGGATATATTGCCATTTTCATCTGCGGTAGTTCCGCGCACAATGGCAACATTGATGGGTATGGCCTTGTAGAAAAGGTATTCCTTGCCATCAATCTCCATTAAACGGACGTACTCTTCGTGGCTGATGCTGTTTAGTTTTCCACCGGTTTCTCTCGGATCCACAAATGTCCTCAGGCCGACGTGCGTAATGACGCCCGGCTTCTTGCCGGCGGTGGCTCGAAAGACGTGGAGAATGACGCCTTGGGGAATATTGTATGCCTCTATCTTATTGGCGACAGCCATCTTGATTAGATCAGGCTGCAAGCCCCAATGGCCTGATACGACCTTTCTCACCAGACCTTCTTTTGCCCAGCGATTCAGTCCCCAGTTTGATTTTCCGTCATTCTGGCTTGCGCCAAATGTAAGCGTTAAGTTGTTTGGTTGACCTGTTTCCAAAAAGCTCTTTTCTACTGCCTTTGAAAGTTCTTCCGGATGACCCATTCCGACGAATCCGGAAGTTGCCACAGTGTCTCCATTCTTGATCAGCTTAATCGCCTCTTCTGCAGTCATAAATTTTGCCACGGCCTCACCTCCAATGTTTTTAAATAGATTGGACTATATTGTTCGACTTCAACTACCCGTTGAGCTTATACCGCAATTTATATGCCAGCGGCCCTGATAAGGGGCTGACAGGGTATGTATCGTATCATCACCGACGTGATAAACGACATAAATTAGTAGACTACCATAGGCAGTTTCCACGAGATGCTATTCTCCGTATACCGTACAGAGCCATTCTCTGGTGGTATAGCATTCCTAGGCGCCACTTTAATGTCTATTCGCTTATGTCGCTTTTCCGGAAGAATTAAGAGACAGTATCCGTCATATCTTGTATAAAAACCACCAATAGAGCGGACTGACATTACAAGGTGGGAATCACATTGCTTTGCAGAATAGAGGATAATAGAGCAATGAGAACAAGGACTTGGTTATAAGGCAGGGGGAATATGTCCATGATGCGCAATGGCATCAGCTGCTGCTTTACTGCATCACTTGCTTGTGCTCTCATCAGGGCGCTGCCGGGGTATCCTAATGTATCAGAAGGAATTATTTCCAGTCATTTCTTTAATTCAGAGATGAGTTTCGGCATCACATCGTAGAGATCGCCGATGATGCCGAAGTCTGCCGCCTTGAATATGGGGGCATTCTCATCCTTATTTATGGCGGCGATTATCTTGGCATTACGTATGCCGGTAACATGCTGAACCTGGCCGGAAACCCCGATGCCCAGATAGAGATCCGGTTTCACCTGCACGCCGGAAAGACCGATGCATAGTTCTTCCGGTAGCCAGTGGAGCTCTTCGGCAATGGGCCTCGTGCAGGCTATTGAACCGTCCACGACATCGGCCAATTGACGGGCAATGGCCAGGTCTTCCTCCTTCTCCATTCCTCTTCCTACGCAGACAACGACCCGCGCTTCGGAGATGTCTTTCGCCTCCTTTTGTTTCACCTTTCTCTCAATGACCTTAATTGTGGAAAATGATGGCGAAGGGAGTTCTCGGACGTTCCCTTGTCGTTCTGTCTCAGGCATCGCTGTCTCATAAGTCCTCGGTGGGATGGTGGCCATGGCGGGCCGGGCCGAGCAAATCACCTTCTGCAGGGCTGCTCCTCCATATGCCAACCGTTCCATCAGCAACGTTTTGCTCCCTTCATCAAAATCTATCTCCGTACAACTGCTCACGAGACCTACATTCAGTCGTGCCGCAAGCTGGGCTGCCATATTTTTTCCTCTCGGCGTGGCGGAAAGGAGGATCAGATCGGGGTCTCCCTTTTTTGCTTCTTTTAAGATAACCGGGATGCAGCTTTCCGTGGGCTGTTCACTGCTAAGCGGGGGAAGAAGCATGACCTCATCCGCTCCATGGCTGACGCAGTCCTTCGCATGTTCGCGTTCCTGGTAAAGAAGCGCGGCTGCATGCGTTCCCATCTTATCGGCCAACTGTCGGCCAATATTCAAAAGCTCCATCGATTGCCTGCGGTTTTCCGAAATTATCCAGACTCCTGACATATGATCTCCTTTAACCGATGACGCCTTTCTTGCGCAATGACCCCACGAACCGGGCTATCTCTGCGGCGTCTGTCCCAAACCTCTCGCAGCTCCTTTCCATCGCTGAAGCCGTGAGGCTGATGGTCCTAAGCAGGGGCTCACCTACGGGCGGCAGTTCATCCTTCGTAATCTTCACAGTCGGCTTCTTTCCCGCCATCAGGGTATCCTTAACACCGGGGATCCTCGGGACATTGATATCGGGGAGAACCGTCACCAGGGCAGGCAGCGGCGCCGTGATCACTTCAATGCCCTCTTCGACGCGACGCTCCGCGACGAGCTGGTCCTTTCCAAGGGAGAGCTTCTGTACGAAGGAAATGCAGGGTATCTCGAGTCGTTCTGCCAGGCGGGGGCCGACCTGCTGGGCATAGAGGTCACTCGAACCCTCGCCGCAGAGGATGATGTCATACTGTCCTATTCTACTGCGGATAACCTCTGCCAGGATGAGGGCAGTCTGGGAGGAATCCAGATTACCGAAAGAACTGTCGACTATAAAATAGGCCTCGTCGGTCCGACGGGAGAGGGCATCCTTGACGCCTTTTGCGGCCTCGGGCATACCGACGGTGACGGCGATGGCCTTCCCTCCAAGGGCTTCCTTGAGCCGTACGGCTTCCTCGATGGCATTGCGGTCATACTCGCCGATCTTGTAATCTACGGAGGAGAAGTCCAAATCACCGGATGGCCCGCGCCGGATGTAGGCCTCATCGATGACCCATTTGAAACAGGCAATAATAGAAAACATAAACTGACACCCTTATAATATTTTCAAGGCGGGCTTCATATTTCAGAGGCTCAGCGGAGCACGGTCCCGGAGATCACCATGCGCATTGCTTCACTTGTGCCCTCGTATATCTCCGTGATCTTGGCGTCGCGCATCAAACGCTCCACCTTGGCGCCCTTGCAGTAGCCGTATCCGCCATGTATCTGGACGGCCTTCACGGTGTGCCGCATGGCTGCTTCCGATGCATAGAGTTTCGCCATCGCCGCTTCCTTACTGAATGGCAGCTTCTGGTCTTTGAGCCAGGCCGCATGATAGGCAAGGAATCGGGCGGCAGAGAGATCCGTAGCCATGTCCGCTATCATCCAGGCAATGGCTTGGTTGCGTGCTATGGGGGAACCGAATTGTATCCTCTCCTTGGAATACCGGATAGACTCGTCGAGGGCCGCCTGGAGGATGCCGATGCATTGGGCGGCGATTCCTATCCGGCCGCCGTCGAAGCCGGTCATTGCCATCGGAAGACCTGCCCCTTCCTTACCGAGAAGATTATTCTTAGGAACACGGCAGTCCTTGAAGATCAGCTCGGATGTCTGCGACGAACGGAGGCCCATCTTCTTGAAATGCTCGCCCACCCTGAAACCGGGCGCTTCCCGGGGGACTATGAATGTGCTCATGCCTTTGCGCCCAGCCGCTTTGTCCGTCCACGCGAAGACCAGGTATGTGCCCGCAGTGGGGCCATTGGACGTGAAGGTTTTGGTTCCATTGATGACATAATCATTACCGTCTAAAACTGCGGCGGTAGTTACGGCCATCACGTCGGTGCCTGCACCGGGCTCGGTCAGGGCGAAAGCCCCTAAATGCCTGCCTTCGGCCATGGGTGTCAGGTAATTCTTCTTCTGCTCTTCCGTACCGAAGAGATGTATCATCGTGCACACGATGCCGGCATGGGTTGATATGGTAAACCCCGTGGAGGCGCATGACCGGGAAAGTTCTTCCACGACAATGATGCTCGTCAAAAAGTCAGCCCCGGCTCCTCCGTACTCCTGCGGAACAGGTATGCCCATCCAGCCCCCAGCGGAGAGTTTTTCAAACAACTCGGCCGGGTGACGGCTGTTCTCATCGATTTCCGCGGCAATGGGTTCCACGTTCTTCACGCAGAATTCTCGCACATTCTTACGAATCAGTTCTTGTTCCTCAGTAAATTTGAAATCCATAACATTCATCCCCTCGATTTTATTGTCCGGACCATCACCTCGGCCAAGCGGCCCTTTAGCATTGACGTTACGGTAGAGTCTCTCAGCCGCAATGACGTGGAATTAAAAAAAATCAACTATACAGTTGGTTTTGCCGTCAGGAAAAATATATCATGCCTAACCGAAACGGTACTGCACACCTGTTCCTCCGGGTGGATAATTCCAATCCAGAATTTCCGTGCCGCAAACGA
Source organism: uncultured delta proteobacterium (assembly GCA_963729715.1). GTDB lineage: Bacteria > Desulfobacterota > Syntrophia > Syntrophales > UBA2185 > Fen-1135. The sequence continues at coordinate 458,640 of CAVSPA010000006.1, forward strand.
GACGACAGGTGCCGCACTCGAGACAGCCGTCTATAGTGAGCACGACCTCGCCTTTTTCGTTCTCGCTGTAGAGGCCGGCAGGACATACGCGGAGAGCCGGCTTCAGGCGCAGGTCTTTTTCCATGCCTTGTCTGATCCTGATGTGGGGTTCGCCGGCCGGCTTGAACACATCGAGCCCCAGTTTAGCCTTCAAGTCCAGCATCTCTCTCATATCTTCATTACCCCTTTCAGATCCATGAAGAGGGCCCACAATTCGCTGAGAGTGAAGCTCTTTCTGATGGTCGGGTACAACCTTTCCTTGGGGCCTGCGGGAACGGAGTAGACATCTTTCATGATTTCCCCAATCAGCTCCGGGTAATGGTTTAAGAACCGCGGATTTCCGAGTACAGCGGGCGTTTCCTGAAAGTTTCTCAAATCAGTGAGAACGAAGCTGTCATCGAGGAGTCTCCTGTACATACTCAGGGTCTGTGCGTCATAATTTCCTACTTCCTTGGCCTTCATGACGGTCTGGGCGGCGAAGTGGCCTGAAGCCAGGGCAAATTCCATGCCCCTCACTGTGAAACCGATGTTCAGTGCGAGCCCGGCAGCGTCGCCCGCAATCAGGATACCGTTTCCGTACAGGTTACCCATGACCTTGAAGCCGCCCTCGGGAATGACATGGGCCGAATACTCTACGGTGCCGCCGCCGTTGATTAGGGGGGCGATCTCAGGCCGCTTCTTAAATGCGTCCATGAGCGCAGGCACTTCGATGGGAAGGGTGTCTCTTGTAGCATCCTCCATGCCGATGACAATGCCCAAACTGACACTGTCCCTGTTCGTGTAGAGAAAACCCCCGCCGAATTTTCCCAGGGTTACTTCTCCCACAAAGAGGCGCGCCGCACCCTCGTCGCCTTCCAGATTGAAACGTTCATTGATAACCCCGGAATCGAGGGCGATGACTTCTTTGATTCCGAGGGCGAAGTTGCCGGGCGCCACGGGCGCGCGCAGGCCCGCTTTTTCGGAAACGATGGATAATACGCCGTCACAGGCAAGCACAACGTCGGCGCGCAGTTCATCGGCGCCTGCAAGGACACCAACGATTATTCCATCGTCCTTGATGACATCGTCGACTCTGATCTTGGATAAAATGGCGACCCCTTTTTCTTCCGCCCGTTCCGAGAGCCACTTGTCGAACTTCGACCGCAGGATACTATAGCTCTGGTGGGGTTCATCCGTGAGCTCATTGCCGGTATAGTGCAGGGTTACCGAGCGATCTTTTGCCATGATTGATATTCCTTCATGGGCTATGAAGCGCTCGAGGGGGGCGTTTTCGAAGAGGCCGGGAAACAGCTTGCGAACGGGATTCAAGTAAAGACGGCCACCCGTCATGTTCTTTGCACCGGGATAGTCACCCCGTTCCAGAACCAGCACCTCAAGACCGCTCCCTGCAAGCGTATACGCCGCACCGAGGCCGGCCAGTCCAGCGCCTACTATGATCACATCGAACTTATCCATTTTCCTGATGTCTCTCTGGGATTTTTGTATGACGTTCTCTCAGTCACCTTTTTAAAAGGTATCAGAGCGATGAGATACGTTCGAGGTCCTTTCTGGTGTTGACATTTATGAATATCTGCCCTTCCGGATCAAAGGGTTTGATATCCTCTTTGGGGATCACCATGGTTCTTAATCCTTTGTAAAAACCAGTGACCTTCAGGTTGTCCGTATCCATAAGTTTCTTGATAGGATTAAGGCATCTCTTCGAATAAATGGCATGGAGGGGCTGGAGACCGTCAGAAGGTTCCGGCACCACGATGTCATATCTGTCTGTGCATTTAACCATATGCTCGATGAAGGACCTGTTTAAGAAGGGCATATCGCAGGCGGAAACAAAGACATGATCGAAGGAGGCATAAAAAATTCCTGTATAGATGCCTCCCAGCGCACCTTTGTTCTTGAATATATCGGAGACAATCATGCAATCCTGGTCAAGATATTCTAAGGGGGAATTTGTCACGAGTATCACTTCCTGAAAAATGTCCCTGAACATCGCGGCGGCTCTATCGATCAGCCGCTTACCTTCAAACTCGAGAAAAGCCTTGTTCGTTCCCATCCTCGCGCTTTTCCCCCCTGATAAAATTACGCCTGTCATAGAACTTGTGCATTCCCGGTTAATAATTTTCCGCCAATACTTCGTAGTATGATTGCGGATGTTTGCACGCCGGACATTGGGCCGGTGCTTCTGTTCCTTCGAAGATGTAGCCGCAGTTTGTGCAGTGCCATTTTGCAGGCGTTCTCTTCTTAAATACTTCTTTGTTCTCAATGTTCTTTATAAGCTTTCTGTATCTCCCTTCATGAAACATTTCCACCTTCGCGATTTCGGCAAAGGAGTTCGCGATCTCAGGGAACCCTTCAACTCTCGCGATCTCTTCAAAGTCCCGATAGAGGGTAGACCACTCCAGTTTCTCACCGGATGCCGCCGCCATGAGGTTACCCTTGGTGTCTGCTATGACGCCGGTAGGATAGGAGGCAGTGATCTCCACATCACCTCCCTCGAGATACTTGAAAAATACCTTGGCGTGTTCCTTTTCGTTTTCCGCCGTTTCCAAAAAAATGTGCGCAATTTGTTCGAAACACTCTTTTCGGGCGGCGCTCGCGAAATAGGTATATCTGTTTCTTGCCTGTGACTCACCGGCGAAGGCCGCCAGGAGGTTCTTTTCTGTCCTTGATCCTTTAATTGGCTTTCCCATGTTGCTCAAATTCCTCCCTTTATCTATTCATAGCATTACAAATAGCGCGTATTTTTTCTACTTGACTGTTCCTTTTAAAGCAAGACTTTTTTCTTCTCACAAACTCGTCATTTTTCTATCTGCATGGAGGCCCGGCATAACGAATATACCGATTACTAAGTGGAGAAAAATATCTTGATAAAATTTGCAGCGAATTGTAGGAGTGACATCAAGTGCAAGGATGGGAGGCATCAAATGTATTGGGACAAAGATATAGAGATAATGGATCGGGAAAGGCTCGCAGCCATACAGCTCGAAAGATTTAAAAAGACGGTAAAAAAGGCACAGAAATCCGTTTATTATGACAGATTGTTCAAGGGGATGGGCATAGACGCTGATCTTGTTAAATCTCTCGACGACATCAGAAATTTTCCTTTTACCACAAAGGACGATTTGAGAGCGCAGTGGCCTTATGGCTTTATCGCTGTTCCCAAGGACGAACTCATGAGGATGCATGCATCCTCAGGGACCACTGGCCGGGCCATTGTCGTATTTCATACAGCCGCCGACATCCAGACATGGACGGATGTCCTCGCGCGCTGCATATATATGGCAGGTATGAGAAAGACGGATGTCTTCCAGAACATGATGACCTACGGCCTTTTTACAGGCGGGCTTGGTTTTCACTACGCCGCCGAAAAGGTGGGCGCCCTGGTAATACCGGCAGGGGCGGGCAACAGCAAGCGTCAGATTCAATTGATGCGCGATTTTGATACGACAGCCATCCACATAATTCCGAGCTACGCCCTCCATCTCTCCAAGGTATTTGAGGAATTAAAGGTTGATCCCGTAAGGGATACAAAACTTCGGATTGCCTTTCTGGGCGCAGAACCGCACTCCGAAAGGATGAGAAAAAAAATCGAAGAGTATTACGGATTCAAGGCTTACAATTCCTACGGCCTTTCGGAAATGAACGGGCCGGGCGTGTCGTTTGAATGTCCGTATCAGGACGGAATGCACATCTGGGAAGACCATTATCTAGTGGAAATCATAGATCCAAAAACATTGAAGCCCGTTGCCGACGGCGAAGAGGGAGAACTTGTCATGACTACTCTCCTCCGGGAGGGTATGCCTATCATCAGGTATCGGACGAAGGACCTGACGCGCATCGTCCCGGGAACGTGTGCGTGCGGGAGAACTCACCGGAGAATTGAGCGCATCAAAGGTCGGACAGATGACATGATGATTATTAAAGGGGTCAATATATTCCCGATCCAGATCGAAAAGAAGCTGATGGAGATACCGGGCGTCGGCAATAACTTCGTGATCATACTGGAACGGGAAGGGTATGATGATCATATGACCGTAAAAGTGGAAGTGCAAAATGAGGTCTTTACCGGGGATCTGAGGCCTCTCGAAGACCTGAGAAAAAGGGTTGTTGATGAATTGAAAGCGGACATTCTCATTACACCGAGAGTGAAACTGGTAGAACCCGGTAGCATACCCGCCACCGAAGGGAAGGCAATCCGGGTCATAGACAACAGAAAAGAATAGATGGGGGAGGGGCCATTTGCACAGGAATAACCGAATTCGGAGGATACAAAAATGACGCATGGGGATAAAGGAAACTACAAGGCAAAGCATTCACCGGCGAGAAGATTGGATCAGAGGATCGCCCAGGCTCTAAAGAGAAAAACTGCCGACGGTAAGATTACCTGCGCCGATGCAAATAGCACAGCTGTTGAGTTGGACGTGACGATGAAGGAAGTCGGACTCACCATTGATCTCATGGAGATTGAGATAAGCAAATGTCAACTTGGACTTTTCGGTTACAGCCCCCAAAAAATGGTCGTCAAAGCTGCTGAAGCCGTTCAGGCTGATCTGGAAAAGGCCATACGCGGCGCCCTCGTGAACGACCGCATTCCCTGTGCAACGGCCTGGCGTATTGCTGAAACATTCAGCATCCCGAAAATGGCGGTTTCTTCCGCATGTGAGACCTTAAAGATTAAGGTTAAGCCATGCCAACTGGGGGCGTTTTAATTATTACCTTTCTGTTCTTCGTACCGTGCGAGCACAAAAAGCATATCCGCCAATCTGTTTAGATATCTGTTGATTTCTGCACTGCGAAGGAGTCCTTCATTCTTGAGGCTGGCGGCTTTTCTCTCGGCCCTTCTTGTGATGGTTCTTCCCACATCTATCTGGGCAGATACCGGAGTTTCCCCAGGGTAGATAAATTCGTTTTTCAAGGTGATATTTTTCTGCAGTTCGTCAATGATTTGCTCCAGGCGCTTAATGTCTCCTTCCCCGATCCTGCGCGCGAGCTTTTGAATATCTTCCGGAACGCTGGAAAGTTCCGCCCCCATGATGAGCAGATCTTTCTGCACGCTCAATATGATGTCTTTAATCTTTTGGTTCTTTGTTGTGGCTCTGGCTACTCCAAGTGCGGAGCTTGCCTCGTCCAGTACCCCGTAGGTCTCCGGCCTGGGATCATATTTAGGGACCCTCTGCCCGCCTAACAAACTTGTTTCCCCTGCGTCCCCTCTCGTGGAAAATTTCATTATTTTCTCCTTTCCATGTATCTCGTGACTATTTTTAACACTACGTCAGCATTTCTCCGGGCATGCTGAAGTATTTCCTCCACAGTCAAATCTCTCTCTCCGAGGCCATTCGCATAGTTGTCCACGGAGCACAAGGACGCATATGAAAGCCCGAGTTCCTGCGCAACGACCGCCTCACTCGCCATAGTCATGCCGACGAGATCAGCAAACTGGGACATCATCCGGATCTCCGCCTTCGTCTCAAATCTGGGGCCTTGCGTTTGCCAGTATACTCCTCCATTCACGGCATCAATTCCGCAGTCTCTTGCTGCGGCCATCCAATTTTGCCGGACTTCTTCGGCCAGTCTTGGCGTGATATGGAATGCCTTGCCACCAACCGTGGTGGGCGTTTCCGTAAGTATGAGGAAGTCGTCCGGTACGACAAATGTACCGGGTGTCAGATTTCTCCTGAGAGATCCCGTAGAATTGACGCTGATGACCTCTTCAATCCCGAGATCCTTCAACGCCTTGACATTGGCCCGATGGTTAATTAAGTGAGGAAGGATATGCCGCCGCGGGTCTTTACCGTGTCTTGGTATGAATGAGATGGCATCCGAAGAGAAAACAAGGGCCTTGCCAAATTCAGTTGTCATTACCCTTTCCTCAAGTTTATCGAAGATACCTTTGCCTTGCAGAAGAACTACGCCGGATATGATACCGAGAGGTGCCATTTGATTCTCCACGGGGACTCTTGTCATTGGTGACGAGTCCTTATACCAGATTCATCGAGGTCTGTCAAAATGTTGGACAATAATTGCGTTTGACATCCCTTGCGGCCATATAGTAATAGAGTCACATAAAGTTATCGAGGAGGAGGCAGTATGGCTAAGGATGAATCCATGGTTCAATTTACAGATGCTAATTTCGAACAGGAGGTGCTCAAATCGGAGAAGCCCGTTCTCGTCGATTTCTGGGCGCCATGGTGCGGTCCTTGCAGGGCCGTCGGGCCTGTTGTCGAAGACCTTGCAGAGGCATATAAGGGCCGCGTCAAAGTGGGAAAGATAAATATTGATGACAATCCTAAGACAGCTACGACCTATGGTGTAATGAGCATACCGACTCTCGTCCTGTTCAACAAGGGTGATATTATGGATAAGCTGATAGGCCTCTCTCCCAAGGAGCGTCTCGAAGGGTTGATTAAAAAGGCTTTGTGAACGATGGCTGGAAAAGTGCGCAGGAAGAATACAGTTTTAATTCTTATCATAATCGCGGCGTTTTCTCTTTCCGGATGCGGCTTATGGACTCATATTACGCATCTGTGGGAGAAGCCTGACAATACAAGGGGCACCGCGGATCAGCTTTATCAGAAGGGATATGACGCGTATCAGGATGGCTGGTACAAAAGGGCAATTGAATATTTTCAGAAAGTGCGGGATCAGTATCCGCTCAGTAAGCTTGCCCTTCTTGCGGAGCTGGGGATTGCCGATTCACATTTCAGCGACGAGGAATATGGTGAGGCCGAGCTCGCCTACAATGATTTTATAAACCTCCATCCCACGAACGAGAACTTGCCTTACGTGATTTATCAGCTTGGCATGTGCCACTATAAGCAGATGTACAGTATAGACCGTGACCAGACCGAGACAAGCAAAGCCATAAAAGAATTTGAAAGACTTATTGCACGCTTTCCGGGCAGTAAATTTTCCTTAATGGCGGAGAAGACCCTGCGGGAATGCAAGAGGAATCTTGCAGAAAACGAATTTTACGTAGGTCACTTCTACTTCAAGAAAAAGCAGTATAAATCAGCCCTGAAAAGATTTGAGACTGTTGCAAAAAAATATGCAAATCTTGGTTTGGACTACAAGGTATCTTACTTCCTGAGAGAAACAAAGAAGCGCATTGCCGAGGAAGAGGCGAGCAAGAAGGAATCAAATAAAACCAAATAATCAACCGAGAGTGAAAATGGAAGAAGGCGAGGAGCCCTGTCCTTGCGATCATGACTTCATGGAGAAGCCCTTTATTTTTTTTAGCGCCCTGTATGTGCACTCGTCCGGTGTCAGTGAGGCATCGAGGACGATATGTAAGCCTTCAGGTACTTCAGTGATCCTGTCGAAGGTTTCTTTTTGTTTCAGGTAAATTTCCCAGCGCCCGTCAGAAGCCTCTCCCTTATCGGACGTCCGCATATCGAGCCTCTCCCTGACAATATTCTCCGGGCATATACACTCGATGATGAAGAAATCAGCCTTTAGCTTTTCTGCCGCAGCAAGGGCTCTTTGACGATGAGCGCGACTCTTGAATGATGCGTCGATGATAACCGATTTTCCCTCTGTCAGTTTGTCTGATGAAAGCTCGATGACCCTGTCATAGGTCTTCCACGTAACTTCTTCCCTATATATGCCTCTGCCGAAGGCTTCGCGATGTCTTTCCGCAGGCGCCATGTGCAACATCTCTTTTCTCAGGATATCGGTGCGAATGATTTCCGCACCGATGCGGGGGGCAAGGGAGGCGGCGCGGACGCTCTTTCCTGTTCCCGTAAGTCCCGCCATCAGGATTAGCGTCGGTTTTTCCAATCTCGCCGAATACGTGTAGGCGAGATCGAAATACCTCGACGCCGCACTTATTTCTTCCTCACGATCTTGCGGGGTGATGGAGCTCTCACTTAGCCGGAAACTTATGACCTTGCCCCGCACATAGGCGTAGTAGCATTTATAGAAATTCTGCAGGCCTCCGATCTCACGATCATCTGAATGTCCGATATAGGCCGATACAAAAGTATCTGCATAGCTGGCGTATCCGTTATAATCGAGGTCCATGGCCAAAAATGCCACTTCCGAGGCGACATCCTCATAACGGAACCTTTCGTTGAATTCGATGCAATCAAATATGATGATGTCGTCCGGACTATAATTATTGCTCGATCCCTTCGCTTCGTAAAGCCGTATGCCGGAGTCTTTAATGCAGATGTGGTCAAGGTGCAGGTCACCATGGCAGTCCCTGATCTTATGGTCTTGCACTCTTTTCATGAGAATATCCTGATGCCTGTCCATGAAATCGTATGCGTAATATTTTATGAAGCGGTACTGATATTCCGGAATGGCTATATTTATGTAGTTTCGTGTCTCTTCAAAATTTTCATCGTGGTTCCTGTGTATCGTTTCGACACCCCCGATTTCATCGATGTTGCCGCCTGTGGCAGCATGCGCGTGGAAATCAGAGAGCTTCCTCGCAACGGCGTCCATAATAGGGCGGTCAATTTTCCCCTGTTGCAGCAGCGTTTTGAGCATCCTGTTCTGGGGCAGCTTCTTCATGAGGACGGCGTAATCGACGACGCGTTCTCCTTTTCCCAGCACTATGTTGCCGCTCGCATCTTCACTGATCTCGAGGACGTCCAGATACACATCCGGGGCAAGCCTCCTGTTCAATCGGAGCTCTTCGTTGCAGTAAAATCTTCTCCTTTCGATTGTGGTAAAATCAAGAAAGTCGAAATCAACGGCCTTCTTGATCTTATAGACGTAATCTCCGGCGAGGAAAATATAGGATATGTGGGTCTGGATTAATTCGATATGTTCCGGCCGGTGGGGATAGAATTCCGGCCGGAACATAGCTTGAACGAGTTTTGGATGAGTCATCTCGTTAGATAATACCCTTGCCTCCGAGCTCTTTGAGTTTCACTGGACCATATCCAAAATACTTGAGGTATATGAAGCCGTTGTCGTAGCCGACGGGTCGACATGCCCATTTTGTCCTTGGTGGAGTTTCCGTTGACTTCCATTGCGCCTGGGCGCAAAGAACAGAACCGTACACGGGATCCTGAACCGGTGTGAACATGCCCCGGTCCAGCCAGTTTTCATCTTGCATCGCCTTCCACGGCGATACGATCTCCGCGACGACAGGGGTGATGGGCGCCAGCCTACCGGCTTTTGCATATTCGATAGATTTTTTTGTGAGCTCTTCACTTGTGTATTGTGCAGTCAGCGGATCGATCATAGACTGATACTTGAGTTGCCAGTCCTTTTTCATGAAAGGTGCGAGAGTCGTCCATTCATCAGCTTTCCACTCGTCGTATTTTCCCATCATATCCACGAAGGCCTTCCACATCTCGAGGCGGAGACCTCCGAGGAAGACGCCGCCGTCCTTGGTCGGATAAAAACCATACAGCCATAAAGCCGTATCGAGGCTGCCGAAGCGCTCATTGACGACACCGGCCTCGCCGTACCACATGAGCTGATAATCGTTCAGGCGGCCGTAGGCTTCGGGCGTGGATACGTCAATTGCCTGGCCTTCGCCTGTAATGTCTCTATAATAAAGGGCCGCGAGGATTCCCATGGCCGCGAAAGTGCCGGAAGCCGCCCATGCGATCCATGGCCCCGCCTTTGTGGGAACGGCATGTGGCATGTCCTTTACGGTTTTTCCTTCAGGCAGTACCTCGCCCGTCGCATACTGTATGCTGGAGCGTGCCTGAGAAACGTTATCATAGTCATACTGCTTTCTCTTGCTCTCCGGGCCAAACTGGCCGAAGGTGGAAATCGACGCAAAGATGAGGCGGGGATTAATCTCTGAAAGGGCCTCGTAGCCGATTCCCCACTTCTCCATAGTCCCTGCCGGATACGTCTCGATAAGCACATCCGCCTGAGCGGCAAGGGATTTAAGTATGTCTCTCCCTTCTTCCGTCTCCAGGTTCAGTGTTATATGGTACTTGTTTCGCCCTTCCTGGAGATACGCGAGCCCTGTATCCTTCACCATAATCCCGTTGGGGGAGTAGGTTCTGACCAGGTCGCCTCCCGGTGGTTCGATGCGAATAGTCTCCGCGCCGAGCTCTGACAGCATGGAAGAACAGAAGCATCCTGCCATGCTCCGCGAACTCAAATCAATTACGACGAGATCATCCAAGGCCTCGGGTTTTTCAAAGTTCTGTGCGGGATCATCCAGTGACTTGATATTGTCCGCCCATGCCGCCCATTTTGCTCTCTTGTAGTCTGCCATGTTTCATCACCTCCTTAATATAGCGCCGGATTGCCCGTCCCAATCAGGGGGCGGTCTGCGGCCTTGCTGGTCCTTCCATCTTCCCAGTACCCCTTGCGTATATAGTTCGTCCAGTTGGGTCTGGTTTCTGCCTAGGATCTTGGTCATGATAAAGTCATTATCAAAACCCACGGGCCTTACGGTCCAGCGGTGTTTGGGAGGTGTCTTGGACATCATTATGGGAATTTCGTGATCGACAAACTTTCCGTACATGGGGTCGTCAATCTCCTTGATGAAGCCCCGATCCCTGCGGTGTGGATCTTCGAATTCGTCTTTCGAGCTATGAAGCCGGGTAGCGGCAAAACCGTGTTTCTTTCCCAGGTTCTCAATCTGGTCGGCTGTCTTGGTTACTGCCCAGCCGGCGATGATCTTGAGTATTGCCATCGCATTTTCATCCTTGAGCCGGGTCGTGTGATCCTTGAAGCGGGCATCGTCAGCCAGCTCCGGCTTAGCCATGGCCGAGCATAAACCCTTGAACTCATCCGGGGCCGGCGCGGCAAGGGCGGCAAAATTACCATCTTTACAAAGGAACGTATCGGCAGGGCAGATGCACTGATCCCTGTTTCCCGATGGTTCCGCCCCCTTGCCTGTCACTTGCTGATAGGGCCAGATCCACCCCATGGTACGCATGATATTCTCGGTTTGTGACATTTCTATATACTGTCCCCTGCCGGTCCTTTTCCTGTGATGGAGGGCCGCGAGCACGGCAACTTCACCCATTATGGCACCGTATACGTCGCAGATCCAGATGCCCTGCTTGAGCGGAGGCCTCTTGGAAAAACTTGACATCCAAGCATAGCCCGAGAGCGCCTGTGCCGCGCCATCGTTGGACGGCCGGTCCTCCTCGGCGTAACGGCCCCACTGGCCGAATCCGTTTTTCTCAAGGTAAATAATGCCGGGGTTTACTTTCTTGATATCTTCATAACCGATGTTCCAGCGGTTCGTTACCGCGGGCCGGAGGTTGAACTCGACAATATCAGCTTTGGCACAGAGCTCTTTAAAGATATTCTGGGCCGTATCCTTGTGCAGGTCCAGGGCCATGTAATATTTGGATGGGTTGATGTGCATGAACATCGGGCCCTGTTCCTTGTAAAACCATCCGAAGGGATTCAGGGAACGCGTTACATCTCCCACAGGGGGTAATTCGACCTTGATCACTTCGGCTCCCATTTCGGCCAGAAACGACGGGCCTGCTGGGCCGAAGAGTAGTGTGCAGACTTCTATTACCCTGATACCTTTCAGGGGCGCTGGTTTTTTTAATTTATTCTTTGCATAGTCTTTGAAGACTCCAGGCATACAGTATTCCTCCTTTTAATCCTCAATCTGTAAGCGTAAGTATGTGCGTGCCATAAGATATGCACAATTGTTCCTCATCTCATGTTAGTCTTATTCTTTCCATCACCCCCTTTAACTCCTCTGGCCGCTCAATTGGCCGCATGCTGCCAGGATATCGCTTCCCTTACTCGCCCGGATGATGGCCGTGTAATGGTGGTCGAGGAGAACCTGCTGAAATGCCCTCATTTCATCGAGAGAAGGCGCTCTGAAAATTGAACCGGGAAATTCATTGAAAGCGATCAGGTTAAGCTTGCATCGCATCCCTCTTAGGAGACGCGCCAGTTTTTCCGCACTATCCGGTGAAGAATTCATGCCGGCAATAAGAATGTATTCGAATGTGAGCATTCTTCGCCCCGGCATGGGATAATTCCTGCATGCATCAAGCAGTGCTGCTATGGGATATTTTTTGTTGATCGGCATGAGACGGCTTCTTGTGATATCGTCCGGAGCATTCAGAGAAATGGCCAGATTGACGCAGATGTCTTTACCGAGCTGCTCGATCATGGGCGCAATCCCGCAGGTCGATACGGTGATTTTCCTGTGGGAAAAACCGAATCCGATCTCGGAGGTGATGATCCCGATTGCTTTGATGGTATTCTCATAATTGGCCAGCGGCTCCCCCATTCCCATCATGACTATGTTCTTAATATTTTCTCCCTCCGGCATGTCGGACCGGAGCCTTGTTATCTGTCCCGTTATCTCCGAAGGAAGGAGATTTCTTCTGAATCCCTGCCTGCCGGTCATACAGAACGCACACCCCATCTGACAACCGACCTGGGTGGAGACGCAGACCGTCCAGTGATTCTTTCCGGGGATGAGGACACTTTCAATAAAAAGACCGTCCTCGAGCTCGAAGACGATCTTTTTCGTGCCGTCTTTTGATACCTGTGTTTTTACAATCTCCGGCAGGGCGATCCTTGCCGCGTCACTTATTTCATTCCGGAACGCCTTGGAAAGGTCTGTCATGTCCTCAAAGGATCCGGCATTCACTTGGTAAAGCCACTTCATGATCTGCCTTGCGCGGTATTTTTCCTTGCCAAATCTCGAGATAAAGATCTCAAGCTCGGACAGGGACATGTCTTTCAGGTTCGGCTTAACCAAATAATTTCTTTCTGAGAGTTTTGGCGATTGCATCGATGAATGCTTCCGTATTTACCTTTCTGTTTTTTGGGCTCGGTCTGGCAACCGAGAGGAGATCGCCTGTCATGACCCCGGATGCCACAGTGGAAAGAGCGGCATTTTCAAGTTTGTCCGCAAACGAACCTACTTCAGGAGTCGCATCAAGCTCAGCGCGCTTGCGTAAGCACCCCGACCAGGCAAAAATAATCGCCATGGGGTTTGTGGATGTCTCTTCGCCGCGGAGATATTTATAATAGTGTTTCTGCACTGTGCCGTGAGCCGCTTCATACTCGATATGCCCATGAGGAGAAACGAGGACGGAGGTCATCATGGCCAAACTGCCGTTCGCCGATGCTATCATATCGGACATGACGTCTCCGTCGTAGTTCTTGAGAGCCCACAGCAGGCCGCCCTCGGACTTCATGATGCGGGCCGCAGCGTCATCGATGAGTGTATAGAAATACGAGATACCCACCCGAGCGAATTTTTCCTTCCAGTTCTCTATATACTCCTTCTCAAATATATTCCTGAAGCGGCCATCGTATATCTGAGAGATGGTATCCTTGCTGCTGAACCAGAGATCAATTTTTTGATCAAGGGCATACATGAAGCATACCTTTGCAAAGCTTTCTATCGATTCGTCGGTATTGTACATGCCCTGGATAATCCCCGGCCCTGCAAATTTCCCAATGGTCCGCCTGACGGGTGAGCCGCCTCCTGCCGGAGTAAAAAGAAGCTCTGCCTTACCGGGTGCGTCAACCCGCATCTCCGTATTGCTGTAAACATCGCCATGGGCGTGCCTCCCAATAGTGATGGGTTTCTTCCACGCGGATACGGATGGCCGGATATTCTTCACCACGATTGATTTTCTGAAAACAGTTCCGTCCAGCATTTCCCTGATTGTTGCATTGGGGCTCTTCCAGAGTTTCTTGAGATTGTATTCTTTGGCCCTTTCTTCATTCGCTGTGATAGTCGCGCACTTGACGCCCACACCATGCCTGATTACGCCTGTCGCTGCGTCTCGCGTGACACGGTCATCCGTCGCATCCCGATTCTTGATGTGGAGGTCGTAATATTCGACGTCCATGGAAAGATAGGGAAGAAGGAGCTTGCCCTTAACCAGCTTCCACATGATTCTCGCCATCTCGTCACCGTCCATCTCCACGATTGTGGATCGGACTCTTATCTTATCCATTGAGGGAAGCGCTTTTCTGACTGACGATTTCATGCTTTTTTCTATCATAAAGTAGGTGGACTGTCTACAGGAGTCCGCTTGTATTTTGGCTTTTTATATGGAGGGGATATTTTGATTCCCGTGCCTAATGGTGATGCGCCACACCTTCATTTCTGCATACGCCGGCAATCCTGCGCTCAGAAGATATTCTTCTGCCCGGAAAGCCAATCCTTTATTGTTATTGTTGCCGTGCAATCGTCCTCATTGTAATCAATAACAGCCTGGATTTTATCCCGGTATCCATCCGGATCAGTCTGGTATTTGAGATAGTAGGCTATGGCGTCGAGTGCATTGATATCGCCGTGTCGCCACTTGAAGCGGAGGTAAGCAGCTATATCCTTGAGTCCGTTTGTGTAGGTAGGAAAAGCGAAGGCGCGAGTGGCGATCCTGTGGAGGTCAACCATGTGGGATAAGGCTAACGCATCGGCCTCCTCCACAAGGTTATGCCTCTGGGAAAGGCGCTTCATGTGCCAGTGTTCGTAATTGTGCCAGTGGTAGATGACGTAATCATTATACTCCTTCAGAAAGGACATAAAGGCACAAAACATTTTTCGCTCGTCCCCAAGCTTGTGGGCAATGAATGGATGGTACTCATTTCCGCCCCCCGTACGAACAATAACGCCAATGAGATAATCAACGGCATCTGTCGCGCCTTCGAGATCCGGCTCATCGGTTCCCTCCATGTCCAGGAATATTTCAGTGGACTTTGCGGGGAAATCGAGGCCCGAGAGGTCGACGGGAATTGGTTCATTTTTCATGATGGCCGTGGCATTCAATATCAACTTCTTTGCCGTGGTGTCGCTAATACCATCTATAGCCTGCAGGGCTTCATTGCGGGCAGCTGAAATGTCCCACACCTTTTTAAATCCCCGTGAAACCAGTTTCTCCTTCATTCTGGGCCCGACCTGTCCCACGAGAGAAACGTCTCTCATTCTGATTGCCTCATGGTTGATATATCTTTCCCAGGGCCACTCCGCCGCATTGTAGGTAGCCGTCGGCCTTTCTATGCCGTCGAGAATTGACTGAGTTCCTCTCAGAGCAATTCGGAGTTCTGTTTCATAGTCGGAGAAGGAATACTGCCGCGTCTTTAAGTCATGGTTAATAATTTTGAAAGTTCCGGGAAGATGTCCCTGGATCTTTGCGAGTACACACGTATAAAAGGCCGCCTGCAGGATATGTTCCTTCTTGATTTTTTTTGCCTGTTTGATTTCCGTCACAATATAATGATAATTTCCAAAAACGGAAGGATGGTCATTTCTCCTCTCAAGGATGTCTGGAATCCCCCGCATATTTTCCGGGAGATAAAAGAGGGGAGGTCCCGAGATGACTTCGGCTCCGCTCGCCATCTCCTCGAGCAGTCTGCGAAACCCCTCCTCAGGCGTCTCATAATGCAATTGCCTGCATGAGGGGAACGCAGTACCTATGACCCTCAGTTCGTGTTCACGACCCCTCTCGAGAAGCAGTTCACGGTAGGGGCTCATGGAATCCTTTTCTTCTGCGGAGACGAAAGTCTCGCAATAGATCGTGAAAGGGGAGGTATGATAGAGGGAAACATTCTGCGCCGTAACTCCGCCCTGCAAAGGGCCGTCAAGACAGCGGCGGTAGATTTCATCAACGCCGGACATGGCAGTTTCCTTAACCGCTCATAACTTCACGCCACATGGTTAGATTTATGAGATATGCCTTAGATTCAGTGCACCGCCGGCGAGGAGAATTTTTTTCTGCCGCTCCGACAGATTGTAATTAACCTCAAATGATACGCCGTTGGAGACGTTCCTGACGATCATCCTTCCGTTTCCCTCGATCGTCTTTCTAACGTCCGCAATCTCAAGGCTGTCCCCCTGGCTAATGCGCTCGTAGTCCTTTTCATCCTTAAACGTAACGGGAAGGATTCCGAAGTTTATCAGGTTCGCCGTGTGAATTCTTTCGAAAGATTTGGCGATGATGGCCTTCACACTCAGGAACATAGGCCCCATGGCGGCGTGTTCTCTTGACGAACCCTGCCCGTATGAAATTCCGGCGATGATGACATTGTGCTTTCCTCTGCTCTGGATTTCCTTAGCGCGCTTGAAGAAGCGCCGGTCCAGCAGCTCAAAAAAATACTCCGAATATTTGGCTATGTTTGATCGATATTTCATCCTGGTGCCGGCAGGGACAATATGATCGGTCGTGATTTTATCCCCGACCTTGATGGTTACTTCACCTTTGATCGCATCGGGAAACGGATCATTCACAGGTGGAACGCCTATATTAGGCCCCCGGAAAATTTCTATTGCAGAGGAATTCTCAGTCGATTCAGGCGTGATGATCATACTGTCATCGATGTGGAAGCGATCAGGCATGTTCACCTCCGGATATGCCATGCCGAGGTCACGGGGGTCGGTGAATTTTCCTGTTATTGCCGAGACTGCCGCAGTTTCCGGGCTTACGATATACACATCTGCGTCAATCGTGCCTGACCGGCCGAGGAAGTTTCTATTTGATGTGCGGAGGGACACCCCTCTCGTCTGGGGACTCTGGCTGTTGCCGATGCAGAATCCGCATGCGCTTTCCATGAGTCTTGCCCCGGCCATAATGAGGGCGGTAAGATAGCCAGCTGCTGCAAGATTTTCCAGCACCTGTCGCGAGCCGGGTGCAATGACAAGACTGACCTTCGGGTGGACCACGCGGCCTTTCAAAATCTTGGCGACTGTTACTAGGTCTTTGAAGGATGAGTTTGTGCAGCTTCCGATACAGACCTGGTCCACGCGAATTCCTTCCACGTCCCTCACGGGGCTTACGTTGTCGGGGCTGTGTGGTTTTGCTGTGAGTGGAGTGAGATGAGAGATGTCAATATCAACGATTCGGTCATATTCTGCATCTGGATCGGCTCTTATTTCCTGCCAGTCATCAAGCCGATCCTGGGCCTTCAAGAAAATCCGCGTCATCTGGTCACTGGGGAAGACGGAGGTGGTTACGCCGCATTCCGCGCCCATATTGGCTATGGTGGCCCTCTCGGGCACCGAAAGAGTTGCTGTGCCCTCTCCCCCATATTCAAAGACGAACCCGACATTTCCTTTCGTGGTAAAAATCTCAAGCACCTTCAGGATAATGTCCTTGGCGGATGTCCACGGAGGTAGTTTCCCGGTAAGATTGATCTTGATTATCCTAGGACAGGCAAAGAAAAAAGGTTCCCCCGCCATGGTCAAGGCCACATCGAGGCCGCCGGCCCCGATGGCGAGCATGCCGAGCGCTCCGCCTGTAGGCGTGTGGCTGTCGGAACCGAGGAGCGTTTTCCCCGGTTTTCCAAACCTCTCAAAGTGAACTTGGTGGCAGATACCGTTTCCCGCCCGGGAAAAGTATATGCCGTACTTCTGCGCTACAGTTTGCAGGTACCTGTGGTCATCGGAATTTTCAAATCCGCTCTGAATGGTGTTATGATCAACATAACTTATGGACATTTCTGTTCTGACTCTCGGAACCTGCATCGATTCAAACTCAAGATAGGCCATGGTCCCTGTGGCGTCCTGCGTCAGGGTCTGATCGATTCTAATTCCGATCTCAGTTCCGTGAACGAATCTACCGGAAACAATATGTGCTTCAATTATTTTTTCGGTGATCGTCTTGCCCATGAGATTCTTGTTATGCTTTCACTCCTTGGGGAGGAGAATAATGGCAATCCTCCGGTTCTTGGCCCGACCTTCCGGGGTGTCGTTGCCTGCTATGGGCTTATATTCACCAAAAGCAGTAGCTGATAAAAGGGTCGGATCGATTCCCTGCTGCTGCAAATATTTCGTGACATTGATGGCTCGGGCCGCCGAAAGTTCCCAGTTTGTGGGGTACTGCTTCACGAGAGCGCCTTTAATCTTTACGTTGTCAGTGTGCCCCTCAATGCGGATCGACTTATCCTTGACATTCTTGAGGATATCGTTGACCCGCTTCAAAACGGCCAGTCCTTCTTTTGTCACCTCTGACTGTCCGGAGGCAAAGAGGATTTTATCCACCACATCCAATGTCAGTTTTCCTTTAAGTTCTGAAATAGTGATCTGACCCTTGGCAACCTCTCCCTTCATTTCCTGCATCAGCTGCTTGTAAGTATTGCTCTCAGTCACAACCTCTGCCTCTTTCTTTTTCAGGTCTGCAAGATCCGCATTCAGTCTTGTATTCTCCGCTTCGAGGTCAGCAGTCTTCTGCCTGAGATCCGCGATTGACTTGGAAAGGTCATCGGCCTTCGATTTCAGGACCTTGTCCAGTTCGTCTCTCTCGTTGGCTGCCTTGGCAAACGCCTCTTTCAGTTGGTCTCTGTCCGCCTTCATTGCCGCGAGTTGCTGCGCCTGACTATCCGCTTCCGCTGCCTTCTTGTCGTAGGTGGCTGTCGTTACGCAGCCGCCGATAAGAAAGGAAAACATTATAACAATGATGAATGATAGCGCTTTGTTATGCATGCATGCCTCCTTCAAAATTCTCACAATTATTTATTCACTCTGTCTTGCCGTGGTACTTGGCTCTTCTGTGCAAACGGCAACTCTCGCTCCGTAATCGCCTAACCGCTCTTTATCTTTTTTTTGCCATCTATGCCAAGTGAAGAATATATATGGTATGCGAATAAATCAATAGAAATGTGTCTTCATCAGCATGCAGCATCCCTTGCGGACACGTGGGTGAATAAAAAAATGGGACATGCCTATGTCCCATCTTTCCAATCTCGTTGCTGTTCCCCACGCTGCGAAGGGTGGACTATACGCCGCTGTCTAACCCCTTGATCCTGACGGCTTTGACAAAGCGTTTGTCATAATAAGGTTTGTCGAGGGTATCTATTCTGACTCTTCTCTCCCGGCCGGCTGAGGCGTGGACGAATTCGTTATTTCCTATATATATCCCCACATGTCCATAGGCCCGCCTCGTATTGAAGAAGACGAGGTCTCCCTCTTTAAGTTCATCTCTCGATACGCGCTGCCCCACGCGTGCCTGTTCCTTTGCAGTTCTCGGAAGGCTGACATCAAAAAACTCGTAAAGCTTTTTCACAAATGAAGAACAATCCAAACCTCTGACTGATGATCCTCCCCATCGATAGGGAGCTCCCAAAAATCCTTTGGCGACACGGACAAATAATGACCTTTCATGGGGACTGTCCCAGTTGCCGAGCAATTCAGAGCTTGTATCTGCATCCTTGTCCACTTCCGCCAAGTCATTGTTCATGACAAGGTCGTCATCATCGCCGAGAAATTCATCGTCTTCGGCTGATTCATCAGTTTCATCAGTTCTCGCCGTCGCCAGTTCTCTCACAGGGCCGTGCCTGGCAAGGACAAGCTTCTGTCCTATCTTCAGAGATCTCGCATTTACATGATTCAGCCTGCTGATTTCAGTTACGGGATGGCCTGTTTTCTTTGCGATGGTTTTTAGAGTATCACCCTTTTTCACCACATAGTATTCGGCGCTATTGGAATTTGTCTTCTTGACTTTTGCTATTTTTTTCCTGCCGTTGTCAGGAATGGTGAGGACTTGTCTGGGTTGGAGGGCGTCGCTTGTCAGACCGTTTGCTTCCATCAAGGCCTGAGGAGTAACGCCGAACTTTTTTGAAACCTTGGCGAGTGAATCGCCTCGTTTGACTTTATATTCCTTTGCAAAGACCTCCTGGCTGAGGCCAAATGCAGTGAACAGGACAATCAGTCCCATCCATAGGAAAATCTGCCGTCTCATCATGAAGTACCTCCTCTTTTTCATTCGGGGGATCCCCATTTTGTTAACGGTGCACAGATTTTGGCAATGGATAGCAAGCTGCACACAAAAAAGCTAACGGTCCCTTTTACAGAAGAAGTCATTATAAGTCAAAGAAAATTTTCATATAAATGCAGAATTTTCAATAAAATTAAATAAAATCAGGTTATTTGGCTTCAGCAAAATAGCGGTTTCAGGTGCTCATGGGGGTCATAATTGCTCCCAAAATGCTTCCCGGGGGGTCGGTTGCTACCCCTTGCTTTCAGATGACGATTTGGTATATGAAGCATTCACGATGGCGTGATGTCAGAGAGAGCATTGATTCCTCCCTGTCCCCTGCAGCAAAACAAGGCATGAAGGAATTCCATGAGTTGAGATGAAATTTTTTTTTAGACTTGCTATCCTTCTTCTTGTAGCCGCCCTGGTCGCCAGTATCGGCTTGTACTTTATTTACCCGGACGTTTCCAAACTGAGAAAGGTTCCTCCGAAGAAGACGGCCTTCATGGAGTACCGGGAAAAGGAGTGGCAGAACCAGAGTAAAAAGAAAAAGATTATTCAGCAATGGGTGCCTCTGTCGCAAATTCCTCCATACGTTATAAAGGCAGTCATTATTGCCGAAGACGATAAATTTTGGAGTCATGAGGGGTTCGATTATGAGGCCATGCAGAAGGCCATTGAAAAAGATATTAAGAAGAGAAAGTTCGCCTTGGGCGGGAGTACGATAAGCCAGCAACTCGCAAAGAACCTGTATCTGACACCGTCCAAAAATCCGATTCGTAAGATCAAGGAAGCCATCCTCACCTGGCGGCTGGAGAGAAATCTCTCCAAGAGGAGGATCATAGAGCTCTACGTGAATTGCGTTGAATGGGGCGACGCTGTGTTTGGCATCGGGGCTGCCGCGCGCCACTACTTCAACAAGGACGTGTCGGAGCTTACCGCCCAGGAGGCGGCGCGGCTCGCGGCCGTCCTCCCGAATCCCATAAGGTTCAATCCCACCGGCACATCGAAGTACGTAGAGAGCCGCGCCGATAGGATATACGAGATCATGGTACGGCGTGGCGTCGTAATACCCGAATACGAAGAGATGATAAGTGAGCCACAAAAAATTGAAGGGGAAGAACTTAATAGCTCCCGGGAACCTTCACAGCCATCTGCCAGTGATAATGCTGCGAAGACAGGCAAGCCCGATAACATTTCTCCGCAGGAGAAAAAGTAACCTGCGAAAGGACAGTGAAAACCAGTGTACTGATCTGGAAAAGATTCTCTAAGAGTTGCAATTCTCTTTCATCAAATCGGGCGGATGAGAGGTGCCCACTGTATACCGGCTCCCCATTAAAGATGAAAATGGGCACTGGAAGGAAATGCTTGTCTTGCAGTGAAGTTGATTATTGCTTCCACCTCCTACTTATCATTTGTGTTAATCATGAAGAGTAACCGACATTTTTTGAGGGTGGGCAAAGCTATTGTGGATGTCGCAGCAGTCCAGACAATGGCATCAATGCGACTTGAAAGAAGGCTACCAATCAATTCCGTGACTTCTTAAAAAATCTTGAGACGCTTTACTACCTAATCTTGAAGCTATTCTAAAATCTTCTATCGCCTGATTGCGGTTGCCAAGGCTGTTATAAGCAATTCCTCGGTTCTTATAGGCCTCTGCATACTTCGGGTTAATATCGATGGCTCTGTTGAAATCCCCAATCGAAATGACACTGCTGATGAGCTCGGCATTGATATAGAAAAGAGGTAATTATGAAGGCCGATCGACTAGAACGAATGTACAGGATGAGGCTTTCAGGCGCCCGCCAGATTTAACTGATATCTTCTTTGTCGCGGGAGTCAGCACATTCATTCATGTATTATTGATTTGTCTTTTATGTATATTAAGAAAATTTTCACATTTATTCAAGGAAAAAGTCTTTGTATGTCATGACAAGAGTATGTGGTGGCAACGGAGTTCGGTTTCCGCGGTTCGTTTAAGGCGTGCATTGAGGAAAGGCTTAGAAATATAGAAAGGGATTTCGCAAAACACGAAATCCCTTGAATTGTGGCTCCCCGAGCGGGACTCTAAGCAAAACCAGATCGGGATCAGGCATGTCTATAAGTTCATCATGATACCAATGCAAAGACACAATATAAGAACGGCGTATTCGTATATATCAGAGAAGTTCCTAGCTGCAATACATATTCCCTTCATTTTTATCAGAAAGGGTTTCCCATTTTAAAAGTCTCGATAGATGTATAGCAGGGAGGCACTTGATGCGAAGAAATTTATCCGGGATCGTTACAGAGGCAAAAAGATCTTGGCCTCGCAGATGTTTCCCTGTTGATTTGGTATGGGAAATGCACATCTCCTTGATGAGACTAAAAGTAATTATTGAATAGGCAATAATGTTCTAATTCAGGCAGATGACGGGAAAAAATTGCTGAGAGCGTTTGCCTGTCAGTGTCGATAGAAAATGCCTCCATTATGAAATTATAGGCGTTGTCCGGATTGAATTTACAAAACGTGATTGTCAAATATCTCACGGCCCTGTATGAATTTATGAAAATAGGGCACTGATATTATTTTGCGACTTTGCCTCCTTGTACAGCTTTACTGGCACAAGGCCAATATGCAGGTATCAAATATGAATTCTTTCCAGCAGATTTTGAAGGTGGCGTCTGAACTTCATAGCGCCGGACGCCATCAAGAGGCAGAAACGATATCCCGCCTTTTAATAAAGATCAATCCACATGATGGCCAGTTGCTGTTCATGCTGGGAATGGTTTTGCAACGAACAGGCCGGAGCCAGGAAGCCCTGAAATATTTGGAACAAGCGGCGGAGCTTCAGCCGCAATCGGCCCCGATTTTCGACGGACTCGGGTTCGTTCATCAAAGTCTACAGGATTATGCGCGTGCGGTGGAAAATCATGCAAAGGCAGTCGAACTGGGACTGCAGACCGCCGGCACTTTTTACAGCATGGGCTATGCCTGTTACAAACTCGGTGATTTGGAACAGGCGGTTTTACTTTTTCAAAAGGCCGTGGAGTTGAATCCACATTATGCGGCAAACTGGCATAATCTCGCTAAATGTCTGAAGGATTCACACCGGCTGGAGGAATCCCTCGTGGCCTACGATCGCGCATTGGCGGTCGATCCTAATTGTTTTCAGGCACATTATGGCCGTGCCATTTCCCTGCTGACGGGGGGCCGATTGCAGGAGGGATTTCGCGAACATAATAAATGGCGCAACCATGGCCGCACGCCCCGCCAGTTTTCCCAGCCAGCCTGGAATGGGGAACCTATTCCCAGCAAAACATTATTCCTGCATGCGGAACAGGGATTTGGCGATGCGATTCAAACCGTGCGATTTGTCCGGCAGGCACGTGAACGCGCGGCGAATGTCATTCTCGAATGCCGGCCGGAACTGAAGACGTTGTTCTCCAGCTCCGGTTGTGCCGATGTCGTCATTGCTTACGGTGAAGCGATTCCGCCATTCGATTGTTTTACTTCGTTATTAAGTTTGCCTGGCATTCTGGGCACCACAATGCATACGATTCCCAATGAAACGCCGTATTTGAAAGTAGCCACGTGCGCGCATTTGCCGCCGGCACCGTCCGGGCATTTAAAGGTAGGGCTGGCCTGGGCGGGCAATCCGTCACATCACAATGATGCCGCGCGTTCGATTCGCTTGGAGGAACTCGCTCCGCTTTTCCAAACGGCCGATGCCACTTTTTATAGCCTGCAAGTGCCGGTACCCGCTCGCGATGAAGTGTGCTTTCGATCTTTGGGCAAACTGTTGGATGTGAGCGAACGTTTAAAAGATTTTCTGGACACGGCGGCGGCAATTGTGGCGATGGATTTGGTCATTGCAGTTGACACTGCCGTTGCTCATCTTGCCGGTGCACTCGCTAAACCGACCTGGACCTTAATCGCTTATTCGCCGGACTGGCGGTGGCTTATGGATCGTCCAGATACGCCCTGGTATCCAACCATGCGTTTGTTTCGGCAGGCTCAAAGAGGTCAGTGGCAACCGGTCATTCTGCAAGTGGTTGAAGCATTGGGTCATTTCACGGAAGGCGTTACATCTTACCCGTCCTCCGTTGGTGAAGAGAGTGAAGGGGAGATAAATATTTAGATTTTAATTCTTTGAAAAATAAAATATGACGAAATCGTAAAAAGGCAAAATCTCGAAAATCAGTCTTGTAACATAATGATTTTATTAATACCTATTTTCGAAAAATGCCGGGTTGGTGACTTTTTTACGAGGCCGCCAAGTATATTCTGAGAAATACTTTTAAAATACCAGATTGATATATTAACCGTTGGGCAGGGGAAAGAAGGACTACATTATGATAAGGCTGCAGAATCTATATGATGCAGAGGAAATATTTCGTTTGGTAGAAAAGAACTGATCGCGACTCCGAATGGTTTCCTTGGCTTGATTCCACCAAGACGGCCGCTGATGTCAGGTTACTCATCACTAAGGCATTGATTGGACACGCAGCGGGAAACCGTTTTGATAACGTGATCATTACGGACAGTCAGATCGTTGGTCTTGTCGTGCTCGACTGGATAAATCATGGCAATAAATCTGCCGGTGTCAAATACTGGATTGATATCGATGCGAGAGGTAAGGGTATTCTAACTTGCGCTGTGGTTGATCTCATAGAAATAGCGTTTGGCTCTATCGGCATGCATCGAATTGAAATCCGTGCTGCAACAGGCAATGCGAAAAGCTGCGCTGTTGCCATGCGGTTAGGCATGCGACTTGAAGGGACAATCAAGGATGCTGAGTGGCTATATGACCATTATGTTGATCACAATATATATGCCGTAACCAAACCTGAGTGGGAATTGCCGAATCGGGTAGCCCGGGGGTTTTTCTCCCCCAGGGTAAGTGGTCGCACACCTTGCAGTGCGCAGCCCTCTGTGATTTTAGAAAAATAAGGCGTAGTGCCAGCAAAACAAGCGTACGACGGTAATCTCTGAAAACCAATCTTTTTATAACCCATAAAGGAGGTTTTGTTATGGCAATCGATGCAGTATCTTCCAGTTCCAATTTATACTCAACAAATGCAACGCAGAACAATTTTCAGCAGATACGCAAGCTTTTGGAGCAGCTGGGACAGGCGTTGCAATCAGGTGATCTGAGTGGAGCTCAAAACACCTTTTCTTCATTGCAGCAGTTGCTCCCCAGTTCTTCTGCGAATCAGGCGCAAACCACACAGCAAACTAACCAAAACACTTTCATGGCCGATTTGAATGCACTCGGTCAAGCGCTCCAATCGGGTGACCTGTCGAAGGCGCAGGAGGCGTTTTCAAAACTGCAGCAGGATATGCAGGCGGCTCATAAAGGGTATCACCACCACAAAGCGGATAATTCACAGAATTCCATCTCCAGTTCAAACCAGACAAATGGAATGCAAGCCAATTTTCAGCAGATGAGCACGTATTTTAATCAGTTGGGTCAGGCGTTGCAATCAGGTGATCTGAGTGGAGCTCAGAAGGCCTTTGCTTCTTTGCAGCAATTGCTGCCCAGTTCTTCTGAGAACACGAACCTCAATATAGTAGCTTGATGTCATTGGACAGCTAAAGACGAACTCCTGCGCCTGAGAGCCTGTTATCCTTTTTCTTTGCGTGACAGAAGATCTGATACATTGCAGGGGCAACAAGATGATTACAATTTGCAATGATGACTATTTTCCGTAAATGTCTGATCGTAGACTCCAGTCGATAGGGATTGTCGTTTGCAAGGCTGTATGTAGGAAGGCATCTCCGGAGGAAGCAAGTCGGATTCTATATGAGCAGAAAATGAACTGTCACACCTTTGCATGTTTCTATCCGTTATCAATGAACTAGTCCCGTTATTGGAACTGACGAATTGAATTTGAAAGCTTGGATCTCACCTTGCATGCAGTTCTCATTGAGAAAAAGAAGAATATTTTGTTTTTTGGCATCACTTACCAATCAGAGCATAAAATAGATTGCAATATTCATTTTTTCATGCTATTATTTCGGCATGAAAATCAAAGACGCACGTTCTCTTCCCGCCTTTGCCCAGGAGGACCTTCGAATGAAGGCCGTCAAGGCGGTACAGGAAGGGAAAAAGCAGGTTGAAGTCGCCGAATTGTTCGGCGTAACGAGACAAGCGGTCGGCAGATGGGTCACGTCGTATCGAGAAGGAGGAAGCCGCCGACTCAAGGCCCGCCGTCAAGGGAGACCGCCGGGACGGTCGTTGGAGCCTTGGCAGGCGGCCCAGACCGTTCGGGCCATCACCGACCGGCACCCAGATCAATTGAAGCTGCCCTTTTACCTTTGGACGCGGGAGGCCGTGGCTGAGCTCATTTATGAGCGCTACGGCCTCCTCTTGTCGATTTGGACGGTGGGTCGCTACCTGAGGGATTGGGGGTTTCCGCCTCAGAAGCCGTTGCACCGTGCCTTTGAGAAGGACCCGCAGGCGGTTAGCCGTTGGCTTGAGGAGGACTATCCCGCCATCCGGGCGCAAGCCAAGAAAGAAAAGGCCCAGATTTACTGGGGAGACGAGATGGGGATGCGTTCCGACCATCAAACCGGCACCACCTATGGCCGCAAGGGGGAGCCCCCCGTGATTCCAGGCACGGGGCAGCGGGTTCGCTGCAACATGATCACGGCCATCACCAACCGAGGCAAGCTCTATTTCATGGTGTATCGAAAAGGATTTTCGGCCAAGGTGTTCATCGCCTTTCTCCGGCGACTGGTGCGGCAGGTCGACGGGACGTTGTTTATGATCGTTGATGGGCATCCGGTGCATCGCTCGAAGGAAGCGAAAAATTGGGTGGTGAAGCAAAAGAGACGGATCCGCCTGTTTTTCCTGCCCGGCTACAGTCCGGAACTGAATCCCGATGAGATGTTGAATCAGGACGTCAAATCCAATGCGGTGGGCCGAAAACGCCGCCGCAACCAGGACGAGATGATGCACACTGTCCGAGGTTTTCTTCGCAGCCGTCAGAAACGCCCAACGCAGGTTAAAAAATACTTTCAGGAAAAACATGTGCAATATGCCACTCGCTGATTAAAATGGAACCTATTTTTCGCTCCCGGTAATAACATCCATGAATCGACGATTGTTTTATTCTTCAAGATAACAAAAGCCGGGAGAGGATGGGGACTAGATTTTAAACTGACAAGGGGTTAACCGTTCATTAGCTAACCCCTTGATTGTGTGTGGCTCGCCGGGACGTACAGTTGTAAAAATTTCACCTCCACAGTCCTATTTCAATGGACACGTGCACTTAGAGCTAATTGAGCAGTTCACCTTGTATAATCAAAATCGTTTAGTAGATGCATAAAAACTTAATAGCATATGTTAAATAAGAATAATATAAATACGTGTTGCGTTGGTTGCAGTAGACCGTTTTCACCGTGGGGCAGAGCCCGTTTGGTAGCTTGGGTCGCTGCGACCTTCTCCAAATTAAACCCGAACAGTTGCCAGGGACTTAAACAGATCCCGCATCTTTCGCAAGGAAGGGAAAAGGAGAACAAAACATGAAAGAGGAGAAAACATTTATCGGTATCGATGTTTCGAAGGAGAAACTTGATGTAGGAGTAAGGCCTCAGGTGGATTTTATGACATTTGCCAATACGGAAGACGGCATATCTTTGCTGACGGATTTCGTAAAGTCAAAACAGCCGGAGCTAATTGTGCTTGAAGCCACAGGGGGGTTGGAAATGGCTGCTCTCAGATCCCTGGTTGTTGCAAAGCTTCCCGCAGTTTGTGTCAATCCCAGACAGGTGAGAGATTTTGCCAAAGCTATGGGTGTTCTGGCCAAGACGGATAAAATTGACGCCCATGTTATTGCACGATTTGCAGATTCGGTGAGGCCGGAGATAAGGCCATTAAAGACCGAGGAAACGGAAATGCTGGATGCTTTTAATACCAGGCGCAGCCAGATCATCATAATGTTGACGGCTGAGAAAAACCGTTTGACCACAGCTTCGAAGTGGACGAAAAAAGATATAGAAAGAAGCATTAAAGGGCTGGAGAAGGCACTTGCCAAAATCAACCGTGAGGTTGAAAATCTTATCAAAAAAAGCCCGCATTGGCGGCATATGGACAAGATCCTGCAAAGTGTTCCCGGTGTTGGGCCTGTTATGTCATTGACCGTCCTTGCTGATCTGCCGGAGATTGGAACAATGAACCGAAGGCAGATAGCGGCCCTTGTTGGAGTTGCACCTCTGAATCGGGATAGTGGCAAATACAAAGGCAAGCGTACCATCTGGGGCGGCAGGGCAAGAATCCGTTCCGTATTATACATGTGTGTCATATCAGGCATTTGTCACAACCCCAAGATAAAAGCTTTTTATAACAGGTTGATCAGCTCTGGGAAGAAACACAAAGTTGCCATTACTGCCTGTATGAGGAAGCTTATGATTATCCTCAATACAATGATCAAAAATGGTACCTGTTGGAATGAATCGGGCGGGATATTGTCAATAGTTGTGGATGAGACATTTTTCAACGTATCCTGACCCTTTTCAAATTCAAGCAGCTTCTTTCATTATTACACCATCAACAAATCTGATTCCTTCAATGACCTTGCAGATAAGGTTATGCCCCCTGATTCTCTGCCAAGTCTTTTCTGCTTCCATGGCCAATTTGAAAACCATGGTAAGTGTTGCCAATCTTGAGCCACAACCTTTTGTCCGTTTTGTGCGAAGCCTCACAGTGGCAAAGGTTGATTCGATAGGATTTGTAGACCGGATATGACGCCAGTGCTCTGCCGGGAAATCATAAAAAGCAAAAAGACTTTCTTTGTCTTTTCTTAAACACTCGCATGCTTTTTCATATTTTGCCTGATATTGAGATAAGAAATAATCATAGGCTCTAAAGGCTTCATCCCTGGTCGGAGCCATATACATGTCGCAGATATGAACCTTGGCTCTCGGTTGAACGCTCTTTGGCATCTTATCCAGGATATTGGCAGTCTTATGAACCCAGCAACGCTGCTCTATTGTTTCCGGAAACTCCTCCCGAAGGGCTGCCCAGAATCCCAAGCCGCCGTCACCAACCGCCAACTTAGGACCTTCTTTAAGCCCCCTTTGCTTGAGATCGCGCAGCATCTCCTGCCAAACCTGTTTGCTCTCCCGGTATCCGTCAAGAAGGGAAACAAGTTCCTTCTTCCCGTCTTCCAATGTCCCCATAATGACCAAGATGCATTGCCGCTTGTTCTCCACATCTCCCAAACGAACATTGAAATAAATGCCGTCTGCCCAGAAATAAACGTATCGCTTATGGGCAAGATCCCGCCCCGCCCAGTTTTCATAATCTTGTCCCCAGAGAGTCTTTAATCGAACAATATTTGTGGCGGAAAGCCCCGTTGCGTTCTTTCCTAATATGGATTCTAGTGCCTCACTGAAATCCCCAGTGGAGATCCCCTTAAGATAGAGTGCCGGTATTAAAGCGTCTATTGATGGAACTCTTCTCATATATCTCGGCAAAATAGTGCTGGTAAAAGCCTCGCCTTCTCTCTTGTCGTGAATGCGGGGCTGTTTCACTTGCAATGGCCCAATGCCAGTCACAATCTCTCTTTCCGGTAAGGACCCGTTCCTCACAACCATGCGCCGACCACCATTATCTCTCGCATCCTTGAAACTCTCAATGTACTCACTTATCTCATTCTCTATGGCCGCCTGCAACATCCGACAGGCGCCTTCCCGGATAATTAACTCCAATGCGCTTTTTGATTCTTCTTTAACTTGCTTTTCCAGATAATCTCGTTCATTATTCTCCATGGGCGTATCCTTCTTTCTCCCCTCTCGCCAAGGGGGCTTTAAGTTAAACTACACTTATTTAGGATACGCCTTCTTTTTATCCTGTCCACAACTTTGGGTTATATCTCGAATCGGGCTGTTAAAATACTACTTGACGTGAAACACAGTTGCTACCAACAAACAGTGGACACTTGCTAACTAAATTGTAGATTAACAAAAGAAGGGTGTATGGCTGTGCTCCATAAATGAGCAAATAACCTATTTGGCGGAACGCACCGGGAGCGCCCGGCTGTAGTATTCGATAGACTGGTGACTCCAGTTCTGTTTTCCAGAGTAGAAATCGAAGTTGGCGGCATCAGAACCGCGTTTTTCTGAAGCCCATACCCAAGCACACGTAAGATGAATCAATTCCGTTAAATCAACACTATATCCACAGTCGGACTTATAATTCTTAGTCCCGTTATACAACTTCGCTAGCTCATCCTGATATGGCATCCGCCAATCCGTATAACCGCCCCCGCGATAATTCTCGCAATACATCTTGGCACTTTGCCAGTTAATATTCGCCCCGTTGTCCCTAGACGCCCACATCAGGTTCGTACTCGTGTCCAGAACCGTCCCATTGTCATAGGCGATAAAACGACCGTCCTTGCCAGTCTCCCTTGCTGTGGCATACTTTGCCGTAATAAAGGCTCCTATTAAAATAGCCACCACCATTGCCGTAATGAAGAAACCTTTTCTCAACTCAGTCATAAGTTAAACTTCCCCTCACAAAGCAATTATCCAAGTTTCAATCATGCATATCATAGTTATCGAGGAATTAACATCAATGATTTGGACTAGAAGTCTTGCATCTTTGCCGAGATTGACGGTTTGTGTATAGCAGGAAGGAAGTAATACCCGAGTTGTTATTGTCTATTGGATCGGGATTTGGCCGGAGAATTTTCCAATATAAAAGTTCTTACAGGCGTACGTGTTGGGGTCTAATGATAACAACAATGCTTATGATATGAATTTTTGAGCTGTAAGATATAGGACCGAAATTACGAGGATAATTACAAAATAAAAGGGTCCAATTCTCAAGATTGGAACCCTTATTTTGGCTCCAAGGGACGTACAACAGCAAGAACTTTTCATCTACTGTATTATTCCAACATAAAAGAGTACTTAGCGCAAATTGGGCGATACCCCTACAAACAAATGATTTTGCATAGTTGGAGTGACTGAAGATTATCAATTGAAATGTTTTAACGATGCCCATCTGGCGCGTAAGCGAGCATAGCAAAAATCGTTAAAACTATAGCAACCTATGGAAATTTCTTATTTGTAATCGGTGCCTTTATTACGGGGCTCAGGGTGCAGTTTACCTGATATGATGCCGCCGGCATGGGGAAGGCCATTTGACCATTAACGACAAGGGATATCGTGCCCGAATGCGGCGGATCTTTGTATTGACCGGAGCTCTGCCCACCCACAATAAAACCCATCGGACCGACTTCCTGGATGACCGGGGTACTAGGGGTCAACTTGCCCCCCGGGGCGGTCTGACCGTCAGACAGAAGCCACGAATAGTTCACAGTTGTGCCCGGGACAAAGAAGGCCCGTATCCTGGCATATGCTAAAACGGTTTTCGGGCAGGCCCCTGAATAACTCTCAGGGTCGGTTCTTACCGAAGCGAAAATACCGTTGCTGCCCTTAATAAGGACAGTAAACTCAACAGGGGGGCTCCAGTCGCTCATAGCGGTCGGCGGCGGCATCATGTTGTTGGGCTGCCCAAGCGTACACCTGGCCCGGGCGTATGCCCTCCATTGGCCGGGCCGGTTTTCGGTTATCGAACCTTGAGTCCACGTGTCCTCCACAGCAAGATTGGCCACCTGCGTGACATTGTCCGTCGTGTAAGGTGGATCGGGACTGAACAAGTTGACATAGATGTTCTTGAATTCAAATTTGAAATCGATCGTGACCCCTTTTGCATGATTAACCTGAAGGTAGATCTGGTCCCCGGTCCAAAAAACATGATTGTCATTTATGGTGATCAGCGGCATAGGGCAATCGGCAGATGCTGATCCAGCAATAATACCGATGAAAATGAAAACAAAAATCAGGCTCTTGCGTATCATGGTATAACCTCCTCCCCCTTTACATGAAACACAAAACCCCGCACTCTATTGAGAAACGGGGTTTCAATAATTAGTCCATACTACCCTCGCACAAGGTTGAAGGGTTTATGAATCATA
The DNA here is from genome assembly GCA_963729715.1 of uncultured delta proteobacterium. Taxonomy (GTDB): domain Bacteria; phylum Desulfobacterota; class Syntrophia; order Syntrophales; family UBA2185; genus Fen-1135. The sequence continues at coordinate 490,259 of CAVSPA010000006.1, forward strand.
ATCTCTGACGTTACATATGTATTGTTTGACTATCACAATTCCCATGTGAAATCTACAATGAAAATTAAAGATGGCAGTTTGTTGACTTCAGCAAGTAATACCCGAGTTGTTATTGTCTATTGGATCGGGATTTGGCCGGAGAATTTTCCAATATAAAAGTTCTTACAGGCGTACGTGTTGGGGTCTAATGATAACAACAATGCTTATGATATGAATTTTTGAGCTGTAAGATATAGGACCGAAATTACAAGGATAATTCCAAAATGTTTTAGGGCACAATTTTTCCTTTTTAATGATTCCAGTGCGGGCGAAAAATCCAAGAACAACATATAGGTTCGAACTGCTAAATCGGTGAAAATAAGTTTTGCTGAAGCTGTGGGCATAGAAAAATATGCTTCTTTAGCTTAAGCGTAGGTACCTAAGATACATAGGTTCCTTGTTGGATATGCCTTTATTGTATGGATACTCGACTTTAAATCCTTACAGTGTTCCATTCGACTAATTCGCTGAATGCCAGTTGAAATGCGCACTACCTGAACTGCCTATTTTTCCGTCAAAGGAAAGTGTGAATGCCTTCCTTGTTTTTGGTAGCTTCCATCAGACTGCCAACTTTCAAATGGAAGTCATGAAATATTTATTGTAAAAGAAATGCGTACGGGAATAATAGCTGATTAATTAAAAGGGAGGCCGTTCAATGAAAACGAGAATCATTCTTTCTTGGACAATCTTTGCGTGTTTAGTTTTATCATTTGTAACTGCCTCTCCTGCAAAAGCGGCAAACACCACGGAGCAGATTCTAACACAGATAGACGATATTCTTAAGGCAAACCCCTTGAAGGCAACTGATAAGATCCAAGTGATCAATGTAGTTCAGGACGATACAGTTACCATCAATGTTGTAAGACGGGTTGAAGGGGCAGGGATTAAGCCTCATGTTCACAAAACCCATGATGAAATGCTCTATGTCATCAAGGGATCGGGGCAGATGCTTATTAACGGGAAATGGATTGATGTGAAAGCGGGGACTTTTCATTTCAACCCTATGAATAAAGTCCACGCCACCAGAAATACCGGCAAAGAAGATCTAGTGGTACTTGTGATATTCACCCCAGCATTGAAAGAGCCTGATCGGTATTTTGTGGATGAGAAATGAACCGTGAAGAAGACCTGCTTTCAGTACATATTTTGTGAGAGGCTTGTAAGCTAAATCTGGAAAGGCAGGGTTTCAACTTGGCTCTGCCTTTTCTTATCGCACATTTCTACCAATAATCATTATCTTTTATAGATAACTTGGAGTAAGCATTAGTAGATGTTAGAAATTTACAGCACAACACGAATTTGATCTGATGACGTTTGCGAATTACGGGATGGATGGTGTGATATAAACGAAATCGGTTACGCTTGCTGCTTTCAATAAATAATTAATAACCTCTCGGGACAGTCAGGGGCGTTGATCAGTGTTCTCGCGTTGCGAGCATCCCTAAATCAAAACCGTAATTTCCTGTTCATTCGCTCCCGCTGGTCCAACATATAAATCCGTTACAAAGATATGGCTGTTTTTCCGGGGAATCGTTGTCTATGACCGTGTAGGAAACAAAAAATTGTATTGACTGATGGTAACGTTTAGGATACTATATAATATATGGGCAACAAATTATTTGAAATTGAAGAATTTGAAACAAATGGACGATCTCCATTCGGAATATGGTTTGATAGACTAGATTCCGTACCAGCAGCAAAAATTGTAATTGCTTTGACTCGCCTTAAAACAGGACAGCATTCAAATGTTAGATCTGTTGGTAGCGGAGTAGCGGAATATAAAATTGATTTTGGTCCCGGGTACCGGATCTATTTTGGCATTGATGGAGATAGATTGATAATTCTGCTCTGCGGAGGAGATAAAAAAACACAGAAGAAGGATATTGAGAAGGCAAAACAATATTGGCAGGATTACAAAGATAGAAAGAAGAAGGAGGTTAAACATGGCTCTTACAAGAAAGTTTAAAGATACTGTACAGAGAAGAGCAGCCCGTGATCCGGAATTTCGACATGCACTGCTTGTTGAAGCTATTAATGAGCTGCTTGCTGGAGATTATGATATCGCAAAATCAATTCTCCGTGATTATATTAATGCGACAATAACATTTCCAGTGTTGGCTCAAGAACTTAATAAATCGAGCAAGAGCATTCACAGAATGCTTGGTCCAAACGGTAATCCTCGAATGGACAGTATTGCTGGAATCCTGAAAGTATTGCAGAGCAAGGAATGTATTAAACTCCACACAAATACGATGTAAACTTTTGACCAAGAAGAATATCACTAACCGGCTGCCAGCCTTAGCGTACAATTTTTCCTGAATTCTGCGTCCTCCCCTACGTGCACAGTCGAGGTCATCTCGTTGAATGCGAGATAAACATGCTACTCCTTGACAGATTATTTATATGAACAGAAAATGAACTGTCCTGTCTTTGCATATTTCTACCCGTTAGAAATGAACTATTCCCGTTATTGTAACTGGCGACTTAAATTTGAGAATTTGAACCTTCCCTTGCGTGCAGTTCTCTCATTGATAAAAGGGAAGGGATATGTTGCTTTTTGACATCACTTAACATCCATGAATCTACGCTTTCTTTATTCTTTCAAGATAAAAAAAGTGGGGAGAGGATGGGGAATAGATTTTAAACTGACAAGGGGTTAACTATTCATCAGCTAACCCCTTGATTATGGGTGGCTCCCCGGCGCGGACTCGAACCACGGACCCGATGGTTAACAGCCATCTGCTCTACCGACTGAGCTACCGGGGAATAGTCGATTTCATTGTTTTCAATATTATAAGATAATCCGAAAGTCAACAATCGTCTTATACGATTTGCAGTTTCATGAAAAAGTCTTGATAAATCCCTTTAAAGTGGATATTAAAAGTTAATCTGAGTTGCGCCTTATAATACAAGACAATCTTCTTGTCAATAAATGTTAGTGAGAGCCTGATGACTCTTACGCAATATCACGGACGGGAAGGAAATCTTTCAAATTTTTCATTACACTTATCATTCAATATCAAGAGAAGGGGTACGGAAAAATGGAAAAGTATGTTTGCAGTATCTGCGGATATGTGTACGACCCAGCAGCGGGCGATAAGGAGGGCAACATCCCTCCCGGCGTCCCGTTTGATAAACTTCCCGACGAATGGGTATGTCCCATATGCGGCGCCGGCAAGGAAGAGTTTAACCCTGATTAACGAGAAGTCGATATGGAATAGACCTTCGGGAATTCGTGCTGAATGGATTAGCGTCTCTTACGGGCTTCCTGGTCGCATGTTTATTAGCTGGACGCGATCAATCACGAAGAAAGGTTCTTAGGGATGAGTACGACAGATGCGTTATATGAAGCATATACGGGTGAAGCGAAGGCAGCACTCCGGCTGAAAATCTTTGCTGAAAAGGCTAAGGAGGAAGGATATTCTCAAATCGCGAAACTCTTTCGTGTCATCGCTTTTTCGGAAGAGATCCACGGGGCGCGGGCGCTCCTCGTCTTGGGGAGGGTGAAGAGTACTGAGGAAAATCTTGCCATGAGCTTTGAATCGGAAACAAAAGTTGCCGGGGTCGCCTATGATGAATTTGTCAAACAGGCGGAAGCGGAAGGGAACTCCGCGGCCGTACTTCACTTCAGTCAGAGCAAGGATGTGGAAGAGGTTCATGCAAAGCTCTATAAAGAAGCTATGAGCCACGTGATGGAGGAGAGGGAAACCACATACTACGTCTGCACGGTATGCGGCTACGTATCGGATGGAACACTTCCTGACGAGTGCCCTGTTTGCGGCGCGATGAAGGAGCAATTCACGCATTTTGATTGAGAGATTTTATTGTCATGGGAATTTTAATACGCTGGATAATACTGACGGTGGCAATCATCACAGCTTCCTACCTGCTCGAAGGCATTCACATCAGCGGTTTTTTTTCCGCATTCTTCGCGGCGGCCGCGCTGGGAATCCTGAATGCCTTATTCCGACCGATATTGCTGATTCTTACCCTGCCCATTAATGTCCTGACTCTGGGGCTTTTCACTTTTATAATAAACGCCCTGATGCTGAAGATGGCATCCGGCATTATTCCCGGGTTTGAGGTTCACGGGTTCTGGACGGCCGTAATCGGGTCCCTCATCATCAGCGTCATAAGCTCCCTCCTCAATTCTTTCATCAGCGACCGGGGAACGGTAGGGCGGGTGGAGTATATCGACCTCACGAAAAAAGGCAATAAGTGGGAATAACCGGCGCCATGAATTTAACCCCCGCCATGAGGCAGTACCTGGAAATCAAGGAGCAGCATAAGGACTGTATCCTTTTTTTCAGGATGGGGGATTTCTACGAGATGTTTTTTGAGGATGCAATTACCGCTTCCAAAATTCTGGAGATTACTCTCACGTCTCGGAACAGGGGAAAGGAAGACAGTATTCCTCTCTGCGGCATACCCTACCATGCAGCGTCAACGTATATCGCAAAGCTTATCGAGAAGGGTTTCAAAGTAGCAATCTGTGAGCAGACCGAAGATCCAAGAGAAGCAAAAGGCGTTGTGAAAAGAGACGTGGTACGCATCATCACACCTGCTCTCTTTGTAAACGAAGATAACACGAACATCAAGGAAAATGCATTCCTGATGGCTCTTGCGCTCCGGGACGACAAGTTCGGCCTTGCTTTCCTCGACATATCTACAGGGGAATTTCTGGTCACGGAGTCTCAGAACAGGGATATTTTCATAGCGGAAATAAGCGGTCTCGATTTTCGCGAAGTCATCATCGAGGAGGACTTTCGTGAAAAAGCTGTTGTAAAGATGCTGTCGCAGAAGAATCCCGAGCCCAGAATAAATTTTTTCACGGCGGAATATTTTGATTATGATGCCGCTTGCGACCGCTTAAGAGAATACTTTTCTGAAGAGCTCCTGACTAAGGAAGGCATATTAAGACATCCGGCTACGATAGCCGCAGCTGGCGCCATCCTCCGCTACGTGGAAGAAACGCAGAAGGACCACCCGGGACACATTAACGCCATTCATTGGTACGAGACCGACAGCTACCTTGTCATGGATGAAATAGCCAAGCGAAATCTTGAATTATTTGCAACCATAACCGAAAACAGAAAGGAAGGGTCGCTCTTTCATATCCTCGACGAGACAATCACATCCATGGGCACAAGGAGGCTCCGGTGGTGGCTGAACTATCCTCTCGTGGATGCGGAAAAGATCAGAGAAAGACTGGCGGCGGTATCTGAAATTAAGGAGCACCATATACTGAGAGGGGATTTGAGGGATGCCCTCTCCAAAGTCTATGACTTGGAAAGGCTGGCAAGCAGGGTTTCTATGGGTGTCGCCAATGGCCGCGACCTGATTGCCCTGAAAACATCCCTGAATGCGCTCCCGCAAATAAGGGCATTCATTTGGGGCCTTGATTCCGCACTGCTCACGTCCGTCTATGCCGGAATTGATGAGATGCCGGATATCTGTGCCGCCATTGAGCGAGCCATTGTCGAAGACCCTCCGATGACAATCAGGGAAGGTGGAGTCATCAAGGAGGGTTATGATCAGGACCTCGACGAGCTGATTTCCGCGAGCAGAGACGGAAAAAAGTGGATCGCCGCCCTTGAACAGAGGGAGAGAAAGCGAACGGGGATCAATTCTCTGAAAGTGGGATTTAACAGTGTCTTCGGATATTATATTGAAGTCACCAAGGCGAATACGGATCTCGTACCCCAGGATTACATCCGGAAACAGACCCTCATAAATGCGGAGCGGTATATCAATGAGGAGCTGAAAGGATACGAGCATACCGTTCTTACCGCGGAGGACCGCCGGAAGGAGCGGGAATATGATCTCTTCGTCCGGATCAGGGGAGAGATATCAAAGGAGATAAAACGGATTCAGACCACGGCTTCGCATATTGCCGACCTCGACGGCCTTGCATCTCTCGCTGAGACGGCGGAGCGCTACAACTACTGCTGTCCCGTTATCGATTGTGAAGACAGGATTGAAATAAAGGACGGCAGGCATCCTGTCGTGGAAAGGATGCCGCTGCCGGACGGGTTTGTGCCCAATGATGTCCGTCTCGATCTCGATGAAAACCGCCTGCTCATTATCACCGGTCCGAATATGGCGGGAAAATCGACATACATCAGGCAGATCGCCCTCATCGTGATCCTCGCCCAGACGGGAAGTTTTGTGCCCGCGCAGGAGGCGCGTATCGGTGTTGTCGACCGCGTGTTTACGCGTATCGGGGCGGCGGACAGCTTGGCGAAAGGACAGAGCACCTTCATGATCGAGATGAATGAAGTGGCGAATATCCTGAAGAATGCCACAAGGAGAAGCCTGATCATCCTCGATGAGGTTGGCAGGGGCACCAGTACATTTGACGGGCTCAGCATTGCCTGGGCAACGGCGGAATACATTCACGATGCGAAACTCATTGGGGCGCGCACGCTCTTTGCGACCCATTATCACCAGTTGACTGACCTCGCCTTGACGAAGCAAGGAGTAAAGAATTTCAATATTGCCGTCAAGGAGTGGGGAGACAGGATCATCTTTCTCAGAAGGATCGTGGAAGGCGGAACAAATCGGAGCTACGGCATTCAGGTGGCGAGAATAGCGGGAGTTCCCGAGGAAGTCATTGTCAGGGCCAGAGAGATTTTGAATAACCTGGAAAAGGGTGAATTCGATGAGGTAGGCATGCCCAAGATCGCCCGGGGCAGGAGATCGCCTCCGAAGGATAAGGCGCAGTTAAGCCTCTTTATGGACAGTGAGGAAATAATTGCAAATGAGCTGAAGTCGCTGGATATCCCGAATATGACCCCCCTTGAGGCCCTGCAGAAGCTCAGTTCCTGGAAGGACAAACTCTTATAAGAGATCAGTCACCTGTGCAAATTTTTCGATTATCTTCTTATTATTTAATACAGACTCTGCGAACCTGCTTTGCGTCCGTCACGCCCCGGAGGGCTTTCTGCAGTCCATCTTGGAGCAGGGTGGTCATCCCTTCCGCGATTGCCGCGTCACGAATCTCCTCGACAGATGCATGTTTCTGAATCAATCTCTTGATCGTATCCGTATTAATGAGGAGTTCATGGATACCCATTCTTCCCTTGTACCCGGTCTTGACGCAAGCCTCACAACCCTTTGGGCGATAGAGGATCAGGTCATCTGAGTAGGGCAGGTTCAGTTTCTCAAAAAGATCATGACCGTAACCTTCCACCAGTTCGTTATATTCATCGATTGATGGATTATATGCCTCTTTGCAGACTGTGCAGAGGGTTCTCACCAGACGCTGTGCAAGGATTCCCAGGAGGGAGTCCGCAAAGTTCAGGGGGTCTATCCCCATATCGAGAAGCCTGACTACCGTCTCAGGGGCGCTGTTCGTGTGCAGGGTGCTGAAGACCAAGTGCCCTGTCAGTGATGCTTCGATGCCGGTTCTCGCCGTTTCAAAATCTCTCATTTCGCCGACCATGATAACATCCGGATCAGCGCGAAGGAAGGCGCGCGTAACGGCGGCAAAATCCAATCCGATCTTGGGGTGCACCTGAACCTGACGCAGCCCGTACTGGGTAATTTCGACGGGATCTTCTGCCGTCCAGATCTTCTTGTCCGGTGTATTTATATGGTGCAACGCCGCATGCAGGGTGGTGGTTTTTCCGGAACCAGTGGGGCCAACGCACAGGATCAGGCCGTACGGTTTTTCGCTGATGCTGATGAGCCCTTTGTAGTTTCTGTCCAATAACCCCATTTCTTCGAGCGGCATGGTCGTACCCTTGGCGAGTATTCGCATGACCACGTCCTCCACGCCGCCCTGGGTAGGAAGTGTAGCCACGCGGAGCTCGATTTCTTCGCCGCCCGCGCGCCTGAACTTTATCTTGCCGTCCTGCGGGAGTCTCTTAACCGTTATGTCGAGATTGGACATGATCTTTATTCTCGAAACGATAGCGGCGCGGTAGTTGTAAGGAAGGGTCTGATAGAGCATACATTCCCCGTCAACCCTGTAACGGATTTCCACATTTTTCTTCGCAACATTCGGTTCGACGTGAATGTCGGATGAGCGCCTTGCATATGCGTCGTTGATAATCTTGTTCACGATTTGCATGATGACGCTGTCAGATTCTGTAATGACTTCGCCTTCATCATCTTCAGCTTCGTCGTCGGAAACGAGCTTTCCGAGAATGTCAGATATCGACTGGTCGTCTTCATTCGTTGAGTAGAACAGATTGATGTACTTAATGATGTCGTCCGGGAGCGCGACATCATATTTGACTGCCTTCGTTTTTAGGATGCTTTCGATCGTATCGCGCTTGAGGATATTGTATGGGTCATCCATGATGACATGGATGCTTCCATCCACTCTTTGCAGTGGAACCCACATCTCACGGCGGAGAAATTCTCTCTTCAAATTCTTCAACAAGTCTCCCGGGATGGGGAATTTCTCGTTGAACGAAATGACCTTGCAGTGGAAGTATTCTTCATAAGATCTGGCGATATCACTCCTCGAGATCTTATACTTACTCATCAGGAAGGTTTCCATCGATTCCTTTTCTTCCCTCGCTCTATCCCAGGCGCTGTCCAGTTCGTATTCCTTGAGAAATCCGCGGGTGACGAGGTAATCGAATCTTGTCTTCCTCCTTCTTCCGTATATCTCCTGATTGTTGATGGCGATTCCCAAAACATCGGCAATCTCCAGCAAGAACCCCTGTTCATCTTCGGTAAATTTACCCTCATTTTTTCTGTTCAATATCTGGACAACACCCTTGAGAGTCTTTTCATAAAAGATAGGGGCTGCCAGAACCTGCTTGGTTCTAAAGCCTGATTTTTTATCCCACCTATAATCAAAGGCCAGGTCTTTATCAATGTTCTTGAGCTCCTCAATATCATAGACGTCGGCTATGTTAATCGGCTTACCCGTGTTTGCCACATAACCGGCGATGCTTTTGTTATTGACCGGCACCCTGATTTCTTTAAGCTGAGAGCCTACGAGAAACATGGAATATATTTCATTCTTCAGTTTGTCCACCATGTAGATGGTGATTGAATGGGCATCGAAGAGGTTTAGAATGCCGTCCTTCAGGTCGACGAGGATTTGCCTTGTGTTGTGTGCAGAGTGAATGCGGTTTGTGATATCCTGCAATGCCTTACGGAGGCGCAGTTGCTCCTCGAGATCGGCCTGCTGATTAAACGTCAGATTGCCGTCCATCATTTTCTTTTCTGCTTGCAGAACGTCCGTTTTCATTGCCATATATTAATCATTACGCTATATTTATATATTCTTTAAAGGAATCAATTTCCTCCGCATATTAAATCAGAATAAAAAAAAATTCAATATAAACTTATTTCTTGAGGATTGCCTTAGAACATGGATGAAAGTGACAAATATCACAAAGGAAATAGAAACACATGGACTAATCAGCAAAGATAATCAGGATCCTGTGACAATTTTCGAAAAGTCGGCGATCATATGGAATACTCCTGAGATCTCTTTGAGAAGGGAAAGACGGTTGAACCGCACTGCATCGTCTTTCGCCATAACGAGGACATTATTAAAAAAATCATCGACAGGTTTTCTCAAAGTGGCCAGTTCGATCAGGGCGGATAGATAGTCATCCCTCTCGATATGCTTAATAGCTTTCTCCTTTGTACGTAAGAAAGCGGCGCACAGAGTTCTTTCTTCTTCAGATTCGAATTTTGAGGGATCAACTGAGCCATTCTTAAAGTCTTTAATGATATTGCCTACACGTTTAAAAGCGATCGCGAGCGGCTCGAAATCCGCGTGGGACTTGAAAGTTTCCATTGCCTTGATTTTCTCAAATGACCGGATAATATCCGCGGCGCCCGTTTCAAGTACGGCGTCAACTACATCATAGGGATGTCCCTGAGAGGTGAGCAGATTTTCAAATCTGCCCTTGAAGAACTCAAGCACATTGGCCGTTATCTCGTCGGGAGCTCTCTTGAGCTTACCACCTATGATCGTGATGCTCTTTTCGATCATGATTTTCAGATTCAGGGGATAGCGCTTGTTTATGATTATGTTGATGATCCCGATCGCCTGCCGCCGTAACGCATACGGGTCCGCCGTGCCTGTGGGGATCAGATTAACACCGAAGAATCCGACGATAGTGTCGAGCTTGTCCGCGATACTGACTATGGCGCCTTCATGCGTTTCCGGGAGGTCGCCTCCTGCGGCTATGGGGAGGTAGTGTTCATAGATCGCTTTTGCGACGACAGGATTTTCACCGGCTATCAATGCATATTCCCTTCCCATGATGCCCTGAAGTTCGGTGAACTCGCAGACCATCTGCGTTTCCAGATCGGCCTTGGCGAGGATGGCAGTTCGATCAACTGTATCTTTAAGGGAAGGATCGATCTGCCCTGTTATATACAGGGCAAGCTCTCTCATGTGCATGACCTTTTCGTATGAAGTTCCCAGCTGCGTGTGAAATACAACCTGCCTTAACTTCTCAAAGTGCTGATCGAGGGAGGTTTTTCGATCTTCTTCGAAGAAGAATTTTGCATCTGCCAACCTTGCCCGAATTACTTTTTCATTACCTCTCGCCACGACCTGTGGATCTCGGGCAGAAGTGTTATTTATAGTTATAAAATATGGCAGCAATTTTCTTTCATCATCGACTACAGGAAAATATTTTTGATGTGAAATCATGGAAGTCGTAAGAACCTCTTTGGGCAGCTTCAGATAGTCCTTATCAAAGCTTCCGCAGACGGCAGTCGGATATTCAACAAGATAGGTAACTGTTTCAAGAAGATCTTCCGTGTAAAAGATCTTGCCGCCTACAGTGTCCGCGGCTTTTTCAGCTTCCACAAGTATAATACTCTTCCGTTCTTCAGGATCAACAATGACAAAGTGATTCTTGCAATTTGTCACATATTCTTTTATTTTTTTTACCTTAAATGATTTCGTGCTCATGAAGCGATGGCCGTAACTTCTATCTCCGCTCTCTATATTTCCGATCACAAACGGTATCGTTTCACCGCCGTATATGGCCAGTATCCAATGAATCGGCCTTACGAAGCGAATTTGCAGGTCAGACCAGCGCATGGATTTTCTGAAGGGGATGGATATTATGAATTTTGTCATGATCTCCGGTAACAGTGCCATCGTATCTTCACCGGTAATCTTCTTTCGCGCACAGATATACTCGCCCTTCTCGGTCGCAACTACATCGAGTTCCGAAATGTCTATTCCCTGACCTGTTGCAAAGCCCGTGGCTGCCTTTCTTCAATTCCATGCTCATCAAAAGCGACTCTCTTGGCGGAACCATTTTTTCAATAATCTGATCTTCCTGCCTGCCTGCTCGTTTATAACAAAAAGACAAAGCCTCCGGGGCGTTGCCATTGCCTTGATTTCATCGTGCTGGATGCGCTTGCTGGAGAGTTCCCTCCGTATAATTTCTTCCATATCTCTAATAGCTTTCGGCAGAAAGGCCGCGGGTATTTCCTCTGTTCCTATCTCAAGTAGAAGTTCCTTGCCCATTCATCATCTCCAATTTCAGATTCTAAATATGACCATCAAAAATGCAAAAGCATTCAGAAAGTCAAGTATTGATATTTTATTTACCCGTTGCTATTTTCTTTACTTCTCTTTAGGAGGGGAAACCCCATCTTTTCTCTTTGCTTGAGATAACCTTCGGCGCTTATCCTGGCCAGATTTCTCACCCTGCCTATGTAGCTCGTACGTTCCGCCACACTTATGGCGCCACGTGCGTTCAGCAGGTTGAAATGTGGAGCACTTGAGGCAGTAATCGTAAGTGGGAAGGATCAACTCTTTTTCAGACATCCTGATCGATTCAGCCTCGCACATATCGAAAAATTTCCTCAGCATCCCGACATCTGCATATTCGAAATTATAGAATGACCATTCCACCTCGCCTTTATGGTGTACGTCGCCATATGTGTACCCGGTCATTCCACTTAAGGTCGTATACATTGTCTATCTCCTGTATATACATGGCAATGCGCTCGATGCCGTAAGTCAGTTCGCCGCATATGGGATTGAGGTCGATGCCTCCGCACTGCTGGAAGTAGGTCAACTGCGTTATCTCCATACCGTCTAGCCAGACTTCCCATACAGTCCCCAGGCGCCGAGCTGGGCAATTCCCATTCGTCTTCAACAAACCTGATGTCGTGATCGAGGGGGTCTATGCCGAAATTCTTCAGTGAGTCGAGGTAAAGACTCTGGATGTCCATAGGGGAGGGCTTCAATATCACCTGATACTGGTAATAGTGTTGCAACCTGT